>NZ_JBVIED010000016.1:191723-256942 GCF_055572035.1 Streptomyces sp. NPDC030838 | reverse complement strand
CCCCCCCCCCCCCCCCCCCCCCCCCCCCCCCCCCCCCCCCCCCCCCCCCCCCCCCCCCCCCCCCCCCCCCCCCCCCCCCCCCCCCCCCCCCCACCGGCTTGTCCGCATACGTTCGTCCCGCTGCGAGCCGCCGGGCGACGGCGGCTCCCCACTGGGAGATCGGGGGTGCACTCGTGCGCATCGGACTGCTTACGGAGGGTGGCTATCCGTATCTGAGCGGTGATGCCAGGCTCTGGTGCGACCGGCTGGTGCGCGGACTCGGGCAGCACGAGTTCGACGTCTACGCGCTCAGCCGCAGCGAGCACCAGGAGAACGAGGGCTGGATCCCGCTGCCTCCCCAGGTCGCCAGGGTGCGGACGGCACCGCTGTGGGCGGCCGAGGACGACGGTGCCGGATACGGGCGGCGCGCGCGCCGGCGCTTCACGGAGGCGTACGGGGAGTTGGCCGCCGCGCTGTGCGCGGGTTCCGCACCGGCCGCTGGACTGTCGTCCGCGGCAGCCGAAGAGGGGCCGCAGGACACGTCCGCTCTTGAGGCGGACCGTTTCGCCAACGCTCTGTACGGGCTTGCCGAGCTGGCCCGGGAAGAGGGCGGGCTGGTCCGCGCGCTCCGTTCCGAGACCGCCGTCCGTGCCCTGGAGCGCGCCTGTCGTGCGCCCGGCGCTCCCCGTACGGCGCGCGAGGCGCGCGTACCGGATCTGCTCGCCGTCGCCGCGCACCTCGAACGCGCCCTGTGCCCCCTCTCGCTCGACTGGTACGAGGACGACGGGCTCGGCGCGGTCGACCTCTGCCACGCGACCTCCGGCGGCGCGGCGGCCCTGCCCGGGCTGCTCGCCCGGCACTTCCACGGCGTACCGCTGCTGGTGACCGAGTACGGCGTGCGGCTGCGGACGCACTACCTGGCCGCCGGTGACTCCGCCCCCGCCGTCCGTGCCCTCGTCGCCGCGTTCCACGGCAGGCTCGCCACCGAGATCTACCGGCGCGCCGAACGCGTCACGCCCGGCAACGCGCACGCCCGCCGCTGGCAGGAACGCTGCGGCGCGGACCCCGCCAAGCTGCACACCGTCTACCCGGGCATGGACGCCGCTCCCTTCGCGGAGGTGGGCGAGGCGCCGGAGAACGCCGCCCCCGACACGCTGGTCTGGGTCGGCCGGACGGAACCGGCCAAGGACCTGGTCTCCCTGCTGCACGCCTTCGCCGAGGTCCGCAAGGAGGAGCCGAAGACCCGCCTGAGAATCATCGGCGCGCCCGCAGGACCCGAGGGCGCCGCCTATCTCGCCCACTGCAAGGCGCTCGCCGCGCAGCTCTTCCCGGACGAGGCCGAGGGCCCGCACGCCGTCGGCGACAACCCGGTCTCCTTCGAGGAGATCGGCGGGCCGGAGGCGCCGACGCCCGCCGAGGCGTATGCGTCCGGTGCCGTGACGGTGCTGTCCAGCGTCGTGGAGGGCTTTCCGATCAGCCTCGTGGAGGCCATGTTCTGCGCCCGCGCGACCGTGTCCACCGACGTCGGCGCGGTGGTCGAGGTCATCGGCGGCACGGGGCTCGTGGTGCCGCCGCGCAATCCGCGGGCGCTCGCGGAGGCGTGCGTGGCGCTGCTGCGCGACCCTGAGCGCCGTGCGCGCCTGGGAGCCGCGGCGCGCGCCCGGGCGCTCGAACTCTTCACCGTGGAGCAGAACGTCGCGGCATTTCACGGCATTTACCTGGAGATCGTCGCGCAGTGTCCGGTCCGCCGGGTCGTCCTCGACGACAGCGGCGAGCCGCGGCCCTTCGCCGTGCCCGCCGAGGCCCGGGTGGCCGGCCGGTGGACCGATCCGGCGGTGCGGGGCGTGGCGCCCCGCGGGCCCGGGTGGGCGGGGCGGAGGGCGCCGGTGCGGGCCTCCGTGGCGGCGGCCGGCGTGGCGGCTGTGCCGCGTGTGGAGGGGGCCCGATGAGCGATCTCGACCTGGACCGGCCCGGGACGCCCGGCAGCCCGGGGGCGTGGGACGCGCGGTCGGAGGAGTGGCTGGCGGGGGGCGGGGGTGCGCGGGGGCGCGCGGGCGTGGCTGAGGGCGCTCACGCGGGTGAGGGCGCGGACGCGGGTGAGTCGGCCGGTGTGCCTGCCGATGCCCCTGCCGATGCGCGTGCCGAAGCGCGTGCCGGTGGTCGCCTGGGGGGCGTCACCGACGGCCGCAAGCCCGCTGGGGCTCCCCGCCGGGGGCCCGCGGACCCCGTGAAGGCCCTGATGCACCGTCACCGGCAGTTGTGCGAACGGGCCGTCGACCCGCTGGAGATCGCGGCCGGTCTGGAGGCGCACGGCATCACCGACCGGACCGCCGCGCGCTTCCGCCACCGGGACGTCTTCTCCCTCGCCGAGGAGATGTTCGCGCGTGTGCCGCGCAACTCCGAGGCGCCGCGCCCCGTACCGCCCGCGGCCCCCCGGGTGCGCGCGGAATGGATCGTCCGCACCCTGCTGCCCGGCGCCGCGTGCGCGGCCACCCTGGCCGGTCTGCGGCTCACCGGGGGCCAGCTGCGCCTCGTCGTGGCCGCCGTGGGCCTGGTCGCGCTGGCCCTCGCCGTACGCGCCGCCCTGACCCGCGGCCCGCTGAGCGCGCACCGCACCGGCCCGGCGCCCGCGCCCCCGGCGACCGGCGTGCGCGTCTGGACCTGGTGGCTCCTCGCCTACGCCGTCCTGGGCGACGGCCTGCTGACCGCCGCCGCCACCGGCGGCCCCGCCGCCCTGCCGACCGGCACCGCGGACTCGTCCTGGCCGGTCGACACGGCCGTCCTGCCGGCGCTCGCCCTGTCCTGCGCCCCGGCCGCCTGGAGCGCTCATCTGCTGACGGCCGGAGCACGCGGCAAACTGACCGCCAGCCGCGGCCTGGAGGAGTTCGCCGCCGCCGTACGGCCGCTGCTGCTCGGCACGTTCGCCCTGTATCTGGCGGCCCTGGCCGGTCTGTACGCCCTCTCCGCCGTCGCCCTGGACGAGCCCGCCGACCACGCCCGGACCCTCACCCTGGGCGCCCTGCTGCTGCTCGCCCGCCTCCTCGCCACGCACGGCTTCCGCCGCGCTCCGGCGCTGGTCCTCGGCGTCGCGGCGGTCGCCGAGGCCACGACCCTGGCCGCCGTGTTCGCCGCCCGCCTGCCGGGGTGCGGCTTCCTCGCCAGACCCGTCGAGGCCCTCCTGGACGCCGGGGGGCCCGGCGCCGTCCCGGTCCTCGTCTGCGGAGCCGGTGCGCTGACGCTGCTGATCCACGCGGGCCGCACGCTCACGCGTGCCTCGGCCCACGCCTTGACCGAGCCCTCGGCTCACGCGTCGGGTGACGCCGCGACCGATGCCTCGGCCGAGGACGCGACGGATGCCGCGACTGACGCGGTGAGCGGCGCCGTGAGCGGTGCTGTGACCGGCACCTCGACAGACGCCTCGGCCGGCGGTTCGGTCGGCGCCTCGGTCGGCGCCCGAAGGGGCGGCCGATGCTGACCGCCGCACCGCATCCGGCGCCGCCCCGGCCGCGAGGCCGAGCCGCCACTCCGAACCGAACCATCCGACCGCCGCAGGCGCCCGGCCAGGCCGCCGGAGGCATCCGCACCACCCCCTCGAAGGAGAACACCAGATGACCACCTCCCGACCCGGACACCCCGGAGCGCCCGGAGCCACCGGCGCGTTCGGCGTTCTCTCCGGAGCAAGCGGAGCCCCACGGGTGCCCGGGGTGACCGGCACCCCGCCCGTGTCCGCGTCCGGAGCCGTCGCGTCAGCGCACACCCCGGGAGGCGCCCGATGAGGGTCCTGCTGATCGGAGCCAACGGCTACATCGGCCGCTTCGTCGCCGACCGCCTGCTCGCCGACCCGGCCGTCCAGCTCACCGCCCTCGGCCGCGGTGACGACGCCGACGTCCGTTTCGACCTCGCGTCCGGCAGCCCCGGCGCGCTCACCCGCTTCCTCGACGCGGTCCACCCCGGCGTCGTCATCAACTGCGCCGGCGCCACCCGGGGCGGCGCCCGCGAACTCACCCGGCACAACACCGTCGCCGTCGCCACCGTCTGCGAGGCCCTGCGCCGCAGCGGCTGCGGTGCCCGCCTGGTGCAGATCGGCTGCTCCGCCGAGTACGGCCCCAGCCAGCCCGGCTCCTCCACCGCCGAGGACGCCGTCCCGCGCCCCGGCGGCCCGTACGGCGTCAGCAAGCTCGCCGCCACCGAACTCGTCCTCGGCTCCGGGCTGGACGCGGTCGTCCTGCGGGTCTTCTCCCCGGCCGGACCCGGCACCCCCGCCGGATCGCCGCTCGGTCGCCTCGCCGAGGCCATGCGCCGGGCGATGCAGACCGGCGACGGCGAACTCAAACTCGGCGGCCTCGGCGTCCAGCGCGACTTCGTCGACGTCCGCGACGTGGCCCGCGCGGTGCACGCCGCCTCCCTCTCCGCGGCCCAGGGCGTCATCAACATCGGCTCCGGCCGTGCCGTACGGCTGCGCGACGCCGCCGCGATGCTCGCCCGGGTGGCCGGATACGGCGGCGCCCTGCACGAACTCGACGGCCCGCCCGGCCCGCTCCGCTCGGCCATCGGGCACCCGCGCCCCGAGGCCCTCGCCCACCACCGGGCGGAAGCCCTCGGCCACCACCGCGGCGACGCCGACCACCACCCCACCCACGCCGCCCCGGTCGCCTACCCGTACCCGGACGGCTGCGGCAGCTGGCAGCAGGCCGACGTCCGCACCGCCCGCGACCGGCTCGGCTGGCGGCCCCGGATCAATCTCGAAGAGTCCCTCGCCGACATCTGGATGGAGGCGGCATGCCGCATCTGACCAGCCCGGCAGCCTCTGCGGCGAGCACCGACGTCCGCACCGGCCTCGGAGTCCCCGGATACGCCCACCCCCTGCTCGCCCCCACCGAGTGGGGCGAGCTGACCCGGCCGGGCGCGCCCGTCCACTGGGCGGTCCTCAACGTCGCGCAGGGCCCCGGCGCCCGCCCCGACCCGCACTGCCTGGAGGCGGCCGGCCGGCTGCGCACCGCGGGCGTTCGCCTGCTCGGCCACCTGGACCTCACCTATGGGGCCCGTGAGTTGGGCGAGGTGATCTCCGACGCGCACCGCTATCTCGACTGGTACGGGGCCGGCGGATTCCTGCTGGACCGCTGCCCGTCCGAACGCGTCTCGCTCCCCGAGATCCGCCGTACCGTCACCGCGCTCCGCACGCTGCGTGACGATGCCCACATCGTCCTCGGCCACGGCACCCATCCCTACCCCGGCTACGCCGAGAGCGCCGACCAGTTGGTGACCTTCTCCGGCCCCTGGAGCGACTACCGCTGGTCGCAGACGCCGGAGTGGACCGCCGACCATCCTCCTGAGCGTTTCTGCCATTTCGTGCACGGAGTGCCCGGCGGCCACCTCGACGAGGCGCTGCGCATCGCCCGCTGGCAGGGCGCCGCCACCATCTGGTTCACCGACCGTACGGACCGTGCCGGCCGCACCGACCCCTGGGCGACCATGCCCGGCTACTGGGACGAAATCGTCTCGCGTATCGGAACAGGTGTCTCGGAATGAAAAAGGCCGTGGCAGTGTTACGGAGAGAACAACCGTACTGATTGACCGACCAACGGAGTCCCCGTGTCGCTGCCACCCCTGGTCGAGCCAGCCTCTGAGCTCACCGTAGACGAGGTCCGCAGGTACTCCCGCCACCTGATCATCCCCGACGTGGGGATGGACGGGCAGAAGCGGCTGAAGAACGCGAAGGTGCTCTGTGTGGGCGCCGGCGGCCTGGGCTCGCCGGCCCTGATGTACCTGGCCGCCGCGGGCGTGGGCACGCTCGGCATCGTGGAGTTCGACGAGGTCGACGAGTCGAACCTGCAGCGCCAGATCATCCACAGCCAGTCCGACATCGGCCGCTCCAAGGCCGAGTCCGCGCGGGACAGCGTCAAGGGCATCAACCCGTACGTGAACGTGATCCTTCACGAGGAGCGGCTCGAGGCCGACAACGTGATGGACATCTTCAGCCAGTACGACCTGATCGTCGACGGCACGGACAACTTCGCGACCCGCTACCTGGTCAACGACGCCTGCGTCCTGCTGAACAAGCCGTACGTCTGGGGCTCGATCTACCGCTTCGACGGCCAGGCCTCCGTCTTCTGGTCCGAGCACGGCCCCTGCTACCGCTGCCTCTACCCGGAGCCCCCGCCTCCCGGCATGGTCCCCTCCTGTGCCGAGGGCGGCGTCCTGGGCGTGCTGTGCGCGTCCATCGGCTCCATCCAGGTCACCGAGGCGATCAAGGTCCTCACCGGCACCGGCGAGCCGCTGGTCGGCCGGCTGATGATCTACGACGCCCTGGAGATGCAGTACCGCCAGGTCAAGGTCCGCAAGGACCCCAACTGCGCGGTCTGCGGCGAGAACCCGACCGTCACCGAGCTCATCGACTACGAGGCCTTCTGCGGCGTCGTCTCCGAGGAGGCCCAGGCGGCGGCCGCCGACTCGACGATCACTCCCAAGCAGCTCAAGGAGTGGATCGACGACGGCGAGAACATCGAGATCATCGACGTCCGCGAGATCAACGAGTACGAGATCGTCTCGATCCCCGGCGCCCGCCTGATCCCGAAGAACGAGTTCCTCATGGGCACCGCCCTGGAGACCCTCCCGCAGGACAAGAAGATCGTCTTGCACTGCAAGACGGGTGTCCGCAGTGCGGAAGTCCTCGCGGTCCTCAAGTCCGCCGGCTTCTCCGACGCCGTCCACGTCGGCGGCGGCGTCATCGGCTGGGTCAACCAGATCGAGCCGCACAAGCCGGTCTACTGAGCCGGCCCTGCTCTCCTGACGGCGGGGGCTTCGCGTGCCATGGGTGCGCGGAGCCCCCGCCGGCGTAAGGAGCGCCGGGGTCAGTCGCAGACCTTGCCGTCCTTCGGCACCGTGCCGTTCAGCAGGTACGCGTCCACCGTCGAGTCGACACAGTCGCTGCCACTGCCGTAGGCACCATGCCCCTCGCCGTTCCAGGTGAGGACCACGCCGACGTCCTTGCCCAGTTCGTCGGCCATCCTGCGGGCGCCCTCCACCGGGGTCGCAGGGTCGCCGGTGTTGCCGACCGTCAGGATCGGCGCGGCGCCCGGGGCGCTCACGTCCGGAGTGTCGTCCTGGCCGGGCACCGGCCAGTCGTGGCACCAGCCCGCCGTGTCCCAGCCCAGGAAGGCCCCGAACACCGGCGAGATCTTCTCGAACTCGGGCAGCAGCGCCTTCGTCTCCGCGGACGTCGGCCGCTGCCGGTCGTCCAGGCACGATATGACCCGCTGGGAGTGGGTCGTGGTGCCGTAGTTCCCCTCCGCGTCGCGCTCGTTGTAGCCGTCGGCGAGCGCCAGCAGCTCCGAGCCGTCGCCCTCCTCGGCCGCCTCCAGGGCGCTGGTCAGGCTGGGCCACCCGTCCTTGCTGTACAGCGGCAGCACGATGCCGGTCAGGGCGAGGGTCTGGGTGAGCTCGCGGCCGGGGGAGGAGGTGCGGAGCGGCTGGGCGTCGATCCGGTCCAGCAGGTCCGCGATCTTCCGCGTGCCCTGCTCGGGGTCCTGGCCCGTCGACTCCAGATAGTCGTCCAGCGCCCGCTGGAAGCCCAGCGTCTGGTTCTTGGCGTGCCCCACCGTGTCGGCGCTGGGGTCGACGACCGCGTCCAGCACCATCCGGCCGACGTTCTTCGGGAACAGGTGGGCGTAGACGCCGCCGAGTTCGGTGCCGTAGGAGATGCCGAAGTAGTGCAGCTTCTCGTCGCCGAGGGCCTGGCGCATCAGGTCCATGTCGCGGGCGGTGTCGGTGGTGGAGACATGGGCCAGCAGCTTTCCGGCCGCCTCCTGGCAGCCCTGGCCGAAGTCCGCGGCGTCCTGGAAGTACGCCTTCTCCTCGGCCGGCGTGTCCGGGGTGGCGTCCACCGTCGCCTCGGCGGCCTGGATCTCCTCGTCGTCACGGCAGCGCACCCCCTCGCTGGCGGCGACCCCGCGCGGGTCGAAGCTCACCAGGTCGTACCGCTCGCGCAGCGACGAGACGGCGGAGGCGTACGACGGCATCATCGACACGCCCGAGCCGCCGGGGCCGCCGAAGTTGAACAGGAGCGATCCGATGCGGTCGTCGCCGGTGGCCTTGGCGCGGATCAGCGCGATGCCGATCGTCTCGTCCTTGGGCTTCGCCCAGTCCAGCGGCACCTTGAGCGTCGCGCACTGCCACTCGCTGCCGGGGGCGGGGGCGTCCGCCGTCGCCTTGCAACGGCCCCAGTCGAGCTTCTGCGACGTCGGCGAGGAGTTCTCCGCGCTGCTGTCGGACCGGCCGTCGCCGGGTGAGTCGCAGCCCGACACCAGCAACGCGGCGGCGGCACCCAGCGCCGCCCACCGTACGAAACGAGTCATGGACACATCCCCCCTCGCACGCCTCCGCATCTCGTCCGCGGATGGCTGTCAGGCCATGGTAGGCGCAACCCGCCGAGCCCGCCCAAGCCTGTGGATAACCTTCTGACCTGCGAGTTCAGGGTGATTCACGAGAGAGTCAGGAGCAGACGGTGCCCGCCGCCGGCACTTCGCCGTCCAGCAGATAGCCGTGCACGGCGTCCTGCACGCACTTGTTCTTGCTGTCGTACGCGCCGTGCCCCTGGCCCCTGTACGTCAGCTCCACACCGACCCCCTTGCCCAGCGCCTGCACCATCCTGCGGGCGCCCTCGTACGGCGTGGCCGGGTCGCCGGTGTTGCCGATGACGAGTATCGGTGCCGCGCCCGGCGCGCTCACGTCGGGATGGTCGGCCGCGCCCGGCACCGGCCAGTCGGTGCAGCCGACCAGGCCCCAGGCCAGGTAGTCCCCGAACAGTGGCGAGACGTCGCGGAACCCGGGCAGCTTCCGCTCCACGTACGCGGGGCTGTACCGCGGCTTGTCGTCGGCGCAGTTGATGGAGACGTTCGCCGCGGCCAGGTTGCTGTACTCGCCGTTCGGCCTGCGTCCGTTCATCGAGTCGGACAGCAGCATCAGGACCTGCCCGTTCCCGTCGTACGCCTGGTCCAGGCCCTCGGTCAGGTACTCCCAGAACTCCTGCGAGTACAGGGCCTGCGCGATGCCGCTGGTCGCGGCGGTCTGGGTCAGCTCGCGCGGGAAGATGCCGGCGATGGGCCTGCTGTCGAGGTCCTTCAGCAGCTTGGCGATCCGGTCCTTGACGTCCTGCGCGCTGTCCCCGATCGGGCAGTCCTCCGTCTTCGACACACAGTCCTCGGCGAAGTTGTCGAGCGCCCGCTGGAAGCCCCTGGCCTGGCCGAGCGAGTTCTGTTCGGGGGTCTTGGTCGGGTCGACGACGGCGTCGAAGACGGCGCGGCCCACGTTCTTCGGGAACAGGTGGGCGTAGACGCCGCCGAGTTCGGTGCCGTAGGAGATGCCGAAGTAGTGCAGTTTCTCGTCGCCGAGCACCTGGCGCATCAGGTCCAGGTCGCGGGCCGCGTCGGTGGTGAGCACGTGCGGCAGCATCTTCGCGGAGTTCTTCTCGCAGGCCTCGTTGAACTCCTGGACGTTCTCCAGCAGTTCGGTGCGCTCGGCCGCGTCGTCGGGCGTCGCGTCCTGCTGGAAGTAGGCGTCGAGCTGCTGGTCGTTCTGGCACAGTACGGGCGCACTGCCGCCCACCCCGCGCGGGTCGAAGCTCACCAGGTCGTACCGGGTGCGCAGATGCGCGTAGTCGTTGCCGAAGGCCGGCAGCGTGGTGACGCCCGACCCGCCGGGACCGCCGAAGTTGAAGATCAGCGAGCCGATGCGGCGGCTCTCGTCGCCGCTGGCCTTCGCCCGGATCAGCGCCAGCCCGATGGTGTCGCCCTCGGGGTCGTCCCAGTCGCGGGGCGCCTTCATGGTGGCGCACTGCCACTCCTCGCCGTTCGGCAGTGGCGAGGGGGTGTTCCCGCCGCCCTGCGCCTGGGACGGGGCCGGGCAGTCCGCCCAGCTGAGCTTCTGCCGCGTGAGGTCCTCGTCCTGGGCGTCGTCGTCGCCGCACCCCGCCAGCAGGGAGGTGAGCAGCAGGGCGGAGGCGGTCACGGCGGCGGCGCGCAGCAGGGAGGGGTTCGGCATGAGCCCATCCTGCGGCGGCACCCGGCGTGGCGCGCGGGGCACGGGCCGTACGAGGTACGCGTGTGCGTGCGGGCCATACGAGGTATGCGTGCGTGGGCGGCACGCGTGCGGCGGGTGCGGGCGGTACGCGCGCGCGTAGGGGGCGCGGGGCCACCCGCGCGCGCGTGCGCTGGGCCCCGCGAGGCCGGGATGATCCAAACGACAGGGCCTAGAGGGCGCCCTTGCGGGTGAGGTGGTTGAAGGCGAGCCAGCCCGGCAGCACCGGCAGCCAGAGGGTCAGCAGCCGGAACAGCAGAACGGAGGGGAAGGCGACCTCGCTCGGCAGGCCGACGGCGATCAGACCGACCGTCAGGGTGGCGTCGACCGCGCCCACACCACCCGGCGTGGGGGCCGCGGAGCCGAGCGCGTTGCCCGCGAGGAACACGACCGCGACGCTGGCGATGCTGATCGAGGTCGACTCGTCGCCGAACGCGCGGATCGACGAGTCCAGGCACATCACGAAGCACGCGGTGAGCAGCAGCATGCCGCCGATGCCGGTGAGCAGCTTCTGCGGCCGCTGGAGCACGTCCAGCATGCGCGGCACCACACCCGCGAACAGCGACCTCACGCGCGTGACGACGAATTTCCGCAGGAACGGCACCGAGGTCACCACGAGCACCAGCACCGCCACCGTCAGCAGACCCGCGATGACCGTCCGGGACGGCGACAGCGACGGCGTCTTCTCGGTGCCCGTCAGGTAGCCGAAGGCCAGCAGCATCATGATGTGGCAGCCGAGCCCGAACAGCTGCGAGGCGCCGACGCTCGCCACCGCGAGCCCCGGCCGTACCCCCGCGCGCTGCAGGAAGCGTGTGTTCAGCGCCACACCGCCCACCGCGGCCGGCGCCATGATCTTCACGAAGGACCCCGCGACCTGCGCCGCCACGGTCCGCAGGAACGGCACCCGCTCCGGCACGAACCCCAGCAGGCTCATCGCCGCGGCCACATAGCTCACCGCCGAGAACAGCGCCGCCGCCGCCACCCAGCCCCACTCGGCATTGGCCACGAGGGGGCCGAACTCGATGTGCGTGAGCTGCGTCAGCAGGAAGTAGGCGGCGATGGCGCCGGCGATGAAACTGATCAGCGTGCGCGGCCGCACCCGCTCCAGGCGGGCGGGTTCCACGGGCGCCTGCGGCCTGATCCGCAGCACCTCGTGCCGGATCTGGGTGAGCAGATCCTCCTCGCGCGCCTCCTCCAGGGCCTCGTCCACGGCTCGCTTCTCGGCCCGCGCCTGCGCGCGTACGGCCTTCTTGCCGGGCTTCTCCAGGGCGACCGCGGGCTCCTCTTCCCCGGTGGCCTCCGCGCGGGCCAGCTTGGCCTGCCGGGAGGCCTCCAGGACCGCCTCGCGCTCCCGCTCGGCCCGCTCCCGGGCCAGCCGGCGCAGGGTCGCGCGCGTGGAGCGCGTCAGCGCGATGGGCTGGAGCATCGGCAGACAGTCGGCCACCGCGTCGGGCCCGAGCACACCGACCGCCGAGGCCACCGCGCGCTCGGCGCCCACCCGCAGCGCGAGCGTGGTCATCAGCTGGGCGACGTCCATGCGCAGCAGCAGATCACCGGCCGCGATCTCGCCGCCGCGCAGGTCGGTGAGGACCACGGTGCCGGAACGATCCACCAGAATCGCGTCGCCCGCCAGCCTGCGGTGCGCGATCCGCCGCGACTGCAGGGCGCGCACCTGGTGCCAGGTGTTGTGCAGCAGCTCGTCGGTGATCTCCTCGTCGGTCAGGGAGTCCAGGGTGCGCCCGCCGGTGTGCTCGTAGACGAGCATCACGGCGTCCGGACCCAGCTCGGAGGTGGCGATCAGCTTGGGCGCGTTCGCACCGGCCGCGATGGCCGCGTAGGCGAGCAGCGCCTCCTGCTCCAGGGCCTGCCGCAGCGACTGGAGGCTGCGGCGGGTGGCGAAGCCGCGCAGGGTCATGTTGCGCCACACCCGGTAGAAGAAGCCCTGTGCCTGCTGCTCGCGGTCGACGACCGTGACGTCGAGCGGCGGGCCGTCCTCCAGGGTGACGAAGTAGTGCCGGCCGCGGTCGCCGGCGTCGGCCGTGTCCGCGGTGTCCTGGCGGGCGGCGCTCACCGGGCGGAACCCGACGGTCCGCAGGCCCGCCATCAGCGTCCGGCCCGTGGGACGGACGTTGGGCGAGCCGACCGCGTACAGCGTGCCGTAGGCCACCGTCCAGCCGATCAGCACCGTCAGGATGATCGAGAACGGTGTGGTGTAGCCGGTGACCAGCATCGAGAACGCGTCGAGGAGCAGCACGATCCACAGCACCGCGCGCCAGCGCGGTCTGCGGGACATGCCGACGGCCGTCATGTACGCGATGACAGGGGCGAGATAGCCGTGCACCGGGTCGGTGAGGGCGCTGAGGTCGCCGGGGGAGGGCTGGGTCAGGGCCTCCTGGATGGAGTCCGGGGCGGCCTTGGCGACCCAGAGGTCGGTGGCGAGCGTCACACCGTGGGCGAGGACGGCCGCGAGGACGCCGTCGGCGATCCGCAGCCCGTCCCGTTTGATCAGCCGTTCGATCGCGAAGGCGACCGGCACCAGCAGGATCGCGATGCTGGACGCCAGTCCCGCGATCTTGATCAGCAGGTCGGGCGCCTGGCCGGTGCCCTTGGTGATGTCCTGTTCGAGGCCCGAGGTGGTGCCGTGCGCGAACGCGGCGATCGCGAGCAGCACGACGACGGCGAGCACGCCCACCAGGAGCCGCATGAGGTCCGACGGGCGGTGCACGCGCGCGGGGAGGAGCGGTTCGTCGCCCTCGACTTCGTCGGTCGGCGTCTCGAGGTCGGGACGGACAGGACGGTCGGGACTGCCGGAGCGGTCGGGACTGCCGGGGCGGTCGGGACTGCCGGGACGGTCGGGCCGGCCGGGATCCGGGGCGGCGCTCCCGCGTGGATCGGGCCCACGCGTGTCCTCGCCGTGCGCGCCGGCGGTGTCCGGGCGCGACGACGCATCAGAGGTGCGGTCCGCGTCCTCCGGGTGCACACCCTGCTGATTCATCGTCTCTTCTTGATCTCGTATCACCAGTCACCGCCCGCACGATGGTGGCATGCTCCACCGACACACGGGGGCATCAGGGTGCAAATGCGGGGGCGCACAGTCTGCCCGAAGCACCGCTCCGGGGCGAGGGTCACGCACGGTTGCGACCGCGTCACATTGTCGGCGGCATGCGGCAGGATGGGACGAATGAGCGAGGAGAACCTTCCTGAGGACGCCCGCGCGGAGTACACCGACGCCCTGCCGGAGTACGCCGAGCGGGTTCTCGACGTCACGGAAATGATCCCGCCCGGGCGTGTCATGACGTACGGCGACGTCGCCGAGTGGTTGGAGGAGGGCGGCCCGCGTCAGGTCGGCCGCGTGATGGCGCTCTACGGCGGAGCCGTCCCCTGGTGGCGGGTCGTCCGCGCGGACGGCGTCCTGCTCCCCGGCCACGAACAAGAAGCGCTGGCCCAGTACCGCGCGGAGGGCACGCCCCTGAAGGAGGCGAGCCGGGCCGCCGAGGGCCACCTGCCGCGGGTCGACATGCGGCGGGCGCGGTGGGACGGCGGTGAGCGCGCGAAGGGTCACATCTGACAGCTTCCGCCATCGGCGACGGCGGTGGGGGACGCGTGATCCGTACGGGGGAAACAGGGCACGTCCGTGACATGACGTACGTTCGAGGGGCAGGGGACGCATGGGTCCGGCGAGCCCTGAGGGAACAACCGGAAGCTCTGCTTCCACCCCCTCCGTCGGCGTAGCGTCGGCTCCACCTGTCCCCCTCACCCCGCGGCCACCGCCGTCCCCGCACGGCGATCGGCCCTCCCGCACACCCACCAGGACCGGCGAACCACGTGAGCTCCTCTTCCTCCACCAGGCGCCTGTCGCACCCCACGGTGCGACAGGGGAACCGTGGCGCTTACCGGCTCGTCCGAACCCTCCCGGCCCGACCGGATCCCCCTCTCCTGGACGCCGCCCAGCGCGCCGTGGTTGACCACCGGACCGGCCCGCTGCTCGTCCTCGCCGGTCCGGGCACCGGCAAGACCACCACGCTGGTGGAGTCCGTGGCCGCGCGGATCGCCCGCGGCGCGGACCCCGAACGCATCCTCGTGCTGACCTTCAGCCGCAAGGCGGCGGTCGAACTGCGCGACCGCATGGCCCTGCGCATCGGCGCCGCCCGCGCGCCGAGGGCGACCACCTTCCACTCGTTCGGCTACGCCCTGGTCCGCGCCCACCAGGACAGCGATCTCTTCGCCGAGCCGCTGCGCCTGCTGTCCGGTCCCGAGCAGGACGTCACCGTCCGCGAGCTGCTCGCCGGCCAGCCGGAGCTGGAACGGCTCGGTCTCGCCCATGTGCGCTGGCCTGACGAGCTGCGCGCCTGCCTGACCACCCGCGGCTTCGCCGACGAGGTCCGCGCGGTCCTCGCCCGCACCCGCGAGCTGGGCCTCGGCCCGGAGGCCCTGGACGCCTTCGCCCGGCGCATCGGCCGCCCCGACTGGCGTGCCGCGGCCGCCTTCCTCGCCGAGTACCTCGACGTCCTCGACCTGCAAGGGGTCATCGACTACGCCGAACTCGTCCACCGCGCGGTGCTGCTCGCCCGCCGCCCCGAGGTCGCCGAGCGGCTCGCCGGACAGTACGACGCGGTGTACGTGGACGAGTACCAGGACACCGACCCCGCGCAGGTACGGCTGCTGCACGCCCTCGCCGGCGGCGGTCGCACCCTCGTCGCCTTCGGCGACCCCGACCAGTCGATCTACGCCTTCCGCGGCGCCGACGTGAACGGCATCCTCGACTTTCCGCGCGCCTTCCCGCGCGCGGACGGCCGTCCCGCGCCCGTCGAGGTCCTGCGCACCTCCCGCCGCTCCGGGGCCGCCCTGCTGGCCGCCACCCGGCTGCTGACCCAGCGCATGCCGCTGACCCGGCTCCCGGCCGAGAAGGTGCGCGCCCACCGCGAACTCACCCCGGTGCGCGAGGGCGGGCGCGTGGAGGTGTACACCTACCCGACGCCCGGCACCGAGCTGGACAACATCGCCGACATCCTGCGCCGGGCCCACCTGGAGGACGGCGTCCCGTGGCGGGACATGGCCGTCCTGGTACGCGCCGGCTCCCGCACCATCCCGGCGGTCCGCCGTGCCCTCAGCGCCGCGGGCGTCCCGCTCGACATCGACGGCGACGACCTGCCCCTGCGGCACGAGCCGGCGGTGGCGCCGCTGCTGACCGCGCTGCGGGCGGTGGCCACGGCGGAGGCCCGCTCCGCGGCAGCTGCCGGCCAGGCGGGCGATCAGGCGGCCGCTGCCGATCAGGCGGCCGCTGTCGGCCAGGCGGACGACCAGCCGGCAGCTGCTGCCCAGGCCGGCGAGCAGGCAGCCACTGCCCCCCAGGCGGCCGACCAGGCAGCCACTGCCCCCCAGGCGGCCGACCAGGCAGCCACTGCCCCCCAGGCGGCCGACCAGGCAGCCACTGTCCCCGAGGCGGCCGACCAGGCAGCCACTGCCCTGCACGCGGCCGACCAGCAGGCCCCGGAGCCCTGCTGGCTCGACACCGAGACCGCCCTCACCCTCCTCGCCTCCCCACTCGCCGGCATGGACGCGGCCGATCTGCGCCGCCTGGGACGCGCCCTGCGCGAGGAGGAGCGCGCCGCGGGCAATCCCGTACCGCCGCCGTCGGACGAGCTGCTCGCGCGGGCGCTCGCCGAACCCGAGCGCCTGGTCGCCCACGACCCGGCGTACGCGCGCGGAGCCCAGCGCCTCGGCGCACTGCTGCGCACGGCGCGCGAGCGCCTGGCGCACGGCGGTACGCCCGAGGAGGCGCTGTGGGACCTCTGGGAGGGCACGCCCTGGCCCGCACGGCTGGAGCGGGCCGCCCGGCGCGGCGGCGCCGCCGGCCGCAACGCCGACCGCGACCTGGACGCCGTGTGCGCGCTGTTCGCCACCGCGGCTCGCGCCGAGGAGCGCACCGGCGGGCAGGGCGCCCTGAACTTCCTGGAGCAGATCGAGGCCGAGGACATCGCCGCCGACACCCTCACCCGGCGTGCCCTGCGCCCCGACGCGGTCCGCCTGATGACCGCGCACCGCGCCAAGGGCCTGGAGTGGCGGCTCGTCGTCGTCGCGGGCGTCCAAGAGGGCCTGTGGCCCGACCTGCGCCGCCGCGGCTCCCTCCTGGAAGCCGACCGCATCGGCCGTGACGGACTGGCCGAACCGCTCACCCCGGGCGCGCTGCTCGCCGAGGAACGCCGCCTGTTCTACGTCGCCGCCACACGCGCGCGGGAACGGCTCGTCGTCACCGCGGTGAAGGCCCCGGCGGACGACGGCGACCAGCCCTCCCGCTTCCTGACCGAACTGGGCGTCGAACCGAAGGACGTCACGGGCCGTCCGCGCCGCCCCCTGTCCGTCGCCGCGCTCGTCGCCGAACTGCGCGCCACGACCGTCGACCCGCGTGTGTCGGACGCGCTGCGCGAGGCCGCCGCCCGCCGGCTGGCCCGGCTCGCCGCGCTCGCCGACGAGGACGGCCGGCCCCTGGTGCCCTCCGCCCACCCCTACCGCTGGTGGGGCATGTTCGAGCCGACCGAGAGCAAGGTGCCGCTGCGCCACCGCGACCAGCCCGTCGTGCTGTCCGGCAGCGCCCTCGACCAGCTCGCCAACACCTGCGCCCTCCAGTGGTTCCTCAGCCGCGAGGTGAAGGCCGACGCGCCCGCCACCGCCGCCCAGGGCTTCGGCAACGTGGTGCACGTCCTCGCCGACGAGGTCGCCTCCGGGCGCACCCCGGCCGACCTCGACGTCCTCATGGAACGCCTGGACTCCGTGTGGGACGCGCTCGCCTTCGACGCGCCATGGAAGTCGGCGCAGGAGAAGGAGCACGCGCGCGTGGCGCTCGAACGCTTCCTGAAGTGGCACGTCATGGACCGCACCGGCCGCTCCCCGGTGGCCAGCGAGCACGACTTCGACGTCACCCTGGAGGCGGGCGACTACGAGGTGCGCATCCGCGGCCAGATGGACCGCGTCGAGGCGGACGGCGAGGGCCGCGCCTACGTCGTCGACTTCAAGACCGGCAAGCAGGCGCCCAGCGCCGCCGAGGTGGCCCGCCATCCCCAGCTCGCCGTCTACCAGCTCGCCGTCCGCGAGGGCGCCGTCGACGACGTCTTCGACGGGGTGCGCCCCGAGCCGGGCGGCGCCGAGCTGGTCCAGCTGCGGCAGGGCGCCGCCAAGCGGGACGGCGGGGAGAGCCTGCCCAAGGTGCAGGCGCAGGAAGCCCTGGAGGGAGCGGCGGGGGAGTGGGTCGGCGAGCTGCTGGCCACGGCCGCCGGCAAGGTGCTCGACGAGCGCTTCGCCCCGACCACCGGCCAGCACTGCACGCACTGCGCGTTCCGGGCGTCGTGCAGCGCCCGGCCGGAGGGCCGCCACGTCATCGAGTGAGGTGCGGTGTGACGAGATTGAGTGACGTTGGGTGTGACGAGCCGCACCACCTGGGCTGACCTGCGCTTCTCCACCTCCGGCGACGATCGCGGCATCCGCTGTCAGTGGCCGCCGCTAGCCTCTCTGAGGTGCCCGCACGAATCACCGACCCCGAGCAGCTCAAGGAGCTCCTCGGCATCCCGTTCACCCCGGAGCAGACGGCCTGCATCACCGCGCCGCCCGCCCCGCAGGTGATCGTGGCCGGAGCCGGCTCCGGCAAGACCACGGTGATGGCGGCGCGCGTGGTGTGGCTGGTCGGCACCGGCCAGGTCGCACCCGAACAGGTCCTCGGCCTCACCTTCACCAACAAGGCCGCCGGCGAACTCGCCGAACGCGTCCGCAAGGCGCTGATCAAGGCGGGCGTCACCGACCCCGACACCATCGACCCGGACAACCCGCCCGGCGAGCCGGTGATCTCCACGTACCACGCCTTCGCGGGCCGTCTGCTGACCGACCACGGTCTGCGCATCGGCCTCGAACCGACGTCCCGCCTGCTCGCCGACGCCACCCGCTACCAGCTGGCCGCGCGGGTGCTGCGCGAAGCCCCGGGCCCGTATCCCGCGCTGACCCGCTCCTTCGCGGACCTGGTCAGCGACCTGCTCACCCTCGACTCGGAGCTGGCCGAACATCTCGTACGCCCCGAGGACCTGCGCGCGTGGGACGCCGAGCTGCTGCGCACTCTCGAGGGCGCCAAGCTCACCAACGCCGATCTGCGCAAGGTCCCCGAGACCGCCGCCGCGCGCCGCGAACTCGCCCAGCTGGTGCTGCGTTACCGGGCCGCCAAGCGCGAGCGGGACCTGCTCGACTTCGGCGACCAGATCGCCCTCGCCGCCCGCCTCGCCCAGCTGCCCGAGGTGGGCCGCCTCCTGCGCGACGAGTTCCGCGTGGTGCTCCTCGACGAGTACCAGGACACCTCGGTCGCCCAGCGCGTCCTCCTCGCCGGCCTCTTCGGCGGCGGCACCGGCCACCCGGTCACCGCCGTCGGCGACCCCTGCCAGGCGATCTACGGCTGGCGCGGCGCCTCCGTCGCCAACCTCGACGACTTCCCCGAGCACTTCGCGCACGCCGACGGCCGCCCCGCCACCCGCCAGGCGCTCAGCGAGAACCGCCGCAGCGGCGGCCGTCTCCTCGACCTCGCCAACGGTCTCGCCGAGCCGCTGCGCGCCATGCACGCGGGCGTGGAGGCCCTGCGCCCGGCCCCCGGCGCGGAGCGCGACGGCGTGGTCCGCTGCGCCCTGCTGCGCACCCACGCGGAGGAGATCGACTGGATCACCGACTCCATCGCCCACCTGGTGAACACCGGCAAGGCACCGGGCGAGATCGCCGTCCTGTGCCGAACGGCGACCGACTTCGCCGAGATCCAGGGCGCACTCGTCGCGCGGGACGTCCCCGTCGAGGTGGTCGGCCTCTCCGGGCTGCTGCACCTGCCCGAGGTCGCCGACCTGGTCGCCGTCTGCGAGGTCCTCCAGGACCCGGGCGCCAACGCCGCCCTGGTCCGGCTGCTGACCGGCCCCCGCTGGCGCATCGGCCCGCGCGACCTCGCCCTGCTCGGGCGGCGCGCCCGGCTGCTCGTGGCCCACGCGCGCGTGGACGCCCAGGACGACCCCGACCGGCGGCTCGCCGAGGCCGTGGAAGGCGTCGACCCGGCCGAGGTGATCTCGCTCGCGGACGCCCTCGACACCTTCCTGGAGACCCCGCTGGAAGGCGGGGAGGACGACGACGGGCTGCCCTTCTCGCCGGACGCGCGCGTGCGCTTCGCCCGCCTCGCCGCCGAACTGCGCGACCTGCGGCGCTCGCTCGCCGACCCGCTCATGGACGTGCTGCACCGCGTCCTCGCGGTCACCGGCCTGGAGGTGGAGCTGTCGGCGTCCCCGCACGCCCTCGCCGCCCGCCGCCGCGAGACCCTGTCGAACTTCCTGGACATCGCCGCGTCCTTCGCCGCCAACGAGAGCGAGGCGTCCCTGCTGGCCTTCCTCGGCTTCCTGCGCACCGCCGCCCAGTACGAGAAGGGCCTCGACAACGCCCTGCCCGGCGGCGAGAACACCGTCAAGGTGCTCACCGCGCACAAGTCCAAGGGCCTGGAGTGGGACGTCGTCGCCGTCCCCGGCCTGGTCACCGGCACCTTCCCGAGCGCCCAGGGCCGCGAGAAGTGGACCGCCCAGGCCAAGGTGCTGCCGCACGAGCTGCGCGGAGACGCCGACACCCTGCCCGACGTGGAGGCCTGGGACTCGCGCGGCATGAAGGCCTTCCACGAGGCCATGAAGGAGCACCAGCGCACCGAGGAGCTGCGCCTCGGCTACGTCACCTTCACCCGCCCCCGCTCCCTGCTGCTAGGCTCCGGCCACTGGTGGGGTCCCACCCAGAAGAAGCCGCGCGGCCCCTCCGACTTCCTCATGGCCCTCCACGACCACTGCGCCGCCGGGTACGGCGAGATCGAGGTCTGGGCGGACGAACCCGCCGAGGACGAGGAGAACCCGGCCCTGCGCCAGGCCACCGCCGACCGGGCCTGGCCGCTGCCCCTGGACGACACGGCCCTGGCCCGCCGCCGCGCGGCCGCCGAGACGGTCCTCGCCCACCTCGACGCCCTCGCCACCGCCGACCACGGCCGCCCGACGGCCACGCACGACGCCGACGCCCACGACGACCCGGAGTGGCCCGCGCCTCCGGAGGAGGACGACGTTCCGTACGACGAGCCGCCGTACGAGGACGAGATCCCGTACGGAGACGAGCCGTACGCCGACGAGGACGAGCCGTACGCCGACGAGTACGTCCCCGACGACGAACACGCCCCCACCGACGAGGACCCGGACGACTGGGACTCCTGGACCACCGGCCGCCCGACCGTCCCGCACCAGGCGACGGCCCCGGACCCCGGTATCCCGGAGCAGCCCTCGGAAGAGCCCCGCCTCACCCCCGAGGAGTCCCGGATGATCGCCTCCTGGGACCGCGACCTCGACGCCCTCACCGGGGAGCTGCTGCGCGCCCGGGAGAGCGTCACGGAGGTCCCCCTCCCCGCGTCCCTGACGGCGACCCAGCTGCTGTGGCTGGCCGACGACCCGGACGGCTTCGCGCGGGAGCTGGCCCGCCCCATGCCCCGCCCGCCGCAGCCCGCCGCCCGCCGCGGCACCCGCTTCCACGCCTGGGTCGAGGCCCGCTTCGAAGAGCTGACGCTGCCCATGCTGGAGCCGGAGGAGCTGCCCGGCACCGAGGCCGAGATCGCCGACGAACGCGACCTCGAAGCCCTGAAGGACGCCTTCGAACGCACCGAGTACGCCCACCGCACACCGCACCGCGTGGAGGCCCCCTTCCAGATCACGATCGCCGGACGCGTCGTACGGGGCCGTATCGACGCCGTCTACCGCGACGGCGACGGCGAGGACGCGACGTACGAGATCGTCGACTGGAAGACCGGCCGCGACCACACCGCCGACGCCCTCCAGCTCGCCCTGTACCGGCTCGCCTGGGCCGAGCAGCAGAGGGTTCCCCTCGAGTCGGTCACGGCCGCGTTCGTGTACATACGCAGTGGCGCGGTCGTACGCCCCGACGATCTCCCGGGCCGGGAGGCCCTGGAGCGGCTGCTGCGCGAGGAGCCGTCCGGTGACGAACCGCACGATCGGGCTGTCGGCGCGGGCCTATAGGCTCGTGACCATGAGCCAGACCCCGGACAGCGCCGTCCGCACGTACATCGACCAGCACCGCACCGCCTTCCTGGACGAGCTCGCGGAGTGGCTGCGCATACCGTCGGTGTCCGCTCAGCCGCACCACGCGTCCGATGTGCGACGCAGCGCCGACTGGCTCGCCGGCAAGCTCAAGGAGACCGGCTTCCCGACCGCCGAGGTCTGGGAGACGCCGGGCGCCCCCGCCGTCTACGCCGAGTGGCCCTCCGACGATCCCGCGGCGCCGACCGTCCTGGTCTACGGCCACCACGACGTGCAGCCCGCCGCCCGCGAGGACGGCTGGGACAGCGAGCCCTTCGAGCCCGTCGTCCGGGAGAACCGGCTCTACGCGCGCGGGGCCGCCGACGACAAGGGCCAGGTGTTCTTCCACACCCTCGGCGTGCGCGCCCACCTCGCCGCCACCGGCCGCACCGTCCCGGCCGTCCACCTGAAGCTGCTGATCGAGGGCGAGGAGGAGTCCGGCTCCCCGCACTTCCGCGCCCTCGTCGAGGAGCACGCGGCCCGGCTCGCCGCCGACGCCGTGATCGTCTCCGACACCGGCATGTGGTCCGAAGACACCCCCACGGTGTGCACCGGCATGCGCGGCCTCGCCGAGTGCGAGATCCGGCTCCACGGCCCCGACCAGGACATCCACTCCGGGTCCTTCGGCGGCGCCGTGCCCAACCCCGCCACCGCCGTCGCCCGCCTGGTCGCCGCCCTGCACGACGAGCAGGGACGCGTGGTGATCCCCGGCTTCTACGACGGTGTCGTCGAGCTGACCGACCGCGAGCGCGAGCTCTTCGCCGAGCTGCCCTTCGACGAGCGGCAGTGGCTGCGCACCGCGAAGTCGTACGCCGCCCAGGGCGAGGCCGGCTACACCACGCTGGAACGCGTCTGGGCCCGTCCCACCGCCGAGGTCAACGGCATCGGCGGCGGCTACCAGGGCGCCGGCAGCAAGACGATCATCCCGTCCACGGCCATGGTGAAGCTGTCCTTCCGCCTGGTCGCGGGCCAGGACCTGGACCACATCGAGCAGGTCGTCCGCGCGTGGGCCGCCGAGCAGGTGCCCGCCGGCATCCGGCACGAGATCGCCTTCTCCGCGGGCACCCGCCCGTGTCTGACCCCGCTGGACCACCCGGCCCTGCAATCGGTCGCCCGCGCCATGGGCCGCGCCTTCGGCACGGAGGTGCGCTTCACCCGTGAGGGCGGTTCCGGACCGGCCGCCGACCTCCAGGACGTCCTCGGCGCACCCGTCCTCTTCCTGGGCATCTCCGTCCCGTCCGACGGCTGGCACGCGCCGAACGAGAAGGTGGAGCTCGATCTGCTCCTCAAGGGCGCCGAGACCGGCGCCTATCTGTGGGGCGATCTCGCGGCGAACTGGCGTCATGCCCCCTGACCCTGCCCAGCCGTCCGGAGCCCCGGTCCGCGCGGGGCACACTGTAGGGACCGCCCCGCACCGCCGAGCCCTGCCGGACCCGGTCGCCTTCCGCCCGTACGACCCGCTGAACCGCCCGCCGAACCGAACCGCTGCACCGGGGGAGTTGGAAGCACCCGTGACCACCTGGACCGACCACACCGCCGACCGACCCATCTCGCTCACCGCCCCGAGCGGCATCGACCGGGCCGCCCACCACCGGCTCGACGAGGCCTGGCTCGCGGCGGCGTGGAGCCACCCCACGACCCGCTGCTTCGTGGTCTCCGGCGGTCAGGTCCTCATCGACGAGACGGCGGACGGCCGCACCGAACTCGTCATGACCCCGTCCTTCGAGGCCCCGCTCACCGAGGCCCACCGCTACTTCCTGGGCATCGACGAGGACGGCGTCAGCTACTTCGCCCTCCAGAAGGACGCCCTGCCCGGCCGGATCGACCAGTCCGCCCGGCCGGCGGGCCTGCGCGAGGCCGGCCTGCTGCTGTCCCCGCGCGACGCCGGACTGATGGTGCACGCCGTCGGCCTGGAGAACTGGCAGCGCACCCACCGCTTCTGTTCCCGCTGCGGCGAGCGCACCGTGATCGCCGCGGCCGGCCACATCCGCCGCTGCCCCGCCTGCGGCGCCGAGCACTACCCGCGCACCGACCCGGCGGTGATCATGGCCGTCACCGACGAGGACGACCGCATCCTCCTCGGCCGCCAGGTCCACTGGCCCGAGGGCCGCTTCTCCACGCTCGCCGGCTTCGTCGAGCCCGGCGAGTCCATCGAGCAGGCGGTGCGCCGGGAGGTCTTCGAGGAGGCGGGCGTCGCCGTCGGCCAGGTCGAGTACATCGCCAGCCAGCCCTGGCCCTTCCCGTCCAGCCTCATGCTCGGCTTCATGGCGCGCGCCACATCGACCGACATCGACGTCGACGGCGACGAGATCCACGAGGCCCGCTGGTTCTCCCGCGACGAGCTGGGCGCCGCCTTCGAGTCCGGCGAGGTCATGCCGCCCTACGGCATCTCGATCGCGGCCCGCCTGATCGAGCTGTGGTACGGCAAGCCGCTGCCGACGCGCAGCGTCATCTGAGCCGGGAAACGCGCGAAGGCGGCCCCCAGGAGATTCCGGGGGCCGCCTTCGCGACGTCACGGCAGGCCGACGTCAGACGCCGATCTTCTGCTTGACCTGCGCCAGCGACGGGTTCGTCAGCGTGCTCCCGTCCGGGAACAGCACGGTCGGAACGGTCTGGTTCCCGCCGTTCGCCTTCTCCACGAACGCGGCGGACTCCGGGTCCTGCTCGATGTTGATCTCGGTGTACGCGATGCCCTCGCGGTCCAGCTGGCTCTTCAGCCGGCGGCAGTAGCCACACCACGTGGTGCTGTACATCGTCACAGTGCCCAGCATGTCTTCGCGCTCCTTCGGCGGGTCGGGGACGGGTGGTCGCAGAGGGGGAACGTACTTGAAAGGGCCACCATTCCCGTACGCAGCTCTCGCCGGAGTGATTAGTACGACTGCAAGGTCCCGCCTGTGGACAACCGGCTCGGCAGTCTCCGGCGACCTGGCAGCATGGCTGTGTGACAGCAGCAACGCACTCCTCCCTCTTCCCGCAGGCACCGGCCTCGGCCGACGCGGTGCTCGAAGGGCTCGACCCCGAGCAGCGCGAGGTCGCCACCGCGCTGCACGGCCCGGTGTGCGTGCTCGCGGGAGCCGGTACGGGCAAGACCCGAGCGATCACCCACCGCATCGCCTACGGTGTGCGCGCCGGCATCCTCCAGCCCTCCAGCGTGCTCGCCGTCACCTTCACCAACCGCGCGGCCGGAGAGATGCGCGGCCGGCTCCGCCAGCTCGGCGCCACCGGCGTCCAGGCCCGCACCTTCCACTCCGCGGCGCTCCGGCAGCTCCAGTATTTCTGGCCGAAAGCGATCGGTGGCTCCCTGCCCCGGCTCGTCGACCGCAAGATCCAACTCGTCGCCGACGCGGCCGCCGCCTGCCGCATCCGCCTCGACCGCAACGAGCTGCGGGACGTCACCGCGGAGATCGAATGGTCCAAGGTCACCCAGACCGTCCCCGCCGACTACGCGCTCGCAGCCGCGAAGGCCGGCCGCGAGGCCCCTCGCGACCCGGCCGAGATCGCCCAGCTCTACTCGGCCTACGAAGACCTCAAGCGCGACCGCGTGGTCATCGACTTCGAGGACGTCCTGCTGCTGACCGTCGCCATCCTCCAGGACCGCCAGGACATCGCCGAACAGGTCCGCGCCCAGTACCAGCACTTCGTGGTCGACGAGTACCAGGACGTCAGCCCCCTCCAGCAGCGCCTGCTGGAGCTGTGGCTCGGCGACCGGGACAACCTGTGCGTCGTCGGTGACGCCAGCCAGACGATCTATTCGTTCACGGGAGCAACCCCCGACCATCTGCTCGACTTCCGCACCCGGCACCCCGGCGCCACGGTCGTCAAGCTGGTCCGCGACTACCGCTCCAGCCCCCAGGTCGTCCGCCTCGCCAACGGCCTGCTCGCCCAGGCCCGCGGCCGCGCCGCCGACCATCGGCTGGAACTTGTCTCCCAGCGCCCGGCCGGCCCCGAACCCGTCTACACTGAGTACACCGACGAACCCGCCGAGGCCGAGGGTGCCGCCGGTCGGATTCGCGACCTCCTCGACTCCGGCATCCCGGCCGGCGAGATCGCCATCCTGTTCCGCACCAACGCCCAGTCCGAGACCTACGAGCAGGCTCTCGCCGACGCCGGGATCCCCTACCAGCTGCGCGGCGCGGAGCGCTTCTTCGACCGGCCCGAGGTCCGCAAGGCCGGTATCGCCCTGCGCGGCGCCGCCCGCTTCGGCGGCAACGACTCCGCCCTGGACGAGGCCGTCGACCTGCCCTCCCAGGTTCGCGCCGTGCTCTCCTCCGACGGCTGGACCCCCCAGCCCCCGGCCGGCTCCGGCGCCGTCAGAGAGCGCTGGGAGTCCCTGGCCGCGCTGGTCAACCTCGCGCAGGACTTCGCCGCCGCCCAGCCCGGCGCCACCCTCGCCGACTTCGTCGCCGAACTCGACGAGCGGGCGAACGCCCAGCACCCGCCCACCGTCCAGGGCGTCACCCTCGCCTCCCTCCACTCGGCCAAGGGCCTGGAATGGGACGTCGTTTTCCTGGTCGGTGTCGCCGAGGGCATGATGCCGATCACCTACGCCAGAACCGACGAGCAGATCGAGGAGGAGCGCCGCCTCCTCTATGTCGGCGTCACCCGCGCCCGCTCCCATCTGTACGTCTCCTGGGCGCTCGCCCGCTCGCCCGGCGGCCGCCCGAACCGCCGCCCCAGCCGCTTTCTCGACGGACTACGCCCCGGCTCGGGCACCGCGGCGGGGCGGGGCGGGCAGGGCGGCGGCACCGGCGGCGTCGAGCGCGGCCTCGCGGGCCGGACGGAGGCCGCCGCCCCCCGGCGAACCCAGCGCACCCCCGCACGCTGCCGGGTGTGCGGACGCACCCTCACCGACGCCGGCGAGCTGAAGCTGCTGCGCTGCGAGGACTGCCCCTCCGACATGGACGAGGGGCTGTACGAGCGGCTGCGCGAGTGGCGTGCGGACCAGGCGCGGCGCAGCGGCCAGCCCGCGTTCTGCGTCTTCACCGACAAGACGCTGATGGCGATCGCCGAGACCGTCCCCGACGACGCGGGCGAACTGGCCCGGATCCCCGGCGTCGGGGCACGGAAGTTGGGCCGCTACGGAGCCGATGTGCTGGCGCTCTGCGCAGGCCAGGACCCCGGCGGAAGAGAGATCGACGACTGATACGAACTCGTCGAAAAAATAGTTTGCGCATGCCCCAGCAATCCCCATAGGTTCTTAGCCGTGGGAACGGCGGCCTTCTCGGAGGCCCCGATTCCGTGTTGTACTTGCATATCCGTCGGACTGGCTCACCCCAGTCCCCCGAGACGCCGAGAGGAGGCGAGTCCAGTGATCAGCATCAACAGCAGCTCCACCAGCACCGTCAAAATGACCGATCGCTCGGTCGTCGCCTCCCTGTGCATGCTCGGCGCCTCGGACCAGGGCACCGGTCTGTCCGGCATTCGTGCCGTCCGTCCGGCGTCCTCCGCTGCTCTCGCGGGCCTTCCCGTCCGTGAGCGCAATGAGCGACCGACCAAGGCACTGGAAGCGGCAGTAGAGGCACAGGCGCATGCCTATGTCTTTACGGCGACCGGTGCCGGATTCCGGACGCAGACGACGCAGCACCACCTGATGTGGGCCTTCCGTGGGCCAGAACCCTGGAGTGATCCAGCCTGATCGGCGATCAGGCCGGCGCCTTCAGGGCCGCGGAACCCCATCCGGGATCCGCGGCCCTTCTGTTTGCCCACGAACGTGGGCGACAGAGCGAAGGGGCCTCGGGACAAGAAAAAAGCGCCCGGTACCAGCCGCCACCCGGTCCACCCGACCGGAACGACCAGACGAGGAAGACGAATCGTGCAACTCGAAGCGCACGCCCCGTCCGTACCGCCTTCCGAAACGATCCCCCCGCCCGGCCTCACGGAGGACTCCACCTTGACCCCGCTCACCGCGCTCACCGCGCTCGACGACGCCATCGAGAACCTCGGCGTACCCGTCCCCTGCCGTTCCTACGACCCGGAGGTCTTCTTCGCCGAGTCGCCGGCCGACGTCGAGTACGCCAAGTCCCTCTGCCGCACCTGCCCGCTGATCGAGGCCTGCCTCGCCGGCGCCAAGGAGCGGCGTGAGCCCTGGGGCGTCTGGGGTGGCGAGCTGTTCGTCCAGGGTGTCGTCGTCGCCCGGAAGCGGCCGCGTGGCCGCCCGCGGAAGAACCCGGTCACGGCATGAACACCGCAGGAACGATCGACCGTCCCCTCACGCACGACCCCAAGAAGCAGGCCCCGATGAAGCCGTCCGCCAGCGAGCCCACCGGCTCCGCAACTCCAGACTTCACCACCACCGGCGCGACCGACTCGCGTCAGAACAGGACCCGAGAGATGCAACTCATCCCAGAAGCCCTGGCTCGTGCGCATATGCACGACCGACTGCATGAGGCGCAGCGGGAGCGCCGGGCCATGAGCCTGGCGGCCGCTCGCCGGATGCAGCGCCGGGCGGAGCGCGCCTCGCTGCGCGCCCGCCGGGCGCTCGCCCTGGCCGTCATGCAGTAACCCACCACGCCAGAAGCGGCGGCCTCCCGGATCCGGAGAGGCATGAGCTTCCCGCGGGGGCCGGTCCGTCCGAACGGACCGGCCCCCGCGGTGCGTTGTGCCCGGCGATCACCCGGCGACGGCGTTATCGTCGCCGGGTGACGAGTCTTTCCGGAGGCAGTGACAACGGCGCTTCCACCACGGAGCGCGGGCGGCTGGTGTGCGCCCGCTGCGGCACCCCCGCGGACGGCCCTCAGCCCACGTGGACCTGCTCCGTGGAGAACGGGGTCCGCCAGTACTTCTGCGACCGCTGCTCCCGGGAGAACCTCAGAGCGATCGAGGGGCGCCTCGACTCGGCCTGGTGGTAGGCCTCGGGCCTCCTCCCGGACCTCAGGCCTCCGCGGCCGGTTCCTCCTCCGCCAGTTCCTCCGGCACGAACCCCGGCAGCCACTCCTCCAGCTCCTCGCGCAGCCGGACGGTCGCCCCCAGCTGGCACAGGACACCGATGGTGCTGAGGGTCACACGGTGTATCAGGAGATACGCCGGGGGCAGGTTCAGCTGCTTGCCGAGCTGGTAGGCGGGGGAGCGGATGTCGGCGATCCGGGCCGCCTGACTGCGCATCCAGCCACGCGTGAAGGTGAACTCGTCCACCTGGGCCGGTTCGATGATCGGCAGGAGATAGTCGAGCACCGCGTCGGGGTCCAGCTCGATGGACTCCTTGACGAACCCCTCCGCGCACAGCAGGTCGTAGACGGCCTGGGCCTCGCCGTCGAGGGTCATGCGCAGGGACTCGCCGATCGGGGTCGGCAGGCCGCCCTGAAGGCGGTCGACCGTGCCGAAGTCCAGCACGCCCAGCCGCCAGTCGTCCTTCCCGTCCGGGCCGCCGGGCAGCAGGCGGAAGTTCCCGGGGTGCGGGTCGGCGTGGAGCAGGCCGGTGCGGGCGGGGCCGGAGAAGAGGAAGCGGGCGAGCAGTTGGCCGGCCCGGTCCCGCTGGTCCCGGGTGCCGTCGGAGATGATCTCCGACAGGGGGATGCCGTCGATCCACTCGGTGACCAGGACCTGGTCGCTCTGGTGGACCACGGCGGGCACCACCACGTCCGGATCGCCGGCGAACTCCTCGGCGTGCGCCCGCTGGGCCTGCGCCTCCAGGCCGTAGTCCAGCTCCTCCGAGACCCGGTCCTTCAGCTCCGTGATCAAGGGCTTGATGTCCATGCCGGGGACCAGGGGCCCCAGCAGCCGGGCGAAGCGGCTCAGCTGGTTGAGGTCGGAGATCAGGGCCTCGCCGGCGCCCGGGTACTGCACCTTGACCGCGACCTCACGGCCGTCGTGCCACACCCCCCGGTGCACCTGGCCGATCGAGGCCGCCGCCGACGGCTTGTCCTCGAACTCCAGGAACAGCTCGCGCCAGTCGTCCCCGAGCCGTTGCGCGAGCACCGTGTGCACGGTGCGCGTGGGCATCGGCGGGGCCGCCTCCTGAAGCTTGGTCAGGGCCGCCCGGTAGGGGCCGGCGATCTCCTCGGGCAGCGCCGACTCGAAGACGGACAGTGCCTGCCCGAACTTCATCGCGCCGCCCTTGAGCTCTCCGAGCACCTTGAACAGCTGCTCGGCCGTGCGCTGTTGCAGCTCGCGGCCGACGATCTCCGCGGACTCGCCGACGATCCGCTTTCCCAGGCCCCAGGTCGCCCGGCCGGCGAAGCCGAGCGGGAGCGCGGCGAGCTTGGCGGTCCTGGTGACCGCCTTCCGGGGAAGATCAGACATACGCCCTCCAAGTCCCAGCCGGCCGCGCCGCGCCTGCCGGACGGCGTACCCGCGTTGACGACCCTTGCTCCGTCATTGTCTCGTGCGCGGCGGCGTCCATTGAGGCCTGTTCCCCTTTTGCCTTCTCCGCAGCTCCGCACGGGCATGCGGAGTGTGCCCAAACCGGCCTCGCGTGCCACTGGAGGCCAGGGAGCGAGACCTCCCAGCGGGCCCCCGCGCTGGAGGGCGTTCGCCCGTCGAGGAAGGCGAGCGCGTGCGCGGCCGCGAGCCCGGCCACCGTGGTGGCCAGCGTCAGATCGCACGGCCGCACGTGCCGCTGCCTGCCCGACCGCCACTGGGCGACCAGCCGGGGCCAGGTCGGGTCCCGGTCGGCGCGCGCCTCGTGCAGACAGCCGGCGCAGCCGGTCTCACCGGGTAGGACGAGCGGGCCGACCATGCCGGTTCCCTCCACCACCCCGGCGTACAGGTGCGGGGTGCCCGAGGCCATGAGGGGAGCGGCGGTGTCCGGGTCGGGGGCGTGGACGGACACGTCGTCGCGTGGCGCGAGGACCACCAGGGAGAAGCCGGGGTCGGCCTCACCGGCGGGGGAGCGCCGGTCACGGCGGGGCGGGCGGTCCGGTGCGGCGGCGCGCACCACCCGCCGGGCGGACTCGTCCCGGCGGGCGCCCACGGCCTCGGCGGGCAGCCCGCCGGGAGCCACGTCCCACGGCTCCACAGAGCCGCCGTCGCGCACATCGACCACGCCGACGCCCGCGCCCGACAGCAGCGCGGCCAGCGTGGCACCGACCCGGCCGGCGCCTCGCACCTGCACCCGCAGGGAGCGGCGCGTGGCCAGCCGCTCGGTGGCCTCGCCCGGTTCCGACGTGGTCAGCGACAGCGTGGCGAGGTCGGGGCGCAGCCGGTCGAGGACCTCCGGTCTGCCGCGCAGGGCCTCCGCGGCCGGTCCGCCGCCTTTCGCGTCGTCGAGGAGGCCGGCTTGCGACAGCTCCCGCACCAGCGCGTCGACATGCCCGTCGGGCAGGTCCATGCGCTCTCCCTCGGCGCGCAGGAGGTCCAGTCCGCGGGTGCCGTTGAGCAGATCGAGGAAGGCGCCGGTCGCGGTGTCCATCGGACCGAGCGTCATCGCGTGTGCCGGAGTCATCCCGAACTGCACGGTGTTGAGGTCGCGCCAGCCGCGCCGGAGCGCGGGCTTCACCATCGGATGCATGACAGGCCCCCGTTGCCCAAGAAAGTCGTATCAAAACCCTTTTCGCCAACGGAAGGTGGATCAGCCGGGTTTGCCCCGCCAGGCCCGTCCGTTCCCGTCTGTGCCGGTCCGTGCTCCGTCGACACATGCCAGCATGCCCGGACTCGGCGGCGCGCGCCGGACGTTGTCCACAGGCGGCGGATGATTGTCGTACAAATCAAACGCACGGTGGGGCATCCGAACCGAACCGTTCCGGACCCGGGACTTCCCCCAGGTGCAGCGGGTAACGTCGGGGCGTGCCCGCCGATCCACTGCACCGCGCCGGAACACCACAGCGCAGCACGACGAGCCCGCCGACCGGCGGCTCGGGGGCGAGCGCGATCGAGGTACGCAGGAGCGCCCGCCGGCGAAGGACGGTGTCCGCGTACCGCGAGGGCGATCGCACCGTCGTGCTCATCCCCGCCCGGATGTCCGAGGCCGAGGAGCAGCGCTGGGTCAACGTCATGCTCGACAAGCTGGCCGCCCAGGAGAGCAAGCGGGTCCTCGGCGACGCCGAGCTGGCCGAGCGCGCCGAGCGGCTGTCGGCGCAGTACTTCGACGGCCGGGCGCGGCCCACCTCGGTCCGCTGGGTCACCAACCAGAACACCCGCTGGGGCTCGTGCACCCCGGCGGAGGGCAGCATCCGGCTCTCCCACCGGCTCCAGGGCATGCCCGAGTACGTCATCGACTACGTGCTCCTCCACGAGCTGGCCCATCTGCTGGTCCCCGGCCACGGACCCCGTTTCTGGCGGCTGTTGGAGGCGTATCCGCGCACCGAGCGGGCCCGCGGTTACCTCGAAGGGGTGGTGGCGGCCGAGCGGCTGCCGCACCTGCCGGGCGCGCGCGGCGAGTGACGTGATCCGCGCGGTCAGTGATCTCCCCCGCGCGGTCGGTGACTCCGTCCCGCGCGGCTTTCGCCACTGGTCAGCGGAGGTTCTGTACCGGGTCTGTACCGGCCGCGTCCGTTGTCGGAGTTTGCCGTTAGCCTGGCGCGACGCACTCACATTCGGGATGGGGGACGGTCGTAACGCATGGCCAGGGAATTCCAACGCGGCCACAAGGCCAGGATCAGTGACCTCACCGCGGGCACGGATCTGTACGTAGGCGTGCAGATCTCCGCCCCCGGACTGACCTTCGACATCAGCTGCTTCGGACTCGACGCCGACGAACGGCTCTCGGACGACCGGTACTTCGTCTTCTTCAACCAGCCGAAGTCCCCCGAGGAGGCCATCCAGCTGCTGGGCGCCCAGGCGGGCGACACGGAGTCCTTCCGGGTCACGCTCGACCGGATCCCGCCGCAGATCCAGAAGCTGTCGTTCACGGCGACGATCGACGGCGCCGGGCAGATGTCGCAGATCAACCCCGGCTACATCAGGATCGTCGCGGGCGGCGAGGAGGTGGCCCGGTACTCCTTCAACGGCTCGGAGTTCTCCACCGAGCGGGCCGTGATGCTGGGCGACTTCTACCTCAAGGACGTCTGGCGGTTCGCGGCCGTCGGACAGGGCTTCGACGGCGGCCTCGAGGCGCTGCTGAGGAACTTCGGCGGCGAGGTCGCGGAGGAGGAGTCCCCCGCCCCGCAGCAGCCCCAGGCCGCAGCCGCGCCCGGCTTCGCCCCGCCCGCCCAGGCCGCCGCCCCGCCCGCGTTCGGCGTCCCGGCCTCGCAGGCCCCCGCGCCCGCTCCGGCGCCCGCGCCCGCTCCGGCACCCGCCCCTGCGCCCGACCCCGCGCCCGCCCCGGCCCCCGCGCCCGCCGCGCAGGGCTTCGCGCCCCCGCAGGGAGCCACGCCGCCTCCGCCGCCGCAGCCCCAGGTGCACGCCGCGCCGACCATCGCCGCGCCCATGACGCCGCCCGCCGGCACCGTCCCGCCGCCCGCCCCGGCCCCGACGCCGCCCTACGGCCAGCCGGCCCCGCAGCAGCCGTACGGCCAGCCCGGCCCGCAGGCCCCCTACGGCCAGCCGCCCCAGCAGCAGCCGTACGGCCAGGCCGCCCCGGCCCCGACCGCGCCGCTGCCGCCCGGCTACGCCCAGCCCCAGGCGCCGCAAGCGCCCCAGGCCCCGACGCCGCCGCCCGGCTACGGCCAGCAGCCTCCCTTCGGCCAGGCCCCGGGCCAGCCGGCGCCCTACGGCGCCCCGCAGGGCATGCCTCAGGGAATGCCCCAGGGCGCCCCGCAGGCACCCGGCGTCGCCGCCGCGCTCCAGCAGTTCCGGGAGACGCCCACCGGGCAGCGCTGGACGCAGCAGAACAAGAAGATGGTCCGCGTCGACCTCGGCATCGGCGGCCAGCCCGTACTGGCGCGCCAGGGCAGCATGGTGCTCTACCAGGGCAAGGTCGACTTCAGCTACAAGGGCGCCGGGTTCGCCGGCCGGATCGTCGGCAACGCGACCGGCCAGGAGATGCAGCTGATGCGCTGCACCGGCCAGGGCCAGGTCTTCCTCGCCGAGAACTCCACGATGCTGCACCCGATCGAGCTTCAGGGCGACGGCATCTGCGTCTCCGCCGAGAACGTCCTCGCCTTCGACGAGAGCCTGACCTACGAGGTCCGGCGGATCGAGGGCCACGGCATCCCCGGCGGCGCGCTGTTCACGATGCAGTTCCAGGGCACCGGCACGATCGTCGTCAAGACCCACGGCACGCCCGTCGTGCTGCCGGTCACGCCGACCACGTTCGCCGACTGCAACGCCGTGGTCGCCTGGTCGGCCGCCTCCCAGGTGGTCGTCTCCAGCCAGGTCCGCATGCGCCGCAACGCCTACCCCGGCGACACCGGGGAGAGCGTCAACCTCCAGTTCCGCGGCGCGCCCGGCAACTTCATCGTCGTCCAGCCGTACGAGATCTGAGGGAGAGCCCGACATGAACCAGCCGCTCGCGGGCTACGCCCCCGCACCCGTCACCGCCCGCATGGAGAACCACGGCAACCACATGCTGAAGGTCGCCATGCAGACCGGAAACGACCTCCTCGCGCGCGTGGGGTCGATGGTCGCCTACGAAGGCTTCGTCCAGTACGAGCCCAACCCGCCGGCCGTGCGCCAGATCGCGAAGGACTGGATGACCGGCGAGGGCGCGCCCCTGATGAAGTGCTCCGGCGACGGCCTGCTCTACCTCGCCGACTACGGCGCCAACGTCGTCGTGATCAACCTCAACGGCGACGGGATCTCCGTCAACGCCACCAACCTGCTCGCCTTCGACGCACACCTGACCTGGGGCGTGGAGCGGGTCAAGGGGCTGGCGAAGTTCGCCGGGCAGGGCCTGTGGAACACGAAGATCTCCGGGCAGGGCTGGGTCGCGCTGACCTCCCGGGGCAAGCCGATCGTCGTCGACTGCGGCGGCGGTGAGGACGAGACGTACGTCGATCCGGACGCCCTCGTCGCCTGGTCCCCGAACCTGAAGGTGAAGGGCAAGCGCAGCTTCAAGGCACAGTCGCTGATCGGCCGGGGCAGCGGGGAGGCCTACCAGATGGCCTTCTCCGGCCAGGGCATCGTCGTCGTCCAGCCCAGCGAGGACAGCACCGACCGCCTCCGGGTCCGGGGCTGAGGGGGAGCCAGAAACACCATGCAGAGTCCGCTTTTCGCCCACGCCGAGCAGCAGACCCAGGAGCGCTGGAGCCTGCAGAACAAGCAGATGCTGCGCGTCGCCCTGGAGGGCCACGACGACATCCTGGCCCGCAAGGGCACCATGGTCGCCTACCAGGGCCTGGTGGAGTTCGACGCCGAGTACCAGAGCAGCAACGAGTCACGCGCGCGTGCCCGCACCGGTGAGGGCCTGGACCTGATGCGCTGCCACGGGCAGGGCACGGTCTACCTCGCCAACCTCAAGCAGCACGTCCACCTGGTGGACGTGGACCAGGACGGCCTCACCGTCGACAGCAGCTACGTCCTCGCGATGGACTCCTCGCTGCACCACGAGGTGATCGCCGTCGACAGCCTGTACGGCATCTCCGGCTCCGGGAAGTACCAGCTCAACATCACCGGCCGGGGCAAGGTCGCCCTGATGACCTCCGGCATGCCGCTGATGATGCAGGTGACGCCGGACAAGTACGTCAACTGCGACGCCGACGCGATCGTCGCCTGGTCCACCGGGCTGCGGGTGCAGATGCAGGCGCAGACGCACTCCTCCGGTGTCTGGCGGCGCCGCGGCAACACCGGCGAGGGCTGGGAGCTCAGCTTCATGGGCACCGGATTCGCGCTGATCCAGCCCAGCGAGCTGCTGCCCCCGCAGAACGCCCAGATCGGCTCGGGTCTCGCCGCGCAGTACGGGATGGGACAGCAGGGGGCCCGGGGGCAGAACCAGGGCAACGTCTGGAACTGAGGATCCGGAAAGCAAACGTAAGGGGCGACCGCCCAGGCGGTCGCCCCTTACACATGGGTCAGGCGCCGAGCCGCGCGCGCGTCGCCTCGAGTAGGCGTACGACGGACTCGTCCGCTACGCCGGCCACCTCGTCGTACGCGAACCAGCGCAGGTCCAGGGACTCGTCGCTGATCTCCTGGACCGCGTCCGGCGGCGCCAGCACCGCGTACTGCACGTCGAAGTGGACGTGGCACGGCGGGGGGATCGGATGCCGGTCCAGCCGCACCGGGCCGCCCGGCAGGAGGGTCAGCCCCGCGATGCCGGACTCCTCCGTGGCCTCCCGCAGAGCCGCTCCGGCCAGGGAAGCGTCCGCCGGCTCGCAGTGGCCGCCCATCTGCAGCCACATCCGCAGCTTGCGGTGGAGGGTGAGCAGCACGCGGCCGCGCTCGGGGTCGATCACCAGGGCGCTCGCCGTGACGTGGCCCGCGTGGCAGGCCTTCCACATGCCGTCCGGGTGGGCCGCCAGGTGGTCGAGATAGGCCTGGCGCAGCTCTTCCTGGCCCTCGTACCCCTTCAGCACGAGGACCGCGTCGTCGTACAGGCTCACTCGGTGCCGTCGCCCTTGCTCTCGCCCTCGTCCTTCTTGCTCTCGCCCTCGTCCCTCTTCTCGAGGTCGGCCTTGGTCGGGTCGGGCTTGTGCGCCGCCTCGCCGAGCATCTTGTCCAGCTCGGAGAAGTCCAGCTGCTCGCGGTGCACGAAGCCGTCCGGGTCGTCCAGATCGGTGGCCGTCGGCAGCATGTCCGGGTGCGCCCACAGGCCGTCCCGGCCGTCCACACCGCGCGCGTCGGTCAGCGACGCCCACAGACGGGAGGCGTCGCGCAGCCGGCGCGGGCGCAGCTCCAGGCCGATCAGCGTGGCGAACGTCTGCTCGGCCGGACCGCCCGAGGCGCGGCGGCGGCGCAGGGTCTCGCGCAGCGCGTCGGCGGACGCCAGACGGGGCTTCGCGGCCGCGTGGACCACGGCGTCGACCCAGCCCTCGACGAGCGCCAGCGCGGTCTCCAGACGGGCCAGGGCGGCCTTCTGCTCCGGGGTGTCCTCCGGCTGGAACATGCCCTGCTGGAGGGCATCCTGCAGCTGCTCCGGGTTCTGCGGGTCGAACTGGCCGACCACGTCCTCCAGCTTGGCGGTGTCGACCTTGATGCCGCGCGCGTAGCCGTCGACCGCGCCGAACAGGTGCGAGCGCAGCCACGGCACGTGCGCGAAGAGGCGCTGGTGGGCGGCCTCGCGCAGGGCGAGATACAGCCGCACCTCCTCCTTGGGCACGCCCAGGTCCTTGCCGAACGCCTCGATGTTCACCGGCAGCAGCGCGGCCTTGCCGGCCGGGCCGAGCGGCAGGCCGATGTCGGTGGAGCCGACGACCTCGCCCGCGAGCACGCCGACGGCCTGCCCGATCTGCGTGCCGAACATCGCGCCGCCCATCGAGCGCATCATGCCGATCAGCGGGCCGGCCATGGCCTGCATCTCCTCCGGCAGGACGTCGCCCATGGCGTTGCCGACGCGCTCGGCGACCGGGTCCACCAGCTCCCGCCAGGCGGGCAGCGTCGCCTCGACCCACTCCGCGCGGCTCCAGGCCACGGCGGAGGCGGCGCCGGACGGCAGGGACGTGGCGTCGTCCAGCCACAGGTCGGCCAGGCGGACGGCCTCCTGGACCGCGGTGCGCTCGGCGGGGCCGACGCTCGCGTCCTTGGTGCCGTCGGACGTGCCCTGGGAGACCGTCTGGCGGGCGATCTGCTTCGCCATGTCCCAGTTCACCGGGCCGCCCTCGTAGGAGAGCATCTGGCCCAGCTGCTGGAACGCGGCGCCCAGGTCGGTGGGGTTCAGCGAACCGAACATGGCAGCGAGCGGATTGTCCGCGCCGGGGCCACCGAAGCCTCCGGCGCCGGGCAGCCCGAAACCGAACGGGTTGGCCGGTCCCTGCCCACCACCGCTCTGCTGGTCCTTCTCCTTGCCCTCGTCGCCGTTCTCCGGCTCCTCCGGCGGAAGGCCGAATCCGAATGGGGTGTCACTCACGGGATTCCTCGGCTTGGTAAGGCCGCCGGTTCTTTCTCCGACGGCACGACTGCCCGACAACACCACCCAGCGTAGACACCCGGGGCAGTTCGGGCCTCGGTGCTTCGCCGACGGAGGGCCTGCGGCAGGATGGATTCCACCTGGTACGTACGCGTCACTCGCGCTCGTATGTGAAGACAACCGCTGGAGACACCCGGTGAGTTCCCCAGACCCGCAGGTTCGCGCAGCGCGAAACCACTCAACCCCTCCCGCAGCGCGCGGGCCCGTCGTCGCGGTCACCGGTGCCGCGTCCGGGGTCGGCGCCCTGCTCACCGCGCGGCTGGCCGCGTCGGAGGAGATCAAGCAGGTCATCGCCATCGACGAGCGACGCGGTGAGTGCGCGGACGCGCAGTGGCACATCCTCGACGTGCGCGATCCGGCGATCGCCGAGAAGCTGCGGGGCGCGGACGTCGTCGTCCACCTCGCGCTCGACCTCGACCTGGAGACCGACCCCGCCGCCCGGACGGCGTACAACGTGCGGGGGACGCAGACCGTGCTCACCGCCGCCGCAGCCGCCGGGGTGCACCGCGTGGTGCTCTGCACCTCCGCGATGGTCTACGGGGCGCTGCCGGACAACGAGCTGCCCCTGTCCGAGGAAGCCGAGCTGCGCGCCACGGCCGAGGCGACCGGCGTCGGGGACCTGCTGGAGATCGAGCGGCTGGCGCGCCGCGCGCCCCGCGCGCACCCCGGGCTCAATGTCACCGTGGTGCGCCCCGCGGTGCTGGTCGGAGGCACGGACACCGCGCTGACCAGGTATTTCGAGTCGCCGCGGCTGCTGGTGGTGGCCGGCTCGCGGCCCGCTTGGCAGTTCTGCCACGTCGATGACCTGTGCAGTGCTCTGGAGTACGCCGTCCTGGAGAAGGTGGACGGGGAGCTGGCCGTCGGGTGCGACGGATGGCTGGAGCAGGAGGAGGTCGAGGAGCTGAGCGGGATCCGGCGGATGGAACTTCCGTCGGCGGTCGCGCTCGGCGCGGCGGCCCGGCTGCACCGGATCGGGCTCACGCCGTCCCCGGCGGGCGACCTGGCGTACACGATGTACCCCTGGGTGGTGAGCGGCAGCCGGCTGCACGACGCCGGGTGGCGGCCGCAGTGGACCAACGAGGAGGTGCTGGCGGAGCTGCTGGAGGAGGTCTCCGGACGGCACACCGTGGCCGGGCGGCGGCTGGGCCGCAAGGACGCGACGGCGGCGGGAGCGGCCGGAGCGACGGTGGCGCTGCTGGGCGCCGCGGCCGTGGTGCGGCGGGCGCGGAAGGCCCGGCGGCGGATCTGAGGGCGGCTGCCGCGGTCGCCGGACGCGGCGGCGTGCCCTCGCTCTGTAGGAGGCTCCAAAGGGGCACCCGTGGGTGCGGGGGAAACCGCTATTCACGGGTGTCGGAGGGGTGAGGCAGGATGGAGACATGGCAGCCACGAACGATCATCCCGGTGAGCAGGGCGCGCAGGAGCCCATCAAGCTGATCGGCATCCGTGAAACGCCGCTCTCCGTGGACGAGGTCTTCCGGGCGGTCGGGGACGACGCCGCCGGGGGCACCGCCCTGTTCGTGGGAACCGTGCGCAACCACGACAGCGGGGCCGACGTCGACGAGCTCGGATACTCGTGCCATCCGAGCGCCGAGGCCGAGATGCGGCGCATCGCGGAGAAGGTCGTCGCCGAGTACCCGGTGCGCGCGCTGGCGGCCGTGCACCGCGTGGGCGATCTGCGTGTCGGGGATCTCGCCGTCGTCGTCGCCGTCTCCTGTCCGCATCGCGGCGAGGCCTTCGAGGCCTGCCGCAAGCTGATCGACGACCTCAAGCACGAGGTGCCCATCTGGAAGCACCAGCGGTTCTCCGACGGCACCGAGGAGTGGGTCGGCGCCTGCTGAACCCACCGCGCGCCTGCTGAACCCCTCCGCCCGTGTGCTGAATCCTCCGCGCGTCTGATGCACCTCCGCTTGCGTAACCGCACCCCTCGCGTGAGCGTTGTCGGTGCGGATGGTTAATCTGCTGATCAGTCAGTTGCGGACGCTCGTGTGGGGTTGGGAGGTCGGCATGGCGGCGCTTGCCTGGTTGCTGATTCCGCTTGTGGCTGCGGTCGGCGCGGGTCTGTGGGGCGTGTGGGCCAGTCGGACCCGCAAGGTGCGCAGTGACGGACCCGAGCTCGACGGGTACGCCCGGTTCCGCGCGGCCATGGAGAAGACCCACACCGGCAGCTGACCGGGAGAGCCGCCCTGACGGTGTGCTGACAGAAGCGTCCCGTACTGTCGAGGCATGCCACGCCGCACCGCGACGATGCTCGCCTCCACCCTGATGCTGATCGCGCTCCTGTGCGCGGGAGTCCTCATCCCCGTGCCGTACTCGGAGATGTCCCCGGGGCCGACGGTGAACACACTGGGCGAGCACGACGGCGAGCCGGTGCTGCAGATCTCGGGCCGGAAGACCTATGAGGCGTCCGGTCATCTCAACATGACCACGGTCCGCGTCACCAGCGCCGACTACCGGATGAACCTGGTGGAGGCGGTCTACGGCTGGCTGGCCCACGACAACAAGGTCGTGCCGCACGACACGCTCTACCCGGACGGCAAGACCGAGGAGGAGTCCACCCAGGAGAACGCCGAGGAGTTCAGCCAGTCCCAGGAGAGCGCCAAGGTCGCCGCCCTGAAGGAGCTGGACATCCCGGTGGAGTCCTGGGTGATCGTCTCCACCGTGCTGAAGGGCTCGCCGGCGGAGGGCAGGCTGCACGCGGGCGATGTGATCAAGGCCGTGGACGGTACGGCGGTGAAGGAGCCCGCCGACGTCGCCGAGCTGGTGACCAAGCACAAGCCCGGCGAGAAGGTGCGCTTCACGATCGTGCCGGCCAAGGAGCAGGCCGCCGCGGAGAAGGAGAAGCGGGACCCGGCCAGGACGGAGAACGTCACCATCACCACGGAGACCTCCGACGACGGCGGCGAGAAGCGGGCCATCGTCGGGATCTCCGCGGGGACGGACCACACGTTCCCGTTCACCATCGACATCAAGCTCGCCGACGTCGGCGGCCCCAGCGCCGGACTGATGTTCGCGCTCGGCATCTACGACAAGCTCACCCCGGGCAGCCTCACCGGCGGCCGTTTCGTCGCCGGCACCGGCACCATCGACGACGCGGGCAAGGTCGGCCCGATCGGCGGGATCGAGATGAAGACGGTCGGCGCGCGCGGCAAGGGCGCCGAGTTCTTCCTGACGCCCGCCGACAACTGCGCGGCCGCCGCCAAGGACACCCCCAAGGGCCTCACCCTGGTCAAGGTGGACACCATCGACGACGCGCTGGACGCCCTGCGGGACATCCGCGGCGGCGACACCGCCGACCTGCCGAAGTGCACCACCAAGGGCTGAGCCGTCGTACACGGCTCGGGGGCGGCCCCTGCCGGGCATGGGCCGCCCCCGTCGCCGTAACTGGACCCCTCAGTCCTCGAACGTCGCCGCCAGTGCCTCCGCGAGGCCCGGCACCAGGTCGGAGCCGGTGAGCACCTCGGTCGGCGAGTCCTTCTCGCGCAGCCGCAGCGCCGACTCGCGCGAGCCGTCGCGCAGGACGGCGACCGTCATCCGGACCTCCTGGCGCTCGGGGTGCTTCGCCACCCACTTCGTGAGCGCGGCCTCGTCCAGGTCCTTCGGAACCTGGGCCTCCGCGGACGGCGGCAGCATCAGGCGCTCCACGGTGAGCGCGCAGCCGGCGACCGCGTCGGGCCAGGCGATGGTGCCAAGGAACTCGTCGAGCGGCTTGTCCGTTGGAACTTCGTCCTGCTCGATCGGGGTGAGGGCGGTGGTCTCCTGCTCGTCCCCCAGGCCGAGCTGCTCCGCGAGGGCGGGTTCCTGGGCCCGCAACCGCGCGGTGTCTACGAGGGCGAAAAGGCGGGCGGGCTGGTCCCAGCCGAGGCCGGAGGCGTACTCGTCGATCTCGAGTACGGCCCGGGTGAGCGGGCTCGCCGCCATGGGAGTGTTGGACATGGTCACAATCCTGCCTCGTTCCCGCCCGGAATCGGGAACCGAGTAAAGCGTGAGTAAGTTGCATAGGAGAGGGCCTACGATCACGGGGCCCGTCCCACGGCCCGCGACACCGGGGGCCTGACAGACCAACAGCGACTTTCGAGGTGCCACCTTGGCTTTCCAGATGCCGGACCGCGGCGGAGGCCCGACGGGGCCACGGATCAGAGTGGGCCGCCCGTCCCGGCGTGTCCGGACCCTGCTCATGACACTGGGCGTCCTTGCCGTCCTCGGCATGGCGTTCACCATGTTCGCGGGCTTCTGGACGGACTGGCTCTGGTACCGCTCGGTGAAGTACTCGTCCGTATTCACCACCACCCTGTGGACCAAGATCGGACTCTTCTTCGTCTTCGGCCTGCTCATGGCCCTGGCGGTCGGCTTCAACATCTGGCTCGCGCACCGGCTGCGGCCGCCGCTGAGCGCGATGTCGATGGAGCAGCAGAGCCTCGACCGCTACCGGATGGGCATCGCGCCGTACAAGAAGTGGCTGCTGTTCGGCATCACGGCCCTGGTGGGCCTGATCGCCGGCGCGTCCGCTTCGGGCCAGTGGCGGACCTGGCTGATGTGGGTCAACGGCGTGCCCTTCGGCCAGAAGGACCCGCAGTTCGGCCTGGACGTCAAGTTCTACGCCTTCGACCTGCCCTGGTACCGGTTCCTGCTGGGCTTCGGCTTCGCCGCCGTGATCCTCTCCGTGATCGCTGCCGCGCTCACCCACTACCTGTACGGCGGGCTGCGCGTCACCAGCCCCGGCGCCCGCGCCACGGCCGCCGCCACCGGGCACCTGTCGGTGCTCATCGGCATCTTCGTCGCCCTGAAGGCGGTCGCGTACTGGCTGGACCGGTACGGCCTCGCGGTGAAGTCCAGCGACTTCAAGGCGACGGACAACTGGACCGGCCTCAGGTATGTCGACGCCAACGCCTATCTGCCGGCCAAGACGATCCTGTTCTGCATCGCCGTCATCTGCGCCCTGCTGTTCTTCGCCACCCTGTGGCGGCGCACCTGGCAGCTGCCCCTGATCGGCTTCGGCCTGATGGTGCTCTCGGCGATCCTCATCGGCGGCCTGTACCCGGCGATCGTGCAGAAGTTCCAGGTCCAGCCGAACGAGCAGGCCAAGGAAGCGCCGTACGTCGAGAAGAACCTCAAGGCGACGCGTGAGGCGTACGGGATCGACGGGACCAAGGTCAGCGACTACGCCGGGACCAGCAAGACCGAGGACAAGGCCACGCTGCGCGACGACGCGGACAGCGCGGCCAGCATCCGGATCATGGACCCGAACATCGTCTCGCCGACGTTCCAGCAGCTCCAGCAGATGCGGAACTACTACGCGTTCCCGACCAACCTGGACGTCGACCGCTACAGCCAGGACGGCAAGGACCAGGACACGGTCATCGGTCTGCGCGAGCTGAACCTGGCGGGCATCCCGAAGAAGAACTGGATCAACAACCACTTCCGTTACACCCACGGCTACGGCGTGGTCGCCGCCAAGGGCACCACCGCCGACTCCGAGGGCCGCCCGGTCTTCACCGAGTCCGACCTGCCGTCCAAGGGTGACCTGCCGGAGTACCAGCAGCGGATCTACTACGGCGAGAAGACCACCACGTACTCGATCGTCGGCGGTCCCCAGAAGGAGATCGACTACTCCGACGACAGCGGCGAGAAGACCTACAGCTACCAGGCCAAGAGCGGGGTCAACCTCTCCAACCCGGTCAACCGGGCCGCGTACGCGGTGGCGTTCAACGAGCCGCAGATCCTCTACTCGGGCGCCATCGGCGAGGGCTCGCGGATCCTGTACAACCGCACGCCCAAGGAGCGCGTCGAGGCGGTCGCCCCGTGGCTGACCATCGACGGCGACGCCTACCCCGCGGTCGTGAACGGCAAGATCCAGTGGATCGTCGACGCGTACACGACGACGAACGGCTACCCGTACGCCTCCCGTACGACCCTCGGCACCACCACCGCCGACTCGCTGACCGCGACCAACGACTCCCGCGCGGTGGTCGCCCAGCAGAACCAGGTCAACTACATCCGCAACTCGGTGAAGGCGACCGTCGACGCGTACACCGGCGAGGTCAAGCTCTACCAGTGGGACACCCAGGACCCGGTCCTGAAGACCTGGATGAAGGCGTTCCCGGACACGGTGGAGCCGAAGAGCGCCATCTCCGAGGACCTGATGGCCCACCTGCGCTACCCGCAGGACCTGTTCAAGGTGCAGCGCGAGCTGCTCACCCGCTACCACGTGAAGGACGCCGAGACGTTCCTCAGCGGCAGTGAGGTGTGGCAGGTGCCGGACGACCCGACGAACAAGACGGGCGACGCGGTCCCGCCGTACTACCTGAGCATGAAGATGCCCGACCAGAAGGAACAGGCGTTCTCGCTGACGACCACCTTCACGCCCAACGGCCGGGACAACCTGAGTGCGTTCATGGCGGTCGACGCGGAGGCCGGCACCAGCGGCTACGGGCAGATCAGAATCCTGAAACTGCCCACGAGCACCACGGTCTCCGGACCCAAGCAGGTGCAGAGCCAGTTCAACTCCGAACAGGACATCGCCGAGTCCATCAGGCTGCTGAGAGGCGGCGACTCGGAGGTGGAGTACGGCAACCTGCTGACGGTGCCGCTGGACGGCGGACTGCTCTACGTGGAGCCGGTCTACGTCCGCGGTGGCGGACTGAAGTACCCGCTGCTGCGCAAGGTGTTGGTGACCTACGGCGGCAACACCGCGTTCGAGGACACCCTGGAGGAAGCCCTCAACAAGGTGTTCGGAGCGGAAGGCCCGGCCCCGCAGCCGCCCGAGGAAGAGGGCGGCGAAGGCGACGGCGACACCACGACCCCGCCGCCGGCGACCGGCGATCCGACGGTCGAAGAGGCCCTCGGCGACGCCCAGAAGGCGTTCGACGCCGGCCAGGAGGCCCTGCAGAAGGGCGACTGGGAGGCGTACGGCCGGGCGCAGCAGGACCTGGAGGACGCGCTGAAGCGGGCCGAGGAGGCCCAGTCGCGGGCCGACCGGACCGGCGGCAGCTGATCATCGAGCCCACCTCGCGCCGTGATACGGTTGACGAACAACGGCGCGGGGTGGAGCAGCTCGGTAGCTCGCTGGGCTCATAACCCAGAGGTCGCAGGTTCAAATCCTGTCCCCGCTACTGAAGTCGACGGAAGTCGACGACGTACGACGGCGAAGGCCCGGATCCTCAACGGATCCGGGCCTTCGTGGTGTGCGAACTCATGTGCCGACGTGAGGCATCGCCGTGCCGCCGTGGGGAGTTGGGAAATCTGTGTTTGACTTGTCTCTCTGTGGGCATGTCGACAAAACGCTGAAGTGACCTCACTGGCTTCGGTATACCAGGTGTACCCGGGTTGCGGGTGGTGCGACGATGGACGTTATGGGGGACATGGCAACTCTGTTCGAGACAGGGCGGTTTGTGCAGCCGGCCGGCCAGGAGGAGACCCGCGACGAGGCCACCGAGGCCGCCGAGGAGGCGCGGCAGCGGCTCGCCGCGGAGGCCGGTGACGTCGAGGCGATGAGCGTCCTCGGAGCCATGCTGCTGCGCCGCGGCGATCTCGACGGAGCCGAGCCCCATCTGCGTGCCGCCACCGCCGCCGGGGACCGTGCTGCCGCCAACAATCTGGGTGTCCTGCTCCATCAGCGGGGATACCCCGACGAGGCCGCCGGATGGTGGCGGATCGCCGCTGTCGCCGGCTCCGCTGCGGCCGCGCACGCGCTCGGGCGGCACTACCGCGAGCGCGGGGACGAGCCCGCCGCCGAGTACTGGCTGCGCCAGTCCGCCGAGCAGGGCCATGCGCTGGGCGCGTACGCGCTCGCCGATCTGCTGGAGCACCGCGGGGACGGCGAGGCCGAGAAGTGGATGCGGGCCGCGGCCGAGCGGGGGCACCGGGAGGGCGCGTACCGGCTGGCGCGGGCGCTGGACCGGCACGCGGCGGCCGCGGGGGACATCGATGGTGACAACGGTGTCGAGGCCGGGGCCGGGGCCGCGGAGGAGGCCGAGCAGTGGTACCGGCAGGCCGCCGCGCGCGGGCACCGGCGGGCCGCGCTGTACCTCGGGGCGATCCTGGAGCGGCGCGGTGAGCTGAAGGAGGCCGGGCGCTGGTACCTGACGTCCGCCAAGGACGGGGAGGCGCGGGCCGCGTGCGCGCTCGGGTTCCTGCTGCGCGACGCCGGTGACGAGGAGAGCGCCGCCGTGTGGTGGCTGCGGGCCGCGCAGGAAGGGGACGGCAACGCGGCCAACGCGCTGGGCGCGCTGCACGCCGAGCGGGGGCAGACGCAGACCGCGGAGCGGTGGTACAGGGCGGCGATGGACGCCGGGGATGTGAACGGCGCGTACAACCTCGGGCTGCTCTGCGCCGAGCAGGGGCGGACCGCGCAGGCCGAGCAGTGGTACCGGCGGGCGGCGTACGCCGGGCACCGGGAGGCGGCGAACGCGCTGGCGATCCTGCTGCTGCAGGGCGGCGACGAGACCGGAGCGGAGCCGTGGTTCTCCAAGGCCGCCGAGGCGGGGAGCGTGGACGCCGCGTTCAATCTGGGGATTCTGTACGCGGGGCGGGGCGAGGACGCCGCCGCCCTGCGGTGGTACGAGCGGGCGGCCGCCGCCGGGCACACCGAGGCGGCGCTCCAGGTGGGGATCGCGCGGCTGCGCGACGGCGACGAGCAGGAGGCCGAGCGGCATCTGCGGTGCGCGGCCGGCGGGGGGAGCGCGGAGGCGGCGTACCGGCTGGCGACCGTGCTGGACGCGCGGCAGCCCGCGGGGGCCGGGCCCGAGCTCGGGGAGCCGGTGCACCGGCGGACCGAGTGCGAGGAGTGGTACGAGCGGGCGGCGTCGCAGGGGCATCGGCGGGCGCAGGTGCGGGTCGGGATGCTGGCGGCGGCGCGGGGAGACGTCGTCGAGGCGGCACGGTGGTACCGGGAGGCGGCCGAGGCGGGGTCGCGGAACGGGGCGTTCAATCTCGGGCTGCTGCTGGCCCGGGAGGGGAGCGAGCCGGAGGCAGTCGTGTGGTGGAAGCGGGCCGCCGATGACGGGCACGGTCGGGCAGCGCTCCGGCTGGCCCTGGTCTACGCGCGTCGCGGGGAGCTGGTGGAGGGCCAGCGGTGGGCGGATCTCGCGGTGACGCTGGGACCGGGAGAGGTGGCCGAGCGCGCAGCGCGGTTGCGGGACGCGCTGCTCGAGGAGTTGTCGGCGTGAGGGGGGCGAAGCGCGTCGCAGGAAGCGATTTGCTTCCTGCGGTGGGGTTGACGTAATGTTGCATTCACCGACGCGGGGTGGAGCAGCTCGGTAGCTCGCTGGGCTCATAACCCAGAGGTCGCAGGTTCAAATCCTGTCCCCGCTACTGAAGGCCGAGGGCCGGAGTCCGAAAGGGTTCCGGCCCTCGGTTTTTTTCATGCCCGGGCCCCGTGCGGGGCGCGGGCTCATGACGAAGGCCCCGGCGCGAGGAAGCGCCGGGGCCTTGCGTGTGCGGTGCGGGCTACGCCGACGCGCAGTTCGGGCAGATGCCGCGGTAGGTCACCTCTACGTCCGACACCGTGAAGCCGAAGCGCTCCGAGTCGGGGAGGTCGGCCAGCGGGTTGCCGGTGGGGTGGACGTCGCGGATGGAGCCGCACTGGGCGCACACCAGGTGGTGGTGCGGGCGGTGGGCGTTCGGGTCGTACCGCTTGGCCCGCTTGTCGGTGGTGACCTCGATGACCTCGCCGAGGGACACCAGCTCGCCGAGGGTGTTGTAGACGGTGGCCCGGGAGATCTCGGGCAGCTTCGCGACGGCTCGGGCGTGGACCTCGTCGGCCGTGAGGTGTACGTGCTCGCCGTCGAGGACCTCGGCCACAACACGCCGCTGCGCGGTCATCCGCCATCCGCGTCCGCGCAGCCGATCAAGAAGGTCGCTCATGGAGACCAGCCTAACAGCAAGGGGCCCAGATCCCGAATAGGTGTGAAGTTGGAGTCGTGCTGAACTTGGATGCTTATTTGACTTAGACATTGTCCATTGTAGGATCGAGCCTGGCATCAGCCAAGGACAGGTAAGACCAGAAGGGCGCAGGAGGCGGACGTGACTCAGGGACCGCTCACCACGGAGGCCGGTGCTCCGGTAGCCGACAACCAGAACAGCGAGACCGCGGGCGTCGGCGGCCCGGTGCTCGTCCAGGACCAGCTCCTCCTGGAGAAGCTGGCCCACTTCAACCGTGAGCGCATCCCGGAGCGTGTGGTGCACGCCCGCGGCGCCGGTGCCTACGGCACCTTCACGGTGACTGCCGATGTCACGAAGTACACGCGTGCCGCGTTCCTCTCCGAGGTCGGCAAGCAGACCGAGGTGTTCCTGCGGTTCTCGACCGTGGCCGGCAACCTCGGCGCCGCGGACGCGGTCCGCGACCCGCGTGGCTTCGCGGTGAAGTTCTACACCGAGGAGGGCAACTACGACCTCGTCGGCAACAACACCCCGGTGTTCTTCATCCGCGACGCGATCAAGTTCCCGGACTTCATCCACACCCAGAAGCGCGACCCGTACACCGGCTCGACCGAGGCGGACAACGTCTGGGACTTCTGGAGCCTGAGCCCGGAGAGCACGCACCAGGTGACCTGGCTGTTCGGCGACCGCGGCATCCCCGCCTCGTACCGCCACATGAACGGCTACGGCTCGCACACCTTCCAGTGGAACAACGAGGCCGGCGAGGTCTTCTGGGTCAAGTACCACTTCAAGACCGACCAGGGGATCAAGAACCTCACCCAGGAAGAGGCCAACAGGCTCGCCGGTGAGGACCCCGACTCCCACCAGCGCGACCTGCGCGAGGCGATCGAGCGCGGTGAGTTCCCGAGCTGGACCGTGCAGGTCCAGATCATGCCGGCGGCGGACGCGGCGACGTACCGCTTCAACCCGTTCGACCTCACCAAGGTGTGGCCGCACGCGGACTACCCGCCGATCACCATCGGCAAGCTGGAGCTCAACCGCAACCCGCGGAACATCTTCGCCGAGGTGGAGCAGTCGATCTTCTCGCCCGCGCACTTCGTGCCGGGGATCGGCCCCTCGCCGGACAAGATGCTCCAGGGCCGGCTGTTCGCCTACGGCGACGCGCACCGGTACCGCGTCGGCATCAACGCCGACCACCTGCCGGTGAACCGCCCGCACGCCACCGTGGCGAACACCAACTCCCGGGACGGCTTCCTCTACGACGGCCGGCACGGCGGTGCGAAGAACTACGAGCCGAACAGCTTCGGGGGGCCGCAGCAGACGGGCCGGCCGCTGTGGCAGCCCTTCGACGGGTTCACCGCGGGCACCGGCAACCACCCGACCCCGCGGCACGCCGAGGACGACGACTTCGTCCAGGCGGGCAACCTCTACCGGCTGATGAGCGCGGACGAGCAGGAGCGGCTCGTCGCCAACCTGGCGGGCTTCATCGCCAAGGTCTCGCGCGAGGACATCGTCGAGCGCGCGATCGGCAACTTCCGCAACGCGGACGCCGACTTCGGCAAGCGGCTGGAGGCCGCGGTCCAGGCCCTGCGCGGCTGAACAACCCCACCAGTGCTGGATCGCTTGCCGTAGGAAGCGGGCCGGGTCCCTCGAAGGGGCCCGGCCCGCTTTTCTCCTTATGGGCTCAGGCGGGTACGGCAGGGGCCTGCCGCCGGGCCGGGGCCCAGCAGCGGATGATGTCGCGGACCGAGACGATGCCGACCGGCTCGTCGCGGTCGAGGACGATGAGATGACGGAAGCCGCCGTGCGCCATGGCGCGGGCCGCCTCGTCCAGGGTCCAGGCCGGGGCGGCGAAGACGACGTCGGTGGTGGTGTGGGCGTGCGCGCACTCCGTGTCCGGGTCCTGGCCGAGACCCACGGAGTTGAGGATGTCGCGTTCGGTGAGAATGCCGAATCCGCCGGCGTCGGGGTCGTGGACCACGGCCGCGCCGACCCTGCGGGCCGACATCAGGGCGGCGGCCTGACGGAGGGTGTGGGTGGGGCCGATGGTGAGGACGACGGTGCTCATGGCGTCGCGGACGAGCATGGGCTGGAGCCACCTCCTTATGAATCCCCTGGTGAACCCCCGGGGTGGGGATTGTTCAGGAATTCACAAATTCACAAGTGGGGGGACTCTCAGAGTGGCAGGCAAAGAGAGGGTCAACAAGGGGGCGCGTGAAGCTCAGTAGCGCTGGTTCAGGTACCCCAGGAGCTCGTCGTGGAGCAGACCGTTCGACGCCGCCGCGTTGCCGCTGTGCGGACCGGGGCGCCCGTCCAGGCCGGTGAAGGTGCCGCCCGCCTCGGTGACGATGATGGCGTTCGCGGCCATGTCCCACAGCGACAGCTCGGGCTCGGCGCACAGGTCGACCGACCCCTCGGCCACCATCATGTACGGCCAGAAGTCGCCGTACGCGCGCGTGCGCCACACCTCGCGGGTCAGGTCCAGGAAGCCGTTCAGCCGGCCCTGCTCCTCCCAGCCGGAGAGCGAGGAGTACGCGAAGGAGGCGTCGGCGAGCTTCGAGACCCGGGAGACATGCAGCCGGGTCGCCTTCTGCAGGCTGCGGCCGCTGAACGCGCCGTGGCCCTTCGCCGCCCACCAGCGACGGCCGAGCGCGGGCGCGGAGACCACGCCGACGACGGGCTGGTAGCCGCCCTCTCCGGCTTCCATCAGGGCGATGAGGGTCGCCCAGACGGGCACGCCGCGCACATAGTTCTTGGTGCCGTCGATGGGGTCGATCACCCAGCGGCGGGGGCCGGTGCCCTCGACGCCGTACTCCTCGCCGAGGATCGCGTCCCGGGGCCGCGCCCGCTGGAGCTGGCCGCGGATGAGCTCCTCGGCGGCTTTGTCCGCTTCGCTGACCGGGGTCATGTCCGGCTTCGTCTCGACCTTGAGGTCGAGGGCCTTGAAGCGGTCCATGGTGGCGGCGTCCGCGGCGTCCGCGAGGACGTGGGCGAGACGGAGGTCGTCGAGGTAGTCCGGCATATGAGGAACCGTATCCGGCCAGGGGTGGACGGGGCTACACGGGCCCGTCGCCGCCCTGGAGTCATGACATGCTGCGGGCATGGACGGGACGTTCGCGGCACGGCTCGACAGCGCGGAGGAGTGGTGGTCCGCCGCCGTCGAGGACGCCCAGGAGGGGCGCTGGGTGCGCGATGCCGTCGAGCGGCAGGTGATGGCGGACATCGGAGCCGCGACCAACCCCCTGCACGGCGGGCGGCTGCCGCCCTTCACGGATGACCCCTGGCGCGTGCGGCTCGGGCGGATCGCCAACTGGGCCGGGGTGCTCCGGCTGGCCGCGCGCGCCGGAGGGTGGGACCTCCGGCCCGTCGTCGGACACCGCCCGCCGCGCCCCGCGGGCATGGCCGTGCTGCTCTCCGGCCTCTACGCGATCGGTGAGCAGGGCGAGCTGTGGATGCGCGGACTCCTGGCGGGGGCGGACCCGCCCGGCGCCGAGGTGGCCCGCGCGGAGGGCTTTCTGACGGGGCCGGGGTCCGTGGAGGACCTGGAGCTGTTCTTCTACGACTGACATGACCGCGTACGACTGACATGACCGCGTGCGGCTGGCATGACCGCGTGCGCCTGCGACTGCGTCCTTTGTGCCTGCGTGGACCCTTGACAGTGGTTTGGGGCGCGTCAACTCTGGGCCCAGTGCCGCTGGGTCGGCGAGGGAGGCGACGATGCCTGCAGCGCGGGAGTCCCTGCTGGACGCCGCTTACACGGCGCTGGCGCGCCGGCCGTGGTCGGCGGTGCGCATGGTGGATGTGGCCGCGGCGGCCGGGGTGTCCCGGCAGACGCTGTACAACGAGTTCGGCAGCAAGGACGGGCTCGCCCGGGCGCTGGTACGGCGGGAGGCGGACGCGTATCTGGCCGGTGTCGACCGGGCCCTCACCATGCCGGGGGAGCCCCGGGAGCGGCTGACCTCCACCGCCGAGTGGACAGCGACGGCCGCTCGGGAGAACGCGCTGGTCCATGCCCTGCTCACAGGCTGCTGGAGCGAGCGGCTGCCCGCCCTCACCCTCACCGCCGTACCGTCCACCACCGCCGTGCCCGCGCAGCGGCGCGTGGACGGCCCGCTGCCGTCACCCGGCGACTTCGTGGCCCTGGTCCGCGACCGTGCCGTCGCCGTCCTCACCGGGCCCGGCGGCGACAAGGCGGAGGCCGCCGAACTGGCCCGCTGCTGCGAGCTGGTGATCCGGCTGGCGCTGTCCTGTGTGGCCGCCCCGCCGGGCGAGGGCGGCGTCGCCGAGCTGGTGCGCGGTGTTCTGCACCGGCAGCCGGTCTGACGTGCCTCAGTGGGACGAGCCGGACAGCTGGAGTCCGATCACGCCGATGATCACCAGGCTGATCGAGACGATCTTCAGCGTGGAGACGATGTCACCGAGGAAGACCATGCCGTAGATCGCGGTGCCCGCCGCCCCGATCCCGGTCCACACCGCGTACGCCGGGCCCACGTCCAGCTTCTTCAGGGAGAGCGTCAGCAGACCGAAGCTGCCCAGGGCGAAGACGGCGAAGGCGATGGTCGGCCAGAGGCGGGTGAAGCCATGCGAGAGCTTGAGACAGACGGCGAAACCGGTTTCGAGCAACCCGGCCACGATGACCAGCAGCCACGCCATGTGCTGTCCTCCCGTACGTCCCCGTGAATCCCCGTTTGCGCACTGTGACCGCTTCGACCGCCTTTGGCCGAGCCGACTTCCGGCTCGGTGCGATTATGCCCTTACCGGACCTGCCCCCTGGCAAACAACGCGGAGGTCAGTCCCCTTCCCGCCGCTCCCGCGTGGACAGCAGCCGGCGCAGCGAGTAGAGGCGGGCCGGGTCGGCGTGACCCTCGGCCACCCAGCCGTCCAGCGCGCAGTCCGGCTCGTCGTGACTGCACGCGCGCGGGCACCCCTCGGTGCCGGCTTCCAGGTCGGGGAAGGCGTGGATCACCCGGGACGGGTCGATATGGGCCAGCCCGAACGACCGTACGCCCGGGGTGTCGACCACCCAGCCGTCGGCGCCCGAGAGGGGCAGCGCCAGGGCGGAGGTGGTGGTGTGCCGGCCGCGGCCCGTCACCGCGTTCACCTGACCGGTCAGCCGTCGCCGCTCCTCCGCGACGAGCGCGTTGACCAGGGTCGTCTTGCCGACGCCCGAGTGGCCGACGAAGGCGGTGATCCTGCCGTCCAGGTGCTCGCGCACCCGGTCCGCCGCGCCGCCGTTCTCCAGCTCCTCACGGCTGGTGACGACGTACGGGATGTCCAGGTCGCCGTACAGCTCCAGCAGCTTGTCCGGCGGGGCGAGGTCCGACTTCGTCATCACCAGCAGCGGGGTGAGGCCGCCGTCGTACGCCGCCACCAGGCAGCGGTCGATCAGGCGCGGGCGGGGCTCCGGGTCGGCGAGGGCGGTGACGATGGCCAGCTGGTGGGCGTTGGCGACGACCACGCGCTCGTACGGGTCGTCGTCGTCGGCCGTGCGGCGCAGCACCGAGGAGCGCTCCGCGATCCGGACGATCCGCGCGAGGGTGTCCTTCTTGCCGGACAGATCGCCGACCAGGGCCACCCGGTCGCCGACCACGGCCGCCTTCCGGCCCAGCTCGCGGGCCTTCATGGCCATCACCACGCGGTCCTCGACGAGGCAGGTCAGGCGGCCCCGGTCGACGGTGAGGACCATTCCCTCGGCGGCGTCCTCGTGCTTGGGCCGGATGTTCGTACGCGGCCGGTTGCCCTTGCGGTTGGGGCGGCTGCGGATGTCGTCCTCGTCGGTGTGCTTGCCGTAGCGGCGCATGGTGTTCCCCGAGTCCCTAGGCCTCGAGCATCCCGGTCCACAGCTCGGGGAAGTCCGGAAGGGTCTTCGCCGTCGTCGCCACGTTCTCGATCTGCACACCCTCGACCGCCAGGCCCAGGATCGCGCCGGCGGTCGCCATGCGGTGGTCCTCGTACGTGTGGAAGATGCCGCCGTGCAGCGGGCGCGGCCGGATGTGCAGACCGTCGGCGGTCTCGGTGACATCGCCGCCGAGCTCGTTGATCTCCTTGGTCAGGGCCGCCAGGCGGTCCGTCTCGTGCAGCCGCAGATGCGCCACGCCGCGCAGCGTGGACGGGGAGTCGGCGAGCGCGGCGACCGCCGCGATGCCCGGGGTCAGCTCGCCGACCTCGCTCAGGTCGACATCGATGCCATGGATCGCACCCGAACCGGTGAACCGCAGGCCGTACTCGGTCAGCTCGCAGGAGCCGCCCATCTCCGTGAAGATCTCCCGCAGCCGGTCGCCGGGCTGGGTGGTGCGGGCCGGCCAGTCCGGGATGACCACCTTGCCGCCGGTCACCAGCGCCGCCGCCAGGAACGGCTGGGCGTTGGACAGATCCGGCTCGATCGTCAGATCACGGCCGAGCAGCGCGCCCGGTGTGACCCGCCAGACGTTCGGCTCGCCGCCCGACTCCGGGGTGTCCACCTGGGCGCCGACCGCGCGCAGCATGTCGACGGTCATGCGGATGTGCGGGAGCGACGGCAGCGTGGCCCCCACGTGCCGGACCTCCACGCCCTGGTTGAAGCGCGGCCCCGAGAGCAGCAGCGCCGAGACGAACTGCGAGGACGAGGACGCGTCGATCTCCACCCGGCCGCCGTCCAGGGCGCCCCCGCCGTGCACGGTCAGCGGCAGCGCGCCCCGGCCGTCGTCGTCGATCCGGGCGCCCAGCACGCGCAGCGCGTCGATGACGCCGTTCAGGGGACGCTCGTACGACCTCGGGTCGCCGTCGAAGCGGATCGGGCCGTCGGCGAGCGCGGCGACCGGCGGCAGGAACCGCATCACCGTGCCGGCGTTGCCGACGTCGACCGTGGCCGGTCCGCGCAGGCCCGTGGGGAGCACCCGCCAGGCCTCGCCCGTGACGTCCCCGGCCCCCGCGCCGACGGAGCTGGACGACACCGTCTCCTCGATCCCCACGCCCATCGCCCGCAGCGCACCGGCCATCAGCAGGGTGTCGCGCGAGCGCAGCGGGCGGCGCAGCCAGCCGGGTTCGCTCGCCAGGGCGGCGAGCACCAGGGCGCGGTTGGTGACCGACTTGGACCCCGGCACGTGGACCGTCGCGTCGACGGCTCCGCTCGCGTGCGGGGCGGGCCAGAGGGCGGGGTACGTGGGGTTCGGGGCCATGGCCCCACTTTATAAGGAGGGGGGTGGAGCGGCTGTTCTTCGGGTGCGGCGGCGTAGTGGCTGGTCGGGCCCCGCGGCGAAGCCGCACATCGATGCAGCCCCGCGCCCTGGAGGGCCGGGCGTCACAAGCCCAGCAGCCAACGCCCCCCACCTATCAGCGAGCACACCGACACCGCGTGGAACAGGAACAGCCACACCGCCGCCGGTGCGTGCGTCAGCCGCGCCAGCTGGTCGGCGTCGGAGTCGGGCGCTCCGCCCCGCCGCCGCTTCGACTGCAGCTCGAACGCCGGCCGTACGCCTCCCAGCAGCAGGAACCACACCACCGCGTACGCGAACGCGGCCTGCACCTGCGGGCCCGTGAGCCAGGACACCAGGACGAACAGGGCGCCGGTCAGGACGACCGTGAGGACGCCGTACGCGTTGCGGATCATCACCAGCATGGCCAGCAGCAGGGCCGTCGCCAGCCACAGCAGCAGCGTGATGCGGCCGGCGGCCAGCAGGGCCGCGCCGCCCAGGCCCAGCAGCGGCGGCGCGGTGTAGCCCGCGGCGGCTGTGAGGATCATGCCAAGGCCGTACGGCTTGCCGCGGCTGACGGTGAGGCCGCTGGTGTCGGAGTGCAGCCGGATGCCGGTGAGGGTACGGCCGGTGAGCAGGGCGATCAGGCCGTGGCCGCCCTCGTGGGCGATGGTGATCGCGTTGCGGGACAGCCGCCACAGGCCGTGCGGGACGATCACGGCGAGCGCGGCGACCAGGGTGGCGATCATCACCCACAGGTCGGGGTCGGGCTGGGTGCCGACGAGTTCGTCCCAGAGAGAGGTGGCGGTCGTGCTGTCCATGATTGAAAGGCGCTCCCTCTGGTCGTGCGGAGTCTGGCAGTGTGGCACGTATGTGCGGACGGTATGCAGCGAGTCGCAGGCCCGAGGATCTCGCAGGAATCTTTGAGATCGAGAAGTGGGAGCCGGAGGAGACACTGGCGCCCGATTACAACGTGGCGCCGACCAAGGAGGTCTACGCCGTCCTCGACCGTCCCCTCAAAGACGCCGACGACCCGCGCCCGGTTCGGCAGCTGCGGAAGCTGAAGTGGGGCCTGGTGCCGTCCTGGGCCAAGACGCCCGAGGGCGGCGCCCGGATGATCAACGCCCGCTCGGAGACCGTGCACGAGAAGCCCGCCTTCCGCCGGGCCTTCGCCGCCCGGCGCTGCATCCTGCCCGCCGACGGCTACTACGAGTGGGTCACCGGCAAGCAGGAGCGGGAGCTGGAGGTCGAGGGCCGGAAGAAGCGGCCCCGCAAGCAGCCGTACTTCGTGCTGCCCGCCGACGGCTCGGTCTTCGCGATGGCCGGGCTGTACGAGTTCTGGCGGGACCGCACGCTGCCCGACGACCACCCGCAGGCCTGGTGGGTCACCTGCTCGGTGCTCACCACCGAGGCGGAGGCCGACCCGCTCGCCGTCGCCCCCGCCGAGGGCCCGAGCGCGCTCGCCGAGATCCACCCCCGGATGCCGCTGATGCTCACCCCGGACCGCTGGGACGCCTGGCTGGACCCGTCCCGGACGGACCCCGAGGACCTGCGCGAGCTGCTCACCCCGCCCCCGCCCGGCCTGATGCGCGCCTACCCGGTGAGCACGGCCGTCAGCAACGTCCGCAACAACGGACCGGAGCTGCTGAAGGAGCTGGCGGCGCCCGAAGAGGGCACACTCTTCTGACGTGACGAACGACACCGCCGAGCAGATCACCGAGACCGTCGAGACCGACGCGGGGACCGCCCGCATCACCTGGCACCGGGCCCGCAGGGCGCGCCTCGTGCTCGCCGTCAGCCACGGCGCGGGCGGCGGCATCGAGGCCCGCGACCTCCAGGCGGTCGCCGCCGCGCTGCCCGCGCACGGCGTGAGCGTCGCCCTTGTGGAGCAGCCCTGGCGGGTGGCCGGCAAGAAGATGGCGCCCGCGCCGAAGACGCTGGACACCGGGTGGCGGGGCATCTGGCCCGCGCTGTCCGGGCACGGCCTGCCGGTGGTCGCGGGCGGGCGCAGCGCCGGGGCCCGGGTGGCCTGCCGCACCGCGGGGGAGCTGGGCGCGGCCGGCGTGCTGGCGCTGGCCTTCCCGCTGCACCCGCCGGGCAAGCCGGAGAAGTCGCGCGCCGAGGAGCTGCTGGGGGCGGGGGCGCCGACCCTCGTCGTGCAGGGCGGCAACGATCCGTGGGGGAAGCCCGAGGAGTTCCCCGAGGGCGACTTCGAGCTGGTCGAGGTGCCGTACGCCGATCACGGCCTGGCCGTGCCGAAGCGGGCGCCGCTGGACCAGGCGGAGGCCCTGGCGGTGATCACGGACGCGGTCGCGAAGTGGACCGGCGCCCTCGTGTGAGGCTCTCGCGCAAAGTTCTGGCGCAAAGCTCTCGCGGCTCTGGCGCAAAGCTCTCGCGTAAAGCCATGTAAAGCTTCGAACAAGACCGCGGGAATGCCCGGCGCACGGTCGCTGTTGAGGCGGACAGAAGTGCTGACGACCAGCACCGACGTCGTAGGAGAGGAAGTCCGCCGCATGGGTTCGACCTTCTGCCCGAGCCGCAGCAGCCGTGCTGACCTGGACTGGACGGTGCTGCACGCGGCCAAGACCGCCCCTCTTCGGGCGGCGGGCGGACCGGATCGACAGGCGGCCCCGACCGTGGGTCGTCTATCCTCCGATTCGAGTGGGACTGGATTCGGTCCCACAAGGAACTTCGAGGAGGTGGGTCCGGTTCCCGGTACCGACGCAGGGACCGACAACGGCCAGGCGGAGCTGCCCGAGGGCCAGGGCATCAGCGCGGACACGGGCGCGGAGACCACGGCGGAGCGCAGCGCGCGCTTCGAGCGGGACGCGCTCGAGTTCCTCGACCAGATGTACTCGGCCGCACTGCGCATGACGCGCAACCCGGCCGACGCCGAGGACCTGGTGCAGGAGACGTATGCCAAGGCGTACGCGTCCTTCCACCAGTTCCGCGAGGGCACCAACCTCAAGGCGTGGCTGTACCGGATCCTCACCAACACGTTCATCAACTCCTACCGCAAGAAGCAGCGTGAACCGCAGCGCAGCGCGGCCGAGGAGATCGAGGACTGGCAGCTCGCCCGTGCCGAGTCGCACATGTCGACGGGTCTGCGCTCCGCGGAGTCGCAGGCGCTCGACCACCTGCCCGACTCGGACGTGAAGGAAGCGCTCCAGGCGATCCCCGAGGAGTTCCGCATCGCCGTGTATCTCGCCGACGTAGAGGGCTTTGCGTACAAGGAGATCGCGGACATCATGGGGACACCCATCGGTACGGTGATGTCCCGGCTGCACCGGGGCCGCCGTCAACTGCGCGGCATGCTCGAGGACTACGCCCGCGAGCGCGGGCTGGTCCCGGCCGGCGCCGGAGACTCGGACGAAGCGAAAGGCTCGGGCTCATGAGCTGCGGAGAGCCGCACGAGACGGACTGCAGTGAGGTCCTGGACCACCTGTACGAGTTCCTCGACAGTGAGATGCCGCCCGTCGACCGGGACAAGTTCCAGCACCACTTCGAGGAATGCTCCCCCTGCCTGGAGAAGTACGGGCTGGAGCAGGCGGTGAAGAAGCTGGTCAAGCGGTGCTGCGGGCATGACGAGGTACCGACCGACCTGCGCGCCAAGGTCATGGGACGGATCGAGCTGATCCGCTCCGGGCAGACCGTGCCCGAGCACGATGTGACGGCGACACCGCAGGAGTCCTGACCTCCGTCACCGAACATCACCCGAATGTGCTAATCGGCGGACCATCGGTCCGCACCCCACCCCCGGCCGCCCTAGGCTCCGAGCCTGTTACGGGCATGGACGGGGGCTGGGGAGGGGCGTCGTCATGGAGGCGGTTCCGGCACGGGCGCGGGTGTACGTCGCCGGTGTCGCCCTTGGCGCGCTGATCTGTCTGGCGCCGCTGCCCACGGCCCGCGCGCCCTGGTGGGCGATCGCCCTGCTGGCGGCGCTGTACGCCGGCGGCGAGCGGATCGCCGGCCGGCGTCAGGCCGGTACGTGCCACCCCGTGCTGCTGGCCGGCGCCTTCGTGCTGTCGCCGCCCGCCGCCGCGCTCGTCGCGGTGCCGGGCGCGCTGCTGTCCCGGGTCGAGCAGCGGCCGGTGGCGCTGCGCCGGATCTGGCGGGCCGCCGAGCTGGTGCTCGCCGTCTGGGCCGCGGCCCGGGTGTTCCGGGCACTGGGCGGACGGGACGCCGTCGCGGCCGCCGACTTCCCGTACGCGCTGCTGCCCGCCGCGGCCTCCGTGCTGGTGTTCAGCGCGGTGCTCGCCCTGCTCGACGGCAGCGTCCTGGTGCTCGCCGAGCGGGTGCCGCCCCGCCGGGCCTGGCGTGGGCTGTTCGCGCGCTCGCTCGCCCCGCTCGGGGTGCATGGGCTGGCCGGGCTGATGATGGCCGTGCTGTGGCGCAGCCGCTACGGTCCGGTCGCCTCGCTGCTCGTGCTGCTGCCGATGTGCGTCTCCTGGTGGGCCTTCGACCAGTACCACCGGGAGCGGGCCGCCCACCAGGCCACCATCCGGGCGCTGGTGCAGGCCGTCGACATCAAGGACGGGTACACCCGCGGCCACAGCGAGCGGGTCGGACAGGCCTCCATGATGATCGCCCGCGAGCTGGGCATGACCGACGAGCGCGTCGAGGTGCTGCGGTTCGCCGGCATCCTGCACGACGTGGGCAAGCTCGGCGTCCCCACCCGGCTGCTGCGCAAGGACGGGCCGCTGACGCCCGAGGAGCGGCGGATCATCGAGCTGCACCCCGAGTACGGGCACGAGATGGTGCGGGGCATCTCCTTCCTGGGCGAGGCCCGGGCCGCCGTCCTGCACCACCACGAGCGGATGGACGGCAGCGGCTACCCCTACGGGCTGGCCGGCGGCCAGATCCCCGAGTCCGCGCGGGTCGTCGCCGTCGCCGACGCCTTCGACGCCATGACGTCCACCCGGACCTACCGGCGGGCCCGGCCCGTCGAGGCGGCGCTGACGGAGCTGAAGCGGTGCGCGGGGACGCAGTTCGACCCGCGGATGGTGGAGGCGCTGGCGCGGGCCCTGGCGAAGTACGGCTGGCATCCCACGGTGACCGCCGACGAGATCCCGGCGCCCCGGCCGCCCTCCGCACCCGTCCCCGGCCGCGAGGGGGCACACCCGTGACGCCGGCCCTGCCCCGCGCCCTCATCCACACCTGCGCCGCCCTGCTCGCCGCCGTCTCCCTCGCGGTCACGCTCGGGACCGGACTGGCGGACCGCGGCATCGCACTGGCGTTCGGTGCGCTGATCGCCCTCGGCGAGCTGACCCGGTGGACCGGGACCGACCCCGCCCGGGAGGCGGCGCCGCTCGGCGCCGCGGGCGCCCTGTCCTACGCGTTGCTCGGCGAGAACGCCGGGCGGCCCACCGGCCACGGCGTCACCCAGGTCGTCGCCGTCGTGCTCGCCGCCTCGCTGCTCGGCTGCGTCCCGCACATCGCGCGCGGCCGGGGACCGACGTACGACCATCTGGCGCGGCGCGTGCTCACCGTCGGCTTCGTCGCCGCCTGCTACCAACCGGTCTACAACCGGGGCCTGTTCGACGGCTGGGTCGGGCCCGCGTACGCGCTGCTGCTGCTCGCGCTGCTCGCCCTCACCGCGCTGTGCGACGCGGTGCTCGCCGCCGCGCTGGCGCACGGGCGCACCCGGTGGCCGTTCGGCCCGCTGCTCCGCGACGAGCTGCGGGCCGTGCCCGGCGTCGGCTCCGCGATCTGCGCGACCGGTGCCGTGATCGCGCTCGCCGTCGCGGTCGCCGGGTTGTGGGCGCTGCCGGTGTTCTGTGTGCCGCTGCTGCTCACCCAGGTGTCGGTCCGGCGGTACGCCGCCGTGCGCGCCACCTACCGGCAGACCATCGCCTCCCTCGCCCGCGCCACCGAGATCGCCGGCTGCACCCCGGCCGGGCACGCCCGCCGGGTCGCCGCGCTCGGCCGGGCCGTCGGCCGGGACCTGGGGTTGTCCGAGCCGGAGCTGACCGTGCTGGAGTACGCGGCCCTCATGCACGACATCGGCCAGCTCAGCCTGGTCGACCCGGTCCCGGCCGGGGCCACCGCCGTGCTGCCCGCCGCCGAGCAGCGCCGGATCGCACTGCTGGGCGGGGCCGTGGTCCGGCAGACCGGGGTCAGCCCGCAGGTCGCCGAGATCGTGGAGCGGCAGGCCGATCCGTGCGCGGAGCAGCCGCTCGCCGCACGGATCGTGCGGGTGGTGAACGCGTACGAGGAGAAGGCCCGCAACGCCGGGCCCGGCGGACCCCTGACGGCGCTGGAGGAACTGCGGCTCGCGACGGCGGGGGAGTACGCCCCGGAGGTGGTGGAAGCACTGGCCCGGGTACTGTCCCGGGACGGTCTGACCCTGCCCGTGGGTGGGTAACCCATGGGTAATGAGCGGCCCTCCAGGCGTACGTGGTTGGATGCGAAGGAGAGGGAGTCCGAGAGGCTGTCCGGGGGCACAGCCGGCCCACTCCACGGAACTGGCAGGCGGGAATCGTGAGGATCTTCGGCAAGGGACGGCACCGGCCCTCCGCCTCCTGGCGGCAGGCCACCGACCGCGCGTTCACGCTGATCGGCGACGGCCGGTACGAGGACGCGGGCGCGCTGCTGACACGCGCCGCCGATCTGGAGCCCTGGCTGTCGGAGTCCTGGTTCAACCTCGCCCTGCTGCACAAGTTCCGGCACGACTGGGAGCAGGCCCGGGCCGCGGGCCTCAGGGCCGTCGCGCTGCTGGACCGGGAGACCGGGGCGCCCGACTGGTGGAACGTCGGCATCGCCGCCACCGCGCTCCAGGACTGGCCGCTGGCCCGGCGCGCCTGGCAGGCGTACGGCCTGCACGTGCCCGGCGGCGCCACCGCCTCCGGTGAGCCCGTCGGCATGGACCTGGGCAGCGCGGCCGTACGCCTGTCGCCCGAGGGCGAGGCCGAGGTGGTGTGGGGGCGGCGGCTCGACCCCGCGCGGATAGAGGTGCTGTCCATTCCGCTGCCCTCGTCCGGGCGGCGCTGGGGCGAGGTGGTGCTGCACGACGGGGTGCCGCACGGGGAGCGGACCACGGCCGCCGGGCACACCTATCCGGTCTTCGACGAGATCGAGCTGTGGGCGCCTTCGCCGGTCCCGACCTGGGTCGTGCTCCTCGAGGCGGCCACCGAGGCGGACCGGGACGCGCTGGAGCAGCTGGCCGCGGAGGCCGGGTTCGCCGCGGAGGACTGGTCGTCGTCGGTGCGGCTGCTGTGCCGGATGTGCTCGGAGTCACGGATGCCGGCGGACGAGGGGGACGGGGAGCACCTCGATCCCCACGACCACAGTGAGCCGGGGCATCCGGGGCCGCTCGGGCATCGGACGGATGGGCAGCTGTGGGTGCCGGAGCGGGAGTGCGGGGTGGCTGCGCCGGCATCGCTGGTTCGGGGGTTGTTGGACGGGTGGGTCGCCGACAGCCCGGACTCGAGGGACTGGCGGGATCTCGAAGAGGTCTGCTAGGTCCGTTGCCGGGTGCGGGTTCGTGGGGGTTGATCGCGCCCACGCGGCGGAGCCGCATATCGACACAGACCCGCGCCCTGCCGGGGCGCGTCACCCGTACCCTGTATTGGCATCGCACCCTTTGTTTTTTCCAGGAAGGCATACGTCGGTCATGGCGCAGCAGGACATCGATCAGCAGCACGTGGGCGTGCTCCCCGTGGACGACGAGGGCTTCGTCATCGACACGGAGGACTGCGAGGAGCGCGAGCAGGCGTACCGCGGGCGCGGCACCTCCCGGCCGATCACCGTCGTCGGGAACCCGGTGCTCCACAAGGAGTGCCAGGACGTCACCGAGTTCGACGACGAGCTGCGCAAGCTGGTCGACGACATGTTCGCCTCGCAGCGCACCGCCGAGGGCGTGGGCCTGGCCGCCAACCAGATCGGTGTCGACCGGAAGGTCTTCGTCTACGACTGCCCGGACGACGAAGGTGTGCGGCACGTCGGTGTGGTCTGCAACCCGAAGCTGGTCGAGCTGCCCGCGGAGAAGCGCCGCCTGGACGACAGCAACGAGGGCTGTCTGTCGGTGCCGACCGCGTACATGCCGCTGGCCCGGCCCGACTACGCCGAGGTGACCGGCCAGGACGAGTACGGCAACCCGATCAAGGTCCGCGGCACCGGATACTTCGCTCGGTGTTTGCAGCACGAGACGGACCACCTGTACGGCTACCTGTACATCGACCGTCTCTCGAAGCGGGACCGCAAGGACGCCCTGCGGCAGATGGCCGAGAACGAGCCCCGCTACCCCGTGGTCGCGAACGACTAGCCACAGACGCCCCTTCCGTACGGCGCCTGGCCGGGTTCCCCGCCCGACCGGGCGCCGTTCGTCTGTCCGTCGCACGTTCGACCGCTTCTGCTTCCGTAGTGATCCAGAACCAGTCACACAAGAGGGGTGTCTCGGCAGTATGGGGTAGTGAGTGGAGCAAATCCGTTCCCAGAACGGTCAGTTGTGGTGCTGAATGGGAAGTGCGGGGTTACGCAACGGCGCACGCCCGGCACGACGGGAGGGGTGTGTGCCGACCGGCGGCTGAGAGGGGTTTGTTCGTGCCTGCTTTCCCACACAGCACCAGTACCACCGCGACCGCGGTCGCCGTTCCACCGTCGCTCGCTCTTCCAATGATCGAGGCGGCGTTTCCCAGGCAATTGCACCCGTATTGGCCCAGGCTCCAGGAGAAGACCCGTACCTGGTTGCTGGAAAAGCGGCTCATGCCGGCGGACAAGGTCGAGGAATATGCCGACGGCCTGTGCTACACCGATCTGATGGCGGGGTACTACGTCGGCGCCCCGGACGAGGTCATGCAGGCGATCGGGGACTACAGCGCGTGGTTCTTCGTCTGGGACGACCGCCACGACCGGGACATCGTCCACCGCCGGCCCCAGGCCTGGGGACGGCTGCGCACCCGGCTGCACACGGCCCTCGACAGCCCCCGGGACCACCTGCGCCACCAGGACCCTCTGGTGGCCGGGTTCGCCGACAGCGTGCTGCGGCTGTACTCGTTCCTGCCGGACACGTGGAACGCGCGATTCGCCCGCCACTTCCACGCGGTGATCGAGGCGTACGACCGGGAATTCCAGAACCGCACCGAGGGATTCGTTCCCACGGTCCGGGAATACCTGGAACTGCGCCGCCTCACCTTCGCGCACTGGATCTGGACCGACCTGCTGGAGCCGAGCGCGGGAATCGAACTCCCGGAGGTGGTAAGGAAACACCCGTCATATCGGCGGGCCGCACTGCTGAGTCAGGAATTCGCCGCCTGGTACAACGACCTCTGTTCGCTGCCCAAGGAAATCGCAGGCGACGAGGTCCACAATCTCGGCATCAGTCTCATCACCCATGAGGGGCTGACGCTCGAGGAAGCGGTCGTCGAAGTCCGGCGGCGCGTCGAGAAATGCATAACCGACTTTCTCGTCGCCGAGCGGGACGCGCTGCGGTTCGCCGACGGACTGGCCGACGGCACGGTGCGGGGAAAGGAACTGAGCCTCGCCGTGCGGGCCTGCGTCGCATATATGCGGAACTGGTTCAGCTCCGTCTACTGGTTCCACCACGAGTCCGGCCGGTATCGGGTGGACAGTTGGGACGACCGGTCCACGCCCCCGTACGTCGACAACGAAGCGGCAGGTGAGAAATGACCGTCGAGTCCGTGAACTCCGCGGCCCCCGAAGCGGGTCAGGCACCGGAACTGCGCGAACCGCCCCTCGCCGGCGGAGCCGTACCGCTCCTCGGCCACGGTCTGAAGCTCGTCCGAGATCCCCTGGCCTTCATGTCCCGGCTGCGCGAGCACGGGGACGTCGTACGGCTGAAGCTCGGCCCCAAGACGGTGTACGCGGTCACCACCCCCGCGCTCACCGGAGCCCTCGCGCTGAGCCCCGACTTCAAGATCGACGGGCCGCTGTGGGAGTCCCTGGAGGGTCTGCTCGGCAAGGAGGGCGTGGCCACCGCCAACGGCCCCCGCCACCGGCGCCAGCGCCGCACCATCCAGCCCGCGTTCCGGCTGGACGCCATCCCCGCGTACGGGCCGATCATGGAGGAGGAGGCGCACGGGCTGACCACCCGCTGGCGGCCCGGCGAGACCATCGACTGCACCTCGGAGTCCTTCCGGGTGGCCGTGCGGATCGCGGCCCGCTGTCTGCTGCGCGGCGAGTACATGGACGAGCGGGCCGAGCGGCTGTGCACCGCGCTCGCGGTCGTCTTCCAGGGCATGTACCGGCGGATGGTGGTGCCGCTGGGGCCGCTGTACCGGCTGCCGCTGCCGGCCAACCGCGAATTCAACCGCGCGTTGGCCGATTTGCATCTCCTCGTCGACGAGATCATCGCCGAGCGCCGGGCGTCCGGTCAAAAGCCGGACGATTTGCTGACGGCGTTGCTGGAGGCGAAGGACGAGAATGGCGACCCCATCGGGGAGCAGGAGATCCACGACCAGGTCGTCGCGATACTCACCCCCGGAAGCGAAACCGTCGCGTCCACCATCATGTGGCTGCTGCAAGTGCTCGCGGAACATCCGGAACACGCGGACAAGGTCCGGGAAGAGGTTGAATCCGTAACGGGTGGGCGTCCGGTGGCATTCGAGGACGTGCGCAAGCTGCGGCACACCAACAATGTCGTGGTCGAGGCGATGCGTTTGCGCCCGGCCGTCTGGATATTGACCCGGCGGGCGGTCACCGACACCGTGCTCGGCGGCTATCGCATTCCGGCCGGAGCCGACATCGTGTACAGCCCGTACGCGATCCAGCGCGATCCGCACTCCTACGCGGACCACCTCGACTTCGATCCCGACCGATGGCTTCCGGAACGCGCCAAGGACGTGCCGAAATATGCCATGAGCCCCTTCAGTGTGGGTAATCGGAAGTGCCCGAGCGACCACTTCTCGATGGCCCAACTGACGCTCATCACGGCGGCGGTGGCGACGAAGTACCGCTTCGAGCAGGTGGCGGGCTCCGACGACGCCACCCGCGTGGGCATCACGCTCCGACCGCAGCGCCTGCTGCTGAAGCCCGTACCCAGGTGAGGGTGCGGGGGCCGGGGGGGGGGGGCCACAAGGCGTGCCCCGCGCCCGGCTCCCGGATCGCCTCCCCCCGCCAGGCCTGCTCCGCCACGCCCACCGCCGACAGGTAGACCGCCACCTACGA
>NZ_JBVIED010000016.1:0-191713 GCF_055572035.1 Streptomyces sp. NPDC030838 | reverse complement strand
GCCGACCTCCCGGTCTCCGTCACCACCGTCGTGGAGAAGGAGCCGCTCGGCCGCGGGGGGGGGGGGGGGGGGGGGGGCCCCCCCCCCCCCCCCCCCCCCCCCCCCCCGGCCCTGGGGCTCAGAAGTCCTCGTCCAGGTCCACGGTGCCCTCGACCGCGACCTGGTACGCGGACGGACGCCGCTCGAAGAAGTTCGTCAGCTCCTGGACGCCCTGCAGCTCCATGAAGGAGAACGGGTTCTCCGAGCCGTACACCGGGGCGAAGCCCAGCCGGCTCAGGCGCTGGTCGGCCACGCACTCCAGGTACTGCCGCATGGACTCCGTGTTCATGCCCGGCAGGCCGTCGCCGCACAGGTCACGGGCGAACTGCAGCTCCGCCTCGACGGCCTCCCGCAGCATGTCCGTCACCTGCTGCTGGAGCTGGTCGTCGAAGAGTTCCGGCTCCTCCTTGCGGACGGTGTCGACCACGTCGAACGCGAAGGACATGTGCATCGTCTCGTCGCGGAACACCCAGTTGGTGCCCGTCGCCAGGCCGTGCAGCAGGCCCCGGCTGCGGAACCAGTAGACGTAGGCGAACGCGCCGTAGAAGAACAGGCCCTCGATGCACGCGGCGAAGCAGATCAGGTTCAGCAGGAAGCGACGGCGGTCCGCCTTCGTCTCCAGCCGGTCGATCTTCTCCACCGAGTCCATCCACTTGAAGCAGAACTCGGCCTTCTCCCGGATGGACGGGATGTTCTCCACGGCCGCGAAGGCCGCCGCCCGGTCGTCCGGGTCGGGCAGATAGGTGTCCAGCAGCGTCAGATAGAACTGGACGTGCACGGCCTCCTCGAAGAGCTGGCGCGACAGATACAGGCGCGCCTCCGGGGAGTTGATGTGCTTGTAGAGGGTCAGCACCAGGTTGTTCGCCACGATCGAGTCGCCCGTCGCGAAGAACGCGACCAGACGACCGATCAGGTGCTGCTCGGCCGGGGTCAGCTTGGCGAGGTCGGCGACGTCCGAGTGGAGGTCGACCTCCTCCACGGTCCAGGTGTTCTTGATGGCGTCCCGGTAGCGCTCGTAGAAGTCCGGGTAGCGCATGGGGCGCAGGGTCAGCTCGAAGCCCGGGTCGAGGAGATTCTGGTCACGGGTGGACATTACTGGCAGGCCTCGCAGGACTCGGGGTTCTCAAGGGAGCAGGCGACCGCTTCGGGGTCGGCGACCTGCTGGACGGGGATGTTCTTCTCGGGCTGAGCCTGCGCCTGGGCGGCGCGGGCGATGCGCGTCGCGGGGCGCGAGCGCAGGTAGTACGTCGTCTTCAGCCCGGACTTCCAGGCGTACGCGTACATCGAGGAGAGCTTGCCGATGGTCGGCGTCTCCATGAACAGGTTCAGGGACTGCGCCTGGTCCAGGAACGGAGTGCGGGCCGCGGCCATGTCGATGAGGCCGCGCTGCGGGATCTCCCACGCCGTGCGGTACAGCCGCCGTACGTCCTCCGGGATCCACGCGAAGTCCTGCACAGAGCCGTTCGAGTCGCGCAGCGCCTCACGGGTGCGGGCGTCCCAGACGCCGAGGTCCTTCAGGTCCTGCACCAGATAGGAGTTGACCTGGAGGAACTCGCCGGAGAGCGTCTCGCGCTTGAACAGGTTGGACACCTGCGGCTCGATGCACTCGTAGACGCCCGCGATCGAGGCGATGGTGGCGGTCGGCGCGATGGCCAGCAGCAGCGAGTTGCGCATGCCGACCGACGCGATCCGCTCGCGCAGCGCCGCCCAGCGCTCCGGCCAGGTCAGCTCCACGTCGTAGTGGTCGGGGTGCAGCACGCCCCGGGCGGTACGGGTCTTCTCCCAGGCCGGCAGCGGGCCGTTGCGCTCGGCGAGGTCGGCGGAGGCCTCGTACGCGGCGAGCATGATCCGCTCGGAGATGCGGGTGGAGAGCCGCTTCGCCTCCGGAGAGTCGAAGGGCAGCCGCAGCTTGAAGAAGACGTCCTGCAGACCCATCGCGCCGAGGCCGACGGGACGCCACTTGGCGTTGGAGCGGCCCGCCTGCTCGGTCGGGTAGAAGTTGATGTCGACGACGCGGTCGAGGAAGGTGACGGCGGTGCGGACGGTGGCGTCCAGCCGCTCCCAGTCGATGTCGTCGCCGTCCACGAAGGCGCCGAGGTTGACGGACCCCAGGTTGCAGACCGCCGTCTCGCCGTCGTCGGTGACCTCCAGGATCTCCGTGCAGAGGTTGGAGGAGTGGATGACGTGGCCCGGCTCGGCGGTCTGGTTGGCGGTGCGGTTGGCGGCGTCCTTGAACGTCATCCAGCCGTTGCCGGTCTGCGCGAGGGTGCGCATCATCCGGCCGTACAGATCGCGGGCGGGGATGGTCTTCTTGGCGAGGCCGTTCTCCTCGGCCTTGCGGTACGCCGCGTCGAACTCCTCGCCCCACAGGTCGACCAGCTCGGGTACGTCGGACGGGGAGAACAGGGACCACTGCTCGTCGGCGTTCACGCGGCGCATGAACTCGTCCGGCACCCAGTGCGCGAGGTTCAGGTTGTGGGTGCGGCGGGCGTCCTCGCCGGTGTTGTCGCGCAGCTCCAGGAACTCCTCGATGTCGGAGTGCCAGGTCTCCAGGTAGACCGCGGCCGCGCCCTTGCGCCGGCCGCCCTGGTTCACCGCGGCGACCGAGGCGTCGAGGGTCTTCAGGAACGGGACGATGCCGTTGGAGTGGCCGTTGGTGCCGCGGATCAGCGAACCGCGCGAGCGGATGCGGCTGTACGACAGACCGATGCCGCCGGCGTGCTTCGAGAGGCGGGCGACCTGGTGGTAGCGGTCGTAGATGGAGTCCAGCTCGTCCTTGGGGGAGTCCAGGAGGTAGCAGGACGACATCTGGGGGTGCCGGGTACCCGAGTTGAACAGCGTGGGGGAGGAGGGGAGGTAGTCGAGGCGGCTCATGAGCCCGTAGAGCGCCGCGACCTCCTCCAGGGAGCGGATGGTGTCGTCCTCGGCGAGACCGGCGGCGACGCGCAGCAGGAAGTGCTGGGGCGTCTCGACGACCTTGCGGGTGATCGGGTGGCGCAGCAGATAGCGGCTGTGCAGGGTGCGCAGGCCGAAGTAGCCGAAGCGGTCGTCGGCGGTGCGGTCGACGAGGGCGTCGAGACGCTCGGCGTGCAGCCGGACGAACTCGGCGGTGCGGTCGGCGATCAGGCCCTCGCGGTGGCCGACGGCGACGGACTCGGTGAAGGACGTGACGCCCTGCGAGGCGGCCTCGGCGGTGATGCCGATCGCCAGCAGCCGGGCGGCGAGCCTGCTGTAGGCGGGGTCCTCGGAGATGAGGCCGGCGGCCGCCTCCGTGGCCAGCTCGCGCAACTCCGCCTCGTCCGCGTTCGCCGACCGTCCGCGCAGCGCGGCGGCGGCGACCCGGCCGGGGTCGGCGTCGGGGAGGTCGGCGGTCAGCTCGGTCAGGGTCCGCAGCAGCGCGGCGCCGGGACCGTCGTCGTGGGACGGGACCGCTGCTGAGGCCGGATCTGCGGGCGCGATGGTCACGTGGGGCTCTCCCTCGCTCGGCAAGGGGCCTACGAGGGCAGGGGGCAGCTCACGAGCGCACGCGGCGTCGCGTCCACCGGCCCATTCCGCGAGGCCCGGACGTCAGGGCACACCGGCCGGACGGCCGGGTGCGCTGTCGGCAGGTCCTCGGACTGAACAGGCGTGCAGATGCACGCAAGTACACCGTTGCGGGACAGTTCCGGATTCGCACCGGATTCCCCTGCGGCGACAGCGAGCATGAGCATACATCTTGTGCCGGGCTGTCGTGCCACCCCCAGATGTTGTGTCGGGGTGGCTTCAGAGCGTCAACTCGTAGGTGAGCAGAGTGATGTCGTCCAGCTCGGGGATCGGGTTCCAGTCCCGCTCCGGGGTGCGGACGAAGCCCAGGCGCTCGTAGATGCGGTGGGCGGTGCGCATGGTGCGCTGGGACGACAGGACGACGCGGACGCAGCCCGGCGTGGCGCGGGCGCGGTCGACGCAGGCACGCACCAAGGCCTCGCCGGCTCCGCGGCCACGGGCCTCGTGGGCGACCGCCAGCATGCGTATCTCGGCCTCGCCCGGGCCCGCGACGTCGGCCATGGGGCCGCCCGACGGGACGAAGGTCACGCCGCCGAGGACCCGGTCCCCCTCCACGGCGACCAGCACCTTGGCGGCGGCGGCCCGCTTGGCCACGTCCCTCAACTCGGCCAGATAGGCGTCGCTCGTCCCGAAGTCGAGCAGGCCGTCCCGGAGGTAGGCCTGGGCGGTGATCTCGGCGAGGGCGTCGTACTCGGCGGGGGCGACGGGGCGGATGACGATGTCCATGGGGCCGAGTGTGCCGGAGGGGGCCGACAACGGCTCCGGATTTTCCACAGGCGTCGCCCCGGGACCGCGGGGTCCGCTTGCGGGGCCCGGCCGGAGTGATTCCATGGAAGGAGGACTCTCGTGAGGAGATCACACCATGCCGGGGGTCACACCATGACGGGGGGTCGCACCATGACGGGGGCCGGCCCGTGACGAGGGTCGTGCGGAACCCGCCGGGCAAGGAGCGCCCGCCCGACGCGCCGATGACGACACTGGAGCTGAGGCGCGCGGCGAGCCGGGCCCGGCACGGACTGCTGGGGTACTGGCACACCCTGACGATCCGGCTGGAGGCCCGGCGCGGCGGTGCCCGCCCCAGGAAGTGGCGCCGATGGCTCTCCTACACCAACGTGACCAGGGTCGTGTGGCTGCTGGCCGCGCTGCTGGTGGTCGTCTGGTGCGGGGAGGCGGTGTACAACATCGCCACCAGCAGGGAGAGCCCCGTCGACCGCCTGGGCGGTGCGACCAACGGCCTCGAGGATCTCCTCCGCTTCGTCGGCCCCGTTCTCACCGCGTCCGTCGCCGCCGCGCTCTTCCTGTTCTGGTGGTACAGCTGGACCAAGCGCCGCTACCTCGCCCGGGCCCGCTCCTGCCCCCGCCGGCTGGTGCTCACCGCCGGGCCGGACATCGACGAGATCGTGGGCCGCGAGGAGGTCGCCCAGGTCATCGCCGAGCGGCTGCGGCAGCGCGACACCCGGCGGCCCTATCTGCTCGTCGGCGGCGTCGGCGCGGGCAAGACCGCGGTCCTGGTGCGGCTGACCGAACTCCTGGCCCGGCAGCAGGCCGTACCGGTGCCGATCCGGCTGCGCGACGCGGACGGAGCGGCCGCCGCCCTGAACTTCGAGACGCTCGCCAAGCAGCGTTTCGCCGAGGAGGCGCCGCGCGGTCTCCTGGCCCGCACCAAGAACGAGCGGGTCTGGCAGCAACTGCTCGCCGACGACAAGGTGGTCGTCATCGCCGACGGCCTGGAGGAGACGCTGCTCGACGAGTCCCTCCAGCAGAACCGGGACAACATCATCCGCCGGGCCATCGAACGCGCCCACGAGGAGAAGCTGCCCCTCGTCATCGCCTCCCGCCCGCACAGCCCGCTGGAGAGCACGCCCGCCGCGATCGTGGAGCTGGAACCGCTGAGCGAGGAGGAGGCGCTGCGCTTCGTCGCGTCCCGGGTGCCGGACACCGACGAGCGCCGGGTCGACTGGATCGTGGAGACGGCCGAGGTGACCGAGTCGCCGATCTATCTGCAGATCGCCCGCGAGCTGCACCACCACGGCCTGCTGGAACGGGACCGCCCGCGCGGCGACCCGTACCGGCTGGACACCCGCAGCAGGGACCGCGGCACGCTCCGGCTGTGGCTGCTGGAGACCTGGGAGGCCGCCCTGTGCGACGGCCTCCTGCGGGACGACGTGGCGCTCGGTCCACGGGAACGGCGCGAGACCCTGGAGGTGGTCTCCGCCCTGGCGTGCGTCGGGCTGCTCCAGGACAAACTGGAGGTCGGCTTCGGCGAGCTGCTCGACCAGGACGTCCACCCGGGGCCGACCCGGCGGGTCCGGGCCCGCACCGACCATCTGTGGGCCGGCCGGCGCGGCTTCGACCGGTACGGCAGACGCGGCACCGTCTTCTCCGAGTGGCACCGGCAGCGGATCTGGGACACGCTCTGCGACCGGCTCGGCGACGAGACGCGCCGGCGGTTGCGCGAGGGGAACATGGACCAGTGCCATGCCCTGCTCGCCGGGTTCGTCGCGCGCGCGGACAGGCTCGAACTCGTCGAGGGCTCCGAGAAGAAGGTCCGCTTCCCGCACAGCATCATCCAGGCCTACTTCGGCTTTCGCGTGCTGAACCACCTGGGCGAGCGGGGCGCCGGCGACCTGGTCGAGCACGCGCTGCAGCCGCCCGGCCCCAGCCGTGAACTGCTGATCGCCCTCGTCCTGCTGTCCCGTCGGCGGGCAGCGGAACTCGCGGGCGACGGCGGCGGGGTGCGGGCGGAGGTGCGCAAGGGGGTACGTGAGCGGTGGCGGCAGACCCCCGTGCGCGGTCGCCCCCTGGCCCGCCGGCTCAGCGCCGCCGCCGATCGCCGTACCGACGATCCGAAGGCCCTCGACCTGTTCGCTGCGGCCCTCGAAGTGGAGAGCGTGGAGGACGACCCGAGAGCCCTCGGCGACATCGTCGCCGCCGTGCACGCCCGCTGGCCCCGCATCAAGGGCGACCCGCGCACCCTCCAGGACGCCAAGCTCAGGCTGCTGAAACAGCTCGGCCGGGCCCTGCGCCAGGTCTCCGACCGGATGGACACCACCCCCCTGTACTGGCGGCTGTTCCGGATGGGCACCGAGGAGCCGTCGTACCCGATACGGCTCGCCGCAGCCCAGGAGTTCGGCACCGGCGGCAACTCGGCGTTCGCGGTGATCCGGGAGCGGGTCGGGCTGACCACCGATCCCATCGAGGAGTACAACGCCAAGGTCGGCGAGCTGAAGGCCTGGAAGCGGCGGGAGTACGAGACGTGGGCCGCGGAGATGACCCGGGCCCGTTCCGCCCGGGGTGCCGCGCGGGCGGAGGTGCCGCGGCGCATCGAGGAACTGATGTGCCGGCGCCACGAGTTGAACCTGCGGTACCGGGAACGGCGGGTCGCCCTGTTCCGGGAGTTCGTGATGCGGGCCTGGATGGTGCCCATGCTGCTGGGCTCCGTCGACGACGCGCACCGCGACGAGGCCCGCGAGCGGCTCAGCAGATGGCTGCGTCACCTCGACCCGAAGTACACCGGCGGCACGCCCGATCTGCCTCTCGCTCTGGAGGCCGCGCTGGCCCAGGGCTTCAAGTACGCGGCGAACCGGCGCAAACGGCATCCGCACACCTACCCCGGCAACCGCGCCGAGCTGATCCGCCAGGCGGAGACCGTGCTCCAGCGGTCCCGGTGCTGGTACACGCAACTGGTGCTGCTCCAGGCGCTCTGCCTGTGGGAGCTGCCGGACACCGCGGGCCGGCGCGACCACGCCCTCGGCGACGGCGCCGGACGGCAGGGCGAGCATCCGGACGGGGCGCGCCGGCCGGGCACCGGGATCGGCGGGGCGAGCGCCGTCCAGACCGTGGAGCGCTGGCTGTCGATGGCCGGTACGGTGAACCGGCCGCCCGGCGTGGCCGGGGCGCACGCGGACGGGCCCCGGCGGCGGTTGCATCCGTTCGTCGCCGAGGCGGGCGACCTGGTGGCCCTCGCCCTGGAGACGGGTGAGCCCGAGCGGTTCCTGTGGGTCGACGAGAAGGCCGTCAGCGACACCATCGGCTCCCGGGCCCGCTGCGCCGGCGGGTACCGCAAGCACAACCTGTGGATTCCGCCGTCGGTCGGCTGGAGCACCCTCGACCCACGGGCCCAGCGCCTCGTCGCCGATGTGCTGGTCCTGCTGAACCTCATCGAACGGGACGGGCATCCGGACGAGGTCGAGGAGCGGCTGGCCCGCGTGGAGCAGCCGGACATGCCGCTGCCGCCGTGCATCCGCACCGACCGGGAGCCACTCCGGCCGGGACTCCAGGCCGGCACCTCGGTCCTGCCCCCGCCCGGCACCACCTGCCTGCCCGACTGCGAGTTCCAGCTCTGCCCCTATCCGCCGCGCGGCTGTGTTCCGCGCGGCGAGATCCGTGAGCCGTTCTGCCGCCAGCAGCAGGCGCTCCTCCCCGGCCGCTGGCGCCGCTGCCTGCCCCGGGGACTGCGCCGGAAGACACCCCACTGGGTGGGCATGCGAGTGAGGGAACTGGACCGGTTCTGGGGGGAGATGGCCCGGCGGACGAGGGACGACTGACAGCGGTCGGCGGCGACCCGCAACGTGCGGATCGCCGCCGAAACTCGCGGCTCAGGCCGGTTCAGTGGGCTCAGTGGACCAGTGGGCCCCGTGGGCTCCGTGGGCTCAGTGGGCGGATCCCGCCGTCGCCGGCGGCAGCTCGACCTGGACGCCGGGGTCGCCCGCGTCCGCCGTGTAGTCCTCCGGCTTGGTCTCGTCGACGCCCTCGGGAGCCTTGGCCGCCTTGAAGACGAAGGTCAGGACCACGGTCACGACCACGTTGAGGACGAACGCCGTCAGACCGATGTAGCCGATCTCGCCGATGCCCGGGATCTCCTTCGACGAGCCGCCGAAGTGCTTCTGCGTCGGCGAGGCCACCCCGTACGCGGCGACCGTGCCGTAGATCATGCCGACCGCCCAGCCGGCGAGCAGCGCCCAGCGGTGGAACCAGCGGGTGAACAGGCCGCCGACGAGGGCCGGGAAGGTCTGCAGGATCCAGATGCCGCCCAGCAGCTGGAAGTTGATCGCGACGGTCTTGTCCATGGTCAGGACGAAGACCAGCGCACCCACCTTCACCAGCAGCGACACCAGCTTGGAGACCTTGGTCTCCTGCGCCGGCGTGGCGTCGGGGCGGATGAAGTCCTTGTAGATGTTGCGGGTGAAGAGGTTGGCCGCCGCGATGGACATGATGGCCGCCGGCACCAGCGCGCCGATGCCGATCGCCGCGAACGCGACGCCCGCGAACCAGTCCGGGAACATGGTCTCGAACAGCTGCGGGATGGCCAGCTGGCCGTTCTGCACCTTGATCCCGGCCGCGATCGCCATGAAGCCCAGCAGGGCCAGCAGACCGAGCATGAGCGAGTACAGCGGCAGGATCGTGGTGTTGCGGCGGATCACCTCACGGCTCCTCGAGGAGAGCGTCGCGGTGATCGAGTGCGGGTACATGAACAGCGCCAGTGCCGAGCCCAGTGCCAGTGTGGCGTACGTCCACTGGCCCGCCTCCGCCGGGACCAGGGCACCGCGTGGCGCGCCGGTCGCCGGGTTGGTCTCGCCGAACGCCTCGCCCGCCTTGGCGAAGATCTCGTCGAACCCGCCCAGCTTGATCGGGATGTAGATGATCGCCACGGCGATGACGATGTAGATCAGCGTGTCCTTCACGAACGCGATCAGCGCCGGGGCCCGCAGACCCGAGGAGTAGGTGTACGCGGCCAGCACACCGAAGGCGATCAGCAGCGGCAGGTCCTTGATGAACCAGTTGGTGTCCTCGCCGCCGCCGACGCCCATCACGTCCAGCACGGCCTGGATGCCGACGAGCTGGAGCGCGATGTACGGCATGGTGGCGAGGATGCCGGTGAGCGCAACCGCCAGCGACAGCCCCTTCGAGCCGAACCGGCCGCGCACGAAGTCCGAGGTCGTCACATAGCCGTGCTTGTGCGAGACCGACCACAGACGCGGCAGGAACGTGAAGATCAGCGGGTAGACGAGGATCGTGTACGGCACGGCGAAGAAGCCGGCCGCGCCCGCCGCGTAGATCGCCGCCGGTACGGCGACGAAGGTGTACGCCGTGTAGAGGTCGCCGCCGAGCAGGAACCAGGTGATCCAGGTGCCGAACGACCGGCCGCCCAGACCCCATTCGTCGAGGCTGTGCTCGTTCTCGGCCTTGCGCCAGCGCGCGGCCAGGAAGCCCATGACCGTGACGGCCAGGAAGAAGAAGATGAAGACGGCGAGTGCGACGCCGTTCACGCCGTCCTTCATCGCTGCTCACCGCCCCGGCGGGCGCGCTGGTCACGCTGCCACAGCTTGAACGCGATCATCGTCAGCAGGGTGGAGATGACCACCCAGGCCATCTGGTACCAGTAGAAGAACGGGATGCCGATGAACGCCGGGTCGGTCTTCGCGTACGAACCGACCCAGAGCATCGCCACGAACGGCGCTATGAGGCAGAGGGCGATGACGACGCGCACCGGCGTCACCACCGCTCCTCTGCCGACTTCTGGGGCTTGTGACATCGGCGGCTCCGTCCCCTCACTGATCACCTGCGTAATGGGCTGGCAATCTAGGTCACGGTGTCGCGGAAGAGGAACCCCTCGTCCGTATATCGGTCACCGCCTTTACAAAATCGCTATTCGGCGGGGCGCTTCAGCCGCGCCACGAACTTGTAGCGGTCGCCCCGGTACACCGACCGCACCCACTCCACCGGCTTGCCCTCGCGGTCCAGGGAGTGGCGGGAGAGCATCAGCATCGGCAGGCCCACGTCGGTGCCGAGCAGACCCGCCTCGCGCGGGGTGGCCAGCGAGGTCTCGATGGTCTCCTCGGCCTCCGCGAGGTGGACGTCGTAGACCTCGGCGAGGGCGGTGTAGAGGGATGTGTACTTGGCCAGCGACCGCCGCAGCGCGGGGAAGCGCTTGGCCGACAGATGGGTCGTCTCGATGGCCATCGGCTCGCCGTTGGCCATGCGCAGCCGCTCGATGCGCAGGACCCGGCCGCCGGTGGTGATGTCGAGCAGCTCGGCGAGCCGGTCGTCGGCGGTGATGTAGCCGATGTCGAGCAGTTGCGAGGTGGGCTCCAGGCCCTGGGCGCGCATGTCCTCGGTGTAGGAGGTGAGCTGCAGGGCCTGGGAGACCTTCGGCTTGGCGACGAACGTGCCCTTGCCCTGGATGCGTTCGAGGCGCCCCTCGACGACCAGCTCCTGCAGAGCCTGCCGTACGGTCGTGCGCGAGGTGTCGAACTCCGCCGCCAGCGTGCGCTCGGGCGGGACCGGGGTGCCCGGCGCCTGTGTCTCCGTCATGTCGAGCAGGTGCTTCTTCAGGCGGTAGTACTTGGGCACGCGCGCGGTACGGACGGTCGCCCCGCTCTCGTTCTCCGCACTGCTGACGTCGGTGCTCATGCTCCGCCTTCCCGGCTCCGTAGAGGGTGTCGTCGGCACGCTCCGTGATCCCCTCTGTATACCGTCACGGCTCGCGCTGGTCTAGTCCACCACGCTGAAGTGGTCTACCTGAGTATGACGCCTCCGGCCGCTGTTTTCGCCGGGTTCTTACTTAAAGGTTCCTGCATATCTAGGTCCCATAACGGCTGGTCGGGCCCTGCCTCAGACCCTTTGCGCGCCATTTGATCCGACCCAGGCCCCCCGCACTGGTCTACACCATTGGTCCAGATCCCGGCCCCTGGGCGGTATTGCCCTCTCCCTCTCGGCGTCCTCTCCCTCCTTTGGACGTCCTCTCCCCGGGAGAGGAGGATCGGAAGGGTGAGACCGCACCGAGGGCCGTGCCCGGAGGTGATGTCGCGATGACACCCCCCACTGAACGATCAAGCAACTCCGCCGCGACCATCGACAGGAGACCGGCGCCGCGGGCGGGCGCCGCCGACGTGGGCACGCTCCTCCTCCGGCTGGCGGTGGGCGTGATCGTGGCGGGTGCCGGCGCACAGAAGTTGTTCGGCATGTTCGGCGGTCCGGGTCTCGACGCCTCGGGCAAGGCCTTCGCCGAGCAGGGGTACGAGCCAGGGGTCTTCTTCGCCGTCCTGGCGGGAACCTCCGAGGTCGTCGGAGGCCTTGGCCTCGCCGTCGGGCTGCTCACCCCACTCGCCGCCGCGGCCACGGTCGGGGTGATGATCAACGCCATGGCGGTGGCGTCCGAGTACAGCCTGTGGCCCGCCGGGCCCCCGTCGTTCTCATACCCCCTGGTCCTCTGCGTCGCCGCACTCGCCATAGCCGCCGTGGGCCCCGGCCGCCTGTCGCTCGACGCCTTCTTCCCCTGGCGGGACGGCGGCTGGATCCCGTTCCTCGTCGCGCTGGTCCTGGGCGTGCTCGGAGGTGTGCTCGTCATCGTCCTGGAGCTGTGAGACGCACACGGCGACGGCCGGCGCCCGTTCCGATGACCCACCTGCCCGGCGATCACCAGGCCGGGTCGGCTAAATGCCCTGCCACTCCGGCTTGTTGGCGTACGTGTGCCGGAAGTAGTCCGCCAGCTTCAGCTTGGACGCGGCGGCCTCGTCCACGACCACGGTGGCATGCGGATGCAACTGCAGCGCCGAGGCGGGACACACCGCGGCGACCGGCCCCTCCACCGTCGCGGCGACGGCGTCGGCCTTGCCCTCGCCCGTGGCCAGCAGCACCAGGTGCCGCGCCTCCAGGATTGTCCCGATGCCCTGGGTGATGACGTGGTGCGGGACCTGGTCGATGTCGCCGTCGAAGAAGCGCGCGTTGTCGATCCGGGTCTGCTCGGTCAGCGTCTTGATCCGAGTGCGCGAGGCGAGCGAGGAGCACGGCTCGTTGAACCCGATGTGCCCGTCGGTCCCGATCCCGAGCAGCTGGAGGTCCACCCCGCCGGCCTCGGCGAGCGCCCTGTCGTACGCCTCGCAGGCCGCCTGGACGTCCTCCGCCTCGCCGTCGGGCCCCATGAACGCGTCCATCGAGAGTCCCAGCGGCTCCAGCACCTCCCGCCGCAGCACGGAACGGTAGGACTCCGGATGCGACGCGGGCAGCCCCACGTACTCGTCGAGCTGCGCGATCCGCGCCCGTGAGGCGTCCACGGCGCCGGAGCGCACCTTGGCCGTGAGGGCCTGGTAGATGGGCAGCGGCGTCGAGCCGGTGGCGACACCGAGCAGGGCATCGGGCTTACGCCGGAGCAGCTGCGCCATGGCCTCGGCTATCAGTTCGCCGCCGGCCGCGGCGTCCGGAACGATGACAACTTCCACGCTGGCCTGCCGATCTGAAGAGGGGACTCGAAGGCACCCGAAGGGGTCCATGTGGTTTAGACCAATCTAACAGAGCGGGGGTCCCGCGTCCCAGCCTTCGGTGGTCCCCGGGCCGGCCCCATCGGCGCGCTGTGAGCAGGCGCGCCGACCTGCGGGGGAGTGCAATGGGAGGTGCATCCCCACCCCACCCCGGAGGACCCATGACCGCCACCCGACCGGCCTCCCCGACCGACGTCCCCGGCCGGATCATGTCCCGTGAGATGGGCGAGCAGCCTGCCGTGCTGCGGCGGATCCTGGAGGCCGGCACCCCGGACATCCGCCGGGTCGCCCAGGAGATCGCCGCCCGCAGGCCCCGCTTCGTCCTGCTCACCGCCCGCGGCACCTCCGACAACGCCGCGCTCTACGCCAAGTACCTCCTGGAGATCCGCCTCGGCCTGCCCTGCGGCCTCACCTCGATGTCGACCACCACGGCCTACGGCGCCCACCCCGACCTCACGGACGTCCTCGTCATCACCGTCAGCCAGTCCGGCGGCTCCCCGGACCTGGTCGCCTCCACCCGGGCCGCCCGCCAGGCCGGCGCGATCACGCTCGCCGTGACCAACAACCCGGACTCACCGCTGGCCGGCGTCTCCGAGTACCACATCGACATCCTGGCCGGGCCGGAGAAGGCCCTGCCCGCGACCAAGACCTATACGGCCTCCCTTCTCGCGCTCTATCTCTTCGTCGAGGGCCTGCGCGGCGGCGACGGCGCCGCTGCGGGCCCGCTGCCCGGTCTCGCCGAGCAACTCCTCGCCCGGCAGGACGAGGTGCGCGCCCTCGCCGCCCGCTACCGCTTCGCCGAGCGCATGGTGATCACCTCGCGCGGCTATGGCTACCCCACGGCCAAGGAGGCCGCCCTCAAGCTGATGGAGACCAGCTACATCCCCGCCCTCTCCTACTCCGGCGCCGATCTGCTGCACGGCCCCCTCGCGATGGTCGACAACGTCTCGCCGGTGATCGCCGTCGTCACCGACGGCCGGGGCGGCGAGGCCCTCCAGCCCGTTCTGGACCGGCTGCGCGGTCGCGGCGCCGATCTGGTCGTCTTCGGCCCCAGGCGCCAGGTGGAACAGGCCTCGGCCGGGTTCGTCCTGCCCACGGAGGGCGTCGCCGAGGAGGTGCAGCCGATCCTGGAGATCATCCCGCTCCAGCTGCTGGCCTACGAGGTCACCATCGCCCGCGGCCAGGACCCGGACGCCCCTCGCGCCCTGGCCAAGGTGACGGAGACCCGCTGAACCGCCTCGCCGGGCGGCCGGGCCCGGCTCGGGTCAGAGAAGCTGAGGTCAGAAGACCTCTGGCCAGGGAAACGTCAGGTCAGGCACCTCAGGTCAGGGAACCCCCTGTGGCGTCCACCCAGCTCCCCGTGATCCACCGCCCGTCGTCCGAGGCCAGGAACGCCACCACATCGGCGACGTCCGCCGGAACTCCCACCCGGCCCAGCGCCGATATCGCCGCGGCCTGCGCCCAGCCGCCCTCGGTGCCGTGCAGCAGCTCGGCCGTGTTGTCGGTGTCGATGATGCCGGGCGCCACCGAGTTCACCGTGATGCCCCGGGGGCCGAGCACCTTGGACAGGTCCCGGGTGAAGACGTCCAGCGCGCCCTTCGTCATCGCGTAGGCCATCTTGTCCGGCATCGCCGCCGTGCGGGCGAGCCCGGAGGAGATGTTGATGACCCGGCCGCCGTCGCGGAGCCGGCCGAGGCCCTGCTGGACGATGAAGTGGGGAGCCTTCACGTTCACCGCGAAGACCCGGTCGTATTCGGCCTCGTCGATCTCCTCCAGGGCCGACGACGTCCCGATGCCCGCGTTGTTCACGATGATGTCCACGCCGTCCGCGTGCCGGTCGAACTCCGCCCACAGCGCCTCGGCGTCCCCCGGCCGTCCCAGCTCCACGCCGATCGCGAAGGCGGAGCCGCCCGCCGCCTCGATGGCCGCGACGGTCTCCTTCGCCGCCGCCTCGTTCACGCCGTAGTGCACCGCGACCCGCGCCCCGTCGCGCCCCAGCCGCTCGGCGATCCCGCGCCCGATTCCCCTGCTCGCCCCCGTGACGAGTGCCGTCCTGCCGGTCAGCGCGCCCATGGCGACGCCCCCTTCGCAATTAGCTAGCGGTCGATACAGAAATGACCGTAGATCACGTCGCTGACATTTGTCTAGTGCCCGCTATAAAATGCACTCCATGGTGAGCGCGCAGGAGAACAAGGAGCAGGCCACGGCCCCGCGGACCGCGGCTGCCACCCCTCGGACCCCGGTGGCCGGCCCTCGGGTCCCGGCTGCCGCCCCCGCCGAGGGTTCGCCCGCCGGACATCGCGGTCGCGGCCGGGGCCGGCCCCGCTCCTTCGACCGGGAGACCGCCCTGGAGAAGGCGATCATGGCCTTCTGGGAGCACGGCTACGAGGCCACGTCCGTCTCCGACCTCACCCGTGCCATGGGCATCGGCGCCCCCAGCCTCTACGCGGCCTTCGGCGACAAGCGGGCGCTCTTCGACGAGGTCGTGCAGGTGTACGGCGAGCGGTACGGGTCCTTCATCGAGCGCGCCCTCGCCGAGGAGCCCACCGCCAGGGCGGCCGTGCGGCGCGTCCTGCGCGAGGCCGCCGCCGAGTACACCGCCCCCGGCCGCCCGCACGGCTGTCTCGTCGTCCACGCGGCGACCAATTGCACCAGCCCCGAGGTGGAGGAAGCCCTGCGCGCGCGGCGCAACGCCAACATCGCCGCCTTCGAAAGCCGGATAAGGGCGGACATCGCCTCGGGCGAGCTGCCGCCCGGCACCGACGCGGCGGCGCTCGCCCGGCACACCGGAGCGATGATCCAGGGCATGTCCCAGCAGGCGCGCGACGGCGCGAGCCGGGTGGAACTGGAGGCGCTCGCCGAAATTGCCCTGTCCGTGTGGCCCCGCGGATGACCGGGGCACGTTAGGCTGCGAGGGCGGCCGGCGGCCCCGCGCCGCACGGTCTTCGACAACAAAGAGCCTCCGACGCATGGACACGCCGAGTGGTCTAGTCCACAATCGTTGCAGACCGCCATCATGGAAACCTACTGTGCGGTAGTCCCCATGCGTGGGAACAAGCATCCGTCTTCCCCGCACAGGAAGACGGACCGAGGAACCGGTGCTCTCTGCCCTGACTGCCCCGGCTCCTCATCCTTCGGCCGACCGGGACCGCACACCCCACGGCCGATATTGCTCCGGGCTGCGGTGCCGGGAGGGTTGAGGGTCCCTCCCAGGCGCCGCGGCCCGCGGGTGTCTTCGGGGCCGTATGCGTCGGGCCCTACGAGTCTGGCCGGGCCCGTACGAGTCGGGCCGTACAGGGTCGCGCAAGGGCGCACATTTCAGTGCCGTACAAACCCCCGGGTACGCTCGCACACGTGCCCTCCATGAACGAACTGGTCCGCCAGCACACCGCCCTCGACGACTCCGACCTCGAGTGGCTGCATCTGCTGGTCTCGGAGTGGCAGCTGCTCTCCGACCTCTCCTTCGCCGACCTGGTCCTGTGGGTCCCCACCCGTGACGGCACTCGCTATGTCTCCGTCGCCCAGATGCGGCCCAACACCGGCCCGACCTCCTACCAGGACGACATGGTCGGCCACCTGGTCCCGCGCGGCCGCCGCCCCATGCTGGACGTCGCGCTCGACGAGGGCCGGATCGTGCGCGAGGGCGACCCGGAGTGGCGCGAGGAGGTCCCCGTACGGGTCGAGTCGATCCCCGTACGACGGGAGGGGCGCGTCCTCGGTGTCATCGCCCGCAACACCAACCTGCTCACCGTGCGCACCCCGAGCCGGCTGGAGCTGACCTACCTCCAGTCCGCCTCGGACCTCGCCCAGATGATCGCGGCCGGCGCCTTCCCCTTCGCCAACCAGCAGGTCGACATGGACGCCTCGCCCCGGGTGGGCGACGGCCTGATCCGGCTCGACGCGGACGGCATCGTTCAGTACGCCTCCCCGAACGCCCTCTCCGCCTACCACCGCATGGGCCTCGCCGCCGACCTGGTCGGCCACCACCTCGGCCGGACCACCGCCGAACTGGCCCCCACCCGCGGCCCCGTGGACGAGGCGCTGGCCAAGGTCGCCAGCGGCTGGGCGCCCCGCGAGTTCGAGATCGAGGCCAACGACGGGGTGATCCAGTTCCGGGCGATCCCGCTCAAGCCCAAGGGCACCCGGATCGGTTCGCTGGTGCTGCTCCGGGACGTCACCGAACTGCGCCGCCGCGAACGCGAGTTGATCACCAAGGACGCCACCATCCGGGAGATCCACCACCGGGTGAAGAACAACCTCCAGACGGTGGCCGCCCTGCTGCGCCTGCAGGCCCGGCGGATCGAGTCCGAGCGGGGCCGCGCGGCGCTCGAAGAGGCGGTACGGCGCGTGGGCTCGATCGCGATCGTGCACGAGACGCTGTCCCAGAACCTGGACGAGCGGGTGGAGTTCGACGAGATCGCCGACCGCGTGCTGGCGATGGTCGCGGAGATCTCCCCGGGCAAGGTCACCGGCCGGCGCACCGGGCGCTTCGGCATCCTCGACGCCGAGGTCGCCACCCCGCTGTCCATGGTGCTGACCGAGGTGCTGCAGAACGCCCTGGAGCACGGCTTCCGCGAGGGCGACACCGGAACCGTCGAGGTCTCGGCGGTCCGTGGCGGCACGACGAAGGAGGCCCGCCTCCTGGTCACCGTCCAGGACGACGGCGTCGGCCTGCCGCCCGACTTCGACCCGCACACCTCCGGCAACCTCGGGCTGCAGATCGTACGGACGCTGGTCGAGGGGGAGTTGGGCGGCACCTTCGACATGGTCCCGGCGCCGGAGCGCGGCACCCAGGTGCTGCTGGACATCCCGGTGCGGGCGCAGAAGTAGCCGGGCTCTCCCGGGTCGGCTCCGGGCCCGCTCCGGGTCGGCTCGGGGTCGGCTCGGGGACAGCAAAAAGCCCCGGACCTTGATCGGTCCGAGGCCAGTGCTCGCTGCTGCTCTGCTCGTTTGCTAAGCGCATCGGGGGTACTGCGCGCTGCGTGCTCGGGGGCGGGAGTTGCGTACTCGCTGTACGCGCCGCCAAGCTCAGGCTGTCAGCGGGGTGGGTTGTGTCAGGCGGAGGCCTGACGAGCCCGGTTGCGGGCGGCGCGGCGCTTCATCGCGCGGCGCTCGTCCTCGCTGAGACCACCCCAGACGCCGGAGTCCTGGCCGGACTCGAGCGCCCACTGCAGACACTGCTCGATCACCGGGCAGCGACGGCAGACGGCCTTGGCTTCCTCGATCTGCAGCAGCGCAGGACCGGTGTTGCCGATGGGGAAGAAGAGCTCGGGGTCTTCCTCGCGGCAAACGGCGTTGTGACGCCAGTCCATGGCTGCTACCTCTCCTTGGTATTACGTGCAGGTTGCTTGTGAATGTGAACGCTTTCACGAATCCCTCAACAAGTGAAGGGCCGACCGCCAGGTTCCCTGGCGTGGTCCTTGGTTTGGAGAGGGGTTCCGGTGATCTGTGGGGGCCGTTCCTGCGGGCCGTCCCGATCGCCACGTAGAGACTCGCAAACCTCAGCGGCGGATACAACCCCTTCCGGAAAGTTTTTTTTGATTCCTCGGTGTCGACTAGGTCACAGCCGTACTTCCATGGGGTGGATCCTGGCCTAAACGTTCGAGTGAAAGGACTTTAGCCCCTTCTGCTCACACAATCACACGCAGTGCACGGCGTACGCCTGTGAACGTCACGCTCGTACGCAGCCCCAGGTGGTCACCGTCCATCTGGAGGGGCAGAGGCACCTTCGAATGCAAGGTGAACTCGGTCAGATCGTGCAGGGAGACGGCGTGCTTTCCCCGGGGTCCACGCTCGGGGGACGAAGTGAGCAACTGGGTGCCATACCGGGCAACCGCGGCCGTGGACAGGCGGCTGAGACCGAATACGTCGAGGCCGGTGTCGAACGATGCCTTAGGCGACGCATACATGGGGCGATTGCCGAGGAACGTCCACGGGGCGGTGTTCGAGACTATGGACAGCACCAGATCCGTCGCCAGTTCCTCGCCGTCCTGCTCCAGGGTGATCGTCCCGTGCCGGCGATGGGGCTCGCCGAGCAGTTGGCGCACCACCTGGCGGACGTAGAGGGCGTGCGTGGACTTCTTGCCCCGCTCCCGCTGCTGCTCGACCCGGCCGACCACGCCCGCGTCGAAGCCGAGCCCGGCGTTGAAGGTGAACCAGCGGGACGGGACGGCCTCGTCCTCGGTACCGGGGGTTCCCGACGTCAGCCCCAGCCCGACCGTGCGCTGGCTGCCCTCGCGCAGGGCGTCCAGCAGGGCGCCGGTCGCCTCCACGGCGTCGTTGGGCAGGCCCAGCGCGCGGGCGAAGACGTTGGTGGAGCCGCCGGGCACCACGGCCAGTCCCGGCAGGTTGTCCGGGTCGGGGCCGCCGTGCAGCAGACCGTTGACGACCTCGTTGACCGTGCCGTCGCCGCCGAGGGCCACGACCAGCTCGATGTCCTCGCTGTCCGCGGCCTGCCGGCCGAGGTCGCGGGCATGGCCGCGGTACTCGGTGGTGACCGCTTCCAGCTTCATCTCGCTCGCGAGCGCGTGGATCAGCACATCGCGCGTACGTGCGCTTGTGGTGGTTGCCGCCGGATTGACCACGAGAAGTGCACGCATGGATGGCAGCGTACCTACTGGGGGGTACCTGGCCCAGACCGGATCAAGGATGACGTAGGAGTTCGAGGCGTGAACCTCGACACGGGGGCGCGGAAGCGACCTGCGGGCGCATGCCCGTGCCCGCCTGGCGCCTCGGGGCGTTGGAGGGGCCTCACGGTGTCGGCTCGTGCCTGGCAGCTCCGGCGCCTCGGGCCGCGCCCCGCACCTACGGCCCCTGGCCCGCCTTAGCGCCCGCCGCGGTCGCGGCTCGTACCTCGTCCGCGGTCTCCGCGACCCGGCCGCTACCCTGCATGGGTGAGCTCTGCGCAGAACCCCAGCCCCGAAGCCGCCGACGAGGCGGGCCCGCGTCCTGTCCGGCTGACCGCTGCGGCGGCCCTGGCCGCGCTGGAGGGGCTGGCGCTGGTGGTCGGGGGTGTCTGGATGCTCGTTCTCGGGCTGACCGGCGAGCCGGACGACCGGCAGCAGGCAGTCACGGGGGGCGTCACCCTCGTTGTGCTGGCGCTGCTGCCGCTGCTCGCCGCCCGGGGCCTGCTGGCCCGGCGCAGCTGGAGCCGCGGCCCCGCCGTCATCACGCAGATCATGGCGCTGCCCGTGGCCTACAACCTGCTCCAGGCCGACAGCATGGCGATCCCCGCGGGCATCGCGCTGGCCGTCGTCGCCGTCGCCGCGCTCGTGCTGCTGATCAACGCCGAGACGACCCGGGCCCTCGGCATCCGCGGGCCCGGCAACGCCGACAAGTAACCGCCACTCCTCCAGGACCGCTACTCCTCCACGAGCAGCTTCTCCCGCAGCTGCGCCAGCGTGCGCGCCAGCAGCCGGGAGACGTGCATCTGCGAGATGCCGACCTCCTGCGCGATCTGCGACTGGGTCATGTTCCCGAAGAACCGCAGCAGCAGGATCCGCTTCTCGCGCGGCGGCAGATCCTCCAGCAGCGGCTTGAGCGACTCCCGGTACTCGACGCCCTCCAGCGCCTCGTCCTCCGCGCCCAGGGTGTCCGCGACCGCCGGGGACTCGTCGTCGGTGTCGGGGACGTCCAGGGACAGCGTGGAGTACGCGTTGGCGGACTCCAGTCCCTCCAGGACCTCCTCCTCCGAGATCGACAGCTTCTCGGCCAGTTCGTGGACCGTGGGGGAGCGGCCGTGCAGCTGCGACAGCTCCGCCGTGGCCGTGGTCAGGGCGAGCCGCAGTTCCTGCAGACGGCGTGGGACGCGGACCGCCCAGCCCTTGTCGCGGAAGTGCCGCTTGATCTCGCCTACGACCGTCGGAGTCGCGTACGTCGAGAACTCCACGCCGCGGTCCGGGTCGAAGCGGTCGACCGACTTGATCAGCCCGATGGTGGCGACCTGAGTGAGGTCGTCCAGCGGCTCACCCCGGTTGCGGAAGCGGCGCGCGAGGTGCTCGACGAGCGGCAGGTGCATCCGGACGAGCCGGTTGCGCAGCTCCGCGTACTCCGGGCTGCCCTCCTTCAGCGTGCGCAGCTCGACGAACAGGGCGCGCGCCCCGCTGCGGTCCTGAGGGTCGTGGTGCGCGGGCGGCGCGGTCGGCGCGACCGCCGCGTCGTCCTCGGAATTTCGCTCGTGCTCGCTCATCGTCCCGCCCGTCGCCCTTCCCCGAGCCCTCGCCTCGGCCCGGACAGGGGAGCCCCCGTTCCGCCGCTCCAGAGGCGCGCCCTGCACGGCACTGTCCCGATCCCGCTGCCCGTCGCCGGGGAAGTCCGCCCGAGGGGAGTCCTCCTCCGGGTGCGGCCGGGCCTGCTCGGGGATGCCGTCGATGCCGTCCGCCATGCGTCGGGAACCGTCCGGACCGCTCGGAGCGTCCGGGCTGCCCGGACCCGCCGGTCCGCCCGTGCCCTCGGCCGGCAGCTCCCGTGTGCCGCGCTCTTCGTCCCGCACCGGCCCGTCCCCGTTCCTCACGCCGGCCCGGGTCCCGCGCCGCGCTGTTTGTAGAGGCTGATCGAAACGGTCTTGTCGTCGTCCACGGCGGAGGAGACCTTGCCCGCGAGGGCGGACAGGACGGTCCAGGCGAAGGTGTCGCGCGAAGGGGCGTGACCGTCCGTGGTCGGCGCGGAGACGGTGACCTCCAGCGAGTCGTCGACGAGCCGGAAGACACAGCTGAGCACCGAGCCGGGCACGGCCTGCTGGAGCAGGATCGCGCAGGCCTCGTCCACCGCGATGCGCAGGTCCTCGATCTCGTCGAGGGTGAAGTCCAAACGGGCCGCGAGGCCGGCCGTGGCCGTCCGCAGCACCGACAGGTAGGCACCCGCAGCCGGCAGCCGGACTTCGACGAAGTCCTGGGTCGCGGGCTCGCCTGCGATCTGGGACACCCTCACCTCCAAGGTGGTACAAGCTCTACGGGGCCGAGGGTCGCCCCCCGGGGTAACGCGATGTGTGGTTCAGCGGTGACGCTACCGCGCTCTCGATTTTTCTGTCCCGGGACCCCAACCCCCTGCTGTCACTCATAGTAAACACATGAATACGCACAGTGGCTAGAGGGTGGGCGGTCCCAATTCGGAACAGGGCGCGCCGGGTTGACGTACCCCGGCGTCAGACGCTCGAACCGTCAGGATCCAGTGTCTCGAACCGCCAGGATCCAGTGTCTCGAACTGTTCCGATCCAGTGTCCGGAACCGAGGTCACGAGCGGGTCACACCAGGACGTGGTCGACGAAGCACCAACGCCAATTCTCACCCGGTTCGAACGTTCGCATCACCGGGTGCCCCGACTTCTCGTGGTGTTCGGTGGCGTGCCGCCCCGGCGAGGAGTCGCAGCAGCCGACGTGACCGCAGGTGAGGCACAGCCGCAGCTGCACCGGGTGCGACCCCTCCGCCAGACATTCCGGGCAGGTCTCGCTCAGCGGTGCGGGTTCCGGGTGCGGCAGCGCGTCGGCGTGCGTGCACTGTTTCATGATTGCCAGATTACGACGGGTGTGCGGATGACCGCGCGGAAAACGAGAGCGGGCGAGAACCATGGACGTGATGCCCCTGCTGTTGCTGGTGGCCGGCAGTGCCGCGATCGCCGCGGCCGGCCGCCGGACCCCGGTGCCGGCGCCGTTGCTCCTGGTCGCGGCCGGACTGGCGGTGTCGTACATCCCCGGGGTCCCCGACTACACCCTCGACCCGCACATCGTCCTGCCGCTCCTGCTGCCCCCGCTGCTGCACACCGCGGCCACCGACAGCTCCTACCTCGACCTGCGCGCGCAACTGCGGCCCGTCGCCCTTCTCTCCGTCGGCTACGTGCTCTTCGCGACCGTCGTGGTCGGCTGGGCCGCCTATGTGATCGTGCCCGACCTCCCGCTGACCGCGGCGCTGGTGCTGGGCGCGGTGGTGGCGCCGCCGGACGCGGTCGCGGCCACGGCGATCGCCCGCCGCGTGGGGCTGCCCTCCCGGATCACCACCATCCTCCAGGGCGAGTCCCTGGTGAACGACGCCACCGCGATCACCGCCTACCGCGTGGCCGTCGCCGCCGCCCTCGGCGAGGCCACCACCTGGGCCGGAGGGGTCGGCGAGTTCCTGCTCGCGGCGGTCGGCGGCATCGGCGTCGGACTGCTGCTGATGATGCCGATCCACTGGCTGCGCACCCACGTCAAGGAGGCACTGCTCCAGAACACGCTCTCCCTGCTGATCCCGTTCGTGGCGTACGGCGTCGCCGAGCAGGTGCATGCCTCGGGCGTCCTGGCGGTCGTGGTCGTCGCCCTTTATCTGGGCCACCGCGCGTGGGAGGTCGATTTCGCCACCCGCCTCCAGGAGGAGGCGGTGTGGAAGATGGTCGCCTTCGTCCTGGAGTCGTCGGTGTTCGCCCTCATCGGACTCCAACTGCCGGTGGTTCTGCGGGGGCTCGGGGAGTACGAGGGCGCCGACGCCGCCTGGTACGCGGTCGCCCTCTTCGTCGTCGTGGTCGTCGCCCGGTTCGTCTGGGTCTACCCGGCGACGTTCCTGCCGCGAGCGCTGTCCGCGCGGATCCGCAAACGCGAGGACAACCCCACCTGGAAGGGGGCGTTCATCATCTCCTGGGCCGGCATGCGCGGCGTGGTCTCCCTGGCCATCGCCTTCTCCATCCCGGTGACCATCCACGGCGGCGAGGACTTCCCCGGCCGCAACCTGATCCTCTTCCTGACCTTCACCACGGTCATCGGCACCCTCGTCGTCCAGGGCCTCACCCTGCCGCCCCTGATCCGCCTGCTGCGCCTGCCCGGCCGCGACCCGCAGGCCGAGACCCTGGCCGAGGCCAACGCCCAGGCACAGGCCTCCCGCGCCGCCGAACAGCGCCTCGACGAACTCCTTTCCGACGAGCGCAACGCCCTCCCGGCGCCGCTCGCCGACCGGCTGCGCACCGTCCTGGAACGCCGCCGCAACGCCGTGTGGGAACGGCTCGGCCAGCCCAACCCCATCACCGGGGAGACCGCCGACGACACCTACCGCCGGCTCGCGCGGGAGATGATCAGCGCCGAGCGGGAGGTCTTCGTCAAGCTGCGCGACCTGCGCTACATCGACGACGAGATGCTGCGGACCCTGCTGCGCCGACTGGACCTGGAGGAAGCGGCGGCGTACCGGGAGGCGACGTGATGTGATGCGAGGTGCGTTGTCAGTGCGAGGGGGGATCATTGGCTCCACAGGCACGACACGCACCTCAGACGCGGCACGCACGACAGGCACGGCAAGCACCACAGCACGGCACGCACGACCGGCACATCACGCAGGACACGAACGGGACTTGGTGACTCGGGGGGCTCGGTGACCGGCACCACACAGCGGTACTTCATCAGTTACGCGGGCGCCGACCGCTCCTGGGCCGAGTGGGTGGGCTATCACCTGGAGCAGCACGGCCACCAGGTCATGCTCGACGTGTGGGACTGGCGCACCGGCGACGACTTCGTGCAGCGCATGGACGAGGGCCTGCGGCGGGCCGACGCGGTGGTGGCGCTGTTCTCCAAGTCGTACTTCGAACCGGGCCGGTGGACCCGCGAGGAGTGGACCGCCGCCGTCGCCCGCCGGGACCGCGTCATCCCGCTCGCCGTCGAACCGCTCACCAACCACGACATCCCCGCGATGCTCGCCACCAGGATCCGCAAGGACCTCCACGGGCTGGACGAGGAGGGCGCCCGCGCGGCGCTGCTGGCGGCGGTCGACGGAGGCGGCCGGCCGAGCGCCCCGCCGCCGTTCCCGGGCGGTGCCGCGGCCCCGACGCAGAAGCCGCAGCAGCCGAAGACCGGGACGGCCAAGGAGGTGAAACCCCGGCTGCCGGACAGCACCAAGCGGGCCGAGGTGTGGAACGTCCGCCGGAAGAACGCCGACTTCTCCGGCCGGGAGGCGGTGCTCGTCGCCCTGCGGGAGGGGCTGCTCGGCAGCCGCGACACCGCCGCGTACGCGCTCCACGGGCTGGGCGGCATCGGCAAGAGCCAGATCGCCCTGGAGTACGCCCACCGCTTCGCCGGCCAGTACGACCTGGTCTGGTGGATCGACGCGGAACAGGCCGACCAACTCCCCGTCCACTACACCGAGCTGGCGGACCGGGTCGGCGTCGCCAACCCCGAGGCCAGCGCGGAGCACAACGCCCGTACGCTGCTGCAGCATCTGCGCGACCGGCCGCGCTGGCTGATCATCCTGGACAACGCCGAGAACCCCGCCGTGGTGGAGAACTGGCTCCCCGAGGGCCCCGGCCACGTCCTGATCACCTCCCGCAACCCCAACTGGCGGGACATCGCCCACCCGTTGGCCCTGGACGTCTTCACCCGCGAGGACTCCCTCGCCTACCTCGGCAAACGCATCCCCGGCATCCCCGAGGAACAGGCCCGCGCCCTGGCCCAGGACCTCGGCGACCTGCCGCTGGCCCTCGCCCAGGCCGCCGGTGTGATCGGCAACGGCATGACGGTGGACCGCTATCGCCGGCTGCTGACGGAGAGCACCGCGCGGATCCTCCAGGAGGGCGAGGTCCCCGGCTATCCGGCGTCCCTGGCCGCCACCGTGGGCATCGCGACGGAGGGCCTGGCGGAGGACCGTCCCGAGGCGGCGGCGCTGCTCCGACTGGCCGCCTTCCTGGGACCCGAGCCGATCCCCACGGCGTGGCTGGAGGAGGCACGGCCCCGGCTGACGACGATCCCGGGGGACCCGGCGGACCCGATGTGGCTCCAGGCGGCCCTGTCGGCGCTGAGCCGCTTCGGTCTGGCCCGCATCGATCACGAGGCGTTCCAGATCCACCGGCTGACGCAGGCGGTGCTGCGGGACCAGGTCGAGGGAGAGCAGGCGAACGCGGTCCGCGACGACGCGGCGGCCGTCCTGGCCGGCGTCACGGCAGGCGACGAGGAGCGGCCCGAGAACTGGCCGGCCTGGGCGAGTCTGATCTCTCACCTCACCGCGCGGCACCTCGACGTCACCGCGCGGCACGAGCTGCGGCCGACGCTGCGGGGTGGGATGCACTTCCTGCTCCGCAGCGGCCAGGCCCGGTCGGCGCTGGAACTCGCCACACAGCTGCTCGAGTCGTGGACCGCTGTGCTGGGCCCCGACCATCCCGATGCCCTGACGTGCAGGCAGTACCTGGGGCATGCGACGGCGGACCTCGGGGATCTGCGGGGCGCACGGCCCCTCATCGAGGACGCGCTGGAACGGCGGCGGCGCACGCTCGGTGACGATCACGTGGACACGCTCAAGTCGGCCAACGACCTCGCGGTGATCCTGGGTCAGCTCGGCGACGACGCGAAGGCGCTGCTGATCAACGAGGACACTCTCGCCCGTCGCCGTCGGATTCTCGGCGACGATCACCCGGATACCTTCCAGTCCGCCCTCAACCAGGGGGTCAATCTCGACGCGCTGGGACGGTACGCCGAGGCGCGGGCCCTGCACGAGGACACCCTCGCTCGCTGCCGTCGCGTCCTGGGGGACGACCACCCCTTGACCTTCCTGGCCGCTGCCCACGTCGGAATGACCCTGACGGAGCTGGACGAGCTGTCGGCGGCTCGTCGCCTGCTCGACACGGTGCTGCGGCAGTGCCGCGACACCCTCGGCGACGACCATCCGACCACGCTGCACGTGAGCTACTGCCTGGGCGAGGCGCTGTACCGGATGAACGCGTTCGAGGAGGCGCGCCAGTCGCAGCTCGACGCTCTCGCCCGTCATCGCCGCGTTCACGGAGCCGACCATCCCGACACCCTGGCGTGCGCCGACGCGCTGGCTCGCACCCAGGTCGAGGTGGGCGATTTCGCGGAGGGGCGTCGTCTGCTGGAGGACACGCTGGAGCGCGCGCGGCGCGTCCTCGGCGAGGACCATCCAGGCTGCCTGGACTATGCCCACAGCCTGAGCGCGATCCATTACAAGACCGGTCTCTACCGAGAGGCACGCCGTCTGGCGGAGGACGTCCTGACACGGCGTAGCCGCGTCTCCGGCCCCGACCACCCCAGCACGCTCGCGTCCGGTTTCGGCCTCGCCGTCACCCTGTACGAACTGCGCGCGTACCCGCAGGCGGCCGAGCTGCTGGAGGACGTACGGGCCCGCCAGCGCCGGGTACTCGGCGACGACCACCGGGACACCCAGCGCACGACCAGGGCCCTTGCCGACGCCTACACCGCCATGGGCAAGAAGTTCAAAGCCCAGAAACTGCTGGGCAAGAAGAGGGCCGTCCGTAAAGTCGGCCGCAGGGGGCGCTAAGGAGCCCCGGTCAACACGGCCGCCACCACCGTGCCCTCGGCGAAGGACCCCTGTTCCACCAGAGTGAAGAGCCCGTACAGCATCTTGGCGACATAGAGACGCTCCACGCCCACCGCATGCCGCTCCTCGAACTCCTCAGCGAACGCATGCAGTTCCGGAGTCGTCCGCGCATACCCACCGAAGTGAAAGCGCTCGTCCAGCCACCATTCCCCCCGCGGCCCCCCGAACGCCGCCTCCTGCAGCGCCCGTATCTCGTCACCGAGAAAGCCGCCCTTCAGCACGGGTATGCCCAGCACCCGCTGCCCCGGCCCCACCCCCGCCGCCAGCCCGGCCAGCGTGCCCCCGGTCCCGCAGGCCACCGCGACCACGTCCGCCTGCCCGCGCAGTTCCTCGCCGAGGGCCAGGCAGCCGTGGACGGCCAGGGCGTTGCTGCCGCCCTCGGGGACGACATAGGCGTCCTCGGTGCCGGTCGCGCGGAGGATGCGTGCGAGGGTGTCCGGATCCTTTTTGTGGCGATACTCCGTTCTGGTGACGAAGTGCAGCCGCATCCCGTCGGCCACGCAGCGGGCCAGCGACGGGTTGAGGGGGCGGTCGGCCAGTTCGTCGCCGCGCACCACGCCGATGGTGGGTACGCCGAGCAGGCGGCCCGCGGCGGCGGTGGCACGCAGATGGTGGGAGTACGCGCCGCCGAAGGTGACGATCGGCCGACCGTCCGCCGCCGCGAGGTTGGGCGCGAGCTTGCGCCACTTGTTGCCGATCAGGTCGGGGTGGATGAGGTCGTCGCGCTTGAGCAGCAGTCGCACGCCATGGCGGGAGAACCGGTCGTCCCGCACTTCCTGCACTGGGGAGGGAAGCCTCGGACCCAGGGCGGCGAGGGCGTCGTTGCTGGTCACGGCACCATTGTCACCCCTGCGGCGTCACATCAGGCGCCCTTACGTCAGCCGGTCCCCGATCCGCTTCCGCATCGACTCCATGGTGAACCCGCGCGGATCCACTTTCCCGGGCTGCCATTCCTTGTGCCCGATGACCGACCGCTCCGTCCATCCGTGGTGGCGGCAGATCGCCGCGGCGGCCCGTTCGACGGCCTCCAGCTGGGCCGCGGGCCAGGGATCCTCGCCATCGCCGAGGTTCTCGCACTCGAAGCCGTAGAAGTGCCGGTTCCCGTCCGTGTTGGTCTCGTTGTCCTTCGGCAGCGGTCTCTCGTCGATCACCGCGCGCAGGACGTCGTCGTCGCCACCGCCGGCGTGGTTGGCCCGGCCGTAGCCGACGAGGTGGACGGTTCCGTCCTTGGTGATGACGCCGTGGCACAGCGGCCCCGGCAGGTTGGCGTGGCCTTTCCGGCACAGGTCCACGGTGACCTTGCTGCCCCGGGTCACCGTGTGGTGGATCATCACGCCGTGAACGGGGCCCCACGGGCCCACGTGATTGCGGTTGTGGTGCTCCCAGTCGCCGACCTCGACGACCTTGACGCCTTCCGCGCGCAGCACTTTGAGGAACCGGTCCGCGGACATCGGTGAGGCCATGTGAGCCCCCTTTCGCAGGGTCCGTGACGGCCGCCCGTCACGACCGTCCGTACCGCTGCTTGTACGGAGTGTGACACCACGGAATCACGCATTCGCACAGCGTGCGAGCCGATCCGGACAGCGCGCTTCCGGCGGCGCGCGCCTGCGGGATGCCAGGAAAGGTCCCTATGTGTGCCCAGCCGACGATGATCCATTCCCGCTCTTTCGGGTAATAGCACGACCACGTTGCGTGATGGAAGGCTTGGTCGGGAGATCGCGAGATCGGTGCCCGGCGCAGATCGCTGCCAGGCATGACCGGGAGGGCAATTTTCTATGTCGGTAGGCGAAGAGGTCCGCACGGAACAGAGCAGGCCGCAGCAGAGCCTCGGCACGGCTGCCGCGCGGAACCTGGCCACCACCACCAAGTCCGTTCCCCAGATGCAGGAGATCAGCTCGCGCTGGCTGCTGCGGATGCTGCCCTGGGTGGACGTGCAGGGCGGCACGTACCGGGTGAACCGACGGCTGACCTTCGCGGTGGGCGATGGGCGCATCACCTTCGTGAAGACCGGTGACCGCGTCGAGGTCATCCCCGCCGAGCTCTGCGAGCTGCCCGCGCTGCGGTCGTACGAGGACGAGGAGGTGCTGGCGGAGCTGGCCCGGCGCTGCGAGCAGCGGGAGTTCGGGGCGGGCGAGGTGATCGCCTCCTTCGGCAGCCAGACCGACGCCGTCTACCTCCTCGCGCACGGCAGGGTGGAGAAGATCGGCACCGGCCCCTACGGCGACGACGAGAGCCTCGGTGTCCTCGCCGACGGTGCCTACCTGGGCGACCAGGCGCTGCTCGACGCGGACGCCATCTGGGAGTACACGGCCCGCGCGATCACCGCGTGCACCGTCCTCATGCTGTCCCGGCAGGACTTCGAGCAGGTCGCGGAGCGCTCCGACTCGCTCCAGGGCCATCTGGAGCAGCGGCGCTCGCTGCCCCGGCAGCGCACCAACAAGTACGGCGAGAAGGAGATCGACCTGGAGGCCGGCCACACCGGTGAGCCGGACATCCCGCACACCTTCGTCGACTACGAGGCCCGGCCCCGCGAGTACGAACTGAGCATCGCCCAGACCGTGCTGCGCATCCACACGCGCGTGGCGGACCTCTACAACCAGCCGATGAACCAGACCGAGCAGCAGATCCGGCTCACCGTGGAGGCGCTGAAGGAGCGCCAGGAGCACGAGCTGATCAACAACCGCGAGTTCGGTCTGCTCCACAACTGCGAGTACGACCAGCGGATCCAGCCGCACGACGGCGTGCCCAGCCCCGACGACATGGACGAGCTGCTGAGCCGCCGGCGCGGCACCAAGATGTTCCTCGCGCACCCGCGGGCCATCGCCGCGTTCGGCCGCGAGCTGAACAAGCGGGGCCTGGTGCCGGAGACGATCGACGTCGGCGGCAACCGCATCCCCACCTGGCGCGGCGTGCCGATCTACCCGTGCAACAAGATCCCGGTCACCGAGGCCCGCACCAGCTCCATCATCGCCATGCGTCTCGGCGAGGGCGACCAGGGCGTCATCGGCCTCCGCCAGTCCGGCATCCCGGACGAGATCGAACCGAGCCTCTCGGTGCGGTTCATGGGCATCAACGAGCAGTCCATCATCAAGTACCTGGTGACGGCGTACTACTCGGCGGCGGTCCTGGTCCCGGACGCCCTCGGCGTCCTGGAGAACGTCGAGATCGGCCGCTGGCGGTGATCCTTCTCGCCCCGAGTCCGTGTCCCCGCCCGGCAGGGCGGGTACACCCTCCGGGGACGTGCCCGATCGGAGCGGACGCGCCACCGTCCGCGCAGCCCGCGAGGGGGATTTCGTGACCGAGTCCGTGACGCAGGCCGAGCAGCGCCGCGCCGGGACACGCGGTGGTGTCGCCGGTCCGCGCCCCGCGGCTCCGCGCCGGGGCGTCGACCCGCGCGAGAGGCGGAGTCCCCTCCCGGCCGACACGGACGGCGGGCCGGGCCGGCCCGCCGGGGACGAGGCGGCGGTGATCCTGGAGCGCGCCCGGGCGTCGGTCGACCCCGAACTGCGCGCGGCGGTGGAGTCGTTGCCGGGTGCGATGCGCCGGGTCGCGCGCTATCACTTCGGCTGGGAGCACGCGGACGGCACTCCGGCGGCGGGCAACGCGGGCAAGGCGATCCGGCCCGCGCTGGTCCTCGCCGCGGCCGCCGCGCTCGGCGGTCCGGGCGGCCAGGCGGCGGCCGTGCGGGCGGCCGCGGCGGTGGAGCTGGTGCACAACTTCACGCTGCTGCACGACGATGTGATGGACCGGGACACCACGCGCCGGCACCGTCCCACCGCGTGGACGGTGTTCGGCGACGCCGACGCCATCCTCGCCGGTGACGCCCTCCAGGCGCTGGCCCTGCGGCTGCTCGCCGAGGACCCGCATCCGGCGTCGGCCGCGGCCGCGGCCCGGCTCGCGGCCTGTGTGGTCGAGCTCTGCGAGGGTCAGCAGGCGGACACCGCGCTGGAGCGGCGTGGCCCCACCGAGGTCGCTCTGGACGAGGTGCTGGTCATGGCCGAGGCCAAGACCGGGGCGCTGCTGGGGTGCGCGTGCGCGCTGGGCGCGTTGTACGCGGGGGCGTCCGCCGAGGACGTCGAGGCGCTGGACGCGTTCGGCCGGGAGGCCGGGCTCGCCTTCCAGCTGATCGACGACGTGATCGGCATATGGGGCGATCCGAGCCGCACCGGGAAGCCGGCCGGCGCGGATCTCGCCGCCCGCAAGAAGTCCCTGCCGGTGGTCGCCGCGCTGGCCTCCGGCACCCCGGCCGCGGCGGAACTCGCTGAGCTGTACGAAGTGCCGTACGACGGCGGGGATCTGGAGCCCACCGTGCTCGCCGTGGAGCGGGCGGGCGGCCGTGACTGGGCCCAGGGCCAGGCGGCGGATCACATGGCCCGGGCGATGCAGGAGCTGGCCCGCGCCATCCCGGAGCCGGAGTCGGCGGGCGGCCTGCTGGCCCTCGCCGAGTTCGTCACCCGGCGCACGACCTAGACCGCCGTACGGCTCGGGCGGCGTGCGGCCTCGACCGCCGTACGCCTCCGACCGCCGCAACCCGCCGTCCGCCGCAACCCGCCGTCCGCCGTCCTCCGTCCGCCGTCCGCGGCAACCCTCCGACCGCCGTACGGCCGGGGCCGGCGATAGGCCCCCGCCGACTGCGCCCGCCGCCCGCCTCCGACGGCCGACCGCCTCCGCCCGCCCCAACCCCGTCCGCCTCCGCCTGCCGTCCGCCCCCCAACTCCCGTCCGCCCCCAACCCCCGTACGGCTCGGACCGCCGTACCCCGCAGACCCCGGCGCCCCCGGGACCGCGCGGCTCCTGACCCCGCGCGGTGGCCGGGGGCTCCGGTCCAGGGGTCCCGCACATCCCCACGGTGTGCGGGGCCCGCCCCGTCTCCGGTCCCGCCCGGCGTACCGGTTAGGCTCAACGGCCGTACGGACACGGCAGGTTGCGGCGAAGGGGCGGGGTATGGGCGTGGCGATCCGGGCGGCGGGGGAGGGCGACCGGGAGCTGGTCGTCCGGTTGCTGGACGAGGCGTTCCGGGAGGACCCGGTCAGCCGCTGGGTCTTCCCCGGCGACGAGTACCTCCGCAGTACCCACCACAAGCTCATGGCCGCCTTCACCGACATCGTGCTCGATGCCGGGCGGGTCGATGTCACCGAGGACGGCTCGGCGTGTGCGCTGTGGCTGTCGGTGCCCGCGGCCGATCCGGACGACGAGGGGCACGCCGACGACGACGGCCCCGCCCAGGTCCGCGCGGCCGTCGATCCCGCGAACGAACGCGTGGAGCTGATCGGCCGGCTCACCGGGGAGATCCACCCCGGGGACCGTGCCCACGAGTATCTGTGGATGATCGGCGTGGCACCGGACCGCCGGGGCGAGGGCCTGGGTACCGCGCTCATCGCGTCGGTCCTCGACCGCTGCGACCGCGAGGGCCTGCCCGCCTATCTGGAGGCGAGCAACGCCGACAGCCGCCGGCTCTACGAGCGGCTCGGCTTCGCGGTGATGGCCGACCGGGTGCTGGAGCTGCCGGACGGCCCGACGATGTGGCCGATGTGGCGGGAGCCGCGCGGCTGAGCCACCGACCGACCAAGCGGAACTACCTCTCCCACTTTCCCCGATCTTCGCCACACCCTTGCAACCACTACAGCTGGAGTACTACAACTGGAGTAGTCACCGAAAGAGCCAAAGAAAAGAGCCCCGCTTGCGCAAGCTCACGTACTTCATCGCCTGTTCCCTCGACGGTTTCATCGGGGACCCGGACGGCGACGCGTCGTCCATGTTCCTCTTCGTCGAAGAGGAGTTCCTCACCTTCCTCAAGGAGGAGTATCCGGAGACCGTGGCGACCCACGGCCGCCGCGCGCTCGGCATCGACGACCTGCCGAACAAGCGGTTCGACACCGTCATCCAGGGGCGCGCCAGCTACGACCTGGCCCTCAAGGAGGGCATCACCAGCCCGTACGCCCACCTGCGGGAGTACGTCGCCTCCCGCACCCTCACCGAGTCCCCGGACCCGAACGTCGAGATCATCGCCGACGACCTGGTCGGCCGGGTCCGCGCGCTGAAGGCCGAGGACAGCCCGCTGGACATCTATCTGTGCGGCGGCGCGCGGCTCGCCGGTGAGCTGATCGACGAGGTCGACGAGATCGTCATCAAGACGTACCCCCTCGTGTACGGCTCCGGCATGCCGATGTTCGCCTCCGGCTTCGCCGCCACCGAGTTCACCCTCGAATCCGTGCGCGCCTTCGGCAACGGCGTCCTGGTACGGACGTACGCCAGGAAGCGGTGAACGAGGGGCGAACGGCGGGGAGCGCTCCGGCGCCGGGCGTCCTACCCTGAGGACATGGACAGCGAAGAACACGCCTGTCCCGTCTGCGGACAGCCCGTCGAAACGGTCGTCCGGCGCCACAAGACGCTGGGCGCGTGGGTGCCGACGTGGGTGGCGGGCCCGTGCCGGAACCCCAAGTGCGAGGCCTACGTCGGGGAGGGCGCCGAAGCCGCCGAGGAGCGGCCCGGGCGCCCCGCCGTGCACGCGCGGCACCCGGGGCACGCCAGAAAGCCCTGAACCGAGGAGCGCACGCATGAAGTACCTGGTCGTCGTGCAGGGCACCCAGGCGGACTACGAGGCGATGAGCGGCAAGGCCTCCGCGCACGCCCCGGTGTGGACGGAGGACGACCTGAAGGCGATGTACGCCTACATGGGTGCGATCAACGCCGAGCTGGCCGAGACCGGCGAGCTGGTCGACGCCCAGGGTCTGGTCGAACCCGCCCGCACCCGCCTGGTCACCCGCGGTCCGGACGGCCGTACGGTGATCGCCGACGATCCGTACGACGCGACCGAGGTGGTGTCGGCGGGCTACTGGCTGCTGGACTGCCCGAGCCTGGAGCGGGTCACGGAGATCGCCGAACGCGTCACCCGCTGCCCCGTTCCGGATGGGACCGCCGATGTGCCGGTGGTGATCCGGCCCGTCCAGGACGGCGCCGACGACGTCCGGACCGACGTGGCCTAGGCCGCCCCGGGCAGCCCGCCCGTCTCAGGGTCCCGCCCCGTGAGGCAGTACGTGCCGCCCGCCGGGTCCCGCAGCACCGCCCAGTGCGCGCCGCGCGCCACCCGTACCGCGCCGAGCCGTTCGTGCTCGGCGCGGGTGGCCTCGATGTCGGCGCAGGCCAGGTCGAGATGGGCGGAGACCGGCCGCTCGGTGCCGAGGCGCTGCAGCAGCACCCGCACCGGCAGTCCGGCCGGCGGCACCACCCCATGGAACTCCGGCAGGGACCCCGGCCGGGACGACCAGCCGGTCAGCAGCCCGCTCCAGAAGGCGACTTCGGCGTCGTAGGACGACGGCGGGACGTCGACACACACCTGGTCCAGCCGGCTGCCGCGCACCACGGGCGGCCGGACCGACTCGCCGTGCCACGGCACGGCGCAGAACAACTGCCCGGCCGGCGACCGCAGGACGGCCCAGCCCTCGTGCTCGGCGACGGTCCGCGCCCCCAGCCGCAGCGCGCTGCCGACGAACTCGTCCACGTCGTCCACGGCGAAGTCGAGATGCGCCCCGCCGTCCCCGGAGTCCACGCCCTGCACCTTCACACAGGCGTCGGCCCCACCGCCCGGCAGCAGCGTCGCGAACTCGCCCCTCTCGCCCCGGGGCGCGGACAGCCGGGTGTCCGTGACGGCCGTCCAGAACTCCTGGGCCCGGCCGAGGAGGGCGGCGGGGCGGTCGACGAAGGCGTACGTCCAACGGATGGTCATGAACGCGATCGTAGAAGGAAGCACCGCACCGCCCGTGCGAATGCCCGAGCGCAGAGCGCCCGTTGGACGCCACAGGGGCCGGTCGGTGTTCCGACCGGCCCCTGTGGGATGCCCGGTGACCTGCGATGGTGCACCGATCGCGGGTCGTGGAGCAGGCCTTGGATCAGGCCTTCTTGGTCTCCCAGAAGATCTTGTCGATCTGGGCGATGTAGTCCAGGGCCTTCTGACCGGTGGCCGGGTCGGTCGACGCCTTGGCGGCCGAGAGGGCCTTCAGGGTGTCGTTGACCAGCTGGTGGAGCTCCGGGTACTTCTCGAAGTGCGGCGGCTTGAAGTAGTCGCTCCAGAGCACCGAGACGTGGTGCTTGGCAAGCTCCGCGCGCTGCTCCTTGATGACCGTCGCACGCGCCTGGAAGTGCGGGTCGTCGTTGGCGGCCATCTTCTCCTGGACGGCCTTCACCGACTCCGCCTCGATGCGGGCCTGGGCCGGGTCGTACACACCGCAGGGGAGGTCGCAGTGCGCGCTGACCTTGACCCTGGGGGCAAACAGGCGGGAAAGCATGGAGCATTCCTTCCTCGTGATCGTCTTCTCAGGTGGGACATTACTCCCTGAGGGACGGGATTTCGCGAGTGCCCCCTTGGGCTTAGGACAAAAGTCCCGGGTGAGACTGAGACTGGTGGAGGATCGGACGGGGAGGTGCCGGGATGCGGGAGCTGTCGCAGGAGACCGAGCGCAGGGGGGCGGTGGCGCCCTTCGGGCTGGCGGAGGTGACCGGGCCGTCGATGGTGCCCACGCTGTACCACGGGGACCGGCTCGTGGTGCGCTACGGCGCCCGGATCCGCCCCGGTGACGTGGTCGTCCTGCGCCATCCGTTCCAGCAGGACCTGCTGGTGGTGAAGCGGGCCGTGGAGCGGCGCGACGGCGGTTGGTGGGTGCTCGGGGACAACGCGTATGCGGGCGGCGACAGCACCGACTACGGCACCGTCCCGCCGGAGCTGGTGCTGGGCCGGGTGCGCTGGCGGTACCGGCCGCGCAAGCCGGGTCAGCGCTCGCCGCTGGCGGTGCTGCGCTGGGCGCTGTCGGCGGTCAGGCCGGTCTTCTGCGACCGGTCCGCCTCCAGGCGCTTGCGGGCGCGGTAGGCGGCCACGTTCGCCCGGGTGGCACAGCGGTCGGAGCAGTAGCGCCGGGAGCGGTTGGTGGAGGTGTCGAGGAAGGCGTTGCGGCACGGGGCCGCCTCGCACAGGCCCAGCCGGTCCACGCCGTACTCGGTGAGGTGGAAGGCGAGGCCCATCGCCGCGATGGCCGCGTAGCCGGCGGTCGCGTTCGACGGGTGGTCGGCGAGGTGCATGTGCCACAGCGGGCGGCCGTCCTCGTCCCGGAAGTCGTGGCCGGAGATCTGCGGGCTCACCGGGAACTCCAGCAGCAGGGAGTTCAGCAGGTCCACCGCCAGGGTCTCGTCGCCGCCGGCGGCCGCCTCGAAGACCGCGCGCAGCCGGGCCCGGACCGAGCGGAAGCGGGTGACGTCCGCCTCGGTGGCGCGCCGGGCCGCCGACTGGTTCTCCACGAAGAGACCGCGGACGGCCTCGACGGACGTCAGCGAGTCCTTGCCCCGGGCCGGCTCCTCGCTGTTGACGAGACGTACGGCGTAATCCGAGTAATAGGCCAGTTCCACTTGTAGTCCTTACGAGGGCACTCTATGGTCATGCTTGCGGTCGGGTAACAGACGATCGTGCTTCCAGGGTATTACGCATGCGTACGTCAGGGAGGGCGACGATGACGGACACGGGCATCACGGCGACGGGCACCGACTGGCAGGCCTGGCAGCGGAGCTGGGACCGCCAGCAGGAGTGGTACATGCCCGACCGCGAGGACCGGTTCCGGATCATGCTGGACATGGTCGAGGCCGTCGTCGGACGCGCGCCCCGCGTACTCGACCTCGCCTGCGGCACCGGCACCATCACGGCCCGGCTGCTCGCCCGCTTCCCCGACGCCACCAGCACCGGAGTCGACCTCGACCCGGCCCTGCTCACCATCGCCGAGGGCACCTTCGCGGGCGACGACCGGGTCACCCTGGTCACCGCCGACCTCAAGGACCCGGACTGGCCGGCGAAGCTGCCCCACGGCTCCTACGACGCCGTCCTCACCGCGACCGCCCTCCACTGGTTGCACAGCGAACCCCTCGCGGCCCTCTACGGTCAGGTCGCGGAGCTGGTCCGCGACGGCGGTGTCTTCATGAACGCGGACCACATGATCGATGACACCACGCCCCGGATCAACGCCGCGGAGCGCGCGCTGCGGCACGCCCGGATGGACGAGGCCAAGCGCGGCGGCGTGCTCGACTGGGCCGAGTGGTGGCAGCTGGCCGCCGAGGACCCGGTGCTCGCCGCGCCCACCGCCCGCCGCTTCGAGATCTACGGCGAGCACGCCGACGGCGACATGCCGTCCGCCGCCTGGCACGCCCGCGTGCTGCGCGAGAAGGGCTTCGCCGAGGCCCGGCCGGTGTGGTGCTCGCCGTCGGACACGCTGCTGCTGGCGCTGAAGTAGGCCGGGTAGGCGAAAGGGGCGGTACGGGAATCCCGTACCGCCCCTTTCAGCGCCCCACAGAGGCGCGGGGAACTGCGTGACCAGCCACAACGCACGCGCCGGCGAACGCGGCGCCACCCGGCGGAGCCTAGAGCACCTTGGACAGGAACGCCTTCGTCCGCTCGTGCTGCGGGTCGGTCAGGACGTCACGCGGGTTGCCGGACTCGACCACCACACCGCCGTCCATGAAGACCAGGCTGTCGCCGACCTCGCGGGCGAAGCCCATCTCGTGGGTGACGACGACCATCGTCATGCCGGACTCGGCGAGGTCGCGCATGACGTCGAGGACGTCGCCGACCAGCTCCGGGTCGAGCGCCGAGGTCGGCTCGTCGAACAGCATGAGCTTCGGGTCCATGGCCAGCGCGCGGGCGATGGCCACGCGCTGCTGCTGGCCGCCGGAGAGCTGCGAGGGGTAGTTGCCGGCCTTGTCGCCCAGGCCCACCCGCTCCAGGAGCTGCATCGCGCGCTCCCTGGCCTCCGTCCTGCTCTTGCCCTTGACCTGGACCGGGGCCTCCATGACGTTCTCGACGGCCGTCATGTGCGGGAACAGGTTGAAGCGCTGGAAGACCATGCCGATGTCCCGCCGCTTGAGCGCGACCTCGCTGTCCTTCAGCTCGTAGAGCTTGTCGCCCTTCTGGCGGTAGCCGACCAGTTCGCCGTCGACGTACAGCCGGCCGCCGTTGATCTTCTCCAGGTGGTTGATGCACCGGAGGAAGGTCGACTTGCCGGAGCCGGAGGGGCCGATGAGGCAGAACACCTCACCGGTCTTCACCTCCAGGTCGATGCCCTTGAGGACCTCGACGTGGCCGAAGGACTTGTGGACGCCCTCGGCCTTGACCATCGGGACGGTGGAGTGCTCGACGGGCTCGTCCGTCTTGCTGAGCTTGTCGGTCATGCCATGCCCCCCTTCGGGCGGCCGAGGGACAACATGTTGGCCTTCACCTTCTGCCACGGCGTGGGCGGCAGCTGGCGGCTCGCGCCGCGGGCGTAGTACCTCTCAAGGTAGTACTGCCCGACGCTGAAGACCGAGGTCAGCAGCAGGTACCAGGCCGCGGCGAGGAACAGCATCTCGGCCGGGGCGCCGGAGGTCTGGCCGATGTCCTGGGCGACGCGGAACAGCTCGGAGTACTGGACCACGGACACCAGCGAGGTCGTCTTCAGCATGTTGATGACCTCGTTGCCCGTCGGCGGCACGATCACCCGCATCGCCTGCGGGATCACGATCCGGCGCAGGGTCTTGGCGTGACTCATGCCCAGGGCGTGCGCCGCCTCGGTCTGGCCCTCGTCGACCGCGAGCAGACCGGCGCGGCAGATCTCCGCCATGTACGCGGCCTCGTTGAGGCCGAGGCCGAGCAGCGCGGTCAGGAACGGGGTCATGAAGTCCGACCACTCGTCCTTGTAGACCGGCCCGAGGTTGATGTACTCGAAGACGAGGCCCAGGTTGAACCAGACCACGAGCTGCACCAGGACCGGCGTGCCGCGGAAGAACCAGATGTAGAACCACGCGATGGACGAGGTCACCGGGTTCCGGGACAGCCGCATGACGGCGAGCAGGATGCCGCCGACGATGCCGATCGCCATGGACAGGACGGTCAGCAGAAGCGTTTTGCCGACGCCGCTGAGGACGCGGTCGTCGAAGAAGTACTCGGGGATCGCGTCCCAGTTGATCCTGCCCTGGGAGAACGCGTACACGACCGCGCCGAACAGCGCGAGCGCGACGACGGCGGAGACATACCGCCCGTAGTGCCGGACCGGGATGGCCTTGATGGCCTCCGGTCCGGCCGGGGGCGTGTCGGCCGGACCCGTCGTCTTGTCGATGTCAACAGTCACGGGTGTTGCCTTTCAGTGCCCGCAGTGCGGTGGTCACGCGGTCACTTGCCGCCGTTGATGGTGGCTTCCTCGACGGCGCCTTCGGCGACGCCCCACTTGTCGAGGATCTTGTCGTACTCGCCGTTGGCGATGATCGCGTCCAGCGCTGCCTTCAGGGCGTCCCGCAGCTGGGCGTCGTCCTTGGCGACCGCGATGCCGTACGGCGCCGCCTCGACCTGCTCGCCGACCAGCTGGAAGTCCTTGCCGCCGCCGGAGGTCTTCACGGCGTACGCGGCGACCGGGAAGTCGGAGGAGCCGGCGTCCGCGCCGCCGCCGCGCAGGCGGGTCTGGGCCTGCTGGTCGTTGTCGAAGGCCTCGATGGTGATCTTCTTGCCCTTCGGGCACTTCTTCGACTCGGCCTTGGCCAGGTCCTCGGAGACCGTGCCGCGCTGCACCACGATCTTCTTGCCGCACAGGTCGGACCAGGTCTTGATGCCCTGGTCGTCGCCCTTCTTGGTGTAGATCGAGACACCGGCGGTGAAGTAGTCGACGAAGTCGACGCCCTCGCCGACCTTCTTGCCGGTGTCGGAGTCGATGCCCTCCTGGCGGTCCTTGGTGTCGGTCATCGCGGACATGGCGATGTCGTAGCGACCCGAGCGCAGACCGGTGATCAGGGTGTCGAAGGTGCCGTTCTCGAACTGGAACTCGACGCCGAGCTGCTTGCCCATGGCGGCGGCGATGTCCGGGTCGATACCGATCGTCTTGCCGGAGTCGTCCTTGAACTCGACGGGCGCGTACGCGATGTCCGAACCGACCTTGATGACGCCCTTGTCGCGGATCTCCTTGGGCAGCCGGTCGGCCAGCGGGGCCTCCACGGTCTTCGTCGCGGTGTCCGTGCTGCCCGAGCCGCCGCCGTTCTCCGTCTGGTCGCCGCAGCCGGTGAGCAGCACGGCGCCTGCGACCGCGATCGCACCGACCGCGGCTAGCCGGGAACGCGCGGCGGTCGGACGACGGGTGGAGCTTGCGGTCATTTTGGGTTCCTCCGGCGGATGGGTGGAGTTGCCGATGGGTCGACGAGAACACACACCTTCGGGTGTCGCGACCTCGTGTGATTACGGCATCTTGCCATTCGGACTGAGCCATTCAGGCGGCCCGCTATGTCAAAATCGGATAACGGGTGACCCCCGAACCGCATCACTCCGGACAACACGACCGCACCTTCTGCGGGAATCCCTCCTTCCAGCCGGAAGATCTTCGGCGTGTCTCACGATGTGGATGTTCGAAACCTGGCATTTGCCGGTTGTCGATCGCTTGTCAAGGGTTTGTCGAGCCCTTGTCCCCATATTCATCTATGAGTCATGTCACCGGCATGTGACCTTCGCGTTATGGACTCGTCGGCGACGCCCTTCGTCCGGTAAGAAGGTTCTTTACACCCCTCATCCGGGGCAGGGCGCGTGTGCGGCGCGCCCGTCGCGTATGTGCCCGTACGCATCACTCACTGGGTCATACGCGGTGCCCGCCCACCCCTCACCAGGAGTGGACCCACCCTCAAACCATGAACACTTAAGGGGTAAAACGAAGTGGCAGCGGAGATCGTCAATCCTCGCAGCGAGACGAATACGGATCAGGAGGGCGGTGCGGAGCCCCTCGATTCCTTCGATCCGGCGTTCGCGCTGCACCGCGGCGGCAAGATGGCCGTGCAGGCCACCGTGCCGGTCCGTGACAAGGACGACCTGTCCCTGGCGTACACGCCCGGCGTCGCGAAGGTGTGCACCGCGATCGCCGAGCAGCCGGACCTCGTGCACGACTACACCTGGAAGTCGTCGGTCGTGGCCGTCGTGACGGACGGTACGGCCGTGCTCGGGCTCGGCGACATCGGACCCGAAGCCTCCCTTCCTGTCATGGAAGGCAAGGCGATCCTCTTCAAGCAGTTCGGCGGCGTCGACGCCGTGCCGATCGCGCTGGCCTGTACCGACGTCGACGAGATCGTCGAGACCGTGGTGCGGCTCGCCCCGTCCTTCGGCGGTGTGAACCTGGAGGACATCTCGGCACCCCGGTGCTTCGAGATCGAGCGCCGGCTCCAGGAGCGGCTCGACATCCCGGTCTTCCACGACGACCAGCACGGCACGGCGGTCGTGACCCTCGCGGCGCTGCGGAACGCGGCGAAGCTCTCCGGGCGTGAGCTCGGCGATCTGCGGGCGGTCATCTCGGGCGCCGGCGCGGCCGGTGTCGCGATCGCCAAGATGCTGATCGAGGCCGGCATCGGGGACGTCGCGGTCACCGACCGCAAGGGTGTCGTCTCCCGGGACCGTGAGGACCTGACCGCGGTCAAGCGCGAGCTGGCGGAGATCACCAACAAGGCCGGGCTGAGCGGTTCGCTGGAGCAGGCCCTCGCCGGTGCGGACGTCTTCATCGGCGTCTCCGGCGGTACGGTGCCGGAGGAGGCCGTCGCCTCCATGGCCGAGGGCGCGTTCGTGTTCGCCATGGCCAACCCGAACCCCGAGGTGCACCCCGACGTCGCGCACAAGTACGCGGCGGTCGTCGCCACGGGCCGGTCCGACTTCCCGAACCAGATCAACAACGTGCTGGCGTTCCCCGGGATCTTCGCCGGGGCGCTCCAGGTGCGGGCCTCCCGGATCACCGAGGGGATGAAGATCGCGGCGGCGGAGGCGCTGGCCGCGGTGGTCGGCGACGACCTCGCTCCCGACTACGTCATTCCCTCGCCGTTCGACGAGCGGGTCGCGCCGGCCGTGACGGCGGCGGTGGCCGCGGCGGCTCGGGCGGAGGGTGTGGCTCGGCGGTGACGCCGGACGCGTCGAGGCGCTGAGTTCAGCCGAATGGCCCCGTCCTTTTTGGGCGGGGTCATTTTTTTCGTGGGGTTGGGCTGTTCGAGTGGGGGCGCCTTGGGTGGGGAGGTGGGGCCCGCCGTAGGTGATCGCGAGCGGGGAGGTGGGGCCCGCGGTGCGCGACCGCGGGTGGTCTGTGGCTGGTCGCGCAGGTCCCCGCGCCCCGTTCGGGGCGTGCGGTCGCCCGGCGTGCAAGAGGGTATGTCTCACAGGGTGGCGCGGTTCCGTCGGCCCGGACGTACGCCTATCGTCGCCCCCATGTTCGCTGTCTACGCCGCCCGAATCGACCCCGACCAGCCGCTCAGCGGCCTGGAGTTGGGGGAGCGTCCCGCCCCCGAGGCCCGGCCCGGCTGGAGTGTCGTCAACGTCAGGGCCGCCTCCCTCAACCATCACGACCTCTGGTCCCTTCGCGGGGTCGGCCTCCCCGAGGACCGGCTCCCGATGATCCTCGGCTGTGACGCCGCCGGCGTCGACGAGGACGGCAACGAGGTCGTCCTGCACTCCGTCATCGGCCAGACCGGCCACGGCGTCGGCCCGAAGGAACCGCGCTCCATCCTCACCGAGCGCTACCAGGGCACCTTCGCCGAGCAGGTCGCCGTGCCGACCTGGAACATCCTGCCGAAGCCCAAGGAGCTGTCCTTCGAGGAGGCCGCCTGTCTGCCGACCGCCTGGCTGACGGCGTATCGGATGCTCTTCACCAACGCCGGGGTGCGCCCCGGTGACTCGGTGCTCGTGCAGGGTGCGGGCGGCGGCGTCGCCACCGCCGCGATCGTGCTCGGCAAGGCGGCCGGGCTGCGGGTCTTCGCGACCAGCCGGGACGAGGCCAAGCGGAAGCGGGCGCTGGAACTCGGGGCCGTGGAGGCGCTGGAGCCGGGGGCGCGACTGCCGCAGCGGGTGGACGCCGTGATCGAGACGGTGGGCGCCGCGACCTGGTCGCACTCGGTGAAGTCGCTGCGGCCCGGCGGCACGCTGGTCATCTCCGGTGCCACCAGCGGCGACCGGCCGTCGCACGCCGAACTGACGCGGATCTTCTTCCTGGAGCTGAAGGTGGTCGGGTCGACCATGGGCACCAAGGACGAGCTGGAGGACCTGCTGTCGTTCTGCGCGGCCACGGGCGTACGGCCGGTGATCGACGAGGTGCTGCCGCTGGACCGGGCGCGGGAGGGCTTCGAGCGGCTGGCGGCGGGGGAGCAGTTCGGCAAGATCGTGCTCACCAACTCCTGAGCACCACGGCTCCTCAGTACCGCAACTCCTGAGTGCCGCCGCGCGTTTCGGCCGGTCCGGTTCTTCCGGGCCGGCCGTTTTCGTGGACGGGATGTCAATCAGGGTTGACATCCGGGGATGTGTCAACTTAGGTTGACATCATGACCGAAGCAACGGATCTCGCCGAGCGCGCGGGCGACCGCGACCCCCGGGTCGGACTGCGGGCCGTCGCCGCCCTGCGCAGGCTGCTGGAGCAGTTGGAGGCCGTGCAGGTGCGCAGTGCGCGCAATCAGGGCTGGTCGTGGCAGGAGATCGCCGCGGAACTCGGAGTGAGCAGGCAGGCCGTGCACAAGAAGTACGGGAGGCGATGATGTTCGAGCGGTTCACCAAGGACGCCTGTGAGGTGGTGAAGGGGGCTGTCGTCCACGCCGAGCGCGAGCGGGCGCGGACCGTCGACGCCGGGCATCTGCTGCTGGCGCTGCTCGACCGGGAGGCGAGCCGGGACTCCTTCGTGCTGGCGGCGCTGGGGGCCGGGCGCCGGGAGTCGATGACCCGGGCGCTGGCCGAGGCGCGGCGCCGCGCCGGGCTGTCCCAGGCCGAGACCGAGGCGCTGGCCGGACTGGGGATCGACGTGGCGGAGATCGTGGCCCGGGTGGAGGAGGTGCACGGCGTCGGCGCGATGGCCGGGTCCCCGAAGGACAAGGCGTGGTGGGGCTCGGGCCGCCCCTCCTTCGGCCGGGACGCGAAGGAGGTGCTGGAGAAGTCCCTCCGCATCACCCTGGCCCGCCGCGACCGTGCCATCGGCGACCAGCACCTCCTCCTCGCCCTGACGACGCTCCCGGGCGTCGCCGCGGAGGTCCTGGCGGACCATGGCGTGTCCTACGAGTCGGTGACCCGGGTGCTGGACGGCGGGGGAGAGGCGAAGGCGGGCTGAGGGGGACTGAGGTGGCCTGAGGTGGCCTGAGGCGGGCCCCTCGCGGGGTTGCCGCCCGGCCTCCCTACACCTTCGGCTTCGGCGCCCGCAGCAACGCACCGATGTGCGCCGCCGCCATGGACAAGTGACCGCGGGCGTCGCGGAGTTGGTCCGGTGTGACGCCGTGGTCGCGGGCCGCGTCCCGGATGTCGTCGCGGAAGCGGTCCAGAAGGCGGTCCAGGTCGCGGGCGGGGTCGCCGGTCGGCGGCTCATGGGCCCAGGACGGTTCGTAGTCGGCCGGGAAGTCCTCGGGGGTGGCCGCATACTCGGGCTCCGGCCCGGCCTTGGTCGCCTGGCCGCGGCCGAAGCCCATGTCCTTGCCGAACTCCTTGCCGAAGTCCTTTCCGAACTCGCCGAACTCCTTGGCCAGTTCGGTCAGTCCTTCACGCAGCCCCGTCGGCCAGTCGCCGCGCGCGAAGTGGTCCTGGACCTGCTCCTGGACCCGTCGCGCGATGCGCTGCACCTCCTCCTGGGCCTGCGTCCGGGCGCGCTCCTGCGCCTCCTTCGCCTGGCGCCGGGCGCGCTGGGCCTCCTCGCGGGCCCGGCGGCTCTCGTCCTTGGCGCGGCGGGCCTGCTCCTTCCACTCCTGCTTGACGCGCCGCATCTCCTCCTTGGCCGCGCGCCAGGCCTCCTTGTCCACAGGCTCCTCGGCGGCGCCGGTGCCCTCCCGGGCCTGGCTCGCCGCGGCGGCCCTCATCTCGCGCCGCAGATCACCGGCCGCGCCCCGCACATCGGCCCGGATCTCCGCGGCCAGCTCGGCGACCGACTCCCGGATCTCCAGCTCCAGGTCGGCCAGCTCTCCGCTGCGGTCGGCCAGTTCGGCGCGGCCCGCGTCCGTGATGGCGTACACCTTGCGGCCGCCCTCGGTGGTGTGGGTGACCAGGCCCTCGCTCTCCAGCTTGGCCAGGCGCGGATACACGGTGCCCGCCGACGGCGCGTACAGCCCCTGGAAGCGTTCCTCCAGGAGGCGGATCACCTCGTAGCCGTGGCGCGGGGCCTCGTCGAGCAGTTTCAGCAGATAGAGGCGGAGGCGGCCGTGGGCGAAGACGGGGGGCATGTCAGAGCACCTTCTTGTCGGTCGTGCCGTCGGCCGGGGCGCTGGTCGGGGACGAGCCCTCGCCCGGACCGGCAGCGGCATTCTCCCCCGAGCCCTCCCGTGTCCACGGCTCCCCCTCCTCCTGCGGCCGGCGCAGGAGGGCGATCGAGCCCGAGACGGTCGTCGCCTTCAGGCTGCCGTTGCCCGCGCCGAGGCGGCCGGTGATGCGCTTGGCGCCCCACTGGCCGCTGACCCGGAGGTCCTCGAAGGCGTTGGAGACGGTGCCGCTGGCGGTGTTCGCCTCCACCTTCGCGTCCGCCGGCTGCGGCAGGCGGATGGCGATCTCACCGGAGACGCTGGTGAGGCTGATGTCGGTCGGGCGGCCCGCCGGGTCGAGGTCGACGATCATCGAGCCGCTGACCGAGTCGGCCTTCACGGAGGAGCCCGCCTCGACGACGGTCAGGTCCCCGGAAGCGGAGTTGAAGCGCAGATCGCCGGTGAGGGCCTGTGCCTCCAGGTTGCCCGAGACGAGGTCCGCGCGGACCGGTCCGGCGAGCCCGACCAGCGTGGTGTCCCCGGAGACACCCTTCACCTCCACATGGCCCTCGATGCCGGAGACCACCGTGGCGGCGCCGATCGTGCCCACCTGGACGTGCGTGCCCGCGGGGACGGCCAGGGAGACGACGGCACTGCGCCGCCACTCCTTCCGGTCGAGCCACTTCCGGACGTCCTTCCAGGGGAGATCCTCGTAGGTCACCGTCAGCCTGCCGCCCTGCTGGGTCACCAACACGGGTGGGCCCTCGATCTCGGAGATCTCCAGGCGGGCGGAACCCTCGTCCGTGCCCACCACGTTCACCGTTCCGTTGACGACCTGGACGTGCAGCTCGCGCACGGGCTCGTCGATGGTGAGCTTGCTCGGCTCCGCGACGGACCACTCGGACATGGTGCAGACCTCCTCGAACGCACAGCTCCCCATCGACGCGCCATATCGCGTCTCACGTAATTCACGATATATCGCGGCTGGGAGAAGTCAAGAGACTCGTTCTGGCGATCACCAAGCTCACAAACCAGACAAAGTGGCCTAGCGTGTGAGGCATGTCGAAGGACGACTCCCCGGGCGCCCTGCTGCTCTGCCGTGCGGACCCCGACTCCGTCGCCTCCACCGCCCGGCTGCTGCGCGAGCCCATGCTGCTCACCGGCGCCGGGGCGCAGTGGAGCGTGCTCGTGCCGGAGGGCACGCCGTGGCGGGACGGCGGCGAGCCGGTCGACCGGGTCGCCACCGGGTGGGCCGCCGCTCTCGCCGTCAGCGCTCCCTGGCCGGTTCTCGCCCTGTGGTGGGACGCCGACCGCGCGGGCTACACGCTCGCCTCCGGCTTCCGCCGCCCCGTCGGCTACATCTGGCTCACGGCCGGCACCCCCGCCGGGGAGGACGAGGCCATGCGCACCTTCGCCGCCCGGCTGGGCCTCGACCCGGTCCTCGACGTGCAGTCCCTCGACCAGCTGACGCGGCCCGACGCCGAGGCCGACGCCCGCGCCCGGATGCGCGGTCTGCTCGCGGTCCTCACCCGCGTGGGCGTGGCCCTGCCCGCCGGTCTCGCCCCCGGCGAACCCGCCGGCCGTCTGACCGAGGCCGCCCGGGCCCGCCCCGACGTCCGGCACATCGAGTGGCCGGGCCTGCGGGAGGCCGTCCGCGCGGAGCCGGCCGTCGTCGAGCACAGTCGCCTCGGGTCGTATCTGCCTCCGTACGGCGACCCCAGGGCCCGCGGCCTGGCCCTCGCCCAGATCGCCGCCGGTCTGCCGCTCACCGCGTGGGGCCTGCGGCGCCGTAGCGCCGGCTGGCTGGTCGCGGGCGCCCTCCTGCTGGCCCACGGCACCCTCGGCCTGGCGTACGAGCTGACCCACCCGCGCGACTGACGCGGCAGCGCGGGGGGAACGAAGCCGGGCAAACGAAAACGGGGCACCCTAAGGCGCCCCGCTCACCGTCCGTACCGGAAATCCGTCCGTACCGGAATCCCGGCCGTACCCGGAATCCCGGCCGTACCGACGACCTGGTCGTCGTCCTACTCGTCGTCCTCGTCGTCCAGCCGCGCCAGCCACGTCGCCAGCCGCTCGACCGGCACCTCGAAGTCGGGGTTCAGATCGACGAACGTCCGCAGCTGCTCGGCGAGCCACTCGAAGGTGACCTCCTCCTCGCCGCGCCGCTTCTCCAGCTCTTCGATGCCTCGGTCGGTGAAGTACACGGGTGTTCTCCTGGGGCTGGGCCTGTGGCCTCGGGGTCTACCCCACCAGGTTATGCGCAGCGCGCGCGTGACCTGCCCTGGCCGGATCCGGACCCCCGTGCATGCCGGTGCGTGCACAATATGCGCACCTACAGTCACGGGGGACGCCATGGACCACCGCAGAATTCAGGAGATCGAGCTGCCCGGCGGCGGAACCGTCCTCGCGCGCGTGAGCGTTCTCGAACCGGACGAGGTGCCCGGCGCGCCCGACGAGTTCTCCTACGAGGACGTCGGCGCCCTGGACCACATGGCCGCCCGCATCGACCAGCTCAACGAGCTGGTCCGGGGCGTCGGCTCGGCCGTGCTCCAGGCGGCGCGTACCGTCCGGCCCGACGAGGTCAGCGCCACCTTCGGCGTCGAACTCGCCGTGAAGCCCGGCAAGGCCGTCGCCCTGCTCGCCGACGGAGAGGCCAAGGCGGCCCTGTCCATCACGCTCACCTGGCACGGCGACGGCGCCCGGTCGTCCGCCGACGGGACCGCCACGGCTGCCGACGCGTCCACCTCCACCGGAACCGCCACCGCAGGAACCGCCACCGCCACCGCCACCGCCGTCGGCAGGCAGGGCACGCCGACGGCATGACGGCCAGGCTCGACGCGCTGATCGTCCGTGCCACCGTACGGATAGGCCCGGAGGGCGAACCGGACACGCTGTGGGGCAGCGGTTTCTTCGTCGCGCCCGGCTGGGTGCTCACCTGCGCGCACGTCCTGCCGCCGGAGGCCCGCGGCCCGCGGCGCACGACCCTCCGCGTCCAGGGGCACGGCGGCCTGGACGCGCGGGCACGGACGGCGTACTGGCTCGGCGGCACCGATCCGGAACAGGACCTCGCACTGCTCCGGGTCACCGACGCGGTGGACCACGTCTGCGTGCGCCTCACCGACCGCTACGACCCCCCGCTCGCCGTCACCGCCCACGGCTGGCGCTCCCCTGGGGGCGCCGTACCCCAGCGGTGGAGCGGACAGACCGAGTGCAACGGCAAGGACGGCGCGCACGGTCTCACCCTCGCGCCGCTGGTGGAGATCCCGCACGGCGCCTCCGGCGGGCCGCTGCTCGACCGGGAACGCGGTGTGGTGGCGGGCGTCGTCAAGGCCCGGCGCAAGGACAAGGACGGCGGCCTGGCCGTCGCGATCACCGCCCTGCGCGGCTTCCGGCGCGCGATGCCGGTGGGCGACGAGTCCTCCCTCGGCGCCGACCCCTACGCCGCGCTGATCCGCGCCCACGACATCTGGCACCAGCGGGTACGCGGCGGCCAGGCCTGGGTGAAGGCGCAGCAGGAGCTGTACGGGTCGGGCGCCCGCCGGTGGACGCCCCGCGACAGCGCGGAGGCCGGCGCGCTGCTCGCCGCCCTGCCCCGGCCGGGCTCGCCGGCGGAGTTGCAGGCGCTGATCGAGCGGGTGCTGGGCGACGAGCCGCTGTGGGAGGACGAACGCGCCCCGCACGACTGGCGCGACGGCCAGGGGTGGCTCTACGAGCACGCGGAGGGCGCCGACGTCGTCTCGCTGCACTATCTGCGCGTGGTCGCCCACGCCTGCGCCGACCGCGCTCCGGAGGCGGCGGCCCGCCTGGAGCGATGGGTCGAGGAGCGGGCCGGGCAGCTCCCCGACCACCTGCGTGCCCTGCTGATGAGCGTGGCGGCCTCGGCCCCCGCGCCCTGGGCCCCGCCCACGGTGGCGACCGACGCCACGGGCAGCGGATTCGAGACAGGATCCGGCAGCGGCCACACCCCGGACGACGACGGCGCGGACGGCAGCGACGAGCACGGCCATGACGAGCACGACGAGGGCCCCGTCGTCGCCGTCGAGCTGGAGCCCGACCTCTTCCGCCCGCACGACCGCTTCCACTGGCGCATCTGGACCTGGACCGGCGCCCACGACACCGCGCGTGCCGTGGACCAGGACACCGACGGCGAAGGCGCCTCCCTCGCCGACCTGCCGTACGTCCTGAACGAGCCGCTGACCCGCACCTTCGGCCTGCTCGACACCGCGCGGCGGGCCCGGCTCGAACTCGCCGTGCCGGTCGAGCACTTCGGCGTGGACGTCCACCTGTGGCGGCCCGGCCCCGTCGTACGCAGCCTCAAACCGCACCCCGCCGAGCGGCCGTTCGGCGTGCACCGACAGGTCGTGCTGCGCTGCCTCAAACGCCGCGGTGAACCCACCGACGTCTGGCGCGAGCGCTGGCGCGGGGTCGCCGAGGGCACACCCAAGGCGCTGCCGGTGCCCTCGGAGGCCGTCGCCGCACAGACCCTCGCCGAGGCGCCGCCCGGCGCCGTGCCGGTGCTGTGCCGGCCGCCCGCCGAGAGCACCGGCCCCCTGACGCGGGCGATCAGCGCCGGATACGGCGTCATCCTGTGGAACCAGAAGGCCGAGCACACCCACGGCTGCGGGCCGGACTGCGAGCGGCTCCACGACAAGGCCGCCGAACTGCTCGCCTCCACCAGCAGCGCGACCGCCCTGCCGGAGCGGCTGCGCGCCCTGCGCGAGCGGGTCAGCCAGTCCCACGCGGACGCGTACTGGGCGGAGGACCTCGCGCTGCTTTACGACGACCCGCGACGCCCCATCCCGCTCTGCGACGACCTGCTGGAGTCCCCGTGACCGAGACCCCCGAGACGGACTGGCACATCTACCGGGGCACCGGTGAACCGCACGACGGGATCACCAGGCTGCCGCCCCCGCCGCCCTGGCGCGACTTCGACGGCGGTCCCGTGATCGACGCGGTGCCGCCGCTCGGCACCGAGTCGGTGCGCCGGCTGGGCGGGTACGGCGAACACGGCATCGCGTGGCGGCCGGAAGAGCTGGAGCTGATCAACGCCGCGCTCTATCTGCGCCGCCCGCTGCTGGTGACCGGCGACCCCGGCTCCGGCAAGTCCACGCTCGCCCACGCCATCGCCCACGAACTCGGCCTCGGCCGCGTCCTGCAGTGGCCGATCGTCAGCCGTACGACCCTGCGCGACGGCCTCTACACCTACGACGCCATCGCCCGGCTCCAGGACACGCAGATGGCCGAGCTGGGCGGCGAGACCCGCAAGGACATCGGCGCCTACCTGCGGCTCGGCCCGCTCGGCACCGCCCTGCTGCCGTACGACCGCCCCCGTGTCCTGCTCGTCGACGAACTCGACAAGAGCGACATCGACCTGCCCAACGACCTGCTGAACGCGCTGGAGGAGGGCGAGTTCCGCATCCCCGAACTCCAGCGCGTCGCCGACCGGCAGGAGGAGGTGCGGGTGCTCACCGACGACGACGAGCACGCCCCGGTGCGCGGCGGCCGGGTCCGCTGCCGCGCCTTCCCGGTCGTGGTGATGACCAGCAACGGCGAACGCGACTTCCCCGCCCCGCTGCTGCGCCGCTGTCTGCACCTGGACCTGCCCTCGCCGCGCGACGACGCGTGGGGCCGGGCCCGGCTCGGCGCCATGGTCGGCGCCCACTTCGGCGCCGCCGACGCGCGGCGCAACGACGACCTCGTCCGCTCCTTCCTCGGCTCGGCGCCGGGCGCGCTGCGCGCCGCCGACCAGCTCCTGAACGCCATCTACCTCACCCAGGAGGCCGCGCGGCAGGGCGGCGGCGACCGGGACCGCCTCGCCGACCTGCTGATGCGGCCCCTCGACCACGGCGAGCAGGGGAGCGGACGCCGCGCATGACCACACCGGACGGGCGGCTGGGGGAACTGGCCGAGCGACTGCGCGCGCTCGGCGCCGAGCCGTCCGCGCGTGAGCTCGCCGAGGCCCTGTGGCTCGCCCGCTACGTGGCCCCGGCGGCCGTACGCCCCGACCCGGCACCGGTCGCGCCGCCCACCGCCGACCGGCCCGCCACCGACCCGTCCGCCACGGACCCGGAGCCCGCCCCGCACGCACAGGACAGCGCACCCGTGTCCCACACCCCCGACGCACCGGACGCCCGCACCCTGCTGCACGCCGAGCGGCCTGGGCCGGCCGACCGGCCCGGGCCCGACGCGCCCGGCGACACCGCGGGCCCCGTCCGGGTCCGCGTGCCCATGGCCACCGCGCTGCCCCAGCCCCTGGATCTCCAGCGGGCCCTGCGCCCCCTCCAGCACTACCGCCCGCCCGTCCGCGCCGCCGCCGTCCACCTCGACGAACAGGCCACCGCCGAACAGGCCGCCGAGACCCGGCTGCTGCTGCCCGTACTGCGCGCCGCCGACCGCCGCGAGGCCCGGCTGCGGCTGCTCATGGACGTGTCGACCTCCACCGGGGTGTGGGACACGGCGCTGGAGGAGCTGCGCCAGATCTGCGCGGGCCTCGGCGCGTTCCGGGAAGTGGCGGTGCACTACGTCCGCGAGGACGCCGACGGGCACCTGGTGGCCACCACCGCACGCGACGGCGGCCGGTCGGTGCGCGCCGCCGAGCAGCTGCGCGATCCGACCGGGCGGCAGCTGACCCTCGTGCTCAGCGACTGCGCCGGACCCCTGTGGCGGTCGGGCCGGATGCAGCGGCTCCTGCACCACTGGGGCCAGGCGGCGCCCGTCGCCGTCGTACAGCCGTTGCCCCAGCGCATGTGGCGGCGCACCCACCTGCCCGCCCTGCCCGGCACCCTCCGGCGCCGCGAAGGACTCGGCGCCCGGCTGGAGTTCACCCCGCTGGACGGCGAACTGCCGCCGGGCGCGCTGCCCGTGCCCGTGCTGGCGCCCACCCGCACCGCGCTCGGCACCTGGGCCCGGCTGCTGGCCGGCAGCACCGGGCTGGCGCTGCCCGCGCCCGCGTCCTGGGTGCACGCCGACCACCCCGCCGCCCCGCCCCGCGCGGCGCGCCCCACCCCCGACGCCGACGCCCTGGTCCGCGCCTTCCGCCGCACCGCCTCCCGCCAGGCCGTCCAGCTGGCCGTCACCTTCTCCGCCGTCCCCCTCCTGCTCCCGGTGATGCAGCTCGTCCAGCGCGCCATGCAACCCGAGTCCGGCCCGACCGTGCTGGCCGAGGTGCTGCTGAGCGGGCTCCTGGAGCGCGGCGCGCAGGACGGGTGGTACGAGTTCCGGCCCGGCGTACGGGAGGAACTGCTGCGCCTGCTGCCGCCCGGCGACGCCCTCCTGGTGCTCAAACACAGCGGCGACTACGTCGACCGCCACTTCGGGCGCCGGGCCCGCAACTTCCCGGCCCTGGCGCTGAACCGGCTGACCGGGCGGCCGACCGCCCTGCCGGAGGGCGAGGCCGGCGACACCGTGCCCGAGGCGTTCGCCGAGGTGTCCGCGCTGGTGCTGGACCGGTTCGCGGCATCCGCCCCGCAGCCACGCCGGGAACGCCTCGACATCGTGTACGTCGAGGAGGACCAGGAGTGGGCGACATGGGCGGCGGCGGTCCTGGCCGCGGCGGGCCAGGAGGTGTCGCTGCGCCAGGTGCTCGGCGGCCCCCCGGCACTGCCGGACGTGGTCGCGCAGCGGCTCGCCGACCGCCCCGGACTGCGCGTGGCCCTGCTGATCGGGCGCTGGCACACCGGTCACGCGGAGAGCGGTCGGCTGCGCGCCCTCGTCGAACGGCACGCGGACCGGCTGTTCCCGTTCATGGTGACGCCGACGGGGTGGGCGGCCGGGCTCGACTCCGTCACCCGGCTGTGGGACACGACCGCGGCCGACGCAGGGCGGCGGCTGCTGGCCCGGTTCGGCATCGAGACCCAGGCCGGTTCGACGGGGCACTTCCCGGGTCCGCAACTGCGCCTGCGGCACGGCGTGCCCAGCGTCGATCCCGGCACGGTGGTACCCGACGACGCGCTGCGCAGGGTGCGCGAGAGCCTGGCGCCGGAGCGCCTCGACGCGGCGTGCGTGGTGACCGGACCGTCTTCCGAGGACAAGGCGGCCCTCGCGGCGGAGTACGTGCGCCGCCACGGGGCCGAGTACGACATCGTCTGGTGGATCGGCGACGCCGGACCCGAGCACCGCCGCGAGGAACTGGCGCGGCTCGGCGTCGAGTTCGGCCTGCCCGCGAGGGGCGGCCTGGACAGCCGCCTGGCCGAACTGTCCCAGGTCCTGCGCGACACGGCCGTCAAGTGGCTGCTGGTCTTCGCCGACTGGGACGACGCCGAGGCCGGGGTCTACCTCCCGGAAGGCGGCCACATACTGATCACCTCGGTGCGGGAGCGGTGGCCGGGGACGTTCGACGTCGTACGGCTGGACACACCGGCCCCGGAGGGCGAGGAGTCCGTCCACCGGGCCCTGCTCCGGGTGCGGGCCGCGGACGGCACCACCCGCACCGGCTTCTTCCTGACCCCGGATGTCGTGCTGACCTCGGCACGCGTGGCGGGGCAGGACGGGGTCACCGCGACGACGGCGGACGGCGAGACGTACGCCCTGCTCCCGAAGCGCGTGGTCGGTCGGCTGGCGCTGTTCGACGTGCCGGGAGACACGGAGTATCCCTGTGTGTGGCTCACCGACCGGCCCGACACCCGTCCCGAGGACGTCACCGTGTACACGGCCCCGGAGCGTCCGCGACTCCCGGCGACCATCACGCCGTCCCGTACGGCAGGGCAGCCGGGGCTGCTCGCTCTGCCGCTCCAGGGTGCTCGGCTGCGTCCCGAGAGCATCGGCGCTCCGGTGCTGAGCCTGCGCGACGGCTCCGTCATCGGCGTCGTCACGGCACCGGACGAGGCGGTGCGCATCGAGGCGCTGCGGTCCCTGTGCGAGGAGGACGACGAGGGCCCGGAGCTGTGGCACGGCATCATGCGCGCGCACGACGGCCTCGCCCGGATGTCGTCGTACGACCCGAGACCTCCGTCGCCCCAGCGGCTGGACCTGTACGCCCGGCTGGCCCGGCTGGAGCCCCCGTGGGAGCCGGGGATCGTGCAGCGGCTCATCGACCCGGACGGGAAGCTGCCGGACCCGCCCCACCCGCTGCGCAGCTGGCGCGACGGGGCCGGGCACCTGTACGCGCTGGAGTCGGAGGACGCCGTCGTGCGCTACGTCGGGCGGGTCCGGGACGATCTCGCTGCGCGGCGGGAGACGCAGGGTCACTTCGCGTTGCAGCAGTGGATCGACCGGGAGGTGGACGAGCTACCCGAGAAGGAGCGGCAGAGGGTGCTCGGCGGTGCCACCGGGTGCCACATCACTGTGAAGATCTCCCAGGGACCCGAGTGGAGCCTGAGTGCTGTCCAGGGCGGCAGACGCCTCCACGAGGCGACCGGCCGGATGCACGGCGCCGGGGACATCTCGCCGGTGCTGTTGGAGGACAGTCTGCGGACCGCGCTGGGGCAGGCCGACACCAGCAGGCGCCGGCCCACGGTGGAGTTCCGGCTGCCCGAGTGGCTGCTGTGGTCCGTCGCGGTCGATGACTGGACCCCGCACCTCCCGCTGCGCGCCGAGTGCAACGTGTTCATCCGCGGGCTCCAGAGGAGCAGGGCCGACGTGCGGCGCCTGGCCGCGCTGCGGCGCGGACCGCTGACCGCGCTCAGACCGCACGCCGACCGAGGGACGGCCCCCTTTGAAGCCGACTTCCAGGCGTTGCTGGACACCCCAGCGAACGCCGTCCCGCTCCTGTGTCGGCACAGCGGCCACCCGCGCCCGACCACCGTGCCCGACCGGGCGCGCGCCCTCGGCTATCCGCTGATCCTGTGGAGCCGCGCGGAGCAGCACCGCGACTGTGTGGCCGCCTATGACGAGGTGGAGAGCGAACTCGTCAGGTCGGGCAGCGTTCCCGAACTGCTCGCCCGCCTGCGGGGCCTGCGGATCCGCCCGGTCTTCGGCAGCCGACTGCGCGACTCGATGAAGCACCTCACCGTCTACTACGACCCCCCGACCGCATGACGAAGGGCCCGGCCCCCGAAGGGGACCGGGCCCTCACACCGAACCGGTGTTGTCAGTGGCTCGGGCTCACGCCTCGAACACCTCACGCACCAGCTGCTCCTGCTCGGCCTGGTGCCGCTTCGCGGAACCGACGGCCGGGGACGAGGAGTGCGGACGCGAGATGCGGCGCAGGCGCTCGCCGTGCGGGACGTCGGCGCCGACCGCCAGGTCCAGGTGGTCGATCAGGTTGAGCGCGATGAACGGCCACGCACCCTGGTTCGCCGGCTCCTCCTGGGCCCACAGGTACTTCTCGGCGTTCGGGTACTTCTTGATCTCCGCCTGGAGCTCGGCACCCGGCAGCGGGTACAGCCGCTCGATACGGATGATCGCGGTGTCCGTCACGCCGCGCTTGACCCGCTCGGCTTCCAGGTCGTAGTAGACCTTGCCCGCGCAGAAGACGACCTTCTTCACGGCCGCCGGGTCCACCGAGCCGTCGCCGATGACCGGGCGGAACTGGCCCGTGGTGAACTCCTCCGCCTTCGACGCGGCGGCCTTGAGGCGCAGCATCGACTTCGGCGTGAAGACGACCAGCGGCTTGTGGTGCGGGTTGTGCACCTGCCACCGCAGGAGGTGGAAGTAGTTCGACGGCGAGGTCGGCATGGCGACCGTCATGTTGTTCTGCGCGCACAGCTGGAGGAACCGCTCCGGGCGGGCGGACGAGTGGTCCGGGCCCTGGCCCTCGTAGCCGTGCGGGAGGAGCAGGACGACGCCGGACGTCTGGGCCCACTTCTGCTCGGCCGACGAGATGAACTCGTCCACGACCGTCTGGGCGCCGTTGACGAAGTCGCCGAACTGGGCCTCCCACAGCACGAGCGCGTCGGGGCGGGCCAGCGAGTAGCCGTACTCGAAGCCCATCGCCGCGTACTCGGACAGCAGGGAGTTGTAGACGTTCAGCCGCGCCTGGTCCTCGGAGAGGTACTGCAGCGGCGTGTACTCCTCGCCCGTCTCGCGGTCGATGATGACCGCGTGGCGCTGGCCGAAGGTGCCGCGCTGGGAGTCCTGGCCCGCCAGGCGGACCGGCACGCCCTCCAGGAGCAGCGAGCCGAACGCGAGGGTCTCGCCCATGCCCCAGTCGATGGTGCCGTCCTCGACCATCGTCGCCCGGCGCTGCAGCTGCGGCAGCAGACGCGGGTGGACGGTGATGTGGTCGGGGATGTTGACCTGCGACTCGGCGATCCGCTTGACGACCTCGGAGGTGACCGCGGTGCCGACGGCGACCGGGAACTCGGCCTGCGCGTCGGGGACGGCCACCGCCGCCGGCTGCGAGGTGGCCTCGCGGACCTCGGTGAAGACCTTCTCCAGCTGGCCCTGGTAGTCCTGGAGCGCCTGCTCGGCCTCTTCCAGGGTGATGTCGCCGCGACCGATCAGGGACTCGGTGTAGAGCTTGCGCACCGAGCGCTTCTTGTCGATCAGGTCGTACATCAGCGGCTGGGTGAAGGCCGGGTTGTCCGACTCGTTGTGACCGCGGCGGCGGTAGCAGATGAGGTCGATCACCACGTCCTTGTTGAACGCCTGGCGGAACTCGAAGGCCAGACGCGCGACGCGGACCACGGCCTCCGGGTCGTCGCCGTTCACGTGGAAGATCGGGGCCTCGATCATGCGGGCCACGTCCGTGGCGTACATCGACGAGCGAGACGACTCGGGCGCGGCCGTGAAGCCGACCTGGTTGTTGATGACGATGTGGACCGTGCCGCCGGTGCGGTAGCCGCGCAGCTGCGACATGTTCAGGGTCTCGGCCACCACGCCCTGGCCCGCGAAGGCCGCGTCGCCGTGGATCGCCACCGGCAGGACGGTGAAGTCCGTGCCGCCCTTGTTGATGATGTCCTGCTTGGCGCGGGCGACGCCCTCCAGGACGGGGTCCACCGCCTCCAGGTGCGACGGGTTCGCGACCAGGGAGACCTTGATCTGCTCGCCGTCCAGGCCCGTGAAGGTGCCCTCGGCGCCCAGGTGGTACTTCACGTCGCCGGAGCCGTGCATCGACTTCGGGTCGAGGTTGCCCTCGAACTCGCGGAAGATCTGGGCGTACGACTTGCCGACGATGTTGGCGAGGACGTTCAGGCGGCCGCGGTGGGCCATGCCGATGACGACCTCGTCCAGGCGGGACTCGGCGGCCGAGTCCAGCACCGCGTCCAGCAGCGGGATGACGGACTCGCCGCCCTCCAGGGAGAAGCGCTTCTGGCCGACGTACTTCGTCTGCAGGAAGGTCTCGAAGGCCTCAGCCGCGTTCAGCCGGCGCAGGATGCGCAGCTGCTCCTCGCGCTCCGGCTTGGCGTGCGGGCGCTCCACGCGGTCCTGGATCCACTTGCGCTGCTTGGGGTCCTGGATGTGCATGAACTCGATGCCGGTGGTGCGGCAGTACGAGTCGCGGAGCACGCCGAGGATGTCGCGGAGCTTCATCATCGACTTGCCGGCGAAGCCGCCGACGGCGAACTCGCGCTCCAGGTCCCACAGCGTCAGCCCGTGCTCGACGATGTCGAGGTCCGGGTGCTTGCGCTGGCGGTACTCCAGCGGGTCGGTGTCGGCCATGACGTGGCCGCGGACCCGGTAGGAGTGGATCAGCTCGAAGACGCGGGCGGCCTTGGTGACGTCGTCGTCGTGCGAGGCGTCGATGTCCTTGAGCCAGCGGACCGGCTCGTAGGGGATGCGCAGCGCCTCGAAGATCTCGTCGTAGAAGTTGTTCTCGCCGAGCAGGAGGTTCGCGACCTGGCGCAGGAACTCGCCGGACGCGGCGCCCTGGATGACCCGGTGGTCGTAGGTCGACGTGAGCGTCATGACCTTCGAGATGCCGAGCTTGTTCAGGGTGTCCTGGGAGGTGCCCTGGAACTCCGCCGGGTAGTCCATGGAGCCGACGCCCATGATCACCGACTGGCCGGGCATCAGGCGCGGCACGGAGTGGACGGTGCCGAGGCCGCCGGGGTTGGTCAGGGAGACCGTGACCCCGGTGAAGTCGTCCATCGTCAGCTTGCCGTCACGGGCGCGGCGGACGATGTCCTCGTAGGCCTGCCAGAACTCGAAGAAGTTCAGCGTCTCGGCCTTCTTGATCGCCGCGACGACCAGCTGCCGGTCGCCGTTCGGCTTGACCAGGTCGATGGCGAGGCCGAGGTTGACGTGCGGGGGCTTGATGAGGGTCGGCTTGCCGTCCTTCTCCCCGTACGACCAGTTCATCGACGGCATGGCCTTGATGGCCTGCACCATCGCGAAGCCGATGAGGTGGGTGAAGGAGATCTTCCCGCCCCGGGCCCGCTTCAGGTGGTTGTTGATGACGATGCGGTTGTCGAAGAGCAGCTTCACCGGCACCGCGCGGACCGAGGTGGCGGTCGGCAGCTCCAGCGAGGCGTTCATGTTCTTCGCGACCGCGGCGGCCGGGCCGCGCAGCGTGACCAGCTCGGGGCCCGCGGGGGCCTCGGTGGCCGGAGCGGCCTTCGGCTGGGCGGCGGCGGGCTTCGCCGGGGCCGGAGCCGGAGCGGCGGCCTTGGCGGCCGGAGCGGCCGGGGCCGGAGCGGCGGCGGGCTTCGGGGCCGCCGGGGCCGGGGCCGGGGCCTGAGCGGCCGGGGCGGCGGGAGCGGCCGGAACCGCGGGCGCGGCCGGCGTCTGAGCCGTGGTGGTGGTCTCCGCGGCCCCCGCGGCCGCGGTACCCGCCGGAGCCGAGGCGTTGGCCGCCCCCGGCTTGTAATCGGCGAAGAAGTCCCACCAGGCGCGGTCTACCGAATTCGGGTCCTGGAGGTACTGCTGATAGATCTCGTCGACGAGCCACTCGTTGGCACCGAACGCGGCAGCGGGGTTCTTGCCCGCTTGGTCGGCGTCGGTGGAGATGCTCGATGCGTTACTGGGGGACTGTGGCGACACGGCGGCAACCGCCCTCTTCCGCTTCACAAGGTGATGGACAGCGGGAATAAAGGCTACGCCTCCCTGACCGTGAAGGTCAGGCCCGGCCCGTTCATCGTCGCGTAAGTCACATCGGAAAGCGTGTTTCGGGCTTGATAATGGCGGGAAACAAGCGTGGTTCCGGCCTGTGAGCAGGCACGACGGGTACGACGAGACGGGCCCGGCGCGGCAGGAGGCGCGGACCCTTCCCTGATCACACGTGTCCGTCAGTGCGGACGTCCGTGGATCTTGTGGCTCCGCTTCGAACCTTACGTCAACTTGGCAGGGATGGCAGTCCCGGAAGGGTGACAAGAATCCGGCAACCCCGCTCGGATTCGGCCACCCCGATCCGGCCGCCGTGCAGATCCACCGCCCAGCGCGCGATCGCCAGACCCAGACCCGTGCCGCCGTCGCTGCCAGGGCCGTGCGGCCGGCTGACCACACCCCGGTTGAACCGCTCGAACACCCGGTGCCACTCCGAACGCGGAATGCCCGGGCCCTCGTCCAGCACCTCCAGCTCCAGCGACTCCGGCTGGGCCCCGCGCCGCGCCTTCACCGTCACCCGGCCGTGCGGCGGGCTGTGCTTGACCGCGTTGTCGATCAGGTTGGCGACCACCTGGTGGATGCGCTCCGGGTCGGCGTGCGCGGTCAGCTCCGGCGGGGAGACGTCGAGATGCAGATGGACGTCGGTACGGGTGTGGCTGCCGGAGCCGGAGGCGATGCCCGCGCGCGCCGAGGCGACCATGTTGGCCTCCTTCAGCACGCCCGACAGATACGGCCACACCTCGAACCGCCGCTTCTTCAGCGGGACGACGCCGTTGTCCAGCCGGGACAGGTCCAGCAGCGTCTCCACCAGCCGCCCCAGGCGCTCGGTCTGCTTCAGCGCCGTACGCATGGTCTCGGGGTCGGCCTCGGCGATGCCGTCGACGACGTTCTCCAGCACCGCGCGCAGACCCGCGATGGGGGTGCGCAGCTCGTGCGAGACGTTGGCGACCAGCTCCTTGCGCTGGCGGTCCTGCGCCTCCAGCTCGTCCGCCATGACATTGATCGTCTGGGCCAGGTCGCCCAGCTCGTCCCGCCGGTTCTCGCGCACCCGGCGGCTGTAGTCGCCCTGCGAGATGGAGCGGGCCACCGCGTTCATCTCGTCCAGCGGCGCGGTGAGCGAGTGCGCCACGAACTGCGTGATCAGCAGCGTGGCGATCATCGAGAAGACCGTGATGAAGCGCAGTTCGGTCTCGGTGCGCATGGCCACCATCATCAGACCGGTGGTGATCAGCACCGAGATGACGACCAGCGCCCCCAGCTTGGTCTTGATCGAGAACGGGCGTAGGCCGCCCCAGGGCTCCCCGGGGCTCCTCCGTGCGGCTCTCCGCCCGTCGCTCATGGCGTCGGGGTCTCCAGGGCGTAGCCCACGCCGTGCACCGTGCGGATCCGCTCGGCGCCGATCTTCCGGCGCAGCGCCTTGATGTGGCTGTCGACCGTGCGGGTGCCGGAGGCGTCCGCCCAGTCCCACACCTCGGCGAGCAGCTGCTCACGGGAGAGCACCGCGCGCGGGGTGTTCGCCAGGCACACCAGCAGATCGAACTCGGTGGGCGTCAGATGCACGTCCTCCGACTTCACCCGCACCCGGCGCTGCGCGTGGTCGATCTCCAGTTCGCCGAGGCGCAGGATGCCGCTGCGCGGCGTGGAGGCGGCCAGCGCGGCCCGCTCCACCCGGCGCAGCAGCACATGCACGCGGGCGGCCAGCTCCCGCATGGAGAACGGCTTGGTCATGTAGTCGTCGGCGCCGACGCCGAGCCCGACCAGCATGTCGGTCTCGTCGTCGCGCGCGGTGAGCATCAGGACCGGGACGGGCCGCTGGGCCTGCACCCGGCGGCACACCTCCAGCCCGTCGAAGCCCGGCAGCATGATGTCGAGAATCAGCAGGTCGGGCTGCCAGGCCTCCGCCGTGTCGACCGCCGCCGGACCGTCGCCGGCCGTTTGCACCAGGAATCCCTCGGCGCGCAGGCGGGCCGCGATGGCGTCGACGATCGTCGGGTCGTCCTCGACCACCAGGACCCGGCGCTGCGCGCCCGGAGTGGTCGTCGCCGTGCCGTTGTGGGAGGTCTGTGTCTGCTCCATCGCCCGCCCCAAAAGTGTGCTTTCCGGAATCAGTGGGGTGATCCCATGTCTGCGCATGACTGCGATTGACGCTTGAATGATCCGCGTCAGGGAAGCAGCGTACGGGGAGTCACCGCGCCTTTGCTATCCAGGTCGGACGCCGAGGTGCACGACGTCCGGAACGCCCCGGGCAACGGGGATCTCTTCGGTACGCACATGCTGGAATCCGGCATTCCACAAGGTTTCTTCGAATTCCGGGGAGGGTTCCGCGGACCATACCGCGAGCACCCCGCCGGGACTCAACACCCTTGCGCAGCTTGCCAGTCCGGCCGGTTCGTACAGTCCGTCGTTGCCTTCCGTGACGGTCCATCCGGGCCCGTTGTCGATGTCCAGGCACAGCGCGTCATACGTGGCGGATGTCTCATTGACGAAACTGACGAGATCAGCCTCGACGATCTCGGTGCGGGGATCGGACAGAGCCTTCCGGGACAGGTCGGAAAGGGGTCCGCCGCGATGCCAGTCGATGACGGCGGGCTCGCGCTCCACGACCGTGATCCGCCCCCAGCGGGCGTTCGCGGCGTGTGCGAGCGAGAAGCCGACCCCCAGTCCGCCGATCAGCAGCCGGGGCGCCGGCCGCTCGTCGAGCGCGGCCAGCGCCGCGTCGACCAGCCGCCGTTCCGAACGGCCGTCGGAGGTGTCCATCAGGAAGCAGCCGTTCGCGATGATCTGCAGCACATCACCGTGCCGGCGCAGCACGACCTCGCCGTAGGGGCCCTCGCGGCGGTCCAGCACCTCAGGAATGTCGTAAGCGGTGGACATCCGTCCATCCTGGCACTTCGCTGACGGCCCGTCGGCGGAATTACCGACCGGGGGCTACTTCTCCATGCCGCGGTTGAGCTGCTGCAGCAGTCGGGCCAGTTCCGCCACCTCGCGGCGGTCCCAGTGGGCGAGCTGGCTGACGTAGCGGGCCCGGCGGGCCTCCCGCACCCGCTGCACCCGGCGGCGGCCCTCCTCGGTGAGGTGCACCAGCCAGGCGCGGCCGTCGGCCGGGTCCGGCTCGCGGGCCACCAGGCCCAGGTCCTCCAGGGCGCGCAGCTGACGGGACATGGTGGCCTTGCCGACGCCGATGTAGGCCGCCAGCTCGGTGGCGCGCTGCCGGCCGCACTCGTCCAGCCGTACGAGCAGGCCGTACGCCGCCGACTCCAGGTCGGGGTGGACCGCGCGGGCCATCTCGCCCTGCTTGGCGCGGGCCCGGCGCATCAGCACCGTCAGCTCCCGCTCCAGGGCCAGGTACTCCTGGTCCACACCACTCGGCGACGCCGCGGATTCGCCTCCGTGTCCGCCGCCGTTTCCGTCCTCGTGCACGTCAGCACCCCTGATCCGGTTTCCCGATCCTGAAAGTTCCTGCCAAAGGCAACCATCGCCGCAGCTCCGCCAGTATTTCGCAGGCGTAGACCAACGGCGGCAACCGGTCCCTCTTCCCACCCGCACTTCTGCGTGCGTAGCTTCTTTACCAGGCAATTACTGGCATGCCCACGCCAGTACCGGACGATGACGTCCACCCCACCGTGTTCCCCCCACCGAGCACCCCCTCATCGAGTCTTCAGTCTTCGGAGGCACGTCATGCCCGTGCACAGATCCGGAACGACCCGACGCCGGCGCCGTCTGACCGTCGCCGGCATCCTGCTCGCCGCCTTCTCCCTCCTCTTCACCGTCCCGTCGTCCGCCGCCGACACCCCCGCCCGCGGCACCGCCTACATGGGCATGGGCGTGCCGGCCCACGACGGCGTGCACGGCACGCCCACCCCCGGTGACGCCACCCAGACCGAAGGCGTGGACGTCAGCAGCCACCAGGGCAACGTCGCCTGGACGACCCTGTGGAACAGCGGGGTGAAGTGGGCCTACGTGAAGGCCACGGAAGGCACGTACTACAAGAACCCGTACTTCGCGCAGCAGTACAACGGCTCGTACAACGTGGGCATGATCCGTGGCGCCTACCACTTCGCCACCCCCGACACCACCAGCGGCGCCACCCAGGCCAACTACTTCGTCGACAACGGCGGCGGCTGGTCCCGCGACGGCAAGACCCTCCCCGGTGCCCTCGACATCGAGTGGAACCCCTACGGCGCCGCCTGCTACGGCAAGTCGCAGACCGCGATGGTCTCCTGGATCCGCGACTTCCTGAACACCTACAAGGCCCGCACCGGCCGCGACGCCGTCATCTACACCGCCACCAGCTGGTGGAAGCAGTGCACCGGCAACTACGCCGGATTCGCCCAGTACAACCCGCTGTGGATCGCGCGGTACGCGTCGACGGTGGGGGAGCTGCCGGCGGGGTGGGCGTACTACACGATGTGGCAGTACACCTCCACGGGCCCGACCGTGGGAGACCACAACAGGTTCAACGGCGCGTACGACCGACTGCAGGCGCTCGCCCTCGGATAGCCCCACGGACACGGCGATGCCCCGCCGGTCGAGGGACGGCGGGGCATCGCGTCGGTACGGATCAGTCGTCGTGCTTGTCCTTCTTGTGGTGGTCCTTCTTGTGGTGGTCGTGGTGGTCATGGTGATCGTGGTGGTCGTGGACCTTGACCCACTTGCAGTGCTTGTGCCAGTGGCCGTGCTTGTGGTGCTTGTGCCACTTGCAGTGCTTCTCCCAGTGCCCGTGGTCGCTGTGCGTGGCGACCGAGCTCACGGCCGACGATGCGGGCATCGGGGCCGCCGAGGCCGCGCCCCCCGAGAGGAACATCCCGCCGGCGGCCACCGCGACCGAGGCCACGACCGTCGCGAGACGGATTCCGCGCTTCTGACGGATCTCCGGCTTGTTTTCCTTCGTGTGCGTCATGGGTTCGTCCTACTCTCCGAGGGCCCTTCGCCTTGTCCGGTCTTTCCGGTGGGGCCGCACTTCCAGTAGGCCGAATCGGGGCAAAAGGGTCATGTTCCGAAGTTTCGGGACTTGACACCACACGGAGTAGGGGTTAGGGCCCGCCCACGCGCCCATGGCGAAGGCCCGGGCCTCCCTCACGGGACCCGGGCCTTCTGTTGTCCGGACGCGTCCGTCACGCCGCGACCGGAACCTCCGGCGCCGCGCCGCTCGTGGCCGGCGTCAGGGCCAGCTCCAGGACCTGGCGGACGTCGGTGACGGTGTGGACGTCGAGCTTGTCCAGCACCTCGGCGGGGACGTCGTCCAGGTCGGGCTCGTTGCGCTTGGGGATGATCACCGTGGTGACGCCCGCGCGGTGCGCGGCGAGCAGCTTCTGCTTCACGCCGCCGATGGGCAGGACCCGGCCGGTCAGGGAGACCTCGCCGGTCATGGCCACGTCGGTGCGGACCAGGCGGCCGGAGAGGAGGGACGCCAGGGCCGTCGTCATCGTGATGCCGGCGCTCGGGCCGTCCTTCGGGACCGCGCCCGCCGGGAAGTGGATGTGCACGCCCCGGTCCTTCAGGTCGGCGACCGGGAGTTCCAGCTCGGCGCCGTGGGAGCGGAGGAAGGACAGGGCGATCTGTGCGCTCTCCTTCATCACGTCGCCCAGCTGGCCGGTGAGGGTCAGGCCCGCCGCGCCCGTCTCCGGGTCGGCCAGCGACGCCTCCACGTAGAGGACGTCACCGCCCGCGCCGGTCACCGCCAGGCCCGTCGCCACGCCCGGGACGGACGTACGGCGCTCGGCCGGGTCCTGGGCCGACTCCGGCACATGGTGCGGGCGGCCGATCAGGCCGCGCAGATCGGCGTCGGTGATGGTGAACGGCAGCTCCCGCTCGCCCAGTTCGTGCTGTGCGGCGACCTTGCGCAGCAGCCGGGCGACGGACCGCTCCAGATTGCGTACGCCGGCCTCGCGCGTGTACTCACCGGCCAGCTTGCGCAGCGCGCTCTCGTCGATGGTCACCTCGTCCGCGCCGAGCCCGGCGCGCTCCAGCTGGCGCGGCACCAGGTGGTCACGGGCGATGACGACCTTCTCGTCCTCGGTGTAGCCGTCCAGCCGGACCAGTTCCATCCGGTCGAGCAGGGCCTCGGGGATGGCCTCCAGGACGTTGGCCGTGGCCAGGAAGACGACGTCCGACAGGTCGAGTTCGACCTCCAGGTAGTGGTCGCGGAAGGTGTGGTTCTGGGCGGGGTCGAGGACTTCGAGGAGCGCCGCGGCCGGGTCGCCGCGGAAGTCGGAGCCGACCTTGTCGATCTCGTCCAGCAGGACGACCGGGTTCATCGAACCGGCCTCCTTGATGGCGCGGACGATCCGGCCGGGCAGCGCGCCGACGTACGTGCGCCGGTGGCCGCGGATCTCCGCCTCGTCGCGGACACCGCCGAGGGCGACGCGGACGAACTTGCGCCCCATGGCGTGCGCGACGGACTCGCCGAGGCTGGTCTTGCCGACGCCGGGCGGGCCCACCAGGGCCAGGACGGCACCGCCGCGCCGTCCACCGACGACGCCGAGGCCGCGCTCGCCGCGGCGCTTGCGCACCGCCAGGTACTCGGTGATCCGCTCCTTCACGTCCTCCAGGCCGGCGTGCTCGGCGTCCAGGATCGCCTTGGCGCCCTGGATGTCGTACGCGTCCTCGGTCCGCTCGTTCCACGGGAGTTCGAGGACGGTGTCCAGCCAGGTGCGGATCCAGGAGCCCTCGGGGGACTGGTCGCTCGCCCGCTCCAGCTTGTCGACCTCCTTGAGGGCGGCCTCGCGGACCTTCTCGGGCAGGTCGGCGGCCTCGACGCGGGCGCGGTAGTCGTCGGACTCCTCGCCCTCCTTCTCGCCGTTCAGCTCGCGCAGCTCCTTGCGGACCGCCTCCAGCTGACGGCGCAGCAGGAACTCGCGCTGCTGCTTGTCGACGCCCTCCTGGACGTCCTTGGCGATGGTCTCGGCGACGTCCTGCTCGGCGAGGTGGTCGCGCAACTGCTGGGTGGCGAGCCTGAGGCGGGCGACCGGGTCGGCGGTCTCCAGCAGCTCGACCTTCTGCTCGGTGGTGAGGAACGGGGAGTAACCGGAGTTGTCGGCGAGCGCGGAGACGTCGTCGATCGCCTGCACCCGGTCGACCACCTGCCAGGCGCCGCGCTTCTTCAGCCAGGCGGTGGCGAGGGCCTTGTACTCCTTGACCAGCTCGGTGACGTGCCCCGGCAGCGGGTCGGGCACGCTCTCGTCGATCCGCGTGCCCTCGACCCACAGGGCGGCGCCCGGCCCGGTCGTCCCGGCGCCGATCTTCACCCGCCCACGCCCGCGGATCAGGGCGCCCGGGTCACCGTCCGCCAGCCGGCCGACCTGCTCGACGGTGCCGAGCACACCGGTGCTCGCGTAGGTCCCGTCGACGCGGGGCACCAGGAGGACCCTGGGCTTGCCCGGCTCCGACCGCGCGGCCGCCTGAGCGGCTTCCACCGCGGCCCGTACATCGGCGTCATTGAGGTCCAGCGGAACCACCATCCCGGGCAGCACGACCTCGTCGTCGAGCGGCAGCACAGGCAGGGTGAGCGGTGTGAACGCCGTGGACTCAGCAGCCATGATCTCCCCTTCGGCAGTCAAGTTGAGTTATGCCGACTCAATGCGCGGAAGAGCTTGAATGTTCCCAGGCCCTTGTTCGCTGTCAGCGATCACTGGCTCCGGGTGCTGTTTCCGCTGGTGGGAGCGGGGGTGCCGGCCTCGGGCGCTACTCGGGACTCCGCTCGGAAGCCCACTCAGAACTCAGAACTTCACTCAGAACTCCACGAACACCACCGTCGCGTCGTCGTGCGTCTTGCCGCGGCCCAGGCGCGTCCGCTGCTCCCGGTCCGCCTCCTCCAGGGTGCGCACCCGGTCGATCAGCCACTGGGGGCCGTTCTTGCGGATCGCGCTGTGGAGGTCGGTCCAGTCGCCTTCCCGGAACTTCTCCGTCCAGCGGGTGGCGCCGTCGGTGAGGGCGGTCAGGGAGGCGACCGACGCGCGCGGGACGGTGCCCGTCACCGCGCGGGCGGCGACCGCCGGGTCCGCGGCGGCGGTGAAGAAGCCGCCCTCCTTGTTGCGCAGGGTGGCGTCGATGGCGGTGTCGGAGGTGAGGGCCGCGCGGGGGAGGCGGGTGAGGCGGTCGTCGAGGACGGGGGTGACCGCGCCGTCGGGGGATTCGAGGAGCAGGGCGGAGTCGGACAGGACCAGGTACTCGACGGTCTCCTCCGTCCAGCGGGCCAGGACCACCGTTGCCTGTGGGGTGCGTGGGTGAGAAAGGTCACAGGTTTCGGTGTGGGCTTCGGAGGTACGTGCGATCGCGCGGGCCAGTGCGTCCGCCAGCGGAACATCCGGGAGTGAAACGGTCAGTTCGGTCAGCGCCCCGCCCAGGCGCGCGGTGTACCAGGGGACGGAATGCAGACAGCCGGTTCCGCCCCGCGGCGGGGTCACGCCGTCCAGGACGACCAGACAACCGCCCTGTCCGGAGGCGGGAAGTCCGACACCGGCGAAGTCCTCGTTGGGGCGCGCGGGATCGCCCGCCACCGAGACAAGTTCCGTACGCATCCGGTCAGTCTGCACGAGCCCTTCACAAGGTCCGCGAAAGGCTGGCATCGGTCGCCGAATCATCGAACCGTCGCAGGTCAGGAGCCGGGTTTGGGATGGAATGGCGCACTCCGGGAAGGCGTGGCGGCGAATCCTGCCAAAGCCTGCGGCAGACGTCCAACCGGCCCGCCGCGCAAGGCTGTCGCACGCGCCAGAGGAACTTGCCCGCCAACTCCGGTCCGATGTTCACTCCTTCGGGTGGCGGGTCAGACGATGCACGTCCCCTGCCCACCGGCACTGGGAGGGTCGGGAACTGTACCGGGAGTACGCACCAGTTGACGGAGCGTCACCCGGGTCCACGGGTACACGAGTCAGGAATGCGAGCACCGGTGCAGAAGAAGCGGCCTCGGCGCACAGACAGGCAGACGGCCCCCGAGGGGGCAGCGGAGCACACTCCCGTCGGCAAGGGCCGCCCCACCCGCGTACGCAACCGCCTCATCGTGGCCGTCGCCGTGGTGGCCGCCGCGATCGCCGGTGCGGGCACCCCCTCCGTGCTCGCCGCCGCGGGACAGGCCCACGACACCCAGGAACTGGTGACGCTCTCCGAGCAGACCCAGGACGCCCTCGCCCTCGCCCACGCGCTCGCCGACGAGCGCGACGAGGTGATCTCGTACGTCGCGGCCGGCCGCCCCAAGTCCAAGGCGCCCTCCGAGCAGCGCTCCGCCCGGGTCGACCGGCAGGTGGAGGAGCTGCGCGCGGACAGTGACACCCCGGCGTCGGTGCTGAAGGACCTGGACGGTATCGCGGCCGTCCGCAGAGCGGCGCTCACCGGAAAGAGCACCGCTCTCGAAGCGCACCAGGCGTACTCCGACGCCATCGCCGAACTCCACCGGCTCGCCGAGGACCTGGCCGAACAGCTCCCGCCCCGCGCGGGCGCCGGAGCGTACGCCCTCGCCGAACTCGACTCCGCCGTCCAGCAGTCCGCCGCCGCCCGCGGCCTGCTGCTCGCCGCGCTCAACGTGCCGCGCACCACCCAGACGGTCATCGACCCCGTCACCGGCGTGCCCACCACCGCCACCACCTCCTCCCAGGCCGACGCCCGGCAGCGCGCCGCGCTCACCGCCGCCGCCCAGCAGGCCCGGCTGCGCTCCGACGCGGCCCTGGCGGACTTCCGGGAGACCGCGCCCAAGGCCGCCCGCACCTCGTACGACTCCACGGTCACCGGCCCCGAGGTCAACTCCGCCGAGAAGTACCTCGCCGCCCTCACCGACCAGCCGACCCTCTCCGACACCGAACTCGCCACCGACGCCGCGAAGCTGAACGCCGCGCTCTCCGCCCGCGTCGACGCGATGCGCGGCGTCGAGTCCGCGCTCTACGACCGCCGCACCAAGGACCTGGAGGCGCTGCGCGACGACGACGTCACCGAGCTGGAGATCCGGATCGCCCTCCTCGGCGCGCTGCTCCTGCTCGCCGTCGGCATCGCCACCGCCATGGCGCGCACCCTCACCCGACCGCTCGCCGTGCTGCGCATCGGCTCCGCCCGGCTCGCCGAGGCCGCCGACCCGGCCGCCGAGGAACCGGTCAAGTTCACCGGGCGCAACGACGAGTTCGCCCGCGTCGTTCGCTCCGTCAACGCCCTGCACGCGCAGGCCGTCGCCCTGCACGAGCGGGTCGCCACGCTGGAGGCCGACCGCAAGCACCTGGTCGGGCAGCGGCAGAAGATGGCCGACGCCCGCGAGCAGCTGCGCGCGGAACTGGCGGAGTCGACCGCCCAGTTGGAGCGGGTGCGCACCAGCATCGGCGGTACGTTCGTCAGCCTGGCGCTGCGCACGCTCGGTCTGGTCGAACGTCAGCTCGCCGTGATCGAGCAGCTGGAGGAGCGCGAGCAGGACCCGGACCGGCTCTCCACCCTGTTCAAGCTCGACCACTTCGCCACCGTGATGCGCCGGCACAGCGAGAACCTGCTCGTCCTGGCCGGTACCGAGCACGTCCAGCAGCACCACGGACCCGTCCCGCTGGTCGACGTCGCCCGGGCGGCGGTCAGCGAGATCGAGCGCTACGAGCGGGTCCGGATCTCCGCGCTGCCGCCGCACGCCCACATCGCCGGGTTCGCCGCCGACGACCTCTCCCACCTGCTCGCCGAGCTGATGGAGAACGCCACCTCGTTCTCCCCGCCCGACGTGCCCGTCGAGGTCTCCGGCTGGCTGCTGGAGAACGGCGAGGTCATGCTCTCCGTGCAGGACGGCGGTATCGGCATGACCGAGGAGCGGATGACCCGGCTCAACGCCCGGCTCGCCGACTTCGACCCCGAGGCCGCGTACGACCAGGAGGGCGACGACGGGCTCGGGCTGGGCCTGTACGTCGTCGCCCGGCTCGCCCACCGGCTCGGAGTGCGGGTCCAGCTGCGGGAGCAGAAGCAGGGCGGCGTCGCGGCGGTCGTGGTGCTGCCGCAGCCGCTGCTCGCCGAGGCCGGGCCGGCCGCCGTGCCCAGCGCCTCGCCCTCCCCGGACGGCACCCTCACCTTCTCCCTCCCCGGCGCGGACGCCGAGGCCAACTCCAACGTCCTGCCCGGCCGCGCCAAGCACACCGACCCGCTGGTCGCGCTCGCGGAGAAGGCCGTACGGCAGGAGGAGGCCGCCGCGGACGCCGCGGCCGGCGTCGAGGCGGACGTACGGCCGGAGGAGCAGGCCGGGAGCGACGTAGAACCGGAGCCGCAGCAGGAGCCGGAGTCGGAGCGGGAGCGGGAGCCGGAGCCGGGCGACGAGCCCGAGTCGGACGGCGAGCCCGAGTCCGAGGCGGTGCCCGCCGCGGAGGCCCCCGCCGAGACCACCATGGAGCTGCTCATCCCGGAGCCCGCCGCCGAGCCGGAGCCGGAACCCGAACCCGAGCGGCCCGCCACGAAGACGCCGGAGGCCCCCGCCGACCCCTACGCCATCGGCCCCGACACGCACGACCGCGCTCCCGACGAGGGCGAGGACCAGCTCACCGACAAGGGGCTGCCCAAGCGCACCCCGAAGATCACCGCGCCCGCGGCGGCGCCCCGGCAGCGTACCGAGGGCGTCGACGCCGAGGCACTGCGCCGCCGGCTGGGCGGCTTCCGCCGGGGGGCGGAGGCCGGGCGCCGTGATGTCGAGGCGGAGATCGCCGAGCAGACGGCCCAGACCAGGACGCCGGACGTCCCCGCACCTCACCACCGCACGACCGCAGGACACGCACAAGCCGAAGAAGCCACGGGGGGCACAGTCGAGGAGGCAAGCAGTTGACCGCGCCCAGTACCTTCGGACTGAGCAGTGAAGCCCGCAACCTGCACTGGCTGCTGACCAACCTCGTCGAGGAGGTGCCCGGCATCCTCTCCGTCGCGGTGGTCTCCTCCGACGGACTGCTGCTGCTCTCGTCCGACCCCGGGCGGAACGAGGCCGCCCGCGCCCCCCGCGCCGGCCGCCCCGCCGGCCCGCGCGGCTCCTCCGCCGACCTGGCCACCATCGTCTCCGGCATCGGCAGCCTCACCATCGGCGCCGCCCGGCTGCTGGAGTTCGGCGGGGTGAAGCACACCATGGTCGCGATGGACGAGGGCAGCCTGTTCGTGATGTCGATCAGCGACGGCTCGCTGCTCGGGGTGCACGGCTCCGCGGACTGCGACATGAGCGTGGTGGCGTACCACATGGCGCTCTTCGTCGGCCGCGCCGGCCATGTGCTGACCCCCGAACTGCGCAGCGAGCTACGGAAATCCCTGGAGTCCGAGTCGACGGGGAGTGCCCGATGAGTACACCCAAATCGCAGCTCCCGGTGCGCGGCGGCGACCGCAAGCCCGCCCGCGTCCGCCCCTACTCGCTCACCGGCGGCCGTACCCGCTTCGGGCACGTCCTGCTGGTCGAGACGTTCGTGGCTTCCACGGCCGCGCTGGACGCCGCCGAGCAGCGGAAGGAACTGACGAATGGTTCCCTCACCACCCGGGTGATGCCGGAGATGCGGGCCATCGTCGAACTGTGCCGCCGGATGCGCACGGTGGCCGAGATCGCCGCGCTGCTGAGGATGCCGCTCGGCGTGGTCCGCGTGCTCCTCAGCGACCTCGCGGACCAGGGAAAGATCCGGGTGTACGGAACCGGTACCGGGCACGGCACGGGCCGCCCGAACCGAGCGCTGCTGGAAAGGGTGCTGAGTGGACTCCGTCGTCTCTGATGCCGCTCGCGGCGTCTCCCCGCTCCTCGACGACGAGGGGCCCGTACAGCCCTGGCAGACGGACCGCACCCGCGCCCCCGTCGCCACGAAGATCGTGGTGGCGGGCGGCTTCGGCGTCGGCAAGACCACGCTGGTCACCTCCGTCTCGGAGATCACCCCGCTGCAGACCGAGGCCCTGATGACCGAGGCCAGCGAGGAGACCGACGACCTCACCGCCACGCCCGGCAAGCTGACCACCACCGTGGCCATGGACTTCGGCCGCATCACGCTCGACGACGACCTGGTGCTCTACCTGTTCGGCACGCCGGGCCAGCAGCGGTTCTGGTTCATGTGGGACGACCTGGTGCGCGGCGCGATCGGGGCGGTGGTGATGGCCGACACCCGCCGTCTGAAGGACTGCTTCCCGGCACTGGACTACTTCGAGAGCTGTGGACTGCCGTACGTCGTCGCGGTCAACCACTTCGACGGCAGCGAGCTGTTCGATCCCGAGGACGTCCGCGAAGCCCTCACGATTCCCCCGCACATACCTGTCATGATCATGGACGCGCGGCGCCGGATCTCGGTGATCGAGACGCTCCTCGCCCTCGTGGCCCACGCGCTCGAGGAAACCCCCGAGTAGCCCACCTAGGAGAGACATTTCCGCATGCGGAAGATACTCGTCGTAGGGGCCGGCCAGTCCGGCCTCCAGATCGCCCTCGGCCTCCAGTCGCACGGCTACGAGGTCACCCTGATGTCGAACCGGACCGCGGACGAGATCCGCTCCGGCCGGGTCATGTCGACGCAGTGCATGTTCCACACGGCACTCCAGCACGAGCGCGACCTCCAGCTGAACTTCTGGGAGTCCCAGGCCCCGAAGATCGAGGGACTCGGCGTCTCCGTGGCGGCGCCCGGCTCGCACGACCCGGGCCCGACACAGCGCGCGATCGACTGGGTGGGCAGGCTCGACGGGTACGCGCAGTCGGTCGACCAGCGGGTGAAGATGGCCGGCTGGATGGAGACCTTCGCGCAGCGCGGCGGCCAGCTCGTCATCCACGGCGCGGCGGTCGGCGACCTCGACTACTTCTCCCGTACGTACGACCTGGTGCTGGTCGCGGCGGGCAAGGGCGAGCTGGTGCAGATGTTCGCCCGGGACCCCGAGCGCTCTCCCTACGCCGAGCCGCAGCGCGCCCTCGCGGTGGCCTACGTCCACGGCCTCGGCCCGCGCCCGGAGCACCCGGAGTTCGACGCGGTCCGCTGCAACCTGGTGCCCGGAGTCGGCGAGCTGTTCGTCATGCCGACGCTCACCACCTCCGGCCGCGCCGACATCCTGTTCTGGGAGGGCATACCCGGCGGCCCGCTCGACGTCTTCCAGGGCGTCAAGGACCCGGCGGAACACCTCTCCCTGACTCTGGAACTCATGGAGAAGTTCACGCCCTGGGAGTACGCGCGGGCCACCAAGGTCGAGCTGACGGACGCGGGCGGCACGCTGGCCGGCCGCTACGCGCCCACGGTCCGCAACCCGATCGGCCGCCTCCCCGGCGGCGGTCTGGTCCTCGGCGTGGCCGACGTGGTCGTCGCCAACGACCCGATCACCGGGCAGGGCTCCAACTCGGCGTCCAAGTGCGCGGCGGCGTATCTGGCGGCCATCCTCGAACACGGTGACAAGCCGTTCGACGAGGAGTGGATGCAGGCCACGTTCGACCGCTACTGGGCCACGGCCCAGCACGTCACCAAGTGGACCAACGCGATGCTGGCTCCGCCGCCCGAGCACATCCTGAACCTCATCGGCGCCGCCGGGCAGCTTCAGCCGGTGGCGGATCGTTTCGCCAATGCGTTCAACGATCCTGCGGATTTCGAGAACTTCTTCTACGAGCCGGAGAAGACCCAGGCGTACCTGTCCTCGGTCACGGGAGCCTGACGGGCCTCCGACCAGCGGTCCGGCGGTCGTCGTCGGGGATTCCGGGTATCGCGGGCGTATCGAGAATCGCATACGCCGGCGCAACGGCCCTCCGTCTCCAATGGGGGCATGAACCACAACGCGTCCCTGTCGGCACCGCCCCGCCGCACGCGCGGCATCGTGCTCCTCGGCCTGGCGATCCTCGGCGTGGCGGCCGCCGCGTTCGTCGTGCGGCGGCCGCTCATGATGTCCGCTCCGATGTGCATGGCCGGGCGGTGGCACGGCTGCTTCGGTACGTTCAACGGTGTAGTGCTCATGACGTTGGTCGCGCTGCCGTTGGCCGCGTTGGCGGTGTGGGCCCTGGCGCGGCGTCGGCGGGCGGCCGGCACCACCGCGCCGTGGCGGATGTCGCTGGCCGAGGTGGGCATGGTCCACGGGACGGTGCCGTTCCTGTGGATGACCCTGATGCCGGGCGGCGGTGCCGGCACCGTCCCCGCCCGGGTGAGCCTGGTACCGCTGCGGGACCTGGTCACGATGGGGACGCTCGGCATCGTCGGCAACCTGCTGGTCTTCGCGGCGCTGGGGTTCTTCGCCCCGATGCGGTTCGCGGCGCTGGCGTCCGTGCCGCGGATCCTGGCGCTCGGGGCGGGCTGCTCGGCCCTGGTCGAAACCGCACAGTACGTCCTGCGTCTTGACCGGGTGTCCTCCGTGGACGACGTCCTGGTCAACGCCGCCGGCGCCGTGCTGGCCGCGCTGGCGTCGCGCCGTTGGTGGCGTACTACGGCAAAAGCGCCGCATACGTCGGCGATATGTGGTGCTGCCTAGGCTTCGGACATGCGCGTACTGATCGTGGAGGACGAGCCCTACCTGGCCGAAGCCGTGCGTGACGGTCTCCGGCTGGAAGCGATCGCCGCCGACATCGCCGGGGACGGCGACTCCGCTCTGGAGCTGCTGAGCGTCCACTCCTACGACCTCGCGGTCCTCGACCGCGACATCCCCGGCCCCTCCGGCGACGAGGTCGCCCGGCGCATCGTCGCCTCCGGCAGCGGCATCCCGATCCTCATGCTCACCGCCGCCGACCGGATCGACGACAAGGCGTCCGGGTTCGCGCTCGGTGCCGACGACTACCTCACCAAACCGTTCGAGCTGCGGGAGCTCGTCCTGCGGCTGAGGGCGCTCGACCGCAGGCGCGCGTACGCCCGGCCCCCGGTCCGCGAGATCGCGGGCCTGCGCGTCGACCCCTTCCGCCGGGAGGTGTTCCGCGACGGACGCTACGTCGCGCTCACCCGCAAGCAGTTCGCCGTGCTCGAAGTCCTCGTCGCCGCCGAAGGCGGGGTCGTCAGCGCCGAAGAGCTGCTGGAACGGGCCTGGGACGAGAACGCCGACCCCTTCACCAACGCCGTCCGCATCACCGTCTCCGCGTTGCGCAAACGGCTCGGCGAACCCGGGATCATCGCCACGGTGCCGGGTGTCGGCTATCGCATCGACACCGGCCCCGACACCGGCCCCGGCACCAGCCGACCCGGCAGTACGCATGCGTAGGCGTCCAGGGCTCAGCGTCCGGCTGAAGCTCACCCTCAGCTACGCCGGGTTCCTCGCCGTCGCCGGCGCTCTGCTGCTGGCCGTGGTGTGGGGGTTCGTGCTGCGCTACGTACCCGACAAGCCCCAGGGTCTTCTCGGGATCGCGCCCAACCGCTACCTCCTCGTGCGCACCTTCGTCCCCGCCGCGGCCCTGGCGATGGCCTTCCTGCTCGTGTTCGGCCTCGTCGGAGGGTGGATTCTCGCCGGACGGATGCTCGCACCGCTCACCCGGATCACGGCAGCCGCACGGATGGCAGGGAACGGATCGCTGTCCCACCGGATCCGCATGGCAGGCCGGCAGGACGAATTCCGTGAACTCGCCGACACGTTCGACACCATGCTCGAACAGCTCGAGTCGCACGTCGCCGAGCAGCAGCGGTTCGCCGCGAACGCCTCCCACGAACTGCGCACCCCGCTGGCCATCTCGCAGACGCTGCTCGACGTCGCCCGCAGGGATCCCACGCGGGACCAGGACGAGCTCTTCGCCCGCCTGCGGGCCGTCAACACGCGCGCGATCGATCTCACCGAGGCCCTCCTGCTGCTCAGCCGCAGCGACCGCGGGAACTTCACGCGCGAGAGCGTCGACCTCTCCCTCGTCGCTGAAGAGGCCGCCGAAACCCTGCTTCCCTTCGCCGAACAGCGCGGGATCACGCTCGACGTCACCGGCGGAGCGGCACGGACCAGCGGCTCGGCGGAGCTTTTGCTGCGGATGGTGACGAACCTCGTCCAGAACGCCATCGTCCACAACCTCTCCGCCGGCGGCACCGTGACGGTCCACACCGAAGCACAGAGCGACGCGAGCGTGCTGCGGGTCGAGAACACGGGTCATCCGCTCCCACCGGAACTGGTGCCGACCCTCACCGAACCCTTCCGGCGCGGAACGGAACGCGTACGCACCGACGAGCACGCCGGCGTCGGCCTCGGCCTTGCCATCGTGCACAGCGTCGTCCGCGCCCACGACGGGACCCTCGACCTCGTCGCCCGCCCCGCCGGCGGCCTCCTCGTCACGGTTCGGCTTCCCGGCATGCCGCCCCCTTAGCGGCGCTCACCCGGGCGTACCGCTCCCAGGATCGGGTTGCCGGCGATCGGCGAGAGCTTGACCTTCTCGCCGGGGCGAGGGGCGTGGACCACCTTGCCCTCGCCCGCGTACATCGCCACGTGGGTGGCCTTGGGGTGGTAGATGACCAGGTCGCCGGGGCGCAGGGCGCGTAGCGGGACTCTCGGGAGCCGGGCCCACTGTTCCTGGCTGGTGCGGGGGATGCGGGTGCCGGCGGCGGCCCAGGCCTCCGAGGTCAGGCCCGAGCAGTCGTAGGTCTTCGGGCCCTCCGCGCCCCACTCGTACGGCTTGCCGACCTGCCGCATGGCGTAGCGCAGGGCCCGGTCGCCCTCGTCGGACGGCTTGGCGTCGTCGCCCAGTGCGCCGGAGGTCACCAGGTCCCGCTGCGCCTTCTCGATCCCCTTGTTCTCGAAGTCGGCGAGCGCGGTCAGCTGCTCGGCGGTGAGGGAGGCCAGTAGTTCCTCGACGTCGCCGAGGCGCTCGCGTACGGCGTCGCGCTCCTTCTTCTGCCGTTCCGCGAGGGCGAGTTGGGTGTCGAGGGCCTTGCGGGCGCGGCGGGCCAGTTCGTCGGCCTTGCGCTCGGTGCCGGTCAGGCGGCCGACCGTCTCGGCGCGCTCCCGGGCCAACTGGCCGATCACATGGCCCTGGTCGAGGGCGTGCTGCAGATCGCGGGCCATGAGGAGGCGTGCGTAGGGGGAGATGTCGGTGCTGGTCTGGTACTGGTGGCGGGCCAGGCGGCCTGCGGCCCCTCGGCTGTCGTGCAGGGAGAGGCGGGCGCGGGCCAGGGCGCGGTCGAGGCGGGCGACCTCGGCGCGCTGCCTGCGCAGCTTCTCCTCGGTGGCGTTGTAGGTCTCGGTCGCCTGTTCGGCCTCCTGGTACAGCCGCTGAAGGTCCGTCAGTAGTTCGGCGACGCTGCGGTCCTGGGGCGGCTCGGGTTCGGGTGCGGCGGTCGCCGGGCCGGGCGTGAGGGTGGCGCAGACCGTCACGGCCGCCGTACAGACCAGTCGCAGAAGCCTTCCTGACACGTCATCACCTCCGATGCGGGGCGGAGTCTCCGCGCCGCACCGTGAGCATCCGGCGGGTTCGCGCGGTCCGCGCGCCGGGCGTGCTCGGGATGGCGTAACCGCGTCACCCGTCGGCGTCGTCCCGGTTGCCGCCCGGCGTGGCACCGGGGCCGGAGGACGGCTTCGGCTTCGACCACGGCCACTTCGGGCCGCGGCCGCCCTGGTCACCCGCCGGATCGTGGACGTACTTCCAGCGCTGGGTCAGCCGGGCCTGGCCGCGCGACACCCTGCGGTAGACCAGTACGGTCGGCGGGCCGCCCGCCGGGTCGGGGACGGGGATGCGGTAGGTCTTGGGCGGATGCCCGGTGATCCCCAGCAGTACGGGCAGTGTCCGGCCGTCCATCGGCCCGCCCTCGAAGGGGGTGTCTTCGCTCTTCACGGCACCAGTGTCAGCCATCCGCCGAGGTGAGGGCGTGCACCACCGCCGCGGTCTGGTCGTCCCGCGCGGCGGTCACCGACAGCACCGCGACGAACTGGTCCACCAGCCAGTCCCGCAGCTCCTCGACGGGCGGGCGCTTGTCGTCGTCCAGCCACATCAGGGAGGCCGCCTCGACGGCCGTGATCCACATCCGGACGGTCATGCGGAGTCGGGGGCCGGGCCCCTCGACGCCCAGGTGGCGGAAGATGTGCTCGGCCGCGGCGCGCCGTACGCCGTCCACGATGGCCGTCGTACGGGAGGTCTCGACCACGCTGCCGCCCTGGAGGAGGGCGGCGAAGCCCGCGTCGTGCTCGTCGACGAAGGTCAGATAGCGGTCGAGGGCCCGGGCCAGGCGGGGGAGCAGCGGGCCCTCGCGCGGCTCGTCGAAGCAGCCCTGGAGCGCCTCGGCGGCGGAGCGCAGGGCGGCCTCGTACAGCTGCTGCTTGCCGCCGGGGAAGTAGCGGTACACCAGCGGCCGGGACACTCCGGCGGCCTCCGCCACGTCGTCCAGCGAGACGTCCTCGGGGGCCCGGTGCGCGAAGAGCGAGAGCGCGGCGTCGAGCAGCTGGCTGCGCCGTTCCTCGACACTGAGCCGGCGGTAGGTGCGGGCGGGGGCCTGGGGGGTCATGACCCGCAGCGTAGTCGGGGGCTGCCGGTGGTGGGGTGGGTGCGGGTCCGGTGGGGGTCTTGACGCCTGCGGCGGCCTGTGGGGGGTGGGTGGGGGTTCGCGTAGCGCCTGCGGGCGGTGGGTGGGGCGGGGCCGTGCCGGGGGGTGCCCGTCCTCGGTCCGGCGGTTGCCGTGGGGCAGGAGGTGCTGTTCGTTGACGCCGGCCGCTGCGGGCGGGCACCCCCCGGCACGTCCCCTTCTCGCCGTGCGCGGCTGCGGGCCCGTGGACGCCTACGCCAGTAGGCCCGACGACTTCCACAGGCGTCGGCCGACCCCGCGCAGTACGCCGATGTCGTCCAGGAAGTCCGTCAGCCGCTTCGCGCCTGTCTGCATGATCTCGCGGCGGTGGCCGCTCGCCTTGACCTGGGCCATGGCCTCACGCTTGTCGAGGCCCACGTTGGTGTACACCTCGGGGTTGACGAAGGCGACGGAGAACACGCGGGCGAACTCGCCGGAGGTGACGCGGGTGAACTCCTGGGACCATTTCGGCGCCGTCACCATCTGGCGCCGCAGTTCCTCGCGGGCGTAGCGGACGTGGCGGGCCTCCTCCACGACGTGGATGCGGGTGACGCCGCGGATCAGCGGCTGGACGCGCTCGTCGGGGAAGGTGAGGCGCTGCATCCAGTCGAGGACCTCCTCGCCGAGCAGGGTCGCGGTGAAGGAGCCCGGCGTGGTGGAGATGGTCTTGAAGAGGCGGCCCAGGTGCTGGTGGGTGCGGCTGACCGGGTACCAGGGGGTCTCGCCGCGGGATATCAGCCGGGCGAACATCTTCGAGTGGCGGCACTCGTCCTCGATCTCGGTCAGCGCGTAGCGCACGTGTGCGCTCGTCGCCGCCTTGTCGTAGATGTGCCGGACGAGCAGCTGCATGAGGATGATCTCGAACCAGATGCCCAGGGAGGCGAGCGCCGCCGCCTCGTGCTGGGACAGCAGGATCCGCTGCTCCTCGCCCATCCGCTTCCACAGCGGGGTGTCGTAGAGCGACACCAGCTCGGGCGGCCAGAACCACTTGCCCTCCTCGAAGGGCGCGTCCCAGTCCAGTTCCTTGTCCGGGTCGAAGGAGTGCTTGGCGGAAGAGTCGAGCAGCCGCTCGGCCACCTGCTCCCGGTCCTTGAGCAGGCCGAGCGCGTCGCGCAGCCCCTCGACCGCGTCGGCTTCCGTCAGGGTCGTCATGGCAGTCCCATCTCGTCGTACGGAGCGGTGTTCCGGTTACCCGTGGGTCACTGCTTATGAGACTGCTTGTCAGCAAGCCCGTCAATACTCCGTGCGCGACTTGTTGACCGCGCGTCTACTACGCGGGAGCCTGCGGGACATGCCGACCTTCGACGTGTACGTCACCCCGCCGGAAGGCCCCCAGTGGGCGGTCCCCGCGAGCGGCGCCGCCCGCTTCAACTGGGAGTACGAGGAGGGACGGGACCGCCTGCTGGCCCTCTACCAGAAGGGCAAGGACAAGCAGTGGGACGGTGCGAAGCGGATCGACTGGGAGCTGGAGGTCGATCCGTACGACCCCCTCGGTACCCCCGACGAGGCACTGTCCCTGTACGGCACCCCATACTGGGCGAAGCTCACCGAGAGGGACCGTGCCGACCTGCGCCGGCACTACGCCTCCTGGCAGTTCAGCCAGTTCCTGCACGGCGAACAGGGCGCGATGATCTGCGCCGCGCGGATCGTGGAGTCCGTGCCCGACCTGGACGCCAAGTTCTACTCGGCCACCCAGACCATGGACGAGGCCCGCCACGCCGAGATATACGGCCGCTTCCTGCACGAGAAGATAGGGCTCCTCTACCCGATCAACGACAACCTCCAGTCCCTCCTCGGCGACACCCTGCGCGACAGCCGCTGGGACATGCCGTACCTCGGGATGCAGGTGCTGATCGAGGGGCTGGCCCTGGCCGCCTTCGGGATGATCCGGGACACCACCAACAAGCCGCTGCCCCAGCAGATCCTCGCCTACGTCATGCAGGACGAGGCCCGGCATGTGGCCTTCGGCCGGATGGCGCTGCGCGACTACTACAAGCAGCTGACGGACGCCGAGCTGCGGGAACGCGAGGAGTTCGTCATCGAGGGCTGTTACCTCATGCGCGACCGGTTGCGGGGTGTCGAGGTCCTGGAGAATTTCGGCATCCCGAAGACCGAGGCCGAGGAGTACAGCGAGCAGTCCGAGTTCCTCGCCCTCTTCCGCAAACTCCTCTTCAGCCGCATCGTCCCCTGCGTCAAGGACATCGGTCTCTGGGGCAAGCGCCTCCAGCAGGCCTACGTCGACCTGGGCGTCCTGGAACTGGGTGACGCCAACCTGGACCTGTTGATGTCCCAGGACGAGGAGGTCGCGGAGAAGCTGGACGCGGAGCGGTTCGCGGTGGAGGAGAGGGAGCGGGTCGCGGAGGTGCGGGACGCGATCGAGGAGGGGGCGAACGGCTGAGCCAGGCCCGTCTCACGACGTGAGCACCGCTTCCATCACCGCCTTGGCGATCGGCGCCGCAACCCCGCCCCCGGTGATGTCGCCCCGGTCGGCCGCCGCGTCCTCTACTACTACTGCTACCGCTACCTTCGGCTCCAGGTCCCGCCCGCCCTGCGCCCAGGAGACGAACCACGCGTACGGCGTACCGGAGTTGCCGATGCCGTGCTGGGCGGTGCCGGTCTTGCCGCCGACCGTGGCGCCGGGGATCGCCGCGTTGATGCCGGTGCCCTTCTCGACCACGTTCCGCATGAGTTCGCGCATGCGGACGGCGGTCGACGGGTGCATCGCCTGGCGGACCGGGCGGGGGCCGGCGCCGGCCACGGTCGCGCCGTGCGCCGTCGTCGTCCGCTCCACCAGATACGGCTCGCGCACCTGACCGCCGTTCGCCACCGCCGCCGCGACCATCGCCATCTGCAGGGGCGTCGCCCGGGTGTTGTACTGGCCGATGGAGGAGAGGGCCAGCTGCGCCTTGTCGACGGTGGTGTCGAACGTGCTCGTCGCGACCGAGTACGGGATCCGCAGGTCCCTGTCGTTGAAGCCGAACGCCTCCGCCGTGGCCGCCATGTCCTCCACCCCGACGTCCACGCCCAGCTTGGCGAACACCGTGTTGCAGGACCACTCGAAGGCCACCCGCAGCGGCGCGTTCTCGCAACCCCTGCTCCCGTTGGTCAGGGTTGTTCTGGTGCCGGGCAGGGTGTAGGGGGCGGGAGAGTCGGTCGGCTCGTCGAGGTTCCGGATCACGCCCGCGTCCAGCGCTGCCGCCGCCGTCACCACCTTGAAGGTGGAGCCCGGCGGATACGTCTGCCGTGCCGCCCGGTTGAGCATGGGCTTGTTCGGGTCCTCGTTCAGCTGCGCCCAGGACCGGGCCACCATCTCGCCGTTGCCCGAGAGTGACTCCGGGTTGTACGAAGGGGTCGAGACCAGGGCCAGGATGCGGCCGGTCGCCGGCTCCAGCGCCGCCACCGCGCCCTTGCGCGCGCCGAGCCCGGCGTACGCCGCCCGCTGGGCCGCCGCGTTGAGGGTGGTGGCCACGTCGCCGCCCGGGGTGCGCGCCCGGGTGAGGTCGCCCACCAACGGGAACGGCGACAGCAGCGGGTCGGTGCCGGAGAGGATCCCGTCCTCCGTGTGTTCCAGGAGCGAGGAGCCGTACACCTGGGAGGCGAAGCCGGTGACCGGGGCGTACAGCGGGCCGTCGGTGTACGTCCGCTCGTAGCGGAGCCGGCCCGCGGTGTCCTTCGAGCCGGTGATGGGCCGGCCGCCGACCAGGATGTCGCCGCGCGGCTGGCCGTACCGGGCGATGGACTGGCGGCGGTTGGCGGGGTTGTCGTCGTACGCCGGGGCCTGGAAGACCTGGATGCGGGCGGCGTTGACCAGCAGCGCCGCCAGGAGCAGGGCGCAGAAGACGGCGGCGTGCCGGATGTACCGGGTCATGGGCCCACCTGCCCGTCGTACTGTTTGCGGGCCGCATGGCTCACCCGGATCAGGAGGGCCACGATCGCCCAGTTGGTGACGACCGAGGAGCCGCCCTGGGCGAGGAACGGCATCGCCATGCCGGTCAGCGGGATCAGCCCGGTCACCCCGCCCGCGATCACGAACACCTGGAGCGCCACGATGGAGGCGAGGCCGACCGCGAGGAGCCGGCCGAACGGGTCGCGCAGGGCGAGGCCCGCGCGGTAGCCGCGCTCCACCAGCAGCCCGTAGAGCAGGAAGATCGCGGAGAGTCCGGCGAGGCCCAGTTCCTCGCCCGCCGTGGCCAGGATGAAGTCCGACTTGGCGGCGAAGCCGATCAGGATGGAATGGCCGAGGCCCAGGCCGGTGCCGAGCACGCCGCCCTCGGCGAAGGCGAACAGCGACTGGGCGAGCTGGTTGGGCCCCTGACCCGCGTCGATGGTGGCGAACGGGTGCAGCCAGTCCTGGATGCGGCCGTGCACATGCGGTTCCAGCCGGGCCACGGCGACCGCGCCGAGCACCGCGAGCAGCAGGCCGACGGCGATCCAGCCGGTGCGGCCGGTGGCGACGTAGAGCATGACGACGAACAGGCCGAAGAAGAGCAGCGAGGTGCCGAGGTCGCGTTCCAGGATCAGCACGCCGACGCTGAGCAGCCAGATCGCGACGATCGGGCCGAGGACCCGGCCGGTGGGCAGCTGGAGCCGCCAGATCCTGCGGCCGGTGTACGCCAGGGCGTTGCGGTTGGCGGCCAGGTACGCGGCGAAGAAGACCGCCAGCAGCACCTTCGCGAACTCGCCCGGCTGGATGGAGAACCCGGCGACGCGGATCCAGATGCGCGCGCCGTTCACCGCCGGGAAGAAGATCGGCAGCGTCAGCAGGGCGAGCGCGGCGGCCACGCACACGTACACGTAGCGCTGGAGGAGGCGGTGGTCGCGCAGGAGGAAGACGACCACGATGAACAGCCCCACGCCGAGCGTGGACCAGACGAGCTGGGCGGGGGCCGCCCGGTCGCCAGGGGTCTCCAGGTCGAGGCGGTAGATCAGGACCAGGCCGAGGCCGTTGAGCAGGACGCCGATGGGGAGCAGCAGGGGATCGGCGTAAGGGGCGCGCAGCCGTACCCCCAGATGGGCGAGGAGTGCGAGGACGCCGAGCCCGGCGCCGTAGCCGGCGGCACCGGGCGGGAGGGTGCCGTGCTGGGCGAGGCCGACAGCGCAGTAGCCGTACACCGGGAGGAGTACGGCCACGACGATGAGGGCGAGTTCGATGCCACGGCGCCGGGGGAGGCGTACCGCGGGAGCGGGCACGTCCGCAGCCACGGCGGTTCCGGTTCCGGCCTTCGTCATGTCCGGAACTTACCCAAATAGGACGAGTTGCTCGCTGTGTCCGTCAGCACCAGCGTGGCGTGGGGAGGTGCCACAGGGGGTGTGCGGGGAGGCGGCACAGGGGGTGTGGGGAGGCGCCACCGGGGGGTGTCATGTCGCCATCGGGGGTGTCATGCCACGCCGTCGGCGAGGGCGCCCCGCCCCGGCGGGGTCTGAGGCAGCGTCAGGGTGGCCACGGCTCCGCCGTCCGGGGCGTTGCCGAACTCCAGGCGGGCGCCCAGGACCTCCGCCTGGCCCAGGGCGATCGTCAGGCCCAGGCCGTGTCCGCGCGCGCCGCCCTCCGTGCGGAACCGCTGCGGGCCGTGCGCCACCAGGTACTCCGGATAGCCGTCCCCGTGGTCCCGTACGGTGACCACCGGCCCGTCCACCGTCAGCACCACCGGCGTCCGCCCGTGCCGGTGCGCGTTCGCCACCAGATTGCCCAGCACCCGCTCCAGCCGCCGCCGGTCGGTCTCCACCCGCGCGTCCCGCACCAGCCGCACCTCGGTGTCGGTGCCGGACGCCCGCACCACCCGCCGGGCCAGCGCCCCCAGCTCCTCGCTGTCCAGCTCCAGCCGCTCCCGGCCGGTGTCCAGCCGGGAGATCTCCAGCAGGTCCTCGGTGAGCGTGCGCAGCGCCGCCACCCGGTCGCGCACCAGCTCCGTCGGCCGCCCCGGCGGCAGCAGCTCGGCCGCCGCGTGCAGCCCGGTCAGCGGGGTGCGCAGCTCGTGCGCCACGTCCGCGGTGAACCGCTGCTCGGCCAGCAGCTTGCCCTGAAGCGACGCCGCCATGGAGTCCAGCGCGCCGGCCACCGCGGCCACCTCGTCCTGCGGGCGGCCCGGATCCTCGGCCCGCCGGTCGTGCACCCGCGCGTCCAGATCGCCGGCGCTGATCCGCCGCGCGACCCGCGCCGTGGCGTGCAGCCGCCGGGTCACCCGGGTCACCGCGAACGCGCCGACCAGCAGCGTCGCCCCGATCGCCAGCGCCGAGGACCACAGGATCGCCCGGTCCAGGCCCTCGATGGTGCGGGCCTGCTGCGAGTAGTCGACGGCCACCGCGAGCGCGCGTCCGCCCTCGGCGGGGCCCGCCGCCCACATCGTGGGCCGGCCCTGATGGTCGGCGACCATCGTGCCGCGCTCCCCGTCCGCCGCCAGCTCCCGCAGCGGCCCGGGCAGCTCGTGCGGGTCGACGCCCGCGCCCGGCAGCAGCGGATCGCCCGCCTCGTACGCCGCCGTCGCGTCCGTCAGCCGGGACAGTGCGAGGTCACGGGCCTCGCCGACGGTCTGGTTCGTCACCGAGACATGGACGAGCGCGCCGAGCAGCGCGGCGAGCGCGCAGCACATCACGGTGATGAACAGCGCCGCCTTCACGGCCAGGGCGCCGGCCCACTGCGGAAGCCTCATCGCGGGCTCTCCGCGGGGGAGGGGGTGCGCTCCGCAGGGGAGGGCGTGCGCCGGCTTTCCGCCGGGCTGGGCGTGCGCCGGTCGGTGCGCAGCATCTCGTCGTGGGTCAGCAGCATCGCCCGCTGCTCCGGGTCCCAGCTCCACTGCAGCCGGTACTCGTACCCCTTCACCTCCGACGGCGACCGGATGATCACCGACCGCCCGGCCAGCTCGACCCCGCTGACGGCGTCGTCCCACGTCATGACCCGCACGAGCCGGTTCTTCTCCACGGTGTACACCCGTACGGCGGTCAGCTCGCCGGGCAGCTGCCGGAAGCCCAGCGTCAGGTCGTCGCGCCCGTCGCCGGTCAGATCCCGGTAGTACGGCGCGAGCACGGGACACCCGCCGCGGCCCGGCCCCGCGGCGCACTCGGCCATGTGCGCCCCCGTCTCCCGGAAGCGCGCGTCGGCGCCCTCGTACAGGTCCGGATGCGCGTCGATCTCGGCTCGTACGACCGTCACCGGATCCACCGTGTGGACGTTCCCGCCGGGCACCCGCACACCCTTGATCACCTCGCGCTCCACCTCGCCGATCTCGAAGGCGGGACTGGACGCCGGCGGCAGCGTCGGCCACAGCAGGACGGGCCCCTCGGCGGTCGGTGTGGGCCCCGCGGCCTGCAGCCCGCCGGCGTCCCCGCAGGCCGTGGCGGCGATGCCGGTGACCAGCAACAGGGCGGCGACGGCACAGGCGCGGGGGCGGACGCGGACGGGCACGGCACTCCGGTGATCAGGCTGACCAGGGACCCGTACACCTTATTCGTACGGACGTCCTTTTTGCGCACCGCGAGGCGTTCCGCGGCGGCCGGTGAGGGTCACTCTGCCAGGCGGGGACCGCTCCGCGCGCCTCCCGAAGGCAGACGGGGTTCTTGCCCGCGCAGCACCGCGCCTGTTCCCATGGTCGAGGGGTGATGCCGCATGAGCGCACTGCGCGTCATACCGACCCGGCGGCACGGCCGGGATCGGCTCTACGTCTGTCTCCCGGACGGCGCGAACATCGCCTGGTACGACCGTGAGACGGCCCGCGTCAACCTGCTGAGCGAGGACCGCAGAGAGGACGTCCTCGCCGCCCTGCGCCCCTTCGTCACCGGCCCGGTCACGGTCGGCCCGCCTCCCGTCCCGACCCCCGCCGAGCTGGCCCGGCTCAGCCTCCACCCCGACGACGACCTCGCCCCGAACCGCCCCGGCGAGGCCCTGCTCGTCGCCGTCGACCGGGACCCGGCCCCCGGGCGGCTGCTGCGCCCCGACCCGCGGCGCCGCGCTCTGGAGGCCGAGCAGACGGTCGGGGACGCGCTGGACGCCCTGGACGGGGCCGGCTGGCACACGCTGCACTCCGTACCGCTGCCCGGCGGCGGCCGCGTCCACCATCTGCTGATCGGCCCCGGCGGCCTGTTCGCCGTCCACACCCTGTACGCCCGCAGGCAGCGGGTGCACATCGCCGACCCCATGGTCGCGCTGGGCCACCGCGAGCCGGAGCCGCTGCTGCGCCGCGTCCGCGCCGAGGCGTCCCGGGCCTCGTACGCCCTGACCGCGGAGGTCCGCCCCGTGCTGGCGCTGGTCGGGCCGGGGCGGCTGAGCGTGCCCGGCCCGGTCCGCGAGGTCCGCGTCCTCACCGACGCCGACCTCGACGGCCTGGGCCGACTCGGCGGTGTCCTCAAACCGGCGGACGTGGAGGCACTGCACGCGATGGCGCGGGACCGGAACACGTGGACGCGGGTGTGACAGGTGTGACAGCCGTGTGACAGCTGGGCACCCGGGTCACGGCAGCGGACCCGCGCGCTCGGGATCGAGCAGCGGGGCCAGCAGATCGCCGTAGTCCTGCACGCGCGGGGCGATGTCCGGGGCCCGGAACGTCAGCTGTGCCGGATCCCCGCACGCCTCGACCTCCTCCCAGGTCACGGGCGCGGAGACCCAGGGCTCGGCGCGCGCCCGCAGGGTGTACGGGGTCGCCGTCGTCTTGCGGGCGGCGTTCTGGCTCCAGTCGACGAACACCTTGCCCGGGCGCAGGCTCCGCGTCATGCGGTGGACGACCAGCCTGGGCATCGCCCGCTCCGCCTCCACGGCGAGCGCCTTGGCGTACTCGGACGTCTGCTCGGAGGACGCTCCGCGCACCGCCGCCAGCAGATGCAGCCCCTTCGACCCGGACGTCTTGGCATACGCCTCCAGCCCGTCCTCGGCGAGCCGCTCCCGCAGCCACAGCGCGACCTCGCAGCAGTGCACGATGGTCGCCGGCGCCCCCGGGTCCAGATCGAAGACGACCCGGTCCGCCTCCTCCGGACTTTCCGCGAGCCACTGATGGGTATGGAACTCGGCGACCAGGTTCGCCGCCCACATCAGACTCGGCAGATCCTGCACCAGCACCATCCGCGCCGGGCCCTCCGTGCGGGGCACCTCGGCGGTCGTGACCCAGTCGGGGGTACCCGGCGGCACGTTCTTCGTGAAGAAGACCTGCCCGTCGGGGCCGTCCGGGTAGCGCAGGAAGGACACCGGCCGATCGCGCAGATGCGGCAGCAGGACGTCGGCGGTGACGGCGTAGTAGTGCAGCACCTCGCCCTTGGTGAAGCCGGACGCCGGGTACAGCACCTTCTCCAGGTTGCTCAGCGCGAGCCTCCGGCCCTCCACCTCTGTGATCGGCGTCATACGATGAGAATCACACGAAACTGGATGAAACCGGTTGAAATCAGCCGATATCCCCCATCAGGACGCTCGCCGGATCGAAAGGTGCCGCAGGTGCGATCCATATGGAACGGAGCCATCTCGTTCGGCCTCGTCAGCATCCCCATCAAGCTGGTGAACGCCACCGAGAGCCATGCGATCTCCTTCCGCCAGATCCACACGGAGGACGGCGGCCGCATCCGCTACCGCAAGGTCTGCGAGCTGGAGGACCGCGAGGTCAGCCAGGCGGAGATCGGCAAGGGCTACGAGGACGCCGACGGCACGATCATCCCGATCACGGACGAGGACCTGTCCCACCTGCCGATTCCGACGGCGAAGACGATCGAAATCGTGGCCTTCGTCCCGGCCGACCGCATCGACCCGCTCCAGATGGACGCGGCCTACTACCTCGCCGCGAGCGGCGCGCCCGCCGCCAAGCCGTACACCCTCCTGCGCGAGGCCCTGAAACGCAGCAACAAGGTGGCGATCACGAAATACGCCCTACGCGGCAGGGAACGCCTCGGCATGCTCCGCGTCGTAGGCGACGCGATCGCCATGCACGGCCTGCTCTGGCCCGACGAGGTACGCGCCCCCGAGGGCGTCGCGCCCGACACCGGCGTCACCGTCCGCGACAAGGAGCTCGACCTCGCGGACGCCCTCATGGACACCCTCGGCGAGGTCGACCTGGAGGACCTGCACGACGAGTACCGGGAGGCCGTCGAGGAGGTCATCGCCGCCAAGGCCGCCGGCGAGGCACCCCCCGAGGCGCCCGAGCCCGCGGCGGGCGGCAAGGTCCTCGACCTCATGGCCGCCCTGGAGAACAGCGTCCGCGCGGCCAGAGAGTCCCGCGGCGAGGAAGCCGAGGTCAGCCCCCTCCCCGAACGCAAGACGGCGCGCGCCGCCCCGAAGCCGACGGGCGGCAAGAAGTCGACGGCCACGGCGAAGAAGACGACGAAGAAGCCCGCCGCCTCCGCCACGAAGAAGTCGACGGCCAAGTCGACGACCCAGGGCACGAAGAAGACGACGGCGAAGGAGACAACGACCAAGAAGCCGGCGGCGAAGAAGACGACAGCGTCCCGCAAACGCCCGGCATGAACGGCCGGTGCCGGCGGGGCGGGGCCCGGGGCTTAACCTGCTCGACCGTTTAGGCCATGTGGTGGATGGGCCAACCAGTGACGGCGAGCGCACTGTCCGGGACCAGCCTTCGGGGACTCTGACGTCAAGAGCTCCGGGCGCACTTGAGGGAGTTCGGCACGGCAATACGCCTTCCCGCCGCAGCAGGTCGACTGCGAACGCATGACAAAGAGCGGGACACCCAGCAACATTGGGTCCCGCTCTCGTATGTCGGCATCCGCCCTGGTCACACCTTTACACCTGGCTGTGACCGGCGAGTGCCCCGGCAGGATCGAACCTGCGCACACGGCTCGGGAGGGCATGTCTATAACATGCTTGATTACAGCTCCGACTGGGCAAACAGCCAGGCGGGATCCCGAGATTTTGAAACTCACACATCTCTCACGCACAGGGCTTGCTTCTTTGGGGCCAGCAAGGAGTAGCGACCTGTGCCCCACCGCTGGTGGCAGGCGGCAGCACAGGGTGTTACAGCCACGGGTTTCGGACACCCGGACACTTGCGTCTTAGAGGTCATCTTATTTGGCCAGCTCGGTTGGCTGCGGGCTGTGGTGGGGGTTGTCGAGCGGCTGGTGCCGGACGAGCTGTGGGAGCTGTTCCAGCGAGTGGTGCCGGAGGCTCCTTCGCGGCCCCAGGGTGGTGGCCGGCGTCGGCATGGTGACCGAGAGGTGCTGGCCGCGATCGTGTTCGTGGCCACGTCGGGCTGTACGTGGCAGCAGCTGCCGTCCGCGTCGTTCGGGCCGTCGGGAGCGACAGCCCACCGGCGCTTCTCCGAGTGGACGAAGGCCAGGGTGTGGGCCAAGCTCTACCGCCTGGTCCTCGACGAACTCGGGGCCCGAGGCGAGCTGGACTGGTCCCGCTGCGCGATCGACTCGGTGAACATGCGGGCGGTGAAAAGGGGGACCTGACAGGTCCGAATCCTGTGGACCGGGGCAATACGGCTCGAAGATTCACTTGATCACCGAGCGGACCGGTCTGCCCATCTCTGTCGGGATCTCGGCGGCGAACCTGCACGACAGCCAGGCCCTGATCCCGCTGGTGAAGGGCATACCGCCGATCCGCTCCCGCCGCGGGCCCGTCGGCGCAAGCCGGGCAAGCTCCACGGCGACAAAGGCTACGACTGCTCCCACCTGCGGCGGTGGTTACGCGAGCGGGGCATCACCCACCGCATCGCTCGCAAGGGCGTCGAGTCCTCGCAGCGACTGGGTCGTCATCACTGGACCATCGAACGCACCATGGCCTGGCTCGCCGGCTGCCGGCGCCTCCATCGACGCTACGAACGCAAAGCCGACCACTTCCTTGCCTTCACCAGCATCGCCTGCACCCTCATCTGCTATCGCAGGCTCATGCCCACCCGGGGCGACAGAGCTCAGGTGTTCGCGGCGCCATAGTGCAGGACGTCGCCTTGTGGAAGCAGGTATCCGATGTCACGCGTCTGCGGCAGCACTCCCGCCAGCGTCGACGCGTCGGTGCAACCGGAGACCTCGAAACCGATAACCCCCAGGCTGAAGGAGGCGCTCTTGAAGGTTTCGGCCCCGATGGCAGCCAGCCATTCGTCTATCCCGGCAGACCTGAAGAACGGTCGGCCGTCCCAGTAGGCGACACCTGCTTTGCTCAGGGCACCGACGGGGATGTAGAAGTCCAGCCAGTCACTGCTTTCATCACCGCCCCGGATCGCCACACAACCGCACACGGCCAGCTGGCCCGTCGGTAGCCGGACCTGACCGTGCAGGTGACCGAACTCGGCCAGTGATCCCACTGTGCATGGCACGGGATCCTGCTCCTCAGGTTCACGGTCTCTCCGCCCGAAGCACCCGCGAATGTCTGCGGCAGACCACAGAGCACTCAGGACGGCTTGGATCTGGGCGTCATCGCTTGACCCAACCTCTATGGCCAGCTCGTAGTAGCCGTCGGACCAGTTGGTCTGGTCCCGGAAGGAGGCAGGACTCGTCATGACGTGATCATGTGGCAGAGCCACCCCTCAACGCCACCTGCAATTCAAACGCGCGGCCGAACCAATTGAGATGGCCTCTAAAGCTCGCCGCCGCCCGCCGCCTCCCTGTCAAGTTCGGCGTGTAGCTGGTTTGGTTCTGCGCATACTGCCGTTGCCTGCGCTTGATGGCGGCAGGGATGCGACGGACTGCGAGGCGCTTGGGAGAGCGGAGGCGCCGGAAGGAATCCGGCTTCATGTGTCCTCTCTGACAAGCCATCTGATTTGGTGTAGATGACCTGTTAGGAGGTGGGTATCCCGCTGTGCGCGGCACGGCAGTGGAAGATCTGAAGCACCTACTCGCTTCATTCGCTTCTGATGACACCGGTTGTTGACGAGTTTGGACACAGGCCCAGACTGGAGCCTTCGAAAATTTTCACGAACTCGGCAACACCTCCAACGTGGCATCGTCCATGGAATATCGCGGAGTCAGCGGCTGAAATCTTAGGAATGTCGTCCGGGCTACCGCATGATCGCCTTGTGAGACGTGTACCGAAGCAGGTCGGGCTACTATATGTAGTCCTGGTCGGGGCATTCTTGGCGTGGTACATCGCGCTCGGCCACAAGATCGACTACCTGATCGCCGTGGTATCCGCGTTCACCGGCCTGCTGGCACTGCCCGCCGCAGTGATCGCCGTGCTCCGCGCCGGCCAGAGCCGACCGGCCCCCGATCGGCTGGAAGACGTGGTCGACCAGCTTGCGCAGGGTGTGCGCCAGCAGTGGGAGGCCGAGGCACAGCTACGTCGCCTCAACGATCCGTTCCCAATGTCGGTCGAATGGACTGCTGCCGACTCGGACCTTGTCGAGTCATGGCCGCACCTCAGGGAGCTGGCTGAGGACTGGTCTGGCCGACGTGCAGAGTCCCCCACCACGTGGGCTGCCAGCCCCCGAGGACTGGCCGGCGAGGGAGGCGCCATCGCCCACGTCCTCGAACGCGTTCCCACCCGCCGCTTGGTCATCCTCGGCGAACCAGGCGCCGGCAAGACCATGCTGCTCATCCGCCTCACCCTGGCCCTGCTTGAACACCGCCCGCTTGGTGGCCCAGTTCCTGTTCTGTTCGCCTTGGCCTCGTGGGACCCAACACAGCAGGACTTGTATGCGTGGATGGCCGCCCAACTGGTGCGGGAGCACCCCGCGCTATCAACCCACGCGCCCGACAACCCCCCACGGGCCAGCACCGGTACTCAGGCCGCAGCCCTGCTCACGCGGCGGCTAATCCTGCCCATCCTCAACGGCCTGGACGAACTCCCTGAGTCCCTGCGCTCTCATGCCCTACACGCCATCAACCAGGCACTGCCAGCTGGGCAGCCGCTCGTGCTCTCCAGCCGCACCGCCGAGTACCGCAACGCTGTGGCCTCACCGGCCGGGACCACCGTGCTCCTGAACGCGGCCGCGGGGATCCGCCTCGTCCCCCTGGACCCAGCGAAAGTAGCCGCCTACCTGGAGCGGGACGCCGGAGGTTCCGGCACCCAGGCCGCAGCCCGCTGGAGACGAGTCATTGCTGCGCTGGGCACCGGTGCCCCCGTCTCCCAGGCGCTGAGCACGCCGCTCGGACTGTTCCTGGCCCGAACCATCTACAACCCTCGCCCCGGCGAGGGCTTCACCGATCTCTCCGATCCCAACGAACTCCTCGATCAGGATCTTTTCCCTACTCGGCAGGACATCGACAGGCATCTGTTCGCCGCCTTCATCCCAGCTGCCTACCGCCCCGACCCTCAGCACCCCCCTCGCTGGACCACCCGACAGGCCCAGCGCACCCTCACCTTCCTGGCCTGCCACCTTCAGTACACCTCAACGGCACGCCCAACCTCGCCTGGTGGCAGCTGCCCAAAGCTCAGCCTGACCGGGGACTAAATCTTGCGGTGGGACTCGCGATCGGACTCATGGGCGCGTTCCCCATCAGCCTTGTGCTCGGGCTCACGACCGGCCTCCTCGCGCCCGCGCTCGCTTTCGGGTTTTGGATCGGGCTCCCGTGGACCGCGGCGGCAACGCTCCTTGCCAGGTCGGCAAGAGACAAACATCCGAGTTCGGGGATGCGCTGGAGTTTGAGGGGGAGATCCTGGCTGAGATTCGGGGTCCCATTCGGAACCGTTTTCGGATTCCTACTCGGATATGGGTGGTATGGGCTCACGAACCGGCTCCTGGCCGCGATCGTTGTCGGGCTCGTGTCCGGGCTTCCATTCGTGCTCATGGGTGGGTTGCGATCCGAACACCCTGATCTGGCCAAAGCCGTGGGGCCAGGCTCTGTGCTGGCCCGCGACCGGCGCACCTTCTGGACCATGACATTCGCGGGCGGGCTCGCGGGCCTACTTACGTTCGCACTCGCGGGCGCGTTCCTGTTCGGGTTCAAGGCCGCTTTCTTGTGGGCGCTCCTGATGGGGCTTGCGTTCGGATTCGCGGTCGGTCTCATGCTGGGACTGGTTCGGACCGTCTGGATGGAATTCCTGATGGCACGGATCAGACTGGCGGCGCAAGGGCGCCTCCCCTGGCGCTTCATGACGTTCCTGGCCGACGCCCACGAGAAGCGTGGAGTACTACGCCAGATGGGAGCTGTGTACCAGTTCCGCCACGTCGACCTGCAGCGTCACCTGGCAGGACGCGCGCCATGACTCGCCGACTGCAAGCAACTGCCTTGGGCTTGGAACCGCCATCGAGTCTGCCGATTCCGCCTCCCACGCCTGTGCGATGAGCATCCCTGGGCGGAAGGGCGGCTGGCTCGCGCGGTTCCCCTGACCCGGCAAGCCACCTAGGGCATACGTGGGCCTGCCCAGGGTGACCTCTCAATCGCTGCACTGCGGTCCGCACGTCGCCTGGTGTGTTGCCCCGGCCAACTACGCCATACGAGATGACCTGTTAGGGATGTTCGACCCATTCGTGAAGGTCGTAGCCCTGACCGGACAGTCGGACACCCTGTGCCTCCCGGGGGAGCGGCAAAACCGTGATCATTCACCTCCCAACCCGATAGGATGCTGCGCCTGACGTAAGGTGAAGTGCCTTGGTAGACACGGGAGTTAAGGCGAGGGCGTGGAAACGGGGAGGGTGCTCTTCGGGCTGTCTGCGGCAGTGCTTGTTCCATGGGGGATTGGCTGGCAGCGATCGCGCCCCTGGTCGATGGTTCTCTTCACTGTGATCTACGGCGGGTTTGTGATCTGGCCATACCGGGCTGAGGAGAAGCCCTTGTTGGCTTTGATTGCGGTCTGCTTAGTGGCCTGGTCCACGGTGCTCCTGTATAGGCCCGCCGGTATGCCCCCCTTGGGGTTCTCCATCACGCTGCCTCTCACGTCTGGGTCGGTGCCAGCTGTGCGACGCGTTGGCGCCGGTGTGTTGGTGATTGCGACGCTCGTGGCGTGGTGGGCTGCTGGCGCGACTGCCCAGGCGCTGGGTGAGGCGCTGCTGCTGAGCGATAGGGCGACGATCTTTATGTCTGCCGGGCTCGTTGCCGTGTTCGGCGGCGGTGCCTTCGCCCAGGCTGCAACTGCTCCAGTGCGTCGAGCGGTCGATGCGCTGCCGGTGGGGGACACTCAGCGCCGTCTCGCTGAGGACTTCATGATGGGCAGTCGCAGTATCGGCCTCTTGGAGCGAGGTCTTATGTTTGCGTTCCTGGCCGCTGGTCAGCCGGAGGCTGCGGCACTCGCCTTGACCGCCAAGTCATTGGCGCGTGGTCCTGCCTCCGACCATGGCAAGTACGCCTCTGAGTACTTCCTGCTCGGTACGCTGGCGAGTGTCATTGCATCGTTGGCCATGAGTATGGCTGCTCGCGCGACGGTCGGGCTGCCTGTCCTGTAGGAGGCGCGTTGGAGCTGAGCAGGCACCCGCTGATTGAGAAGTTGCGCTCGCTCCAGTTGCCGCCGGCGGACTACGTCGTTGCTGGTAGCGGCCCACTGCTTGCCCACGGGCTTCGGCAAGAGATCAGAGACCTCGATGTCGTGGCTCGTGGTACTGCCTGGAAGCTGGTATCGGACCTGTCTGATCCCATGCTTGCTCCTTCCGGATGCGGCCGCATGGTGCTTCTCTTCGAAGGCGCCATTGAGGTATTTGATCGCTGGCTTCCAGGCACAAAGGAGCCCGACAACTTGATTGAGGAGGCAGAACTAATCGGCGGGATTCCCTTCTGCCCGTTGCAAGAGGTTCTTGATTGGAAAGTGCGGTTCGATCGGCAAAAGGACCGAGAGGACGTCAAGCTAATCAAGGAGTACCTGGGCCGTTAATCCTTCCCGCCTGTGAGTTCTGGGGTGCAGTAGCACCCCAGGTAGGGGCAGCGCAGTTGGTCGGGACGACCTACTAACAGGGTGTGGGTGGAGGCGAGGGCGTACGCCTTCCCGCCGGTCAAGTTCCACTCGCCCCCTGGCGGAGAACCCGTACGCCGGTCGTGCCTCCTGCATCACCCAGTGGCTCAAGGCCGGTCTCGCGATCGCGGAAGTAGCCCGGCGAGCCGGAACCTCCCCGGAGGTCATCGACCGGCATACGCGGGCTCGTCGACAACAGCGAGGAGGAGGACAACAAGATCGAGAAGGCGATGGACGGGGAGACGCCCGTCGCCGCGTGAGCCTGTGCGTGGCTCACGCACTCCTCACGGACAAGCGGTGAGAGGGCGTGAGAAGGGGGGGCAGTGAGCCTGACTCCCGCCCTTTGCTGTCGGCATCCGTCCTGGTCAGACCCTGCTTGTGAGTCTCTGACCGGCGAGTGCCCCGGCCGGATTCGCACCTGCGCACACGGCTCCGGAGGGGCCCTTAGATCCCAGAGAAAGCTACTGGGCAGCACCTCGACACCTTCGGCACTGCGAAGGGCGGGTGGCTCTTCACGAACGAGCGCGGGGGAGTCGCGGCTCGTCCACGTACTACCGCGTATGGCAGGAGGCGCGCGCTGGCTTCCGCCGGCCGTGGTCGCCTCGCCGCCCGCCGCCCGCCGCCCGCCCCCTACGACCTGCGGCACTCGGCGCTGCCGACCTGGCTCAACTCCGGGGTCGATGCGACCGAGGTCGCCGAGCGGGCGGGCAACAGCGTTGAGGTCCTGCTGAGCCGCTACGCGAAGTGCATCGCTGGTCGGCAGGAAATCGCTAACCGCAAGATCGAAGAGTTGGTGCGCGAGTACGAGTGATCGGTCCCTAGAGCGTTAGCCCCCGGCTTTCGGGCTGGGGGCTCCGTCGTGTCTCGGTCGCGCTTCTTCGGTCGGTGGTTGCTAGTTGCACCTGCCGGGTCGTATGCCATTCCATCAGCGCACGACTGCCTCAGGTATCCCGTCTGGTTCGCGCTCTACGCACAGGTCGCCGAGCTGCCCACCCTCGCCCTATGGGGCTTTAGAGAAGACGCCGCGCCGACTGGGTAGCGGGCAGTCGCGCTGTCCGTACTGCGGCTTACCGCAAGATCGAGTGGCGACGCTTGAGTATGACTGGGTGATGTTGGAACCGGACATGGCTCCCCTGGCCCACACGGTGCCGGCGGAGCACCGGTGGATCCAGCTATCTGATGGGCGGGTGACCGTCTACGGGGTCTGTCCGCCGGATCAGTTCCAGCGGTGCCGTATCGAGCACCGCCTGGCCTGCCCGGCGCAGCCACTGCCGGATCTGTGGCCGTGGCTGACGGCCCTGCGAGGGGAGAATGCGCGGCAGGCGGAGCGGGACGAGCCGGAGCCGCCTCCGCCCCCTGAGCAATGGCCGGACGCCGGCTGACGGGCACTCCGAAAACTCAGGGGCTGACCAGGCAAGACGCCCCATGATCCGGTCCATGAATAGTCCACAGACCCCGCCCTAGGGCCGCTCAGCGCTGCATACACCTGCACATACGCCAAGACCCCGACCTCAGCGTTTCCACTGGCGACGGGGTCTTCAGGCACCTCATAAGGGGTGCCCCCGGCAGGATTCGAACCTGCGCACACGGCTCCGGAGGCCGTTGCTCTATCCCCTGAGCTACGGGGGCGCGTCGTTCGCGGTGTCTTGCGGCGACGGGTAGAACATTACCAGCTCCGCGGGGGTGTTCATGAACGGGTTTCCGGGGTGGTGATGTGGGCCGGGGGAGGGCCGGGTCGCCCGCAGGGGGTGGAAGTGGGGAAAACCGGGACGCGGTGGCCGGTCCGGACCTACTCTCAAGTTGTGCCAGGCGCGTCGGGCCGGGTGCTTGTTGTGGACGACAACAAGGTCATCCGGCAGCTGATCAGGGTCAATCTCGAGCTGGAGGGTCTCGAGGTCGTGACCGCGGCCGATGGTGCCGAGTGTCTTGATGTTGTGCATCAGGTGCGGCCCGATGTGGTGACGCTCGACGTGGTCATGCCGCGGCTGGACGGCCTGCGGACCGCCGCCCGGCTGCGCGACGACCCGCGGACCCGTGATCTTCCGCTCGCGATCGTCAGCGCCTGTACGCAGTACGAGGTCGAGAGCGGTCTCGAGATCGGCGTCGACGCCTTCCTCACCAAGCCTTTCGAGCCCTCGGAACTCGTGCGGATGGTGCGCCGGTTGCTGGAGGGGAAGAGGGCCGGCGGGAGCGGGCCGGCCGGTGGGCTGATCGGCGCGGAGGAAGGGGAGATCGCCGGGCGCGCCGGGAGTTGAGGGCGGGGTCCGCCCGCCGCGGCGTCCGCTGCTGACGCCAGTGCGCCCGCCGTCGATGCCAGGTAGCCGCGCCGCAGCGGCCCGCGTCGTCCACATGCCGGAAGGCTCCGTAAACCGGTTCGCATACCCACCCCCCTCCTCCCCTACGCTTGTCCCGTGACCCCCGTCGAGCTCTCGCGCACCGTGCTGCACGCGGTGCGTCGTGCTGTCGACGCGGGGGAGCTGAGCGTGACCGTTCCCGCACGGGCCGTGGTGGCGCCGCCGGGGCCGGGGGGCTGGGGGGACTACGCGACCAACATCGCGCTTCAGCTGGCCCGGCCGGCCGGGCAGCCGCCGCTGCGAGTTGCCGAGGTGATCCGGCCGTATCTCGCGGGAGTGGAGGGCGTCGGCGGCGTGCGGATCACCGGGCCCGGGTTCATCAATATCCGGCTTCAGGGCTCGGCCGTCGACCGGCTCCTGCGGCGGATCCTCAGCGACGGTGCGCGGTACGGGCACAGCGACTCCCTCGCCGGGCAGGTCGTGGACCTGCGCATTCCGTACGACGTGCGCGCCGAAGTCGTCGCCGACGCGCTCGTGCGGATCGTCGGTTCCCAGGGCGGGCGGGCAGAGGTGGAGCACGGTGAGCCCGTGACGCTGCGGCCCGTGCCCGCGCCGGAGGATCCCGCGCCGCTCGGACGTGACGCCGCGCGCTGGGCCCTGTTGCATCCCGCCCCGCACGACCGGCCCCGGATCAGCGCCGATCATCTCGTCCAGCGGGAGAGTAATCCGCTCTTCCGCGTGCGTTACGCCCACGCCCGCACCCGGGCGCTCCAGCGCAACGCCGCCGACCTCGGTTTCACCGCCGAGCCGGGTCCGCTCGGCGACCGTGGAGACAGCGACGGGCTGCTCGCTCTCCTCGCCGATCACCCCCGCATTCTGGCCGCGGCCGCCACCCACCGTGCCCCGGACCGTCTCGCCCGGCATCTCGTCAGCGTCGCCGACGCCGTTCTCCCCGTGCTGCCCGCCGTGCTCCCGCGCGGTGCGGAGAAACCCTCGGCCGCCCACCGTGCCCGGCTCGCCCTCGCCGAAGCCGCCGGGGCGGTGCTGGCCGGCGGCCTGTCCCTGCTCGGCATCGACGCACCCGAACACCTCTGAGAGAGCCACGACACGTCATGAGCCGTTCCGCACACCCCGCCGGGCCCCGTCACGCCGACGTCCTTCCCGAGGGCCACTACTCCGCTCCGCCCGCCGACCTCAACGCCCTCGACCCCAAGGTGTGGGCGCACACCGTCGACAGGAACAGCGACGGTGTCCTCACCGTCGGCGGAATCGACGTCAAGAGCCTCGCCGAGGAGTTCGGCACCCCGGCCTACATCCTCGACGAGACCGACTTCCGGGCGCGGGCGCGGGCCTGGCGCACCGCCTTCGGCCAGGACGCCGACGTCTTCTACGCGGGCAAGGCGTTCCTGTCCCGCGCGGTGGTGCGGTGGCTGCACGAGGAGGGGCTCAACCTCGACGTCTGCTCCGGCGGTGAGCTGGCGACGGCGCTGTCGGCGGGGATGCCGGCCGACCGTATCGCCTTCCACGGCAACAACAAGTCCCCGGCGGAGATCGAGCGGGCCATCCGCGCCGGGGTCGGGCGGATCGTGCTCGACTCCTTCCAGGAGATCGCCCGGGTCGCGCACATCGCCCAGTCCCTCGGCGTCCGGCAGCGGGTGCAGATTCGTATCACCGTCGGGGTCGAGGCGCACACGCACGAGTTCATCGCCACCGCCCATGAAGACCAGAAGTTCGGTATCCCGCTCGCGGGCGGGCAGGCGGCCGAGGCCGTGCGGCGGGCGCTCCAGCTGGACGGGCTCGAGCTGATCGGGATCCACTCGCACATCGGGTCGCAGATCTTCGACATGTCCGGCTTCGAGGTCGCCGCCCACCGCGTGGTCGGACTGCTCAAGGACATCCGGGACGAGCACGGCGTCGAGCTGCCCGAGATCGACCTCGGGGGTGGTCTCGGCATCGCTTACACCAGTGACGACGATCCCCGCGAGCCGCACGAGATCGCCAAGGCCCTGACGGAGATCGTCACGCGTGAGTGTGAGGCCGCCCGCCTCCGCACCCCCCGTATCTCCGTCGAGCCGGGGCGCGCCATCGTCGGGCCGACCGCCTTCACGCTCTACGAGGTCGGCACCATCAAGCCGCTGGACGGGCTGCGGACGTACGTCTCCGTCGACGGCGGCATGTCCGACAACATCCGTACGGCGTTGTACGACGCGGAGTACAGCGTCGCGCTGGTCTCCCGCACCTCGGACGCCGCGCCGATGCTCACCCGGGTCGTCGGCAAGCACTGCGAGAGTGGTGACATCGTGGTGAAGGACGCGTTCCTGCCCGCCGACCTGGCACCGGGCGACCTGATCGCCGTACCGGCCACCGGGGCGTACTGCCGCTCCATGGCCAGCAACTACAACCACGTCCTGCGCCCGCCGGTCGTCGCCGTGAAGGACGGCGAGGCGCGGGTGATCGTCCGCCGGGAGACCGAGGACGATCTGCTGCGGCTCGATGTGGGCTGACCCGTGTCAGCCGCCGGGGCGGAAGATCTCCTGTCTGAAGCCCCTGCGAAAATGAAATAGACGTCTCACGATCCGGACCAGTGGCAGAAACTCCGGTCCGGTGAGTGAGACTGGTCCAACCGAAGACGGTATGAGGAAACGAGGTCGGATGATGCGTACGCGTCCGCTGAAGGTGGCGCTGCTGGGCTGTGGAGTGGTCGGCTCAGAGGTGGCGCGCATCATGACGACGCACGCCGACGACCTCGCCGCCCGGATCGGGGCCCCGGTGGAGCTGGCGGGCGTGGCCGTACGGCGGCCCGACCGGGTCCGGGAGGGCATCGACCCCGCCCTCGTCACCACCGACGCCACCGCCCTCGTCAAACGCGGGGACATCGACGTCGTCGTCGAGGTCATCGGCGGTATCGAGCCGGCCCGCACCCTCATCACCACCGCCTTCGAGCACGGCGCCTCCGTCGTCTCCGCCAACAAGGCCCTCCTCGCCCAGGACGGCGCCGCCCTGCACGCGGCGGCGGAGGAGCACGGCAGGGATCTCTACTACGAGGCCGCCGTCGCCGGTGCGATCCCGCTGATCCGGCCCCTCCGCGAATCGCTCGCCGGTGACAAGATCAACCGGGTGATGGGCATCGTCAACGGGACGACGAACTTCATCCTCGACAAGATGGACTCGACCGGCGCCGGCTATCAGGAGGCGCTCGACGAGGCCACCGCGCTCGGGTACGCCGAGGCCGACCCGACCGCCGACGTCGAGGGCTTCGACGCCGCCGCCAAGGCCGCGATCCTCGCCGGCATCGCCTTCCACACGCGCGTACGCCTCGACGACGTCTACCGCGAGGGCATGACCGAGGTGACGGCGGCGGACTTCGCCTCCGCCAAGGAGATGGGCTGCACCATCAAGCTGCTCGCCATCTGCGAGCGGGCCGCCGACGGGGAGTCCGTCACCGCGCGCGTGCACCCGGCGATGATCCCGCTGACCCACCCGCTCGCCTCCGTGCGCGGTGCGTACAATGCCGTGTTCGTGGAGTCCGACGCCGCCGGGCAGCTGATGTTCTACGGCCCCGGTGCCGGCGGCTCGCCCACCGCCTCCGCCGTCCTCGGCGACCTCGTCGCCGTCTGCCGCAACCGGCTCAGCGGCGGCACCGGCCCCGGCGAGTCCGCGTACGCCGCGCTGCCCGTCTCGCCCATGGGCGAGGTCGTCACGCGCTACCACATCAGCCTCGACGTGGCCGACAAACCGGGTGTGCTCGCCCAGGTCGCGACGGTCTTCGCCGAGCACGGTGTCTCGATCGACACCGTCCGCCAGCAGGGGAAGGACGGCGAGGCGTCCCTCGTCGTCGTCACCCACCGCGCGTCCGACGCCGCCCTGAACGGGACCGTCGAGGCGCTGCGCAAGCTCGACACCGTGCGCGGTGTCGCCAGCATCATGCGGGTTGAAGGAGAGTAACCAGCAATGACCCACCAGTGGCGCGGAATCATCGAGGAGTACCGGGACCGGCTGCCGGTATCCGACACCACGCCGGTCGTGACGCTCCGTGAGGGCGGCACGCCGCTCGTGCCCGCGCAGGTGCTCTCCGAGCGCACGGGCTGCGAGGTCCACCTCAAGGTGGAGGGCGCGAACCCGACCGGGTCCTTCAAGGACCGCGGCATGACCATGGCCATCTCCAAGGCCAAGGAGGAGGGCGCGAAGGCGGTCATCTGCGCGTCCACGGGCAACACGTCGGCCTCCGCCGCCGCGTACGCTGTGCGCGCCGGTATGGTTTCGGCCGTTCTCGTCCCGCAGGGCAAGATCGCGCTCGGCAAGATGGGCCAGGCCCTGGTGCACGGCGCGAAGATCCTCCAGGTCGACGGCAACTTCGACGACTGCCTGACGCTGGCCCGCGCGCTCAGCGACAACTACCCGGTCGCCCTGGTCAATTCGGTCAACCCGGTGCGTATCGAGGGCCAGAAGACGGCCGCTTTCGAAATCGTCGACATGCTCGGCGACGCGCCCGACATCCACGTCCTGCCGGTCGGCAACGCGGGCAACATCACCGCCTACTGGAAGGGCTACAAGGAGTACGCCGCCGACGGCGTGTCGGCCAGGACTCCGCGTATGTGGGGCTTCCAGGCGTCCGGCTCCGCGCCCCTCGTGCGCGGCGAGGTCGTCAAGGACCCGTCGACCATCGCCACCGCGATCCGGATCGGCAACCCCGCCTCCTGGCAGCACGCGCTGAACGCCCGCGACGAGTCCGGCGGCCTCATCGACGAGGTGACGGACCGTGAAATCCTGCGCGCCTACCGCCTGTTGGCCGCCCAGGAGGGCGTCTTCGTGGAGCCCGCCTCCGCCGCGTCGGTGGCCGGTCTGCTGAAGGCCGCCGAGCAGGGCAAGGTCGACCCCGGCCAGCGGATCGTCTGCACCGTCACCGGCAACGGCCTGAAGGACCCGGACTGGGCCGTCGCCGGCGCGCCGCAGCCGGTCACCGTCCCGGTCGACGCGGCGACGGCGGCCGAGCGCCTGGGCCTGGTGTAACCAGCGCCACGTCAGGCGTAAGAGGGCGCTTGCCTGGGGAACTTCTCTACGGTGGGTGCACAGGGGGCTTACGACACGCATCGTGCGCCTCCTGTGCGCCCTATGTCGCCACAGAACCTTCCTTCGATAGGCTGTACCGAACCCGCCCGCCGCATATGCCGCGGTGCCGCGCCGTCTTCGTGATCAGCGGCCCCATCAGCGGTTCCCCCAGCGGTCCCCTGGGTTCTCGTACGTCATCGAATGTCTTCGACAATCACGCAGCTCAAGGAGAGTCATCGAGCGATGGCCGGTCCAGCGTTCCGCGCCGCCGCCGTCCGGGTGCGCGTCCCCGCCACCAGCGCCAACCTCGGCCCGGGCTTCGACGCCCTCGGCCTCGCGCTGGGTCTGTACGACGACGTGGTCGTCCGGGTGGCCGACTCCGGGCTGCACATCGACATCGCGGGTGAGGGAAGCGAGACGCTTCCCCGCGACGAGAAGCACCTGCTCGTGCGCTCGATGCGCGCCGCCTTCGACATCCTGGGCGGACAGCCGCGCGGCCTGGAGATCGTCTGCGCGAACCGCATCCCGCACGGCCGCGGCCTGGGCTCCTCCTCCGCCGCCATCTGCGCCGGCATCGTCGCGGCGCGCGCCGTGACCATAGGCGGCGAGGCCCGTCTCGAGAACGCGGCGCTGCTTGAGCTGGCCACCGAGATCGAGGGCCACCCCGACAATGTCGCGGCCTGCCTGCTGGGGGGCTTCACCCTCTCCTGGATGGAGAACGGCGCCGCGCGGGCGATCAGGATGGATCCCGCGGATTCCATCGTTCCGGTGGTTTTCGTGCCCGGAAAGCCGGTCCTGACCGAGACCGCGCGCGGCCTGCTCCCGCGCACCGTGCCGCACGTCGACGCCGCGACCAACGCCGGCCGCGCCGCCCTGCTCGTCGAGGCCCTGACCAGGCGCCCCGAGCTGCTGCTGCCCGCCACCGAGGACCGGCTGCACCAGGAGTACCGCGCCCCCGCCATGCCGGAGAGCGCGGCGCTGGTGGAGCGGCTGCGGGCCGACGGGATCCCCGCGGTGATCTCCGGCGCCGGACCGACGGTGATGGCCCTGGCCGACGCCGAAACGGCCGACAAGGTGGAAGCGCTGGCCGGTGCGGACTGGGCGGCGAACCGGCTGGCCCTCGACCTGCACGGAGCGAGCGTGCTGCCGCTCGCGACCGGCGGTGCGAACGGCGCGAACGGCGCGAACTGAAAAGCAGCGGGCGATTGCCGGATGTGGAGAGGGGGAATGTTTGTTGGATCCGGTAGTGTTAACCTCAAGTCTGCACCCGACCCCACCATGGCGAGGTGCCTCGTGTCCCCGTCCGGGACAGACATTCTTCCGGGAGCCCCCCAAGTCGCACTGTGTCTCGTACCTCGTATGCGGGCAGTACGTCGTACGTCGACACTGAGCGGCCCGCCGGGCACGCTCCGGAACCGGTGCGACCACGCCACGTGACACCAGGTGCCACGGCTCGAGGAAGCGCCATCACCAGATATCTCTTCCGCCGCTTAGGCGGACCACCGCCCCGGCACGGTTCACAGAGCAAGGACCGAAGCCGGACAGCACAACCGGTCGCCGAGCCAGACAGGCCGACGTCCGCTCCAGGGAAGGACCCTTCGTGAGCGACACCACCGATCTGATGGGCGCACGTGTCGAGGAGACCGCTGCCGCGCCCGCCACGGACGCCTCCGCGCCTGCCACCGGTGCCGGCTCCCGGCGGCGCCGCGGTACCGGCCTCGAGGGCATGGTGCTGGCCGAGCTGCAGCAGGTCGCATCCGGCCTCGGAATCAGGGGCACCGCGCGCATGCGCAAGAGCCAGCTGATCGAGGTCATCAAGGAGGCGCAGGCCGCCGGGGGCGCCCCGGCCAAGGCCGAGACCGCCACCGAGACCAAGCCCAAGCGCCGCGCCACCTCCAAGGCCCGTACGGGTGAGGAATCCGCCGCGCCGAAGAAGGCGGAGAAGTCCGAGGCCCCGGCCGAGAAGGCCGTGGCCCAGCAGCAGATCGAGATCCCCGGCCAGCCGGCCTCCGACGACGCCCCCGCCGAGCGCCGTCGCCGCCGTGCCACCGCCGAGGCCGGTGCCCCCGCTGCCGCCGCCCCCGAGACGGTCGCCGCCGAGGCGAAGAGCGAGCCGAAGGCCGAGACCCCCGCGCAGCAGCAGCCGCAGGGCGACGCCGGTGAGGGCGGCGAGGGCCGCCGCCGCGACCGCCGCGAGCGCGGCCGGGACCGCGACCGCCGCAAGGGCGACGACCAGCAGGGTCAGGGCGGCCAGCGCCAGCAGCAGAGCCAGCAGCAGGGCCGCCAGGACCGGCAGGACCGGCAGCGGGCCGATGAGGACGGGGACGACTTCGAGGGCGGCCGCCGTGGCCGTCGCGGCCGCTACCGCGACCGCCGTGGCCGTCGTGGCCGCGACGACGTGCAGGAGCCGCAGATCGCCGAGGACGACGTCCTGATCCCGGTCGCGGGCATCCTGGACATCCTCGACAACTACGCCTTCATCCGCACGTCCGGCTACCTGCCCGGTCCGAACGACGTGTACGTCTCCCTCGCCCAGGTCCGCAAGAACGGCCTGCGCAAGGGTGACCACATCACCGGTGCGGTCCGCCAGCCGAAGGAAGGCGAGCGGCGCGAGAAGTTCAACGCGCTCGTGCGGCTCGACTCCGTCAACGGCATGGCGCCCGAACACGGGCGTGGGCGGCCGGAGTTCAACAAGCTGACGCCGCTGTACCCGCAGGACCGGCTCCGTCTGGAGACCGACCCGGGCGTGCTCACCACCCGCATCATCGACCTGGTCTCGCCGATCGGTAAGGGCCAGCGCGGTCTGATCGTGGCCCCGCCGAAGACCGGTAAGACCATGATCATGCAGGCGATCGCCAACGCGATCACGCACAACAACCCCGAGTGCCACCTGATGGTCGTCCTCGTCGACGAGCGTCCGGAAGAGGTCACCGACATGCAGCGGTCGGTCAAGGGCGAGGTCATCTCCTCGACCTTCGACCGCCCGGCCGAGGACCACACGACGGTCGCCGAGCTGGCCATCGAGCGCGCCAAGCGCCTCGTGGAGCTGGGTCACGACGTGGTCGTGCTGCTCGACTCGATCACGCGTCTGGGCCGTGCGTACAACCTGGCGGCGCCCGCCTCCGGCCGCATCCTGTCCGGTGGTGTCGACTCGACCGCGCTGTACCCGCCGAAGCGCTTCTTCGGTGCGGCGCGGAACATCGAGGACGGCGGTTCGCTGACCATCCTCGCCACCGCCCTGGTGGACACCGGGTCCCGCATGGACGAGGTGATCTTCGAGGAGTTCAAGGGCACCGGCAACATGGAGCTGAAGCTCGACCGGAAGCTCGCGGACAAGCGGATCTTCCCGGCGGTCGACGTGGACGCCTCCGGTACCCGTAAGGAAGAGATCCTGCTCGGGGCCGAGGAGCTGGGCATCGTCTGGAAGCTGCGGCGGGTGCTGCACGCGCTTGACCAGCAGCAGGCGATCGAGCTGCTGCTCGACAAGATGAAGCAGACCAAGTCGAACGTCGAGTTCCTGATGCAGATCCAGAAGACTACGCCCGCGCCGGGAAACGGTGACTGATCGCCGTTGACCGACCAGGTCGTCGGTTGGCTGCGGGTTGTGTGTGGCTTGTCGCGCCCACGCGGCGGAGCCGCATATTGATACAGCCCCGCGCCCCTTAGAGGCCGGTCCTCGTCACGTCAGTGACGAGGACCGGCCTTTTGGCGCTGAGGGGAAGGGGCGTATCAGCTCGCCTCTTCTCACTCATGCACCTCTGGGGGGACCTTCTTGTCCACGACCACGTCCGGCGGTCGTCACAGACGTCGGATACGTATCGCGCTGCCCGTCTCCGCGGCCGGGGTCGCCGCCGCTGTCGCCGCCGCGCTGCTGACCAGCTCCGCGGACGCGGCGACGCCGTTGCCGCAGCCCGCCGTCAAGCCCGTCACCAGCTCACCGTCGGCCGCCGAGCTGGAGCGGCGGGTCGTCACCGCGGTCGCCGGGGACGACACCGCCGGCGAGAGCCTGAGCAAGTCGTCGTACAGCTCCGGGACCACCGAATCGACCGTCGACGCGATGATCATCGGCGGTAGCACGACGACCATCACCTCCGCGCCGTGGATGGCGCAGCTCTGGTACGGCGACGACAAGGGCACCGCCGACAAGTCCGACGACGTCGGCTTCTTCTGCGGCGGGGCGGTGGTCGCGCCGACGAAGATCCTCACCGCCGCGCACTGTGTCGCCGGGTACGACTGGCACAACCACGGTTCGATCATCACCGGCACCGCGCAGCTGCCGACCGTCGACGACCAGGGCAACATCACCGACCTGCACGGGGGCAGCCTCAGCGGCGTCTGGCGGCAGTGGAACCACCCGTCGTACCGCCCGGCGACCACCGACGCCGACCTCGCCGTCCTGACCCTGCCGTACGCGGTCAAGGCGACGCCGATCCGCATGACGACGTCCGGGGACACCGCCTCGTACGCCGCCGGGACCAGCGCGAAGGTCTACGGCTGGGGCCGGACCAGCTCCACGAACGACAACATCTCGGAGACGCTGAAGACGGCCACGCTGCCCGTCCAGTCCGACACCACCTGCGCGGCCGCCTACGGCTCGGCCTTCATCAAGGGCCACATGGTGTGCGCGGGCAAGCCCGCCACCGGCAGCGACAGCGGCACCACCACCGCCTGCAACGGCGACTCCGGCGGCCCGCTGGTGGTGAACAACCGGATCGTCGGCATCGTCTCCTGGGGTGTGGAGGACTGTGTCGCCAAGGGCGCCTACAGCGTCTTCACCAAGGTCAGCACCTATGTCGGCGCCGCCTATCCGCGCCTCGACGACACCAACGTCAACGGCGACCACAAGGCCGACCTGTGGCTGCGCAACGCCGCCACGCAGACCGGCTACTCCAAGAACTCCAACGGCACCTCGTTCGCGGCCCGGGAGACCTGGGGCAGCTGGGCCGGAGTGAACCTGGTCCTGCAGACCGATCTGGACCGGGACGGCTACCAGGACCTCGTCTACCGCCGCAGCAGCGACGGCGACGTCTTCTGGACCCACTACGTGCGCTCCAGCAACTCCTGGGCCACCCAGCGGCTCGCCGACAACTGGCAGACCCGCACCCGCATCGTCACCCCGGGCGATGTCACCGGCGACTACCTGCCCGACCTGCTCTCGGTCGACTCGGCCGGCGTGCTGTGGATCTACCCCGGCCAGGGCAACGGCTCCTTCGCCACCCGGGTCAAGGTCGGCTCCGGCTGGAACCAGTACAACTCCCTGCGCGGCCACGGCGACTTCACCGGCGACGGCAAGACCGACCTGATCGCCCGCGCCAAGACCAACGGCTACGTGTACCTCTACAAGGGCACCGGCAAGGCGGGCACCGGCGCGTTCGCCACCCGGATCAAGGTCCGCACCTGGAGCAGCTCGACGTACAACGCCTTCGACGCGGTCGGTGACGTCACCGGCGACGGCCGGGCCGACTTCCTGGCCCGTACGCCCGGCGGCACGCTCTACCTCTACAAGGGCACCGGCAAGGCCACGAGCGAGATCTTCGCCACAAGGATCTCGGTCGGGACCGACTTCAAGCAGTACGACATCTTCGGCTGAAATCGCAGGTGACAGGCGGATCCGTCCCCTCGCCACCGCTACGCACCGTGCCCACCCGGACCCCGGGTGGGCACAGTGCGTCATGCAACCCTGTGCCGAGTTTCCCCGTCTGACCCGGCGGGGCGACGATGGAGCGGTACGGGGTCGTGCCTACGACCGAGTCTGACCGCCACCGCAGGGGGTAACCGACCGACGAGAGCCGAGGAGCACATGTCTGCCCAGAGCACGCCGGAGCCCGGCATACCGGGCGAGCCCGGCACCAGCGGCCCACGCCACCGCGCCAAGGGCCGTCGCCGCAAGCCCCGGGGCAAGCGCCGCAAGGGGCTGATGATCACGGCCTGGACCGCGGCGGGCATCGTCGTCCTCGGCGGCACCGGCGTCGGGTACGTCTACTTCAAGCTCAACGGCAACCTCAAGAGCGTCGACATCGACCAGGCCCTCGGCACCGACCGCCCCACCAAGGTCGACAACGGCTCGCAGAACATCCTGGTCCTCGGCTCGGACACCCGCTCCGGCAGCAACCGGAAGCTCGGCGGCGGCGCCGACGACGGCAGCGCCCGCTCGGACACCGCGATGATCGTGCACGTCTACGAGGGCCACAAGAAGGCCAGCGTGGTCTCCATCCCCCGCGACACCCTCATCGACCGCCCGGCCTGCACCGACACGGACGGCGACACCTACCCGGCCGCCTCCGAGGTGATGTTCAACTCCGCGTACTCCACCGGCGGCGCCGCCTGCGCGGTGAAGACCGTCGAGACGCTGACCGGCATCCGCATGGACCACTACGTCGAGGTCGACTTCAGCGGCTTCCAGAACCTGATCGACGAGCTGGGCGGCGTCGAGGTCACCACCACGCAGGACATCAAGGACCCCGACAGCCACCTCGACCTCAAGGCCGGCACCCACCGCCTCAACGGCGAGCAGGCCCTCGGTCTGGTCCGCACCCGCCACGGCGTCGGCGACGGCTCCGACCTCGGCCGCATCCAGCTCCAGCAGGCCTTCCTCAAGGCCCTGCTCAACCAGGCCAGGGACATCGATCTCTTCGGCAACCCGAAGAAGCTCTACGACCTCGCCGACACCGCGACGAAGACCGTGACGACCGACTCCGACCTGGGCTCGGTGAACTCCCTGATGTCGTTCGCGAGCGGCCTCAAGGGCATAGGCGCCGACGACATGACCATGGTCACCATGCCGGTCGTCTACGACCCGGCGGACCCCAACCGCGTCCTCCTGGCCGAAGCCAAGGCCCAGCAGGTCTGGACGGCCCTGAAGAACGACAAGCCGATCCCGAAGTCGGCCACGAAGGGAACGGCAACAGGCGAAGCCAAGGGTGTGGTGACCTAGCCAAGGGGCGCGGGGCTGTATCGATATGCGGCTCCGCCGCGTGGGCGCGACCAGCCACAGACGGCCCGCAGGGAATAGACAACAGCCACCCCCGGTTTTGGGGGATGGCCCCAGTCCTGGCAGACTGGTACGTCGGCTCCGGTTCACGCTCCCGCATCCCGCGGCAGCGACCCGGCGCCCTCCCGAAACTAGGAGACACCTTGAAGCGCGACATCCACCCCGAGTACGTCGAGACGCAGGTCAGCTGCACCTGCGGCGCGTCGTTCACCACCCGTAGCACCATCGCGTCCGGCACCATCCGGGCCGAGGTCTGCTCCGAGTGCCACCCGTTCTACACGGGCAAGCAGAAGATCCTCGACACCGGTGGCCGTGTGGCCCGCTTCGAGGCCCGCTTCGGCAAGGCTGCCGCCGGCTCCAAGAAGTAGCGAGCCCCTTTTCGCCGGTCCACGGTCACGCCCTTCCGCGGGCGTGCCGGGACCGGCGTTTTTGGTCGCCGCCCACTTCACCCCCCGTACGACACAGGAGCCAGAGATGTTCGAGGCCGTCGAGGAGCTCGTCGCCGAGCACGCCGACCTGGAGAAGAAGCTCGCGGACCCGTCGGTCCACGCCGACCAGGCCAACGCGCGCAAGCTCAACAAGCGCTACGCCGAGCTGACCCCGATCGTCGCCACGTACCGCTCCTGGAAGCAGTCCGGCGACGACGTCGAGACCGCCCGTGAGTTCGCCGCCGACGACCCCGACTTCGCGGCCGAGGTCAAGGAGCTGGAGAAGCAGCGCGAGGAGCTGACCGAGAAGCTGCGCCTGCTGCTCGTCCCGCGCGACCCCAGCGACGACAAGGACGTGATCCTGGAGATCAAGGCGGGCGCGGGCGGCGACGAGTCCGCGCTGTTCGCCGGCGATCTGCTGCGCATGTATCTGCGGTACGCCGAGCGGGTCGGCTGGAAGACCGAGATCATCGACGCCACCGAGTCCGAGCTGGGCGGCTACAAGGACGTCCAGGTCGCCGTGAAGGCCCGTGGCCAGATCGAGCCCGGTCAGGGCGTGTGGGCGCGGCTGAAGTACGAGGGCGGCGTGCACCGCGTGCAGCGCGTGCCGGCGACCGAGTCGCAGGGCCGTATCCACACCTCGGCGGCCGGTGTCCTCGTGACCCCGGAGGCCGAGGAGGTGGACGTGGAGATCAACCCCAACGACCTCCGCATCGACGTCTACCGGTCCTCCGGCCCCGGCGGCCAGTCCGTGAACACGACCGACTCCGCGGTGCGCATCACGCACATTCCGACCGGAGTCGTCGCCTCCTGCCAGAACGAGAAGAGCCAGCTGCAGAACAAGGAGCAGGCACTGCGTATCCTGCGCTCCAGGCTGCTCGCCATGGCGCAGGAGGAGGCGGAGAGGGAGGCCGCGGACGCCCGCCGCAGCCAGGTCCGCACCGTCGACCGCTCCGAGAAGATCCGTACCTACAACTTCCCGGAGAATCGGATTTCGGACCACCGCGTCGGCTTCAAGGCGTACAACCTTGACCAGGTCCTGGACGGCGACCTCGACGCGGTGATCCAGGCCTGTGTCGACGCGGACTCGGCCGCCAAGCTCGCAGCCGCGTAAGGCACGTACGAGCAAGTACCCACACGGAGGACGAGCGTGAACCTGCTGCTCGCGGAGGTGGCCCAGGCCACCCAGCGGCTGGCCGACGCCGGCGTGCCCTCGCCGCGCACCGACGCGGAGGAGCTCGCCGCGTTCGTGCACGGCGTGAAGCGGGGCGAGTTGCACTCCGTGAAGGACGCCGACTTCGACGCCCGCTACTGGGAGGTCGTCGCGCGCCGGGAACAGCGCGAGCCGCTCCAGCACATCACCGGCCGCGCCTTCTTCCGGTACCTGGAACTCCAGGTCGGGCCCGGGGTGTTCGTGCCGCGGCCCGAGACCGAGTCGGTCGTCGGGTGGGCCATAGACGCCGTACGCGCCATGGACGTGGTCGAGCCGTGCATCGTCGACCTGTGCACCGGCTCCGGCGCCATCGCGCTCGCCCTCGCCCAGGAGGTGCCGCGCTCCAGGGTGCACGCCGTGGAGCTGTCCGAGGACGCCCTGGTGTGGACCCGCAAGAACGTGGAGGGCTCCCGCGTCGACCTGCGGCAGGGTGACGCGCTGACCGCCTTCCCCGACCTCGACGGCCAGGTCGACCTGGTCATCTCCAACCCGCCGTACATCCCGCTCACCGAGTGGGAGTACGTGGCCCCGGAGGCCCGGGACTACGACCCCGAGATGGCCCTGTTCTCCGGCGAGGACGGCCTCGACCTCATCCGCGGCCTGGAACGCACCGCGCACCGGCTGCTGCGCCCCGGCGGCGTCGTCGTGATCGAGCACGCCGACACCCAGGGCGGCCAGGTGCCGTGGATCTTCACCGAGGAACGCGGGTGGGCCGACGCGGCCGACCACCCCGACCTCAACAACCGCCCCCGGTTCGCCACGGCCCGCAAGGCACTGCCGTGAGCACCACCCCCACTCTTTCTCTGAAGCACGTGTACGAGGAGGCCCGCTGATATGGCACGGCGATACGACACCAATGACGCGACCGACCGCGTGACCGGTCTGCGTGAGGCCGCGTCCGCCGTCCGCCGTGGCGAGCTGGTGGTCCTCCCGACCGACACCGTGTACGGCATCGGCGCGGACGCGTTCTCCAAGGAGGCCGTCGGTGACCTGCTGGAGGCCAAGGGCCGGGGCCGCAATATGCCCACGCCCGTGCTCATCGGCTCGCCGAACACCCTGCACGGCCTCGTCACGGACTTCTCCGAGCTGGCCTGGGAGCTGGTCGACGCGTTCTGGCCGGGCGCGCTCACGCTGGTCGCCAAGCACCAGCCGTCGCTCCAGTGGGACCTGGGGGACACCCGCGGCACGGTCGCCGTCCGCATGCCGCTGCACCCCGTCGCCATCGAGCTGCTGACCGAGGTCGGTCCCATGGCGGTGTCGTCCGCCAACCTGACCGGCCACCCGGCGCCGGAGACCTGCGACGCGGCGCAGGAGATGCTGGGCGACTCCGTCTCCGTCTACCTGGACGGCGGCCCGACGCCCGGCAATGTGCCGTCCTCGATCGTCGACGTCACCCGCGAGGTGCCGCTGCTGCTGCGCGAGGGCGCGCTGTCGGCGGACGAGCTGCGGAAGGTCGTACCCGACCTCGAGGTGGCGAATTGACAGCCCCTGAGGCGGGGCGTGGCATAGGCAGCGGGGAAGAGACGACGACCTTCGGTTTCCCGAGGGACACCTTCCGCATCCTCCACGTCAGCACCGGCAATGTGTGCCGCTCGCCGATCACCGAGCGGCTGACCCGGCACTTCGTGTCGCAGCGGCTCGGCGTGCTGGGCGGCGGGCTGATCGTGGAGAGCGCCGGCACCTGGGGCCACGAGGGCGCGCCCATGGAGGCCAACGCGGAGACCGTGCTGGCCGACTTCGGCGCGGACGCCTCCGGCTTCGTGGGCCGCGAGCTGCTGGACGAGCACGTGATCATGGCCGACCTGGTCCTGACCGCCACTCGCGACCACCGCGCCCAGGTCATCTCCATGGGCCACTCCGCGGGCCTGCGCACCTTCACCCTCAAGGAGTTCACCCGCCTGGTGAAGGCCATAGACCCCGCCACCCTCCCTCCCTTGGAGGACGGCGTCGTCATGCGCGCCCGCGCCCTCGTCCGTGCCGCCGCCGCGCTGCGCGGCTGGCTGCTGGCCCCGACGGCGGAGGCGGACGAGGTGTACGACCCGTACGGGGCGCCGCTGCCGTTCTTCCGCTCGGTGGGCGACGAGATACACGAGGCACTGGATCCGGTGGTGACGGCGCTGACGGGGGTACCTGCTCGCGCGTGATGCGGCGGGGTGAGCCGGCGGACGGAGTCCGACGCAGCGGCTCGAAGCCCGGGAGGCCCGCCAGGGCCGAGCGGTGCGAGTGACGCGTCGGGGATGGGCCCCCGCCACCCTCCGCTCGGTGGGCGACGAGATAACACGAGGCACTGGATCCGGTGGTGACGGCGCTGACGGGGGTACCCGCGCGGATGTAGTCGCAGGGCGGCACAGGGGCGCCGGGCCTACATTGGACGTACGTCAGCGTCGACGCCCGGAGCACACCATGACGGTCACCCCTGCCCGTGAGACCGACGTCCTGCGCGCTCAGGACCCCGAGCTGGCCGAGCTGCTGCTCGGGGAGCTGGACCGGCAGTCGACGACGCTCCAGCTGATCGCTGCGGAGAACTTCACCTCGCCCGCCGTGCTGGCCGCGCTCGGCTCACCGCTCGCCAACAAGTACGCGGAGGGGTATCCGGGGGCGCGGTACCACGGGGGATGCGAGATCGTCGATGTGGCCGAGCGGATCGCCGTCGACCGGGCGAAGGCCCTGTTCGGGGCCCAGCACGCCAACGTGCAGTCGCACTCCGGCTCGTCCGCCGTGCTCGCCGCGTACGCCGCGCTGCTGCGGCCCGGCGACACCGTGCTCGCCCTCGGACTGCCGTACGGCGGCCATCTCACGCACGGCTCGCCCGCCAACTTCTCCGGCCGCTGGTTCGACTTCGTCGGCTACGGCGTCGACGGCGAGACCGGGCTCGTCGACTACGAGCAGGTGCGCGCCCTGGCCCGCAGTCACCGGCCCAAGGCGATCGTGTGCGGGTCCATCGCCTACCCCCGGCATCTCGACTACGCGCTCTTCCGCGAGATCGCCGACGAGGTCGGGGCGTATCTGATCGCCGACGCAGCCCATCCCATCGGGCTGGTCGCCGGGGGAGTGGCGCCCAGTCCGGTGCCGTACGCCGATGTCGTCTGCGCCACCACCCACAAGGTGCTGCGCGGTCCGCGCGGCGGAATGATCCTGTGCGGGAGCGAACTGGCCGAGCGGGTCGACCGGGCCGTCTTCCCGTTCACTCAGGGCGGCGCGCAGATGCACACGATCGCCGCGAAGGCCGTCGCGTTCGGCGAGGCGGCAACACCGGCGTTCACCGCGTACGCCCATCAGGTGGTCGCCAATGCGAGGGTTCTCGCGGCGGGGCTGACCGCCGAGGGCCTGGTGGTCACGACCGGCGGCACCGACACGCACCTCATCACCGCCGACCCGTCCCCGCTCGGCGTGGACGGCCGCACCGCCCGAGGGCTGCTCGCCGGCGCCGGGATGATCCTGGACTGCTGCGCCCTGCCGCACGGCGATGTGCGCGGGCTGCGGCTGGGCACGGCGGCCGTGACCACGCAGGGCATGGGAGACCTGGAGATGGCGCGGATCGCCGTCCTGCTCGCCACCGCGCTGCGGGAGCCGCAGCGGGCCAAGGCCGTGCGTGAAGAAGTGCGGGAGCTGACGGGCCGATTTCCGCCGTATCCGGGCTGAGCGAGGGTAGGCGGTCTTCCGTGCACAGCCACCCGTGCAACCATCGTCGCTACCCGTAAGTCCCCACACATATGCGTCCCTCGCTAGGGTGTGGGGCTGAGATGGCCAGCGAGACCTGTGGGGAAGCCCGTGCGTGAATACCTGCTGACGCTCTGCATCACGGCCGCGGTGACGTACCTGCTGACAGGGCCGGTGCGGAAGTTCGCGATCGTGGCGGGAGCGATGCCGGAGATCCGGGCCCGGGATGTGCACCGGGAACCGACTCCGCGGCTCGGCGGTATCGCGATGTTCTTCGGGCTGTGCGCCGGTCTGCTGGTCGCCGACCACCTCACCAACCTCGGCACGGTCTTCGAGAACTCCAACGAACCGCGCGCCCTGCTCTCCGGGGCCGCCCTCATCTGGCTGATCGGCGTCCTGGACGACAAGTTCGAGATCGACGCCCTGATCAAGCTGGGCGGCCAGATGATCGCCGCCGGCGTCATGGTCATGCAGGGTCTGACGATCCTGTGGCTGCCCATCCCGGGCGTCGGCTCCGTCGCGCTGACCCAGTGGCAGGGCACCCTGCTGACGGTCGCGCTCGTCGTCATCACCATCAACGCGGTCAACTTCGTCGACGGCCTGGACGGCCTCGCGGCGGGCATGGTGTGCATCGCGTCGGCCGCGTTCTTCCTCTACGCCTACCGGGTCTGGGTGTCCTACGGCATCGAGGCCGCCGCCCCGGCCACCCTGTTCGCGGCGATCCTGATGGGCATGTGCCTGGGCTTCCTGCCGCACAACATGCACCCGGCGCGGATCTTCATGGGCGACTCCGGCTCGATGCTGATCGGCCTGGTGCTCGCCGCCGGCGCCATCTCCATCACGGGGCAGGTCGACCCGGACGCGCTGAAGCTGTTCGCCGGCTCCGAGAAGGAGGCCGTGCACCAGACGGTGCCCGTCTACATCCCGCTGCTGCTGCCGCTGACCATCATCGCGATCCCAGCGGCCGACCTGATCCTGGCGATCGTGCGCCGTACCTGGCGCGGCCAGTCGCCGTTCGCGGCGGACCGCGGCCATCTGCACCACCGGCTGCTGGAGATCGGGCACTCGCACAGCCGCGCGGTGCTGATCATGTACTTCTGGTCGGCGCTGATCGCCTTCGGCGCGCTGGCGTACTCCGTGAACAGCGCGTCCATGTGGATCGTGCTCGGTGTGGTGGTACTGAGCGCGATCGGCCTCGTCCTGCTGTTGCTGCCGCGCTTCACGCCGCGCGCCCCGATCTGGGCGGAGCGCTTCGTGCCGCCGCGCTACCGGCGCCGCAAGGTCATCGTGACGTCCTCGCAGCCCCTCGCGGAGGCCCCGGCCGAGGAGGAGACCCGTACTCCTGTGGCCGCCGGGGTGTCCGGTGTCAACGGCGCGACGGCCGTGGGACCCCGTTCGCGGCTGCCAAGGTAAGAATCTGACTAGAGCATTGCCAAGTCATGGGGGAGCGAACCGCCCCAATACCAGACAAGTGGGCGCGGTTTTTGCACAGACGCGCAGGGTCACTCTCATGTGTGACAGCCAGCACACCCACCAGGTAAAGACCTCATCAAATAGTTTGTGATACCGTTCACGAGAACCCCGGATAGAGCCGAAGGACCGTAGTGCGACGGTCCCTTGGCGTGAGGCTCTCTCTCACCCCGGGACTACGCTCGTCCATGACGACACCCCTGCCCCCTTTGAAAGCGGAGTTGCCGCCATGCCGTCCAACGACGTCCGGATCCTGGCCCAGGCCGCTGTGCCCACAGCTGCCGTCGGCGCTGTAGCCGCCGTCGTCAGCGGAGTGGTGGCCGGCGGCAAGGGTGCCCTGGGCTCCGGCGTGGCCGCCCTGGTGACGATCCTCTTCATGGGCCTCGGCCTGTACGTGCTCCAGCGCACTGCCAAATCGCTTCCGCACCTGTTCCAGGCGATGGGCCTGATGCTCTACGCGGCTCAGATCCTGCTGCTGTTCATCTTCCTCGCCGCCTTCAAGAACACATCGCTGTTCAATCCGCGGGCCTTCGCGTTCACGCTGATCGCGACCACCCTGGTGTGGATCGGCTCGCAGACGGTCGCGCACATGAAGTCGAAGATCCTTTACGTCGAACCGGACTCCTCCGAGGGCAGCAAGCCCGAGAAGACGGGCCCGTCGTCGTGAGGGGTAGGGCCGGGATAAAGACGCGTTCGACAAGCTGCTATCGTCCGGTGCCAACTGCGGCACTGCGGGCGCGGGCATCCGAGCTGACGCCTGTTCCATCGCGAGGCTCGACGCCGAACCGCCGCCCCCACACCAGAAACACCAGTCCAGTGCCGAACCGCGGCCGCGCGCCGCGCCGACACAACGAGGTTGCCGTACCTATGCGCCACGCTGAAGGAGCCCGCGGTGAGTGCTGACCCGACGCAGGTGCTCGCCTTCGAGACCGACTGCCACATCTTCGACGGCTGTGGCTTCCCGGCTCCCGGCCTGCACTCGTTCCTGTTCGAGCCCCTCTGGGGCGACGCGGACAGCAACCTGTACTTCAACAAGACGATGCTGCTGGCGCTGCTCGGCTCCATCGTCGTGATCGGCTTCTTCTGGGCTGCTTTCCGCAAGCCGAAGGTCGTCCCGGGCAAGCTCCAGATGGTCGCCGAGTTCGGCTACGACTTCATCCGGCGCGGCGTCGTCTACGAGACCATCGGCAAGAAGGAAGGCGAGAAGTACGTCCCGCTGGTCGTCTCGCTGTTCTTCTTCATCTGGATGATGAACCTGTGGTCGATCATCCCGGTCGCCCAGTTCCCGGTCACCTCGATCATCGCCTACCCGGCGGTGCTCGCTCTGATCGTCTACATCCTGTGGGTCTCGCTGACCTTCAAGCGGCACGGTTTCGTGGGCGCCTTCAAGAACTTCACGGGCTACAACAAGGAGCTCGGCCCGGTTCTGCCGCTGGCCATGGTCATCGAGTTCTTCTCGAACCTGCTGGTCCGTCCCTTCACGCACGCGGTGCGACTCTTCGCGAACATGTTCGCGGGCCACACCCTGCTGCTGCTCTTCACCATCGCCAGCTGGTACCTGCTGAACGGCATCGGCATCGCCTACGCCGGCGTCTCGTTCATCATGGTCATCGTCATGACGGCCTTCGAGCTGTTCGTACAGGCCCTTCAGGCGTACGTCTTCGTGCTCCTGACCTGCACCTTCATCCAGGGCGCGCTCGCCGAGCACCACTGAGCACCCGCCTCTTCGAAACCCCCGCAGACGTCCGGTGGCCAACCCCCACCGGTCCTTGAAAGAGAAGGAAGAACTGGCATGTCTACTCTTGCCGCTGTCACCGGTGACCTCAAGGCCCTCGGCTCCATCGGCTACGGCCTTGCCGCCATCGGCCCCGGCGTGGGCGTCGGCATCATCTTCGGTAACGGCACGCAGGCCCTGGCCCGTCAGCCCGAGGCCGCCGGCCTGATCCGTGCCAACCAGATCCTGGGCTTCGCGTTCTGTGAGGCGCTCGCCCTGATCGGTCTGGTTATGCCGTTCGTCTACGGCTCCTGATCACTTCAGGCTGACGACCAGCAATCCAGACGAAAGGCAACGACATGAGCCAGCAGCTCATTCTGGCGGCGACCGAGGGGGCGGCGGAGAACCCCCTCATCCCGCCGATCCCTGAGCTCGTCATCGGCCTGCTCGCCTTCGTCATCGTCTTCGGCTTCCTCGCCAAGAAGCTCCTCCCGAACATCAACAAGGTTCTGGAAGAGCGCCGCGAGGCCATCGAGGGCGGTATCGAGAAGGCCGAGGCCGCGCAGACCGAGGCCCAGAGCGTCCTTGAGCAGTACAAGGCCCAGCTCGCCGAGGCCCGTCACGAGGCCGCGCGACTGCGTCAGGAGGCGCAGGAGCAGGGCGCCGCTCTCATCGCCGAGATGCGTGCGGAAGGCCAGCGGCAGCGTGAGGAGATCGTGGCCGCCGGTCACGCCCAGATCGAGGCCGACCGCAAGGCCGCCGCGTCCGCGCTGCGCCAGGACGTCGGCAAGCTGGCCACCGACCTGGCCGGCAAGCTCGTCGGTGAGTCCCTCGAGGACCACGCCCGGCAGAGCCGTGTCATCGACCGCTTCCTCGACGAGCTCGAGGAGAAGGCAGAGGCCGGCCGATGAACGGAGCGAGCCGCGAGGCCCTGGCAGCCGCACGTGAGCGTCTCGACGCGCTGACGGACAACACGTCCGTGGACGCCGGACGGCTCGCCGACGAGCTGGCCGCCGTCACCGCGCTGCTCGACCGCGAGGTGTCGCTGCGTCGGGTCTTCACCGACCCGGCGCAGGCCGGTGAGGCCAAGGCCGAGCTGGTCCAGCGGCTGATCGGCGGCCAGGTCGGCGGCGAGACCGCGGACCTGCTGTCCGGCATGGTGCGCTCCCGCTGGTCGCAGTCGCGCGACCTGGTGGACGCGCTGGAGGAACTGGCGAACACCGCCGACCTCACCGCCGCCCAGCAGGCGGGCACGCTCGACAACGTCGAGGACGAGCTGTTCCGGTTCGGCCGGATCGTCGCCTCCTCCACCGAGCTGCGCGCCGCGCTGACCGACCGCGCCGCGTCCAAGGCGGCCAAGAGCGAGCTGCTGCGCAGCCTGCTCGGCGGCCGGGCAGCCGCGACCACCGAGCGTCTGGTGACGCGCCTTGTGACCGCGCCGCGGGGACGTAGCCTGGAAGCGGGACTGGAGTCCCTGTCCAAGCTCGCCGCCGACCGGCGGGACCGCATGGTCGCCGTCGTCACCTCGGCGGTACCGCTGAGCGACACGCAGAAGCAGCGCCTGGGCGCCGCCCTCGCGAAGCTCTACGGCCGCCAGATGCACCTCAACCTGGACGTGGACCCGGCGGTCCTCGGCGGGATCCGGGTGCAGGTCGGCGACGAGGTCATCAACGGCTCCCTCGCGGACCGTATCGGCGACGCCGAACGCCGGCTGGCCGGCTGACCGCGACGCGACAGCCGCGGCAACTGAACACGCAGTACGTACTTACGGCCCTGGTTGGGCCGTGCAGAGGATTCCTGGGGGTCGCCCCCAGACCCCCAAAGTGAAACTTCGGGCCCAACAAGGAGAGCAGGGAACCCAGATGGCGGAGCTCACGATCCGGCCGGAGGAGATCCGGGACGCGCTGGAGAACTTTGTCCAGTCGTACAAGCCGGACGCGGCCTCGCGCGAGGAGGTCGGTACGGTCACCCTTGCCGGCGACGGCATCGCGAAGGTCGAGGGTCTTCCCTCGGCCATGGCCAACGAACTGCTGAAGTTCGAGGACGGCACCCTCGGCCTCGCGCTCAACCTGGAAGAGCGCGAGATCGGCGCCATCGTCCTCGGTGAGTTCAGCGGCATCGAGGAGGGTCAGCCGGTCACGCGCACCGGCGAGGTCCTCTCCGTCGCGGTGGGCGAGGGTTACCTCGGCCGCGTCGTCGACCCGCTCGGCAACCCGATCGACGGCCTCGGCGAGATCGAGACGTCCGGCCGCCGCGCCCTCGAGCTGCAGGCCCCCACGGTCATGCAGCGCAAGTCGGTGCACGAGCCGATGGAGACCGGCTACAAGGCCGTCGACGCCATGACCCCGATCGGCCGCGGTCAGCGTCAGCTGATCATCGGTGACCGCCAGACCGGCAAGACCGCCCTGGCCGTCGACACGATCATCAACCAGCGTGACAACTGGCGCTCCGGCGACCCGAAGAAGCAGGTCCGCTGCATCTACGTCGCCATCGGCCAGAAGGGCTCCACCATCGCGTCGGTCCGCCGCGCGCTGGAGGAGAACGGCGCGCTGGAGTACACGACCATCGTCGCCGCCCCGGCGTCCGACCCGGCCGGCTTCAAGTACCTCGCCCCCTACACCGGCTCGGCCATCGGCCAGCAGTGGATGTACGAGGGCAAGCACGTCCTGATCATCTTCGACGACCTGTCGAAGCAGGCCGACGCCTACCGCGCCGTGTCCCTGCTGCTGCGCCGCCCGCCGGGCCGTGAGGCCTACCCGGGTGACGTCTTCTACCTGCACTCCCGCCTGCTGGAGCGCTGCGCCAAGCTCTCCGACGACATGGGTGCCGGCTCGATGACCGGTCTGCCGATCGTCGAGACCAAGGCCAACGACGTCTCGGCGTTCATCCCGACCAACGTCATCTCCATCACCGACGGCCAGTGCTTCCTGGAGTCGGACCTGTTCAACGCCGGTCAGCGCCCCGCGCTGAACGTCGGTATCTCCGTCTCCCGAGTCGGTGGTTCCGCGCAGCACAAGGCGATGAAGCAGGTCTCCGGCCGTCTGCGCGTGGACCTCGCCCAGTTCCGTGAGCTGGAGGCGTTCGCCGCCTTCGGTTCCGACCTGGACGCCGCGTCCAAGGCGCAGCTGGAGCGCGGTCAGCGCATGGTCGAGCTGCTGAAGCAGGACCAGTACCAGCCGATGGCCACCGAGGACCAGGTCGTCTCCGTCTGGGCCGGCACCACCGGCAAGATGGACGACGTCCCGGTCGCCGACATCCGCCGCTTCGAGCGCGAGCTGCTCGACTACCTGCACCGCAAGGAGCAGGGCCTCATGACCTCCATCAAGGAGGGCGGCAAGATGTCCGACGACACGCTCACCGCCGTCGCCGACGCCATCGCGGAGTTCAAGAAGCAGTTCGAGACCTCGGACGGCAAGCTGCTCGGCGAGGAAGCTCCGGCCGCTCCGAAGGCGACCAGCGCCTCCAAGTGACGTAAGGAAGGGACCTGACTCATGGGAGCCCAGCTCCGGGTCTACAAGCGTCGCATCCGATCCGTCACCGCGACCAAGAAGATCACGAAGGCGATGGAGATGATCGCCGCCTCGCGCGTCGTCAAGGCGCAGCGCAAGGTGGCGGCCTCCACGCCGTACGCGGAAGAACTGACCCGCGCGGTCACCGCGGTCGGCACCGGCTCGAACACCAAGCACCCGCTGACCACGGCCGCCGAGACCGTCACCCGGTCCGCGGTGCTGCTGCTGACCAGCGACCGCGGTCTGGCCGGCGCGTTCAACTCCAACGCCATCAAGGCGGCGGAGCAGCTGACCGAACGGCTGGAGCGCGAGGGCAAGCAGGTCGACGTGTACATCGTCGGCCGGCGCGGTGTCGCCCACTACAACTTCCGTGAGCGTGCGATCACGGAGTCGTGGACCGGGTTCACCGACGAGCCGTCGTACGCGGACGCCAAGAAGGTCGCGGCCCCGCTGATCGAGGCCATCCAGAAGGACACGGCGGACGGCGGCGTGGATGAGCTCCACATCGTCTACACCGAGTTCGTCTCGATGATGACGCAGACGGCGATCGACAAGCGCATGCTGCCGCTCAGCCTCGACGAGGTCGCGCAGGAGACCGCCACCAAGGGCGAGATCCTGCCGCTGTACGACTTCGAGCCGTCGGCCGAGGACGTCCTCGACGCACTGCTGCCGCGGTACGTCGAGAGCCGGATCTACAACGCGCTGCTCCAGTCGGCCGCTTCGAAGCACGCCGCCACGCGGCGCGCGATGAAGTCGGCCACCGACAACGCGGGCGAGCTGATCAACACGCTCTCCCGTCTTGCCAACGCGGCCCGCCAGGCCGAAATCACCCAGGAAATCAGCGAGATCGTCGGTGGCGCGAGCGCCCTGGCCGACGCGACCGCGGGGAGTGACAAGTAATGACCACCACTGCTCAGACGGCCACGGCGACGGGCCGCGTCGCGCGGGTCATCGGCCCGGTCGTCGACGTGGAGTTCCCCGTCGACGCGATGCCGGAGATCTACAACGCGCTTCACGTCGAGGTGGCCGACCCGGCCAACGCCGGCGAGAAGAAGACGCTGACCCTGGAGGTCGCCCAGCACCTGGGTGACGGCCTGGTCCGCGCGATCTCGATGCAGCCGACCGACGGTCTGGTCCGCCAGGCCCCGGTCGTCGACACCGGCGACGGCATCACCGTCCCGGTCGGCGACTTCACCAAGGGGAAGGTGTTCAACACCCTCGGTGAGGTGCTGAACGTCGACGAGAAGTACGACGGCGAGCGCTGGTCCATCCACCGCAAGGCCCCGAACTTCGACGAGCTCGAGTCGAAGACCGAGATGTTCGAGACCGGCGTCAAGGTCATCGACCTGCTGACCCCGTACGTCAAGGGCGGCAAGATCGGTCTGTTCGGCGGCGCCGGCGTCGGCAAGACGGTGCTCATCCAGGAGATGATCTACCGCGTCGCCAACAACCACGACGGTGTGTCGGTGTTCGCCGGTGTCGGTGAGCGCACCCGTGAGGGCAACGACCTCATCGACGAGATGAGCGAGTCGGGCGTCATCGACAAGACCGCGCTGGTCTTCGGCCAGATGGACGAGCCCCCGGGCACCCGTCTGCGCGTGGCCCTGGCCGGTCTGACCATGGCGGAGTACTTCCGCGATGTGCAGAAGCAGGACGTGCTGTTCTTCATCGACAACATCTTCCGCTTCACCCAGGCCGGTTCCGAGGTGTCGACCCTGCTCGGCCGTATGCCCTCCGCGGTGGGTTACCAGCCGAACCTGGCCGACGAGATGGGTCTCCTCCAGGAGCGCATCACCTCGACCCGTGGTCACTCGATCACCTCGATGCAGGCGATCTACGTCCCCGCGGACGACCTGACCGACCCGGCCCCGGCCACCACCTTCGCCCACCTCGACGCGACGACGGTTCTGTCCCGTCCGATCTCCGAGAAGGGCATCTACCCGGCCGTGGACCCGCTGGACTCCACGTCCCGGATCCTGGACCCGCGCTACATCACGCAGGACCACTACAACGCGGCCATGCGCGTGAAGAACATCCTGCAGAAGTACAAGGACCTCCAGGACATCATCGCGATCCTCGGTATCGACGAGCTGGGCGAGGAGGACAAGCTCGTCGTCCACCGTGCCCGTCGCGTGGAGCGCTTCCTGTCCCAGAACACCCACGTCGCCAAGCAGTTCACCGGCGTGGACGGTTCGGACGTGCCGCTGGACGAGTCGATCGCCGCGTTCAACGCGATCTGCGACGGCGAGTTCGACCACTTCCCGGAGCAGGCGTTCTTCATGTGCGGTGGTCTCGAGGACCTGAAGAAGAACGCGAAGGAGCTGGGCGTCTCCTGACCCGGGCAGCTGCCTGAGTCATGAGGGGGCGGGCACGTCCCGCCCCCTCTGCCACGCCCATTAGACTTGTAACCAACACCCGGCAGACCCGCCGGGTGGTGACCCGAGGAGCCAACCTTGGCTGCTGAGCTGCACGTCGCGCTGGTCGCGGCCGACCGAGAGGTCTGGTCCGGCGAGGCCACCCTGGTCGTCGCGCGCACCACGTCCGGCGACATCGGCGTCATGCCCGGTCACCAGCCGCTGCTCGGTGTGCTGGAGTCGGGCCCGGTGACCATCCGTACGAGTGATGGTGGAACGGTCGTCGCCGCGGTGCACGGCGGTTTCATCTCGTTCGCGGACAACAAGCTGTCCCTGCTGGCCGAGGTGGCCGAGCTGTCGGACGAGATCGATGTCCAGCGCGCACAGCAGGAGCTGGAGCGCGCGAAGGCGGAGGGCGACGAAGCCGCCCAGCGCCGCGCGGACGTCCGACTGCGTGCGGCGGCGGCGCGCTGACCCCGAGGGTCCCTCCCGGGCCGTCTAGGCTCTGGGGGAGCGCCGAGTAGTGACGTCACTCAGCCGCGGTCGGCACCGGAGCAATCCGGAGCCGGCCGCGGCTGAGGCAGATATAGAGGTTTTTTCCGTTCCGTTACCTAGGAGACGAGGAGGTCGGTGCCGATGGTCCTCGCTCTGACTGTGTGCGGAATCGTCGTCGCCCTCGTGGTGCTGGGGCTGTTCGTCTTCGGTCTGCGCCGCAGACTCATCCAGCGTTCCGGCGGCACCTTCGACTGCTCCCTGCGCTGGGACGCCCCCGAGCCGGGCGACACCAGCGGCAAGGGCTGGGCCTACGGGGTGGCCCGCTACAACGGCGACCGCGTCGAGTGGTTCCGGGTCTTCTCCTACGCCGTCCGCCCGCGCCGGGTGCTGGAGCGCTCGGCGATCGAGGTGCTGGGCCGCCGGCTGCCCGAGGGCGAGGAGGAGCTGGCGCTGCTCTCCGACGCGGTGGTCCTCGCCTGTCTGCACCGGGGCACCCGCCTCGAGCTGGCCATGAGCGAAGACGCGCTGACCGGTTTCCTCGCGTGGCTTGAGGCAGCCCCGCCCGGTCAGCGCGTCAATGTCGCGTGAGTAAGGCCGTTACTTCAGCCCGTTGCTGATCGCGGAGACCAGCTCACCGTTGCCGGTGTCGCCGCTGAACTCCCAGAAGAAGGCTCCGCCGAGGCCCTGGTTCTTGGCCCAGGTCATCTTGGTGCCGATGGTGGCCGGGGTGTCGTAGGACCACCAGTTGGTGCCGCAGTGCGCGTACGCCGTGCCGGCGATGGTGCCGGTGGCCGGGCAGGCCGTCTTGAGCACCTTGTAGTCCTCGATGCCGGCCTCGTAGGTGCCGGTCGCCGCGCCGGTGGCGGTGCCGCCGGGGGCGGACTGGGTGACACCGGTCCAGCCGCGGCCGTAGAAGCCGATGCCGAGCAGCAGCTTGGCCGCCGGGACGCCCTTGGCCCTGAGCTTGGCGATCGCGTCGGCGGAGTTGAAGCCGGCCTTCGGGATGCCGGTGTACGACGTGAGCGGGGAGTGCGGGGCGGTCGGGCCCGTCTTGTCCCAGGCGCCGAAGTAGTCGTACGTCATCACGTTGTACCAGTCGACGTACTGGCCGGCGCCGCCGTAGTCGGCCGCGTCGATCTTGCCGCCGGACGAACCGTCCGCGGTGATGGCGGCGGTGACCAGGTAGTTCGAGCCGAACTCGGTGCGCAGTGCCTGCATCAGGGTCCTGAACGCGGCCGGGCCGGAGGTGTCGCAGGTCAGACCGCAGGCGTTCGGGTACTCCCAGTCGATGTCGATGCCGTCGAAGACATCGGCCCAGCGCGGGTCCTCGACCAGGGCCTTGCAGGACTTGGCGAAGGCGGTGGCGTTGGCCGCGGCCTGGCCGAAGCCGCCGGAGTAGGTCCAGCCGCCGAACGACCACAGCACCTTGATGTGCGGGTACTTGGCCTTCAGCTGACGCAGCTGGTTGAAGTTGCCGCGCAGCGGCTGGTCCCAGGTGTCGGCGACGCCGCTGACGGACTGGTCGGCGGTGTAGGCCTTGTCGGTGGCGGCGTAGGCGTCGTCCAGGACGCACTGGCCGTTCTTGACGTTGCCGAACGCGTAGTTGATGTGGGTGATCTTCGCGGCGGAGCCGGAGGTCACCAGGTTCTTGACGTGGTAGTTGCGGCCGTAGACGCCCCACTCGGTGAAGTAGCCGAGGTTGACCTTGGAGCCGGGCTGCGGGCCGGGGTCGGTGGAGCCGCCGGTGGTGCGGACGGCGACCGCGCCGCTGACCGGTCCGGTCTGGTCGGCGGTGTCGCGGGCCTGGACGGTGTACGAGTAATCGGTGCCGGCGGTGAGGCCGGTGTCCGTGTAGCTCGTTCCGGTGACGGTGGCGACCTTGGTGCCGCCGCGCAGCACGTCGTAGTTCTTGATGCCCTTGTCGTCGGTGGCCGCGCTCCAGGTGAGCTTCACCGAGGTGTCGGTGACGGAGGAGGCGGTCGGGGTGCCGGGAGCGCTCGGCGGGTTGTCGCCGGGGACGCTCGGGCCGCCGTCACAACTGCCGCCGTTGAGCTTGCAGTTGGCGGGGGAGCCGGTGCCGGTGCCGTTGAAGCCGAAGGAGACCGAGGCGCCGGGGGCGAGGGTGCCGTTCCAGGACTTGTTCTTGGCGGTCCAGTGGTTTCCGGAGGACGTGATGTCGGCGTCCCAGCCGGAGGTGACGGACGTACCGGAGGGGAAGTCCCACTCGACCGTCCACGAGCTGATGGTCGTGGTGCCGGTGTTCTTCACCGTCCACTTGCCCTCGAAGCCGGTGCCCCAGTCCGAGGCCTTGGTGTAGGTGGCGGTGGCTTCGGTTGCGGCCTGGGCGGGGCTCGCGAGCCCGACCAGTCCGGCGAAGGGGAGCAACAGGGTCGCGAACCCTGCCGCGGCTCTGTGTCTGAAGCGCATGCTGCGCCTCCTTTGTGGGGATGTCGGGGGCGGGCGTGACTGAGCCTTCACGCCCACGGTGCCGCGAGAATAGAAAGGTCTGGACCATAGGTCAATAGGTCTGGACCACTACCCCGGCCACCCGCCGGTAACCCCGTCAGATCCCCAACTCCTGCGCCAGTACGGCGGCTTGCACCCGGCTGCGCAGCTCCAGCTTCCCCAGCAACCGGCTGACGTGCGTCTTCACCGTCGCCTCCGCCATGTCGAGCCGCCCCGCGATCTCCGCGTTCGACAGCCCCTGTCCCAGACACGACAGCACCTCGCGCTCCCGCCGCGTCAGCTGCTCCAGCACCGCCGGATCGGCCTTCGGCTCGCGCACGGGCCGGGCGGCGAACTCGGCGATGAGACGCCGGGTCACGGCCGGGGCGATGAGCCCCTCGCCGCGCGCCACCGTCCGTACCGCGTCGAGCAGATCCCCGGCCTCGGTGTTCTTCAGCAGAAAGCCGGCCGCCCCGGCCCGCAACGCCCCGAACACATACTCGTCGAGGTCGAAGGTGGTCAGCACGAGAACGTCGGCGAGCCCTTCCTCGACGACCTTCCGCGTCGCCGACACCCCGTCAAGACGCGGCATTTGTACGTCCATCAGCACCAGGTCGGGCCGCAGCTCCCGGGCCAGCGCCACCGCCTGCTCCCCGTCCGCCGCCTCGCCGACCACCTCGATGTCGGGGGCGCTGCCCAGGATGAGCACCAGCCCGGCGCGGACGGCGGACTGGTCCTCGGCGACCAGGACGCGGATCATGCGGGGTCTCCTTCGTCGGTGGGAAGTGTCGCGCGTACGGCCCAGATCTTGCCGTCCGCCGTGTCCTCGGGTCCGGCCTCCAGCGTGCCGCGCAGCAGCGTGGCCCGCTCCCGCATACCGACCAGTCCGGCCCCCGAGCCGGGCGCCCGGGGCGCGTCCCGGTCGCCGTAGGGGCTGGTCACGGTGATGGCGAGGGAGCCGTCCCGCTGGGCGAGGGTGACGGTGACGCGGCCGGGGCCGGCGTGCTTGAGGGCGTTGGTCAGGGACTCCTGCACGATGCGGTAGGCGGCCAGTTCCACCGGCGCGGGCACGCGGTCGCAGGCGGCGTCCAGGGTGACGTCGAGGCCGTTGGCGCGGGCCGTGTCGACCAGCGCGCCCAGGCCGTCGAGGGTAGGCGCGGCGGACGGCTCGGTCTCTGCGCCGGCGTCCCGGAGGATGCCGATGAGGCGGCGCATCTCGGCCAGTCCCTCGACGCTGTTCTCGCGGATGACCCCGAGGGCCTTCCGGGTGGTGTCCGGGTCGTCGAGGGACAGCGCGGCCGTGGAGTGGATGGCGATCGCCGACAGATGGTTGGCGACCATGTCGTGCAGCTCGCGCGCCATCCGGGCGCGCTCGGCGCCGACCGCCTGGGCGCGGTCCATCTCGGCGAGCAGGGCGGTCTGCTCGGCGCGCAGCCGGGCGGCCTCGGCGGCCTCACGGTGATTGCGTACCACCCAGCCGGTGGAGGCGGGCGCGAGGGAGACCACCCCGACGCCGACGCCGATCAGCAGCGACTCCGGGATCCGCCAGACCGCCAGCGGCACCACCGCGCCCGCCACCGTGAGCAGCCCGGTGATCCAGGGGATGCGCCGGGCGGAGGCGGCGGTGCCGTAGAGGACGGCCGCGTACACCAGGTCGGTGAACATGATCACCGTGACGACGCTGCCGCGTGTGATCGTGTCGGCGGTCAGCGCGAGGACGCCGATCAGCAGTCCGGTGCGCGGCATCGTCCGGCGCAGCAGCTCGCAGCCCGCCGTCACCGCGAGCGGCACGAGCGCCGCCCACGCGGGTGACCACAGGACGAGCCCGTCCTCGGCACGCCGCGGGAAGAGCTGGGCGCCCCACAGCAGCAGCCCCCCGAGCAGTCCGGCCAGCGCGACGTACACGTCGAAGCGGTGCGGGCGGGGGAGTCGTACGGCCATGCCCTTATCCAACACGGCACCCGCCGCGCCCGCCTGATGCCCGGGAACGGTCCGCGACTGCATCTTTCGATGTACCGCGAGTTCGTCACCGCCGACGACGATCGGCGCCGCTTTCGCCGGGAGCCTGGAAGGGTGACCGAAGGGAGCATGTCGTGATCGTCGCGTTGATCATCGCCTGTGAGGTCGGCTTCTGGGTGCTGCTGGCGCTGGGCCTCGCCGTCCGCTACCTGCTGAAGTGGCGCCGGACGAGCGTGGCGCTGCTGCTGTGCGAGCCGGTCCTGGAGCTGGTGCTGTTCGTGGCGACGGCGATCGACCTGAAGAACGGCGCCGAGCCGAGCTGGGAGCACGGCCTGGCGGCGTTGTACATCGGCTTCACGGTGGCCTACGGCCACTACACCATCCGCTGGCTGGACGGCCACGCCGCGCACCGCCTCGCCGGGGCGCCGAAGCCGGTGGGCGCCCCGCGCTACGGCCTGCCCCGGGCCCGGCACGAGGCCCGCCTCTGGCTGCGTACGCTGCTCGCCGCGGCCGTGGCCTGCGCGCTGCTCCAGGGCGCGGTCTGGTACGTCGGTGACGACGGCGACATCTCGTCGCTGCGCGCCTTCCAGTGGGCGGCGCTGCGGGCCGCCGGCATCCACGGCCTGGTCGCGCTGGCCTACTTCATCTGGCCGAAGAAGGCGCCCGCGGGGTCAGCGCTCCCCGCCCGGGACCCAGAGCACGTCCCCGACGCCCTTGTTGGCCGTCCGCGCCAGGATGAACAGTAGGTCCGACAACCGGTTGAGGTAGGTCGCGGTGAGCGGGTTCATCGTCTCGCCGTGGACCTCCATCGCCGCCCACGTCGAGCGCTCGGCCCGGCGGACGACCGTGCAGGCCTGGTGGAGGAGGGCCGCTCCCGGGGTGCCGCCGGGGAGGATGAAGGAGCGCAGCTTCTCCAGCCGCTCGTTGAAGCGGTCGCAGTCCGCCTCCAGCCGGTCGATGTAGAACTGCTCCACCCGCAGCGGCGGGTACTCGGGGTTCTCCACCACCGGCGTCGACAGGTCCGCGCCCACGTCGAACAGGTCGTTCTGCACGCGGGTGAGGACCTTGACGATCTCCTCCTCCAGGTTCCCCAGCGCGATCGCCGTGCCGATCACCGCGTTCGCCTCGTTGGCGTCGGCGTACGCGGAGATCCGCAGGTCGGTCTTGGCGACCCGGCTCATGTCGCCGAGGGCGGTGGTGCCCTGGTCGCCGGTCCTGGTGTAGATGCGCGTCAGATTGACCATGCGGCCAGCGTAGTTACGGCTGGCCCCCGGCGGTACGGAAGACCCGTGTGCCCACGGTCACGGACAGCGCGGTGAGACCGACGGCGACCAGGACGCCGTACAGCATGTGCGCGGTCGCGTACCGCCCGACGTAGGCGTCGCGCATCGCGTCCACCAGATAACGGAACGGCACCAGGTGGGAGAGCACGTCCAGCCACGCCGGTCCGAGGCTCATCGGGAGCATCAGGCCGGACAGCAGCATCGAGGGCATGCTGACGGCATTGATCAGCGGCCCGAACTCCTGCGGGCTACGCACCTTCATCGCCAGCGCGTACGACAGCGAGGCGAGCGACACGGTCAGCAGGGCGACGAAGCCGAAGCCGATCAGCACACCGGCCAGCGGCGCCCGCAGCCCCATCACCAGTGCGGCCAGCACCAGCAGCACCGCCTGGAAGAGGAACACGGTGGCGTCCCGCAGCACCCGGCCCAGCAGCAGCGCGAGCCGGCTCACCGGGGTCACGCGCATGCGCTCGACGACGCCCTGGCCGTTCTCGATGATGACCATGAAACCGGCGAACAGCGCGCCGAACAGCCCGAGTTGCAGCAGCAGCCCGGGCACCAGCACCTGCCAGGAGCTGCCCGCCCCGCCGAGCGGCAGATCGGTCAGCAACGGTCCGAAGAAGAGCAGATAGAGCATCGGCATCAGCGCGCCGAAGAGCATCGCGAAGCGGGAGCGCAGGGTCTGGCGGGCGTAGCGCCCGTAGATCAGCGCGATGTCGTGCAGCAGCATCCGGTGACTCCTATACGGCGACGGGGGCGGCGTCGGCCGGGGCGGGACCGCGGCCGGTGATGGCGAGGAACGTCTCCTGGAGGGTGGCGTCGAGCGAGCCGCCGTACCGCAGCTTCAGCGCGCTAGGGGTGCCTTCGGCCGCCACCACGCCCCGGTCGACGACGACCAGGCGGTCGGAGAGGGCGTCGGCCTCGTCGAGGTAGTGGGTGGTCAGGAAGACGGTCGTGCCGTGCTCGTCGCGCAGCCGCCGGACCAGGTCCCACAGATCGGCGCGGCTGCCGGGGTCGAGGCCGGTCGTCGGCTCGTCGAGGAAGAGCACCCGCGGGCGGTGGGTGAGGGCCATCGCGATGTCCAGGCGCCGGCGCTGGCCGCCGGAGAGCGCGGAGGTCTTGCGGTCCAGCAGCCCGGTGAGGTCCAGCTGGTGTGCCAGCTCCTCGGCGCGGTCCTGCGCCTGAGCCATGGTCAGCCGGTACAGGCGGCCCTGGGTGACCAGCTCCTCGCGCACCCCGATCTGCCCGTCGACGCCGCCCGACTGGGCGACGTAACCGCACGCCCGGCGGACCCCGACCGGGTCGGTCGCCAGGTCGCACCCCGCGACGGTGGCCGCGCCGCCGGTCGGCTTCAGCAGGGTGGTCAGCATCCGCAGGGTGGTGGTCTTGCCCGCCCCGTTCGGGCCGAGGAAGCCGAGGATCTCGCCCGGCTGGACGGTGAGGTCGATTCCGCGGACGGCCTCCACCGGGCCGTGCTTGGTCTGGAAGGTACGAGCGAGTCCGGCCGTACTGATGATTGCCATGGCCACCAGAAAAACAGAGTCTCTGAAATTTTGCAATGACACCAAGTTTTCAGTGGCACCAGCGAAGCCGGGTAGGCTGCGGGCATGGCCGAGGGACTCAGGGAACGGAAGAAGCGGCAGACCCGGCAGTACATCTCCGATGTCGCCACGGGGCTGTTCATCGAGCGCGGCTTCGACGCGGTCACCGTCGCGGAGATCGCCGAGGCCTCCAACGTCTCCGTGAACACCGTCTACAACTACTTCCCAGCCAAGGAGGACCTGTTCCTCGACCGCTCCAAGGAGGTCGTCGACCGGCTCTCGCGCTGGGTGCGCGGCCGGCGTGACGGGGAGTCGGCCGCCGCGGCGGTGCTGCGCGAACTGCGCGACGAAGTCGAGTCGGTCTCACCCCGAATGGGCTTGATGGACGGCTATGCCCGGTTCATGACGGTGATTCACGAGTCGCCCGCCCTGCGCTCCCGGCTCTGGGCCATCAGCCAGGAGGTCGTCGACAACCTGGAGTACACCCTGCGCGAGGAGACCGGCGCCGAGCCCGACGACCCCATGCCCGCCCTGATCGCCGGTCAGGTCAACTGGCTCCACCAGACCGTGATGGCGGACATCGGCCGCCGCATGATGGCCGGCGGCAAGCCCGCCGAGGTGTCGCGCGAGGTGCTGCTGCTGCTCGACGAGATGGAGGGCCTGTTGAGCGAGAAGGTGCTCAACTACGCCGTACGAGGCGCCGCATGACCCCTGCCGGTGTGATGTCCGTCATCTGAGACGTGACGCGCATTACTTACCGGTCACACAGCCCCTCACGAGCGCTAGTGTCCGCCCGAGAGGAACAAGGACAGCGTGTATCAGGGGAGTCGCACAGTGGCACGGAAGCTCGCCGTCATCGGGGCCGGTCTCATGGGGTCCGGCATCGCCCAGGTCTCCGCGCAGGCGGGCTGGGACGTCGTTCTGCGCGACGTCACCGACGAGGCGCTGAAGCGCGGCACCGACGGCATCAAGGCCTCGTACGACAAGTTCGTCGCCAAGGGGAAGCTGGAGGCGGAGGCCGCCGAGGCCGCCCTCGGGCGCATCACCGCCACCACCGACCTGGACGCCGTCGCCGACGCGGACATCGTCGTCGAGGCCGTCTTCGAGAAGCTGGACGTCAAGCACGAGATCTTCCGCGCCCTCGACAAGCTGACGAAGGACGAGGCGGTCCTCGCCTCCAACACCTCCGCCATCCCGATCACCAAGATCGCCGCCGTCGTCGAGCGGCCCGAGCGCGTCGTCGGCACCCACTTCTTCTCGCCGGTCCCGATGATGCAGCTGTGCGAGCTGGTGCGCGGCTACAAGACCAGCGACGAGACCCTCGCCACCGCGCGGGAGTTCGCCGAGTCCGTCGGCAAGACCTGCATCGTCGTCAACCGGGACGTGGCCGGCTTCGTCACCACCCGGCTCATCTCGGCCCTCGTCGTCGAGGCCGCCAAGCTCTACGAGTCGGGCGTCGCCAGCGCCGAGGACATCGACCTCGCCTGCAAGCTGGGCTTCGGCCACGCCATGGGCCCGCTCGCCACGGCGGACCTGACGGGCGTCGACATCCTGCTGCACGCCACGAGCAACATCTACACCGAGACCCAGGACGAGAAGTTCGCTCCGCCGGAGCTGATGCGCCGGATGGTTGACGCCGGTGACATCGGGCGTAAGAGCGGGCAGGGCTTCTACAAGCACTGAAACAGCACACGCCTCAGGGACATCACACCTCGGGGTGAATTCGGTATCGGTTCGCTTACAAGCAGCAACCGCACCGCTGCCGAAGCAGTCAGACGGTGCAAGCCACCGTCCTTCCGACGTTGCACAACCACCGTCATCGTCATGGAGTACGTCACCGAACGCACGGGGAGCGCATATGCACATCAGGGGCGACCACGCCGAGGTGGTCGTCGAGGGCCGCCTCGACGTCCGCACCGCGGCGGACGCCCGTGCGGTTCTGCACTCGGCCGTCGACGACGGAGTCGGCGATCTCGTCCTCGACCTGTCCGAACTGGACTCCTGGGACGCCACCGGGCTCGGTGTCATCATGGGTGCCCACCGGCGGGCCGGCCGCTGCGGCCGGCGGCTGGTGCTGCGCGGTGTACCGCCGCAGATGCAGCGCCTGCTGGTGGCCACCCGGCTGCACCGGATCCTGGCGATCGAGGGCGGCATCGGCGTGGAGTCCCTGCCGCGCGTGTGAGGCACGGCAACGCCGGCACGGGTACGGTGCGGAGCCGGACGTTCCGGTCCCGAAACGTACGTCGCGCCCAATCCTCATGAGAGTGTGACGTCTCGGACGGCGCGGTACCCCGGGCTGTCGTAGATACTGAGCGAAGGTTTAGGGTTCGGTCGCCCGCTGTCCAGAACCACCCTCGAGCGGGCCCGGACCAGAAGCGACAGCGCGGTGTGCGACACGGCCGGGAGGGGCTGGACGCACTCGACGCTTTTGGGGGGCTTGAACCTATGGACCCGAACAACCGGGGACCCGAGGACTACGGCCATGACGGCGACGGCGGCACGCCGCGCCAGCGCCCGCCCAGGGACCCCCTCACACCGGACTTCGGACAGCACGCACCGGCACTCGCCCGCACGGTCCAGCTCGTCTCCGGCGACTTCCTGCTCACCGTCAACCCCGTCGACGGCAGCGAGATCGAACTCTGCCCGCCGGCCGAGCGGCCCGGCCGGCCCGCCAAGCTGACCGCGGCCGAACGCGCCGAGGTCGACCGCGCGGCCCGCCCGCCGGCGCCGCCCGGACCCACCCGGCCCGAACTGCCGCTGCTCGGCCGCCAGGAGGAGCGCGAACGCCTCGTCCGGCTGCTCGCCCGCGGCCGTTCGGTACGGCTCACCGGCCCCGGCGGCTCCGGCCGCACCCGCCTCCTCGACACCGTCGCCGAGGACTGCGCGGACCTCGCCCCGGACGGCGTGATCCGCCTCAGCGGCTTCCACCGCACCGCCGACGAGCTGCTGTACGACCTGTTCTACGCGGTCCACGGCGCGCCCCTGCACCGCCCGGAACGGGACGAACTGCGCGAAGCCGTCCGGGAGATCGGTGCCGTCGTCGTCCTCGACGACATCGAGTTCGGCGGCGCCGCCCTCGACGAACTGCTGGACGCCACCCCCGAGTGCGCCTTCCTGATCGGCGCCACCCCCGACGTGCCCGCGCCGTCCGCCGACTCCGCCCTGGAGGAGGTCTTCCTCGGCGGCCTCGACCGCGCCGGCGGCCTGGACCTCCTGGGGTACGCCGTCGGCCGCACCCTCACCGAGGACGAGTCCAACTGGGCCGGCGACCTGTGGTTCGAGTCCGAGGGCCTGCCGCTGCGGTTCGTCCAGGCCGGTGCCCTGCTCCGGCAGCGCGACCGGCTGCGGGCCGGCGCGGACGCCTTCGACGAGTTCGGCGTCTTCCAGGAACCCCCAGCGGACGCCCCGTTCGAGGCGGCGACCAGCGACGCGATACCGCTGCCCTCCCTCGCCGAGGGCGCCGCGCCCGCCGCCCTGCTCGCCTCCCGGCTGAGCGAGTCGGCGCGCGCCACCCTGCGGTTCGCCGTCGCCCTCGGCGGCGAGGTGCCGCACCAGGCCCATCTGCCCGCCCTGGTCGGCGACACCCACGCGGACGCCGCCCTCGGCGAGCTCCTCGGCTGCGCCCTCGTCACCCCGGTCGGCGGCCGCTACCGGCTCGCCTCCGGCGTGCGGACCCAGCTGGAGGCCGCCGGATACGCCGACGACGTCCAGGGCGCCGCCCGCGCCGCCGCGCGGCACTACGCCTGGTGGGCCGGGCACCCCTCGGTCACCCCCGAGCGGGTCTGCGCCGAGGCCGACGCCGTGCTCGCCGCGCTCGACGTCCTCGTCCCCGTCACCACCCCGCCCGGCGAAGGCCAGGAGAGCCCCGCCGTGCAGCTGGCCCGCACCGCGGCCCCCGCCTTCGCCGCAGGCCTGCACTGGAGCGCCTGGGAGCGCACCCTGCGCGCCGGCGCCAAGGCCGCCCGGCTCGCCGGAGAGGTCGCCGAACAGGCCTACTTCCACCACGAACTCGGCATCCTCGCGCTGTGCGAGGGCCGCCTCGACCGGGCCCGCGCCGAACTGGAGGCCTCCATCGGCCTGCGCGGCGCCCTCGCCGACAAGCGCGGCACCGTCGCCGGCCGTCGCGCCCTGGCGCTGGTCGACGACCGCTCGGGCAACACCCCCGGCGTCGGCCTGGTAAGCGCGGCGCCCGTGCTCGGCGCCACCGTCGGCGACGAGGTGGCCGCCGCCCGGCACGAGGAGTCCGCCTCGCCGCCCGGCGGCGTCCCGGCGGCCCTGACGGAGTTCCCGACACTGCCCCGCCCCGCCGACACGCTCGTCACCCACCGCACCACTCCGGGCGGTACGGCGTCCCGGCGCGCTGGGGGCGGTCTGCGTGGCCTCGCCCGGCGCAACCTGGTCGCGGCCGGCGCGGGCGCGCTGCTCGTGGCGGTGCTCGGCACGGTGGTGACGCTCGGCGCCACCTCCAGCAACGACGCCGACAGCCCGTCCGACCAGGTCGGCGTGAACCCGTCGGCCAGCCAGGGCACCGGCGACGACAGCCTGGGCGCCGACGAGGCGGACCGCGACGGCGACGGCGCCCCCGACACGGGCAGCGCGACCAGCCGCCCGACCGACCCGGGCCCCGACGGCACCTTCGGCACCTCCGACGACCCGACGCCGACGGACTCGGCCACCGGCTCGGAGTCCGGCGAGCCGTCGGACGACCCGAGCGGCAACGACCCGAGCGGCGACCCGTCGGAGTCGCCGACCAAGCCGCCGTCGTCGACGACGAGGCCCCCGTCCTCGACCAAGCCGCCCACCGAGACGAGCAAGCCGCCGACGCAGACCCCCACGGAGACCCCGACCACCACCCCCACGACTCCGACGGAGACGCCGACCACCACGCCCACAGACGCCCCGTCCACCTCGGACTCCGCGAGTGCGCCCACCGAGTCCAGCAGCAGCTCGGCGAGCGCCCCGCAGAGCAGCGACGCGGGCTCGCCGAGCAGCGCCGAGTCGGTGATCTGAGGCCTACGGCACAAAAGGGCCGGGTCCGTTCCCAGGACCCGGCCCTCACTGTCGTAGCAGTGGCTCTCAGAACAGCCGCAGCTTGTCGTCCTCGATGCCCCGCAGGGCGTCGTAGTCCAGCACCTGGCAGCCGATGCCCCGGTCCGTGGCGAGGACCCGGGCCTGCGGCTTGATCTCCTGCGCGGCGAAGATGCCGCGCACCGGCGCGAGATGGGGATCGCGGTTCAACAGCTCGAGATAGCGGGTGAGTTGCTCCACACCATCGATCTCGCCGCGCCGCTTGATCTCGACCGCGACGGTCTGGCCCTCCGCGTCCCGGCAGAGGATGTCGACCGGGCCGATGGCCGTCATGTACTCGCGGCGGATCAGCGTGTAGCCCTCGCCGAGCGTCTCGATGCGGTCGGCGAGCAGTTCCTGGAGGTGTGCTTCCACGCCGTCCTTGATCAGGCCGGGGTCGACGCCGAGTTCGTGCGAGGAGTCGTGGAGGACTTCCTCCATGGTGATGATCAGCTTCTCGCCCGCTTTGTTGACGACGGTCCAGACGCCCTCCTCCTCGCCCGTGCCCTCCTTCAGCGTGCAGGGCGGCGACATCCAGTTGAGGGGCTTGTAGGCCCGGTCGTCCGCGTGGATGGAGACACTGCCGTCCGCCTTCACCAGGATCAGACGGGGTGCCGAGGGGAGATGGGCGGTGAGCCGGCCGGCGTAGTCGACCGAGCATCGGGCAATGACGAGACGCATGGTCGGCAACGCTACTCGACACCCCGGGTGGTACGCGATTCGCGTCCTGTTTATCCAGAACACTCGTGTTCGGTCGTGGCCGATTGTGTGCCCACCGGGATCTGCCTGTATCCGCATTCTCCTGGTGCCGTCACGGCCAGTTGCCTACCGTAGTAAACGGGAGGTCGCGGCGCGTGTACTCAGGGTGTCCGGTTCGCGAGCTCCCCTATCTGTCCGGCAACCCCTGCTGGTCGGGGGTGCGAGAGGAGTACCCATGTCGCTCGACGTCTCACCGGCCCTACTCGAACAGGCCGAGCGAGGCGAGGTCGACGAAGCTGACTTCGTCGACTGCGTCCGGACCTCCCTGCCCTACGCGTGGGAGATGATCAGCTCCCTGGTGGCCCAGCTGAAGGTGGACGGCGGCCAGTTCGCCGACAACCAGACGCCCCCGCCGGACGAGCAGGCACGCGGTCAGCTCCTGCGCGCGCTCGCGAGTGACGCCATCCGCGGTGCGCTGCAGCGGCACTTCGGTGTGCGGCTGGCCTTCCAGAACTGCCACCGGGTGGCCGTGTTCCCGCTGGACCCCTCGGTGGACGAGACGCTGGCCCGCTTCACCTCGGTCCGCAGCCAGTTGCTCAACCAGTCCCCGGAGCTGCGGGACTGCTGACTGACGCAGGCCCTAGCTTGCCGCTCTCGTCCACGGGAGGTGGGTTCAGTGCCGGGGCGGCAAGCTCCCGGACCGCCGGGCCGGTGCCGTCCGGTCGTTCAGCTCAGTTGCGGCAGCACCTCCGCGCCCAGGCGCCGGACGTTCTCCTCCGTCGCCGCCAGGTCTCCCGAGCCCTCGACCAGCAGGGCGAAGCGGGAGATACCGGTCCGCTCGCTGGTCGCCGCGAGGCGGTCGGCGCACAGCCGCGGGGTGCCCACCGGGTGCAGCCCGCAGAGCAGTTCGGTGTAGGCGATCGGATCGCGCATCCGGCGCTCCCGGCCGTCCACCGTCACATGCGCGTCCAGGCCCTGCTTCAGCCAGCCCGGCATCGCCTTGGTCAGGGTCTCGGCCGCGTCGACGCGCCGGTCCGCGATCTGGCAGACGCCGGCCGACACATGGCCCGGATCGGCGATCTGCTCCGCGGGACGGCCGGCGGCACGTGCGCGACTGCGCCACAGGGCGACCATCTCGGCCTTTTCCTCGTCCCCGACATGCATGCCGAGCAGCATCGGCAGTCCGCGCTCGGCCGCCATCCGGACACTGGCGGGGGAGGTGCAGGCGACCAGCACCTCCGGGCCGTCGACCTCGATCAGGGACTCCGACGGCCGCGGGACGACGGGCACCTCGCGGAAGGCATAGCGCTCCCCGGCGGCCTCGACGCGGGGTTCGCGCAGCCAGCGCACCAGCAGATCGAGTGATTCCGGGAAGCCCTTCTCGTACGCCTCCAGGCCCGCGCCGAACACCTCCAGGTCCACCCACGGGCCGCCCCGGCCCACGCCCAGGGACAGCCGTCCGCCGCTCGTGACATGGAGCAGCGCGGCCTGTTCACCGAGGGTCACGGGGTGGGTGGTGGGCAGTACGCTGACCGCCGTGCCGACCCGGATACGGCGTGTGCGGCCGAGCAGTAACGCCGCGAGGGTGATGGCCGACGGGCAGGTGCCGTACGGCACGAAGTGGTGCTCGGCCAGCCAGACCGAGTCGAGCCCCGCCTCCTCGGAGACCTCCGCCGAGCGGACCGCGCGGTGCAGCGCCTCCCCCTGGCCCTGACCCGGGAACTGGGCCGCCAACACGAAACTTCCTACGCGCATCGCTCTTCCTGCTTCCTTGGCTCCGACACGGAGCTCCCCCACCCGGCATAACCGTCTGACACGTGCCGAGGACACGGCCTCGCGGATGAATGTGAGGATTGTCTGCAGAATGCCCGGCCGGGAGGGGGGACTTGTGTGGTTCGCCGCTTCCGCGTACCCCTGCCGGGGGCGCGTACGCTGGACAGGACCCGCTTCCTGTATAGCTCCGTGAGGTGTTCCGTGTCCCCGCGTCGCAACCGACCCAAGGGCCCGAAGAATGCCGTCTCCTCCGGTCTGGGCGCCGAGGACGACCGGCCGGGCCGCTACGGCGGATGGCAGTCCAGCGAGGACTGGCAGGGCGAGGAGTGGAGCGTGCGCCATGTCGCGGGCGCGAGCACACAGGGCAAGAGCTACCGCTGCCCCGGCTGCGACCAGATGATCCCCGACGGCGTCCCGCACGTGGTCGCCTGGCCCGAGCACTCCGGCGTCGACGAGCGCCGGCACTGGCACAAGTCGTGCTGGAACGCGCGGGACCGCCGCACCACGCGGGTGCAGCGGTCCCGTAACGCGCCGAAGTTCTGAGCGGATCCCAGGTCGGTCCTACACGTCGCGCCGCTCCAGCAGGGCGTACGCGCCGGCGAAGGCGACGGCGGTGATGCCCAGCATGATCCACAGCGGGTCCCAGCCCGACGGGCCCGAGTCGCTGAGGGAGTTGGCGTAGAAGACACCGAGCTGGTTCGGGATCGAGTACTCGAACAGGAAGGTGCGGACGTCGTCCAGCGACGCGGAGAACATGAACAGCGCGACCACCAGCGGGGCCAGCACCGCGCCGATCATGATGGTGATGGCGCCCGCGGAGTGCCGGATGATCGAGCCGACGACCAGCGAGAGCAGTCCGAGCAGCGCGATGTAGAGCGAGACGCCGACCGTGGCCTTCAGCCACTCGCCGGCCGAGGGGTCCCGGGCGTCCACCATGCCGACCTGGGCGAAGGCCACCAGGCCCGACGAGACCAGCGTCGCGGTGAACGCGACCGCGAAGAAGACCAGCGCCTTCGCCGTCAGCACCCGGCCGCGCGAGGGGCAGGCCGTCATCGTCGTACGGATCATTCCGGTGCCGTACTCGGACGCCGTGGTCAGCACGCCCAGCGTGATGACGCACATGGTGCCGAGCAGCAGCCCGAAGAAGCCGAGGGCCAGCGCGCTCTCGCCGCCCAGATCGCTCCCCGAGCCGTTGCCGCCCACCACCGCGCCGGTCAGCAGACCGATGCCGATGACGAGCGCGACGAACACGCCCAGCGTCCATATCGTCGACCGTACCGACTTGATCTTCGTCCACTCCGAGGCGATGGCGTGCCCGAGGTGGGTGCGGACGACGGGGATCGGCGAGGTGTAGCCGGGGTACGGCGTGCCGGGCGCGGCCGGCGACATCGGGGTCTGGGGCGTGCTCATCGGGCGTCCTCGGACTGGGTCGGGTCGGAGACGGGGGCGGGGGCCTGCGGCTGGTCCTGCGGCGGGGTGGCGGGCGCGGCAGGCGCGGGCGCGGACGGGGCGGCGGGCGCGGACGGGGCGGCAGTGGGCTGCGCGGGCGCGTCCTGCGGCGCGGCCGTGCCCTGAGCGGGCGCCGGTGCGGCCTGCGGTGCGGCCGGGACAGGGGCCTGGCCGGGCTGCGCCGGTGCCTGGCCCGGCTGCTGCGGGGCCGGCTGCGCGTACGGGTTCGGCTGACCGGCACCGGGTGCGGCGGGCGCGCCGGGTGCCTCCGGACCGCCGTACGGACCCGGGGCGCCGTACGGCCCCGCCCCCTGCGGCATCGCGAACGGCTGGCCGCCCTGCTGGGGCGGCGGCGGGGCGTACCAGCCCGGCTGGCCCTGGCCGGCCACCGGCATCGGAGGCTGGGCGCCCGGCGGCAGCGGCTGCTGGAGGCCCGCCTTCTGGTCGATGCTGGAGCGGTAGTCGACGGCGGCCTGGGTCATCCGCATGTAGGCCTCCTCGAGCGAGGCCTGGTGCGGCGACAGCTCCCACAGCCGTACGTCCGTGTCGTGCGCGATGTCGCTGATGCGAGGGAGCGGCAGGCCGGTCACCCGCAGCGCGCCGTCCTGCTCGGGCAGCACCTGTCCGCCCGCCTCGGTGAGCGCGGCCGACAGCTTCTCGCGCTGCTGCGGCTCGGTGTCCGGGGTGCGCACCCGCGCGAACCCGGCGGAGTTCGCCGCGATGAAGTCCCGCACGCTCATGTCGGCGAGCAGCTGCCCGCGCCCGATCACGATGAGGTGGTCGGCGGTCAGCGCCATCTCGCTCATCAGGTGCGAGGAGACGAAGACGGTACGGCCCTCCGCCGCGAGCGACTTCATCAGGTTCCGCACCCAGAGGATGCCCTCCGGGTCCAGGCCGTTGACCGGCTCGTCGAACAGCAGCACCTGCGGGTCGCCGAGCAGCGCGGCGGCGATGCCGAGCCGCTGGCCCATGCCGAGCGAGAAGCCCTTGGAGCGCCGCCTGGCCACGTCCTGGAGACCGACCACACCCAGCACCTCGTCCACCCGGCGGGCCGGGATGCCGGACAGCTGGGCCAGGGACAGCAGATGGTTGCGGGCCGTGCGGCCGCCGTGCACCGCCTTCGCGTCCAGCAGCGCGCCGACCTGGCGGGGCGCGTTCGGCAGCTTGCGGTACGGGTAGCCGCCGATCGTCACCTGCCCCGAGGTGGGGTTGTCCAGGCCCAGGATCATCCGCATGGTCGTCGACTTGCCGGAGCCGTTGGGGCCCAGGAAGCCGGTGACGGCACCGGGCCGCACCTGGAAGGAAAGGTTGTACACAGCGGTCTTGTCGCCGTAGCGCTTGGTCAGGCCGACTGCCTCGATCATGCTCCGCACCCATCGAAAGGTTCAGGACAGCGGGGCACACGCCCCCGTAAGGGTTAGGAGGATATCGAGGCGCTGACGGTTCCACCCAAGACCGGGTAAAGAGCTTCGGCCACCAAGGCCCTGCCTAGGCGTCCCGCCGTTTGAGCAGGACGTAACCGCCGACGAGGGCCGCGATCACCCACAGTGCCAGGATGCCCAGCCCGCCCCAGGGGCCGTACGGGGTGTCGTCCTCGACCGGCGGCACCACCTGCATGATCTTGCTGCCGGCCTGGTCGGGCAGGAACCGGCCGATCTTCTCGGTGGCGTCGACGTTGCCGAGGATGTTGGAGATCAGGAAGAAGAACGGCATCAGGATGCCCAGCGACAGCATCGGCGAGCGCAGCATCGCGGCGACGCCCATCGAGAACATCGCGATGAGGGTCATGTAGAGGCCGCCGCCGATCACCGCTCGCAGCACGCCCGGGTCGCCGAGGTGCGCCCTGAGGTCGCCGAGCATCGCCTGCCCGAGGAAGAAGGTGGCGAAGCTGGTGGCCATGCCGACGACGAGGGCGAGCACGGTGGCGACGGCGAGCTTGCCGAACAGGAAGGTGCCGCGCTGCGGCACGGCGGCCAGCGAGGTGCGGATCATGCCGGTGCTGTACTCGTTGGAGACCACGAGCACTCCGAACACGATCATCGCCAGCTGGCCGAGACTCATCCCCGCGAAGCTGATGAACGTCGGGTCGAAGGACAGCCTGTCCCGGGTGCTCATGGTGTCGAACTCGTTCTTCGACAGCGCGGAAATGAGCATGCCGAGTGCGAGAGTGACCAGCGCGGCGAGGGAGAGTGTCCACACCGTGGACGCGACCGAGCGGATCTTCGTCCATTCGGACCGGATGACCTGGGTGGCCGTCATGCCGTCACCTCCTGTTCCCGGCATCGCCCCACCGCGGCCGCGCGGGTGGCGCGTCGGAGTGCGCGTGGTACTCGACCGACTCGGCCGTCAGCCGCATGAACGCCTCCTCCAGGGAGGCCTGCTGCGGGCTCAGCTCATGCAAGACGACCTGGTGCTGGGCGGCCAGCTCACCGATCCGCTCCGGCTTCTCGCCGTCCACCTCGAACGCCCCGCCGCCGGTCGCCACGGCCGTGATCCCGGCGCCGTGCAGCACATCCAGCAGCCGCTCGCGCTGAGGGGTGCGAATGCGGACGTACGACCGCGAGTTCCGCGCGATGAAATCCGCCATGGACGTGTCGGCGAGCAGCCGGCCCTGCCCGATCACCACCAGATGCTCCGCGGTCAGCGCCATCTCGCTCATCAGATGACTCGACACGAACACCGTCCGGCCCTGCGCGGCCAGCGATTTCATCAGCGTGCGGATCCAGTGGATGCCCTCGGGGTCGAGCCCGTTGACCGGCTCGTCGAACATCAGGATCCGCGGATCGCCGAGCAGCGCGGCGGCGATGCCGAGGCGCTGGCCCATGCCCAGCGAGAACCCCTTGGTCTTCTTGCGCGCCACCGCCGTGAGCCCCACCGTGTCCAGCACCTCGTGCACCCGCTGCTTCGGGATGCCGTTGCTCTGCGCCAGGCACAGCAGATGGTGGTAGGCGCTGCGCCCGCCGTGCACGGCCTTCGCGTCGAGCAGCGCGCCGATGTACTTCAGGGGATCCTTGAGCCGGTCGTAGTGCCTGCCGTCGATCCGGACGTCCCCGGCCGTCGGCCGGTCCAGGCCCAGCATCATCCGCATGGTGGTGGACTTGCCCGCGCCGTTCGGACCGAGGAAGCCCGTGACGACGCCCGGTCTCACGGCGAACGTGAGGTTGTTGACCGCCACCTTCTCGCCGTACCGCTTGGTCAGCCCCTCGAGCTCGATCATGCGGTCACGCTAAAACGGGACAAAGCCCTCTGCCACCGGAGCGGCAGAGGGCTTTGTGAGGATTTCAGCGGATGTACGCCGACCGGTTACCGGCGTACATCGACCGGTTACCGGGACTGCTGAGCGGGCACCCCGCGGGAGATCGGCTCGTCCTCGGCCGGCGTGCCGGCCGCGGCCACCGCGGCGCCCGTGAGCGTGGCGAGCATCTCGCGCACGTTGGTGAGCTGGGCGTTGATGGAGTCGCGGCGGTTGGTGAGGGCGGCCAGCTCGCGCTCGGATTCCGAACGGATCCGGTCGGCCTTGGCGTTGGCGTCGGCCACGATGTCCTCGGCCTGGCGCTGGGCGGTCTCCACCGTCTGGCGGGCGCGGCGCTCGGCGTCGGTGCGCAGCTTCTCGGCCTCCAGGCGCAGCTGCTCGGCGCGGTGCTCGATCTCGGCGAGGCGCTTCTCGGCCTTGGCCTGACGGGACGCCAGGTCGCGCTCGGACTGCTCGCGGCGCTTGGCCAGGTTCGTCTCGAAGTCCGCGGCGGCCTGGGCGGCCTTGGCGCGGGTCTCCTCGAACAGCGCGTCGGCCTCCTCGCGCTTGGACTGCGCGTCCTTCTGCGCCTCGGCACGCAGCTGAGCGGCGTCGCTCTTGGCCTTCTCGACGATCCGGACGCCCTCGTCCTCGGCCTTCGCCTTGCGCTCGGCGGCGAACGCCTCGGCGTCGTTGCGCACCTGCTGGGCGGCCGACTCGGCCAGCTCACGGTGCTGCTCGGCCGCGCGGCGGGCCTCCTCGCGCAGGTCCTTGGCCTCTTCCTCGGCCAGCCGCAGGATCTTCTCGACGCGCGCGCCGAGACCGGCGTACGACGGCTCGGCGTCGCTGACCTGGGCCTGGGCGTTCTGCGTTTCGAGGTGGAGCTCCTCGATGCGCTTTTCCAGAGCGGTGATGCGGGCGAGAGCACTGTCACGGTCGGAGACGAGCTTGGAGATACGTTCGTCCACCTGAGCGCGGTCGTACCCACGCCGCACAAGCTCGAAGCCGTAGGGGGAAGTGTCGCTCATGGGGTTCCTGTCGAATGAGACCGGTGAGGTGATAGGTGGAATCCTAGGGGCCAGAACGGTGTGTCATCGAGCGGATGCGTGTTTGATCTGGAGAATGACACCCCTTTTGAGTGGCTAACCGTCGGACTGCTTGCCAAAGACGTCGTCAAAGGCTTGGCCAAAGGCCCCGTCGGGGACACGGCCAAAGGCTCCAGCAAACACCGGAGCCCGGCCTCCTGACTAGCCGTCCGACGACTTGCCACCCGATCGAGGCGCGCCCACCGTCGCTCCGGCCTTGACGCCGCCGTCCTTGCCGGCCGACGGGGCCTCAAAAGACTCCAACGCCTCCAGCACGTCCTGGACACGCGAGATCTCCGCGTTGATGTCCTCGCGGCGGCGCACCAGGATCTCCAGCTCGCGCTTGCCCTCCTCGACCGTGCGCTCGGCCTCGCGGACCGCCTCGGCCTTCAGCTCCTCGGCCTCCTTGACGAGCGTGGCCTTCTTCTGCTCGGCCTCCTTCAGCAGCCCCTCGGCCTTCTTCACCGCGGCGATGCGCACCTTGCCGGCCTCGGAGTTCGCCTCCGACACCAGCTCCTTCGCCTTCGCCTCGGCCTTGGCCAGCTGCTCCTCGGCCGCCTTGATCAGCGCGTCGCAGCGGTCGCCGGTCGACTTCATCGTCTCGGCGGCCTCGCGGCGGGCCCGCTCGTGCAGCTCCTCGATCTCGGTGGTGACGCGGTCGCGCAGCTCCTCCGCGCGCTCCCGGATCGCCGTCGCGTCCCGGCGGGCGCCGACCAGCAGCTCGTCCGCGTCCGTACGCGCCTTCTCCACCAGCGAGTTGCCCTCGATCGTCGCCTCGGTGACGATCCGCTCGGCCTCCTTGCGGGCCGCGCCCACCATCGTGTCGGCCTGCGACTCGGCGTCCGCGGTGGCCTTCAGGGCCTGCGCCTGCGCCTCGGTGAGCAGCTTGTCGGCCTCGGCCGTGGTCTCCGAGATGAGCTTGTCGACCTGCTCGGCCGCCTCCGAACGCCGCTTGTTGGCCTCCTTGCGGGCCTCGTCGAGCGTCCGCTCGGCCTCCTCGCGCGCCGCCGCGGTGACCCGCTCGGCCTCCTCGGCCGCCTCGGACTTGACCCGCTCCGACTCCGCCCGGATGCGCTCCGCGTGCGCCTGCGCCGACCCCACCGTCTCCGCGGCCTCGGCGCGCAGCCGCTCCGCCTCGCCGGTGGCGTCCGCGAGCAGCTGCTCCGCGTTCGCGCGCGCCTCGGTGGTGACCCGTTCGGCCTCGGCCAGCGCCTCGGTGGTGACCCGTTCGGCCTCGGTGACCGCCTCGGTGGTGACCCGTTCGGCCTCGGCGCGCGCCTCGCCGCGTACCCGATCGGCCTCCGCCGCGGTCTCCGTGGTGAGCCGCTCCGCCTCGGCCAGCGCCTCGGTACGGACCCGCTCGACCTCGGCGGCGGTCTCGGTGGTGAGCCGCTCCGCCTCGGAACGCGCCTCCGTGATGAGGGTGTCGGCCTGCGTCGCCGCGTCCGACCGGATGCGGTTGGCGTCCTCCCGGGCGTCCGCCCGGGTGCGCGCGGCGGCCTGGTCGGCCTCCGCCAGGGTGTCCGACGCCTCCGTGCGCACCCGCTGGGCGTACTCGGACGCGTCCGACCGCAGCCGCTCGGACTCGGTCAGCGCCTCCGCCATGGTGCGCTCCGCGAGCGCCTTGGCGGCCTCCACCTCAGCGGTGGCCTCGTGCCGCATCCGCGCGGCGTCCTCGCCGGCCCGCTCCCGCTCGGCGTAGGCGTCGGCGCGGACCCGGTCCGCCTCCTCCTCGGCCTCCCGGCGGGTACGGTCCGCCGCGTGCTCGGCGGCAGAGCGCAGCCCGGCGATCTCCTCCTGCGCCTGCTCGTGCAGCCCGGCGACCGAGTCCCGCACCTGCTGGGCGTGGAGCTCGGCGGCCGACACCATCTCGGTGGCGCGCCGGTCGGCCTCCTCGACCAGCCGGACCGCCTCGGCCTGCGCCTCCTCCACGCGCTTGCGCGCCGACGCCAGCAGCTCCTCGCTCTGCTCGCGGGCCCGCTCGCGCTCCTGGTCGGCCTCCTGCCGGGCCGAGCCCAGCGTCTCCTCCGCCTCGCGGCGGCGCCGGACGGCCTCCTCCTGCGCGGCGGCCAGCGTCTCCGACGCCTCCGCGGCCAGCCGCTCGGCGGCGGCCTGCGCCTCGGCCCGCACCCGGTCGGCGCTCTCCTGCGCCTCCGTCTTCAGCCGCTCCGCCTCGGCCGCGGCCTCCGACCGCAGCCGTACGGCGACGGCCTCGCCCTCCGCGCGGGAGGCGGACGCGTCGGCGGCGGCCTCGGTGCGCAGCCGCTCGGCCTCCGTCTCGGCCTGCTGCTGGAGCGTACGGATCCGCTCGGCGGACTCGGTGCGCAGCCGGTCGGTCTCCTCCGCGGCCTCCCGGCGGATCCGGGCGGCCTCCTCGCGGGCCTCGGTCAGCGCCTGCTCGGCGGCGGCCAGCCGCTGCTCGGCCTCGGCCTGGAGGCGGGCCAGCTCCTCGGCGGCCTCCGCCTGCCGGGCCGCGACCGCCCGCTCGGTCTCCTCGCGCAGCTCGCGCGCCGCCCGCTCGGCCTCCGCCTTGATGCCCTCGGCCTGCTCGACGGCCTCCTCGCGGTGGCGCTCGGCCTCCGCGCGGGTGCGCTCCAGGGTCTCCTCGGCCTGCCGGCGCAGCGTCGTGGCCCGCTCGATGGCCTCGGTGCGGACCTTCTCGCTGTCCGCGGTGGCCATACGGCGCAGCTCGTCCGCGTCGGCCTTCGCCTTGGACAGCAGCTCCTCGGCGGACTTGGCCGCCTCCTCGATCTGCGCCACGGCTTCCTTGCGGGCCTCCGCGCGGATCTTCTCGCCCTCGGCGACCGCGTCGGCGCGCAGCTGCTCGGCCTCGCCGCGCAGCCGGCGGGCCTCCTCCTGCAGCTCGACCGTCTTGGCGCGGTACTCCTTGGTGTCGTCCTTCGCCGCACCCTTGAGCTGCTCGGCGATGTCGTGTGCCTCGGCGCGCAGCCGGTCCGCCTCGGCCTCCGCCTCCTTGCGGATCCGCTCGGCCTCCTCGGCGGCGGCCTTGGTGGTCTGCTTGGCCTCCTCGGAGGCCTTGTTGAGGACGTCCTCGGCGGTCTTGGCCGCCTTCGACAGCTGGGTGGCGGTCTCCTCGGCGGTGATCGTGCGGGCCTTCTCGACGGCCTCCGCGACGATCTTCTCGGCCTCCGCGCGGGCGTCCGCGACCAGCTGCTCTGCCTCGGCCTTGGTGGTCTCGGCCTCCTTGGTGGCCTCGCTGACCAGCCGGGCGACCTGCTCCTTCGCCGTACGCGTGCGGGTCTCGTTGGCGGCCTCGGCGCTGGACAGGGTCTTGGCCGCGGCGTCCTTCGCCTCGGTGACCAGCTTCTCCGCCTCGGACTGCGCCTTGCGCAGCGCCTCCTCGGCCTCGGCCATCCGCTGCTCGGCGGCCCGGCTCAGCTCCTGCGCCTGGCGGCGCGCGGCCTCCGACTCGGTGGCGGTGGAGGTGCGCAGCTGCTCGGCGTGGTCGGTGGCCTCCTGCGCCTGGGTGGAGGCGGCGTTCAGCAGCCGCTCGGCGTCCGTGCGGGCGCGGCGCAGCAGCTGTTCGGCCTCCGCGCGGGCGGCCTCCGCCTCGCTCTGCAGGCGCTGGCGGGCCTCGGCGGTGAGCCGTTCGGCCTCCGCGCGGGCGGCGGCCATGGCCTGCTCGGCCTCCGCACGGGATTCCTCCAGCAGGCGCCGGGCCTGCTGCTCGGTGCGGGCGCGCAGCTGCTCGGCCCAGGCCACGTTCTCGTTGACGTGCGACTCGACGGTCTGCCGGCGCTCGGCCAGCTCCTGGTCGAGCTGCTGGCGCCGGGTCACCGCCTCCTGGTGCAGCTCGGCCTGGAGCCGGGCCGCCTGCTCGGCGTGCTCCTGGAGGATGCGCTGGGTCTGCGCCCTGGCCTGGCTCAGCTCGCGCTCGGCGTCGGCGCGGATCTGGTCGGCCTGCATCTGCGCGTTGCGCAGCAACTGTTCGGCCTGGTAGCCGATGTCGGCGCTGTCGTAGGCGGGCCGGGTCATGAGGGAGCGGCGCGCCTCGTGCAGCTTGGCCCGCAGCACCTCGACCTGGTAGCCGAGGTCCTCGGCGTGCTGGATGGCCTTTTCCCGCTCGGTCCTCAGCCGCTTCATCTCGGCCTCGAACCGAGAGAGGTGGTCGAGGTCAGCCGCCGGCTCTCGCTCCTGGCTCTCGTAGCCCCGCACTGCGCGGTCCCATCCGTCCCCTGGTCGCAAGTCTCTCCAAACGAGCTCCGTCCATCCGCCGAACGGGGCCCCCGGGGAATGGTGTCAGATCAGCGACGGACCACGGGCTGCTGCCCCGACGCTCGTCCCCCGAAACCCGGACCCCGGCACGGATCGCCCCGGTGGAAGCGGGGCGACCGCCCCCAACCCTACCGGCCCCTATGTACGAGGGTCAGTGCTCAGGTGACTCAACAGGCGCCGAAGTGACCAGTTCTGTCAGAACGCCATGGCAGTCCTTGGGGTGCAGGAAGGTGATCCGTGACCCCATGGAGCCGCGCCGGGGCTCTTCGTAGAGCACCCGCACGCCCTTGTCCTTGATGGCCGCCGCGTCGCCGTCGACGTCCGCCGTGCCGAAGGCGATGTGGTGGACGCCCTCGCCGTTCTTGGCGAGCCACTTGGCGACGGTGGAGTCCTCACGGGTGGGCTCCAGGAGTTGCAGATACGAAGCTCCGCCGTCGGACGTATCGTTGATCTTGAGCATGGCCTCGCGCACGCCCTGCTCCTCGTTGACCTCGGAGTGGAACACCTCGAAGCCGTAGGTGGCCCGGTAGAACTCGACAGTCTTGTCGAGGTCGAAACAGGCGATCCCGATGTGGTCGATTCGCGTCAGCATGGACTCAGTGCAGCGCTCCGGAGGTGGTTACGCAACGTGCGCGCGATCACACCGACAGCCCGATGACGGCGTGGACTACCCCTCAGTACATTCGAAGTAAACCCTCGTTCACTCCTCGGCTGTGCAGCCGGTAAGGGGATCGCAGCTCATGTCTTCTGCTACGAACGGCACGACGTCCGTCATCGTCGCGGGTGCCCGTACCCCGATGGGACGGCTGCTCGGCTCGCTGAAGTCCTTCTCCGGAGCCGACCTCGGCGGTTTCGCGATCAAGGCCGCCCTCGACCGTGCGGGGATCGGCGGCGACCAGGTGCAGTACGTGATCATGGGCCAGGTGCTCCAGGCCGGGGCGGGGCAGATCCCGGCGCGCCAGGCCGCCGTCAAGGCGGGCATCCCCATGAACGTCCCGGCGCTCACCATCAACAAGGTGTGCCTCTCCGGCCTGGACGCCATCGCCCTCGCGGACCAGCTGATCCGCGCCGGCGAGTTCGACATCGTCGTCGCCGGCGGCCAGGAGTCCATGACCAACGCCCCGCACCTGCTGCCGAAGTCCCGCGAGGGCTTCAAGTACGGCGCGGTCCAGATGCTCGACGCCATGGCGTACGACGGTCTGACCGACGCCTTCGAGGGCATCGCCATGGGCGAGTCGACGGAGAAGCACAACACGCGCCTCGGCATCAACCGCGCGGAGCAGGACGAGATCGCCGCCCTGTCCCACCAGCGGGCGGCCGCCGCGCAGAAGAACGCCATCTTCGAGGCCGAGATCACGCCGGTCGAGATCCCGCAGCGCAAGGGCGACCCGGTCCTGTTCAGCAAGGACGAGGGCATCCGCGGCGACACCACCGCGGAGTCCCTGGGCAAGCTGCGCCCGGCGTTCTCGAAGGACGGCACGATCACGGCCGGCTCCTCCTCGCAGATCTCCGACGGCGCCGCCGCGGTCGTGGTGATGAGCAAGGCCAAGGCGCAGGAGCTGGGCCTCGACTGGATCGCCGAGATCGGCGCCCACGGCAACGTCGCCGGCCCGGACAACTCTCTCCAGTCCCAGCCGTCGAACGCGATCCTGCACGCCCTGAAGAAGGAGGGCCTGGAGGTCTCCGACCTCGACCTGATCGAGATCAACGAGGCCTTCGCCGCCGTCGCCGTGCAGTCAATGAAGGACCTCGGCGTTTCCATCGAAAAGGTGAACGTCAACGGTGGTGCCATTGCCCTGGGGCACCCGATCGGCATGTCCGGCGCCCGCCTCGTGCTGCACCTCGCCCTGGAGCTCAAGCGGCGCGGCGGCGGTGTCGGCGCGGCCGCGCTGTGCGGCGGCGGCGGTCAGGGCGACGCGCTGATCGTCCGGGTGCCCAAGGCCTAGTTCTTCGGCGGAATCCTCTAGTGAACGGAGCTGTGATGCAGGACATCTCCTCGCTGGTCGCCCAGGCCAGGGAAGGCCGGCCGCGGGCCGTGGCCCGGCTGATCTCCCTGGTGGAGGGGGCGTCCCCGCAGCTCAGGGAGGTCATGGCGGCACTCGCCCCGCTGACCGGCAACGCGTATGTCGTCGGCCTGACCGGCTCCCCCGGCGTCGGCAAGTCCACGTCGACGTCGGCCCTGGTCACGGCATACCGCAAGCAGGGCAAGCGGGTGGGTGTCCTGGCGGTGGACCCGTCGTCCCCCTTCTCGGGCGGCGCCCTGCTGGGCGACCGGGTTCGCATGTCGGAGCACGCCTCGGATCCCGGGGTCTACATCCGCTCGATGGCCACGCGAGGCCACCTGGGCGGCCTGGCCTGGGCCGCCCCGCAGGCCATCCGCGTCCTGGACGCGGCGGGCTGCGATGTGATCCTGGTCGAGACGGTCGGCGTGGGCCAGTCGGAGGTGGAGATCGCCTCCCAGGCCGACACGAGCGTGGTCCTGCTGGCCCCGGGAATGGGCGACGGCATCCAGGCGGCCAAGGCGGGCATCCTGGAGATCGGCGACGTCTACGTCGTCAACAAGGCCGACCGGGACGGCGCCGACGCCACCGCCCGCGAGCTGAACCACATGCTCGGCCTGGGCGAGTCCCGCGCCCCCGGCGACTGGCGGCCGCCGATCGTGAAGACGGTGGCCGCGCGGGCCGAGGGCGTCGACGAGGTGGTGGAGGCCCTGGAGAAGCACCGCGCCTGGATGGAGGAACACGGCGTCCTGACGGAACGCCGCCTGGCCCGAGCCGCCCACGAGGTGGAAACCATCGCGGTCACCGCCCTGCGCGAGCGCATCGGCGACCTCCACGGCGACCGCAGGCTCAGCACACTGGCGGAACGGATCGTGGCGGGGGAGCTGGACCCGTACAGGGCGGCGGACGAGCTCGTCGCGGGGCTTACCCAGGGCTGAGGCGGCCTTCGAGCAGCCTGGCTGGGCCGCGTCGCGCCGGGTGCGGGTCGTTGGGGGCTGGTCGCGCGGTTCCCCGTGCCCCTGAGGGGACGTCCAGCGCCCGTCGGCAGTGTGCTCGGCCGTGTCAGTCGTCCGTCTCGTCCAGGTCCTTGTCGTCGTCCCGGTCCGCCGTCACCTTGCCCGTCTTCAGGTCGACGTGCCAGTCCTGGTCGGACCCGGCGGTCTCCACACTCCAGCCCGCGGAGCGCTCGTCGTCGTCCAGGTCGACGGACGTCACGACACCCTTGGCGGCAGCGGCCTCCGCGGCCTCGCGGGCGTCCACATCCGCGCCCTTCAGGACGCGGCGGGCCTCGGCGACGTCGTCCTCGTCCTGGTCGGTGTCGGTGCCGAGGATCTTGCCGGACGCGGGGTCGACGTGGACGGTGTACGAGGTGGTGCCGGAGCCCAGGATGTCGACCTCCCAGCCGCGGTCGTCGCCGTCGTCGTCACCGTCCCGGTCGTCGTCGAGTTCGGCGGAGACGGCCGTGCCCGGCTGCGCCTTCAGCGCGGCCTCGATGGCCTGAGCGGCGGTCAGCTTGCTCGCCGGCGTCCGATCGGCGTCGTCGTCGGCCGTACGGTCGGTGTCGTTGTCGGCGACGACGCCCGCCGCGGTGTCGACGACCGTCGTACGCGGCGCGGCCTTCGCGCCGTCGTCACCCTCCGCGAAGGCGACCGCCGCTCCGCCGCCGAGCAGGGCGGTCGCGGTGATGGCGGCGATGACGATGTTGCGCTTCATGAGGACCCTCCAGGTCGACTCGCTCGGTTTCGACGTGATCCACCCTGCCGAGCCGAACCTGAAGCCACGCTGAAGCAACCTGAAGATCACTTCAGCTTGCGTTTGCCACCCTGGACCCATGCGCCTGCTGATCGTCGAGGACGAGAAACGCCTCGCCCTGTCCCTGGCCAAGGGCCTCACCGCCGAGGGCTACGCGGTGGACGTCGTCCACGACGGCCTGGAGGGCCTGCACCGGGCGAGCGAGTCGCCGTACGACCTGATCGTGCTCGACATCATGCTGCCGGGCATGAACGGCTACCGGGTCTGCTCGGCCCTGCGCGCCGCCGGCAACGACGTACCGATCCTGATGCTCACCGCCAAGGACGGCGAGTACGACGAGGCGGAGGGGCTGGACACCGGCGCCGACGACTACCTGACCAAGCCGTTCTCGTACGTCGTCCTGGTGGCGCGGATCAAGGCGCTGCTGCGCCGCCGGAACACGGGCGGCGCGGCGCCGGTCATCGCGGTCGGGGAGCTGCGGCTGGACACCGGTGCCCGGCGGGTCCTGAAGGACGGGGCGGAAGTGCCGCTCACCGCCAAGGAGTTCGCGGTCCTTGAGCAGCTGGCGCTGCGGGCCGGCGACGTGGTGTCCAAGGCGGAGATCCTGGAACACGTCTGGGACTTCGCCTATGAGGGCGATCCGAACATCGTCGAGGTGTACGTCAGCGCCCTGCGCCGCAAGCTCGGCGCCGCGCTGATCCGTACCGTCCGGGGCGCCGGGTACCGCCTGGAGGCCCCGCGATGAGACGCCTGTTCGGATCCGTGCGGGCGCGGGCCGCGCTGGCCGCGACGCTCGTGGTCGCCGTGGCGCTGCTCGCGGCCGGGGCGGCCGTTCTGCTGTCGTTGCGCGGCAATCTCGAGAGCCGGGCGGACGCGGAGGCCGACGGGGCCGCCCGGCAGATCGCCTCCCGGATCGCCGCCGGCACCCCGTACGCCGACCTCGACCTTCCCGAGGCCGACGACAACCCGGTCCAGGTCGTCGACGAGGACGGCCGGGTGCTCGCGGTGAGCGAGGGGCTGGAGGCGATCAGCGGCACCGGCGTGCCAGGGGTCACCCCGGTTCACAGCCCCCGACCGGAGCGGGACGACGAGGAAGACGCCGACGACGGCGCCGACACCGACTCCGGCGAACTCGGCGACATCACCGATCACCGGCAGGGCACCGCCACCGTCGAGGGCGAGCGCGGCACGTACCGCTTCGCCGAGGCGGAGGTCGCCGACTCCCGCGACGAGACGGTCCGCGTCTACGCCGGGGCCTCGCTCGCCGCCCAGGAGGACGCGGTGCGGACCGCGGCCGGTGTGATGCTGATCGGGTTCCCGCTGCTGCTCGCCGTGGTGGGCTCGGTGACCTGGCTGGTCACCCGGCGCGCCCTGCGCCCGGTCGAGGGGATCCGCCGCGAGATGGCGGAGATCACCGCCTCCGAGGACCTGTCCCGGCGGGTGCCCGAGCCCGCCACCCACGACGAGATCGCCCGCCTGGCCCGCACCACCAACGAGACGCTGGCCGCGCTGGAGACCTCCGTGGAGCGCCAGCGCCGGTTCGTCGCCGACGCCTCCCACGAACTGCGCAGCCCCATCGCCTCGCTGCGCACCCAGCTGGAGGTGGCCGCCGCCCATCCCGAGCTGCTGGACCTGGACGGGGCGGTCCAGGACACCGTACGGCTGCAGCGGCTCGCCGCCGATCTACTGCTGCTCGCCCGGCTGGACGCGGGGGAGCGGCCCACCGGGACCCCGGTCGACCTGGTGGCGCTGGCCCGGGAGGAAGCGGCGGGGCGGGCCCTGGTGACGGTCGAGGCCGGGACCGGCGGTCTGGAGGTGGCCGGATCACGCGGCCAGCTGGGTCGCGTGCTCGCCAATCTCCTGGACAACGCCGAGCGGCACGCACGCTCGTCGGTCACCGTGACCGTGGGACGGGACGGGGACCGGGCGGCCGTGGTGCGGGTCGCCGACGACGGCGACGGGGTGCCCGAGGGCGACCGCGAGCGGATCTTCGAGCGGTTCGTCCGGTTGGACGACGCCCGCAGCCGGGACGAGGGCGGCGCCGGTCTCGGCCTGGCCATCGCCCGCGATGTGGCCGTCCGCCACGGGGGCACCCTCACAGCCCACGCGGCGCCGGCCGGCGGAGCCCTGTTCGAGCTCCGCCTGCCACTGCCCTAGCCCTCCAGGGCCAAAGCCGCCACTGGCCCAGCCCTCCAGGGGCTCAAGCCGTCACTGGCCTAGTCCTCTGGCACTGTGCGGTCAGGGGCGTCCGCGCTGGCCGCGCAGATGCTCGGCGATGGGTTTGAGGGACTTGTCGAGCTCGGTCAGGGCCTCGGGGGAGAGGAGGTCGATGAAGTGCCTGCGGACGGACGCCACGTGGTGCGGGGCGACCTTCCGCATGGTCTCCATGCCGTGGTCGGTGAGGACCGCGAACAGTCCCCGGCGGTCGGACTCGCAGTTCTCCCGGCGCACCAGCCCGGCGTTCTCCATGCGGGTGATCTGGTGGGAGAGGCGGCTTTTGGACTGCAGGGTGGCGGAGGCGAGGTCGCTCATCCGCATCCGCAGCTCCTCCGACTCGGAGAGATTCACCAGGATCTCGTAGTCGTTCATCGTCAGGCCGAACGGCTGCAGGTCCTTTTCGAGCTGGTACGTCAACAGCCTGTTGACCTCCAGGTGGGTGCGCCAGGCACACTGCTCCGCATCGGTCAGCCAGCGCGTGGCCGTCTCGGTCTCCATGAATGAAGTCTACCTAAGAAAGTTGAATGGTGAACTAGTCTAGGTGGTGTGACAGTGCGCACGCGTTCGATGTCACACTCCGCAGACTACCGCTCACAGCCCGAAGCGACGCTGGAGGTCCCCCAGCTGTCCGGGAAGGCGCGGTGCCCCGGCCGAACCCCCACGCCCTCCGGACGTCCCGCCGCCGGGCACGCCGGCCTCGGGCGGGACCGCCCCGGTGTCCTGCTCGGGCAGCAGGGTCTCGGTCGACTGGAGCAGGACCGTCCCCGCCCCCGCGAACTCGAACTGATGCTCCTCTCCGGAAGCCCCGCCGAGGCCCGTCAGTGCACGTAGACCGCCCATGACGCCCGTCAGGTAGCCATGGTCGTAGTGATGGCACGGTGACGGGCAGTCGGCCCAGCCGACGAGCGCCTGCGGGTCCACCCGGATCGGGGGTTCCATGAACACCACCGGACCGTTAGATGCGGCCACGAACGTCCCGGTTCCGAGGAGCGTCAGAAAGCCCGGCACGATCGACTGCTTCAGTGACAGACTTGGCTGAAAAGCGAGCAGATTGCCTGCCCGAACGGTCAGATTGCCGTCCTCCAGGTCGTACGAGTTCACATCGAAGGCCCGGTCGGCGAGCAGCATCTTCCCCGAGCCCTCGGCCACCACCCAGTCGGCGGCGTGCAGCGGCGAGTGGAACGACGTGCGGACCAGCCGCTCCAGCCGGCCGTGCCCGATCCCGTTGAACTCGATCGAGCCGTAGTAGGCGATCATCTTCCCCTTCTGGAGGAACCACTGGGTCCCCTTCAGCTCCACACAGAAGGTGTACGGGTTCACGTTGTCGTCGGCCGGGAGAGTGGCGGGGTCGAAGACGGCCGGGCCGCCGCCGGGGGCCGGGTAAGTGCTCACAGCTTCTCCTCCGAGGCCTGGACGTACACCGCACCGCTGCCGCTCAGCTCCAGCTGGAACGCCTCGCCGGAACCCCGGCCCACCATGTCCCGCCAGCCCAGAGCGGTCGACAGCTTGTTGCGCACGTCGCCGTGGTGGGCGACGTAGGCCTGCGGATCGACGTGCACCGGGCGCTGCGGCGTGATCGGGATCTCGAAGACGCCGCCGTGCGCCATGACGGCGACGGCGCCGTGTCCCTTGAGCGTGGTGGTGAACAGCCCCTGCCCGCTCACCTGGCCGCGCACCATGCCCATGACCCCGCCCTGCGAGCCCATGAACATCGTCCCCTGCTGGAGCGTGCCCTCGAAGGCCAGCAGCCGGTCCGCCTCGACGTACAGCGTGTCGCCGGCGAGGTTGATCACCTGCACGTGGTGACCGCCGTGCCCGAAGAGGACCGTGCCGCTGCCCTCGACGGTCATGAGGGGGGTGTCCTCGTCGGCCAGTCGGCGGCCGATCATCGACATGACCCCGCCCCGGCCGCCGGCCATGTTCGGGGTGAAGGTCACCTCGCCCTGGTAGGCGAGCATCGCGCCGCGCTGACTGAACAGCCGCTGACCAGGGACGACGGTCGCCTCGACCATCTTGGGGTTGATCTCCCGGAAGGTCATCTCACACGTCCCCCGCGATCGTGTTGCGCTCGCTGGGCTGGACGTAGACCAGCCCGTCCCCCTCGAACCGGATCTGGAAGGCCTCGCCGCCGCCCTCGCCCAGGAAGGTGCGGAAGGTCACACCGGACTGGAAGGACTGCCGCAGATTCCCCTGGTGCGCCACATACGCCCCGGGGTCCACGCTCAGCGGATACTGCGGGCTGACCCGCAGCACCACCGCGGGCCCGTCCGAGGTGATCGCCGCCTGCCCGTGCCCCTCGACCGTGGTCGTGAACAGCCCGTTGCCCTGCGAGGCGCCGCGCAGGCCCGTGAAGCTCGTGCCGGTGCGCAGCCCGCCGTCGGTCGCGAGCAGATTGCTCGACTCCACGTACAGCTTGTCCCCCTGGAGACTCACCAGGTTGATCTCGGACGCCCGGTCGGCGAACCAGCACGTCCCGTGCCCCTTCACCTCCATCACGGTCATCTGCTCTCCGGTGATCCGCCGGGTCACCATCCCCCGGATGCCCTCACCGCCGCCGCTCAGCTTCTTGAAGGCCATCTGCCCGTCGTACGCGACCATCGACCCGTTCTTCGCCCGTACGGCATCCCCGGTCATGTCGACGGCGAGCACCTTGCCGCCCTGAAGTCGGAACATCGCCACGCATGCGACGGTAGCCGCCGGGGGTGTGCGCCGACAGGGCCTCACGGGGGACACCGACCCTGAGCGAACCCCGAGCGGGGCCGTTTGCCACAATGGCGGGACGCTTGTGCCTGCGTTCACAAACCGGCAGGCCGACGACGACTTCCCCACCGAAGGTGACCCGTGGACATCAAGACAGCCTCTGCCATCCGCCGCCTCCGCCTGGTCTCCGTGCCGGAGGGAATCTCCTGGATCATTCTCGCGGCCTGCACGATCATCAAGTACACGGTCGCGTCCGGCTTCGACGTCGCCCCGGTGCTCGGCCCGATCCACGGCGTGCTGTTCGTCCTGTACGTGCTCTTCTGGCTGGACGCCTGGAACCGCACCAAGTGGGACGTGAAGACGGGAGCCCTCTACTTCGCGTACTCGATCATCCCCGGCGGTGGCTTCATCGCCGAGCGCAAGCTCCGCCGCGAGGCCGAGGACGCGGTCATCGCCGCCCGCGCCCGTAAGGAAGGGATCGTCAACGCATGATCGTCGCCTTCTCCGTGACGCCGCTGGGCGTCGGCGAGGACGTGGGGGAGTACGTCGCCGACGCCGTCCGGGTGGTCCGCGAGTCCGGGCTGCCCCACCGCACCGACGCGATGTTCACCTCGATCGAGGGTGAGTGGGACGAGGTCATGGACGTGGTGAAGCGGGCCGTGGCCGCGGTGGAGGCGCGGGCGCCCCGCGTGTCCCTGGTGCTCAAGGCGGACATCCGGCCCGGGGTGACGGACGGCCTCACCTCCAAGGTGGAGACCGTGGAACGGCACCTGGCCGCCGAGTAGGCGGAGCTCAGCGACGGGCCGTGCGGCGCAGATGGTGCCGTACGGCCCGCTGGGCCACCGGACCCAGTTCCTCCAGCGCGGCCACCAGCACCCCGAGCTGCTCCAGCGCGTCCAGCGCCGAGGCCGCCCCGCGGCCGTCCACCCCTTCGTACAGCTCGATTCCCACGAACGACGCCGCGACCGCCCGCGCCAGCCCCGCCGGGTCCGTGAACTCGCCGAACGGCGTCCCCCCGAGGACCCGGACGAGCACCCTCTCTATCTCGTCGATCCACAGCTGGAGCCCGCCCGCCGTGGCGGGGCCGAGGGTGGCGTGGGTCTGGGCGCCGGCGAGGAGCTGGCCGAGGAGGGCGACATGGCCGCCGGCCCGCTCCTCCTCGTGGATCGCGCGGCCCACCGCGAGCAGCTCGGAGAGGGACGTGACCTCGGCGAGCCGGGCCCGGTAGCGGGAGACCGCCTGTTCCGCGCCGTACCGGCAGGCCGCCGCGAGCAGTTCGTCGACCGAGCCGAAGTGGTAGAACACGAGCGCCTGGTTGACGCCGGCCGCCGCCGCGACCGTACGGGCCGAGGTCTTCGCGATGCCCTGCTCGGTGAGGGTGCGCAGCGCGCCCTCCAGGAGCTTGGTCTTGGTCTCCTGCGCCTTGGCGGTCTCGGGGCTCATGCGCGGGACTCCTCGCGGACGGGGCGCAGCCCGGGCCGCACGCCGCAGCGCCGGATGTCGGTGTACGTCGCCGTGAAGGTGCCCTCGTAGCCGAAGAGGGGGCCGAAGTGGTCGTTGACGACGCGGACCCGGATACGGAACGAGCCTGTGCGGTCGTCGAAGGACTCGCGCACCTCCGCCGTCGCCCCGATCAGACCAGGCACGCGGACGTCCACCGGCCCCTCCCGGAAGCGGTGCTCGCCCGAGCGGATCAGCAGGGAGCCGTCGGGCTCGGCGCTGAGGTGCAGCTCGCTGGCGAGGTGCTGGTGGGTGCCGAGGTAGTCGAGGACGCGGTCGCCCTTGGGGCTCAGCACCATCTGGGCGTCGAAGCGGCGAGGGCGGCCGGGCAGCCGGAAGGTGCGCACGAAGCTCACCGTCTCACGGCCGAAGGTGTCGGCGTACGGGACGTTCTCGATGGTGAAGGGCACGTTCCGGCCGGTGCGCGGGACCAGGATGTTGCGGGTGGCGCCCAGGGCCAGGAACGGTTTGACGAAGGCACCGCCGTGCCAGATCCGGCTCATGACGCCCCGGCCCGTGCAGGCCTCGCCGCTCGCCAGGCCGACGGAGAAGCGGCGCTGCAGCTCCGGGTGGAGGCGGTCGAAGTCGGCGCCCAGCACCGTACGGAAGATCGAGGTCATCGCGGGTTCTCCAGGGTGCGCAGCAGACGGGGCGCACGCGCGCGCGTGGGCGGGGTGCGCAGGCAGCGGCGGGCGGCCGGGGTGCAGGACAGGGGCTCCTTGAAGAGGGCCAGGCAGATGGCGACGGCGAGGAGGAGGGGGCAGAGGTACGCGGTCGAGGCCGCGAACGGGCCCAGCAGGCGCAGGGCGGAGCCGTGGCCGCTCAGGCAGGTCACCGCGACGGTGATGACCAGCGCGCGGACGGCCAGCTCGGCCAGCCAGTTGCGGAGCGCGCGTTCCGGGCTGATGCCCCGCTCCAGCCACAGGCGGAGCCGGTCGAAGGACCAGGCCGTGGCCCAGCCCATGAGGGGCCGGAAGACGTAGCGGTCGGCGAGCGCGCCGAAGGCGCCCCAGCGGGGCCGGTAGTCGTAGCCGGTGAGAAAGCGGATGCCGTCCCCGTCCGGCACGTACCGCCAGTAGCCGCTGCCCTCGGCGAGCAGGGAGAGCGGATGCGGGGAGGAGAAGCGCAGGGCGGAGGTGCGGGTGCCGTCGGGACGCTCCCGCTCGCCGGCCGAGACGCCGGTGCCGGCGATCGTCAGGAGGGGCAGCACCCGGGTGGCGTACCGGAAATGCTGCGGCTCGCCCTCCGCGCGCGGGAGGTAGGCGATCTCGGTGAAGCGGAGGTCCCAGCGCTGGTGCTGGGACGGCTCCTGGGTGCGGGCCCAGAGCTCGTCGAGGTCGGTTCTGATCCGGGCCTCTATGTAGAGCCCCATGCGAATCCCCCAGTTCGTCAGAGATTTGAGCGTCTGCTCAAATGCCAGGACAGGACGGTAGCACTGATTTGAGCGAACGCTCAAAGAGAGGGGGCGAAGAGGGTGGGGACCGAAAGACGAGACAGGGCTGACCGGCATATGACCGGCGGGTAAGGTCTGATGACGTGCCGAAGCCGCTCAGCCTTCCTTTCGATCCCATCGCCCGCGCCGACGAACTCTGGAAGCAGCGCTGGGGGAACGTGCCGTCCATGGCCGCGATCACCTCGATCATGCGGGCACACCAGATCCTGCTCGCCGAGGTCGACGCGGTGGTCAAGCCGTACGGCCTGACCTTCGCGCGCTACGAGGCGCTGGTGCTGCTCACCTTCTCCAAGGCCGGCGAGCTGCCGATGTCCAAGATCGGCGAACGGCTCATGGTCCACCCCACGTCCGTGACCAACACCGTGGACCGCCTGGTGAAGTCCGGCCTGGTCGACAAGCGCCCCAACCCCAACGACGGCCGCGGCACCCTCGCCTCCATCACCGACAAGGGCCGCGAGGTGGTCGACGCCGCCACCCGCGACCTCATGGCCATGGACTTCGGCCTCGGCGTGTACGACGCCGAGGAGTGCGCGGAGATCTTCGCGATGCTGCGGCCGTTGCGGGTGGCGGCCCACGATTTCGAAGAGGACTGACCCGGGCCAAGATCTCCCGGAACGGGTGGTTACGCTCGTACGCATGAAAAAAAGCGTGCTGACGCGCTACCGCGTCATGGCCTACGTCACCGGCGTGCTGCTCGTCCTGCTGACCTTCGGCATGATCGGCAAGTACGCGCTCAAGAGCGACGGCGCGGCGGACTTCACCCAGGTCGTCAGCATCGCGCACGGCTGGCTGTACGTGGTCTACCTGATCTTCGCGTTCGACCTGGGCTCCAAGGCGAAGTGGCGGATCGGCAAGCAGGCGTGGGTGCTGCTCGCCGGGACCATCCCCACCGCCGCCTTCTTCGTGGAGCGCAAGATCAGCCGCGAGCTGGAGGCCAAGGTCGCCGAGGGCTCGCCGGCGGTCGCCAAGGCGTAAGCGGACAGCCGTACGGATGAGTACGGCTGTCAGCCATCGACATTTACTAGGACGTCCTAGTAAATTCGAAGGTATGGACGCTGACGCCATCGAGGAGGGCCGCCGACGCTGGCAGGCCCGGTACGACGCCGCGCGCACGCGGGACGCGGACTTCACGACGCTCTCCGGTGACCCCGTGGAGCCTGTGTACGGGCCCCGACCGGGGGACATCTATGAGGGCTTCGAGCGGATCGGGTGGCCGGGGGAGTATCCGTTCACCCGCGGGCTGTATCCGACCGGCTACCGGGGGCGTACGTGGACCATCCGGCAGTTCGCCGGGTTCGGGAACGCCGAGCAGACCAATGAGCGGTACAAGATGATCCTCGCCGCCGGCGGTGGCGGGCTGTCCGTGGCCTTCGACATGCCGACACTCATGGGCCGCGACTCCGACGACCCGCGCTCGCTGGGCGAGGTCGGGCACTGCGGGGTGGCGATCGACTCGGCGGCCGACATGGACGTCCTGTTCCAGGACATCCCGCTCGGGGACGTCACCACCTCGATGACCATCAGCGGGCCCGCCGTGCCCGTCTTCTGCATGTACCTGGTCGCCGCCGAGCGGCAGGGCGTGGACATCTCGCGGCTCAACGGCACGCTGCAGACGGACATCTTCAAGGAGTACATCGCCCAGAAGGAGTGGCTCTTCCAGCCGGAGCCCCATCTGCGGCTCATCGGCGACCTGATGGAGTACACCAGCGCCAACATCCCCGCCTACAAGCCGCTGTCCGTCTCCGGCTACCACATCCGCGAGGCGGGTGCCACGGCCGCGCAGGAGCTGGCGTACACGCTGGCCGACGGGTTCGGCTACGTCGAGCTGGGGCTCAGCCGTGGGCTGGATGTGGATGTCTTCGCGCCCGGCCTCTCCTTCTTCTTCGACGCGCACGTCGACTTCTTCGAGGAGATCGCCAAGTTCCGCGCCGCCCGCCGGATCTGGGCGCGCTGGATGCGCGACGTGTACGGGGCCAAGAGCGAGAAGGCGCAGTGGCTGCGCTTCCACACCCAGACCGCCGGCGTCTCGCTGACCGCGCAGCAGCCGTACAACAACGTCGTGCGTACGGCCGTGGAGGCGCTCGCCGCGGTGCTCGGCGGGACCAACTCGCTGCACACCAACGCCCTGGACGAGACCCTCGCGCTGCCGAGCGAGCAGGCCGCGGAGATCGCGCTGCGCACGCAGCAGGTGCTGATGGAGGAGACCGGCGTCGCCAACGTCGCCGATCCGCTGGGCGGTTCGTGGTACGTCGAGCAGCTCACCGACCGGATCGAGGCGGACGCCGAGAAGATCTTCGACCGGATCAAGGAGCGCGGGCTGCGGGCGCATCCCGACGGGCGGCACCCGATCGGGCCGATGACGTCCGGGATTCTGCGCGGCATAGAGGACGGGTGGTTCACCGGGGAGATCGCCGAGTCCGCGTTCCGCTACCAGCAGGCTTTGGAGAAAGGTGACAAGAAGGTGGTGGGCGTGAACGCCCATACCGGGTCGGTCACCGGGGATCTGGAGATCCTGCGGGTCAGCCATGAGGTGGAGCGGGAGCAGGTGCGGGTGCTCGGTGCGCGGCGGGGTGAGCGGGATGAGGCCGCGGTGCGTTCCGCGCTGGACGGGATGCTCGCCGCCGCGCGGGACGGTTCCAACATGATCGAGCCGATGCTGGAGGCGGTTCGGGCGGAGGCCACGTTGGGGGAGATTTGCGGGGTGCTGCGGGATGAGTGGGGGGTGTACACCGAGCCTGCCGGGTTCTGACGTGCCCGGTGCTCCCGGTTTGCGCCGACGCTAAGCCGACAGGCCCTGCAACAGCAGGCGCGTGAAGCTGTGTACCCACTGTTCGTCCACCGGCTCCGCGCTGATCAATTCGCGGTGGACCACCGCGCCTGCCACCACGTCGAAGATGAGGTCCGCTGTGCGAGCTGCCTCCTCGGGGTCCGTCTCGGGGGGCAGCTCGCCGCGTTCCTGGGCTCGGGCGCGGCCCTCCAGGACCAGGCGTTTCTGGCGGTCGACGATGGAGGCGCGGATGCGTTCGCGCAGGGCGGCGTCGCGGGTGGATTCGGCCAGGACCGCCATCAGGCCGCTTTTCGCCTCCGGTCGCGCCAGGATGGCGGCGAACTGGAAGACCACGCCCTCGATGTCGGCGGCGAGGGTGCCGCGGTCGGGGAGGCGGAGTTCGTCGAAGAGTTCGGCGACCGCGTCGACGACGAGTTCGTTCTTGCCCGCCCAGCGGCGGTAGAGCGTCGTTTTCGCAACCCCGGCGCGTGTCGCGACGTCTCCCAGGGTGAGTTTCGACCAGCCGAGTTCCACCAGGGCCGCCCGGGTCGCGGCCAGGATGGCGGCGTCGGCGGCGGCGCTGCGCGGACGTCCGGCGCGGCCGGCGGGGGAGCGGCTCTGCATGGCTTCGACCATATCCGGACGGCGGTCGGCGGCCCGTCCGTGCAGCAGTGAGCGAGATCACCGGTCCGGGGTGCCGGGAAGGGCTTGCGTGGCATTACGCTACGACTCGTAGCGAAAGCTCGTGAGCGGCACACACGGGCGACGACCACATGGCGTGGGGTGGGGACCCGGCGCCGACATGCACACGCGTGCACATCGCTTTTCACACACGCGCGGGAACGGGGGAGGATAGACGCATGCAGCCACGGAACATGTCCATGAGCGGCGTCGTCGACCTCGCCGCGGTCAAGGCGGCCCAGGAGGCCAAGGCGAAGGCGGAGCAGGCGCGCGCCCAAGCGGCCCGCCAGGGCGGGGGCGGGGCCGTCTCCCCGGCCGATCTCGTCATCGACGTCGACGAGGCCACCTTCGAGCGCGACGTCCTCCAGCGCTCCACCGAAGTCCCGGTCGTCATCGACTTCTGGGCCGAGTGGTGCCAGCCCTGTAAGCAGCTCAGCCCGGTGCTCGAGCGGCTCGCCGTCGAGTACAACGGGCGGTTCCTCCTCGCCAAGATCGACGTCGACGCCAACCAGATGCTGATGCAGCAGTTCGGGATCCAGGGGATCCCGGCCGTCTTCGCGGTCGTCGCGGGGCAGGCGCTGCCGCTCTTCCAGGGGGCCGCCGGAGAGACGCAGATCCGGGAGACCCTCGACCAGCTGGTCACCGTCGCGGAGCAGCGCTTCGGCCTGACCGGTCTCACCGTCGACCCGGAGGCCGAGCCGGGCGCGGCCCAGCCGCCCGCGCAGCCGGTCGGCCCGCACGAGGCGGCGCTGAACGCCGCCGCGCAGGCACTCGACGCGGGTGACCTGGGCGGCGCCATCCAGGCGTACAAGAACGTGCTCGCCGACGACCCGGCCAACCCGGAGGCCAAACTGGGGCTCGCGCAGGCCGAGTTGCTCCAGCGCGTGCAGGGGCTCGATCCGCAGCAGGTGCGCAAGGAGGCCGCCGAGAAGCCGGCCGACGTGCAGGCGCAGATCGCCGCGGCCGACCTGGATCTGGTCGGCGGGCATGTCGAGGACGCGTTCGGGCGGCTCATCGACACCGTCGGGCGCACGGTCGGCGACGACCGGGACACCGTACGGCTGCGGCTGCTGGAGCTGTTCGAGGTCGTCGGGGCCGACGACCCGCGGGTGACCGGGGCCCGCAGGGCACTGGCGCGCGCTCTGTTCTAGCCGTTTTCCAGCCGTGTTCCGGGAGGGGCACGGCTGCCGTCGTGGCACCGATGCGGCCGCGCTTTGCCAAATCTTGGTAAACGCGGCCGCTGTTACTGCCAGTAAGTCACCGGCGTGGTTCTGTCGGATTCCGTCCCGGCATTCCTCCTTTGTCACCCCCCTTGAAGCCACCCAGCGTCGCCGAGCGAGACCGAGGGGTCGTTGTTCGGTTATCCGGCCGTTACTAGTGAGTAACGAACCCCCTTGTGCGGGCGGCGAGAATGCACCACGATCGGCGACGCTCGGTCCGTTCCCGCACCCCGACAGCCGGTTGGGTCGCGGGATTTCCTGGGTCCCCACCGAGCAGAGCCGATCGTCTGTGGCGCCGGCTCTTGGACAGGGGGGTCTTCGCCAGCGGGCGAAGCCTGTCCGGCAGGGTTGTGCGTGATGCGTGTCAGGCGCGACCAGTGGTTGTCGCTCGGGGGTGATCGCCGGTGATTCGGGCGCGGTACGCGCCGCCGAGCGCGGGCGCTCTCCTTCCCGAGGACGTAGCACTTCTCCCATCCCTGCCCGGCTGAGCCGCCGAAGGGGGCCAGTCAGGTCAGGAGATGTACGTCCGAGAAGGAGGAAATATGGAGTCCCAGGTGCGTGGTGGGACCAGATGGAAGCGGTTCGCCGTGGTCATGGTGCCCAGCGTGGCCGCCACGGCGGCGATAGGCGTCGCCCTCGCGCAGGGTGCTCTCGCCGCGTCGTTCAGCGTTTCCGGACAGTCGTTCAAGGTCACGACCGAGCGTCTCGACGGCACGGGCTTCGTGCAGTACGGCGCTCTCGACGAGGGCTACACGATGGACGGCAAGAAGACGGTTCACCCCGTCGCCGTCTCGGCGTTCAAGTCCGCGACCATCAAGAGCCTGTGCCAGTCGGTCGTCACCCCGAACATCCCGGTGCTCGGCAACGTCAGCCTGATCCTGCGGGCGGGCCAGGGTGACACCCCGGTCAAGGCCGAGAACCTGTACATCGACGTCGCCGAGCTGGAAGGCGACGCCGTCTTCCGCGGTATCGACATCGGTGTGGCCGCCAAGGACGCCGCCAAGGGTCCGGGCATGAAGGGCGGCAAGGAGCAGTCGAACCCGTACGGCTTCGCCCAGCAGGCCGACTCGGTCACCCTCACCGACGTGAAGCAGACGGCGTGGGCGACCACCGCCGGAACCTTCAAGCTCAGCGGCCTGAAGATGTCGCTGTCGACGGGTGTCAAGGAGTGCTACTAAGCACTCGCTGACGGGCGGGGGAGCCGGTGGCATCCCCGCCCGTCATCTCTCCGACTCTGCATTCGCAGTACCACTCACCACGGCAACGCCGTTCCAGGGAGCTGTTTTCCATGAGCGCCGAGACTCCTGCCGCGCCCGGCAACGACGAGCACTACCTCCGGGTCTTTCGGCGGAACTTCCGCGCCTGGCGGGGCACCCGGCCGTTCTGGGCCGGCCTGTTCGTCATGCTCGGCGGACTCCCCATCGCCTACTTCCCGTACGCAAACCTCCGGCTCGGCCATCTGACGCTGGCGATGGCCACCACCGCGGGTGCCGGGTCCCTGATCATCGGCGTACTCCTCGTCGTCCTGGGCATCAGCCTCTGGTTCCAGAAGCACGTCCGGGTCTTCGCGGGCGTCGCGGCGATCCTGCTCGCGCTGGTGTCCATCCCCGTCTCCAACCTCGGCGGCTTCCTCATCGGCTTCCTGTTCGCCCTCATCGGCGGCGCGATGGCGGTGTCCTGGGCCGAGGACGCCCCGCCCGCGCCGGGGCCGGCGGACGTCAAGGGAGCGGACGCCGCCCCCGAGGGCACGGCCATGCGGGCCCCGGTCACGGACACGATCGCGGGCGTGGACACGGTGGGTGCAACCGACGATCTGTCAGGAACGAGCCCCGGCAACGAGGCGAACGGGAGGCACAGTGCCGGCTGACGAGGTGACCCACGGGGCTGATGTGGACGAGTCCCGTGTGAGAACCGGGCCGCGCCACGCGGCTCCCAAGAAGCCGCTGTTCACCAGGTTCCACATGCCGGCCGGCAAGGCGATAGCCCTGGCGGCGATGCCCACCGCGGTCCTGATGGGGATGGGGTTCACTCCGAAGCTCGCCCTCGCCGAGGACCAGCAGCCGGCGTCGCGCAGCCTGACGGCCGACGAGTACAAGGAGTGCGTGGCGGCCCTGGAGGACGCCGAGAAGGGCGACTCCGCCACGGCCACGCCGTCGCCGTCCGCTTCCGCGAGCGAGAGCCCGTCGGACGGCGGCGCCGAGCCGAGCCCGTCGGCGACGTCCGGCTCCGGCGACTCCGGTTCCGGCTCCGGTGACGCGGACTCGGGTGAGGGTTCTTCGGCGGATTCAGGTTCCGCCGACGAGGCCGAGCCCACGCCGTCCGCCTCCGCCGAGGCGCCGGCGACCACGGAGCCGCAGAGCGCGCCCACGCCGTCTCCGTCCGAGTCGCCGAAGGGCGTCCTGGAGACCATCGGCGACGGCGTCACCGGTGTCGTGGACGGGGTCGTCGACGGCATCACCGGCGGCGGCGCCGAGGCGAGCCCGAGTCCCTCGCCGTCCCCGTCCGCCTCGGCGAGCCCGAGCCCGAGCGCGGGTGAGGGCTCCGGAAGCGGCGACGCCGACGGCAAGGACCCGGTCAAGGACACCACCGACCAGGCCACCGACCCGGTCGAGGACGCCGTCGAGGGCGCCGGGGACACCGCCTCCGAGGCGGCCGGAGAGGCCGCCGAGGGCGCGGAGGGCGCCGGGGAGGCCACCGCCACCCCGTCGCCGTCGGCGAGCCCGAGCACGGACGTGGACGACTGCCCGGTCGCCACCGACGCGGAGGGCGGTGTCGACAACCCGGTGCCGCTGCCCGACGACCCCTGGTTCCTGGACGCCAGCTCGCTGACGCTGAAGGGCGCCGACTACCAGGGCATCGTCGAGGTGCGCACCGCCAACGGCACGGTCAAGAAGGTGCTGAAGTACGTCATATCCGACGGCACCGACATAGGTGACCTGCACCAGACGGTGAAGGACGACCTGACCGGCAAGACGTACCACGTGCAGGCGGCCAAGGGCTCGACGTCGACCATCCGCGACGGCGAGACGATCATGTACACCGAGCGCATCTCCGGCAATCTGCTGGGGCTGATACCGGTGACGTTCGACCCGGAGCACCCGCCGCCGCTGAACATCCCGCTCATCTACTTCACGAAGGTGAAGGTGCAGCAGGCCGGCCAGTTCGGCGGCACGCTGCACGTGCCCGGGCTGCATCAGTACGTCACCGACTGATCGCCCCCGCAAGCCGGTTCGGGAGCCGCGAAAGCACCGAGGGCCGCCCCCTGTCACAGGGGGCGGCCCTCGGTGTCGTACAGGAGACCGTCGTACGACGGACGGCGTCAGTCGCGGCCGCCCTCGCCCAGGTGGTGCACCCGGACCATGTTGGTGGTGCCGGGGACGCCGGGGGGCGAGCCGGCGGTGATGACCATGATGTCGCCCGGGTTGAAGCGGTTGAGCTTCATGACCTCCTGGTCCACCAGGTCCACCATCTCGTCGGTGCTGTTCACGAACGGCACGACGTTGGGCTCCACGCCCCAGCTGAGCGCCAGCTGGTTGCGGGTGGACTCGTCGGTGGTGAAGGCCAGGATCGGCTGGGACGCGCGGTAGCGGGAGAGCCGGCGGGCGGTGTCACCGGACTTGGTGAAGGCCACCAGGCCCTTGCCGCCGAGGAAGTCGGCGATCTCGCAGGCGGCACGGGCCACCGAACCGCCCTGGGTGCGCGGCTTCTTGCCCGGGACCAGCGGCTGCAGGCCCTTGGCCAGCAGCTCCTCCTCGGCCGCCATGACGATCTTCGACATCGTCTTGACGGTCTCGATCGGGTACGCGCCCACGCTGGACTCGGCGGAGAGCATGACCGCGTCGGCGCCGTCCAGGATCGCGTTGGCCACGTCGGAGGCCTCGGCGCGGGTCGGCCGGGAGTTGGTGATCATCGACTCCATCATCTGGGTCGCCACGATCACCGGCTTGGCGTTGCGGCGGCACAGCTCGATGAGCCGCTTCTGCACCATGGGGACCTTCTCGAGCGGATACTCGACGGCCAGGTCGCCGCGCGCGACCATCACACCGTCGAACGCCATCACGACGTCCTCCATGTTGGCCACCGCCTGCGGCTTCTCCACCTTGGCGATGACCGGGACCCGGCGGCCCTCCTCCTCCATGATCTTCCGGACGTCGTGCACGTCGTTGGCGTCCCGGACGAAGGAGAGGGCGACCAGGTCGCAGCCCATGCGCAGCGCGAACCGCAGGTCCTCGACGTCCTTCTCGGACAGCGCGGGCACGTTGACGGCCGCGCCGGGCAGGTTGATGCCCTTGTGGTCGGAGATGACGCCGCCCTCGATGACGATCGTCTTCACCCGGGAGCCGTCGACCTCGGTGACCTTCAGCTCGACGTTGCCGTCGTTGATCAGGATCGGGTCGCCCTTGGCCACGTCGCCGGTCAGACCCTTGTAGGTCGTGCCGCAGATCGTCTTGTCGCCCGGGACGTCCTCGGTGGTGATGGTGAACTCGTCACCGCGCACCAGCTCGACCGGGCCCTCGGCGAAGGTCGCGAGGCGGATCTTCGGGCCCTGGAGGTCGGCGAGCACACCGATGGCCCGGCCGGTCTCCTTGGCGGCGGCCCGGAGACGGTCGTACCGCCCCTGGTGCTCGGCGTGGGTGCCGTGGCTGAAGTTGAAGCGGGCCACGTTCATGCCGGCTTCGATCAGCGCGACCAGTTGCTCATGGGAGTCGACCGCGGGGCCGAGAGTACAGACGATTTTCGAACGGCGCATGGGGCGATCCTATCGGTTTGTTTCGCTGCGGAATATTCCGGCTGGCGGAAAATACAAAAGGGCGGGATGCCGCTCAAGTGAGATTCGATGAGGCATTTACCAGCGCGTACGTCTGAGTGGCTATCTCCAGTTCCTCGTCGGTCGGCACCACGGCCACCGCGACCCGTGCGTCCTCGGGCGAGATCAGCCGCGGTTCGCCGCTGCGCACGGCGTTCCGCTCGCCGTCGACCGCCAGACCCAGCTCCTCCAGGCCCGCCACGGCGGCCTCCCGCACGGGCGCCGCGTTCTCGCCGACCCCGGCGGTGAAGGCGACCGCGTCCACCTTGCCGAGCACGGCGTAATAGGCGCCGATGTACTTCTTCAAGCGGTGAATGTAGATGTCGAAGGCGAGTTGCGCCTGTTCGTCGCCCTCGTCCACCCGCCGGCGGATCTCCCGCATGTCGTTGTCGCCGCACAGCCCGATCAGCCCGCTCTTCTTGTTGAGAAGAGTGTCGATCTCATCCGTGGACATTCCGCCAACACGCATCAAATGGAAGATGACGGCCGGATCCAGGTCGCCGGAGCGGGTACCCATCACCAGCCCCTCCAAAGGCGTCAGACCCATCGAGGTGTCCACGCACCGGCCGCCCCGGACGGCGGAGGCGGACGCCCCGTTGCCCAGGTGCAGCACGATGACGTTCACCTCTTCGGGGGCCTTGCCCAGCAGCTCGGCGGTCGCCCGGGAGACGTAGGCGTGCGAGGTGCCGTGGAAGCCGTACCGGCGGATCCGGTGCTTGTCGGCGGTCTCGACGTCGATCGCGTAGCGGGCGGCCGACTCCGGCATCGTCGTGTGGAACGCGGTGTCGAACACGGCGACCTGCGGCAGGTCCGGCCGCAGCGCCATCGCCGTACGGATACCGGTCAGGTTGGCGGGGTTGTGCAGCGGGGCGACCGGGATCAGCCGCTCGATCTCGGCGAGCACGGTGTCGTCGATGACCGTCGGCTCGGTGAAGTGCTTGCCGCCGTGCACCACGCGGTGGCCTATCGCGGCCAGCTCGGGGGAGTCCAGGCCCAGGCCGTCCTGCGCGAGCTGCTCGGAGACGGCCTTGAGGGCGGCCTCGTGGTCGGCGATGGCACCCGTCCACTCCCGGCTCTCGCCGCCGCCGTGCAGCGGGGTGTGCTTGAGGCGGGAGGTCTCCTCACCGATGCGCTCGACGAGGCCCACCGCCAGCCGGCTGCTGTCGCGCATGTCGAGCAGCTGGTACTTCACCGACGAGGAGCCGGAGTTGAGGACGAGGACACGGGAGGAGCTCACTGCTGGGTTGCCTTCTCGATCGGGGACTGGGCCTGGATCGCCGTGATGGCGACGGTGTTGACGATGTCCTGGACGAGCGCGCCCCGGGACAGGTCGTTGACGGGCTTGCGCAGACCCTGCAGCACCGGGCCGACGGCGATCGCCCCGGCCGAGCGCTGCACGGCCTTGTAGGTGTTGTTACCTGTATTGAGGTCCGGGAAGATCAGAACCGTTGCCTGCCCGGCGACCTCGGATCCCGGCAGCTTGGTCGCGGCGACGGACGGCTCGACGGCGGCGTCGTACTGGATCGGCCCCTCGATCTTGAGATCGGGCCGGCGCGAGCGCACCAGCTCGGTGGCCTCGCGCACCTTGTCGACGTCCGCGCCGGAGCCGGACGTACCGGTGGAGTACGACAGCATCGCGATCCGCGGCTCCACCCCGAACCGGGCGGCCGTGGTCGCCGACTGGATGGCGATGTCGGCGAGCTGCTCGGCGTTGGGGTCCGGGTTGACCGCGCAGTCGCCGTAGACGAGCACCTTGTCGGCGAGGCACATGAAGAAGACCGAGGAGACGATCGAGGCGTCCGGCTTGGTCTTGATGATCTCGAAGGCCGGACGGATGGTGGCCGCCGTGGAGTGCACGGACCCCGACACCATGCCGTCGGCGAGACCCTCCTCGACCATCAGGGTGCCGAAGTAGTTCACGTCGGAGACCACGTCGTACGCCAGCTCCACGGTGACGCCCTTGTGGGCGCGCAGCCCCGCGTACAGCTCGGCGAAGGAGTCCCGCAGCTCCGAGGTCGCCGGGTCGATCAGCTGCGAGTCGCCGAGGTCGATGCCGAGGTCGGCGGCCTTCTTGCGGATCTGGTCGACCGGCCCCAGCAGGGTCAGATCGCAGACACCTCGCCGCAGCAGCACCTCGGCCGCGTGCAGCACGCGCTCCTCGGTGCCCTCCGGCAGCACGACCCGGCGCCGGTTCGACCGGGCCGTCTCCAGCAGCTGGTGTTCGAACATCATCGGGGTGACGCGGTCGCTGCTCGGCGCGGAGACCCGCTTGTTCAGGTCGGCGGTGTCGACGTACCGCTCGAACAGGCCGAGCGCGGTCTCCGCCTTGCGCGGGGTGGCCGCGTTCAGCTTGCCCTCCATGGAGAACAGCTGTTCGGCGGTGGGGAAGCTGTTGCCGGACACCGAGAGCACCGGGGTGCCCGGGGCGAGGCGGGCGGCGAGGGTGAGGACGTCGTCGCTGGGCACCTCGTCGAGGGTGAGCAGGACGCCCGCTATCGGCGGGGTGCCGGCGCTGTGCGCGGCCAGCGAGCCGACCACCAGGTCGGCCCGGTCGCCGGGGGTCACCACCAGGCAGCCCGGGGTCAGGGCGCCCAGGAAGTTCGGCAGCATGGCGCCGCCGAAGATGAAGTTCAGCGCGTCCCGGGCGAGGCCGGAGTCGTCGCCGAGCAGCACCTTTGCGCCGAGCGCGTGGGCGATCTGGGAGACGGTCGGCGCGGACAGGGCGGGCTCGTCGGGGAGCACGTAGCAGGGCACCGGCAGCCGGTCGGCCAGCCGCTCGGCGATCTCGTCGCGGTCCTCGCGGGCCACCCGGTTGGTCACCATGGCGAGCACGTCGCAGCCCAGGCCGTCGTACGCCCGGTAGGCGTTCCGCGTCTCGGCCAGCACCGACTCCGCGGTCTGCTTGCGGCCGCCCACGACCGGGATCACGGACGCGCCGAACTCGTTGGCGAGCCGGGCGTTGAGAGCCAGCTCGTCGGGGAACTGGGTGTCGGCGTAGTCGGTGCCCAGGACGAGGACGACGTCGTAGTCCCGCGCGACGAGATGGAACCGTTCGACGAGGACGGCGACCAGCTCGTCCGCGCCCCGTTCGGCCTGCAGCGCGGAGGCCTCCTGGTAGTCCATGCCGTAGACGGTCGCCGGGTCCTGCGACAGCCGGTAGCGGGCGCGCAGCAGCTCGAACAGACGGTCGGGCCCGTCGTGGACGAGAGGGCGGAAGACACCCACCCGGTCGACCTGCCGGGTCAGGAGTTCCATGACCCCCAGCTCGACGACCTGGCGGCCGTCGCCGCGGTCGATACCGGTCACGTACACGCTGCGCGTCACGCGTGCTCTCCGTTTCGTCTCGAGTGGGATTCGTCTCGGGCGGGGTACAAAAATCGCCCACCAAGGTGAGCAGAACCCTCTTGACAATACCTCTGGCGATGGATAAGGCGCCCGTCAAGAGTGGTGAACGGCACCGGGGTGTGGGACGTGAAACAATCGGAAGTGGCTCACCGGTATCCACAGCGAGCAGGAGACACAGCACGATGCGTATCGGAGTCCTCACCGCAGGCGGCGACTGCCCCGGCCTGAACGCAGTGATCCGGTCGGTCGTGCACCGAGCGGTCGACAACTACGGCGACGAGGTCATCGGCTTCGAGGACGGATACGCGGGCCTGCTGGACGGCCGCTACCGCACCCTGGACCTCAACGCGGTCAGCGGCATCCTCGCCCGCGGCGGCACCATCCTCGGCTCCTCCCGCCTGGAGCGCGACCGGCTGCGCGAGGCCTGCGAGAACGCGGCCGACATCGTCAGCGACTTCGGTATCGACGCACTGATCCCGATCGGCGGCGAGGGCACACTGACGGCGGCGAGGATGCTCTCCGACGCCGGTCTGCCGGTGGTCGGCGTCCCGAAGACGATCGACAACGACATCTCGTCGACGGACCGGACGTTCGGCTTCGACACGGCGGTGGGTGTGGCCACGGAGGCCATGGACCGCCTGAAGACGACGGCCGAATCCCACCAGCGGGTGATGGTGGTGGAGGTCATGGGCCGCCACGCCGGCTGGATCGCCCTGGAGTCCGGCATGGCCGCCGGCGCCCACGGCATCTGCCTGCCCGAGCGCCCCTTCGACCCCGCCGACCTGGTGAAGATGGTCGAGGAGCGCTTCGCCCGCGGCAAGAAGTTCGCGGTGATCTGCGTCGCCGAGGGTGCCCACCCCGCCGACGGCACCATGGACTACGGCAAGGGCGAGATCGACCAGTTCGGTCACGAGCGCTTCCAGGGCATCGGCACCGCCCTCGCCCACGAGCTGGAGCGCCGCCTCGGCAAGGAGGCCAAGCCGGTCATCCTCGGCCATGTCCAGCGCGGCGGTGTTCCGACGGCGTACGACCGTGTCCTCGCCACCCGCTTCGGCTGGCACGCGGTGGAGGCCGCGCACCGGGGCGAGTTCGGCAGGATGACCGCGCTGCGGGGGACGGACATCGTGATGGTGCCGCTGGCGGAGGCGGTGACGGAGCTGAAGACGGTGCCGAAGGACCGGATGGACGAGGCGGAGTCGGTCTTCTAGGCGTCCAGGCTTCCGGGCTTTCAAGCCGATTCGTCTGGCTCAGGCCGTGTATCGCTGCGCGGTCGTCCAGAAGTACTCCACGATGCGGTCCAGGAACTCCTGACCCGACGCGTCGGAGTCCCTGCCGCCGCCGCCCCAGCTGAGGGTGGCCGCCATGTGCCCCTGGTAGTCCTGGTGCAGTTCCTGGAGGGTGCCCTCCAGGATGCTCCGGTCCAGGGGCACGATCTTGCCCACCGGACGGACATACGCCTGCCAGCGCGTGCTCACCGCACTGCGCAGCAGATCCGCCAGCTTCGCCTCCCGGCCGGTGACCGTGACGAAGGAGGGCATGTCGAGGTCGAGCAGATCGGCGAGGGCGGCGGACTGCCGGTCGGTGCCGCGCCACTCGTCGTGCTCCTCCATCCGCATGTAGGCGAGCAGCTCAAGGCCGACCGCCCGGGCGACGTCCTCGGGGGCCAGCCCGCGCGCGATGCGGTGCTCTTTGAGCGTCCGCGGGCTGCCTATCAGCTCCCCCGGGGAGCACCAGAGCACGCCCGCGAGCGCGGTCAGCTCCGGGCTGCTGGGGCTGGCCACCCCGCGTTCCCAGGCGATCACGAGGTCGGGCGTCACGTACGGCATTCCGTACGACGCCCGCATGCCGTAGGCGACATGCTCGGGACCCATCCCCAGGGCCGCCCGCAGCCGGCGGGCGGCGAGGGCGTTGAAGGGAGGGGCGGGCTGGTTCGATTGAGCTGAGGGTCGGCGCACGGTGCACCAAGGTACGGGTGTGCGGTCCGAATGACTACGGTCTGTTCGGCCACAATCACAGATCGTAGGAAGGTACGGTTTTGGCCAGGGGGCGGGGTTACTCGTTGGTCACCCCTTGACGACGGCGCGTGATCCCTTTGCGGGGCCGCTGCCCTCAGCGAGTCCCCCGAACCCACCGATAAACCAGCTCCGGCCTCCCCACCTGCCCATACAACGGACTCCGCCCCGCCCTCCCCGCGTCCACCAGATGCTCCAGATACCGCCGAGCCGTGATCCGGGAGATCCCCACCGCCTCGGCCACCCCCGCCGCCGTGAGTCCTTCCTCCGCCTCCCGCAGAGCGACCGTGACCCGCTCCAGGGTCGGCGCGCTCAAGCCCTTCGGCAGTGCCGCGGGCCCCGGCGCGCGCAGGGCCGCCAGCGCCCGGTCGACCTCGTCCTGGCCGCTCGCCTCCCCGGCCGCGCCCCGGAACTCCGCGTACCGCACCAACCGGTCCCGCAGCGTCGCGAAGGTGAAGGGCTTCAGCACGTACTGCACGACCCCCAGCGACACCCCTTCCCGCACCACCGCCAGATCCCGCGCCGACGTCACGGCGATCACGTCCGCGTGATAGCCGGCCGCCCGCAGGGAGCGGGCGAGCTGCAGGCCGTGCACGTCCGGCAGATGCAGATCCAGCAACAGCAGGTCCACCGGCGTCCGCTCCAGCGCGCGCCGCGCCTCCGCGCCGGTGTGGGCCGTGCCGACGGCGACGAAGCCCGGGACCCGGCCGACGTACATCACATGGGCGTCGGCGGCGACGGGATCGTCCTCCACGATCAGGACGCGGATCGGCTCCTGGGCCGTCATGACGTACCTCCGGGCACTGCCGCCGTGCGCAGCGGCAGCCGTACCTCGAACTCCGCACCCCCGCCCTCGGCCTCCGTCACCGTCAGGCTCCCGCCGTGCCGGTGTACGGCCTGGCGGACCAGGGCGAGGCCGAGGCCGCGGCCGCCGGGGCCGGTCGCCGGCTTCGTCGAGAAGCCCCGCTGGAAGACCAGGCCCGCCTGCGACGGGTCCACGCCCGCGCCGGTGTCCGACACCCGCAGCACCAGTTTGCCGTCCTCCGCGTACGCCGCGACCGTGACCCGCGCCTGCACGCTGCCCTGTGCCGCGTCCACCGCGTTGTCGATCAGGTTGCCGAGGATCGTCACCAGATCGCGGGACGGCAAGTCCTCCGGCAGCAGTCCGTCGTCCAGCCGGCTGTCCTGCGAGACCTCCAGCTCCACGCCCCGCTCGTTGGCCTGGGCCGTCTTGCCCAGCAGCAGCGCGGCCAGCACGGGCTCGCTCACCGCCGCCACGACCTGGTCCGTCAGCGCCTGGGCCAGTTCCAGTTCGGCGGTCGCGAACGCCACCGCCTCCTCCGACCGGCCCAGCTCGATCAACGAGACGACCGTGTGCAGCCGGTTCGCCGCCTCGTGCGCCTGCGAACGCAACGCCTGGGTGAATCCGCGCTCCGAGTTCAGCTCGCCCATCAGGGACTGGAGTTCCGTCACGTCACGGAGGGTGACGACCGTGCCGCGGTGCTCGCCGCCGGAGACCGGGGAGGTGTTCACCACCAGGACTCGCGATTCCGTCAGATGCACCTCGTCCACCCGCGGCTCCGACGCCAGCAGCGCCCCGGTCAGCGGCGCGGGCAGGCCCAGGTCCGCCACCGAGCGGCCGACCACTTCCCCCGATACGCCCAGCAGCTCCCGGCCGCCGTCGTTGATCAGCGCCACCCTGTACTGCCCGTCCAGCATCAGCAGTCCCTCGCGTACGGCGTGCAGCGCGGCCTGGTGGTAGTCGTGCATACGGCTCAGCTCGGCCGCGTTCATGCCGTGGGTGTGCCGGCGCAGCCGGGCGTTGATCACGTACGTGCCGACCGCGCCCAGCACCAGCGCGCCCGCCGCGACGCCGAGCAGCGCGGCCAGCTGGCCCTGGACCCGCTCGCTGATCGCCTCCACCCGGATACCCGCGCTGACCAGGCCCACGATCCGCCGGTCCGTGTCCTCGACGGGGGTCACGGCACGCACGGACGGGCCCAGCGTGCCGGTGTACGTCTCGGTGAAGGTCTCGCCCTTCAGGGCGCGCTCGGTGTGGCCCAGGAAGCGCTGCCCTATCTGGTCCTCGCTCGGATGTGTCCAGCGGATGCCCCGCGGGTCCATGATCGTCACGAAGTCGACACCGGTGTCGCGCATGACCCGCAGCGCGTAGGGCTGGAGCGCGGCCGTCGGGTCGGGGGTGCGGATCGCCTCCCGCACGGACGGGGAGTCGGCGACCGCGCGGGCCACCGCCGCGGCCTGGCGGCCGGCCGCCTCCTCGGCCTGCCGGCGGTCGCTGACGTAGGTGAAGAGCGCGTACCCGGCCACGACCACCGCGATCAGCACGGCCTGCATGGCGAAGAGCTGGCCGGCCAGGCTGCGGGGGCGGGGCAGGGACGGGATGCGCATGGCCTCAGTCTGCCTCTCCGGTTAAGTGTGAACTAAATGAACGGAAGGGTGACCGCCCTCACACGGCGGGAGATAGTCACGGCATTCCCTGGAGATTCGCCGGTTCTTCCCCCGGAGAATCCTCCGATCTTCCCCCGGACGTGAGCCGCACGCCGGTGATGCCGACGACGTCGTCAAGGAGGGCAGCCGTGACCAGCACACCCGAAACGGCACCTGCCGCAGCCCCCGCGCCTTCCGCGAAGCGGGACCGCACCCACTATCTCTACATCGCGGTGATCATCGCGGTGGCCCTCGGTATCACCGTGGGTCTGGCCGCTCCCGACTTCGCGGTCGAGCTGAAGCCCATCGGTACCGGCTTTGTGAACCTGATCAAGATGATGATCTCGCCGATCATCTTCTGCACGATCGTGCTCGGTATCGGTTCGGTCAGGAAGGCCGCGAAGGTCGGTGCCGTCGGCGGTATCGCGCTCGTCTACTTCCTCGCGATGTCCCTGATCGCCCTGGCCATCGGCCTGGTCGTCGGCAACATCCTGGAGCCGGGCACCGGGCTCGCCGTCACCGACGCCGTGAAGGACGCCGGACACGCCCAGGTCGACGGCGAGGCCAAGGACACCACCGAGTTCCTGCTCGGCATCATCCCGACCACGATCGTCTCCGCCTTCACCCAGGGCGAGGTGCTCCAGACCCTGCTCATCGCCCTGCTCGCCGGGTTCGCCCTGCAGGCCATGGGCTCCGCCGGCCAGCCGATCCTGCGCGGTGTCGAGCACATCCAGCGGCTGGTCTTCCGCATCCTCGCCATGGTCATGTGGGCCGCCCCGATCGGCGCCTTCGGTGCCATCGCCGCCGTGACCGGCTCCGCCGGCCTGGACGCGCTGAAGAGCCTCGCGGTGCTGATGCTCGGCTTCTACGTGACCTGCTTCCTGTTCGTCTTCCTCGTCCTCGGCGCACTGCTGCGGATCGTCTCCGGGCTGAACATCCTCACGCTGTTCAAGTACCTGGGCCGCGAGTTCCTGCTGATCCTGTCCACGTCGTCGTCCGAGTCCGCGCTGCCGCGGCTCATCGCCAAGATGGAGCACCTGGGCGTCAGCAAGCCCGTCGTCGGCATCACCGTGCCGACCGGCTACTCCTTCAACCTCGACGGCACGATGATCTACATGACCATGGCGTCGCTGTTCATCGCCGACGCGATGGGTACGCCGATGTCGGTCGGCGAGCAGATTCCGCTGCTGCTGTTCCTGCTGGTCGCCTCCAAGGGCGCGGCGGGTGTGACCGGCGCCGGGCTCGCCACCCTCGCGGGCGGTCTTCAGTCGCACAAGCCGGCGCTGGTGGACGGCATCGGGCTCATCGTCGGTATCGACCGGTTCATGAGTGAGGCGCGGGCGCTGACGAACTTCGCGGGTAACGCGGTGGCCACTGTGCTGATCGGTACCTGGACCAAGGAGATCGACAAGGAGCGGGTCGCGGAGGTGCTGGCGGGGCGGGTGCCGTTCGATGAGGCGACGCTGCTCGACGAGCACGGGTCTGCTCCGGTGGAGGAGACCGAGGTGCCTGAGCAGCGGGTGGAGCTGGCCAAGGCCTGAGCAATCGGCGGGGAGCTGTTGTGGTGCGGCTGCGGGTTCGTGGTGGCTGGTCGCGCAGTTCCCCGCGCCCCGTTCGTCACACCCCCGTGTTCAGGAAGTGCCGTTCCTCCTCCGTCAGGGTCAGGTCTGCCGCCGCCGCCGACGAACTGATCGTCTCCGGGCGGCTCGCGCCCGGGATGGGGATGACCGTCGGGGATTGCGCCAGGTGCCAGGCCAGGCAGATCTGCTGTGGACTCGCCCCCCTCTCCCGGGCCAGCTCGTGGAAGGCCGGGAAGTCCTCCTCCAGTCTCGACGGGCCGTCCAGGGAGCTGCGGGTGATGCCGCCCAGCGGGCTCCACGGGAGGAACGCCAGGCCCAGGTCCGCGCACAGGCGCAGTTCGGGTTCGGCGGATCTCATGGCGGGCGAGTAGCGGTTCTGGACCGAGACCAGGCGGTCGCCGAGGATCGCTCGGGCCCGGCGGATCTGGTCCGTGTCGGTGTTGGAGATCCCGGCCAGGCGGATCTTGCCCTCGTCCAGCAGGTCGCGCAGGGCGCCGACCGACTCCTCGAAGGGGATCGCCGGGTCCGGCTTGTGGAGCTGGTAGAGGCCGATCGCCTCGACGCCGAGGCGCCGTAGCGAGGCCTCGGCGGCGGACTTGAGGTGGCGCGGGTCGCCGTCGACCGTCCAGCCGCCGTCGGGGGTCCGGCCCCGGCCCCCCTTGGTCGCCACCAGGACGCCGGAGGTGTCACCGCCGTAGGCCGCGAGGGCGCGGGCGATCAGGAGTTCGTTGTGGCCGTGGGCGGCGCCCGGCAGGGTGTAGGAGTCGGCGGTGTCGATCAGAGTCACGCCGGCGTCCAGGGCCGCGTGGACCGTGGCCAGGGCGCGGGACTCGTCCGGGCGGCCCTCGATCGACAGCGGCATCGCGCCCAGACCGATGGCGCTCACGCTCAGATCGCCGAGTCTGCGGTACTTCACCGGTCCTCGCCCAGGGTCTCCGCGACCGCCCGCGGCAGCCACTGTCGTACGTCGGTGAAGGTGAAGCCCAGCCGCGTGGCGCGGGCGTTGTCCATGCCGTAGGCGCGGGTGAAGGCGAACGGGGACACCTCGCCGACCTCGACCTGCCGGAAGACCGTCCGGCCGCCCGGGATGTGCGCGGCCACCGCCTCGCACAGGTCCTGCGTGGTCAGCAGGCCGTGGGAGGCCGCGTTGAGCGGGCCGGTGAAGTCCTCGCCGGCCGCCCAGAAGAGAACGTCGGCGGCTTCCTCGACGTGGAGGTAGGTGGCGGGCCGGGGCGCGGGCGGGACGGCGATGGGGGTGCCGGTGCGGACGCGGTCGGCGTAGTGGAGGAGGCGGCCGGTGAAGTCGTCGGTGCCGCCGAGGACGTGGGCCAGGCGGACGGCCGTGTACGGGAACGCGGGGTCGGCGGCCAGGACCGCTTCCGCCTGGCGCTTGCCCTCGCCGTAGTGGGAGTCGAGGAACTCCGGGTCGTTCCAGGGGAGTTCGAGGTCCACGGTGACCGTGCGCGGGTCGACGGCCGACTCGGGGACGAGGGTCGCGGAGTCCTCGTACTCGTACACCTCGACCGTCGATGTCAGCACATAGCGCCGGGTGCGGCCGGTGAAGGCCCGGCGGGCGATCGCGGCCTGGCGCGGGGTGTAGCAGACCTGGTCGACGACGACGTCGAAGGTGCGGTCGCCCAGCGCCGCGGTGAGTGCGCGCTCGTCGTCGCGGTCCGCGACCAGGTGTGCGGTGCCCGGCGGCGGGGTGGACGAGCCGCGGTTGAGGACCGTGACCCGGTCGCCGGCGGCCAGCAGCCGGTCGATCAGCCGCTTGCCCATGTAGCGGTTGCCGCCGATGACCAGTATCTCGCGTGCAGTTGACATGACCATAATTCTCCCGGCGTACATCGACGCACTGAAGGGGGAACCATGGGAGATCCGGTCGCCACGCCAAAAGAACCTCGGCATCTGCGCGCCGCCACCAACGAAAACTCGGCGGCCTCCTTCGACGCACTGGACCGGCAGATCCTCGAGCTGCTCCAGGCCGACGGGCGGATCAAGCTCAGTGAGCTGGGCCGCCGGGTGCGGCTCAGTCCGGCGGCGGTCACCGAGCGGGTGCGGCGGCTGGAGGCGGCCGGTGCGATCACCGGGTACGGCGCCCGGGTCGCGCCCGCCCGGCTCGGCTACGGCATCCAGGCCTTCGTACGGGTCAATCCGCACGGCGGCTACACGCTCAGGCACCCGCGCACCCTGGAGCTGATCGAGCGGCCCGAGATCACGGAGGTGCATCACGTGGTCGGCGAGGACTGCTGGATTCTCAAGGTCGCCGTGGCGGACACCCGGCATCTGGAGGAGGTCCTGGAGCAGGTCTCGGCGCTGGGCCGGACCACGACCTCGATCGTGCTGTCCTCCCCGGTGGAGCGGAAGCCGCTGCTGCCGTTGCCTTGACGTCGGCGTCAAGGCTTACGTTCGTACGCATGCGAATCGGCGAGCTGGCCGCACGGGCCGGGACCACGACGCGGACGCTGCGGTACTACGAGGCGCGGGGGCTGCTGCCCGCGCGGCGTGACGGCAACGGGTATCGGACGTACGACGAGTCCGATCTGACACTGCTGCGGCAGATCAGGACGTTGCAGGACTTCGGGTTCGACCTGGAGGAGACGCGGCCCTTCGTGGAGTGTCTGCGGGCCGGTCATCCGGAGGGCGATGTGTGCCCGGCCTCGCTCGCGGTGTACCGGCGCAAGCTGGACGAGCTCGACGCGCTGATCGGCGAGTTGCAGGCGGTGCGGGCGAAGATCGGCGTGCGGCTGGCGCTGGCCGAGGACCCGATGTGCGAACTGGGAGGGCAGGGGCTGTGATCAGGGCAGCGGGTGTGGCCGAGGTGACGGACGCGGACTTCGCGGCGGAGGTGATCGGGGCGGAGCTGCCGGTGCTGGTGGAGTTCACCGCCGACTGGTGCCCGCCGTGCCGGCAGATGGGGCCGGTGCTCACCGCGGTGGCCGCGGAGGAGGGTGAGCGGCTGAAGGTGGTGCAGCTGGACGTGGACACCAATCCGGAGACCACGAATGCGTACAAGGTGCTCTCCATGCCGACGTTCATGGTCTTCCGGAACGGGGAGCCGGTGAAGTCGATGGTGGGGGCGCGGCCGAAGCGGCGGCTGCTGGAGGAGATCTCCGAAGCCCTCTAGCCGGTCCCACTTAACGAGAAATCCCCCGGGCAATTGCGCCCGGGGGATTTCTCTGCGTATATTCAATGGTTCGCGACTTCGAGTAGGCAAGTCGCGATGAAGTTCAGTGAGCAGAGTATATCCGGGCGGGAGTGGAATTGTCAAACTCCGAATTTCCAGACGATGAAATGCGTCAGGAGCAGGAATTCATCGACGCGCTGTACGCACGCGTCGACGTCCTGCGCGGCGAGGCCGAGACCTCCGTCACGGACGCTCTCTCCCAGGGCGACAAGCCGATGCAGGCCCGGCTGGAACGGGACATCCTGGTCGCCGAGCGGTCGGGGCTGCTCGCCGCGCTGAACGCGGTGGACGGCTCGCTCTGCTTCGGCCGGATCGACCTCACCTCGGGCGTACGCCACCACATCGGCCGGATCGGGCTGCGCGCCGACGACAGCGAGCGCACGCCGATCCTCATCGACTGGCGCGCGAACGTCGCCCGCCCCTTCTACCTGGCCACCGGCCACACCCCGATGGGGCTGCGCCGCCGCCGGCACATCTCCACCGAGGGGCGGACCGTCACCGCGCTGCACGACGAGTTCCTCGACGTCGGCGACCGGGAGCGGACCGGGCACGAGGACCCCAGCGGGGACGCCGTGCTGCTCGCCGCGCTCAACTCCGCGCGCACCGGCCGGATGAGCGACATCGTGCAGACCATCCAGGCCGAGCAGGACGAGATCATCCGGGCCCCGCACCGCGGCGTGCTGGTGGTCGAGGGCGGTCCGGGCACCGGCAAGACGGCGGTCGCCCTGCACCGCGCCGCCTACCTCCTCTACGAGCACCGGGAGCTGCTTGCCAAGCGGGCCGTGCTGATCGTCGGCCCCAACCCGGCCTTCCTCGGCTACATCGGCGAGGTGCTGCCCTCCCTCGGCGAGACCGGTGTGCTGCTGGCGACCGTCGGCGAGCTGTACCCCGGGGTGAAGGCCACGGCCACGGACACACCGGAGGCCGCCGCGGTGAAGGGCCGCGCCGAGATGGCCGACGTGCTCGCCGCCGTCGTACGCGACCGGCAGGCGCTGCCCGACCCGGTGATCGCGATCGAGCACGACCGGGAGATCCTGATGCTCGACGACGGGCTGGTGAACGTGGCCCGCGAGCGGACCCGGGCCGCCAAGCTGCCGCACAACGCCGCCCGCGAGTACTTCGAGGGCCACATCCTCAACACGCTCACCGAGCTGTACGCCGAGCGCATCGGCACCGACCCGTACGACGGCTCCAGCCTGCTCGACGCGGCCGACGTCACCCAGATCCGCGACGACCTCGCCGAGAACCCCGAGGTGTGGTCCGCGATCGACCGGTTGTGGCCGGTGCTCACCCCGCAGCGGCTGGTCGCCGACTTCCTCGCCGACCCGGAGGGGTACGTCTCCGACGAGGACGCCGCCGCGATCCGCCGCCCGGTCACCCGGGCCTGGACGGTCGCCGACGTCCCGCTGCTGGACGAGGCGGCGGAGCTGCTGGGCGAGGACGACCGGGCCGCCCGCGCCCGCGCCGAGCGGGAGCGAGAGAGGCAGATCGCGTACGCGCAGGGCGTGCTCGATGTGTCGTACGCGTCCCGGACCTACGAGTTCGAGGACAAGGAGGAGGACGACCCCGAGGCCTCCGAGGTGCTGTCCGCGCACGACATCATCGACGCCGAGCGGTTCGCCGAGCGGCACGAGGAGGACGACCACCGCAGCGCCGCCGAGCGCGCGGCGGCCGACCGGACCTGGGCGTTCGGGCACATCATCGTCGACGAGGCGCAGGAGCTGTCGCCGATGGCGTGGCGGCTGCTGATGCGGCGCAGCCCGACCCGCTCGATGACCCTGGTCGGCGACCCGGCGCAGACCGCGGAGGCGGCCGGCGTCGGCTCCTGGCAGAAGATCCTCCAGCCGTACGTCGAGGACCGCTGGGAGCACACCCGGCTCCGCGTCAACTACCGCACCCCCGCCGAGATCATGGACCTCGCGGCGGCCGTCGTACGGGCCGAGAACCCGGACTTCGCACCGCCGAGTTCGGTCCGCTCGACGGGCGTACGGCCCTGGGTGCGCGCCACCGACGACCTGCCCGGCGCGGTCGAGAAGGCGGTTGCCGAACTCACCCCCGCCGAGGGCCGCCTCGCGGTCATCGCCCCGCGCGACCTGCACCGCCGCCTCGCCGCCCGGCTCGACGGCGTGACCGCGGGCGCCGAACCCGACCTGACGCGGACCGTGGTCCTGCTCGATCCGCGCCAGGCCAAGGGCCTGGAGTTCGACTCCGTGCTGGTCGTCGAACCCGGCCGGTACGGCACGAGTGACCTCTACGTCGCCCTGACCCGGGCCACCCAGCGGCTCGGCGTCCTGCACACCGGCGCCCTGCCCGAGAGCCTCAGGCAGGCCGTAGCCACACCGTAGCCAGCGGCGGCAGCGTCAGCCGGATGCTCGCGGGGCGGCCGTGCCAGCCCTGGGCCTCCGGCTTGACGGGGTCGGGCCGGGTGACGTCGCCGCCGCCGTAGCGGGCGGCGTCGGTGTTGAGGACCTCGTGCCAGGCGGGGACGTCGTCGGGGACGCCGAGGCGGTAGTCGTGGCGGACGACCGGCGAGAAGTTGCTGACCGACAGCAGCGGGGTGCCCTCCGCGTCCAGGCGGAGGAACGCCAGGACGTTGTCGTCGGCGGCGTCCCCGACGATCCACTGGAAGCCGTCCGGGTGGACGTCCCGCTCCCACAGGGCCGGGGTGGCCCGGTAGACGGTGTTGAGGTCCCGGACCAGGTCGCGGACACCCCGGTGGTCCGGCTCGGCGCCGTAGGCCGGGTCGAGGAGCCACCAGTCCGGGCCGTGCGCCTCGGACCACTCGGCCCCCTGGGCGAACTCCTGCCCCATGAAGAGCAGTTGCTTGCCGGGGTGGGCCCACATGAAGCCGAGGTACGCGCGGTGGTTGGCGCGCTGCTGCCACCAGTCGCCGGGCATCTTGGAGACCAGCGCCTGCTTGCCGTGCACCACCTCGTCGTGCGAGATGGGCAGGACGTAGTTCTCGCTGTACGCGTACACCATCGAGAAGGTCATGTCGTGGTGGTGGTACTTGCGGTGCACCGGGTCCTTGCTCATGTACTGGAGCGAGTCGTGCATCCAGCCCATGTTCCACTTCAGCCCGAAGCCGAGGCCGCCGAAGCCGCTCGGGCCCTTGTGGTGGGTGGCGCGGGTGACGCCGTCCCAGGCGGTGGACTCCTCGGCGATGGTCACCACGCCCGGCACCCTGCGGTACACGGTCGCGTTCATCTCCTGCAGGAACGCCACCGCGTCCAGGTTCTCCCGTCCGCCGTGCTCGTTGGGCACCCACTGCCCCGGCTCGCGCGAGTAGTCCAGGTAGAGCATCGAGGCGACGGCGTCGACGCGCAGGCCGTCGATGTGGAACTCCTCGCACCAGTACACGGCGTTGGCGACCAGGAAGTTGCGCACCTCGCGCCGCCCGAAGTCGAACTCCAGCGTGCCCCAGTCGGGGTGGGCCGCCCGGCGCGGGTCCGCGTGCTCGTACAGGGGCCGCCCGTCGAACTCGGCCAGCGCCCAGTCGTCGCGCGGGAAGTGCGCCGGCACCCAGTCCATGAGGACGCCGATGCCCGCCTGGTGCAGGGCGTCGACCAGGTACTTGAAGTCGTCCGGGGTGCCGAGCCGGGCGGTGGGCGCGTAGAAGCCGGTGACCTGGTAGCCCCAGGAGCCGCCGAAGGGGTGCTCGGCGACCGGCATCAGCTCGACGTGGGTGAAGCCCAGGTCCTTGACGTAGGCCGGGAGTTGCTCGGCGAGCTGCCGGTACGTCAGTCCCGGCCGCCAGGACGGCAGGTGTACCTCGTACACCGAGAACGGTGCCTCGTGCGCGGGGCGTTCCGCGCGGCGGGCCAGCCACTCCGCGTCGCCCCACTCGTGGTGCGAGGCCTGGATGACCGACGAGGTGTTCGGCGGGGCCTCGGTGCGGCGGGCCATCGGGTCGGCGCGCAGGGTGCGGGAACCGTCCGGCCGGGTGATCTCGAACTTGTACAGCTCGCCCTCGCCGATCTCGGGCACGAACAGCTCCCAGACCCCGGAGGAGCCCAGTGAGCGCATCGGGTAGCCGGTGCCGTCCCAGTAGTTGAAGGTGCCGGCCAGGCGTACGCCTCGGGCGTTCGGCGCCCACACCGTGAACCGCGTGCCGGTCACGCCCTGGTGGATCATCGGGTGCGCGCCCAGCGCCGTCCACAGCTGCTCATGCCGGCCCTCGCCGATCAGGTGCAGATCCAGCTCGCCGAGGGTGGGCAGGAAGCGGTACGCGTCCTCGGTGTCGAGGACCGTCTCCTCGTACTCCACCAGCAGCCGGTAGGTGTCGGGCACCGCCTGGAGGGGGAGCAGCGCGGAGAAGAAGCCCTGCCCGTCGTCGTGCAGCTCGGCCCGCAGGTCACCGCAGACGACGGTGACCGACCGGGCGTACGGCCGGAACGCCCGGAAGACCACCCCACCGGGCATCGGGTGCGCGCCGAGCACGGAGTGCGGGTCGTGATGCGTGCCGGCCAGCAGCCGCTCGCGGTCGGCGGCGCCGAGGGCGACGGGGGGTGCGGTGACGGCCTTCCCGGCGACGGCCTTGGTGGCCTTCTTGGCGGGCGCCCGCTTGGCCGTGGCCTTTCTCGCGGGGGCCTTGGTCGCGGTCTTCTTCGCCGGGGCCTTCGCGGTGGTCTTCGCGGTGGTCTTCTTGGCGGGGGCCTTGGCCGCGGCCTTCTTGGCCGGCGCCTTGGCCGCGGGCACCTTCGCGGTGGTCTTCTTGGCGGGCGCCTTCTTCGCGGGTGCCTTCTTGGCGGCGGCCTTCCCGGGAGCCGCCTGCCGGCCGACCGCCTCCTTGGCCGCGGCCTCCTCGGGCGCCGCCTTCTGCGCCGGCGTCTTCGGGGCCGTCTTCCTGGCGGCGGCCTTCTTCGCGGTCGCCTGGCGCGGCACGGTCTGTTTCGCCGCCGTCTCCTGCGCGGAGCGATCCTCGGCCGTCTGCTTCGGGTCCGAACCGCTGGACGGGGTGCGGGGAGTCACGGGGGGAGCCTCCTGGGAGGGATCAGGGGGAGGGTCAGGTAGGTCGGTTCGTGGCCAGGCGCCGTATCGCCGACAGCGGTACCGGGAGCCAGTCGGGGCGGTGCCGGGCCTCGTAGACCACTTCGTACACCGCTTTGTCGGTTTCGTACGCGCGCAACAGCACCGGGTCGTGGCGCGGGTCGCTCCCACCGGCCTCCGCGTAGCCGGAGCAGTACGCGGCCCGGCAGGTCTCCGCCCAGCCCGGCACCCGGGGCCGTACGGAGTGCGCGGCGTAGTCGAAGGAGCGCAGCATCCCGGCGACGTCCCGCACGGTCGGCTGCGGCATCCGCCGCTCGGCCAGCGGCTTGGCCGGCTCGCCCTCGAAGTCGATCAGCGTCCACTGCCCGGCCGGCGAGCGCAGACACTGGCCGAGGTGCAGATCGCCGTGGATCCGCTGGGCGGTCCAGGTGCGGCCCTCCGTGCCGAGCTGGGCGACCGCCTCGAAGGCGGTGCGCAGGTCCGGCGCGTACGGCCGCAGCGCGGGCACCGCCTGGGCGGCGGCGTCGAGGCGGTCGACCATGGCGTCGACCAGCGGCTGGAGCTGGGCCGGGCCGAGGGTGACGGTCGGCAGGGCGCGGGCCAGCGCGGTGTGCACCTCGGCGGTGGCCCGCCCGAGCGCCCGTGCCTCGGCGCCGAAATCCTCGCCCTTGGCCAGCTCCCGCAGCGCCAGCTCCCAGCCGTCGGCCGCGCCCTGGACGTACGGCTGGAGCACGCCCAGGACATACGGCTCCCCGCCCAGCTCGGCGCGCAGCCAGGCGGTCGGCGCGGGCACCCGGGGGCAGCCCTCGCGGGCCAGCGCGAGCGGCAGCTCCAGGTCGGGGTTGACGCCGGGGACGATCCGGCGAAGCAGCTTCAGGATGAACGTATCGCCGTAGACGACCGAGGAGTTGGACTGTTCGGCGGTCACCGCGCGCGCGACGAGACCCGGGCGGATCTCCTGGCCGGGGTCCCGTTCGAAGCGCAGCCCTCCGATGCGGGCGCGGGTGCGCAGGGCCTCCAGGAGCAGGTCGGCGGGCCGGGGGTCGTACAGGGCCTCGTAGACCGTGCGTCCGGCGAGCGGGCCCTCGGCGACATGGCCGATCAGCGCGGGCGCCAGCCGGGGCGGCAGCGCCTCGCGCACGCCTATCAGCAGCTGGTAGCAGTCGCCGGGGACGGAGGAGGCGGCGCTCTGCACCGGGCCGAGCGGCTGGTGGACCTGGACCAGCAGGTGGTACAGCCCCAGCCGGCCGCCCGCGGGCATCAGTTCGGTGGCCGCCACCAGCGAGAACCCGGTGACCGGACGCCCCTTGCCGGCGAACCACCGCTGGCGCGGCAGCCACTCTCTCAACAGGGGCTCCAGTGACGCGAGGAGGCCCGGGCCGAGCGAGAGGACGGGGCGGGTGACGGCTTCCGACATGGGCTGCGTCCTTTCCCCGGAGTGTTTTCGGGGTTCCCCGGAGTAGTCGGGGGGTTACGGCATGCGTGCCCCGGGCGGGACGGCGGAAACCGCCCCGCCGCGGGTTCTAGGCGGCGTCCTTGCGGAGCCGGAACCAGTAGAAACCGTGGCCTGCCAGGGTCAGCAGATACGGCAGTTCCCCGATGGCGGGGAAGCGCACCCCGCCGATCAGCTCGACCGGATGGCGCCCGGCGAAGGAGCGCAGGTCCAGCTCGGTCGGCTGCGGGAAGCGGGAGAAGTTGTGCACACACAGCACCAGGTCGTCGCCGTGCTCCCGCAGGAACGCCAGCACCGCCGGGTTCGAGGACTGGAGTTCGGCGTAGGAGCCCAGACCGAAGGCGTGGTTCTGCTTGCGGATCTCGATCATCCGCCGGGTCCAGTGCAGCAGCGACGACGGCGAGGCCATGGACGCCTCGACGTTGGTCACCTGGTAGCCGTAGACCGGGTCCATGATGGTGGGCAGATACAGCCGCCCCGGATCGCACGACGAGAAGCCCGCGTTGCGGTCCGGCGTCCACTGCATCGGCGTCCGTACGGCGTCCCGGTCGCCGAGCCAGATGTTGTCGCCCATGCCGATCTCGTCGCCGTAGTACAGGATCGGCGAGCCGGGCAGGGACAGCAGCAGGGCCGTGAACAGCTCGATCTGGTTGCGGTCGTTGTCGAGCAGCGGGGCGAGTCGGCGGCGGATCCCGATGTTGGCGCGCATGCGCGGGTCCTTGGCGTACTCCGCGTACATGTAGTCGCGCTCTTCGTCGGTGACCATCTCGAGGGTCAGCTCGTCGTGGTTGCGCAGGAAGATGCCCCACTGGCACCCGGAGGGGATCTCCGGGGTCTTGGCCAGGATCTCCGAGACCGGGTAGCGGGACTCGCGCCGCACCGCCATGAAGATGCGCGGCATGACCGGGAAGTGGAAGGCCATGTGGCACTCGTCGCCGCCGCTGGAGTAGTCGCCGAAGTAGTCGACGACGTCCTCCGGCCACTGGTTGGCCTCCGCCAGCAGCACAGTGTCCGGGTAGTGGGCGTCGATCTCCTTCCGCACCCGCTTCAGGAACTCGTGGGTCGCGGGGAGGTTTTCGCAGTTGGTGCCCTCCTGTGCGTACAGGTAGGGCACGGCGTCCAGGCGGAAGCCGTCGATGCCCAGGTCCAGCCAGAACCGCAGTGCGGAGATCATCTCCTCCTGCACCGCGGGGTTCTCGTAGTTGAGGTCCGGCTGGTGGGAGAAGAACCGGTGGAAGAAGTACTGCTTGCGCACCGGGTCGAAGGTCCAGTTGGAGACCTCGGTGTCGACGAAGATGATCCGGGCGTCCTGGTACTGCTTGTCGTCGTCGGCCCACATGTAGTAGTCCCCGTAGGGGCCGTCGGGGTCCCGGCGCGACTCCTGGAACCACGGGTGCTGGTCACTCGTGTGGTTCATGACGAAGTCGATGATGACCCGCATGCCGCGCTGGTGGGCGGCGTCCACGAACTCCACGAAGTCGGCGAGGTCGCCGAACTCCGGCAGCACGGCCGTGTAGTCGGAGACGTCGTAACCGCCGTCCCGCAGGGGCGACTTGAAGAACGGCGGCAGCCAGAGGCAGTCCACGCCGAGCCACTGCAGATAGTCCAGTTTGGCGGTCAGGCCCTTGAGGTCGCCGACGCCGTCGCCGTTGCTGTCCTGGAAGGAGCGGACGAGGACTTCATAGAAAACGGCACGCTTGAACCACTCCGGGTCCCGGTCCTGGGCAGGCGTGTCCTCGAAGGTGTCCGGGACGGGCTCGTTGACGATCATTGTGTGGGTGACCCTCCGATCTGCGGGTTGGACGGTCGCAGGACGGTGAGGACGTGTGCCGGCCGGAGGCCCGGTTCCAGGCGCACGTAGTTGGCCCTGCCCCAGTGGTAGGTCTCGCCGGTGAGCTCGTCGCGCACCGGCACCGACTCGTGCCAGTCCAGGCCGAGTTGCGGCATGTCCAACGAGACCGTGGCCTCCTGGGTGTGGTGAGGGTCGAGGTTCGCGACCACCAGAACCGTGTTCGAACCGCGCCGCTTCGAGTACGCGATCACCGCTTCCTTGTCCGCGTGGTGGAAGTGCAGATCACGCAGCTGCCGCAGGGCCGGACTCCGCCGGCGGATCTCGTTGAGCCGGGTGATGAGGGGGGCGATGCTGTCCGGGTCGTCCCAGTCGCGGGGACGGAGCTGGTACTTCTCGGAGTCGAGGTACTCCTCGCTGCCTTCCCTGAGCGGGGTGTTCTCGCACAGCTCGTAGCCGGAGTACACGCCCCAGGTGGGGGAGAGGGTCGCGGC
>NZ_JBVIED010000015.1:0-258464 GCF_055572035.1 Streptomyces sp. NPDC030838 | reverse complement strand
CTCCGCCTTGCAGCTGCACGCACCAGACCCCGCTCGGGTCGGCCAAGACGCACCGTTCCTCGCAGCCGGCCTGATCCGGAAGACAGGCCCTAGCGGGCGAGGCGTGCCCGGCGTCCTCAGCCGCCGTACGCGCCCGAAGCCGTCAGACGCAGGGCCGTGTCGATCAGGGGCACGTGGCTGAACGCCTGCGGGAAGTTGCCGACCTGGCGCTGCAGGCGCGGGTCCCACTCCTCGGCGAGCAGGCCGAGGTCGTTGCGGAGCGACAGCAGCTTCTCGAACAGCGTGCGGGCCTCGTCGACGCGACCGATCATCGCGAGGTCGTCGGCCATCCAGAACGAGCAGGCGAGGAACGCGCCCTCGTCGCCGGGGAGGCCGTCGACGCCCTCGTTCTCGCCCTTGGTCGGATAGCGCAGGATGAAGCCGTCCGGGGTGGACAGCTCCCGCTGGATCGCCTCCACCGTGCCGATGACGCGCTTGTCGTCCGGGGGCAGGAAGCCCACCTGCGGGATCAGCAGCAGGGAGGCGTCCAGCTCCTTCGAGCCGTAGGACTGCGTGAAGGTGTTGCGCTCCTTGTCGTAGCCCTTCTCGCACACCTCCCGGTGGATGTCGTCGCGCAGTTCCTTCCAGCGCTCCAGCGGGCCGTCCGCGTCGCCGGACTCGATCAGCTTGATCGTGCGGTCGACGGCGACCCACGCCATCACCTTGGAGTGCACGAAGTGCCGACGCGGCCCGCGCACCTCCCAGATGCCCTCGTCCGGCTCCTGCCAGTGCTTCTCCAGGTAGCTGATCAGCTTCAGCTGGAGCAGGGAGGCGTAGTCGTGGCGGGCCAGACCGGTCATGTGCGCCAGGTGCAGGGCCTCGGTGACCTCGCCGTACACGTCCAGCTGGAGCTGGTGCGCGGCGCCGTTGCCGACCCGGACCGGGGCGGAGTTCTCATAGCCCGGCAGCCAGTCCAGCTCGGCCTCGCCCAGCTCCCGCTCGCCCGCCAGGCCGTACATGATCTGCAGGTTCTCCGGGTCGCCCGCGACCGCCCGCAGCAGCCACTCGCGCCAGGAGCGGGCCTCCTCGCGGTAGCCGGTGCGCAGCAGCGAGGACAGGGTGATCGCCGCGTCCCGCAGCCAGGTGTAGCGGTAGTCCCAGTTGCGGACGCCGCCGATGTCCTCCGGGAGGGAGGTCGTCGGCGCGGCGACGATGCCGCCCGTGGGGGCGTACGTCAGCGCCTTCAGGGTGATCAGCGAGCGGATCACCGGCTCCCGGTACGGGCCGTGGTACGTGCAGTGCTCGACCCACTCCCGCCAGAACTCCTCCGTCGCCTCCAGCGACTGCTCCGGCTCCGGCAGCGGCGGCGCCTCCTTGTGCGAGGGCTGCCACGAGATGGTGAACGCGATCCGCTCGCCGGGGGCGACCGTGAAGTCCGAGTAGGTGGTCAGCTCCTTGCCCTCGGTCTCGACATGGGTGTCGTACCAGACCGAGTCCGGGCCGGCCACGGCCACCGTGCGGCCGTCGTGCTTGTGCACCCACGGCACGATCCGGCCGTAGGAGAACCGCATCCGCAGCGCCGACCGCATCGGGACCCGGCCGGAGACGCCCTCCACGATCCGGATCAGCTGGGGCGCGCCGTCACGCGGCGGCATGAAGTCGATCACCCGGACCGTGCCGCGCAGGGTGTCCCACTCGGACTCGAGGATCAGCGAGTCGCCACGGTAGGTGCGCCGGGCCGCGGCGGGCGGCTCGGTGTCGGCGGGGTGCGCCGGGCCGATCCGCCAGAAGCCGTGCTCCTCGGTGCCCAGCAGACCGGCGAAGATGGCGTGCGAGTCGAAGCGGGGCAGGCACAGCCAGTCGACTGTGCCGTCCCGGCAGACCAGGGCAGCGGTCTGCATGTCTCCGATGAGTGCGTAGTCTTCGATGCGCCCGGCCACGTGCTAACTCCAGTCGAACGGCCACGTAGCCCCAGCAGACGGGGCTTTCGCTAGTGCGGTCAAGGGGTCGTTGTAATGCGTCGTTGAGCTGTGAAGCAAAACCGTCGCCGAGCCGCCTGAGACCGGACGACAGTCGTCACTCAACGATCTGACGAGCTCTCGTTGTTCCGGTGTCTTACGGGCGGGGGTGGTGCCGTTCGGCCGGCGGGCTCGGCAGCGAGTGTCCGAGCAGGATACGACGCACGTAGATGATCTGTGTCCCGCTCCGGGCAACGTACTTGCGCCGAACGGGTGACCAGGGGGTGAGGCAGGGGTGTCCGGTTCACGTCCGTGGCGGGCCGTGCGCAGAGCGTCGCCGGACGCCATCCGCCCGCGGCGCTGATACCCTGGTAGCCCGTGGACCGGTGGGCGTAGAACCCCCGAACCGCAGCGACGGCTCCTCCAGTAAAACCCGGTTCCGCCGGGATGGACAGCCGCACCGCACCCCCAGACCGAGACCACGGGAGCCCCCCTTTGGCCATGCCGCCCAAATCCACGACGACCAAGCACATCTTCGTCACCGGGGGTGTCGCCTCCTCGCTCGGCAAGGGCCTGACCGCCTCCAGCCTCGGCATGCTGCTGAAGGCGCGGGGCCTGCGCGTCGTCATGCAGAAGCTCGACCCGTACATCAACGTCGACCCGGGCACGATGAACCCCTTCCAGCACGGTGAGGTGTTCGTCACCAACGACGGTGCCGAGACCGACCTGGACATCGGCCACTACGAGCGTTTCCTTGACCGCGACCTCGACGGCTCCGCCAATGTCACGACCGGCCAGGTCTACTCCACGGTGATCGCCAAGGAGCGGCGCGGCGAGTACCTGGGCGACACCGTCCAGGTCATCCCGCACATCACCAACGAGATCAAGCACCGCATCCGCCGGATGGCCGCGGAGGACGTGGACGTCGTCATCACCGAGGTCGGCGGCACCGTCGGCGACATCGAGTCGCTGCCGTTCCTGGAGACCGTCCGCCAGGTCCGCCACGAGGTCGGCCGGGACAACGTCTTCGTCGTGCATATCTCCCTTCTGCCCTACATCGGCCCCTCCGGCGAGCTGAAGACCAAGCCGACCCAGCACTCCGTCGCCGCCCTGCGCAACATCGGCATCCAGCCGGACGCGATCGTGCTGCGCTGCGACCGCGAGGTGCCCACCGCCATCAAGCGCAAGATCTCGCTGATGTGCGACGTCGACGAGGCCGCCGTGGTCGCCTGCCCCGACGCGCCTTCGATCTACGACATCCCGAAGGTCGTGCACGCCGAGGGCCTGGACGCCTACGCCGTCCGCAAGCTCGACCTGCCGTTCCGTGACGTGGACTGGACGACCTGGGACGACCTGCTGGACCGCGTCCACAACCCGGCGCACGAGATCAGCCTCGCGCTGGTCGGCAAGTACATCGACCTGCCCGACGCCTACCTCTCGGTGACCGAGGCGCTGCGCGCCGGCGGCTTCGCCAACCGCACCCGCGTCAAGATCAAGTGGGTCACCTCCGACGACTGCCGCACCCCCGCGGGCGCCGCCGAGCAGCTCTCCGACGTGGACGCGATCTGCATCCCCGGCGGGTTCGGCGACCGCGGTGTCTCCGGCAAGGTCGGCGCCATCCAGTACGCCCGCGAGAACCGGATCCCGCTGCTCGGCCTCTGCCTGGGCCTGCAGTGCATCGTGATCGAGGCCGCGCGCAACCTGGCCGGCATCGCCGACGCCAACTCCACCGAGTTCGACCCGGGCACCGCCCACCCGGTCATCTCCACCATGGCCGAGCAGCTGGACATCGTGGCCGGCGAGGGCGACATGGGCGGAACGATGCGTCTGGGCATGTACCCGGCCAAGCTCGCCGAGGGCTCCATCGTGCGTGAGGTGTACGACGGCAAGGAGTACGTCGAGGAGCGGCACCGTCACCGGTACGAGGTGAACAACGCCTACCGCACGGAGCTGGAGAAGAAGGCGGGCATCCAGTTCTCCGGCACCTCCCCGGACGGCAAGCTGGTCGAGTACGTGGAGTACCCGCGCGAGGTCCACCCGTACCTGGTCGCCACCCAGGCGCACCCGGAGCTGCGCTCCCGCCCGACCCGCCCGCACCCGCTGTTCGCGGGCCTGGTCAAGGCGGCGGTCGAGCGTAAGACGGCGCAGCCGGAGAAGTAACACGACAGTTGTACGGTGGCCGGGGTGCGTCCTGTTCAGGGAGGCGCCCCGGCTTTTTTCCGCACGTCTTTTTCTGCACGTCTGGAAGGACAGGGCATGACGATCAAGGACACCCCCGAGGAGTGGGAGATCCGGGCCACGGAGACCCCCTTCGTGGGCAATAAGACCTCCGTCCGCGCCGACGACGTGGTCATGCCCGACGGCACGGTGGCCCGCCGCGACTACCAGGTCCACCCCGGCTCGGTCGCCGTCCTCGCCCTCGACGACGCCGACCGCGTGCTGGTGCTGCGCCAGTACCGGCACCCGGTGCGCCAGAAGCTGTGGGAGATCCCGGCCGGGCTGCTGGACGTCCCCGGCGAGAACCCGCTGCACGCGGCCCAGCGCGAGCTGTACGAGGAGGCGCACGTCAAGGCCGAGGACTGGCGCGTCCTCACCGACGTCTACACCACGCCCGGCGGCTGCGACGAGGCCGTCCGGATCTTCCTCGCCCGCAACCTCTCCGAGGCGGACGGCGACCGCTTCGAGGTCGAGCACGAAGAGGCCGACATGGAGCTGGAGCGGGTCCCGGTCGATGACCTGGTGCGCGGCGTACTGGCCGGCGAGCTGCACAACAACTGCCTCGTCGTGGGCGTCCTGTCCCTGGTCGCCGCGCGGGGCGGTGCGGGCCTGGACGCACTCCGCCCGGCGGAGGCACCGTGGCCGGCACGACCGTTCGAGTCCTGAGCGCGGGCCTGGGGCATCGTGTCGGTAGCCGAACCGGCGCTTGGTGCGGGTCCCACGTTTTGATCTTCGCGCGGACCGGAGACTGATCCCGCGTCGGCCGTAGGGCCCCTTTCGCCGGACGCGCCTGTGCCCGGGGGCCGGTCCGGTCGGCTCCGGCCAAGCCGAGGACCTCTGTCCGGCGGCGCCGTGCCTGGCGGAGGGCTGCGGCCCGTCCGGTGTCCGGCGAGGGCGTCTCTGGATTCCCTGCCCGAGCCGGGGCGACTGCCCCGTCCGATGTCCGTGCCTGGCGGGGGCTCGCGTGCGGTTCCTCTGGTCATCGGGAGTTCCGTTCGGGTCCCTTGCCTCAGCTGGGGCGGCTGCCCGGTCCGATGTCCGTGCCTGGCGGCACGGGACAGGCAATCCGGCCAAAGCCCGGCGCCGGAGCCGGCCCCGGGGCCCGGCCGACCCCCCATGGCGGGTGGGGACGAGATCATTCCCCGCCGGGCACGGGAACCGCACGTGTGGCCCCGCCAGGCGCGGAAAGCGGGACCGGAGACCCCCGCTGGGTGCGGAAGGCGGAGGGGATGGCCGCCCCGCCTGGGGAACCCGGACGGAAGCCCCCTGCCCGCCAGGAAACCGGAAACCGAAGAGCCGCCGCGGTGGGCAGGGCCCCGGCCCGAAGACCGCCTGCCAGGCACGGGAACCGGAGGGAAGCCCCCGCCAGGCGCCGCAAGCGGACGGAGGAGCCGCCCCGGCTGAGGCAAGGGACCCAGACGGAACTCCCGGCAACCACGGGAAGCGGACGCGAGCCCCCGCCGGTGTGACCATCGGCTGATCCGATTGAGGGACGTCACCGTCGTGCTCCCCACGGATCGTTGCAGAGCGTGAACTAGGCTCGTCGCGAGTGAGCCGAAGGGGCGCGGCACGGGCTGTGCGCCCCGGTGGTGAGCGAGCCAGGAGAACAGGCGAGAGGCCCGGACCGGAGTCCCGGCGGGCGGTGCGCGTGCGGTGGGACGGGAGTGTGGCCCGTGACGGATCAGGCGGTGGACGCGGGCGGCGTGGAGCTGTCGGGACACACGTCGCAGGGCAGCGTTTTCCTGGGCCGTACGCGGGAGTTGAAGGAGCTGCGCGCCGACATCGAGCGCGCCGGGCTGGACACCCTGGCGGGCCGCAAGGCGCCGCGTGCCCGGGTGCTGCTGATCGCCGGGCGGCCCGGTTCCGGCCGGACCGCGCTCGCCGAGGAGCTGGCCCGGCAGGTTGCCGACCGTTACCCGGGCGGGGTGCTGCGGGCCCGGCTGAGCGAACCGGACGGCACTCCGGTCCCGATCGACCGCATCGCCCGGGACCTGCTCGCCGGGCTGGAGCTGTCGGCCCCCGCCGGAGCCGCCGGGGACGATCTCGCGGCCGAGCTGCGTGCGGCCCTGGCCGACCGTCGTGTCGTACTGCTGCTGGATGACGCGGCCGACGCCGAGCAGGTCGACGCGCTGCTTCCGGACAACCCGGAGTGTCTGGTCGTCGCCGTCTCCCAGGGCCCGCTGACGGGGATCGCGGATGTCCGTCCGTGCACCCTGGGCGGGCTGGACACCAAGTCGGCGGTGGAGCTGCTGTCCCGGTGTACCGGCTCGGTGCGGATCACCGTCGACCCGCGGGCCGCCGAGCACCTGGTCGAGGAGTGCCAGGCCCAGCCCGCCGCGCTGGTGCTGGCCGGCGGCTGGCTGGCCGCCCGCCCGAAGGCGGCCGTCGCCGACCTCGCCAAGCATCTGCGCGCCGAGGACGACGAGGAGACCGCGGGCACCCCGCTCAGCCGGGTATTCCGGCTCGCCTACGCCTCCCTGCCGGCCCCCGCCGCCCGGATACTGCGACTGCTCGCCCTCGCCCCGGCCGGACACGTCGACCCGCACACCGCCTCCGCGCTCGCCGGCTGCTCGGTCAGTGCCGCCCGCACCACCCTGGACGACTTCGTCGCCCTCGGCCTGCTGCGGGCGGTGGACTCGCCGCTGCCCCAGTACGAGGTGCCGGGCGCCCTGCACCCCCTGCTGCGCGCCCTCACCGAGACCCACGACCGGCCGGCCGAGCTGCAGCTGGCCCGGGCCCGGATGCTGGAGCGGACGGTCCGGCTGCTCCAGTCGTGCCGGGCGATCACCGAGACGGACAGCCCGCAGGCCCGTGCCAAGCTGCTCGGCATGCCGCGCTCGCTGCGCTTCCCCAGCCCGCGGGCCGCGGCCGACTGGCTGCACATCCGCCGGCCCGCCCTGCTCGCCGCGGCCCGGCTGGCGGTCGCCGACGGGGAGCTGGACACCCTGGCCCGGCGGCTGCTGTCCCAGCTGGTGCGGGCGCTGGTCGTGCACTACGGCACCCAGGCCGCGGCCCCCGACCTGTACGGCATCCACCAGCTCGTCCTGGACGTGGCCGAGCGGCAGCGCCTGCCCCGGGAGCGGGCGGCCGCCCTGCTGAATCTGGCCGATCTGGACGCCCAGACCGGCCGGACCGCCGACGCGCTGGTCCGCTACCGGGCCGCGCTGGACGCCGCACGCGAGGCGAACGACCCGTATGCGACCGGCCGCGCGATGGAATCCGTAGGCGGTGCCCACGAGGAGCTGGGCGACTACGACCGGGCCGCCGACTGGTACGGCCGGGCGCTGGCCCAGCGGCTGGCCCGCGACGAGCGCGCGGACGCCGCCCGGCTCTACGGTCGGATGGCCGCCGCCCACACCTACGCGGGTCGCTACGGCGAGGCGGCCCGGAACTGGCGGGCGGCCATCGCCGGGTACCGCAAGCTCGGCGATATCGCCGCGCACGCGCGGGCGTTGAGCGAGCTGGCGCGGGTCCAGGAGTACGCCGGCCGGCCCGAGGAGTGCCTGCGCACCTGCCAGGAGGCGGTGGAGTGGGCGCGCCGCGCGGAGGACGTACGGCTGCAGGCGGCCCTGCACCTCAGGCTGGCCGACACGCTGGACCACCTCGGCGACTCCGTGGCGGCCGGACTGCACCGCAGCGCGGCCGAGCGCATGCTGGGGGAGGAGGACCGGGAGACCGAGCAGGAGGGCGATCCGGAAGATCCACAGCCGGAACACGGGGCTAACGCCTGCGAAATCCGCAGTACACCCGCTGAAGATTGATGCAATGAAAGGCTAGACAGCGGGAACACCTTCATTAGACTGGCTTCGCCGCACGTTCTCCTGCGGTGTCTCCCGGTGTGCCCTGTACATCCGTGTACATCCGGGTTTGCACGTACTACACCCCCTCTGAGCCAAGGACCGTGATCGACGTGAAGGTCGGCATCCCCCGCGAGGTCAAGAACAACGAGTTCCGGGTGGCCATCACCCCCGCCGGCGTGCACGAGCTGGTGCGCAACGGCCACCAGGTCGTCATCGAGCGCGGCGCCGGCGTCGGCTCCTCGATCACGGACGAGGAGTACGTCGCCGCCGGTGCCGAGATCCTCGACACCGCCGACGAGGTCTGGGCCGCCGCCGACCTGCTGCTGAAGGTCAAGGAGCCGATCGCGGAGGAGTACCACCGCCTCCGCAAGGACCAGACCCTCTTCACCTACCTGCACCTGGCCGCCTCCAAGGAGTGCACGGACGCGCTCGTCGAGTCCGGCACCACCGCCATCGCCTACGAGACGGTCGAGCTGCCCAACCGCGCCCTGCCGCTGCTCGCCCCGATGTCCGAGGTCGCGGGCCGCCTGGCCCCGCAGGTCGGCGCCTACCACCTGATGCGCGCCGCCGGCGGCCGCGGTGTGCTGCCGGGCGGTGTCCCGGGCGTCACCCCGGCCAAGGCCGTCGTCATCGGCGGTGGCGTCTCCGGCTGGAACGCCACCCAGATCGCCGTCGGCATGGGCTTCGACGTGACCCTGCTGGACCGCGACATCAACAAGCTGCGCGAGGCCGACCGGATCTTCGGCACGAAGGTCAAGGCCATCATGTCCAACTCCTTCGAGCTGGAGAAGGCCGTCCTCGACGCCGACCTCGTCATCGGCGCCGTCCTCATCCCGGGCGCCAAGGCCCCCAAGCTCGTCACCAACGAGCTGGTCTCCCGGATGAAGCCGGGAAGTGTCCTTGTCGACATCGCGATCGACCAGGGCGGCTGCTTCGAGGACTCCCGTCCGACCACGCACGCCGAGCCGACCTTCAAGGTCCACAACTCGATCTTCTACTGCGTCGCCAACATGCCCGGCGCCGTTCCGAACACCTCGACCAACGCCCTCACCAACGCCACGCTGCCGTACATCGTGTCGCTGGCCAACAACGGCTGGGTCGAGGCGCTGCGCCGCGACGCCGCGCTCGCCAAGGGTCTCAACACCCATGACGGCAAGGTGGTTTACAAGGAGGTCGCAGAGGCGCACGGCCTGGAGCACGTGGAGCTCGAGTCGCTCCTCGGCTGACCGTCGCTGACCGACCGGTTCAAGTCATCTCTGCGTAAAAGGCGATTCGTCAACAGGGGTCGTCAACCGTGAACATCCGGCCGGACCTTGCCCGACAAGGTCCGGCCGGATGTGTGTATGGTCACTTTGCGACTCTCGGTCAACTCGCCTCGAACGTATCCCTTTGACTGATTCGCACACCGGTGAAACCTGCTGTGCGACGGCCGTACGCCCTTGACAGCGGGATGTTTCATTGCCGACACATCGGGCCGGGTCCGGCGGATTGTGTTGCTGCGGACGCCCGACACGCCATAGAGTCGCCGAACGTCGGCATGGTGCCACGCTGACCTTGTCTAGAAGTTTCCTGGTCACCAAGGAGGTAAGACGACTTGTGAATGAGTCGACATTTTCTCCCGGGGGTGGTCAACCAGGAATGCCTACGCGGGGTCAGGGCCCCACGGGGCTCGAGGCTGTCGGCTCCGTCGCTGTCCGAACCTTCGCAGCCCACCAGAGCCAAGCCAGCCCCCACATGGCTCAGACAGCACCCCAGAGCATGGATGGCCATCACGTGAACGCCATGGCCGGCGACGGAAGTGGCGCGCCCCACAACCACTTCGCCGACTACGAGGAACTGCCCGAGGGGCACTTCTACGACCCCGACGCCGAGTACGAGCCCGACCCCGAGTACGCGGCCACGCTCGCGCCCGACGCTGCCCGTCAGCGCCGTGAGCGCGTCGGCCCGACCGGACGCCCGCTGCCGTACTTCCCGATCCCGGGTCCGCTGACCGATCACGGGCCCGCGACGATCATCGCGATGTGCAACCAGAAGGGCGGCGTCGGCAAGACGACGTCCACCATCAACCTGGGTGCCGCGCTCGCGGAGTACGGACGCCGGGTGCTGCTCGTGGACTTCGACCCGCAGGGCGCGCTGTCGGTCGGTCTGGGCGTCAACCCCATGGAGCTGGACCTCACCGTCTACAACCTGCTCATGGAGCGGGGCCTGTCGGCCGACGAGGTGCTGCTGAAGACCGCGGTCCCCAACATGGACCTGCTGCCCAGCAACATCGACCTGTCCGCGGCCGAGGTCCAGCTGGTCTCCGAGGTCGCCCGCGAGTCGTCGCTGCAGCGCGCGCTCAAGCCCCTGCTGCCCGACTACGACTACATCGTGATCGACTGTCAGCCCTCGCTCGGCCTGCTCACGGTCAACGCGCTGACGGCCGCTCACAAGGTGATCGTGCCGCTGGAGTGCGAGTTCTTCGCCCTGCGTGGTGTGGCGCTGCTGACCGAGACCATCGAGAAGGTCCAGGAGCGGCTCAACCCGGAGCTGGAGCTCGACGGGATCCTCGCCACGATGTACGACTCGCGCACCGTGCACAGCCGTGAGGTGCTCGCGCGGGTCGTGGAGGCGTTCGACGACCACGTCTACCACACGGTCATCGGGCGCACGGTCCGCTTCCCGGAGACCACGGTCGCCGGTGAGCCGATCACCACGTACGCCTCGAACTCCGTCGGTGCCGCCGCCTACCGCCAGCTCGCCAGGGAGGTGCTCGCCCGGTGTCACGCCGAGTGAGTCTGCCGGGGGCCGACGAACTGTTCCGTACGACAGGGGGAATGGCACTCCAGCCGTCCACTCCCCGGCGCCCGGCGGGCGGCGAGGCCCGGGTGCCGGCGCCCGCCGGGGAGGGCGACGCGGCGATCGCGGACGACGCCCCGCAGGCGGTGCCAGCGCAGGGCGGCGACGGCGACGGCGCCGAGCACGTGGCCGCGGAGCCGGAGCCGGCCGAGGCGGGCGAGTCCCGCAGCCGGGCGGCCGCCGCGGAGCGCTCCGCGCGGCGCCAGACGGCGCAGGAAGGTTCTGCCCCGGCCACGCCCCGCAAGCGGGGACGGGCGGCCACGCGGCGGCCGAGCGGCCGTGAGCGGCACGACGAGAAGATCACCGTGTATGTCTCCGCCGAGGAGCTGATGGACCTGGAGCACGCGCGTCTCGTGCTCCGCGGCGAGCACGGGCTCGCCGTCGACCGGGGCCGGATCGTGCGTGAGGCGGTGGCCGTCGTGCTCGCGGATCTGGAGACCCGGGGGGACGCCAGCATCCTCGTACGGCGGCTGCGGGGACGGTAGCGGTAGCCTGCGGGGGCTATGACCTCGAACGACGCTTCCGCCTCCGGCCGTGCCGGGCGTCGGCGTGCGCTGGGGCGGGGGCCGGGGGCTGCGTCCGTGGAGCCGGAAGAGGTTCCGGAAGAGGTTCCCGTGGAGGAGCCCGCCGCCGCCGAGCCCGAGGTCCCGGACGCTCCCGCCGGGGAGGCGGAGCCGTCCGACGGTGTCTTCAAGGTGCGGCTCGCCAACTTCGAGGGGCCCTTCGATCTGCTGCTCCAGCTGATCTCCAGGCACAAGCTGGACGTCACCGAGGTCGCGCTGTCGAAGGTGACCGACGAGTTCATGGCGCACATCCGGGCGATGGGCCCGGACTGGGACCTGGACCAGACGACCGAGTTCCTGGTCGTCGCCGCCACCCTGCTCGACCTGAAGGCCGCCCGGCTGCTGCCGGCCGCCGAGGTGGAGGACGAGGCGGACCTGGCGCTGCTGGAGGCACGCGACCTGCTGTTCGCGCGGCTGCTGCAGTACCGCGCGTACAAGCAGATCGCGGACATCTTCAGCGGGCGGCTGGATACGGAGGCGCGCCGCTATCCGCGTACCGTCGGCCTCGAACCCCAGCACGCCGAGCTGCTGCCCGAGGTGGTCATCAGCATCGGCGCGGAAGGGTTCGCGAAGCTCGCGGTCAAGGCGATGCAGCCGAAGCCCAAGCCGCAGGTGTACGTCGACCACATCCACGCGCCGCTCGTCAGCGTGCAGGAGCAGGCCGGGATCGTCGTGGCGCGGCTCAGGGAACTCGGTGAGGCCAGTTTCAGGGCGCTCGTGGCGGACACCGGCGACACCCTCACCGTCGTGGCGCGCTTCCTGGCGCTGCTGGAGCTGTACCGGGAGAAGGCCGTGGCGCTGGAGCAGGAGACGGCGCTCGGGGAGCTTCTGGTGCGCTGGACCGGCGGAGACGGGGACGAGACCCCGAGGGTCACCGACGAGTTCGACCGGCCGCCCGAGCCGCCGAAGGAGGAGGAGAAGCCGTGAGCGAGGAGACGGTCGCCGATCTGCCGCTCAAGCCCGCCCTGGAGGCCGTCCTGATGGTCGTGGACGAGCCCGCGAGCGAGGAGCACCTGGCGAAGATCCTGGAGCGGCCCCGACGGCAGGTCGCGGACGCGCTGCGGGAGCTGGCCGACGAGTACACCGTGCAGGGCCGCGGCTTCGAGCTGCGGTTCGTCGCGGGCGGCTGGCGGTTCTACACCCGGGGCGAGTACGCGGCCGCCGTCGAGCGCCTCGTGCTGGACGGGCAGACGGCCCGGCTCACCCAGGCCGCCCTGGAGACGCTCGCCGTGGTCGCGTACCGCCAGCCGGTCAGCCGCAGCCGGGTCTCGGCCGTACGCGGGGTCAACTGCGACGGTGTCATGCGCACCCTCCTCCAGCGCGGTCTGGTCGAGGAGGCGGGCACGGAACCCGAAACAGGTGCGATCCTGTACACGACGACGAACTACTTCCTGGAGCGGATGGGCCTGCGCGGTCTGGACGAGCTCCCGGAGCTCGCGCCCTTCCTCCCGGAGGCGGAGGCGATCGAGGCCGAGACCCAGGAAGGCGTACCGTCGTTCGATCCGGACGCTCCGGATTCCGAGGACGCAGACGACAAGACGACGGAACTTTGATGCGAAGCAGCGGCAGCGGCAAGAGCGGCGGGCGCGGTAACTACCGCGGTGCCGGTAACAACAGGGACCAGAAGCAGGGGCAGGGCCGCCCCCGCAAGCCCCGCCCCGAGGAGCGCCGCTACGACGTGGGCCCCGGCGCCACCAAGGACGGCCCGAAGGCCGGGCGGGGCGGGGCCGCGCGCGGCGGCGCCAAGGGCGGGCCGAAGAAGCCGCAGCAGGGCGGCCGTACGGCCCCCGCGCGCTCGCGTGAGTACGAGACGCGGGTCGAGGAGCGCAACCGGGAGCGGTACGCGGGCAAGAAGGACGTCAAGCTGCCCAAGACCTTCCCCGGCGCCGAGCAGGAGGGCGAGCGGCTGCAGAAGGTGCTCGCCCGCGCGGGCTACGGCTCCCGCCGGGCCTGCGAGGAGCTGATCGAGCAGGCGCGGGTCGAGGTGAACGGCGAGATCGTCCTCGAGCAGGGCAAGCGGGTCGACCCGGAGAAGGACGAGATCCGGGTGGACGGGCTGACCGTGGCCACCCAGTCGTACCAGTTCTTCTCGCTGAACAAGCCGGCCGGAGTCGTGTCGACGATGGAGGACCCGGAGGGGCGGCAGTGCCTCGGTGACTACGTCACCAACCGGGAGACCCGGCTGTTCCACGTCGGCCGTCTCGACACCGAGACGGAGGGCGTCATCCTGCTCACCAACCACGGCGAGCTGGCGCACCGGCTGACCCACCCCAAGTACGGGGTGAAGAAGACCTACCTGGCCGCGATCGTCGGCCCCATCCCGCGCGACCTGGGCAAGCGGCTGAAGGACGGCATCCAGCTGGAGGACGGCTACGCCCGCGCGGACAACTTCCGGGTCGTCGAGCAGACCGGCAAGAACTACCTGGTCGAGGTGACCCTGCACGAGGGTCGCAAGCACATCGTGCGGCGCATGCTCGCGGCGGCCGGCTTCCCGGTCGACAAGCTGGTGCGCACCGCCTTCGGCCCGATCACCCTGGGCGACCAGAAGTCGGGCTGGCTGCGGCGGCTGTCCAACACGGAGGTCGGCATGCTGATGAAGGAAGTCGATCTCTAAAGCCCTCGGGCTCCACAGCACTTGTGTGTGATCCACCATCCCCTTTATGGTCAGAGTGACGATAAAGGGGATGGTGATCCGCGTGCCGAAACGCGCAGCGACCGGAGCGCTCCTGGGCCTGGCCCTCGGGGACGCGCTCGGCTTTCCGACCGAGTTCAACGACGTACCGGCGATCCTCGCCAAGTGCGGCCCCTGGCGGGAGATGGAGCTGCCCAGGCCCGCGATCGTCACCGACGACACCCAGATGACGCTCGCCCTCGGCCGGGGCCTGCGCACGGCCATGGACCGGGGCTTCCTCGCACCGAAGCGGCTGGAGCGGCCGGTGCGCGAGGAGTTCGTCGACTGGTACCAGTCCCCGGAGAACAACCGAGCCCCCGGCAACACCTGCCTGCGCGCGTGCAACCTGCTCAAGGCGGAGGGCCGGGCCTGGCAGGACGCCAGTCAGATCGGCTCCAAGGGGTGCGGCGCCAACATGCGCGTCGCGCCGATCGGACTCGCCCCGGGGCTCACCGACGACCAGCGCGCGGGCGCCGCCCAGCTCCAGGCCGCCCTTACCCACGGCCACCCCACCGCCCTCGCCGCCTCCGACCTCACCGCGCACGCCGTACGCCTGCTCGCCGAGGGTGCCGAGCCCACCGGACTCGTCGGACTGCTGCGGTCGTACGCCTACGACAACCGCACCCGCTACCACCACCAGTGGCTCGGCGATCTGTGGACCCGCGCCCACGACCCCAGCCCCGAGCACTTCATGGCCCGCGGCTGGGACGAGTGCCTGGACGTCCTCGCCCGCCTCCAGGACGCGGTGCGCACGGTCTCCCCGGAGACCGATCCCTGCCTGGCCACCGGAGCGGGCTGGATCGCCGAGGAGGCCCTCGCCACCGGGCTGCTCTGCTTCCTGCTCTTCGTCGACGAACCGCTCACCGCGCTGCGCCGCGCCGCCTGCACCTCCGGTGACTCCGACTCCATCGCCTGCCTGACCGGCGCCTTCGCGGGCGCCCACCTCGGCGCGGACGCCTGGCCGGCGGCGTGGGCGGACCGGATCGAGTACCACGACGAACTGGTCACCCTGGGCGCGCTCTGGGACGCCTGATCGGGCCCCGGGACGCCTGACCGGCCGCGCGATCCGGGGTACCCGGGGACGGTCACGGGGCCCGGGCCGGTCGTCCGGCCGGGTCCGGCCGTACGACGGAAGGGCACGACGATGGCGGGCCATGACATCGGCGACATCGGCGATCTGCTCGGCGACGTCCTCGGCGGGCGCGGCGGCACCGGAAGCGGCGGGCTCCTCGTGGGCGCCCTGCTCAAGGCGATGGGCGGCGATGATCCGCTCGGCCGGCTGCTCGCGAGGCTCGGCGAGGCCGGGCTGGGCCTGCAGACGCGGTCCTGGGTCGGCCCCGGAGCCGACCAGTCGGTGACCGGGGACCAGCTGCGGCAGGCGCTCGGCGAGGACACCCTCGACCGGGTCGCCCGGGAGGTGGGCGTCACCCCCGCCCAGGCCGCCGACGACCTCGCCCAGGCGCTGCCCCCGGCGGTCGACCGGCTGACCCCCGACGGCGAGCTGCCGCAGGCGGGCTCGCTGGCGGAGCTGCTCCGGCGGCAGACGCCCTGACCGCCGTCCACCGGCGTCTCAGGGGGCGGGCGGCGAGCGCCGGGCGGCTCCGGGCTGACTAGGCTGGACGAACGCACAGCCAGTACGCACATCAACGAGGAGCAGCGCCGTGGCGGTACGAGCGGTCCGGGGGGCCGTCCAGCTGGAGCGGGACGAGGCCGAGCACATGGACGCGCAGGTCGGAGCCCTGCTCACCGCCATCCTGGAGCGGAACGGCCTCACCACCGACGACCTGATCAGCATCTGGTTCACGGCCACGCCGGACCTGCACAGCGACTTCCCGGCCGCCGCCGCCCGCAAGCTCGGCATCGTCGACGTCCCGCTGATCTGCGCCCAGGAACTCGACATCGCGGGCGCCATGCCGCGGGTCGTCCGGGTGCTCGCGCACATCGAGTCCGACAAGCCCCGCGCGGACATCAACCACGTCTACCTCGGCGCCGCCGCCGCTCTGCGCAAGGACATCGCCCAGTGAGGACCGCACTCGTCATCGGCACCGGCCTCATCGGCACCTCCGCCGCCCTGGCCCTCGCCCAGCGCGGCGTCACCGTCCACCTCGAGGACCACGACCCCGAGCAGGCCCGGACGGCCGCCGCGCTCGGCGCCGGCACCGACGAGGCGCCCGAGGGGCCCGTCGACCTCGCCATCGTCGCCGCGCCGCCCGCCCATGTGGCCGGGGTGCTCGCCGACGCCATGCGGCGCGGGGTCGCCCGCGGCTACCTCGACGTGGCCAGCGTCAAGGGCGGTCCGCGGCGCGAGCTGGAGGCGCTCGGCCTCGACCTGTCGTCGTACATCGGCACCCACCCCATGTCCGGCCGGGAGAAGTCCGGGCCGCTCGCCGCCACCGGCGACCTCTTCGAGGGCCGCCCCTGGGTGCTCACCCCGACCCGGGACACCGACACCGAGGTGCTGAACCTCGCCCTGGAGCTGGTCTCGCACTGCCGGGCCGTCCCGGTCGTCATGGACGCCGACGCCCACGACCGCGCCGTGGCGCTCGTCTCGCACATGCCCCACCTGGTGTCCAGCATGGTCGCCGCGCGCCTGGAGAACGCCGAGGAGGCCGCCGTACGGCTGTGCGGGCAGGGCATCCGGGACGTGACCCGGATCGCCGCCTCCGACCCCCGGATGTGGATCGACATCCTCTCCGCGAACCCCGGGCCGGTCGCCGACCTGCTCGCGGACGTCTCCGCCGACCTCGACGAGACGGTCCGCGCCCTGCGCGCGCTCCAGTCCTCCGACGAGGCCAAGCGCCGCGAGGGCACCGCCGGCATCGAGGACGTGCTGCGCCGCGGCAACGCGGGCCAGATCCGGGTCCCCGGCAAGCACGGCTCCGCGCCGCGGGTCTACGAGACCGTCGCCGTCCTCATCGACGACCAGCCCGGCCAGCTGGCCCGCATCTTCGCCGACGCGGGGCGGGCCGGGGTCAACATCGAGGACGTACGGATCGAGCACGCGACGGGTCAGCAGGCCGGTCTGGTCCAGCTGATGGTGGAGCCGAAGGCGGCGCCCGTCCTGACGGCGGCGCTGCGGGAGCGGGGCTGGGCGATCCGGCAGTAGCAGCGCCGCAGCGGTCCGGCGAGGCCGGGCGGCCGTTCGGGTGAGCGGGGCCCGGTAACCTTGTCCGGGGCACCCAACCCGCCCCCACCCCCGCCACCCGCACCAGGAAGGTGTCCCCCCGTGGAAAACGGCGCCGCCCGGACCGTCCCGTCAGTGATCGTCGCCATCGACGGCCCCTCCGGCACGGGCAAGTCGAGCACGTCGAAGGCCGTGGCCGCGCAGCTCGGCCTGAGCTACCTGGACACCGGCGCCCAGTACCGGGCGATCACCTGGTGGATGGTGACCAACGGCATCGACCTCGACGACCCGACGGCGATCGCCGCCGTGGCGGGCAAGCCGGAGATCGTCTCCGGCACCGACCCGGCCGCCCCGACCATCACGGTCGACGGCACCGACGTCTCCGGCCCGATCCGCACCCAGGAGGTCACCTCCAGGGTCAGCGCCGTCAGCGCGGTCCCCGAGGTGCGGGCCCGGATCACCGAGCTGCAGCGGTCCATCGCGGCCTCCGCCGAGAACGGCATCGTCGTCGAGGGCCGGGACATCGGCACGACGGTCCTGCCGGACGCCGACCTGAAGATCTTCCTGACCGCCTCCCCGGAGGCCCGCGCCGCCCGCCGCAGCGGCGAGCTGAAGGGCGTCGACATCCACACCACCCGCGAGGCCCTGCTCAAGCGGGACGCGGCCGACTCCAGCCGCAAGACCTCCCCGCTGGCCAAGGCCGGCGACGCGGTCGAGGTGGACACCACCGACCTCACGCTGCCGCAGGTCATCGAGTGCGTGGTCACCCTCGTCGAGGAGAAGCGGGCCGGGAAGTGAGCGAGGCTCCGTCGGCGCGGGGCGCCGAGGTCGGGCGGCGCATCGGCGTCGGCCTGATGTACGGGCTGTGGCGGCCCCGGGTGCTCGGTGCCTGGAAGGTCCCGCCGGCCGGTCCGGCGATCCTCGCGATCAACCACTCGCACAACATCGACGGCCCGATGGTCATGGGTGTGGCACCCCGGCCGACGCACTTCCTGATCAAGAAGGAGGCGTTCGTCGGCCCCCTCGACCCCTTCCTGACCGGCATCGGCCAGCTGAAGGTGGACCGCGACTCGACCGACCGCACCGCGATCACGCGGGCGCTGGGCGTGCTGGAGAGCGGCGGGGTGCTGGGGATATTCCCGGAGGGCACCCGGGGCGAGGGCGACTTCGCCTCGCTGCGCGCCGGGCTCGCCTACTTCGCGGTGCGCAGCGGCGCCCCGGTCGTCCCCGTCGCCGTCCTGGGAAGTTCCGAGCGGCGCGGACGGTTGATAAAGGGGCTGCCCCCGCTGCGCAGCCGCATCGACGTCGTCTTCGGCGACCCGTTCCAGGCGGGCGACGGTTCGGGGCGGCGCACGCGCACGGCGCTGGACGAGGCGACCGAGCGCATCCAGAAGCAGCTCACCCTGCACCTGGAAAACGCCAGGCGCCTGACCGGGCGCTGAGCGACACTGAGTAGTGGATCAACCCGGGGAAACCGGGGCACTCCACCGATCACCACGAATGAACGACGAGGTACGGACTTCATGAACGACCAGATCCAGCCCGGCGGCTCGGACGACTTCGAGCACGACCACGGGGCGCTCGGCGACGCCGAGTACGCGGAGTTCATGGAGCTCGCCGCGGAAGAGGGCTTCGACCTCGAGGAGGTCGAGGGTGCCATCGAGGCGGCCGGGCACGGCCCGCTGCCCGTCCTCGCCGTCGTCGGCCGCCCGAATGTCGGCAAGTCGACCCTGGTGAACCGGATCATCGGCCGCCGTGAGGCGGTCGTCGAGGACAAGCCGGGCGTTACCCGCGACCGCGTGACCTACGAGGCCGAGTGGGCGGGCCGCCGCTTCAAGGTCGTCGACACCGGCGGCTGGGAGCAGGATGTCTTCGGCATCGACGCCTCCGTGGCCGCGCAGGCCGAGTTCGCCATCGAGGCCGCCGACGCGGTGGTCTTCGTCGTCGACGCCAAGGTCGGCGCCACCGACACCGACGAGGCGGTCGTCCGGCTGCTGCGCAAGGCCGGCAAGCCGGTCGTGCTGTGCGCCAACAAGGTCGACGGTCCGAGCGGCGAGGCCGACGCGGCCTACCTGTGGTCCCTCGGCCTGGGCGAGCCCTACCCGGTCTCCGCGCTGCACGGCCGCGGCACCGGCGACATGCTGGACGCCGTCCTGGAGGTGCTGCCGGACGCCCCCGAGCAGACCTTCGGCACCGCGGTCGGCGGCCCGCGCCGCATCGCCCTGATCGGCCGCCCGAACGTCGGCAAGTCCTCGCTGCTGAACAAGGTGGCCGGCGAGGAGCGCGTCGTCGTCAACGAGCTGGCGGGCACCACCCGCGACCCGGTCGACGAGCTGATCGAACTCGGCGGCGTCACCTGGAAGTTCGTCGACACGGCCGGCATCCGCAAGCGGGTCCACCTCCAGCAGGGCGCCGACTACTACGCCTCGCTGCGCACCGCCGCCGCGGTGGAGAAGGCCGAGGTCGCGGTCGTCCTGATCGACGCCTCCGAGTCGATCTCCGTCCAGGACCAGCGGATCATCACCATGGCCGTGGAGGCGGGCCGCGCGCTCGTCATCGCGTACAACAAGTGGGACACCCTCGACGAGGAGCGCCGCTACTACCTGGAGCGGGAGATCGAGACCGAGCTGGGCCAGGTCTCCTGGGCACCCCGGGTCAACGTCTCCGCGCGCACCGGCCGGCACATGGAGAAGCTGGTCCCGGCGATCGAGACCGCCCTCGCGGGCTGGGAGACCCGCGTCCCGACCGGACGGCTGAACGCCTTCCTCGGCGAGCTGGTCTCCGCCCACCCGCACCCGATCCGGGGCGGCAAGCAGCCGCGCATCCTGTTCGGCACCCAGGCCGGCACCAAGCCGCCGCGGTTCGTCCTCTTCGCCTCCGGCTTCATCGAGGCGGGCTACCGCCGCTTCATCGAGCGCCGGCTGCGTGAGGAGTTCGGCTTCGAGGGGACGCCGATCCACATCTCGGTCCGGGTCCGCGAGAAGCGCGGCAAGAAGAAGTGACGTCATGACGAGAGGGGCGGCCCCGCCGGGGCCGCCCCTCTCGCTGTCTCATCGGCCGCCGCGCCGGCCCGGTGGCAGCGCCGACGGGATCTGCCCGACGCGCTGCCACTGCGGCTGCTGCCCGCCGCCGTGCCGGGCGCTCTGCGCACCCGCGCTGTAGGCGCTGTACGAGCCGCCGAGCGAGCCCGCACCGTACGGCATGCTCCCGAAGGCGGTGAACCCCAGCTTCTCCTCACCGCTGCGATCACCCGGCAGCGTACGGAACGACTTGACGTACTCGGCGTAGAGCTTGTCGTAGATCGGCGTGGCCGATGGCCCACCGTGCTGATCTTTGGCCGGGCGCGTCGGAGGAGGCACCGAGGGATAGGACTGGCGGCGGGGAGCGTCGTATGCGTGCACGTATGTCCAAACGATTGCGGTGCACAAGAAGATGCGGGGTGCTGTCCCCACCGCCGACGCACCCCGCACCCCTACGAACAGGCGCTCACGTCCCCGCCAGCGGCAGCGTCCCCGCGACGAGCTTGCCGCCCGCCGCCGCCTTGTCCAACGCCTCCCGCAGCAGATCCTCCCGGGGCTGCCGCCCGATGGACCCCGCCGGCGCGGCGAACATCAGCACTTGCTGGTGCTTGTTCGCAGCGGCGCGCCACCCCTCCGTGACCTGCAGCGGCTGGTGCGCCTGCCACCAGGCGACCGGCTGTCCTCCGTTCGCGGACGGCTGGAGCACCGCGTGCAGCTGCCCCATCGCCAGCAGTACCGACCATCCGTGCAGCACCGGCGGTACCGCGCTCAGCTCGGTCACCGGCATGAATCCCTGCTCGATGAGGAGCGGCAGGAAGTCGTCGCCCATGGCCGTCGAGCCGGGCCGGACGATGGGTCCGGTCGGTTCGACGACCAGCGCCGGGTGCAACTCCCCGGCGATCAGGACGAGTCCGCTGGTCACGCCGAGCACGGCCTGCTCGGGGGCGACCTTGCTGGGCTCCAGGTCTACGGTGTCGCCGCTGATGGACTTCACGGCGCCCTGGAGCTGTTCCTCGGTGACCTGGACGACCTGCGAGGGCAGGCAGGCGGCATGGGCGAAGGCGAGCACGGCGGTCTCGTCGCCGATGAACAGCACGGTGCTGGTGCGCTCGCGCTCGGAGTCGCCCGGGGTGCGGCAGGACGTGCAGTCGTAACTGCCCGGGGTGTTGTCTCCGGCGAGCAGCCGGTCGGCTTCTTCGTCGCCGATCTCGGCGCGTACCTCGTCGCTGACGTCGAGCATGCGCGGCACGGGTGGCTCCCTGGGGATGCGGTGCGTGGCGAGGCCGGGTGGATCCCGGCCCGTGGTCCGGGACGGTCCCGGGCTCATGAAGAAGACAACGGCCGATCTGTGGCGGGAGTCACGCTGTACCGCGAACGGAATCGAACCATCCGACGCTCAGGGTGACGTCCGGGCCGGAATCGGATACTCATCGTCAACTCCCCGTCGTGCGACGGCACTTGTGCCGGTGAAGTGAGTCACAGATCGGCACGACGACTGGCCGACAAATCCGGAAATCCACGAATGAATGGGGTGGCCGGAATTCGCCGATACCTTCGGTAACTTCGAACTGGCCTGCGTCAACGGGGCGTTGGTTGATCCCGGCCGGGCCCGGTCCCTAGATTCCTCGGCCGTGTGCAACGAGCACCGCTCGGGTACGTCCGCCGGACCGACCGGCCGCACCATGCCGGCTCGCAGCACAGCCCTCCGGCGGACGGGACGGAGCGCGCCGACCGCGATTCCGCGCGGCAAGCGGGCCCCGTCTTGGGGGACCCCGGGTCCGTCGAGAGGGAATTACATGTCCGAATGTGCCGATACCACCCGCGACAACGCCCGTAAGACCCGTACGACGGCGGCTCTCGCCGGGGCGGCCCTGCTCGCCCCGCTCGGGCTGCTGACCGCGACCGGCACCGCCCAGGCGGCGGACGGCGGAGTGTGGGACCGCATCGCCCAGTGCGAGAGCGGCGGCAACTGGCACATCAACACCGGGAACGGCTACTACGGGGGACTCCAGTTCTCCGCCGGCACCTGGCGCGCGTACGGCGGCACCGCCTACGCGCCGACCGCCGACCAGGCCACCAAGGACCAGCAGATCGCGGTCGCCACCAAGGTCCAGCGCGCCCAGGGGTGGGGCGCGTGGCCGACCTGCTCGGTGCGGGCCGGCGCGTACGGCAGCGCACCCGAGGCGCCCGCGCCCGCCGCGCAGACGGCACCGTCGCGGCCCGCCGAGACGCCCGCGCGCACGGCGGGCCACACCGACCGCGGCGCGTCCCGCGGCGACTACACCGTCCGCGAGGGCGACACGCTGAGCGGTATCGCCGCCCGGCACGGGACCACCTGGGAGCGGCTGTACGCCGCCAACAAGGCCGTCATCGGCCAGGATCCCGACGTGATCGTGCCCGGGCAGCGCCTGAAGCTCTGACGCCTCGAGCGCTGACGCCGCGCTCCAGGGGCCCTGCCCGGTCCGCTGACCGGGTGGGGCCCCGCGCGCGTGGGGGCGTGGCTCCAAGGGCGTCCCCGGGACGCTGCTTAGCGTGGTCCGATGATCCGCACGCCGATCGCGCTAGTCCTGGCCGCGGCCGCCCTGCTGACCGCGCCCGTACCCGCCGCCGCCCACGCGGCGTCCCCACCCCCGGCCCACGGGCCGCAGGCCGTCCGCGCGTCGCACGACTGCGCGAAGGACCAGTGGCCCTGGGGCTGTGTCGCCGAGTGTGAGAGCGGCGGCAACTGGCACATCAACACCGGCAACGGCCACTTCGGGGGCCTGCAGTTCTCGCAGTCCACGTGGGAGGCGTTCGGCGGCCTGAAGCACGCCGCCCGCGCGGACCTCGCCACCCGCGCGGAACAGATCTCCGTCGCGCAGAAGGTGGTGGCGGCGCAGGGCTGGGAGGCGTGGCCGGTCTGCTCCCGGCGGTACGGGCTCAAGGGCCGGATACACACCGTGAAGCGCGGGGACACGCTCGCCTCGATCGCCCGCAAGTACCGAGTCAAGGGCGGCTGGCAGGCCCTCTACAAAGCCAACAAGAAGACGATCGGCCCCGACCCGGACCGGCTGACGGTCGGCCTGCCGATCGCCCTCCCGAAGGGCGCGGCCCGCGCGCAGTCGGCGCCCGCGGTGTTCGGCCCGCCGCTCACCGACCCCGCAGCTCGGCCGCTTCGCCACTGAACACCACCGACCCGCGGCGCAGTTCGTGCACGATCACCGTCCGGCCGTACAGGGCGGGCGGCAGCCGCTGCTCGGCGAGCACCACGCACGCTCCCAGCCCGGCCAGCAGGCCGTACGTACGGGCCGCCGCGGCGGGCGACATGCCCTGCGCGGGCTCGTCGACGAGGAGCACGCGCGCGCGTGCCGACAGGGCACGGCCGAGGGCCAGCATGCGCTGCCCGCCGCCGGAGAGGGTGCCGGCGCGGCGGGGGAGCAGGGGCCGCAGCTCCGGGTAGGCGGCGAGGGCGGCCTCCGGGGCCGGGGCGGTCAGCTCCAGGTGCTCCCGGACGGTGAGCGAGCCGAACACCGCCTGCCGCTCCGGCACCAGGCACAGGCCGCGGCGGGCCCGCTCGTGCGCCGGCATCCGGGTCACGTCGGCGCCGTCCCACAGCACCGCGCCGCCGGACAGCGATACGGCACCGGCCAGCGCGCGCAGGGCGGTGGTGCGGCCGGAGCCGTTGCGGCCCAGCAGGACGGTCAGGCCGGGGACCGGGGCGGTGAGGGAGACGCCGTGCAGGGCCTCCAGGGGGCCATAGCGCACGCGCGCGTGGCGCAGGGCGAGGGTGCCGCTCATCGGGTCTCCTCCCGGGGGCCGAGCCGGTCCAGGACGCGGGCGGGCGGGCCCGAGGCGACGATCCGGCCGGCCGTCATGACGTGCACGAGGTCGGCCAGGTCGGCGACCAGGTCCAGGTCGTGCTCGACGACCAGCAGCGCGATGCCGTCGGCGGCGAGTGCCTTCAGGATCCGGGCCAGTGCGTCGATCTCGGCGGTGTCCAGGCCTGCGGCGGGCTCGTCGAGCAGCAGCACGCGCGGGCCGCCCGCGAAGGCGCGGGCCAGCTCCACCCGGCGCAGGGTGCCGGTGGGCAGGCCGGCGGCGGGCAGTGCGCGGACCGGGCCGTCCAGTGCGAACAGGCGCAGGGCCCGCTCCACGGCCGCCGGGTCGGTGATACGGCCCTGCTCGGCGCCCACCCGGACGTTGTCCGCGACGGTCAGGGACGGGAAGACACACTCCCCGTGGCAGCTGGAGGGCTGGGCGGCGGCGATGTGGTTCACGGACGCGGCGAAGGCCTGCGCGAAGACGGGCGTCACGCGCGCGTGTGTCGACGAACAGGTCGACCGCAGCGACGGCTACACCGCCCGTGGCCTGCTCCTCCCGGTGAGCTTCCGGCCCCGGCCCGAGCCGCCCACGACCGCGCGGAACTGCCTGTCGGTGGCGCGCTGGCAGGACGGCAGGGGCTGGGTGTCGCAGGGCGAGATGACGACGAACTGCTTCGACGTGCCCCAGTTGGCCTACGAGCCCTAGATACTCACCCTCATGCTCGAAACCTCCGCCCGTCTCCTGCGGCTGCTCTCTCTGCTCCAGGCCCACCGCGAGTGGTCCGGTGGCGAACTCGCCGACCGCCTGGGCGTCACCCCGCGCACGGTCCGCCGGGACGTGGACCGGCTGCGCGAGCTGGGCTACCCGGTGCACGCCAGCCCCGGTACCGGCGGCGGCTACCGGCTCGGCGCGGGCGCCCGGCTGCCGCCGCTGCTGCTGGACGACGACGAGGCCGTGGCGGTCGCGGTCGGGCTGCGCACGGCCGCCGGGCACGGCGTCGAGGGCATCGGCGAGACCTCCGTACGCGCCCTCGCCAAGCTGGAGCAGGTGCTGCCCGACCGGCTGCGCCGCCGGGTCGGCGCGCTCAACGCCTTCACGGTGCCGATGCTGCGCGGCCCGCAGCCCTCGGCGGTGGACCCCGCGCTGCTGACCGAGCTGGCGGGGCTGTGCCGGGACGCGGAGCGGCTGCGGTTCGCCTACGAGGACCACGAGGGCGCCGCCAGCCGCCGTACCGTCGAACCGCACCGCCTGGTCTGCACCGAGCGTCGCTGGTATCTGGTCGCCTGGGACCTCGACCGGGAGGACTGGCGCACCTTCCGCGTCGACCGCATCACCCCCAGGCCGCCGCACGGCCCCCGCTTCACCCCGCGCACCCCGCCCGCCGAGGACCTGGCCGCCTATGTGGCTCAGGGCGTCTCCACGCGCGCGTACGCCACGCAGGCGGCCGTCCGGCTGTTCGCACCCCTCGCGGAGGCGGCCGCGCGGATCTCGCCCTCCGACGGGACGCTGGAGGCCGACGGCCCGGACGCCTGTGTGCTGCGCACCGGGGCCGCGAGCCTGGACGTGATGGTGATTCACGTGATGCTGCTCGGCTTCGAGTTCGAGGTGCTGGAGCCGGCCGAGCTGACCGAGATGATCAGGGATGCCCGGGGACGTCTGAGTCGTGCGCTGGATCGGAGTGCTGGGGCGCCGGCGGGGCGTAGTCCGGATGGTGCAGATCGAACGCCGGGGAGTCGGTCCGGATCCGGGGCAGCGTCGTGAAGTTGTGGCGCGGGGGCGGGCAGGAGGTCGCCCACTCCAGGGAGCGGCCGTAGCCCCAGGGGTCGTCGACCTTCACCTTCTCGCCGTACCTGGCGGTCTTCCAGACGTTGTAGAGGAACGGCAGCGTCGACAGGCCGAGCAGGAACGAGCCGATCGTCGAGACCATGTTCAGGGCGGTGAAGCCGTCCGCGGCCAGATAGTCGGGGTAGCGGCGCGGCATGCCCTCCGCGCCCAGCCAGTGGTGCACCAGGAAGGTGGTGTGGAAGCCGACGAAGAGCGTCCAGAACTGGATCTTGCCGAGCCGCTCGTCGAGCATCTTCCCGGTGAACTTCGGCCACCAGAAGTAGAACCCGGCGAAGATCGCGAAGACGACCGTGCCGAACACCACGTAGTGGAAGTGGCCCACGACGAAGTACGTGTCGGTGACGTGGAAGTCCATCGGCGGCGACGCCAGGATCACCCCCGTCAGGCCGCCGAACAGGAAGGTCACCAGGAACCCGGCCGACCACAGCATCGGTGTCTCGAAGGACAGCGAGCCCTTGAGCATGGTCCCGGTCCAGTTGAAGAACTTCACTCCCGTCGGCACCGCGATCAGGAAGCTCATGAAGGAGAAGAACGGCAGCAGCACCGCGCCGGTGGCGAACATGTGGTGCGCCCACACCACCACCGACAGACCGGTGATCGCCATCGTCGCGCCGACCAGCGCCATGTAGCCGAAGATCGGCTTCCGGCTGAAGACCGGGATGATCTCCGTGACGATCCCGAAGAACGGCAGCGCGATGATGTACACCTCGGGATGCCCGAAGAACCAGAACAGGTGCTGCCACAGCAGCGCCCCGCCGTTCGCCGCGTCGAAGATGTGCGAGCCGAACCGCCGGTCCGCCTCCAGGCAGAGCAGCGCCGCGGCCAGCACCGGGAACGCCATCAGGATCAGGATCGAGGTGAACAGGGTGTTCCAGGTGAAGATCGGCATCCGGAACATCGTCATGCCGGGGGCGCGCATCCCGATGATGGTGGTGATGAAGTTGACCGCGCCGAGGATCGTGCCGAAGCCGGCCAGCGCCAGGCCCATGATCCACAGGTCGGGTCCCACCCCTGGCGAGCGTTCCATGCTGTTGAGCGGCGCGTAGGCGAACCAGCCGAAGGCGGCAGGACCGTCCGGCACCAGCAGCGAGCCGAGCACGATCAGCCCGCCGAACAGGAACAGCCAGTACGACAGCATGTTCAGCCGGGGGAAGGCGACGTCCGGGGCGCCGATCTGGAGCGGCATCAGCTCGTTGGCGAAGCCCGCGAACGTCGGGGTGGCGAACAGCAGCAGCATGATCGTGCCGTGCAGGGTGAACAGCTGGTTGAACTCGTTGTTGCTGACCAGCTGGAGGCCCGGCCGGGCCAGCTCGGCGCGCATCACCAGCGCCATCGCGCCGCCCACCAGGAAGAAGGCGAACGACGTGATCAGATAGAGGTGGCCGATCTTCTTGTGGTCGGTGGTGGTCAGCCAGTCGACGATCACCCGGCCGGGCGTCCTGGTCCCTACGGGTCGTGCCGTCGCCGGTACGGTCTCCGTCCCCATGCCTCGCTCGCCCCTTCGCTCGTCGCGCCCCGGGTCCGCAGCCGCTCGCGCCGCACCCGCGGCCGAGCTCCCGCCATGATGCTCGCGCGGTCGCGCACCGCGACAGGGGGCATACGGGCCTTCTGTGCCGGAACCGTGTATTTCGTGTGTGGAATCGGCCCTCGGTGACCCGCCGGGAATGGGAATGGAATGCGACCCGGGGACGGTCCTCCCGGCACTTTCCGCCGGGCAATTCGACAAGCCGCGCCGACACGCGGGAATTGCGTTCGAATGCCTGCGGAAGGCGTACGGAACCGCTCATCCGTGTGAGGGAGTGCGCCCGAAACGCGTGTCGTGATCCTGTGACAGAAGTGTGACCGGAGGGGGATCAGTGACCCAGGGTGTCCGGTTCGCCCTTCCCTCCGTCGCCGCTCAGCGCCTAGCGTGGCGGCATGGCACCGATTCCGAAACCCTCCGCAGAACCCCAGGACAGTCCGGACACCTACGTCGGCCTCGACGCGGACGCGGCCGAGCGGCGCGCCCGGGAACGGGGGTGGTCGACGGTGCGCGCGCTGCCGCCGGGGGCGATCATCACGATGGAGTACCGCGTGGGACGGCTGAACTTCGAGGTCAGGGACGGCCGGGTGGCGCGCGCCTGGAAGGGCTGAGAGCGCATGAGTGAGGCCCCGGTCACCGCGACCGGGGCCTCACTCATACGTTCTCAGCCGCCGGTCAGCGGACGCGCCGCCGGAGTTGCCGCGCCGCGGGTGAGGCGGTCGGAGTGCGGCGGGCGGCGGCTGCCGGCCGGGGTGACCGGAGTGCGTTCCGAACGGGCCGTGTGCGGGCCCGGGGCCAGCAGCGCCGACGTCCGCGAGGCGCGCGCGGCGGTCGGCGGGACGATCTCCCGCACCGGCGCCGGCTCCTCCCCGGCGCTCGGGCGCGTGGGGAGCAGCGCGGGCTCGGGCACCGGGACCGTGCCGCCCCGGCCGGCGCGCAGCCGGTCGCGCTGGGTGAACAGCCAGGCCTCGGCGGTGGCGATGGTCGGCTCCAGCCACGGCAGCGCGAGCAGCACCAGCAGCCCCGCGGCCCAGCCCAGCAGGACGTCGCTCAGCCAGTGCGTACCGAGGTAGACGGTGGTCAGGCCGACGCTGAGCGACAGCACCGCCGACAGGGCCGACAGCCAGCGGCGGGCGCGCGGGGTGGAGGCCAGATAGGCGAGGATGCCCCAGGTCACCACGGCGTTCGCGGTGTGGCCCGAGGGAAATATGTCGCTGCCGGCCTGGAACCAGTGCCACATCTCGTTGGAGCCGACCTCGGTCGCGTAGTGCGGCCCCGAGCGGCCCAGCCCGTACTTCACGGCACCCACGGTCACGTTCAGCAGCAGCAGCGCCGCGCCGAAGGCGAGCAGCGGGCGCAGGGTGTGCTGCCGCCAGCAGCGCCAGCCGAGCCAGGCCGCGACCATCACGGCCGTCGGGCCGCGCTGGCCGAGGACCACCCAGTAGTCCAGGAAGGCGTGGATCTCCGGCCACTGCTGGTAGGGCCGGAAGAGCATGGCCTGCCAGTCCAGCCGGACCAGCCACGACGTGGTCACCACGGCGAGGACGATCGTGAGGTAGAAGGCGAGCGTCGCGCCGAAGAGCACCACCCGGTGCCGCGTCATACGCGGCACGTCGAGGACCGGCCGCTGCGGTTCGCGGTCCAGTCGGGCGAAGATCCGGTCGAGCCGGGTCGGCTTTGGTTCGGTACGCACCCAATCGACGTTACAGCGAGTGAGCTGTGTTCCCCGCCGAATCACCGGGTTTGTAATGACGATGTGATGTGGGATTGCTCTCAGGTGTGAGTTTATTTCCAGGGATTCCGCAATCCCTCCGGCGTGTTCCCTTCAATTCCTTTGATCATTCCGCCGGGGGTGGTTTTGGCTCGCTTATGAATTCGTTCACCGGCGCATGGGGCGGAATTCGCCGGGCGCTCACCGGGCGCGCGAGCCGGTCAGGGCGGACCCGATCCGTTCAGCCAGAACGCCCCGTACACCGCCGACGCCACCGCGACCCCCGCCATGACCAGCGCCGACCGGGAGACACGGAGCCGGGCGAGGGCGAGCGCGAGCGGCAGCAGCAGCGGGAAGGCGGGCAGCAGCAGGCGCGGTTTCGAGCCGAAGTAGCTCGACGCGCACAGCGCGAGCGCGGTGACGACCCCCGCGTACACCAGCAGCGGAAGCGGCTGGCGCTGCCGTACGCAGACGACGTACAGCCAGATCACCAGGCCGACCCCGGCGATCAGTCCGGCCCCCGCCAGGGCCGACGGAAACGACGTGAACTTTTCGGCGACGAACCGGGCGAAGGCGTAGCCGCCGTCGAAGCCGTTGCGCCAGCCCGCCTGTACGTCCAGATAGCCGAGCGGACCCTTGCCGGTGTGGTGGCCGACCCACAGCACATAGCCGGCGGCACCCAGGGGCGCGAGCAGCATTCCGAGGGCGCGCCGCCATGCCGGTGCGCCCTGCCCGCCCGGGGCACCGGCGGGGGAGGAGGCGTGCGTGACGGTCCGCGCGCCGGGGGTGGGCGCCATGCTCCGCTGCCGCGCGGATGGCCCAATCCTCCGGGCCCGGGACTCCCGTATGGCCCGCGACTCACGTACGGCCCGGGACTCCCGCAGGAACGACACCACCCCCGCCGCCCACACCGCCGCCACCACCGCGAGCCCCACCGGCCGGGTCAGCCCCGCCAGCAGCGCGAGGGTGCCCGCGGTGAGCCAGCGGCCGGTGAGGACGGCGTACAGGGACCACGCGGCGAGGGCGGTGAACAGCGACTCGCTGTACGCCATCGACTGCACGATCCCGACCGGCAGCACCGCCCACAGCAGCACCGCGCAGACCCCGGCCCGGCGGCCGTACAGCAGATCGGCGACCGCGAAGATCCCCCAGGCCGCGGCGAGCGAGGCCAGCAGGCTGACCACGAAACCCGCGTCGGCGTACGACAGCGGCGTGACCGCGTGCCCCAGCCGCTCCAGCCACGGCAGCAGCGGGAAGAAGGCGAGGTTGGAGTGGACGTCGCCGTTCGGCAGGCGGACCTCGTAGCCGTAGCCGAGCTCGGCGACCCTGACGTACCAGAGCGAGTCCCAGCGGGCGGTCAGCAGGGTGTACGCGCTCTTGTCGCGCGCGGCGCTCCACAGGGTCAGCGCGAGCAGGCCCAGGGCGCGGACGGCCGCGTACCCGAGCAGGGCGGGGGCCGCTCTGGGCAGCGTCGGGCGCAGGGTGCCCTCGGTGCTTCCGGGGCGCGCGTCAAGATCGGTCACGGGCTCGATTATCGGCGGGCGGGTGAACCCGGAGGTCGGTGCGGGCGTGCTCACCATGGGCCGGAGTGGTGTACGCCACACCGGATCCGCCGGAAGTGTGAGAGCTGGGCCACGCGACCGCGCCACGAACTCGCGTACGCTGACGTGTCACTCGCCATTCGTTGCGCGGGCCGGAGACCACCGCTCCTCCGGCCGAGTCACGGGGGAGTCCCCACCTCCGTGAGCCCGCCGAACGCGAGGGAACATCTGGGAGGTACGTACATGTCCGGGACGACCACGGCTGCCGTCGGGCTGCGCCGTCGGGCGGCCGGGGCCGGTGCCAACCGCTGGGTCGTGCTCGTCGTCCTCTGTGTCAGCCTGCTGCTGGTCGCCGTCGACGCGACCGTGCTGCACGTGGCGGTGCCCGCCGTCACCGAGGACATCAAGCCCGGCGCGATAGAGCTGCTCTGGATCGTCGACACCTACCCGCTGGTCTGTGCCTCGCTGCTGATCCTCTTCGGCACGCTCGGCGACCGGGTGGGCCGCAGACGGGTCCTGCTCCTCGGATACGCCCTCTTCGGTGTGGCCTCCGCCATGGCCGCCTTCGCCCCGGACGCCCAGGTGCTGATCGTCGCCCGGGCGCTGCTCGGCGTCGGCGGCGCGATGATCATGCCCGCGACGCTGTCCATCCTGCGCCAGGTCTTCCCGGACCGGCGCGAGCGGGCGCTCGCCATCGGCATCTGGAGCGCGGTCGCCGCGGTCGGCGCGGCCGTCGGCCCGCTGCTCGGCGGCTTCCTCCTCGAGCACTTCTGGTGGGGCTCGGTCTTCCTCGTCAACATCCCGCTGATGCTGGTCAGCCTGCCGGTGGGACGGCTGCTGCTGCCCGAGTCCAAGGGCGACGGCAAGGGTCCCTGGGACGTGGTCGGCGCGCTGATGGCGGCGGCCGGTCTGTTCGGCGTCGTCCTCGGCGTGAAGCGGCTCGGCAGTGGCGAGGACGTGACCGGCCCGTTCACCCTGCTCCCGCTCCTGGTCGGCGCCGCCCTGCTGGTGCTGTTCGTGCGGCGGCAGCGGCGGCGGGCGTATCCGCTGGTGGACCTGAAGATGTTCGCCCGGGCGGCGTTCAGCACCTCCGTCGGCTGCATCGTGCTGGCCATGCTCGCCCTGGTCGGGCTCGAGCTGATCGCGGCGCAGTACCTCCAGCTGGTGCTGGGGCTGTCGCCCCTGGAGACCGGGCTGCGGCTGCTGCCGCTGACCATAGCGGCGATGGCGGCGGGCCTGTTCGGGGCGCGGATGCTGCGCCGGTTCGGGCCGCGCCGGATGGTGGTGTTCGGGTTCTGTCTGACGGCGGGCGCGGTGGTGCTGCTGACCGCGATGGGCCGGGAGGACAACGCCGCGCTGATGCTGTCCGGGTTCGTGCTGCTCGGCTTCGGTCTGGAGACCACGCTCTTCGGGGCGTACGAGTCGATGCTGAGCGAGGCCCCGCAGGAGCAGGCCGGCGGGGCGGCGGCGATCGGCGAGACCTCGTACCAGCTGGGCGCGGGCATCGGTATCGCGCTGCTCGGCAGCGTGATGAACGCGGCCTACGCGCCCGGCCTCAGCTCGGTGCCCGGCGTCCCCGCCTCCGCCTCGGCCGCCGCGGGTCACTCGCTGGGCGAGGCCTACGACGTGGCGGGCCGGCTCGGCGGTGACGCGGGCGAGGCCCTGCGCAGCGCCGCCCGCGACTGCTTTGTGCACGGCCTCCATGTCACCCTGCTGGTCAGCGCGGGCCTGCTGCTGCTCGGCGCGGTGATGGCGCTCCGGCTGCCGCGGGTGATGCACTGTGAGCCGGAGGGCGCCACGGTGGAGGTGCCCGCGCCGCGCGAGGTGGCCGAGTCCCGGGTGTCCGCCTGAGCGCCTGACGCTGGACGTACGGGAGACCGCGTCGTAGCGTCGCCCTGAATCTGCGACTAGCGGTGCTAGTTAACAGCTGGTGCCGCCGCTCCCGAGCCGCCGGAGGGTGCCCGTGTCCACGTCCGCGAAGTTGCCGCCGTTCGATCCCGCCGACCCGCTGGGCCTCGACGACCTCCTCGAACCGGAGGATCGGGCCGTCCGTGACACCGTGCGCGGCTGGGCGGCGGACCGGGTGCTGCCGTACGTCGCCGAGTGGTACGAGAAGGGCGAGCTGCCGCAGATCCGCGAGCTGGCCCGGGAGCTGGGCGCCATCGGGGCGCTCGGGATGTCCCTCGACGGATACGGCTGCGCGGGCGCGAGCGCGGTGCAGTACGGGCTCGCCTGTCTGGAGCTGGAGGCCGCCGACTCCGGCATCCGCTCCCTGGTCTCGGTGCAGGGCTCCCTCGCCATGTACGCGATCCACCGGTTCGGCAGCGAGGAGCAGAAGCAGACCTGGCTGCCGCGGATGGCGGCCGGCGAGGTCATCGGCTGCTTCGGCCTCACCGAGCCCGACCACGGCTCCGACCCCGCCTCGATGCGGACGTACGCCAAGAAGGACGGCTCCGACTGGGTCCTCAACGGTCGCAAGATGTGGATCACCAACGGCTCCGTCGCCGGGGTCGCCGTGGTCTGGGCGCAGACCGACGAGGGCATCCGCGGGTTCGCCGTTCCCACCGACGCACCGGGCTTCTCGGCCCCCGAGATCAAGCACAAGTGGTCCCTGCGGGCCAGCGTCACCAGCGAACTCGTCCTGGACGACGTACGGCTGCCCGCCGACGCGGTGCTGCCCGGGGTCACCGGTCTGCGCGGCCCGCTCAGCTGCCTCTCGCACGCCCGCTACGGCATCGTGTGGGGCGCGATGGGCGCGGCCCGGACCTGTTTCGAGACCGCCGTCGACTACGCGAAGTCCAGGGAGCAGTTCGGGCGGCCCCTCGGCGGCTTCCAGCTCACCCAGGCCAAGCTCGCCGACATGGCGGTCGAACTGCACAAGGGGATCCTGCTCGCCCACCATCTGGGGCGGCGGATGGACGCCGGCCGCCTGCGTCCGGAGCAGGTCAGCTTCGGCAAGCTCAACAACGTCCGCGAGGCCATCGACATCTGCCGTACGGCCCGGACGATCCTCGGTGCCAACGGGATCTCCCTCGAATATCCCGTGATGCGGCACGCGACCAACCTCGAGTCGGTGCTCACCTACGAGGGCACCGTCGAGATGCACCAGCTCGTGCTGGGCAAGGCGCTCACCGGACTGGACGCCTTCCGGTAGAGCGGGGGAGGCGGAGCAGGCAGGGCCGGTGGTCGGCCCTGCCTCAGCTCTGGTTGAAGAAGCCGTCCGTGCGGTGTGCCGCCGGGTCGCCGTTCACGATCTCCGTGTGGGCGGGGGTCAGCAGGAACACCCGGGTGGACACCCGCTCGATCGAACCGCGCAGCCCGAAGATGAGCCCCGCGGCGAAGTCGACGACGCGCTTGGCGTCGGCCGGATCCATGGCCGTCAGGTTCATGATCACCGGGACTCCGTCCCGGAACAGCTCGCCGATGGCCCGTGCGTCCCGGAAGCTGTCCGGGGTCACCGTGCCGATCCGGCGGCCCTTCTCCTCGGCGGTGTCCGAGGCCACCTTCACCCGCGGGTCCGTGACCCAGGCGTCCCCGGACTCGTTCCCCTCGGAGTACTCGTCGTCGTAATAGCGCTCGTCATCGTTGTCGTCGACGAGGCCGAGCCACGCACTCGCCTTGCGCACCGATCCCATGGACGCCTCCTCTCACAGCGGTCTTTCGTGCTTTCCGCATCCCCATGGTCGTCCATGATGCGGATGTCGCGCCAAGTGGATAGACGCCGCGCGGGGGGTTTGTGACGGTACTGGTGCACAGCCCGATCCGTCGAGAGCCCGGATACCCCAAGGGTCTTGCACTATGCGGCTGCTGACTGTGAGTGAAATATGATTCTTCCCGGCGTACGGGTGACGGGCAGTGCGTACGGGTGAACGAAGTGGCCGATACGATGCGGCCGAAATTCGCGTCGTACGAACCACGGGGGACGTGCTGTGTTCGGAATAGTCAGGCCCTGCGCCCATCGTCTCGGCGAACGGCTCAAGACCGAGTGGATGGCCCATTTGTGCGGCCTGTGCCTGGCGCTGCGCTCGGATCACGGCCAGTTCGCCCGGGTCGTCACCAACTACGACGGGCTGCTCATCTCCGTGTTGACGGAGGCTCAGGGAGAGCGCGAGGGCGGCCGGTGGCGGCGTACGGCCGGACCGTGTCCGCTGCGCGGGATGCGCACCGCGTCGGTGGCGCAGGGCGAGGGCGCCCGGCTCGCCGCCGCCGTGTCCCTGGTGCTCGCCTCCGCCAAGGTGCGCGACCACGTCGCCGACGGCGACGGACTGCTGGCCCGCCGGCCGGTGGCGCTCGCCGCCCGTCGGGTCGCCGAGAGCTGGGGACGCGCCGGCGCCCGCACCGGCTCGGCCGTCGGGTTCGACACCGCCGTGCTGGTCGACGCCGTGGACCGGCAGCTCGGCGTCGAGGCGCTGGCCGGGCCCGGCACCTCGATCCTGACCGTCACCGAACCCACCGAGACCGCGACCGCCGCCGCCTTCGCGCACACCGCGGTGCTCGCCGGACGCCCGGGCAACGCCGAGCCGCTCGCCGAGGCCGGACGGCTCTTCGGACGGCTCGCGCACCTCCTGGACGCCGTGGAGGACCAGAAGACTGACGCCGCGTCGGGCGCCTGGAACCCGCTCACCGCCACGGGTACGTCTCGTGCGGAGGCCCGGCGGCTCGCCGACGACGCCGTGCACGGGATCCGGCTCGCGCTGCGCGAGGTCGCCTGGGGGTCTGGGGTCTCCCCAGAAAAGCGCAGCAGCGAGGGCAAGCTCGCGCACCGGCTGCTGGTGCACGAACTGCCCGCCTCCGTCGACCGGGCCTTCGGCACGACGTCGTGCGCGCACCGGCCGGAACCGGCCGGGCCCTACGCCCCGCCCGGTATGCCCGGCGGCCCCGGCGCGCCGCTGCCCCCGGAGCCGCCGCACCGGAACCGGCGGGGACTGCTCGCGGGGTGCGCGGTGTGGCTCGGGCTGGCCTGTACGTGCCAGTTGTGCTGCGGCGAGTACGAGGACCCGTGGAGCCGGGAACACAAGCAGGGGCCCTGCGCCAACTGCGACTGCAGCGGGTGCGGGGACTGCGCGAGTTGCTGCGACTGCTGCAGCTGCTGCGGTGAGGACGGCTGCTGCGACTGCGACTGCGGGTGTGACTGCTGACGCACTGAGGGGAGGGGAGCGCGTGTGAAGGCGAGGAAAAGGAAGGGAGAAAAGGAAAAGCGCGCAGGGAGTCGGCTCAACAGGAAGAGGACCACACTCGACCGAAGTCGATGTGGGAGCGCGTGACCAGCCACTGCTGCGGATGCATGGGCCAAGTGGAACAGGCGTCCGGACGGTCCGTCAACCAGCCGCGGGTGAAGACGAGACGCGTGGCTCACCATCCGGACAGCCTTGACAGCCCGGCCGACCGGGCCCGTACTCTCGACCGACGGCCGTGCTGAGGGGCTTGGCCGCTTCGTGTGAAGGCATCACCGTGTTCGACTGACGTCACGGAGCCTTCGTATGTCCTCCGACACCCTTGCCAAAGCCCCCGCGATCTCGGCACCGCCCGATTCCGCCCGCATCGTCCCGCAGCGCCGCTACGGCCAGTGGGCCGCCGCCGCGGTCGTCCTCGTCCTGCTCGGGTTCGCCGTCGACTCCGTGCTGCGCAACGACGCGTTCCAGTGGGGCGTCGTCGCCGACTACTTCACCTCGACCGCGGTGCTGCGCGGACTGTGGCTCACCCTCTGGCTGACCGCGGTGGTGATGGTGCTCGGCTTCGCGCTGGGCACCCTGCTCGCCGCGGCCCGGCTCTCCGCCAACCCCGTGCTCAGAGCCGTCAGCTGGGGATACGTCTGGCTGTTCCGGTCGATCCCGATCCTGGTGCAGCTGCTGCTGTGGTTCAACATCGGGGCGCTCTACCCGCAGATCCTCGGGGTGAGGACGGTCGATCTGCTCGGTCCGGTCGCCGTCGCCGTCATCGGGCTGACCCTGCACGAGGCCGCGTACGCCGCCGAGGTGGTGCGCGGCGGGATCCTGTCCGTCGGCGGCGGGCAGATCGAGGCCGCGCAGGCGCTCGGGCTGAGCCGGCTGCGGCGCTGGTGGCGGATCGTGCTGCCGCAGGCGATGCGCTCCATCGTGCCGCCCGCCGGGAACATGCTGATCGGCACCCTCAAGGGCACCTCCATCGTCAGCGTCATCGCCGTCCAGGACCTGCTGTACTCGACCCAGCTCGTCTACCACCAGACGTACCAGGTCATCCCGCTGCTGATGGTGGCCACCGTCTGGTACACCGTCGTCACCTCGGTGCTCGGCGTCGGCCAGTACTACGTCGAGAAGCGCTACGCGCGCGGTACGGAGTCCGCCCGATGAGAGCCTCCCTGGTCATCGTCGGGGCCGGGCCGCGCGGGACCGGCGTCCTGGAGCGGATCGCCGCCAACGCCGCCGAGCCGGCGCCCGGCACGGGCCTCGACATCCACCTCGTCGACCCCTATCCGCCGGGCCCCGGGCGGATCTGGCGCACCGAGCAGTCGCCGCTGCTGTGGATGAACTCCCGGGCCGAGGACGTCACCGTGTTCACCGACCCCACCGTGGAGATGGCCGGACCCGTCCGGGAGGGGCCCACCCTGCACGAGTGGGCCGGCCTCGACGGGGACGCATTCGTCGGCCGCCGGCTCCAGGGCTCCTATCTGCGCTGGGCCTACGACCGGGCGGTGGCCGCGCTGCCGCCGGGCGTCACCGTGCACCACCACCCGTGCCGCGCCCTGCGCGTCTCCGGCCCGCGCGAGGGCCGGCAGCGGGTGTGGCTGGCGGACCGGCCGCGCCCGCTCCTCGCCGACCTGGTGATCCTCACCCTCGGCCACCTGGACGCCGAACCCGACGACGAGCAGGCCGCGTTGAGCGCGTACGCCCGCGCCCACGGCCTCGTCCATCTGCCGCCCGACTTCACCGCCGACAGCGATCTGAGCCCGCTGCGGCCCGGCGAACCCGTCCTGGTGCGCGGCTTCGGGCTCGCCTTCGTCGACCTGATGGTGCTGCTCACCGAGGGCCGGGGCGGGCGGTACGAGGGGGACACCTATGTACCGTCCGGCCGCGAGCCGGTGCTGTACGTCGGGTCGCGGCGCGGAGTGCCGTACCACTCCAAGATCGGCTACCGCCTGGACGGCGCACCGCCGCCGCTGCCCCGGTTCTTCGGCCCGGCGGAGACGGACGCGCTGCTCGCCCGGTCGGGGAACCTCGACTTCCGGCGGGACGTGTGGCCGCTGGTGGAGAAGGAGCTGGGCTTCGCCCACTACCACCGGCTGTTCACCGCCCATCCCGAGCGGACGGGCCTCGACTGGAACGCCTTCGAGGACAAGTACGCCGCCGTCGACAACCCGGCCGAGCGTGCGGCCCTGGTCGCCGCCGCTGTGCCCGATCCCGCCGACCGGCTCGACCTGGCCGCGCTCGACCGGCCGCTCGCCGGGGTGCGGTACGGGTCGCACGAGGCGTTCCAGGCGGGACTGCGCCGCTATGTCGAGGCCGACCTGAGGCGGCGTCACGATCCCGCGCACAGCCCGGACCAGGCGGTCTTCCTAGCCCTGCTCTCCGTCTACGGGCAGCTGATGCGGCTCGGCGACATCGGCACCTGGTGGCACGGCTTCTTCAGCCACCTGGCCTCCGGGCCGCCCGGACCCCGGCTGCGGCAGCTGCTCGCGCTGTCCCGGGCGGGCGTACTGCGGTTCGTCGGCGCCGACATGAGCGTGCGCGCCGAGGACGGGGTGTTCCGGGCGACGAGCCCGACCGTGCCGGGGTTCGCCGCCGAGGCGCGGGCCCTGGTCGAGGCGCGGCTGCCGCAGCCCACGGTGGCCCGGTCCCGGGATCCGCTGCTGCGGGAGCTGTACGCCGAGGGTGCCGCCGCCACCCCCGACGGGCTGCTGCGGGTGGACCCCGCCGACGGGCGGGTGCTGGACCGGTCCGGCCGGCCGCATCCGCGCCGGTTCGCGCTCGGCCCGCACACCGACGTCCGGGGCGCCGGCGCGTTCACCCGGCCGCGCTCCGGCGGGCCGGCGTTCCGGCAGAACGACGCGGTGGCCCGGGCCGTGCTGACGTTCCTTCGGACGCCGGCCGGCCGGGCCGCCGCCTGACCGCCGTACGTGCGGCCTGGGTGGCGGTGCGCCTGACCGTCGTACGTGCGGCCGAGGCGGCGCACCTGACGCCGTACGTGCGAAGCGCCGGACGCTGTCCGGCCCGGCGAGCCGGACCGGGTACGCACGGAATACCGGTGCCCCACGGGGCGCTCACACCTCGGGTCCCTTGGCCCGTGAGGGAAGGGTTGATCACATGACGACGGACGCATCCGACGCGTGGAAGCAGTGGCACGAGCGGCGCCTGGAGACCGTCTCCGCCCCCTACGGGCCGCTCGCGCTGACCGCGACCCACTGGCTGGAGGACTATCCGGACGGGCGACTTCCGGACATCCCGGGGACCTGGACCGCCGACGGCGACGCGGTCCTCCTGACGGCCGCGAGCGTGGACGGTCTGACCGTCGACGACGAGCCCTTCGAGGGCCGGGTACGGCTCGCGGCCGATCCCGGCCCGGCCTCCGCCGCGCGGGTCGGCTACGGCGAACGACGGCTCGTCGTGCTGGTCCGCGAAGGGGTGTGGGGAGTACGCGACTTCGACCCGGCGGCCGGGACCCGCCGCCGGTTCCGCGGCATCGAGGCCACGCCCTACGATCCGCGCTGGTCGGTGCCGGGGCGCTTCACGCCGTACGACGACGGTCGCACCGTGCGGGTGGAGAACGCGGACGGGAAGCGGCGTGGCCTCGGGCTCGGCGGCGAGCTGGCGTTCCGTCTCGACGGACGGGAGCACACTCTCCAGGTGACGGTGGAGGGCGACGGCTCGCTCTGGGCCGTCTTCGCCGACGCCACCAGCGGCGACGGCAGTTACCGCTTCCGGTTCCTGCGGCCCGCCGCACCCGACGCCGACGGCCGTACGACGGTGGACTTCAACCGGGCCCTGCTGCCGCCGTGCGCCTTCGCCGACCACTTCATCTGCCCCTTCCCGCCGCCGGGGAACACCCTGGACGTGCCGGTCCCGGCGGGGGAGCGGCACCTGGTCTGACGAGCCATCAGCGCTGGGTACGGGGCCGATCCGGACAGTTCGTTCAAAACTTGACGGCCGAAAGGCGCCCTTGCGGCTACCCGCCGTTCGGCCGAATACTCCCTCCCAGCGCTTGTCAGGGGCACGGCGTGTTCGGAATCCGGACATCCGTGCCCCCGGCTGCGCCTCACGGGCCCCGACCCCACGCGGGCCCCCAACTTCCTTTGTGGAGGAACGAAAAGTGAGGATCAAGCGCACCACCCCCCGCAGCGGCATATCGAGACGGACCCGGCTGACCGCCATCTCCGCCGGACTCGTGGCCGCAGCCGCGATCGCGGTCCCCAGCGCGAACGCGTCCGACTCCACCACGTTCAGCGCCACCGAGCTGAAGAGCGCCGGTGCCTCGGTGCTCAAGGCCGACGTCCCGGGCACCGCCTGGGCCGTCGACAGCAAGAACAACCGCGTTCTCGTGACCGTCGACAGCACGGTCTCCCAGGCCGAGATCGCGAAGATCAAGAAGCAGGCGGGCGCCAACGCCGACGCGCTCACCATCAAGCGCACGCCCGGCAAGTTCACCAAGCTGATCCAGGGCGGCGACGCGATCTACGCGAGCAGCTGGCGCTGCTCCCTCGGCTTCAACGTCCAGAACAGCAGCGGCACCCAGTACTTCCTGACCGCCGGTCACTGCACCGACGGCGCGGGCACCTGGTACTCCAACTCCGGGCGCACCACGGTCATCGGCTCGACCGCCGGCTCCAGCTTCCCGGGCAACGACTACGGCATCGTGCGGTACACGGGGTCCGTCAGCCGGCCCGGCACCGCGAACGGCGTGGACATCACCCGTGCGGCCACCCCGGCCGTGGGGACCACCGTCATCCGCGACGGCTCCACCACCGGTACACACAGCGGCCGGGTCACCGCCCTGAACGCGACCGTCAACTACGGCGGCGGCGACATCGTATCCGGTCTGATCCAGACCAACGTCTGCGCCGAGCCCGGCGACTCCGGCGGCCCGCTGTACGGCAGCAACGGCACCGCGTACGGTCTGACCTCCGGCGGCAGCGGCAACTGCTCCTCCGGCGGCACGACCTTCTTCCAGCCGGTCACCGAGGCCCTGAGCGCGTACGGCGTCAGCGTCTACTGAGCCTCTTCGCGTTCGCAGCCGGCACCACTTTCGCGAGCCCCCGCACGCAACCGCGTGCGGGGGTTTCCCCTTTGAGGCCTCCGGTGACGGAGGGACGGGGGTGAGAATCAGTCAGGACTAGACCTCACCGCACTGTGCACGGTTACTCACGCGTAGCGTTTGCAGTGCGAATTCCCTTGTCCGTTCTCCCATGAATTCCCCTTGGGCTGTGGGGTGGTGAAGGCGCGGAGGGCGCGCGGTGGTCACCGTGTGCGCGTCCTGAAGTCGACCTTGTGCGCTCCCTGTGCGGTTCGGAAGAGTGGGCGCCCGTCAACCAAGCCTTCCGGCCCGGGGCGGTCCCCACAACCGCCGCCGGGCCGACCCCCCACAGGAGGACGTGAGTTGAAGCACCGACGCATACCCAAGCGGCGGGCCGCCGCGGCAGGTGCGGGTATCGCCGCACTGGTCGCCGCGGGAGTCACCTTCCAGACTGCGAACGCCAGCGAGCCGTCGGACACCCCGGCGGTCAAGACCCTGTCCGCCGTCGCGGCCGGAAAGCTCGCCTCGACGCTGGGTCAGGACCTCGGCGCCGACGCGGCCGGAACGTACTACGACGCCCAGGCCAAGAGTCTGGTCGTGAACGTGCTCGACGAGACCGCCGCCGAGGTGGTCGAGGAGGCCGGCGCCAAGGCCAGAATCGTCGAGCACTCCCTCGCCGAGCTGAAGAGCGCCCGGACGGCGCTCAAGCAGGACGCGACCATCCCCGGCACCTCCTGGGTGACCGACCCGACCACCAACAAGGTCGTCGTCACCGCCGACCGCACGGTCTCCGCGGCCGAGTGGAAGAAGCTGACCGAGGTCGTCGACGGCCTCGGCACGGTCGCCGAACTCCAGCGCACCAAGGGAGAGTTCAAGCCCTTCATCGCCGGCGGTGACGCCATCACCGACGGCAGCGGGCGCTGCTCGCTCGGCTTCAACGTGGTCAAGGGCGGGGAGCCGTACTTCCTGACCGCCGGCCACTGCACCGAGGGCATCACCACCTGGTCCGACTCGTCCGGCAACGTCATCGGCGAGAACGAGACCTCCAGCTTCCCGGGCGACGACTACGGCCTCGTCAAGTACACCGCCGACGTCGACCACCCGAGCGAGGTCAACCTCTACGACGGCTCCTCGCAGGCCATCAGCGGGGCCGCCGAGGCCACCGTCGGCATGGAGGTCACCCGCAGCGGCTCCACCACGCAGGTGCACTCCGGCAAGGTCACCGGCCTGGACGCCACCGTCAACTACGGCAACGGCGACATCGTCAACGGCCTCATCCAGACCGACGTCTGCGCCGAGCCCGGCGACAGCGGCGGCTCGCTCTTCTCCGGTGACAAGGCCATCGGCCTCACCTCCGGCGGCAGCGGCGACTGCACCTCCGGCGGGGAGACGTTCTTCCAGCCGGTGACGGAGGCGCTGTCGGCGACGGGCACGCAGATCGGCTGATCCGACTCCGCTCGAGCGAAGTCCCGCCCCGCGCGCGAGGGGCGGGACTTTCGCATACGGCCCGCCGGCGGTGCTTCCATGGTCGTGTGAACGGGAATCCGGCCTTCGACGGGGCCGAGCCGGTGGACGCACTCGAGGTGGCGCCGACGCCCAGGACGGCGGTGGCGTGGCTGCCGCCGAGGGAGCTCTGGCCGGTGATCCAGGACATCCGCTGGGAGCACGATCCGCAGGTACGGCGGTGGCCCCCGCATGTGAATCTGCTGTTCGGCTTCGTGCCGGAGGAGGAGTTCGCGCGGGCCGTGCCGCTGCTCTCCGCCGCGGCGGCGCAGAGCGCGGCGTTCCCGGCACGCCTGGCCGGAGTGCGGTGGTTCCGGCACCGGCACTACGCGACGGTGTGGCTCGACCCGGCCGCGGCGGACCGGGCACCGTGGTCCCGTCTCCACCGGGAACTGACACTGCGGTTCCCGCTCTGCCAGGGGCGCGGCGGCCGCTTCACCCCGCATCTGTCCCTCGGCCGCAGTCAGGACCCCAAGCACCTGGCCGCCGAGTGCGCCGCCCGGCTCGGCGCGCTGTCGGCCGTGGTCGAGGAGGTGGTCGTACTCTCCCGGCGCGGCGAGGAGCCCATGCGGCCCCGGGCGGCGATCGCGCTGGGCACGGGGGAGGTGCGTCGGCCGCGGGACGGTGCGGACTGGGCCCGGTAGTGCTTCGCCGGGTTCAGACCGCGGCGAGTTCCGCCCAGCGGGTGACCCCGCCGGAGTGGACCCGTATGCCGTGGCGCGTCGCCAGGGCGTGGACGATCGCCTCGCCCCGGTTGTGCTCGTCCGGGTCGACCCCGGCCAGCGGCTGACCGGCCGGACGCGCGGGGCCGGCGTCGGTGACCTCGACCCTCAGGACCCCGTCGCCGTCGCCACACACCCACGACAGCCGCAGCTCGGCCGGGGGCCGGGCGTGGATGATCGCGTTGGTGGCCAGCTCCGACACCAGGAGCAGCGAGTCCTCGACGATCCCCGGGCACACCCTCCAGTCCGCGAGGACCGCCGCCACGCGCCGGCGTACGACCGAGACCGCGCCGGCGACGGGCGGCACCGGACACACGTGTTCGCATGCCGCCTGAAGCAGCGTGTTGAGCTGTGCCGCCATGTTTCTCTCCCGATGGTCTGTCTGCCGGCCGGGCGATCTCGGCGCCTACCGGGCTCCAAAGAAAGTTATGGACACAAATCGGGCTGGTCAATGAACAGCGGTCGGCATTACCGAACGCCCCCGCCCGCGAAGGGCACCCGCCCGGCCCCCCGAAGATCATCCGGCCGGCCAACTCGAAGATCATCCGCCCGCCTCGCGAAGGTCATCCGCCCGTGGGGCGAAGCGTCCGTGGCGGTAATAGGCTCGCCTCATGGCCGGCCCAGTCCAGTCGATCGAACGGGCGGCGGCGATTCTGCGTCTGCTCGCCGGTGGGCCCCGCCGCCTCGGGCTCGGCGAGGTGGCCTCGTCGCTCGGCCTGGCCAAGGGCACCGCCCACGGCATTCTGCGCACGCTCCAGCACGTGGACTTCGTGGAACAGGACGCGGCGACCGGAAAGTACCAGCTCGGAGCCGCCCTGTTGCACCTGGGCACCAGCTATCTGGACGTCAACGAACTGCGCTCTCGCTCTCTGAACTGGGCCGACGCGCTGGCCGCGCGCAGCGGTGAGGCGGTGCGCCTGGGGACTCCGCTGGAGGGCCGGGTGCTCATCGTCCACCACGTGTTCCGGCCGGACGACACCTTCCAGACGCTGGACGTGGGCTCCCTGCTGCCGCTGCACGCCTCCTCGCTCGGCAAGGTGCTGCTGGCCTTCGGGACCGCGACCGTGGAACCGGACCGGGAGCCGGGGCTGGAGGCGTACACCCGGCACACCCTGATCGATCCCGAGCGGCTCGCCCGGGCGCTCAACGAGGTCAGGGAAGTCGGCTGGGCCGCGGAGATCCAGGAGATGAGCATGGGCGAGGCCGGGCTCGCCGCGCCGATCCGGGGGCACGGCGGCCTCGTCGTCGGCGCCATCGGGCTGTCCGGACCGGTCGAGCGGATCTGCGACAGCCAGGGCACGCCCCGCCCGCAGCTGATCAGTCTGATCAGGGAAGCGGCCCGGGCGATCTCCAGAGACCTGGGAGCCGCCCGCTGGTAGGCCAGGACAGCCGCCCCTCGACCCGTCGGAAGGCAGACCCGATCATGGCTGAACGGTACGTAATGTCCATCGATCAGGGCACCAACTCGACCCGCTGCATCCTTTTCGACCACCGTGGGCGGCTGGTCTCGGTCGCGCAGAAGGAGCACCAGCAGCACTTCCCCCGGCCGGGGTGGGTCGAGCACGACGCCGTCGAGATCTGGCAGAACCTGCGGCGTGTCGTGCCCGAGGCCCTGTCCGACGCCGGTGTGGATTGGGGACAGGTCGCCGCCGTCGGCCTGGCCAACCAGCGCGAGACGACGGTGCTGTGGGACCGGCGGACCGGCGCCCCGCTGGGCCGGGCGATCGTCTGGCAGGACACCCGCACGGCGCCGCTCGTCGAGGAGCTGAGAGAGCGCCCCGGAGACGAGTTCTTCCTGGACCGGTGCGCCCTGCCGCCGTCGACCTACTTCTCGGCACTGCGGATCCGGTGGCTGTTCGACCACGTCAAGGGCATCGAGCAGCGCGCCAAGGACGGCGAGGTGCTGTTCGGGACGATGGAGAGCTGGCTGATCTGGAATCTCACCGGGGGTGCCGACGGCGGCCTGCACATCACCGACGCCACCAACGCCAGCCGCACGATGCTCATGAATATCCACACCCTCACCTGGGACGAAGAGCTGCTGGCCTTCTTCGGGGTGCCCCGCTCGATGCTGCCCGAGATCAGATCGTCCGCAGAGCCGTACGGCGAGGCCCGCGGGCTGCTGCCGGGTGTCTCCATCACGGCCGCCCTCGGCGACCAGCAGGCCGCCCTCTTCGGCCAGACCTGCTTCTCCCAGGGCGAGGCCAAATGCACCTACGGAACGGGCAGCTTCCTCCTGCTCAACACCGGTCGCGACCTCGTACGGTCCCGGCACGGACTCCTGACGACCGTCGCGTACCAGATCGGGGACCAGCCGCCGGTGTACGCGCTGGAGGGGTCGATCGCCGTCACCGGCGCCCTCGTCCAGTGGTTCCGCGACCGCCTGGGCCTGATCAGCAGCGCCCCGGAGATCGAGACCCTGGCGCGGACGGTCGAGGACAACGGTGGCTGCTACATCGTGCCCGCCTTCTCAGGTCTGTTCGCGCCCCGCTGGCGCAGCGACGCGCGCGGGGTCATCGTCGGCCTCACCTCCTACATCACCAAGGGACATCTGGCGCGTGCCGTCCTGGAGGCCACCGGATGGCAGACCCGGGAGGTGGTCGACGCCATGAACGCCGACTCCTCCGTCCCCCTCCAGCAGCTCAAGGTGGACGGGGGCATGACCGCGGACAACCTGCTCATGCAGTTCGTGGCCGACGTGCTCGACGTGCCTGTGGTGCGGCCCATGGTCGCCGAGACGGTCTCCCTCGGGGCCGCCTACGCGGCTGGGCTCGCCGCCGGCTACTGGCCCGGCCTGGAAGTGCTGCGCCACAACTGGCACCGGGCCGGCCAGTGGCTGCCCGCGATGGATCCCGGACGGCGGGAGGCGGAGTACGAGAACTGGCTACGGGCCGTCGAACGGTCCCTGGGCTGGGTCAGACCACCACGAGCCCCCTGACAGGCACGGCAGCGCCGGTTCCGGCTTCCTGCGGCCGGCCGCCCGTACCGTCGGCTTCGCCGCCTCACGGTCCGGAGCTGCGGACGTTTCCCCAGGTGGGAGGCGCCTGAGTGGCTGTCGTACACATGTTCGGGATTTGGTCTATGGTGGTGCTGAGCAGGTTGGGAACGGATGTTCGATAGCGGGAGGTGCGGATGCCGGGCTTCACGCATCTGCACACCGTCTCCGGGTTCTCCCTGCGCTACGGCGCCTCGCACCCGGAGCGGCTGGCCGAGCGCGCCTCCGAGCGGGGCATGGACGCCCTGGCCCTCACCGACCGCGACACCCTCGCCGGCACGGTCCGCTTCGCCAAGGCCTGCGCCCGCGCGGGCGTGCGCCCGCTGTTCGGCGCGAACCTGGCGGTGACCGCCCCCGAGCCCGGCCCCGTACGCCAGGAGCGGCGCCGCCGCACCCCCGTGCGCGGTGGCGCCTTCATCGACGAGTCGACTCCACGGGTCACCTTCCTCGCCCGCGACGGCGCCCGCGGCTGGGCCGACCTGTGCCGCCTGGTCACCGCGGCGCACAAGAGCGAAGGCACCCCCGTCCTGCCCTGGGCCGACAACCACGCCGACGGTCTGATCGTGCTGCTCGGTCCCGACTCCGACGTCGGCCGCGCCCTCGCCGCGGGCCGCCCCGACCGGGCCGCCCGGCTGCTCGCCCCCTGGCGGGAGGTCTACGGCGACGCCCTGCGCCTGGAGGCCGTCTGGCACGGCCGTACCGGCACCGGCCCCGGCTCCCTGCGGTCGGCCGCCCGGACCGTCGGCTTCGCCGCCGAGCAGGGGGTGCGCCCGGTGCTGAGCAACGCCGTGCGGTACGCCGACGCCGGGCAGGGCCGGGTCGCCGACGTGCTGGACGCCGCCCGCCGTCTGGTGCCGATCGACTTCACCAAGGAGCTGGACTCCGGTGAGGCCTGGCTCAAGGGCGCGGGGGCCATGCGGGAGGCGGCCGAGCGGATCGTGGAGGCCGCCGGGTACCGGCGCGAGGCCGCCCACCGGCTGCTGGAGCAGACCCAGGCCACGGCCGCCGCGTGCCTGGTCGACCCCGAGGACGACCTCGGCATCGGCACCGTCCACTTCCCCGAGCCGCACCTGGTCGGCGCGGACCGCCGCACTGCCCAGCGGGTGCTCGCCTCCCGGGCGGCGGCCGGCATGGTGCTGCGCGGCTACGCGGGCCGCCGCGCCTACTGGGAGCGGATGCACGAGGAACTGGACATCATCGCCCACCACGGCTTCGCCTCCTACTTCCTGACGGTCGCTCAGGTCGTCGACGACGTCCGGAGGATGGGGATCCGAGTGGCCGCGCGCGGCTCCGGCGCGGGCTCTCTCGTCAACCATCTGCTCGGCATCGCGCACGCCGACCCGGTCGAGCACCGGCTGCTGATGGAGCGCTTCCTGTCCAAGGAACGGGTCGTCCTGCCCGACATCGACATCGACGTGGAGTCCGCGCGCCGCCTGGAGGTCTACCGGGCGATCATCGACCGGTTCGGCGCCGAGCGGGTCGCGACGGTCGCGATGCCGGAGACGTACCGGGTGCGGCACGCGATCCGCGACGTCGGCGCGGCCCTGTCCATGGACCCCGCCGACATCGACCGCATCGCCAAGTCCTTCCCGCACATCCGCGCCCGCGACGCCCGCGCGGCGCTGGCGGAGCTGCCCGAACTGAAGGAACTCGCGGCGGAGCAGGAGCGGTACGGCGAGCTGTGGGAGCTGGTCGAGGCGCTGGACGCGCTGCCGCGCGGGGTCGCCATGCACCCGTGCGGCGTGCTGCTCTCCGACGCCTCCCTGCTCTCCCGTACGCCGGTGATGCCGACCAGCGGCGAGGGCTTCCCCATGGCGCAGTTCGACAAGGACGACGTGGAGGACCTGGGGCTGCTCAAACTGGATGTGCTGGGTGTGCGGATGCAGTCGGCGATGGCGCACGCGGTCGCCGAGGTGAAGCGGGTGACGGGCACCGAGGTCGACCTGGATTCGCTGCCGCCGGGCGATCCGGCGACGTACAACCTGATCCGCACCGCGGAGACCCTGGGCTGCTTCCAGATCGAGTCGCCGGGCCAGCGGGACCTGGTCGGGAGGCTCCAGCCGGCGACCTTCCACGACCTGGTCGTCGACATCTCCCTGTTCCGGCCGGGCCCGGTCGCCGCCGACATGGTGCGGCCGTTCATCGCGGCGCGGCACGGGCGGGCGCCGGTGCGCTATCCGCACCCGGACCTGGAGGGGCCGCTGAAGGAGACGTACGGGGTCGTCGTCTTCCACGAGCAGATCATCCACATCGTCGACATCATGACCGGCTGCGGGCGCGGCGAGGCGGACCGGGTGCGCCGGGGGCTGTCCGATCCGGAGTCGCAGGGGCGGATCAAGGTGTGGTTCGCCCAGCACGCGGCGGCGCGCGGCTACGACGCGGAGACGATCCAGCGCACCTGGGAGATCATCGAGGCCTTCGGGTCGTACGGCTTCTGCAAGGCGCACGCGGTCGCCTTCGCCGTACCGACGTACCAGTCGGCCTGGCTGAAGGCCCATCACCCGGCCGCTTTCTACGCCGGGCTGCTCACCCACGACCCCGGCATGTACCCGAAGCGGCTGCTGCTGGCGGACGCGCGGCGACGTGGGGTGCCGATCCTGCCGTTGGACGTGAACAAGTCGGGTGTCGCACACAGGATCGAACTGGTGTCTGAATCGCCGTCGTCTCCGGAGGTCTGGGGACTCCGGCTGGCCCTCTCCGACGTCCACAACATCAGCGAGGCCGAGGCGAAACGGATCGCCGACGGACAGCCGTACGCCTCCCTGCTCGACTTCTGGGAACGGGCGCGGCCGAGTCGTCCGCTCGCCCAGCGGCTGGCCCAGGTCGGCGCGCTGGACGCGTTCGGCGCCAACCGCCGCGATCTGCAACTGCACCTGACCGAACTGCACCGGGGCACGCGCGGCATGGGTGGCGGCGGAGGACAACTCCCCCTCGCGGGCGGCCGGAAGACCGCCCCCGCCGGGCTGCCCGACCTCTCCGCCGAGGAGCGGCTCAGCGCCGAGCTGGGCGTGCTCTCCATGGACGCCTCGCGCAACCTGATGGACGATCACCGGCCGTTCCTGCGGGAGCTGGGCGTGGTCAGCGCCCGCCGGCTGCGCGACGCCCGGCACGGGGAGACGGTGCTGGTCGCGGGCGCCAAGGCGGCCACCCAGACGCCCCCGATCCGGTCCGGCAAGCGGGTCATCTTCACCACCCTGGACGACGGCACCGGCCTGGTCGACCTCGCCTTCTTCGACGACTCCCACGACGCCTGCGCCCACACCGTCTTCCACTCCTGGCTGCTGCTGGTGCGCGGCGTGGTCCAGCGGCGCGGCCCGCGCAGCCTCAGCGTGGTGGGCGCCGCCGCCTGGAACCTCGCCGAACTGGCCGAGGTGCGCGCCGAGGGCGGCCTCGACGAGGTGGCGGCCCGGCTGGCGGCACCCGTGCCGCGGGGCGGCGACGGCGACGGCGACCCCACGCACGGCCGGCGCATCCAGCTGCCGACCGGATACGAACTCCACCCGTGGGCCGACCTGCGCCCCGCGGGCCAGGAGCCGTCACAGACACGTTCACAGGCAAGGAAGTTGTGGCACCAGAGTCCGGGGAGTGCGGGATGACCATTCTGTGCGTACGTTTCCAGCTGCCGCCGATGTACGAGGCGGCCCTGCCGGGGCTGCTCGGACTGCTGGAGGAGTTCACGCCGGTCGTCGAGGCGCTGCCGCCGGACGGGGCGCTCGCCGATCTGCGCGGCGCCGAGCGCTACTTCGGGCGCGGCGCCGTCGAGCTGGCCTCGGTGATCCGGGTCCGCGCCCTCGCCCACCACGGGATCGACTGCGTGATCGGTGCCGGGCCGGGCCCGATGCTGGCCCGGATCGCGCTGCTGGACGCCCGGCCCGGGGTGACCTGCGCGGTCCCCGAGGACGCCGTGGCGGAGTACCTCGCCGACAAGCCCGTCACCGTCCTGCCCGGCGTGGGCGCCGCGACCGCCCGCACCCTGAGCGACTACGGCCTCGACACCCTCGGCCGGGTCGCCGCCGCGCCGCTGTCCACGCTCCAGCGCCTGGTCGGCGCGAAGGCGGGCCGCGAGCTGCACGAGAAGGCGAACGGCATCGACCGCGGCCGGGTGGTCCCGAACGCCGTCACCCGCTCCCTCGCCACGGAACGCCCCTTCGACCGCGACGAACTGGACCCGGAACGCCACCGCCGCGCCCTGCTGTCGGCCGCCGAGGAGATCGGCACCCGGCTGCGCGCCGTGGACAAGGCCTGCCGCACCCTCACCCTGACCGTGCGCTACGCCGACCGCTCCGCGACCACCCGCTCCCGCACCCTGGCCGAGCCGACCGCCCACTCGGCGGCGCTGACCAAGGCGGCGTACGCCATGTACGACGCCCTCGGCCTCCAGCGCGCCCGGGTCCGCGCGATCACCCTGCGCGCCGAGGGTCTGATCCCCGCCGAACAGGCCTCCCACCAGCTCACCTTCGACCCCGCGGACGAACGCGTCCGCCGCATCGAGGAGGTCGCCGACCGCGCGCGGGCGAAGTTCGGGCCGCGCGCGGTGATGCCGGGAAGACTGGCGGCGTAGGTTGAGCCGGGCTTGACCCACCGATCAACTAGCGCTGCAAGTTTTTACTGTCGCGTAACTTCCTTTTGAGGCTACTGGTCCGTAACTTGACGTGTGAACAGCATCCCGTGATCCGGATCACAGGGCGTAAGGCAGTCGTACCTCCTTCCCCACGAGCCGTCAGGAGATCACCCGATGCTGCCCTGGAACCGAATACGCAGATCCGTGGCCGCCTTACTGCTGGCCGCCACGGTCACCCTCGTCCCCGCCACCACCGCCCACGCGACCGACGCTCCCAGCAGCGGCTGGAACGACTACTCCTGCAAGCCGTCCGCCGCCCACCCCCGCCCCGTCGTCCTGGTCCACGGCACCTTCGGCAACTCCGTCGACAACTGGCTGGGCCTCGCCCCGTACCTCGTCAAGCGCGGTTACTGCGTCTTCTCCCTCGACTACGGTCAGCTCCCCGGAGTCCCGTTCTTCCACGGGCTCGGCCCCATCGACGAGTCGGCGGAGCAGCTGGACACGTTCGTCGACAAGGTGCTCGGCGCGACCGGCGCCGCCGAGGCCGATCTCGTCGGCCACTCGCAGGGCGGCATGATGCCCCGCTACTACCTCAAGTTCCTCGGCGGAGCCGCCGAAGTGAACGCGCTCGTCGGCATCGCGCCCAACAACCACGGGACCACCCTCGGCGGACTCACCAAGCTGCTGCCCTACTTCCCCGGCGCCGAGGACCTGCTCTCCAGCGCCACCCCCGCGCTCGCCGACCAGGTCGCCGGATCCGACTTCCTCACCAAGCTCAACGAGGGCGGCGACACCGTGCCCGGCGTCCGTTACACCGTGCTCGTGACCAAGTACGACCAGGTGGTCACCCCGTACACCAGCGGGTACCTGGACGGGCCGGCCGTCGACAACGTGCTGCTCCAGGACCTGTGCCCGGTCGACCTCTCCGAGCATCTGGCGATCGGGCTGTTCGACCGGATCGCCTTCCACGAAGTGGCCAACGCGCTGGACCCGGCGCACGCCACGCCCACCACCTGCGCGTCGGCCTTCCGCTGAGTGCCGCCGGGGTCCGACCGGCCTGAGCCGCCGGTCGGACCCCGGAGTCCGGGCCGCCTCAGCGGCCGGGCCGGCCGCCCGTCACCGCCTTGCGGCGCACCGAGGCGAACAGGGCCGCCGCGCCGAGAGCCAGCGCGGCCGCGCCGCCGACGGCGAGGTACGCGGTGCCGCTGTCGCCGCCGGTCTCCGCGAGGTTCTGGGACGCGCCCGCGGCCCTGGGCTGGTTGACCTGCCCGTCCGGCCCCTCCGGCGCCTCCGGCTCGGGGGCGGCGGGCTCCGCCGAGGTGCTGGGGTCGTCGTCCCCGTGGCCGTGGTTCTCCACGGTCGACTGGTCGGCGGCGGCCTCGATCTGCTCCTGGGAGGGAGCGGACGCGGACGGGGCCGGGGCGGCGCTCTCCGTCGCACCGCTGTCACCCGCGGCGCCGCCGAAGGTGACGTCGGAGCAGGAGTAGAACGCCTCCGGGCTGTCCGAGCGCTGCCAGATCGCGTACAGCACATGCGTGCCGGTGCGCTCGGGGAGCGTGCCGGAGAACGTGTAGAAGCCGCCCGACGCGGCCGGGTCGGTGGCCGTGGCCACCGGGTTCGCCAGATCCAGGTCGTTCCAGGCCAGCGGCTGGGCGGGGTCGTAACCCGGCTTGGTCAGATACACCTTGAAGGTGCCCTTGTGCGGGGCGGTCACGCGGTACTTGAAGGTGTACGAGCCGCTGCGCACCCCGGTTGCGGGCCAGTCGGCGCGGGCCAGGTCGAGGCCCTTGAACTCCTCGTTGTTCGCGCTGCACAGACTGCCGTCCGGGATCAGCTCCTGATGCCGGCCGTCGGCGTTGCCGATGCGGATGCCGTTCCAGTCGTAGAGCGCCTGGGTGCCGCCCGCCGCGACCGCCGCCTTGCACGCGTCCGAGGACGGGCTCTCCGGGCCTTCCGCGTGGCACTGCGAGACCCGGCTGACCGGATCGCCCATCGAGCCGTGCGCGGACGCGGGCGCCGCGGAGAGCGCGGTGAGGGCGAGCGGGCCGAGGCCGAGGGCGGCGACGGTGGCCTTGCGGCGGTGTGCGGGCATGGGGGGGAACTCCTAGGGGGCGGTCCTGATCGGTGATCAGAAGCTAGCCCCGGGAAACCCCGAAATCGCCTGCTGAGGGCGGTGGACGGCGATCCTTATGGTGCCGTTAAGGGAGTGCTCAGGCTGCCCTGAGGTAACTACCGTTCGCGGCATGACCGAAGAGCACATCCGGCCGGCCGTCGCCGCCGACATACCGGCCGTGAAGTCCGTGACCGACGCGGCGTACCGGCACTACATCGCCCGCATCGGGGTGGTGCCCCAGCCCATGGAGGCGGACCACGCGGCGAACGTGGCCGCGGGGCGGGTGTTCGTCACCGGGGAGCCGGTGACCGGCCTCGTCGTCCTGGAGCCGTACGAGGACCATCTGTTCCTGGACAGCATCGCCGTCCGTCCCGACGCCCATGGGCAGGGCGTGGGCCGGCGGCTGCTGCGGTTCGTGGACGCACGCGCGCGCGTGCTCGGCCTGTCCGAGATCAGGCTCTATACGAACGCGATGATGTGGGAGAACCAGAAGATCTACCCGAAGTGCGGATACGAGGTCGTGGAGCGGCGCGTCGACGGGCCGTACGACCGGATCCACTACCGCAAGCTCCTGAACTAGCCGTTCGGCCACCAGGTGCGGGCGATGTCCCCGCGCACCTCGGGCCGCCCGGCGGGACGCTCGTCGGCCTCCTCGCGGATCCGACGCACGTCGGACTTCTTCAGGGGCTTCTGCACGGTCACACGGCGCATGGCTGCCTCCTTGTGGGCTACCGAGTTCCGCGTTGTCACGGAGGTAGACCCGTCCGGTGAGACTTCCTCATCGCCGCCCGAATTGTCTGTGGCGGCTGTCACGATTCGACTGTCAGTGGCGGGTGTCACCCTTGGGGCGACGGCAAACCAACGTGATGGGGTGACTGCGGTGCGTGTGGACTGGGACGCGGCGGCGGCCGGCTTCGACGAGGAGCCGGACCACGGCCTGCGGGCCCCGGAGGTGCGCGCGGCCTGGGCGAAGCGGCTGCGCGCCTGGCTGCCGGAACCGCCGTGCGACATCCTCGACCTCGGCTGCGGCACCGGCACCCTGTCGCTCCTCGCGGCCGAGCAGGGACACCGGGTGACCGGCGTCGACCGCTCCCCGGCCATGCTGGAACGCGCCCGCGCCAAGCTCGCCGGGCGTGACGTGGCGCTCCTCGCCGGTGACGCAGCGGAGCCGCCGGTGCGCCAGGGCGCTTTCGACGTGGTGCTCGTCCGGCATGTGGTGTGGACGCTGGCCGACCCGGCCCGCGTCCTGCGGCACTGGCGGGGGCTGTTGCGGCCGGGAGGGCGGTTCGTGCTGGTCGAGGGCGTGTGGGGGAGCGTCAGCCCGGTGGGGATACCGGCGGACCGGCTCGTCGGCCTGCTCCAGCCGCTTGCCGCGCGGGTGCGGGTGGAGCGGCTGTCCGGTGAGGCGGCGTTGTGGGGCAGGGAGGTGGACGACGAGCGGTACGCGGTGGTGGCGATGGTCTGAGCCGCCCGGGCTCAGGTCAGCAGGGGCTCCAGGCCGTCCTCGGTCGTGGCCAGGGACTCCAGTTCGTCGAGGGCCGTCAGGGCGGCTTCGGCTGCACGGGGGTCGCTTTCCGCGAGGCCGCTCTCGGCGAACTCGTCCTCGTCCAGGCGGCGTACGTCCGAGCCGTCGGCCGAGCGCCACAGGTCCAGGTCGAGGTCCTCGACGACCAGTTCGCCGCCCGTGCGGACGGCGGGGCGGGTGATGTCGCAGTACCAGCCCTTCAGGGCGCCGCCGGCCGCGCGGACCTCCTTCACGGAGTACCAGCGGTCGCGCCAGTAGTACTCGGTGAAGACATCGCCCGGCTCGAAGCGCACGAAGCCGAAGTCCCGGACGCCGTCGCCCGCCCAGGCGGCGCGGACGGCGATCCGGGTGCCGTCGTCCGCGAGCAGCTCCGCCGGGTAGCGGATCTTCGTCCGGCCCCCCTTGACCAGGACGACGTCCACCACGTCTGTTCCCTCAGCCGAGTTCGCGGACATACCTGACCTCCGTCGCGCAGATCTCGTATCCCAGCCCCTTGTTGATCGCGAGCATGGGGCCGTTGCCGGTGTCGTTGCCCGTGAGGGCCTCGGTGCGGCCCGCCGCGCGGGCCCGGTGCAGGGCGGCGGTCTTGACGAGCTTGGCCAGGCCCCGGCCGCGGTGGGCCCGGGCGGTGCCGGTCATGGCGGTGGCGTACCGGCCGGTGCCGTCCGTGTACGCGACGCTGAAGGCGGCCGGGCGGCCGTCGACGACCGCGACCACCGTCAGCTCGCGGGCCAGCAAGGGGTGCTTCCAGGTCTCCTCCACCCAGGCCTCGTAGTCGGTGAACTCGTAGGCGACGTCGCTCGGTTCGTCGGACGTCGTCTCCGCGTCCAGCTCGAACAGCGGGCGCGGGTCGTCCGCGTAGTCGGCGGCCGTACGCAGCTCCACGCCCGGGGGCGGGGCCGGGAGCGGCGGGAGCGTGCCGTTCGCCAGGTCCAGGCGGAGGAAGTGGGCGGAGCGGCCGCTCTTGTAGCCGTGCCGCTCGGCGAAGGCGCGGTTGCCCGGCTCGTCCAGCACCCACGCGAACAGCTTCGTCGCCCCGTGCCCGGCCAGATACTCCTCGGCCGTACGGAGCAGCAGCCCGCCCGCGCCGTGCCGCGTCCGGTCCGGCCGCACATAGAGGTTGACGAAGGCCTGTCCCGGCTCGGGGCTGTCGTGCACCAGGCCGATCTGCGCCGTCCCGGTCATCTCGCCGTCCTCCTCCGCGACGAGGGAGCGGTAGCGCGCGGCCGGGTGTGTGTGGAGCAGCTGGTGCCGGATGGCGTCCGGCGTCCACAGGATGTACGGCAGCGCGAGATGGCGTACACGGGCGAAGTCCTCGACGTCGGTACGGTCGTCGGGGCGCAGATCGCGCACGATGACTGTCATGTGGCCGCACGCTACGGGGCGGGGTGGCAGGGCTGCCTCTCATTTTCCGGCGCGTGCGAGACAATCGCCACGTGACCCTGAAGATCCGGATCGATGAGAACGCGGCCGCGCCGCCGTACGAGCAGGTGCGGGCGCAGATCTCCGCGCAGGCGCGCTCGGGGGAGCTGCCGGTGGGGTACCGGCTGCCGACCGTGCGCGGGCTGGCGGAGTCGCTGGGGCTCGCCGCGAACACCGTGGCCAAGGCGTACCGGGCGCTGGAGACGGACGGGGTGATCGAGACCCGGGGCCGCAACGGCACGTTCGTCGCCGCCGCGGGCTCGGCGGCGGAGCGGGAGCTGGCCTCGGCGGCCCAGGCGTACGCCGAGCGCGCCCGGCGGCTGGGCTCCGGCCAGGAGGACGCGCTGGCGGCCGTACGGGATGCCCTCCGGGCGGCTTACGGGGAGGGCGGCCGGTAGAGGCCTTTCCCGGGACCGGAGTGATCACCGGCCTGGTGAGGACGCCAGCGCCGCCGGCGTCCGCGTCACCGTGCGGCCCCTGGCGAGCGCCGTCCGGCCGAACGCGGACGCGTCCTGCACCGCCGCTCCGCCCGGGTCGTTGTTGAAGTACGCGTACACGTCCCGGCCGTCGTCGAACGCCTCCGCGATGCGGCGCAGCCAGGTCTCCAGGGACTGCCGGCCGTAGCGCGGCCAGGGGTGGGCGCGGCCCTGGTGGAAGCGGACGTAGCCCCAGTCGGCGGTGCGCCACAGCGGGGTGACCGGGCGGGCGAGGACGTCGGCCCAGCACAGGGCGGCGCCCCGGGACTCCAGCACCCGGCGGATCTCCGGCGTCCACCACGACTCGTGCCGCGGCTCCACGGCGACCCGGGTCGACGCCGGGAAGCAGCGCAGGCACGCGTCCAGCAGCGCCGCGTCGGCGCGCAGCGTGGGCGGCAGCTGGAGCAGGACGGGGCCCAGCCGGTCGGCGAGACCGGCCGCGTGGGTCATCAGCCGCTCCACCGGCTCCTCGGGGTCCTTCAGCCGCTTGATGTGGGTCAGATACCGGCTGGCCTTGACCGCGACCACGAAGTCGTCCGGCACCCGCTCCCGCCACGCCGCGAAGTTCTCCCGCGTCGGCAGCCGGTAGAACGCGTTGTTGATCTCGACGGTGGCGAACCGCCGCGTGTACTCCTCCAGCCACAGCCGCGTGGGTACCTCCGGCGGGTACAGGACGCCTTTCCAGTCCTTGTACTGCCACCCCGACGTGCCGACGTACAGAGGCATACCCCCATCAAAGCATCAGAAGAGCATCAGAGGTACAGCCCCGCCTCCGCCCCGCCCCGCGGCTCCGGCAGCGCCGTCGGCGACGTGCCCCGGCGCAGCGCGTACAGCTCGGCCAGCGTCGCCCCGTCCCGGCCGACACCCTCGTCGGTGCCCAGCCAGTTCACCGCCTCCGTCCGGGTCAGCCGTCCCACCTCGATGCGGGCCAGACAGCGGCCGGGGCGGACAACGGCGGGGTGCAGACGCTCCAGGTCCTCGTTGGTCGTGACCCCGACCAGGACGTTGCGGCCCTGCCCGAGCAGGCCGTCGGTCAGGTTGAGCAGGCGCGACAGGGCCTGACCCGCCGTGTGCTTGGCCTCGCCGCGGATCAGCTCGTCGCAGTCCTCCAGCAACAGCAGCCGCCAGCGGCCCTTGCCCGCCGCGTCCTCCTCGCCGATCGCGATGTCCATCAGATAGCCGACGTCGGAGAACAGCCGCTCCGGGTCCAGCACACAGTCCACCTGGCACCAGTCCCGCCAGGAGCGGGCCAGGGTGCGCAGCGCCGATGTCTTGCCGGTGCCGGGCGGGCCGTGCAGCAGCAGCAGGCGGCCCGCGATGTCCTCCGGTGTCGTCTTCATCAGGCGGTCCATCGCCTCGGCGACCGGCGCCGTGTAGTTCCCCCGCACCTCGTCCCACGTACCCGCCGAGATCTGCCGGGTCGTGCGGTGCGGGCCGCGCCTCGGGGAGACGTACCAGAAGCCCATCGTGACGTTCTCCGGCTGCGGCTCGGGCTCGTCCGCCGCACCGTCCGTGGCCTGGTCGAGGACCTTCTTCGCCAGGTCGGCCGTGGTCGCCGTGACGGTGACGTCGGCGCCCCGGTTCCAGCGGGAGACCAGCAGCGTCCAGCCGTCGCCCTCGGCGAGCGTGGCGCTGCGGTCGTCGTCGCGGGCCACCCGCAGCACGCGCGCGTCCGGCGGCAGCAGGGTCGCCCCGGACCGGACGCGGTCGATGTTCGCGGCGTGCGAGTAGGGCTGCTCGCCCGTCGCGAAACGGCCGAGGAACAGCGCGTCGACGACGTCGGACGGCGAGTCGCTGTCGTCGACGTTGAGCCGGATCGGCAGTGCGTCGTGTGGGTTCGCGGACATGCCGCCATGATCGGGCACCGGGGCGCCGCGCGCACCCGGTTTCCGAGGTGCGCGCGGTTTCCCGAGGTGCGCGCGGAGTTTCACGTTCCGCGCCGCTCGTCCCGCGGTGCCCCTTACCCGCCCCTTCGTTGCTTCTTCACGACATCTGCCCCAACCCCCGTCCCCGCCGTTACTGTTGCCCTCGATGGGACGTCATGGGTGGGATTCGGGGGCACGGCGGTGGCGGCTGGCCGCGCTGCTCGGCGTGTCGGCGGCCGTCGTGGCCCTGGTGGTGACCCTGGTCGGCACGCTGCCCGGCGGCGGCGCGAGCACCGAGGGCACCTCGCCCGACGGCGACAAGGTGCACGGCACGCCCGCCACCCCGCCCGAGCGCCCGGCACCCGACGTCGGCTGGGGCTTCACGCACACCCAGTTCAGCGCCGACGAGGGCAGCGCGCGCGCCGTCGCCCGCGTCGAGGACCGCCTGAAGGACGCCGGGCTGCCGCAGAACCAGCACATCATGGGCTGGGGCGCCGACAACCCCGAGCCGGTGCAGGGGCGATACGACTTCGCAGCCCTCGACCTGCGCGTCGACTTCATGCGCGCCTCCGGCGGCACCCCGGTCATCACCCTGTGCTGCGCCCCGGACTGGATGAAGGGCGGCGAGGCCGGCGCCGGCGAGACCGACTGGAGCCAGGCCGCCCTGGAGACGGCGCCCGAGCCCGAGCACTACGACGACTTCGCCGCCCTCGCCGCGACCGTCGCCAAGCGCTATCCGGACGTACGCCACTTCATCGTCTGGAACGAGTTCAAGGGCTTCTGGAACGACGCCGAACACCGCTGGGACCACGAGGGCTACACCCGGATGTACAACCTCGTCTACAAGGCTTTGAAAGCCGTCGACGAGGACATCATGGTCGGCGGGCCGTATCTGGTCATGGACAGCCTCGACCCGCGCCAGGAGCACGCCTCGACCGACCTGAACGGCCCGTGGGGCGCGATGGACCAGCGGGTGCTGGACGCCTTCGCCTACTGGAACCGGCACAAGGCGGGCGCCGACTTCGTCGTCGTGGACGGCTCCAGCTACACCCGGGACGACGAGCTGCTGCCCGACGAGTTCGCCGCCACCGACAAGTTCACCGCGGTGGGGGAGTGGGTGCGCCGGCAGACCGGCGGCGAGCTGCCGCTGTGGTGGGCCGAGTACTACGTCGAGCCCGCCGACGGCGACGACAACCGCCATGGCTGGTCGGAGACCCGCCGGGTCGCCGTCCAGGCCGCCGGGATGATCGCCATGGTGAAGGGCGGTGCCTCCTCCGGCTTCTACTGGAACCCGGAGGCGGAGCGGGGCCCGGAGTGCCCCGGCTGTCTGTGGCGGCCGACCGACAGCGCGGACGGCGGCGGGGAGCTGCCGATGTACGACCTCGTCTCCCGGTTCGCCGCCGCGTTCCCGCCGGGGACGACATACGACGACCTCACCGTCGACCCCCGGCTCCGCGGCCTCGCCACCGACCGGACGGTCCTCGTCGTCAACACCCGCGACCGGGCGATCCGCACGAAGGTCGACGGCCGGACCGTCGACCTCCAGGCGTACGAGGTGAAGTGGCTGACCCGCTAGGCCCTCTCGTTTGGATCATGCCAGCGTCGCGGGCCCTGGCACGCACATCTGCCGCGTTGTCGTCACTCTCCCCCACGCTCGGCTTCGCTCGCGCGGGGGCACCCCCATCGCTCCGCGTCGACTCCCTCCTCCGCCTTGCAGCTGCACGCACCAGACCCCGCTCGGGTCGGCCAGGACGCACCGACTCTCACAGCCGGCCTGATCCAAACGACAGGGCCTAGCCCGGCCCGCCACCGTCACTTGATGGTCAGGAACCGCTGCACCAGCGAGGCCAGCAGCACCGCCAGCAGCGGGAGCGAGAACCAGAAGCCGCTCTGCAGTCGGCGCAGCTGCCGCACTCCCGGCCGCGCCGCGACCCGGAGCACCTCACGGGCCGTCAGCAGCACGATCAGCGCCGCCGCGGCGAGCGCGCCGACCACCGACCACGGCGTCCAGGTCACACGGGGCCCGGCAGGCCCGGGATCCGGCTCGGGGACGGGACCCGCGGGCTGCTTGCGCAGCGCGTACATCGTCACGTCCTCGTTGGCGAAGACCTTCCGCAGCTCCGGCCGCCGGTCCAGGTTCCGGATCAGCCGCGGCTCCCAGGTGGTGGCGTAGCCGACGTCCATCGTCAGATAGGTGACCTGACTGCGGTTGACCATCAGATACGAGTTCGGGCCCGCGTCCTTGAGCGCCTTGACCAGCCCCGACACCAGCACCGGGTCGGTCGGCGCCTGCGTCGGCAGATACTCCACCTTCTCCATGTCCCGCGCGCCCCAAGGCATCGCGGGTGTCACGTTCTCGAAGGTGTCGTTGCTGAGCCACAGCAGCCGCACGCTCGGATCGTCATGGGCGTACACGTACTCCATGGCGGCGACCTCGCCGGGCCGGATCCGCTCGAACGGCTCGTTGCCCCAGCGGGCCACCAGGAAGCCGCCCATGAGGATCAGACCGGCCATCAGCGCGGCCAGCGGGGCGAGGCTGACCCGGTCCTTGTCGCGCTCCTTCGCGGTGACGCCGGTGCGCGGGAACAGCGCCAGGGCCGCCAGCAGGGCCGCGCCGGGCAGGGCGAACATGAAGACGCGCAGCGCCATCTCGCCGCCGTACGACTGCATGCCGAAGCCGAGGAACGGCACGAAGGCGAGCACCAGCAGCGAACGCTCGCGGTACCGGTGCTCGCGCCGCCGCCACCAGCCCCAGCAGGCGAACGCCAGCACCCCGCCGGCCAGCGCCACGCGCGCGTACAGCACCAGCTGGTGGGTGGAGCTGCCGCCCTCGATCCGGCCGGACACCGAGGAGGAGACATTGCCGCCGACCCCGCCGATCCCGCCGAACATCTCGTCGAAGTGCCCGGACCAGTACGGCTCCGCCATGAAGCCGATCCAGGACACCACCGCCACCCCGAACAGCACGGGCAGCCCGCGCAGTTCGGAGCGGCCGACCAGGACCAGCAGCGTGACCACGCCCAGCATCACGAACGGGGTGAGCTGATGGGCCGGCACGCTCGCCATGAACAGGCCGATCACCACCAGCAGCAGCACCGCCCGCTGCCGCCGGTTCGCCGGCTCGACCTCCGCCTCGCCGGGCCGCAGCTTCGTCCAGATCACGCGCGGGGCGCGGAACCAGACCAGCAGGATCGCCACGAAGACGAGGTAGAGGAGATACGTGAAGCCCTGCGGGGAGAAGTAGTCCTGGCCCACCCAGCCGCTGAGCACGAAGATCCACACGCCGGTCCACTTGGCCCGCCAGCTCGCCCGCAGCGAGCGGGTGAGCAGGAACATCGGCGCGAGGTAGAGCAGCTGAATGGCCGTCGGCCACCAGCGGATGACCTCGGTGAAGTCGTTGACCCCGCACGCCTGGGCGACGAACGCGGCCGCCGCGAAGAACCCCGGCCAGCTCCAGCGCGCGTCCAGGTCCGGTACGGCCGTCCCGGTCCGCTCGATGTGGTCGAGGAAGCCGAGGTGCTGCCAGGCGGTCGCGAACCGCGGCTCCGTCTCGATCACGGCGGGCAGCGCGTGCAGCGAGACCACCGTCGCCAGCAGCGTCACCAGCAGCAGCGCCCGGTGCTCCCGGCCGAGCCAAAGCAGCGAGGCGAACACCACCACCAGCAGCCCGGCGCCGACCAGCGTCGGGGTGGGCAGCACCGAGATCAGCCCGAGCCCGCCCATCCGGTCCAGGTCGGCCTCGCCGAGGCGGGCGGCGGGCACCCAGTACAGCAGCAGCGCCGCGACCAGCAGACAGCCGAGAATCACGCCGAGGCGGGTGGGCATCAGACGTTCACGCCAGGTCAGCGGAGCCGGCGGGGGCGGCGGAACCTCCGTTTCGGCGAGCCGCACGGGCTCGGGTACGTCTTTCTTCTCCATCTCCGTCCCGGCGTCCGGCTCGAACGGCGCGTCCACGTCCGCCTCGGCCACGACCGGGATGCCCGCCGGCGGCGTACCCGGCCCCGGGCGGACGTCCGGCCGGCGTTCCAGGTGGTCGAAGTCGACGTGGACGCCGAGGGCGAGGGTGTCGGAGTCGAGCGCCCAGCCCGGGCCGCGGCGGTGGGTCACGGGCGGGGCGGGCACCTCGCGCGCCCCCGGGCCGGGGACGTCCCCGTCCGGTGCCGGCCCCTCGGGGCGGCTGTCGCCGGGCGGTACGGCCCGGACGGTCCGGTACAGCTTCGGCGCGGCGATCGCCACGATCACCGCGAGGCTGGCGATCTCCGCGACACCCGCGCCGGTCAGCCCCATCCGCGGGAGCAGCAGCAGCGTCAGCCCGAGCACCAGCGCGCAGAGCAGGCCCTGGAGCCAGGCGAGTCCTGCCGTACGGCTCTGGGCGCGCAGCACCGCGAAGTAGGTCTCCATCACCACGCGCAGCACCGCCCCGACCGCGAACCAGCGCAGCAGCGGGGTGGCCGCGTCCGCGTAGCCCGCGCCGAACACGCCGAGGATCCACGGGGCGCCGAAGAACAGCACGGCGCACACCGGCAGCATGATCTTCGCCATCCGGCGCAGGGCCGCGCGGGTGTTGGCGGCGAGCCGGCCGGGGTCGTGCGAGCCCTCGACGGTCAGCGAGGCGCCCATGTTGATGGCGAGCAGGTTGACCGTACCGCCGATGGTCGTGGTGATGTAGAAGTACGCGTTGTCCTCGGAGCCGACCTGCGCGGCCACGATCACCGGGACGAGATAGACCACGGCGAGCGAGAACAGCGAGCCGGTGTAGTCGCCCGCGAGGAACCGGCCGACCTCGCGCAGGGACGGCGGCCCCGCGTGCTCCTCGGTCGCCCGCTCATGCCGGGGCACCAGCCGCCGGAACACCAGCCAGCCCAGCGGCAGCACGGAGACGGCGATCGCCGCCACCCAGGAGACGAACACACCGGTGGTGGGGATGGCCGCCGCGAACGCGACCAGCAGCCCCAGCTTCACCGCGGAGAACGCGGTGTTGCCCACCGGCACCCACAGCGCGCTGCGCAGCCCGGTCAGCACCCCGTCCTGCAGGGTGAGCAGGTTCCAGGCGACCACCGCGACGACGAAGCCGAGACCGTTCACCGTGCCGGCCAGGAAGCCGTACGACGGCCCCCACAGGTCCAGGGTCAGCAGGAACACCCCGGCCGCCAGCGCCACCACCAGCGAACTCGCCGCGTATGTACGGAAGATGAGTCTCCCGGTGGAGCGCCCGGCGACCGGGATGAACCGGGCCAGCGCGCCGGTCAGGGTCACCGCGGTCAGGCCCGCGAGCAGCTTCATCGCGGCGATCGCGGCGGAGCCCTGGCCGACCGCCGACTCCGAGTAGTAGCGGGCCGCCGCGAGCCAGAAGCCGAGGCCCAGCACCGCGGAGATCCCGGTGTTGAGCATCAGCGCGTAGGCGTTGCGGAACAGCTGGCTGCGGCCGGACCGCTCGGGCGTCGCCTTCTCCGGCCGGCCGTCGATGTCGGCCTGCGCTGTGGTGGTCGTGTCAGACACGGGAACGGATGGCCTTCCGGCGGACCTGTCGGGCTCTGCGGACGACGGCGTACCCCTTGGTCAGGGCACGGTCGGTGGCGAACGTACGGGCGATCGCGCGGCCCTCGACCAGCCGCCCGAACTCCTCGATACCGGTGCCGCGGCGTACGGTGACCCGGCGCAGCGCGTACGGCCCCTGACGGCGCCGGGCCAGCTCGTTGCCGACGGCGAGCGCCTGCGCGAACCCCGTCGCCCGCACCTCCTGGCGCACCCGGCGGTCCGAGTAGCCGTACGGATAGGCGAACGACACCGGCAGCGCGCCGAGCTCGTCGGCGACCAGGTCCCGGCAGCGCGTCAGTTCGAAGCGCAGGGCGTCGTCGCCGAGCTGGTCGAGCTGCGGGTGGCTGTGGCTGTGGCCGCCGATCTCCACGCCCGTGGCGGCCAGTTCGCGCACCTGGTCCCAGTCGAGCATGGTGTCCAGGGCGCCGCCGGTGTCGTGGGCGCCCCGGAGCCAGCCGGTGGAGACGAACAGGGTGGCCGGGAAGCCGTGCTTGGCGAGCACGGGCAGGGCGTGCCGGTGCACACCCGCGTAGCCGTCGTCGAAGGTGACCAGGACCGGGCGGGGCGGCAGCGGGCGGCCGTCGCGCCAGTGGCCGGCCAGGTCGGCGGTGGTGACCGGGGTGCGCCCCAGGTCGCCGACCAGCTCCATCTGCGCGGCGAACGCCTCGGGCGTGACCGAGAGGGCGCGGGTGGCGTCGTTCGGGTCGGTGGCGATCGCGTGGTACATGAGGATCGGCACGCGGGTGTCCGCGGTCATCTTCTCTCCCCCTCGATCGGCGCGCCCTCGAGCGACGGCCCCTCGATCGGCGCCCCGTCGATCGCCGCCCCCTCGATCGGCGCCACGGAGAACGTGGCCCCGCCCCGGCGCGCCCGCACACTCCCGACGACGTACCCGCCGGCCGCCGTCAGCACGCCGGCGACGATCGCCCCGGCCCGTCCCGCGCCGCCCGGCCGGGCGAGCACCGCGTCCCGCAGTCCGCGCGCCACCCCGGCGGGCAGTACCCGGGTGGCGTACCGCCGCTCCGACTCCAGTCCCTTGTCCGCGCCGACACTCCGGGCGACGAGCGCCTTCGACAGGCCCTCGGCGTAGGTCCGGGTGCGGAAGTAGCCGAACCGTTCCCGCCCGGCCGGCACCCGGTGGTGGATGACCGCGCGGTCGTCGATCAGCAGCACCGCGTCGGGCACCGCCCGGGTGAGCCGGATGCACAGCTCCGTCTCCTCGCAGCCCAGCGGGCGCTTGTCGCCGTCGCGGCCGATGCCGGTGGCGAAGCCGCCCGCCGCGTCGAAGGCGGTCCGGCGGAAGGAGGCGTTGCCGCCGAGCACGTTGCGCACCCGCACCCGGCCGGGCGGCAGCCCCCGGTAGGTGCAGCCGACCACCCAGTCGAACTCCTCCGGGAACCAGACGGGACGGCGCCCCGACGCCCAGATGGGCACCGTCCGGCCGCCGACCGCCATCACCCGCGGATCGGCGTAGCCCTCCGCGAAGTGGCGCAGCCAGTCCCGCTCGGCGACGGCGTCGTCGTCGAGGAAGGCGACGACCTCGCCGTGCGAGGCGGCGATGCCGGTGTTGCGGCCGGCGGACAGCCCGCGGGGGCCCGCGTTGGCGAGCACCCGCACGTCCGCGGCCTCCTTGTACTCCCCGGCCAGCCGGTCCAGGAGCGCCTGGTTGTGGTCGACGACCAGCAGGGTCTCCAGAGCCGGCCGGGACTGCGCCCGCACCGAGGCGACCGCCGCGAGGATGTCCTCCCAGCGGTCCTCGGTGTAGACGCAGATCACGACGGAGATGCCGGGACCGCTCAAGACACCTCTCCCCGCACCGCGTCGAGCATCGGGGAGGTGTGCGTCCGGCGGCGCAGCGCCCGCCGGTTGGAGCGCTCCCGCAGGATCACCCGCAGCACCCGCAGTCCGTCGCGCACGGCGCTGAGATTGCTGGTGCCGTGGATGCGCAGGTACTCGTGGCTGGGTATCTCCTGCACCTTCAGGCCCGCCTTGACGACCCGGATGTTCATCAGGGTCTCGACCTCGAAGCCGGTGCAGTCCAGCTCTATCTTGTCCAGGCAGTGCCGCCAGAACGCGTTGTAGCCGTAGCAGAGGTCGGTGTAGCGGGCGCCGAACTTGCGGTTGACGACCGCGCACAGCGCGCGGTTGCCGAGCTTGCGGATGAACGTCATGTCGTCGGTGCCGCCGCCGTTGGCGAAGCGGGAGCCCTTGGCGAAGTCCGCGCCGGAGACCAGCGCGGAGACGTACGACACGATCTCGCCGCCGTCGGCCGAGCCGTCGGCGTCGACCATCACGATGATGTCCCCGGTGCAGGCGGCGAACCCGGTGGTCAGGGCGTCCCCCTTGCCCTTGCCGCGCTGCCGGACGACCTTCACGCCGGGCCACAGCTCACGGGCGACCTCGACGGTGTTGTCGGTGGAGTTGCCGTCGACCAGGACCACTTCGTGGATCCAGGCCGGCAGGGTCTTGAAGACGTAGGGAAGGTTCTCCGCCTCGTTCATGGCGGGGATCACCACGCTCACCGGTGGCGCGATGGCCAGGTGAGAGGAGATCGGCCGGTACGCGGTGGTCCTGGCCGGCTCCTGGCCCGTGGTCACCGGGCGCAGTACTGAGCTCATGAGTCTGGTCCCTCTCGTCCGGTGGACCGCCCGCCCCTGGGCGGCCCGGTTGTGTGTCCGGTTCGAAAGGGGGGTTGTCACTGGCATAACTCACCGGCCGCGAAAAGGCAGCCGGTTGCGCGGCACGTCTCGGCCCCACGCACGTACGTACACGTGTACGTACGCACGCCGACCGAGTACGGCACCCCCCTACCGCGCCCCGCGCCGGCACCACCGCGGCCCTGAGCCCTCCCCTGGATCCGCTGAGTGATGGTCCGATGCGGGTGAGATGTACGACGGTATTGATGAATGAGTCCATATGGCAAGACCTGAAACCAGGTCTCACGTTTTTGTGGTTATTTTCCTTTACTGCCGTCCTGAGCGGATCTTTCCCACTCGTTTGAGCAGTCGGTCGGCGGGTTCGAACAGTTCCGGCCGGGACACCACGACATTGCGCAGGGCCCGCACCGGGGCACGGCGTGCCCGGTGTCCGAACGCCACCGGGTGACGACGGGTCACCCACCCCTCCGACACCTGGATTTCCCGGGTCTTCAGGGAGTCCTTGTATTCCTTCTGGCCCCGGCCCAGATCGAGATAGGCGATACCGTCGGCGGCAGCGGCCTCGGCCATCCGCAGATGCAGGATCAGGCCCGGGGAGTACTTGGCGAACGCCGGGTCGTACGCCGGGAACCAGCAGGCGAGAATCCGCTCGCTGCGCAGCCCGAAGTGCGCGGCGACCGGCTTGTCGTCCGCGTACAGCACCGACAGGGTCCCGGCGAACCGGTCGGTGCGGGTGTGGAAGAGATGGCGGACCAGCTCGGTGATCCAGTCCTGCGCGAAGCGGTCGCTGCGCCCGGTGCGGCGGTACTGCGCCGACTTCCACTCCATCAGGGTGTGCAGCGCGGCCGGATCCCGCTCGTCGTGCACATAGCGCAGCCCGCCGGCGTCCCGGCCCAGCTTCCGCTCCTTGGCGAGCGTCGTCCGGGTGAACTTCGGCGAGCGCTCGCGCAGTCCGGCGAGATAGGCGTCGTAGCCCTGGTCGACGTCCATGACCGGGGACGGGAAGGTGCCGGAGACCCCGGCCGCGAACGGCCGCTGCCCCTCGACCAGATGGTCGAACTCCAGGACGGCGAGCCCGCAGGCGCGCAGCAGCTCCCGGGCGTCCCAGGTGAACCCGGGCCGGTGCACCACGCCCTGCGCGTCCGAGACGCCGAGCCCGATCGCCCGGCCGACGCCGGTGGCGGACCGCTGGAACGGGAAGTAAGCGGCCGGCTCGCCGTCCTCCCGGACCACCGCGATGCGCACCCCGCGCCGGTGCCGGCCCACCGCGAGCGCGAACTCGGGGGACAGAAAGGGGTTCGCCAGCTCCGGCGCCCCGTGCAGATGTGCCTTGGCCTGCAGGGCGGTCCACGCCGCCCGGTCGGCGGCGGTCAGCTCGCCGGGGCGGTACACGCTGATGTCCACGTCACTAGCCCTGTCTTCTCGGTGTACGGCCGCGCAGCCGTCGCAGTAGAACCAGCAGGAGAACGAGGGCGCTGAACGCGGTCACGGCCACCAGCCCGCCGCGCACCGACCAGCGGTGCGTGGCCAGCAGGGTCTGGGCCACCAGCATGTCGACGACGACCGCGCCGGCCAGCGAGGCGACGGTGCGGCCGAAGGGTTCCAGCCCGGTGAGCGCGGCGGCGATCGCCGCGGCCGGTGCCGCGAGCAGGAAGAACAGTGTGAACGGGCCGCGCAGCGGCGAGCCCGAGTCGGTGAGCGCGAGGAACGCGCCCAGCCCCCCGACGGCGGTGGCGGCGCCCGCGAGCAGTGCCGTCAGGTCCCTCCCCGGCCCTGACCGCGCCCGCTCGGAGTCGTCCGCCTCGTCCGCCGTATCTGTTCCGCCTGGATCGGTTGTGCTGCGGATGGTCTGCATTGGCGACTTTGCCCCCCGAAGCGCCGGATGCCGGGCTTCAATGTGACGCAGCGCCGAGGTGGCCGTCAAGACGGCGAAAGAGGTTCCCCGGAGGCGGCGCGCGCCCCCGGGGAACGGTCGGTCAGATCGCGCTCAGCGGTGTCACGGGACGAGCTTCAGCAGCCGGTTGGGCGAGCCGGTGCCCGGGCTGGTGACCTTGCCGGTGGTCGCGCCGCTGGTCAGCGCCGAGGCGACCTGCGCCGGGGTGGCCGAGGTGTGGCCCGCCAGGTAGACCGCGGCCGCGCCCGCGACGTGCGGGGTCGCCATCGAGGTGCCGGAGATGGTGTTGGTCGCGGTGTCGCTGGTGTGCCAGCCCGCCGTGATGGAGGAGCCGGGCGCGAAGATGTCCAGCACCGAGCCGTAGTTGGAGTAGCTCGCGCGGGCGTCCGTGCTGGTGGTGGCGCCGACCGTGATGGCCTCGGAGACCCGGGCCGGGGAGAACGAGGAGGCGTTGGCGTTGCTGTTGCCCGCCGCGACCGCGTAGGTCACCCCGCTGGCGATGGACCTGCGCACCGCGTTGTCCAGCGTGGTGGAGACCCCGCCGCCGAGGGACATGTTGGCGACCGAGGGACCGGAGTGATTGGCCGTCACCCAGTCGATACCCGCGATCACGCCCGCCGTGGTGCCCGAGCCGCTGTTGTTCAGCACCCGCACCGCGACGATCTTCGCCTGCTTGGCGACGCCGTAGGTGGAGCCCGCGATCGTGGTGGCCACATGGGTGCCGTGGCCGTTGCCGTCCTGGGCGGTGGTGTCGCCGTCGACGGCGTCGTAGCCGTTGAAGGCACGGCCGCTGAGCTGCGCGTGGGTGATGCGGACGCCGGTGTCGATGACGTAGGCGGTCACGCCGCTGCCCGCGCTGTCCGGGTAGGTGTAGGTGCCGGAGAGCGGGAGCGAGGTCTGATCGATGCGGTCCAGGCCCCAGGGGGCGTTGGACTGGGTGGCGTCGATGGAGACGCGCTGGTTCTGCTCGACGGAGGCCACCGCCGGGTCGGCGGCGAGTCTCTTCGCCTCGGCCTCGGAGAGGGTGGCGGTGTAGCCGTTCAGCGCGGCGCCGAACGTCTTCTTGACGGAACCGCCGTACTCCTTGATGAGCTCCTTGCCCTCGCTGGACGCGGCCTTGAAGCCGGCGCCCTTCTTGAGGGTGACGATGTAGCTGTCCTTGATCGCGGTGGGGGAGTCGGCCGCGAGCACGGTGCCCTCGGCCGGGGCGGCCTGGGCGGGGAGGGCGGTGAGCCCGCCCACGAGGGCGGCGGTGGCCAGGCTGGTTATCGCGGCGAGCCGCACCTTCTTGCTCCGCAGGTGTGCCATTACGAGGGGGTCCTCCTCTAGGCGGCGCGCACGCCCGGGTGGGGCGCCGCGCGTGTGGGGGATGTGCGCGTCTTCGCGCACACGGCCCGGAGCGGCGCGTACCGCTCCGGGCTGAGGTAAAGCGTGGGTGTTCTACGGGCGTGGAACAAGGGAGTTGAGCACCCGTCAACAAATCTGTCATGTACGCGAAATCAAGCGCACGGGCGCCTCGGGGGATCGGTCCGGAAAGTGCCAGGTAACGGTCTGAAAATCGACCAGGAACCGTGCGGGAACCGGCCGGTAACGGGCCCAAGAAGGGTTGGCATGGACACTTCCCGTCAACACGCGTAGTTGGTACGACGGTTGAGGCAGAGATCCTGCTAAAGGGAGGTTGCATGAGACGTTCCCGACTTGTCGCATACGTGACCTCGGTCCTCCTCGGCGTCGTAGCGACGCTCACCGGAGCCACCGCGGCCCACGCGTCAGAAGCCGCCGCCACCGGATACGTGGCGCTCGGCGACTCCTACTCCTCCGGCGTCGGCGCGGGCAGCTACATCAGCTCGAGCGGCGACTGCAAGCGCAGCACGAAGGCGTACCCGTACCTGTGGGCCGCCGCCAACTCGCCCTCGTCCTTCCACTTCACCGCCTGCTCGGGCGCCCGCACGGACGACGTCCTCGCAGGCCAGCTGAGCCCGCTCGGCGCGGGCACGGGCCTCGTGTCCATCAGCGTCGGCGGCAACGACGCCGGCTTCGCGGACGTCATGACCACCTGCGTGACGCAGTCCGACAGCGCCTGCATCAGCCGCATCAACACCGCCAAGGCGTACGTCGACTCGACGCTGCCCGGCAAGCTCGACGCCGTCTACAACGCCATCCGCTCCAAGGCGCCGTCGGCACACGTCGTCGTGCTCGGCTACCCCCGCTTCTACAAGCTCGGCACCTCGTGCCTCGGCCTGTCCGAGACCAAGCGCACCGCCATCAACCAGGCCTCCGACCATCTGAACACCGCGATCGAGAAGCGCGCCCTGAACCACGGCTTCACCTTCGGCGACGTGCGACCCACGTTCACCGGCCACGAGATCTGCTCCGGCAGCTCCTGGCTGCACAGCGTCAACTGGCTCAACATCGGCGAGTCGTACCACCCGACCGCGAACGGCCAGTCCGGCGGCTATCTGCCGGTGCTGCGCAACGCGGCCTGAACCTCACGCACTCGGTGAAGCGGAGGCCCCGCCCGTCGGGGTCTCCGTCACACAGGTCACCGAGAAGGCCACCGTGTCGGACGCGGCGCGCACCGGCTCACGCACCTCCACCCCGATCGCGCTCTCGTGCGTCCCGCTGTCGTCGTACGTCGTCAGGACCACCCGGTCCTGCTTGCTCTTCCCGCCGCCCTCCGGGAACGACAGCGTCTTCCAGCCGCCGTCGAACGGCTCCCCGTCCTCGTCCACCCACTGGTATACGACTTCCGTCGGCACCCGGCCCACCGTGAACGTCGCCGTGAACTCCGGCGCCTCCTCGGCCGGCGGCGGACAGGGACCGGAGTACTCCGTGCGCGCCCCGGCGACGGTGACGGTCACCGACTGGGGCGGAGGAGTGCTGGAAGGGCTGCCGCTCGGGCTCGGACTCGGGCTCGGAGTCGGCGTGGGGGAGGGGGACTCCTCGGCGGTCTCCTCGTCCGTCGGGGTCGGTGAACCGTGCTGCACGGTCGGCGTATCGGAGACACCGCCCGCCTTCCCGTCCTTTCCGTCGTCGCGGTTCAGCAGCGCGTACGTCAGCCCCGCGAGCGCCAGGGCGAGCGCGGCCACGCCCGCGACCAGGACGACGGCGGCCCACCGGTTGCGGGGCGGCGGCTCGGGGACCGGGGCGGTGGGAGCGGTCGGGGCGGTCGCCTGGCGCGGCGGCGGGGTGGGTTCGGCTGCCACGACGGTCGGGGCGTACGGCGCGTAGGGCGTCGTCGGAGCCGTGTCCGCGCGCGGAGCGCCTCCCGCACCGATCAGCCGCAGATCCTGCTCGGCCCGGTCGGCGGACAGCCGCTCGGCCGGATCCTTGCGCAGCAGGCCCTCGATGACCGGGGCGAGCGGACCCGCCCGGCGGGGCGGCGGCAACTCCTCGTCGACGATGGCCCGCAGGGTGCTGAGCGGGGTGTTCTGGCGGAACGGCGAGCTGCCCTCCACGGCCGCGTACAGCAGCACGCCGAGCGACCACAGGTCGGACTCCGGGCCGGGCGTACGGCCCAGCGCCCGCTCCGGCGCCAGGAACTCCGGCGAGCCGACGACCTCGCCGGTCATGGTCAGCGCGGAGCTGCCCTCGACCATGGCGATGCCGAAGTCGGTGAGCACCACCCGGCCGTCGTTCGACAGCAGCACGTTCGCCGGCTTCACATCCCGGTGCAGCACCCCCGCCGCGTGCGCGGCCCGCAGCGCGGCCAGCACCTCCGCGCCGATGTGCGCTGCCCGCCGCGGGGTGAGCGGACCCTCGGCCTCCAGCAGCTCGGCCAGCGAGATGCCCCGCACCAGCTCCATCACGATCCAGGGGCGGCCCTCCTCGGTCGCCACGTCGTAGACCGTCACCACATTGCGGTTCGCGACCCGCGCCGCGGCCCACGCCTCGCGCTCCAGCCGGGCGTACATCCGCTCCACGTCGGACCCGGGCAACCCGGCCGGGGCACGCACCTCCTTGACGGCGACCTCGCGGTGCAGCACCTCGTCACGGGCCCGCCACACGGTGCCCATGCCGCCCTCGCCGAGCGGGGACAGCAACCGGTAGCGCCCCGCGATCAGCCGTTCACGACCCGGTACGTCGGACACGGGCGGCCCCCCATTCGCATCCGGGCGAAATCCCTGTTTCTCCACGAAAGTAGCTCACCCGAGTGCCGTTGCCGCCCCCTTGAGCACCAATCCGGCCCCGAGGGCCACGACGACGGACGCCGACCCCAGCGGCGCGGTACGCCGCAGGGCGGCCGTCAGACGGCCGGAGGGTCGGCGGACCCGCGCCGCCAGGCCCGCACCCAGCCGGAACACGGCGAACCCGGCCGCGGTGAGCGTCACCGCGAGCCCCGCCCCGTACGCGAGGACGAGCAGCAGCCCGAACCACGCCTTCCCCAGCGCCGCCGCGCCGACGAGCACGACGACCGCGGAGGGGCTGGGGACGAGCCCTCCGGCGAAGCCGAGGAAGAGGGTGCCGCGGAGGGAGGGGCGGGTGTGGGTGTGGGTGTGGGTGTGGTGATGGTGGTGCCCGTGCCCGTGCCCGTGCCCGTGTCCATGCCCGTGTCCGTGTCCATGCCCGTGCCCGTGTTTCCGGTTCCGCCACGCCCGTCGTACGAGGCCCACTCCCGCCGCCGTCACCAGGGCGCCGCTCGCGATGCCCAGCCAGGCGACCACCGAGGGCGCCGCCGCCGAACCGGCCGTGACCAGAAGGCCCAGGGCGATGACGCCGAGGGTGTGGGTGACGGTCACCGAGGCCGCCAGGGGCAGGACGTCCCGCAACCGGGCCCGGCCGCCCCGCGCCGCCGCCGTCGCGGCCATGAGCGTCTTGCCGTGGCCCGGCGCGAGCGCGTGCAGCGCGCCCAGGCCGAGCGCGACGGCGAGGGCGAGGGCGGCGAAGCCGGGGGTGAGGTCGTGACGGGCGACCAGGGAGTCGAGGGCGCGGGTGAAGCGGTCGGCGCCGCGCGGCAGCACGGACGCGGCGGGCGCGTCGGAGTCCCGCTCCTCGGCCAGGGCGGGCCCGCCGGGGCGCAACCGCAGGGAGGCGGAGGTGGTGTCGGCCGGGGAGGACAGCAACTCCTCCGGGTACCGGGTCAGTTCGTCCGACGCCGACTTCTCGGGCACGTTCGACGCGGTGAGTGTCGTACGGTCGCCGCGTGCCGTGATCTCCCGCCAGCCGGGGCCGAGGGCGCCACCCGCGCTGCGGAACCCGACCGTCACCGGCCCGTCCTGCGGGAGCGGGGCCGTCAGCCGGCACTCCACGCGGAGGGTGTCGAGCCCCGCCTGCCCCGGCCGCACCTGCCCGGTACCGGAGACGACGGTGAGCGGGACCCGCCGTCCGTCGACGGTGACCCGGCTGTCCCGCGCCGCCCGGGCGCACCGCTCGCGCGCCCAGGTGTCCAGGCCCAGCCGCTCGATGTCCGGCCCGGCCTGGGTCGCCGGGATCTCGGCGAAGTCCTCGACGTGCGCGACGCGCAGCTCGCCGGGGGTGGCGACCAGTCCGTCGTACTGGTTGACGGTGAAGTTGCCCAGCGGATGGGCGGCGGCGGTCCCGGCGGGCAGCAGGACGAGCGCGCAGACGGCCACGGCGCACGCGGCCAAGTGACGGAGTTTCACTTGGCGGCCTCCAGGCTCTTCAGCGCCGCCCGGGCCTCCCGGGCGCCCCGCGGGGCGAAGCCGGGGTTCAGCTCCAGGGCCGTGGTGAGGGAGGCGCGGGCGTCAGCGGTGCGGCCGAGGGCGCGTTCGATCATGCCGCGGTGGTAGTGGAACGCGGCGTCGCGGTAGCCGGTCGCGGTGGCCCGGCGGGCGTACGCCAGGGCCTGCGCGTCCCGTCCGTTCACGTGCAGCGCCCAGGCGAGCGCGTCGGCGGTGTGCACGGTGCGGCGGCGTTCCCACTCGGCGCGGGCCGCGCGCAGCGCCGTCTTCGGATCGCCGTGGTCGGCCGCCGCGAGCGCGGTGTCGAGGTCGGGGTTGACGCCGCCCGCGCGGGCGAGGTCCGTCCAGGCGTCGATGAGCGCGTACTGTTCGCGCGCCTTGGCCCGGTCGCCCTTCTCCTCGTACAGCTCGCCGAGCAGCACCAGCGGGCCGGGCAGCGGGGCGCGGGCGACCACCTGCTCCGCCGTCCGGATCGCCGCCGTCCGGTCGCCCCGCGCGGCCTGGGCGCGCGCCCGGCCCTCCAGCGCGGGCAGGTAGGTGTCGTCGGCGGCCAGGGCGCGGGAGTAGTGGAGCAGGGCGGCCCCGTACTCCCCCTGGCCGAAGGCGAGCTGTCCGAGCGCGGTGGCCACGTACGCCACGTCGCCGGGCGCGCGGGCCGAGCCGAGCGCCTGCTTCAGGACCCGGCGCGCGGTGCGGACATCGCCGCGCAGCTCCCGGACGTACGCGTACCGCGTGAAGACCGGCACCCCCGGCCGCCGGGAGTCGGCGAGGTCGGCGGCCTTCGAGGCCTCCGCGTAACGGCCGAGTTCGACGAGGGCGTCGACGCGGGTGCACAGGGCGCGTTCGTTGTACGGGTTGCTCCTCAGCGCCCGGTCGGCGTGGCGGAGGGCGCCGGTGAAGTCGTGTCGGGCGGCGGCCAGGGCGGCACGGCCCGCGAGGGCCTGGTCGTTGCCGGGGCGCAGGGCGAGCGAGCGGTCCAGGGCGCGGTCGGCCTGCGGATAGCGGGACGGGTCGCCGGTGGTCCTGGCCTGCTCGACGTACGCCAGACCGAGCGTCGCCCAGCCGGTGTGGTCCCGTGGCTGGGCGCGCAGACGGGCCTGGAGCGCGGTGACGGTCGCGGTCAGGTCGCCCTGTGAGAGCAGGGCGGGGGAGACGGGCACCGCTGAGACCGGCCGCCTGCCGTCGTCGCGGACGTCGCCGACCGCGATCGCCGTCCCCGTCAGGGCCACCGCCAGCAGGGCGGCGCATCCGGCGAGTCGGGCGGTGCGGCGGCGGCGCCGGGGCGGCTGCTCGGTGTCGTCGTGCGTCGTGCGGGGGACCATGCCTCTCCTCGTGCGGCGGCTGGAACGTGGGAAGGGGGAGGCGCGGCCCGCGCCGTGGGGGTTGGGGAGGGACGGGCCGCGCCGGTCTGCGGGAGGGGCCGTCAGTAGGCGCGGCCCCGGGTGCGGCGCCACCAGGCCAGTCCGGCGCCGATCAGCAGCACGCCCACCGCGCCGGCGCCCGCGGAGAGGGCGATGAGGGTGGTGTCCTGGCCGGCGGAGCCGGCCGGGCGCAGCGCGTCACCGAGCTGACTGCGGACGTCGGTGTCGCCCGAGGTGCCCTTGGCGAGCGGGCCGCGCGAACCCTCCGTCGGCAGTGCGACGTACGGGAACGCCTTCTCGAACTCCTTGTCGTTGGCGTCCACCGCGTCGCCCAGGTCGTTCTTGGCGCCGACCAGTTCGCCCTCGACGACCTGCAAGGACGCGTCGATCACGTCGTCGGTGAGCCGCCGGCCGTTGGGGAAGCCCGCGGTGTCGCCGTCGAGGACGCCGAGCCGCTTGGGTTGCTTCGCCGGCTTGACCGAGGTGTTCAGGCGCAGCTGCTCCGCCGGTGTCACGTGCGGCGGCTGGTTGAGGTCCTCGACGCCCTTGAGGAAGACGTCGACGAGGTCGTCGCGGGGCTCGGCCGGGGCCTTGATCTTGTAGATCGCCTCGATCAGCTTGGGCAGTTCGGGGTTGGTGACGTTCTTCAGGAACTTCCCGTCGTCCCGCGGCGTGGACGCGTTGAACGTGTCCTTGTCCTTCTGCGGATTGACGACCTCGTTCACCAGCGGGTTGCCCAGGCGGGACACCTGCCTGAAGTGCCCCTGGGCGTTCTTGCGCTGCGTGGTGGACCAGACGCCGACCACCGGCTGGTGTGCCGACTCGGTGATCATGTCGGTGGGCACCTGGAGGGCGATGGAGTTGACGTTGTAGCCCTTGAGGGTGTCGTTGCCGACCTCGGAGAGGTTCCCGCCGTACAGCAGGTCGAAGACGCGCAGGTCCAGGAAGAACGGGTCGTCCGCCTGCCCGGCGAACGTCGTGGCGCCGCCCGGCAGCTGGTGCACGGCCTGGTCGCGGAGCTTGCCGTAGTCCGGCATCGACGCCTTGCCGACGTTCGACGGCGCCACCGGCACCTGGTCGGCGATCTTCGTCCGGGACTCCGGGTGCAGGTTCTTCAGCCGGATCAGTTCGATGTCGTACGTCTGGGTCACGTTGAGGTCGGGATCGTCCAGGCTCTCCACCGGACCGGTGTTGTAGAGGAAGGTGTTCTCGTTCTTGACGTGCGTGGTGAAGGTGTAGCGGAAGACCAGGTCCTCCTGGGCGTCGCCGTCGTTGTCGACGCGGAGGTCGTACTGCGCGTCCTCGGCGAACGGGAAGAAGTTCGGTCCGCCGGCCGGCTCCTCGAAGGGGATCCAGTTGGCGATGAGCGTCGTCGTGTCCGGCTTGTCCGGGCTGACGAACGCGTAGAGGTCCGTGTTGTCGTACTGCGGGGTCCCCGAGATCAGCGGGGCCTCCCGGTGGCTGGAGGCGTGGGCCGCCTCCGGCGTCAGCGCGGTCACACCGGCGGCTGCGAGCCCCCCGGCGGCCAGCGCGCCACACACGAGGGCGGCGACGCCGCGTCCCGACCCGCTCCTGGAGATAGCTGTCATGCCGTCCGTTCCTCCGTGCCGACTTGCCTGACACCGGGGGATTCGCAGCGGACCGCCGGCCGGATTGGTCGGTGGGGAAAATTGATCGGGAAAAGATTTCCTCACGCCCCGACCCGCGTTTTCGGCATGCTGATCCGTACTCCCGTCCGACAGGTGACAGGGGAGGGGGAGCGGGTGGAGGCGGACGAGCTTCTGCTGCGCGTGGCGGACGGCGACCAGCAGGCCTTCGAGGACCTGTACACCCTGGTGTCCGGCCCGGTGTTCGGTCTGGTCAAGCGAGTGGTGCGGGATCCGGCCCAGTCCGAGGAGGTGGCCCAGGAGGTGCTGCTCGAACTCTGGCGGTCCGCCGGGCGGTTCGACCCGGGGCGCGGCAGCGCGCTCGCCTGGGTGCTCACCCTCGCGCACCGCCGGGCGGTCGACCGGGTGCGCAGCGCCCGCGCGGCCGTCGACCGCGAACAGCGGGAGGCGCTGCGTGCCCAGGCGCCGGCCTTCGACCAGGTCGCCGAGGAGGTGGAGGCGGGCCTCGAACGCGAGTGGGTGCGCCGCTGCCTGGACCGGCTCACCGCCCTCCAGCGCCAGTCCGTCACCCTCGCCTACTACGACGGCTACACCTACCGCGAGGTCGCCGAGCGTCTGTCGCTGCCGCTGGGCACGGTGAAGACCCGGATGCGGGACGGGCTGACCCGGCTGCGGGACTGCCTCGGAGGTGCCGCATGAGCCTCCTCGGCCGTCTCCTCCGCCGCGAGAACCCCCACTCGCTCGCCGCGCCCTACGCCCTGGACGCCCTCGGCCCCGGGGAACGGCGCCGGTTCGAACGGCATCTGGCCCGGTGCGGGCGGTGCGACGCCGAGGTGCGGGCGCTGTCCGAGGACGCGGTGCGGCTGGCCTGGTCGGCGGCCGAACCCGCCCCGCCCGCCCTGCGCGACCGGGTCATGGCCGCCGTACGGGCCACTCCGCAGGACCCGGCCGTGGCCCCTGGCCCCACTGTGCGGCTGCCGCCGCATGTCTGGGGCACGCAGCCGCCGCCGGCCCGCACCCGTACGCCCCGCACGCGGCCCCTGCTGATGCCGTTCGCGACCGTGACCGCCGCCGCGGCCCTCGTCGTCGCCGCGCTCTTCGCCGTCCAGGCGGACCGGACCCGGGACGAACTCGCCGCGGAACGGGACCGGGCACGTGAGATCGCCCACGTCCTGGCCGCCGAGGACGCCCGGTCGGCGACCGGGCGGGACGCGCGGGGCCGCACGATCGGAGTGATCGCTTCCGCATCCGAGGGGCGTGCGGTGGTGACCCTGGGCGGGTACGGAGAGCCGCCCGGCGAACACGTGCACCAGCTGTGGCTCATGCGCCCCCACGCGCAACCGCGCTCCCTCGGCCTCTTCGACGGCGACACGCCGTTGGTCGCATCCGGCCTGGACAGCGCGGCGACATCACTCGCTGTGACCGTCGAACCCGACGGAGGGTCAGCTCAGCCGACGACCCAGCCCATTGTCCAACTCGCCCTGGAATCGGTCGGATTCGGAGAGTAATCGAAGACGGGTCGTCAACACCCTTACGGGGAAGGTGTTTCCTGTGACCGCGATACACGAGTGCCCCGAGGGGGCGATAGGGTTACCCTGCCCGGGCCGGGTGGACTCGTACGGGTGGGGAGTGACATGGAACAGATAACTGTGCGCAGCAGGGCGAGGGTCCCTGCGATCACCTGCGGAAGCAGCGCGACCAGTACGCGCCTCGACCGCCATCTCGCGGTGCTGGCGGGTCCCGCCGTGCCGCAGCAGAAGACGGCCGAGGCGACCTCGCTGATGCGTGAGCTGACCGCGCGCGAGCCCGCGCACCGCCCCAGCGCCACGGGCGCCCGAGTGAGCCGCGTCTCGCTCTTCGCCCCGCTGCGCCGGCTCCGCCGCACCCTGTTCGGCGGGCGCTGACCGGCACGCGCGCTCCCCGAGGGCCGCTTCCCGGACCCGCGCTCAGGCCACCACACCGTCCCGGCGCAAGGCTGCGATCTCGTCGTCCGTCATCCCCACGGCACGCAGCAGCGCCCCGGTGTGCTGGCCGAGCGCGGGGACATCACCCATCCGTGCGGTGTCCCCACCCGGCAGCGTGATCGGCGGCAGCAGCGCCCGCAGCGGCCCGACCGGCGACCCCACCTCCCGCCACCGCCCCCGCGCCGCCAGCTGCGGATGCTCCGCCACTTCCCGTACGTCCCGCAGCCGCGCGCACGCGATCCCCGCGCCCTCCAGCCGCGCCAGCGCCTCGTCGGCGTCGAGCGCCCCCAGCGCCTTCCCCACCAGCTCGTCCGTACGTTCCCGGTTCGCCACCCGCGCCGCGTTCGTCGCGAAGCCCGGGTCCGTGCCCAACTCCGGCTCGCCTATGACCTGTTCGGCCAGCCGACGCCACTCCCGGTCGTTCTGCACCGACAGCAGCACCCGCCCTCCGTCCGCCGTGGCGTAGGCGTCGTACGGCGCGATCACCGCGTGCGCCAGGCCGGTGCGCGCCGGGGGAGTGCCGTCGTGCATCGCGTGGTGCAGCGGATGGCCCATCCACTCCGCCAGCGCCTCCAGCATCGAGATCTCCACCGGCCCGCCGCGCCCGGTCGCGCCGCGCCGCACCAGCGCGGCCAGCACGCCGGAGAAGGCGTACATGGCCGCCGCGATGTCCGCCGCCGGGATGCCCGCCTTCACCGGCTGCTCCGGCGTCCCGGTCACCGACACCAGGCCCGCCTCGCACTGCACGAGCATGTCGTAGGCCCGCTTGTCCGCGTACGGCCCCGACGCCCCGTAGCCCGAGATGTCCACCGCGATCAGCCGCGGGTGCGCCGCGCACAGCGTCGCCGCGTCCAGGCCGAGCCGGGCCGCCGCCCCGTGCGCGAGGTTCTGCACGAACACGTCCGCGTCCGCGACCAGCCGCCGGACGACCTCGAGACCGCGCGGGTCCTTCAGATCCAGCGCGATCGACTCCTTGCCGCGGTTGCACCACACGAAGTGCGAGGCCAGACCGCGGGCGGCGGTGTCGTAGCCGCGCGCGAAGTCCCCGCCGTCGACCCGCTCCACCTTGATCACCCGGGCGCCGAGATCGGCGAGCTGACGGGTGGCGAACGGGGCGGAGACGGCCTGCTCGACGGCGACGACGGTGATGCCCTCCAGGGGCAGGGGGAGCTGATCCATGGGGTGGATCATGGCCCCTGCCCAGGTGCTTTGTCAGTAGCCGCTACCGGTCCCCGTGCGCGTAGCGGCGTACGGCGGCCGGGGCGAAGGCGGCGATCAGTACCGCGCACCAGGCCAGCGACCCGGCGACCGGATGCGCCACCGGCCAGGCGGCGCCGTCGGGCACGGGAGCGTTGCCGCACAGATCCCGTACGGCCGTGGTGACCGCGCTGATCGGGTTCCACTCGGCGAGGGTGCGCAGCCAGCCGGGCAGGCCGTCGGTGGGGATGTAGGCGTTGGACAGCAGCGGCAGCACGAAGGTCGCCCCGCCGAGCTGGCCGGCGGCCTCCTCGTTGCGGGTGAGCAGGCCCAGGAAGATCCCCGCCCAGGTGCAGGCGAAGCGAAACAGCAGGAGGAGTCCGACGGCTGCGGCGGCCTCCGCCGCCGATCCCTCGATCCGCCAGCCCATCGCCAGCCCGACCAGCAGGAACGGCACGGTGCCCGCCGCGTTGAGCACCAGGTCCGCGGCGGCCTGGCCGAGCGGCACCGCCGCTCTGCTCATCGGCAGGGTGCGCAGCCGGTCGGTCACACCCCGGTGGGTGTCCTGAGCGGCCTGGAACATCCCGGTCATCACCCCGCCCGCGGCCGTCGCCACCAGCAGCCCCGGCACCAGGAAGGAGCGGTACTCGGCGCCGGGCATGGCCAGGGCGCTGCCGAAGACGTAGCCGAAGAACAGCAGCATGGTGATCGGCATGGTCTGGGTCAGGATCAGCAGGCCCGGGTTGTTGCGGGCCCGCTGGAGCTGACGGCCCAGCATGGCGGTGCCGTCGTAGATCAGTGTGCTCATGTCGCGGGCTCCTTCTCGGTGAGGCGCAGGAAGACGTCGTCGAGGGTCGGCGGCCTGAGGCTCGCGTCGATCAACGGCACGCCCGCCGCGTCGAGTTCGCGTACCAGGCGGGGCAGGGTGAGGGTGGTGTCCCGGGTGACCGCGCCGACCGCGCCCCGGGCGTGGTCGAACGCCGGCCGCGCGCCGGTGAGGTGGTCCAGCACACCCGCCGCCTTCACCATCACGTCGGCGTCGGCGACCACCACCTCGACGTACGCCCCGACGATCGCCTTCAGTTCGGCCGGGGAGCCGGTGTGCGCGACCCGGCCGCGGTCCACCAGCGCGATGTCGTCGGCGAGCCGGTCGGCCTCCTCCAGGTACTGCGTGGTCAGCAGCACCGTCGTGCCCTCGGCCTTCAGCGCGCGCACCGCGTCCCAGATCCCGTTGCGGGACGCCGGGTCGAGGCCGGTCGTCGGCTCGTCCAGGAACAGCACGTCCGGGCGGCGGACCAGGCTCGCCGCCAGGTCGAGGCGGCGGCGCATCCCGCCCGAGTAGGTCGAGGCGGGGCGGTCGGCGGCCTCGGTGAGGCCGAAGCGCTCCAGCAGTTCGTCGGCGGCGTCCGCCGGGCCGCGCACCCGGTGCAGCCGGGCGAACAGGCGCAGGTTCTGACGGCCGGTGAGATCGCCGTCGACCGACGCGTACTGCCCGGTGACACCGATCCGGCGGCGGACCGCCGCAGCCTCGCGGACCAGGTCGTGCCCGGCGATCCGGGCGGAGCCGGCGTCCGGGCGCAGCAGCGTGGTCAGCAGCCGGACGGCGGTGGTCTTGCCCGCCCCGTTCGGGCCGAGCAGCCCGCAGATCGTCCCCTCCGCGACCGCGAGATCCAGTCCGCGCAGGGCGCGCACCTCGCCGAAGCGCTTCTCCAGACCCTCACTAAGTACAGCGTACGTAGTAGTCATGGCTCGACCATAGCGCACTACGTACGGCGTACGTAACTAGGATGGTGGGCGAGGTGATGACCGATGGCGGGCCGAGCGGCCGAACCCGAAGTGATCTGGGCGCGCCCCGCGCGGACGGGCCGTGGGCCGAGGCCGGCGTACACCCGTGCCGACATCGCGGCGGCGGCGGTGCGGATCGCCGACGCCGAGGGGCTGGACGCGGTGTCGATGCGGCGCGTCGCGGGCGAGCTGGGGTGCGGGACGATGTCCCTGTACAACTACGTCCCCCGCAAGGAGGACCTGTACGAGCTGATGGTGGACGCGGTCAGCGGGGAGCACGAGCTGTGGGAGCCGACCGGGGACTGGCGGGCGGACATGCGCCGGGTCGCCCAGCAGACGCGGGCGTTGATGCACCGGCACCCGTGGCTGACGCGGCTGATGTCACCGGTCTACGGCTTCAGCCCGAACGCCCTGCGGTATCTGGAGCACTGTCTGACCTGCCTGGATCCGCTTCAGGCGCCCTACGGCATGAAGATGCAGCTCGTCGGAATGCTGAACGGCTGTGTGACGTCGTACGTCGCGACCGAGCTGGCCGCCGCCGAGCGGACGCGGTCGTTGCCGTGGTCGGCGGAGGAGGAGAACGCGGTGCGGATCGCTTACCTCGGGAGTCAGGTGGCTACGGGGGCCTATCCGAGGCTGGCGGCGGCGTTCGCCGAGGATCAGGGGCCGATTGATCTCGACGGGGCGTTCGAGCTGATGCTGAACCGGATGCTGGACGCCTTCGAGCCCAGGAGCTAGATCAGCGCGAACTGGCCGTCCGGGCCCTCCTCGTGGTGATCCAGGACCGACGCCGGTCGACGTGCCGCTTCGTGCACGGGAAGGACGCCGGCCTCCCTCAATTCCGTCGCCGTGATCGGAGTCGTCACCGTCAGCTCCTTCTGCCGCGGCCGCAGTTCCGCGATCAGTGCCAGCACCGCGATCAGCTCCAGCAGCTCCGACGTCCACGCCTGCGGCCAGGCCGGCGGACGGATCGCCGTGAGGGTGCCCGGGTCGGGGGTGGTGGTGCGGACGGTGAACCAGTGCTCCAGGACCCGTACCCCGTTCGTCGCGAAGTCCCAGGCCTCCGGCGGTACCGGCGAGATGCGGCCCTCGTCGAGGTGGAGGGCTTCCTCCTCGCGGTCGTAGTGGAGGGTCACGGGGCGGGCGGGCAGCGGGGCGCGGACGTACGGGCGGCGGCCGCCGGGGAGTTTGGGGCGGTCGCCGTCGCGGCGCATCAGCCAGAGCAGGCGGCGGCCCAGGGCGACACCGGAGGACCAGAGTTCGGGGTCCTCGGTCAGGGGGACGGTGAGACCGGAGCCGGCCGTCGCCAGGGTCCAGGCGAGAACGTCCACCGGCTCGACCGTCTGCCCGAGGCGCGCTGCCAGGTGTTCCAGGAGGCCCGGCGTCAGGTTGGGATCCGTGCCGCCGGGGCGGCGGTAGAGGGGGCGGACGGGGCCGGGGCGGAGCACGGGCAGCAGGGAGGTCGCCAGCAGCGGGAGCGCCGGGTCCTCCGGGTTCTCCACGGCGAAGACCTGGTGGGCGTCGGCCACCCGCCACAGCTCCGGGCGGGCGGCGTCGATGAGGCGGTGGTCGGGAATGAGCCACTGTTCGTCGAAGGGGGCGTGCAGAATGCGGACCGGCTGCGGGCAGGGGCCCGTGGCGCGCAGGAGGCGTTCCGTGCCGGTGGACTGGCCGGGGAGCTGGCCGACCGCGGTGCGCAGGGTGCGGGCGCGGGTCGGCTCGAACAGCGCCTCCCGGTCGGCGCCCTCGGCCGTCACGAAGGTGTTCCAGCGGGCCTTCAGCGAGGCGGGGTCGGGAGCCGCCGGCCAGCCCCGGCCGAGCCGGGGCGGTGCGACGGACCACGGCATGAGGTCCGCCAGCAGCGGAGCGTCGTCGTACGTCACGCCCGGCATCGTACGACGGCTCAGGTGGCCTCCAGGGTGACCGTGAACGAGAAGCGGTCGCCCCGGTAGTGGATGACGGCGACGTCCAGGACGCGGCCGTCCCCGTCGTAGGTGACGCCCGTGTAGTGCAGGATCGGGCTGAGCAGCGGGACTTCGAGGAGCCGGGCCGTCTCCGGGTCGGCGAGGCGGGCCTCCACGGTGTCGGTGATGCGGCTGATGTCCGCGCCGACGACGTCGCGCAGCACCTTGGTCATCGGCCAGCGGACCAGGTCGTCGAGGTCGATGCGGTCGGCGAGTTCGGGGCGGACCCAGTTGCGGGCGTGGTTGGTCGGCTCGCCGGTCTCGGCGTCGCTGCGCAGCCGGTGGTACGTGGCCGCCTCGGCGAGGTCCGGGAAGTACTCGGCGACCTCGGCGGGCACGGGGGCGCGGCCGTGTTCCAGCAGTGCGGTCGTCATGCCGGACTGCTGGGCCACGATCGCGTCCACCGAGCCGAGCAGCCGCACCGGTGAGCCCCGGCGGGCGTTCGGCTCGATGAACGTGCCGCGCCGGCGATGGCGGGTGATGAGCCCTTCGTCCTCCAGCTCCTTCAGCGCCTGCCGCATGGTCAGCACGCTCACGCCGTAGTGCCCGGCGAGCTGTTCTTCCGTGGGCAGCCGGAGCGGGTCCCGGGGCGAGCGGCCGAGTATCGAGGCGCGCAGCGACTGCGACACCTGGTACCAGAGCGGCAGCTTGCGGTTCAGGACGATGGAGTCGGGGGCGAAGGAGGTCACGGGGCCATCCTCTACCTGGTGCGGAATCCTCAGTGCAAGGGGCGGAAGTGCCGCTCCAGGCCGTGCCAGACGTCGTCGTAGCCCTGCTGCAGGTGTTCCGATCGGGCCGCGTGCGGGGTGAGGGTCACCGGCCAGCGGGTCTCGAACATGAACGCCAGACCGTCGTCGATCTTCTGCGGCTTCAACTCGGCGGCGCTCGCCTTGTCGAACGTCTCCCGGTCCGGGCCGTGCGCCGACATCATGTTGTGCAGCGAGCCGCCGCCCGGCACGAAACCGCCCTCTCCGGCCGCCTTCGCGTCGTAGGCGCCCTCGATCAGGCCCATGTACTCGCTCATCACGTTCCGGTGGAAGTACGGCGGCCGGAAGGTGTCCTCGCCGACCAGCCAGCGCGGCGCGAAGACGACGAAGTCGACGCCCGCGAGACCGGGCGTGTCGCTCGGCGACGTCAGCACCGTGAAGATCGACGGGTCGGGGTGGTCGTACGAGATGGTGCCGATGACGTTGAAACGGCGCAGGTCGTATACGTACGGCACGTAGTTGCCGTGCCAGGCGACCACGTCCAGCGGGGAGTGGCCGTAGGTGGCGGTCCAGAGGTTGCCGCAGAACTTGTTCACCACCTCGACCGGGCCCTCGACGTCCTCGTACGCGGCGACCGGCGCCTGGAAGTCGCGGGCGTTGGCGAGGCCGTTGGCGCCGATCGGGCCCAGGTCGGGGAGGCGGAAGGGGGCGCCGTAGTTCTCGCAGACGTAGCCGCGGGCCGTCTCGTCCAGCAACTCCACCCGGAACCGCACCCCGCGCGGGATCAGCGCCACATGGCCGGGCTCCGCGTGGAGCAGGCCGAACTCCGTCCGCAGGAGGAGCCCGCCGCGCTCGGGGACGATCAACAGCTCGCCGTCCGCGTCGCTGAAGACCCGGTCCATGGAGGCGTTGGCGTGGTAGAGGTGCACGGCCATGCCGGTGCGCTGGGTCACGTCGCCGTTGCCGCCCAGGGTCCACAGGCCCTTCAGGAAGTCCGTGCCGGGCTCGGGCTCCGGGAGGGGGTTCCAGCGCAGGCGGTTCGGGTCGGGCACCGTCTGGGTGAAGGGCGCGGTGCGCAGGGCGCCGTTGCCCGCGCGGGTGAACGCCGGGTGGGCGGCCGACGGGCGGATCCGGTACAGCCAGGAGCGGCGGTTGTGCGCCCGCGGTTCGGTGAACGCCGTGCCGCTCAGCTGTTCCGCGTAGAGCCCCAGCGGAGCGCGCTGCGGTGAGTTGCGGCCCTCGGGCAGGGCGCCCGGGACCGCCTCGGAGCTGTGCTCGTTGCCGAATCCCGAGAGATACGCCAGCCCTTCGGCGGTCTTGCGCGCTCCCCCACGCTCGAACACGCTCGCGCGGGAGGTGCCCCCATCGCTCATGATCACTGCTCCCCTGTGCCGGTGATGATGTTTCCGACCGCTGATTCCTATGTATCACCGTAGGATTGCGGTTGCTCGAGCGCAAGAGGTCCGCGACCGCCGGTGGCGCGTCGTCTGGGCGGACTACCTGAGGACTACGAGAACCAGACTCCAGGGGGATTCGAGGTGTCATACCCGTCTTCTACGCTCGCCGGCATGTCGTGGACGCGCGGATTTCCCGCCGCGCTCGCGGTCTGTGTCCTCGTGCTGGCCGGATCCGCGGGCTGCGGCACCAGTGACGCAGGTGAGCGGAGAGGCGGAGGCACGCCCGCGCCGGTGGGCCGGGTGCTGGAGGACAGGGACGAGGAGGGGCGGTCCTACCGGCAGGTGGACGAGGAGGACGCCCCCGACGTCGGCATCGAGGTGCAGCCCGCCCCGGCCGGCGACAGCTGGCACGTCCGGCTGACCCTGCGGGACTTCCGCTTCTCGCCCGCCGGGGCGGCCGACGAGGCGGTGGCCGGGCGCGGCACCGCGCGGCTCTTCGTCGACGGCCGGTTCGTCACCGAACTGCGCACCCCCGAGTACCGCCTGCCCGCCCGGCTCGTCCCGCGCGGCACCCACCACGTCACCGCCCGTCTCTACGCCGACGACGGCACCGTGTGGGCGGTCGACGGCCGACCGGTCGAGAGCACGGCCGACATCACCGCCTCGGAGTCCGAACCGGCACCCGAGGCGAGTGCCGTCGGCTCCGCCGGGGGCGCCGGCGAGTGAGGCTCGCTCCGGCCCCGCCGCCGAGCCGAGCGGCGCCGAGGTGAGTGCGGTGGCCACCGATACGCGTACTGGGGGGTGAGGTTCACCGGACCGCCACGGAAAGGCATCATGAAGCCCGTGCCCCATGCGACCACGCTCCGCCGCGCGCCCGTGCAGCGCCGCAGTGCCGAACGGCTGACCAGGATCCTCGACGCCTGCGCCGACCTGCTCGACGAGGTCGGCTACGACGCGCTGAGCACCCGTGCCGTCGCCCAGCGCGCCGGAGTCCCCATCGGCTCCGTCTACCGCTTCTTCGGCAACAAACGGCAGATGGCGGACGCGCTCGCCCAGCGCAACCTGGAGCGGTACGCCGAGCGTGTCACGGGGCGGCTGAAGGACGCCCGCGCCGGTGACTGGCGGGCGGCCATGGACGCCGTGCTCGACGAGTACCTGGCCATGAAGCGCACCGCGCCCGGCTTCTCCCTGGTCGACTTCGGCAACCAGATCCCCGTCGGCGCCCGGCAGGGCGAGCCCAACCACCGGGTCGCCGACCGGCTGACCGACCTGCTCTCCGGCTTTCTCGGCCGTACCCCCGACGACGATCTGCGCCGGACGTTCCTGATCGCCGTGGAGACCGCGGACACGCTCGTCCAGCTGGCCTTCCGGGTGGATCCGCAGGGGGACGAGCGGATCATCGGGGAGATGCGGGAGCTGCTGCGGTCCTATCTGGGGCGGGTCCTGGACTGACAGCCGGTGGTACGGGAGCCCTCCCCTCCATGCCTACCGGTCGGTATGCTCGGCCACGTCGCGCGTCGCCGTAGCCGCCGGAACCCCGGGAGGACCCCGTGCCCCGTACCGCTCTGCGTATCTGCCCGTTGTGCGAGGCCACCTGCGGGCTGACCCTCACCATCGAGGGCACCACGGTCACCGGCGCCCGAGGTGACCGCGACGACGTCTTCAGCCAGGGCTTCATCTGCCCCAAGGGCGCCTCCTTCGGAGCCGTCGACGGCGACCCGGACCGGCTGCGCACCCCGCTGGTGCGCCGCGACGGCGCACTGCGCGAGGCCACCTGGGACGAGGCCTTCGACGCGGTGGCCGCCGGCCTCCGTCCGGTCGTCGAGCGGTACGGACCGCACGCCGTGGGCGTCGTCCTCGGCAACCCCAACGTGCACACCATGGCCGGCGCCCTCTACCCGCCGGTCCTCCTCGGCGCGCTCGGCACCCGCAGCCTGTTCACCGCCTCCACGGTCGACCAGATGCCCAAGCACGTCTCCAGCGGTCTGCTCTACGGCGACGCCAACGCCATCCCCGTGCCCGACCTGGACCGCACCGACCATCTGCTGCTGATCGGCGCCAACCCGCTGGAGTCCAACGGCAGCCTGTGCACCGCCCCCGACTTCCCGGGCCGGCTGAAGGCCCTCAAGGCCCGCGGCGGCACCCTCACCGTCATCGACCCGCGCCGCACCCGCACCGCGAAGCTCGCCGACCGGCACATCGCCGTCCGCCCCGGCACCGACGCGCTCCTCCTCGCGGCGACGGCGCACGTGCTGTTCGCCGAAGACCTCGTCGACGTCGGCGAACTGGCCCCGCACCTGCACGGCCTCGACGAACTCCGGGAAGCCCTGCGCGACTTCACCCCCGAGGCGGTCGCCGCGGCCTGTGACGTGGACGCCGAGGTGCCGCGCCTGCTCGCCCGCGAGCTGGCCGCCGCGCCCACCGCGGCCGTCTACGGCCGCATCGGCAGCTGCACCGTCCCGCACGGCACCCTCGCCAGCTGGCTCGTCGACGTCCTGAACATCCTCACCGGCAACCTGGACCGGCCCGGCGGCGCCCTCTTCCCGCAGGCCGCCACCGACAAGACGCCCCGCCCGGCCGGTCCCGGCAAGGGCTTCGCGCTCGGCCGCTGGCACTCCCGGGTGAGCGGACACCCCGAGGCGAAGGGCGAGTTGCCGATCTCCGCGCTCGCCGAGGAGATCGACACCCAGACGGAGGAGGGCGAGCCGATCCGGGCGCTCGTAGCGATCGCCGCCAACCCGGTGCTCTCCGCGCCCGACGGCGACCGCCTCGACAAGGCCCTCGCCTCGCTCGACTTCATGGTCAGCGTCGACCCCTACCTCAACGAGACCTCCCGGCACGCCGACGTCGTGCTGCCGCCGCCCCCGCCCGCGCAGAGCCCGCACCACGACTTCGCCTTCAACACCCTCGCGATCCGCAACCAGGTCCGCTACACCCGCCCCGCGATTCCGCTGGAGCCCGGGCGGATGGCGGAGACGGAGATCCTGTCCCGGCTGATCCTCGCGGCGACGGATTGGGGTCTCCCCTGCTCGAGCGAAGCCGAGAGCTTGGGGAAGCACGGAGCCGAACCCGCCGCCGTCGACGCCATGGTCATCGACCAGACCCTCGCCAAGGCGGTCCAGGACCCCCACTCCCCGGTGCACGGCCGCGACCCGCGCGAGCTGGCCGCACAGCTCACCGGCGAGAACGGCCCCGAGCGGCGGCTCGACATGATGCTGCGGCTCGGCCCCTACGGCGACGGCTTCGGCGCCCGCGAGGACGGAGTGACCCTGGAGAGGCTGCTGGCGCATCCGCACGGCATCGACCTCGGCCCCCTGCGCCCGCGCCTGCCGCAGCCGCTGAGGACCCGCACCGGCAAGGTGGAGCTGCTGCCCGGCCCGATCGCCGCCGACCTGCCCCGGCTGAGGCGGGCCATGGCCGAGCGGCCCGCCGGACTGCTGCTCGTCGGCCGCAGGCATCTGCGCTCCAACAACAGCTGGATGCACAACATCCCGGCCCTCACCGGCGGCACCAACCGCTGCACTCTGCACATCCACCCCGACGACGCCGAACGGCTCGGCGTGCGCGACGGGGCGCCGGTGCGGGTCAAGGGCGCCGGGGGAGCGGTGACCGTCCCGGCGGAGATCACCGACGGGGTGCGCCGGGGCGTGGTCAGCCTGCCGCACGGCTGGGGTCACGACCGTCCCGGCACCCGGCTGCGCCATGCCGCCGCCGACCCCGGGGTCAACGTCAACCAGCTCCTCGACGGCAGCCTGCTCGACCCGCTGTCGGGCAACGCGGTCCTCAACGGAGTTCCCGTCGAGCTGGCCCCGGTGGCCTGAAATGCATAGGCCGCTGACCTGAGCAAAGCTGTGACCAGCAGTTTTGCGCTTATTGCTCGCACGTCAACGTCTTGTTAACGCTGCTTGACGGGACCTAACGTCGTCGCACCGCCGGCCCAGGTGGGAGTTCAAGGGCGAACGTTAGGTATCCACTCATGCTGACCATCCTCGGCTTCGCCATGATCGCGACCTTCCTGGTCCTGATCATGATGAAGAAGATGTCGCCGATCGCGGCGCTCGTGCTGATTCCCGCGCTTTTCTGCGTGTTCGTCGGCAAGGGCGCCCAGCTCGGCGACTACGTCATCGACGGCGTGACCAGCCTCGCCCCCACCGCGGCGATGCTCATGTTCGCGATCGTCTACTTCGGCGTCATGATCGACGTCGGTCTCTTCGACCCGATCGTCCGCGGAATCCTCAAGTTCTGCAAAGCGGACCCGATGCGGATCGTCGTCGGCACCGCCGTCCTCGCCGCGATCGTGTCGCTGGACGGCGACGGCTCGACCACCTTCATGATCACGGTCTCGGCGATGTACCCGCTGTACAAGCGCCTGAAGATGAGCCTGGTCGTGCTGACCGGTGTGGCCGCCATGGCCAACGGCGTGATGAACACCCTGCCGTGGGGCGGTCCGACGGCCCGCGCCGCGACCGCGCTCAAGCTCGACGCCAGCGACATCTTCGTTCCGATGATCCCCGCGCTCGCCGTCGGCCTGCTGGGCGTCTTCGTCCTCTCGTACTTCCTCGGCCTGCGCGAGCGCAAGCGCCTGGGCGTGCTCACGCTGGACGAGGTCCTGGTCGAGCAGAAGGTCGAGGAGAAGGAGACCGAGACGGTTCTCGTGGGCGCCGGCGGCTCCGGTGAGGCCAAGACCCCGGTGAGCACGGGCGGCTCCGGCTCCGGCACCGACGCCGAGGACGACGAGGAGGACGAGCGCTTCCTGGCGCTCGACCCGAACCGGGCCACCCTGCGCCCCAAGCTGTACTGGTTCAACGCGCTGCTCACGGTCGCGCTGCTCACCGCGATGATCATGGAGTGGCTGCCGATCCCGGTGCTGTTCCTGCTCGGCGCCGCGCTCGCGCTCACCGTGAACTTCCCGCGCATCCCCGACCAGAAGGCCCGCCTGGCCGCCCACGCCGACAACGTCCTCAACGTCTCCGGCATGGTCTTCGCCGCCGCCGTCTTCACCGGCGTCCTCCAGGGCACCGGCATGGTGGACCACATGGCCAAGTGGATGGTGGACGTCATCCCCGAGGCGATGGGCCCGCACATGGCCCTGGTCACCGGTCTGCTGAGCCTTCCGCTCACCTACTTCATGTCGAACGACGGCTTCTACTTCGGCGTCCTCCCGGTCCTCGCCGAGGCCGGCGCGGCGCACGGCGTCTCCCCGCTGGAGATGGCCCGCGCCTCCCTGGTCGGCCAGCCGCTGCACATGTCGAGCCCGCTGGTCCCGGCCGTGTACGTCCTGGTCGGCATGGCCAAGGTGGAGTTCGGCGACCACACCCGGTTCGTGGTGAAGTGGGCGGCGCTCACCTGCCTCGTCATCCTCGCGGCGGGGATGCTGTTCGGAATCATCTGATACGCAAGCACCGTTCCGGGATTTCCGAGAGGACACGATCATGGCGCCCGGTGGGAACCGCGGCTGGCTGCTCCGCCTCGTCATCGCCTTCAGCTTCGCGCAGGGGGCGGTGTCGATGGCCCGGCCCGCCGTCTCCTACCGGGCGCTCGCGCTGGGTGCGGACGAGCGGGCGGTCGGTGTCATCGCGGGTGTGTACGCCCTGCTCCCGCTGTTCGCCGCCGTCCCGCTGGGCCGCCGTACCGACCACGGCCGCTGTGCGCCCCTGCTGCCGATCGGCGTCGTGCTGATATCCGGCGGCTGCGCGCTCAGCGGCGTCGCCGACTCCCTCTGGGCGATGGCGGTCTGGAGCGGGGTCATGGGCCTCGGCCACCTCAGCTTCGTCATCGGCGCCCAGTCCCTGGTGGCCCGCCAGTCCGCGCCGCACGAACAGGACCGCAACTTCGGCCACTTCACCATCGGTGCCTCCCTCGGCCAGCTGGTCGGCCCGATCGCGGCCGGCGCGCTGATCGGCGGCCACGACATGGCGGGCAGCAGTGCCCTCGCCCTGCTCGTCGCGGGCGCGGGCGCCGCGGTCGCGTTCACCTCGCTGTGGCGCATAGAGCACCGCCGTACGACGCCCGCCTCCCGCACGGGACCGGGCGACCGTGTCCCCGTCCGGGGCATCCTGCGCTCCCGGGGTGTACCGGCCGGCATCCTGATCAGTCTCTCCGTGCTGTCGGCCACCGACATCCTCACGGCCTATCTGCCGGTGGTCGGGGAGGACCGGGGCATCGCCCCGGCCGTGATCGGCCTGCTGCTCAGCCTGCGGGCGGCGGCCACCATCGCCTGCCGTCTGGTGTTGACCCCGCTGCTGCGGCTGCTCGGCCGCACCGCGCTGCTCACCGTGACCTGTCTGCTGGCCGCCGTGCTCTGCGCGGGCATCGCGCTGCCGGTGCCGGTGTGGGCGCTGGCCCTGGAGCTGGCGGTGCTCGGCTTCTGCCTCGGCGTCGGCCAGCCCCTGTCCATGACGACGGTCGTCCAGGCGGCCCCCGACGGCGCCCGCTCCACCGCCCTCGCCCTGCGGCTGACCGGCAACCGCCTCGGCCAGGTCGCCGCCCCCGCGGCGGCGGGCCTGGTCGCCGGAGTCGCGGGCGTGGCCGCGCCGTTCGTGATGCTCGGCGGCCTCCTCCTGCTCTCCTCGGGCGTGGCCCTGCGCTCCCCGGCGAAACCGGCGGCCGAGGAGGAGGGGAAGCGGGTGCGTGAATCCCGTGTCCCCCGCAGGAGCGACGCCTGAGCGCACACCCCGAACGCCTCGGCGCGGCTCCGGGACCCGGCTGTGCGTATCCCGTAAGGGAAGGCGCATGACCACGCACTTCACCAGCCGCACTCGGACCGCCCTGGCGGCGGCCGGGCTGCTGCTCGCGGTCGCCGCGCCGACCGCCTACGCCACCCTCGACGACGACGCCCCGGCCGCACCGCCGCGCGGGACGCCGTACGTCGAGACCCAGCTCTTCTTCGGGACCGAGCGGCCCGACGGCGGCCCGGCCGTCACCGCGCGAGAGTTCACCGAATTCGTGGACCTGGAGGTGACGCCCGACTTCCCCGACGGGCTGACCGTGCAGGAGGGGCGCGGGCAGTGGCGGGACGCGCACGGCATCGTCGAGAAGGAGCGGTCGTACGAGCTGATCCTGCTGTACCCGGTGGCCGAGGCGGAGACGAGCGACCGGAAGATCGAGGAGATCCGCCGGGCCTACGAGAAGCGGTTCGCGCAGGAGGCGGTGGCGCGCGTCGACATCCGGACGCGGGTGGACTTCTGACCGTGGTCTTCTGACGGGCCCGGGTCGACTTCCGGCCCGCTGCCGGGCAAGGTGAGCCGTGCCATGGGGGACGCCCCTGGTGCCGTAAAACTAACGGCGCTAGTTTGGGGGCGACGACGAGGCACGCCCGGAAGGAACGCGATGAAGGCACATCACGGCATGTACATCGACGGCGCCTGGCGCCCGGCCGCCGGACCGGACGTCATCGACGTCGTGAACCCGGTCGACGAGCAGGTCATCGGGCAGGTGCCGGCCGGCACCGCCCTGGACGTCGACAACGCCGTACGGGCCGCCCGCGCCGCCCTTCCGGGCTGGGCCGCCACCCCGCCCGCCGAACGGGCCGCGCGCCTGACCGCGCTGCGGGACACCCTGGTGGCGCGGGCCGAGGAGATCGCCGAGACGGTCACCGCCGAACTCGGCGCCCCGCTGAAGCTGTCGCAGACCGTCCACGTCGGCGCGCCCGTCGCGGTCGCCGGCTCCTACGCCGAACTGGCCGCCGAGTACGCCTTCGAGGAGAAGGTCGGCAACTCCACCGTCTTCCACGAGCCGATCGGCGTGGTCGCCGCGATCACGCCCTGGAACTACCCCCTGCACCAGATCGTCGCCAAGGTCGCCCCGGCGCTCGCCGCGGGCTGCACGGTCGTCCTGAAGCCCGCCGAGGACACCCCGCTCACCGCCCAGCTCTTCGCCGAGGTGGTCCACGAGGCGGGCCTGCCCGCGGGCGTCTTCAACCTGGTCACCGGGCTGGGACCGGTCGCCGGTCAGGCGCTCGCCGAGCACCCGGACGTCGACCTGGTCTCCTTCACCGGCTCCACGGCCGTCGGCCGGCAGATCGCCGCGGTCGCCGGGGCCGGCATCAAGAAGGTCGCCCTGGAGCTCGGCGGCAAGTCCGCGAACGTGATCCTGCCCGGCGCCGACCTGGCCAAGGCCGTCAACGTGGGCGTGGCCAACGTGATGTCCAACTCCGGCCAGACGTGCAGCGCGTGGACCCGGATGCTGGTCCACCGCGACCAGTACGAGGAGGCGGTCGAGCTGGCCCGGACCGCCGCCGCCAAGTACGGGGAGCGGATCGGCCCGCTGGTCAACGCCAAGCAGCAGGAAAGGGTGCGCGGTTACATCCAGAAGGGCATCGCCGAGGGCGCCCGGCTGGTCGCGGGCGGCCCGGAAGCCCCGCGCGAGCAGGGCTACTACGTCAGCCCCACCGTCTTCGCCGACGTCACCCCCGAGATGACCATCGCCCAGGAGGAGATCTTCGGCCCGGTCCTGTCGATCCTGCGCTATGAGGACGAGGAGGACGCGCTGCGCATCGCCAACGGCACGGTCTACGGCCTGGCCGGCGCGGTCTGGGCGGCCGACGAGGCGGAGGCGGTCGCCTTCGCGCGCCGGATGGAGACCGGGCAGGTCGACATCAACGGCGGCCGGTTCAACCCGCTGGCACCCTTCGGCGGCTACAAGCAGTCGGGCGTGGGCCGGGAACTCGGCAGCCACGGCCTGGCCGAGTACCTCCAGACCAAGTCCCTCCAGTTCTAAGGGAGTTCCCTCATCATGGCCGTCCGTGCCGCCGTCGCGCCCGCCATCGGCGCCCCGCTGGAGATCACCGGCATCGAGCTGCCCGACCCCGGACCCGGGCAGGTCCGGGTCCGGCTCGCCGCCGCCGGTGTCTGCCACTCCGACCTGTCCCTGTCCAACGGCACCATGAAGGTGCCGCTCCCGGCCGTCCTCGGCCACGAGGGCGCGGGCACCGTCCTCGCCGTCGGCGAGGGCGTCACCCATGTCGCCCCCGGGGACGGAGTCGTCCTCAACTGGGCGCCGTCCTGCGGCAGTTGTCCCGCCTGCGCGCTGGGCGAGGTGTGGCTGTGCGCCAACGCCCTCGGCGGCATCGGCGCCGTCCACGCCCGCCGCGCCGACGACGGCACCGAACTGCACCCCGGTCTGAACGTCGCCGCGTTCGCCGAGGAGACCGTCGTGGCGGCGAACTGCGTGCTGCCCGCCCCGGACGGCGTGCCGCTCACGGACGCCGCCCTGCTCGGCTGCGCCGTGCTCACCGGCTACGGCGCCGTCCACCACTCGGCGCGGGTCCGCCAAGGCGAGTCGGTGGCGGTGTTCGGCGTCGGCGGGGTGGGCCTCGCCGCCCTCCAGGCCGCCCGGATCGCGGGCGCGTCGACGATCGTCGCGGTGGACGTCTCCCCGGAGAAGGAGGAGCTGGCCCGCGCCGCGGGCGCCACCGACTTCGTCCTCGCCTCCGAGAACACCCCGCGCGAGATCCGTGCCCTGACCGGCAAGCAGGGCGTCGACGTGGCCGTGGAGTGCGTGGGCCGGGCCGTCACCATCCGCGCGGCCTGGGAGTCCACCCGGCGCGGCGGCCGCACCACGGTCGTCGGCATCGGCGGCAAGGACCAGCAGGTCACCTTCAACGCCCTGGAGATCTTCCACTGGGGCCGCACCCTCTCCGGCTGCGTCTACGGCAACTCCGACCCGGCCCGGGACCTGCCGGTGCTCGCCGGACACGTCCGCGAGGGCCGCCTGGACCTGGGCGCGCTGGTGACCGAGCGGATCGCCCTGGACGGCATCCCGGCGGCGTTCGAGAACATGCTGGCGGGGAAGGGCGGCCGGGCGCTGGTGGTCTTCTGACCGGCTGACCGGGGATCTGGGGGCCCAGCCCCCAGATGCTCCGGGCAACCTTCGTGCACACCCGTTGACCCCATACCGTCCGGTCAGTATGTTCCCTCGGAACGTCCCCACGCACCCACCGGAGTGTGCACGTATGGACACCACCCCTTCCGCTCAGCCCCTCCCCACCACCAGAACCCTGCCCGCGGCCAACCGCCGCCGCGTGGCCACGGCGGCGGCGCTCGCCTCGGCCGTCGAGTGGTACGACTACTTCGTCTTCGGCATCGCCGCCGCCCTCGTCCTCGGCGACCTCTACTTCCCGGCCGGCAGCCCCACCGCCGGGGTCCTCGCCTCCTTCGCCACCTTCGCCGTCGGCTTCCTGGCCCGCCCGCTCGGCGGCATCGTCGCCGGACACCTCGGCGACCAGCGCGGCCGCAAGCCGATGCTGGTCCTCGCGCTCACCCTCATGGGCCTCGCCACCACCGGCATCGGCCTGCTCCCGACGTACGAGACGATCGGCGTCGCCGCCCCGATCCTGCTCGTCGCCTTCCGTGTGATGCAGGGCATCGCCGTCGGCGCCCAGTGGGGCGGCGCGATGCTGATGGCCACCGAGTACGCCCCCGAGGGCAAGCGCGGTATCTACGGCAGCTTCGTCCAGCTCGGCGTCCCCATCGGCGTCGTGACCGCCAACACGGTGTTCCTGCTGGCCGGAGCGTTCACCACCGACTCCGCGTTCGCGGCCTGGGGCTGGCGCGTGCCGTTCCTCGTCGGCCTCTTCGTCCTCGTACTCGCCTGGTACATCCACACCCGCGTCGAGGAGACCCCCGAGTTCCGCGAGGCGGAGAAGGCGCTGGCCGAACAGGAGAAGGCCGAGCAGTCCTCCCCGCTGCGCACGATCCTGAAGGGCCACCTCGGCACGGTGCTCCTCGCCGGCGGCTCCTTCGCCGTGAACACCGCGACCTTCTACATCATCATCACCGGCGTGCTCGACTACACGACCCGCGAACTCGGCATGAAGAAGAGCGCCGTCCTCACCGTCTCGCTCTGCATCAGCCTCACCCAGCTGGTGCTGATCCCGGCCGCCGCCGCGCTCTCCGACAGGATCGGCCGCATCCGCATCTACGCGATCGGCGCGGCGGGCATCGCCCTGTGGGCCGTCCCGCTGTTCCTGCTGATCGACACCGGCTCGCTGCTGTGGCTGGCGGTCGGCACGTTCGTCGCCAGCTGCTTCCTCAGCATCATGTACGGCCCCCAGGCGGCCCTGTTCGCCGAGCTGTTCACGCCCGAGATGCGCTACACGGGCGCCTCCCTCGGCTACCAGATCGCGGCCGTGCTCGGCGGCGGCCTCGCCCCGTTCATCATGGTGCTCCTGCTGGAGGCCACGGGCACCTCGATGGCCGTCTCCGGCTACATCATCGTCCTCGCGGTGATCGCCCTGCTGTCCATCAAGGTCCTTGCCAGCAGGGCGCGTTCACGCTGACTCCCGGGTCTGCTCGGGTTGTGGCGAGGCCGCCACGACCCGAGCGGCCCGCGTCCGGGACCGCGACACCGCGACTCCGGCCAGGCACAGCGCGCCGCCCACCAGCGTGAGCGGCCCGGGCACCTCACCCAGCGCCAGCCACGACATCAGCACGACCAGCGCGGGCACCGCGTACGTGGTCGCGCCCATGCGGCTGGCGGTCGTACGGGCCAGGGCGTACGCCCACGTGGTGAAGGCGAGCGCCAGCGAGAAGACGCCGAGATAGACCATGTTGAGCGTGGCGGAGACGGAGGCGTCGGCCACCTCGCCGATCAGCTGCCCGGCGAAGGGCAGGCAGAGGACGGCGCCGACGAGACACCCGTACGTCGTCACCTGGAGCGGACTCGCATGGCCGAGCGCGGGCTTCTGCGCCACGACACCGCCCGCGTACCCGACCGCGGCGAGCAGGCACAGCACCACCCCGAGCACCGATGAGCCGCCCCCGCCCGACATCGACAGACCCACGGTCACCGCACCCGCGAACGACACCGCCATCCCCGCCAGCAGCCGCGGCGGCATCGGGTCACCGAGCAGCCGGGCGCCCAGCAGCGCGATGAGGAGGGGCCCGATGTTCACCACGAGAGCCGCCGTACCGGCGTCCACCTGCTGCTCGCCCCAGTTCAGTACGACGCTGTAGAAGCCGAACCACAGCAGCCCCGATATCGCGATCCCGGGCCAGGCCTGCCGAGGAGGCGGCCCCTCCCGCCGGACGAGGCAGATGACGCCCAGCACCAGCGCGCCGACGAGCAGCCGCCCCAGCGCCAGCGCGCCCGGCGAGTACTCCTCGCCCGCGCTGCGGATGGAGACGAAGGCGGAGGCCCAGAGGACGACGGTGATGGTGGCGGCGCCGGCTGCGAGGAGTTCGGTGCGGCGGGGGTTCATCATGCTCCAGAGGTTAGGGAGGGCGGGGGTTCGGAGGCTCGCGGATTTCGGACTGGGTGTTGATGGGGCCCGGGTCCCTTTGGGGCGCTCAGCGCAGCGTTGCCTCGTCGATGCCCAAAAGCTCGGACAGGGCCCGCTCGCCGGTCGCCGTTACCTTCACGGCTCGCTCGGTGCCGATGCGGACGCACCAGCCCATGTCCAGGGCGTGCCGGCACAGGGCCGCGCCCGCGACGCCCGCCAGGTGGGGGCGGCGTTCGGTCCAGTCGAGACAGGGGCGGGCCAGTGGGCGACGGCCTGTGCGGTCGAGGGAGATGCCGGTGTCCTCGAACCACCGCAGTCCCGCATCCGTCAGAGCGAACCCTGTGTCCTGGCGCAACAGCCCGCGCGAGGTCAGGGCATCCGTGACCGTGATGCCGAGTCGCCCGGCGAGATGGTCGTAGCAGGTGCGGCCGCGGGTCATCGCCGAGCCGGCGCTGGACTCCCGTAGATTCCGGGGCCGTCGGGCCGTCCCCGGGGCCACCTGCGCGGCCAGGTCCTCCACCAGCTGGGCGACCCGGGCGTCGGCCAGCCGGACGTACCGGTGCCGCCCCTGCCGTTCCTCGGCGAGCACCCCGCCCGCGACGAGCTTGCCCAGATGTTCGCTCAGCGTGGAGGGGGCGACGCCCGCGTGCCGCGCCAGCTCACCGGCGGTCCAGGCCCGCCCGTCGAGCAGTGCCAGCAGGCAGGCGGCCCGGGTCTCGTCGGCGATGAGTCCCGCGAGCCGGGCCAGCCGCGAAGCCTGCGGATTCCTGGTGGTCATGCGTCCCAGCATGGAGCACGGATCCTTCGGTACCTGCCGAAGTGTGGCTAGGCGGGCCGTCCGACCTGCTCGTACTGCCGCGCCAGCCCGTCCAGCAGCGCCGCGAGCCCCGTCTCGAAGGCACGCTCGTCGACCTTCTCCTGCTGCTCGGCGAGGCGGTGCGCCTGGCCGAGGTGGGGATAGTCGGCGGGGTCGTAGGCGCTCGCGTCGTCCGGGAAGCCCCCGGCGAACGAGCCGAGCGCGGAGCCCATGATGAAGTACCGCATCAGCGCGCCGATGGAGGTGGCCTGCGCGGGCGGCCAGCCGGCGTCGACCATCGCGCCGTACACCGCGTCCGCGAGCCGCAGCGCGGCCGGACGGCGGCCGGGGCCGCGGGCGAGGACCGGGACGATGTTGGGGTGGTCGCGCAGCGCGGCGCGGTAGGAGACCGCCCAGTCGTGCAGCGCGGTCCGCCAGTCCCGGCCGTCCTCGAACATCGACAGGTCGACCTGCGCGCTCACCGAGTCGGCGACCGCCTCCAGGATCTCGTCCTTGGTGCGGAAGTGGTTGTAGAGCGAGGGCCCGCTCACCCCCAGCTCGGCCGCGAGCCGCCGGGTGGACACGGCCGCCAGGCCTTCGGTGTCCACGAGTTCCCGGGCCGTCTCGACGATCCGGTCGGTGCTGAGCAAGGGCTTGCGCGGTCGGGCCATGGCGCACATAGTAGGGCTGTGCCTTGAAACTAGCAGTGCTAATTTAAATGTGCGACTTTCAATTGGTGACCTACCTGTGGGGTGACGCGCCGTGAACCTGGAGCTCAGCGAGGAACAGACCGCCGTACGGCAGCTCGCCCGGGACTTCGTGGAGCGCGAGATCGCCCCCAATGTCATCGCCTGGGATCGTGCCGAGGAGGTCGACCGGGCCATCGTGAAGAAGCTCGGCGAGGTCGGCTTCCTCGGGCTCACCGTCGACGAGGAGTACGGCGGCTCCGGCGGCGACCACCTGGCGTACTGCCTGGTGACCGAGGAACTGGGCCGCGGGGACTCGTCGGTGCGCGGCATCGTGTCCGTCTCCCTCGGCCTGGTCGCCAAGACCATCGCGGCCTGGGGGAGCGAGGAGCAGAAGCGGCGGTGGCTGCCGGGGCTGACGGCCGGCGAGCTGGTCGGCTGCTTCGGCCTCACCGAGCCCGGCACCGGCTCCGACGCGGGCAGCCTCGCCACCCGCGCGGTCCGCGACGGCGACGAGTACGTCGTCAACGGCACCAAGATGTTCATCACCAACGGCACCTGGGCCGACGTCGTGCTGCTCTTCGCCCGCTCCACGGACGCCCCCGGCCACAAGGGTGTGAGCGCCTTCCTGGTGCCCACCGACACCCCCGGCCTGACCCGCCGCACCATCCACGGCAAGCTCGGCCTGCGCGGCCAGGCGACGGCGGAACTCGTCCTGGAGGACGTCCGCGTGCCCGCCTCGGCGATGCTCGGGGAGGAGGGCAAGGGCTTCTCCGTCGCCATGTCGGCCCTGGCCAAGGGCCGGATGTCGGTGGCGGCGGGGTGCGTCGGCATCGCGCAGGCCGCCCTCGACGTGGCGGTGCGCTACGCGGGCGAGCGCGAGCAGTTCGGCAAGTCCATCGCCCACCATCAGCTGGTCCAGGAGCTGATCAGCGACATAGCCGTCGACGTCGACGCGGCACGGCTGCTGACCTGGCGGGTCGCCGACCTGATCGACCGCGGCCTGCCCTTCGCCACCGAGGCCTCCAAGGCCAAGCTCTTCGCCTCGGAGGCCGCCGTCCGCGCCGCCAACAACGCCCTCCAGGTCTTCGGCGGCTACGGCTACATCGACGAATACCCGGCGGGCAAGCTCCTGCGCGACGCCCGCGTGATGACCCTCTACGAGGGCACCAGCCAGATCCAGAAGCTGCTCATCGGACGGGCGCTGACGGGCGTCTCGGCGTTCTGACCACTTTCCGTCTGAGTACTTCTCTGAGTACGGCGGCGGATGTGGCGCGGGCCACTTCCGCCGAGGCTTGTCCCCATGAGCGACAAGCAGCAGAACACGGCCGCCTTCTACGGCCAGGCCGTCGCGTCCTTCGCCGTCGCCATGGCGGCCACCGCCATCGGCATCTACCAGCTGGACGCCGACCCGTGGGTGCGGGCCTTCCTCGCGATCGCGGTCCTCTATCTGGTCACCTCCGCCTTCACCCTCGCCAAGGTGATCCGGGACCGCCAGGAATCCAGCCGGTTCCCGACCCGACCCTAGGCCCTGTCGTTTGGATCATCCCGGCGTCGCGGGGTCTGGCACGCACATCTGCCGCGTTGTCGTCACTCTCCCCCACGCTCGGCTTCGCTCGCGCGGGGGCACCCCCATCGCTCCGCGTCGACTCCCTCCTCCGCCTTGCAGCTGCACGCACCAGACCCCGCTCGAGTCGGCCAAGACGCACCGCACCTCACAGCCGGGCTGATCCAAACGACAGGGCCTAGCGGGGCGTCTAAGCGGGCGCTCAGGTTCAGCGGTATGGTGGTGCCCCTGTCGGTGAGAGGGGCGAGCGAGCGATGAGTACGGCGGAGGAGACGGCCGGCGGCGAGAGTCAGCCGTGGGCCGAGGTCACCCCTGACGCGGCCCGGCGACTGCTGATCGCCGCCGTGGAGGCCTTCGCCGAGCGCGGCTACCACGCCACCACGACCCGTGACATCGCGGGCCGCGCCGGTATGAGCCCGGCCGCGCTCTACATCCACTACAAGACCAAGGAAGAGCTGCTGCACCGCATCAGCAGGATCGGCCACGAGAAGGCCCTGGAGATCCTGCGCACGGCGGCCCGCCGCGAGGGCACCGCGCGGGAGCGCCTCGCCGACGCGGTCAGCTCCTTCGTCCGCTGGCACGCCGGGGGCCGTACGACCGCCCGGGTCGTCCAGTACGAGCTGGACTCGCTCGGCGAGGACGCCCGCGCCGAGATCCTGGCCCTGCGCCGGGAGTGCGACGCCGAGGTGCGCCGGATCATCGAGGACGGTGTGGCGTCCGGCGAGTTCGAGGTGCTCGACGTCAAGGGCACCACCCTCGCCGTGCTCTCCCTCTGTATCGACGTCGCCCGCTGGTTCAACGTCGAGGGGCCCTGGACGCCCGACGAGGTCGGCGCGCTCTACGCCGACCTCGTGCTGCGGATGGTGGGCTGCCCTCAGAAGTAGTAGCGGGCCACCGACTCGGCGACGCACACCGGCTTGTCGCCGCCCTCGCGCTCCACGGTGAAGGCGACGGTCACCTGGACGCCGCCGGTCACGTCCTCGACGCCGGCGATCCTCGCGGTGGCGCGCAGCCGGGATCCCACGGGTACCGGAGCGGGGAAACGAACATTGTTCGTCCCGTAGTTGACGCCCATCTTCACGCCCTCGACCCCGATCAGCTGCGGCCCGAACAGCGGCAGCAGCGACAGGGTCAGATACCCGTGCGCGATGGTGGTCCCGAACGGCCCGGCGGCGGCCTTCTCCGGATCGACGTGAATCCACTGGTGATCACCGGTGGCCTCCGCGAAGAGATCGATCCGCTTCTGGTCGATCTCCAGCCAGTCGGTGTATCCCAGCTGCTCGCCCACCGCCGACTTCAGCTCGTCGGCACCTGCGAAGATCCTCGGCTCTGCCATGTACCGCCTCCTGGTCGCAAACTCTAAGCGACTGCTTAGCATGGTCGGCCTCGGGGTCCCTGTCAACGGAGGCGTGGGTAGGGTTCGAGGGGTGCCCCAGATTCCAGAGAAGATCCACGAGCTCACCGTCGGCCAGCTCTCCGCGCGCAGCGGGGCCGCTGTCTCCGCCCTGCACTTCTACGAGTCCAAGGGTCTGATCAGCAGCCGCCGCACCACCGGCAACCAGCGCCGCTACAGCCGGGACACCCTGCGCCGGGTCGCCTTCGTCCGGGCCGCCCAGCGGGTCGGCATTCCGCTGGCCACCATCCGCGAGGCGCTCGCCGAACTCCCCGAGGAGCGCACCCCCACCCGGGAGGACTGGGCCCGGCTGTCGGAGGCCTGGCGCTCCGAACTGGACGAGCGCATCAAGCAGCTCAACCGGCTGCGTGACCATCTCACCGACTGCATCGGCTGCGGCTGTCTCTCCCTGGACACCTGTGTGCTCACCAACCCCGACGACGTCTTCGGCGAACGCCTCACCGGCTCCCGCCTCCTGGTCGAACCCCCGGGCGCCCGCCGACGAGGGGCGCCACGAACACGCCAGACCACGACCGACACGAAGCCGGGGAAGCACCGCTAGCCCGACGGCACGCTGTCGCTCACGGCGGGCCGGCCTGGCTGGGTTTGGTGGCTCGCCGCAAGTTGGCATGGCTGGGTGTTGTGGCTCGTCGTGGGCCGGCCTGGGCGGGTGCTGTCGCTCGCTGCGGGCTGGTCCGGCCGGGGGTGTTGTGGCTCGTTGCAGGGTGCCGGCCCGGTCGGACGGTGTGGCTCGTCCTGGGCTGCCCGGCGGGGTGGCTTGTCGCGGGCGGCTTGGCAGAGTGTGGTGGCTGTCGTGGGCGGCCGGCCCGGATGGACGCTGTCGCTCGCCGCTGGCTGCTCCAGCTGAGTGCTGCGGCACGCTGCGGGCGGCCTCGGCCTGGCCCAGCCGGGCGGTGTCGCTTGCCGCGGGCTGGCCCAGCCGGGCGGTGGCGCTTGCCGCGGCCTGGCCCGGCCGGCCGTGTCGCTTCTCGCGGGTGGCCCCAACCGGGCGCTGTGGCGCGTCGCGGGGTGCCCCGCCGGGGCGCCACTGCTCGTCCTCGCCCGCCCCGATCGGCCGCTACCGTTCCCCGCGGGCCGCCCGTTCGTACTCTCTCAGGCCCGCTCTCACCAACTCCGCGTTGGAGGTGGCCCGGTGGCCGTTCGGGAGGGTCAGGGTGTCTTCCAGGCCGATGCGGGTCGGGAGGCCGAGGTGGGCGGCGAGGCGTAGTACGGGCCAGGTGCCGGCGTCCTCGCCGTGCAGCAGCACGGGGCGAGGGAGGAGCGGGCCGCCGAGATCGGACAGCAGGGCGTGGGCCGAGTCGGGTGCCGTCGTCGCGTCCGGGTCCGTCACCTCCGCGAGGACCCGCAGCACCCTCGGGGCGAGGGGTGACCGGCTGAACCGGGCCGCGCCGTCCGTCCCCGACCAGATGCCCGCCTCCACGCCCACGCCGAGGTCCAGCAGCGCGGCGGCAAGCTCCTCCGCGCCGGGCTCATGCCAGTTGACCGAGGCGTGGTCGGGCAGCACGGTCCAGTCGCGCACCCGTGCGAGCCGGGCCGCCGGATCCGGCTCGGCCCAGGCATCCGTGGTCACCCCGACCGGCACCGACACCCGTGCGCGGATCGCCTCCAGCGTCGCGGCGACCAGCCGCGGGGAGATCGTGTCCCGGCCGCAGGGCGTCTTGGGATGGACGTGGACGTCCGTGGCCCCGGCCGTGACGGCCTGTGCCGCGGCCTCGGCCATCGCCTCCGGCGAGAGCGGAACCGCCGTACCGTCGGCGGCAGTCCGGGGCCCGTTCAGACACACCTGCACCATGCCCCGATGGTGCCAGGCCCCACCAGCTCCCTCGGTGAAACCCCCGTTGCCGAACCTCTCCCGATGAACGGGGGTGCGGCATCCCCCTGCGCACCCCCCTGACTACTCCCTCACGCCGACACCAGCACCCGCCCGCGCCGGGCGTACGCCAGCGCCTCGGGGGTGAGCACGGGCCGCGGTACGAGAATCCCGCAGTCCGCGCAGACCGGACCGGACGAGGGCTCGTGATCCAGGTCGTACTTCCAGAACAGCCGTTCACCGCCGCACACCGGGCACCCCGAGCCCGGTTCCCGCTCCAGCGCGGCGATCAGTTTCCGCAGCACCTCCGCCAGCGGCTCATGCGGATGGACCCGGGGGTCGTCGCACCAGGCGACACCGAAGCCGCCCCAGGTCAGCCGGTGCCAGTCGTCCACACTGCCGGGCCTGCGCAGCCCGTCGTGCTTCTCCTTCCTGCGGCGCTCGGCGAACTCCACCTCGTAGGCGAGCCACACCGCGCGCGCCTCCTCCAGCTCCTCCAGCGCGGCCACGAGCCGCGCCGGGTCGGGGGAGCGGTCCTCCGGTCCGAATCCCGCCCGGGAGCACAGATGGTCCCAGGTCGCCCGATGCCCGTAGGGGGCGAACCGTTCCAGGCACTTGCGCAGCGAGTAGCGCCGCAGTGCCAGATCGCACCGGGGGTCGCGTACCTGTCTCGCCAGACTCCGGAAACCGGCCATCGCCTTGCACCTCCGTCACACCTGCACCTGTACTTCGGTCACTTCGGCGTCGTCGTACGGACGTCGCCGAATAGACGTATCGACACGCGATTCGGCTCCCTTCGCGGCCATCCGATTTCCGATGGCCGCCATAAGCGGGCCCGGCGACATCCAAAGATGACGCATGTTCAACTTCAAACTCGGGGATACCGGCGGTAACGACCGGCCCACCCCCGTCGGGAGGAGCTGCCATGCCACGGCGCACCCCACGCAACGTGCTCGACAGACTGAGAACTCCCCACAGATTCCCCGGGTTCCTGAAGACCGCGTCCGTATGCGTACTCGTTGCCGGCCTTTTGGCTCCGCTTTCCCAAGCCACCGCCGCCCCGCAGGCTCCAACCGCGGTGAACGACCACTGCGGTGCCCGGTGCTCCGACATCCTCCCGCCGGGCCAGAACGGCAACGCCACCCTCGCCCAGATCCTCCTCCACCAGGCCTTCGGCACCCGCCCCGCGCACTCCGACGACCAGCTCGGCCCCTACGCCGACCTGGCCACCGGCTACCAGAACCTCACCGACGCGACCATCAACTCCTTCTTCAACGACGCGTCGTTCGGGGTCCCCGCCGATCAGGTCGCCTCCACCGTCCGGCCCGCCGGGCGCGGAGACGTGACGATCGTCCGCGACAAGAAGACGGGTGTGCCGCACATCACCGGCACCACGCGCTACGGCACCGAGTTCGGCGCCGGCTACGCGGCCGCCGAGGACCGGCTGTGGCTGATGGACGTCTTCCGGCACGTCGGGCGCGGCCGGTTGACCCCGTTCGCGGGCGGCGCCGCCGCCAACCAGGGCCTGGAGCAGGAGTTCTGGCGCAATGCGCCGTACACCGAGGCCGACCTCCAGGCGCAGATCGACAACGCCGTCGCTGCCCACGGCGAGCGCGGCCGGCAGGCCCTCGCCGACGTGAACGCCTACGTCGACGGCATCAACGCCTACATCGACGCTTCCGACAGCGGCCGCTACTTCCCCGGCGAGTACGTCCTGACCGGCCACAAGGACTCCGTCACGAACGCCGGCACCATCGAGCACTTCAAGCCCACCGACCTGGTCGCCCTCGCCTCCGTCATCGGCGCGCTGTTCGGCTCCGGAGGCGGCGGCGAGGTGAACAACGCGCTCTCCCTGCTGGCCGCCCAGTCCAAGTACGGCGTGGCCGAGGGCACCAAGGTGTGGGAGTCCTTCCGGATGCGCAACGACCCCGAGGCCGCCCTCACCGTCCACGACGGCAGCTTCCCCTACGCCGTCAGGCCCGCCGCCCCCCAGGGCCTCGCCCTGCCCGACCCCGGCTCGGTGACCCGCGAGCCGCTCGTGTATGACCGTACGGGCGGCGCCACCGGATCGAACGCCGCCGAAGCCTCCGCCGAGGCCGCCGCACACGCCGTCACCTCCGCCAAGCGCGGCATGTCCAACGCCCTCGTGGTGAGCGGCGAGCACACCGCGAGCGGCCACCCCATCGCCGTCTTCGGCCCGCAGACCGGCTACTTCGCGCCCCAGCTGCTGATGCTCCAGGAGATCCAGGGCCCCGGCATCAGCGCCCGCGGCGCCTCCTTCGCGGGCCTCAGCTTCTACGTCGAACTGGGCCGCGGCCAGGACTACGCGTGGAGTGCGACCACCTCCGGCCAGGACATCATCGACACCTACGCCGTCGAGCTCTGCCAGGACGACCACCACTACCTCTACCGCGGCACCTGCACGCCGATGGAGAAGGTCGAGCAGAAGAACGCCTGGAAGCCCACCGTCGCGGACGGCACCGCGGCCGGCTCGTACACGATGCGGGTCTGGCGGACGAAGTACGGGCCCGTCACCCATCGCGCGACCGTCGGCGGCAAGAAGGTCGCCTACACCACCCTGCGCTCTTCCTTCCTGCACGAGGCCGACTCGATCATCGGCTTCCAGATGCTGAACGACCCAGGCTACGTGACCGGACCCGAGAGCTTCCAGAAGGCCGTGCAGCACATCAACTACACGTTCAACTGGTTCTACGCCGACTCCGAGCACACCGCGTACTACAACAGCGGTGACAACCCGGTGCGCGCGGCCGACGTCGACGCCGAGTTCCCGGTGTGGGCACGGCCCGCGTACGAGTGGCGGAACTGGGACCCGGCGGCCAACACCGCCGACTACACCCCGCCCGCCCAGCACCCCAACTCCATCGACCAGGACTACTACATCTCCTGGAACAACAAGCCCGCCCGGGACTACCCCTCCGCCCCGTGGGGCAACGGCCGGGTCCACCGCGGCGATCTCCTCGACGACCGGGTGGCGAAGCTGGTCGAGACCGGCGGGGTGACCCGGGCGTCCCTGGTGAAGGCGATGGCCGAGGCGGGGCTCGTGGATCTGCGTGCCGAGCAGGTGCTGCCGAGTCTGCTCAAGGTGATCAACAGCTCGCCGGTCAGCGACGCCACGGCCGCGGCGGCGGTGAGCAGGCTCCAGGCCTGGCTGTCCGCCGGGGCCAAGCGGACGGAGACCTCGGCCGGTTCGAAGACGTACGCCCACGCGGAGGCGATCCGCGTCCTGGACGCCTGGTGGCCGCTGCTGGTGAAGGCCGAGTTCGAACCCGGCCTCGGCAGCGACCTGTACACCGCGTTCACCGCCAATCTTCCCGTCGACGAGTCCCCGTCCGCCGCCCATGGCCCGACCGGCGCCCACGCGGGCAGCGCCTTCCAGTACGGCTGGTGGAGCTATGTCGACAAGGACCTCCGCGCGCTGCTCGGGGAACGGGTGCAGGGCCCGCTCGCGGACGGGTACTGCGGCGGCGGCAGCCTCACCGCCTGCCGCGACACCCTGATCGGCACCCTGAAGGAGGCGGCCGGCCGGACCGCCGCCCAGGTCTACCCCGGCGACGAACACTGCGCGGCCGGCGACCAGTGGTGTGCCGACGCGATCGTCCACCGGGAACTGGGCGGCATCGGCCACCGCGTCGTCGGCTGGCAGAACCGGCCGACGTACCAGCAGGTCGTGGAGTTCACCTCACACCGATGACAACCCGGTGAGGTCCGCGGGACGGCGGCGGGTCAGCGGACGCGGCCCGCCGCCAGCACCAGCTGTGCCAGCTCCCGGTGCAGGATGTCGCTGTGCGCGCCGGTCGGCGGACCACCGCGCCGGACCACCGCCTGCGCGTCCACGTTCACGCACCCGGACGCGGGCAGCTCCTCGGTCAGCGCCTCGGCGAGCGTCAGCGTCCGCGTGCCCGGCACCGCCCGCACCCCGCCGTACCCCAGCGCACCCCACCGCTCGCGCAGGGCGCGCGCCGGGTCCAGATCCGCCAGGCCCTGGTCGTCGCCCGCCATCCGCGAGGCCAGCGGATAGAACGTGCCGAGCGCGGTGTCGTGCCGGGAGTGACAGCACACCAGCGGGCCGTCGATCCGGTTCTGCCGCCCCTTCAGCGCCCCCGCCGCGCCGCGGTCGTGCGGGAGGCGGGCGGCGAACGCGTGGTGCGAGAAGGCGCCTTGGAGCAGCGTCACGGACTTCACCGTGCGCACCCCGTCCGGCAGCCCGCGCAGCGCGAACGACATCAACCGGGCCCCGAAACTGTGCCCCACCAGATGCACCCGCACGTCGGGCGCCACCGTCGCCAGCCGCCCGAGCAGCGGCCCGAGGCCCCGCTCGCCGACGGTCCCCGCGCGGCGCTTCATCGCGTAGTACGTCGCCTGCCGCAGCACCTCCTTCGCGCCGTTCCAGGGGTTGGGCAGCCGGAAGCCCCGAACCCCGCCGGGGAAGGCGTCGGCGTGGGCCCGGGCGAACTCCTCGCAGACCTCCGCCATGGGGGCGGAGAACATGCGCGGCTCGTCCTGCGGTACGCCGTCGGCCAGGACGTCCGCCGCGAACGCCGCCTGCGGCCCCGGCCGCACCTCTGCCTCCACCAGGAGGCGCACCAGTTGCCCGAACTCCTCCAGCGCGGCCTCCTCGGGCGGCTGCTCGTCGAGCAGGGCGGCCAGCCGGTCCACCACGTCCGCCCGCTCCGCGAAGGTCTCCCGCAGCGCGTGCCGGGTCTCCTCGTCGAGCGCCGGGCCCGACGGCGGTGCGGCCGCCACGGAGCGCGGGAAGTCCGGGATCGGCTCGTCCGCGAACCGCATCGACGGCCACACCACCCCCGCGTACCCGATCCGCGCCTTCGGGGCGAGCCGCGGGAACGGGGCGAAGAAGGCGCTGAAGAGACGGGTCGCGGCCGGGCGGTCGGTGTTCCAGCCGTGCGAGAAGACCACCAGGTCGCGGACGCCGCGGTCCGCGACCTGGTCGGCGAGCCGGTCCCGCTGCCGGCCGTCGGAGTCGCCGTCCTTGTCGAAGGTCAGTCCCCAGTAGGGAGTCACGCTCATCGCCGGATCCGCCATGACCAGCTCCTCCGTCCGCAGGTGGGCGCCGTGGGCGCATCGTCCTGCCAACGGGGGACCTTGGCCAGAGTCACGGTCCGTCAGTACAGCAGGTACTCCTCCCGCACCTCCCGGAAGGCCGCCAGCTCCGTCTGCCAGTCCGCGACCACGTCGTCCGCGCTCGCCCCGGCGTCGATCAGCGTGCGCACCCGGGTGGAGCCGGTGAGCTTGTCGATCCAGCGGTCGGAGCGCCAGGCGAAGCCCGGCCAGGTCCGCTTGGCGGTCACCAGCAGGGCGATACCGGTGCGGACCGGGTCGTAGGCGGCCCGGTCGTGGACGTGGATCTGCACGCCGCCGACGGTCTTCCCCTGGAACTTCGAGAAGGTGGGTGCGAAGTACGCCTCCCTGAAGTGCACGCCGGGCAGGGCGAGTTCGTTCGCCGCGGCGGCCCAACGGCCGTCGACGCCCTCCGCGCCGAGCAGCTCGAACGGGCGCGTGGTGCCCCGGCCCTCGGAGAGGTTCGTCCCCTCGAAGAGACACGTTCCGGCGTAGACGAGCGCGGTGTCGGGGGTGGGCATGTTGGGGCTCGGCGGCACCCACGGCAGACCGGTGGACTCGTGGAACTCCCGCCGCTTCCAGCCCGTCATCCGTACGACGTCCAGCGGCACCGGCGTCGCCAGGAACTCCCCGTTGAACAGCCGGGCCAGCTCGCCGACCGTCATCCCGTGCGCCTGCGAGATGGGCTCCCGGCCGACGAAGGTGGCGAACTCCTTGTGCAGCACCGGGCCTTCGGCGGAGCGGCCGGTGACGGGGTTCGGGCGGTCGAGGACCACCACCCGTTTGCCGGCGAGGGCGGCTGCCGCCATGCAGTCGTAGAGCGTCCAGATGTACGTGTAGAAGCGGGCGCCGACGTCCTGGATGTCGAAGAGGACGGTGTCCACGCCGGACGCGGTGAAGATGTCGGCCAGGGGACGGCCGCTCTTCAGGTACGTGTCGTAGACCGGGAGGCCCGTCGCGGGGTCGTCGTAGCGGCCTTCGGAGCCGCCGGCCTGGGCGGTGCCGCGGAAGCCGTGTTCCGGGCCGAAGACGGCGGTGAGGTTCACTCGGTCGTCGGCGTGCATGACGTCGACGATGTGGTGGGCGTCTCGGGTGATGCCTGTTGGGTTCGTGACAATGCCGACTCGGTCGCCGTCGAGGAGGGCGTATCCGTCTTGGATGAGGCGTTCGAAGCCGGTGTGGAGTCGGCGGGTTCCCTGCGGGGCTGCGGCGGCGGGAGTTGTGGTTGCGGTCAGTGCTGCGGTGCTGGCCAGGACGGTGCGTCTGGACAACTTCATGCGGTGACCTCCGTTTTGGTTGGAGTGCTCCCGCAGGCAGTGTTGCAGGTGCGGGCGGGTGGGGGCTGGTCGCGCAGTTCCCCGCGCCCCTTCTTTTGCTTCCCCTTCCTTGAGACATACCGACCGGTTAGTCTGACGTCTCGCGGGGGCTGGGCCGTGTTTCGTCGTGTCGAGGGAGACCCATGGTGGGAGCCGTGCAGGGTGCCGGAGTCGTCGTTACCGGGGCCGGTGGCGGGATCGGGGCCGCGTTGGCGCGGCGGTTCGCCGCCGAAGGGGCGCGGGTCGTCGTGAACGATCTGGACGCCGAGAAGGCCAAGGCCGTGGCCGAGGAGATCGGCGGAACAGCCGTTCCCGGGGACGCCTCCGCGATCGTCGGGGAGGCGCGGGACGCGCTCGGCGGGACCGTCGATGTCTACTGCGCCAACGCCGGGGTCGCCTCGGGCGGTTCGGAGGCAGCCGGGGAGGACGTCTGGGCGCTGGCCTGGGACGTGAACGTCATGGCCCATGTGCGGGCGGCGCAGGCGTTGCTTCCCGACTGGCTGGAGCGGGGGAGTGGGCGGTTCGTGTCGACCGTGTCGGCGGCCGGGCTGCTCACCATGATCGGGGCCGCGCCCTACAGCGTCACCAAGCACGGGGCGTACGCCTTCGCCGAGTGGCTGTCGCTGACGTACCGGCACCGGGGTGTGAAGGTGCACGCGATCTGTCCGCAGGGCGTGCGGACCGACATGCTCGCCGGGACCGGCAGCGCGGGTGACCTGGTGCTGGTGCCGACCGCGATCGAGCCGGACGCGGTCGCGGACGCGCTGTTCGCCGGGATCGAGGAGGACCGGTTCCTGATCCTGCCGCACCCCGAGGTCGCCGGGTACTACCAGGCGCGGGCCGCCGATCCCGACCGCTGGCTGGGCAACATGAGCCACCTCCAGCAGAAGTGGGAGGCGGCGCGGTGAGCGGCTCCCGGTACGCCGGCAAGCCCTGGCTGGGCCTGCTGGAAGAGGCCCAGAAGGCGCCCGTCAGCCCGGCGGACTCGCTGGTGCACGCCCTGCGGCGCGGGGTCGCCGAGGCCCCGGAGCGGACCTTCCTCGCCTACTTCGACGGGCGGCTGAGCTATCGGGAGGTCGACGAGCTGAGCGACTCGGTCGCGGGGCACCTGGCCGCCAGGGGGCTGGAGCGCGGGGACCGGGTCGCCGTGCTGCTGCAGAACTCGCCGCACTTCGTGCTGGCCGTGCTGGGCGCCTGGAAGGCGGGCGCGGTCGTGGTGCCGGTGAACCCGATGTACAAGTCGGGGGAGGTGGCCCATGTGCTGCGGGACGGCGAGGTGGCCGCGCTGATCTGCTCCGACCGGGCCTGGGAGACGTATCTGCGCGACACGGCGCGGGACTCGCCGGTGCGGATCGTGCTCACCGGGTGCGAACTGGACTTCCAGACGCGCGGCGACGCGCGCGTGCTGAGCTTCGAGCGGCTGCCGCAGGCCGGCGACACCGACGACCTCACGGCCGTGGCCCGCGCGGGGCACAAGGCGCCCGAGGGACGCGAACCGGGGCCTGGTGATGTGGCGCTGATCAGCTACACCTCCGGGACGAGCGGCACGCCCAAGGGCGCCACCAACACGCACGGCAACATCATGTACAACGCCGAGCGGCAGCGGACCGGGCTCGGGCTGCCCGAGGCGCCGGTGTACTTCGCGATGGCGCCGCTGTTCCACATCACCGGCATGGTCTGCCAGTTCGGCGCCTGTCTGAACAGCGCGGGCACGCTGGTGCTGGCGTACCGGTTCGAGGCGGGGGTGGTGCTCGACGCGTTCGCCGAGCACCGGCCGCACTACACGGTCGGCCCGTCCACGGCCTTCATGGCGCTGGCCGCCCATCCGTCCGTCAGCCGGGACCACTTCTCGTCCTTCCGGGTGATCTCCTCCGGCGGCGCCCCGCTGCCGCCCGCGCTGGTGGAGAAGTTCCGGGCCGGCTTCGGGCCGTACATACGCAACGGGTACGGGCTGACGGAGTGCACCGCGCCCTGCGCCTCCGTGCCGCCGCATCTGGAGGCGCCCGTCGACCCGGCGTCCGGGACGCTCGCGGTGGGCGTGCCCGGGCCGGACACGGTCGTGCGGATCGTCGACGACGGGGGCGCGGAGGTGCCGTTCGGGGAGCAGGGCGAGATCGTCGTGTCGGGCCCGCAGGTCGTGCCCGGCTACTGGCGGCGGCCCGACGCCACCGCCGAGACCTTCCCGGACGGCGAGCTGCGCACCGGGGACATCGGCTTCATGGACGCCGAGGGCTGGCTGTACGTCGTCGACCGCAAGAAGGACATGATCAACGCGTCCGGCTTCAAGGTGTGGCCGCGCGAGGTCGAGGACGTGCTCTACACGCATCCGGCGGTGCGCGAGGCGGCCGTCGTCGGGGTGCCCGACGGGTACCGCGGGGAGACCGTGAAGGCGTACATCAGCCTCCGTCCGGGCGCCGAGGCGGCCCCGGAGGAGCTGGCCGCGTACTGCAAGGAGAGACTGGCCGCCTACAAGTACCCGCGGCAGGTGGAGGTCCTGCCCGACTTGCCGAAAACGGCGAGTGGGAAGATCCTCCGTCGGGAACTGCGTTCCCGCACGCTGGACAAGCAGGACAATCGGTAAGCGACACGGAAAGGCAGGTGGCGGCAGTGCCCAGGACGACGGACGGAGACGGGGCTCCTGTGCCGCAGCGGCTGCTGGCCGCCGCCACCCGGCTCTTCGCGGAGCAGGGTTACGACCGCACCTCGGTGCAGGAGATCGTCGAGGCGGCCGGCGTCACCAAGGGGGCGCTGTACCACTACTTCGGCTCCAAGGACGACCTCCTGCACGAGGTGTACGCGCGCGTGCTTCGCCTCCAGCAGGAGCGGCTCGACACCTTCGCGGACGCCGACGAGCCGGTGGAGAAGCGGGTGCGGGACGCGGCGGCGGACGTCGTGGTCACCACGATCGAGAACCTGGACGACGCGTCCATCTTCTTCCGCTCCATGCACCATCTCAGCCCCGAGAAGAACAAGCAGGTGCGCGCCGAGCGGCGGCGCTACCACGAGCGCTTCCGCGCGCTGATCGAGGAGGGCCAGGAGGCGGGCGTCTTCTCCAAGGCGACCCCGGCGGACCTGGTGGTGGACTACCACTTCGGGTCGGTGCACCATCTGTCGACCTGGTACCGCCCCGACGGCCCGCTCAGCCCGCAGCAGGTCGCCGATCATCTGGCGGATCTGCTGCTGCGCGCGCTGCGGCCGTAGCGGTACGACGTGTAAGGGGCGGCTGTCCATGGCAGCCGCCCCTTACCGGTGTCCTCACACGTACTTCTTCAGCTCCCGCCGTGCCAGCGACCGCTGGTGGACCTCGTCCGGGCCGTCGGCGATCATCAGGGTGCGGGCGCCGGCGTACAGCTCGGCCAGGGGGAAGTCCTGGCTGACGCCGCCCGCGCCGTGCAGCTGGATCGCCCTGTCGATGATGTCGACGACCGCGCGGGGCGTGGCGATCTTGATGGCCTGGATCTCGGTGTGGGCGCCCCGGTTGCCGACGGTGTCCATCAGCCAGGCCGTCTTCAGCACCAGCAGCCGCAGCTGCTCGACGGTGACCCGCGCGTCGGCGATCCAGTTGTGGACCACGCCCTGCTGGGCCAGCGGCTTGCCGAAGGCGGTGCGGGAGACCGCCCGCCTGCACATCAGCTCGATCGCCCGCTCGGCCATGCCGATCAGCCGCATGCAGTGGTGGATGCGGCCGGGGCCGAGCCGGGCCTGGGCGATGGCGAAACCGCCGCCCTCCTCGCCGATCAGGTTCGACACCGGCACGCGCGCGTGGTCGAAGATCACCTCGGCGTGGCCGCCGTGGTAGTGGTCCTCGTAGCCGAAGACCTGCATCGCGCGCTCGACGGTGACGCCCGGGGTGTCGCGGGGGACCAGCACCATGGACTGCTGGCGGCGGATGTCCGGCCCGTCCGGGTCGGTCTTGCCCATCACGATGAAGATCTTGCAGTCCGGGTTCATCGCCCCGGAGATGTACCACTTGCGGCCGGTGATGACGTACTCGTCGCCGTCCCGCTCGATGTGCGTGGTGATGTTGGTGGCGTCGGACGAGGCGACCTCGGGCTCCGTCATCGCGAACGCCGAGCGGATCTCGCCCGCCAGCAGCGGCTCCAGCCACTGCTTCTTCTGCGCCTCGTCACCGAACTGCGCCAGGACCTCCATGTTGCCGGTGTCCGGGGCCGCGCAGTTGGTGGCGGTCGGGGCCAGCTGCGGGGAGCGGCCGGTGATCTCGGCGAGCGGGGCGTACTGGAGGTTGGTGAGGCCGGCGCCGTACTCGGCGTCGGGCAGGAAGAGGTTCCACAGGCCCTGCCGCTTCGCCTCCGCCTTCAGCTCCTCGACCACGGCCGGGGTGTCCCACGGGGAGGCGAGCCGGGCCCGCTGCTCCTCGGCGACGGCCTCGGCGGGGTAGACGTACTCGTCCATGAAGGCGAGCAGCTTGGCGCGCAGCTCCTCGGTGCGGGCGTCGAACGCGAAGTCCATGCGGATCAGCCTTCCTGGAGGGTCGTCAGACCGTGCTGGATGAAGACCGGGACCAGGTCGCCGATGCGGTCGAAGCCGCGCCCGACCGTCTGGCCCAGCGTGTAGCGGTAGTGGATGCCCTCGAGGATCACGGCGAGCTTGAACCAGGCGAACGCCGTGTACCAGGAGACCGCCGAGACGTCCCGGCCCGAGCGGGCGGCGTAGCGCTCGATCAGCTCGGCCGGGCTCGGGTGGCCGGGTGCCTCGGCCGTGGTGGAGACGGGCGAGTCCGGCATGCCCAGCGGCATGCTGTACATCACCAGCAGGCCCAGGTCGGTCAGCGGATCGCCGAGGGTGGACATCTCCCAGTCGAGGATCGCCTTGATGCGGTCGTCGTCCCCGATGAGAACGTTGTCCAGGCGGTAGTCGCCGTGCACCACGGCCGGGGCGGGGGAGCGGGGCAGGTCGCGGCCGAGCGCGGCGTGCAGCTCGTCGATGCCGGCCAGGTCGCGGTTGCGGGAGGCGTCCAGCTGCTTGCCCCAGCGGCGCAGCTGGCGGTCGAGGAAGCCCTCGGGGCGGCCGAAGTCGGCGAGGGCCACCTCGGCGGGGTCCACGGCGTGCAGCTCGACGAGGGTGTCCACCAGGCCCAGCACCACCTCCCGGGTGCGCTCCGGGCCGAGCGGGGCGAGCTGGTCGGCGGTGCGGTACGGGGTGCCCTCGACGAACTCCATGACGTAGAAGGGCGCCCCCAGCACCTCCTCGTCCTCGCACAGCAGCACGGGGCGCGGCACCGGCACGTCCGTCGGGTGCAGGGCGCTGATCACCCGGTGCTCGCGCCGCATGTCGTGCGCGGTGGCCAGGACGTGGCCGAGCGGGGGCCGGCGTACGACCCACTTCGACGTGCCGTCGGTGACGGCGTAGGTGAGGTTCGACCGTCCGCCCTCGATCAGCCGGCCGGTCAGGGGGCCGTGCACGAGACCGGGGCGCTCACGGTCGAGCAGGGCGCGCAGCCGGTTCGGATCGAGGCCTGGCGGGTGGTCGGAACTCATCGTCGCTCCTACGGACGGGTGAAGTGGTCCCGACTTATGATGCCGACCGGTCGGTATGCCGTCCAGTGGGCGGAGCGAACGTGATCAGGGCCACGATAGGCCGACGGCTCCCCGCGGGGGTGCGGGGAGCCGGTCCGGGGTGCCGCGGGGTGCTCAGTGGTCGTCCCAGTGGCCCTCGTGCTCGGCGTGCCGGTGGCCGTCGTGGAGGTAGTCGATGTGGTCGCCGTGCAGGACGGTGGCGTGACCGCAGTCCTCGCCGTGCCGGTGGTCGTGGTCCAGGTGGGTGGTGTGCTCGTCGGGCTCGCACTCGTCCCAGTGGCCGCCGTGCTCGCGGTGCAGATGGCCGTTGTGGGCGTAGTCGATGTGGTCGCCGTGCGGGACCTGGGTGTGTCCGCAGTCCGGGCCGTGGGTGTGGCTGTGGGCGAGGTGTTCCTGGTGGAGGGTCGTCATGGGGGCTCACTTCCGGGAGATGTGCGGAGTGGTACGGGGTGAAGAGGCGTAGGGGGACGGTGGACCAAAGGGGCATTCCCGGCAATCAAGGTTGCATGATGTCCGCGTACCCCGCAGTGTCCGGCGGCATGAAAGCGATCGGTTACCGCCGATACGGCGGAGCCGACGTCCTGGAGTGCGGCGAGCTGGTGACGGTGGACTGAGCTTGGGGCCGGCCCGCGGCTCAGATGATCAGGGCCGCCGCGCAGACCGCCAGGGCCACGGTGCACAGCGTCGTCGTCGCGGCGTGGCGCGGGGGCAGGGCCGGTGGGTGGGGCGTTGCGGTGAGGGTGCGGATGCGGTGGTGGGCGAGGAGGAGGAAGCCGAGCCAGAGGGCGAAGCACAGGGCGCAGGCGATGACGCCCGGGGTGGACGGGCCCTCGTGCAGCGAGGTCCGCATGGCGAGCACGGCGGCCACGGTCATGGAGAGGGTCGTACGCCGCCAGGCCAGCCGGGTGCGTTCGGGCTGGAGCCCCGGGTCGCGCTCCCCGGGCGCGGCCTCCTCGGTCATCCGTCCCATCCGAACAGCACGACCACGACCATCGCCACGGCCACCACCGCCACGACCAGGCTCAGCAGCGCCGGGAACCGGGACACGGGCAGGTCCTCGCCGCGGCGCATGGCCCGCTCGCAGCGGATCCAGTGGTTGACCGCGCGCAGCGCGCACAGCACGCCGGCCGCCAGCAGCGCGAGCGCCAGGCCGACCCGCCAGCCCCAGCGCAGGTCCGGCAGGAACTGGTCCACCGCGAAACCGCCGCCGATCAGCGCCAGTGCGGTGCGCAGCCAGGCCAGGAAGGTGCGCTCGTTCGCCAGCGAGAACCGGTAGTCGGGCGTGCCGCCCTCGTCCCGGACCCGGGCGGGAGCGAACCACAGACGGGCGTTCCGCAGGACTTCGATCACGCGTACGACAGTACCGGGAGGAGATCGTCGGGGCAGGTCAGCCGGTCGGCCGGTGGCCCCGCAGCCGTTCGTACGCCGCCAGGCCGTCCGGGACCCACTCCCAGTCGGGCAGGCGCTCCTCCAGCTCCGCCTCCGGAAGGAAGGCGTGCCAGGCGACCTCCTCCACCTGGGGCCGGACCGGTAGCTCGCACCGGACCTCGTACACCGCCGACCACCAGGACTGGCCGGCGCCGTTGTCGTAGAGGAACTTGAACAGGTACCGGGGGCGCGGCAGCCCGCTGACGCCCAGCTCCTCCTCCGCCTCGCGCAGCGCCGCGTCGTCGTACGACTCGCCCGCGCCCACCACGCCGCCGACGAACATGTCGTACAGCGAGGGGAAGACCAGCTTGGTCGGGGTGCGCCGGTGGACGAAGATCCGGTCGTCGGCGTCGCGCGCCTGGATGAACACGCAGCGGTGCCGCAGGCCCCGCGCGTACGCCTCCCCGCGCGGGTGGCGCCCGATGACGCGGTCGTTCTCGTCGACGATGTCCAGGATCTCGTCCGCAGCGCTCATGGGCCCATCCAAGCAGGCCCGCGACCATGCCGGCAGGCCCCCTCCGGGCCGGGGCGCGCGCCTCAGCCGGGCTGGAGGGCGCGGACGAGCCGGGCCGGAGCGCGCGCCTCAGCCGGGCTGGAGGGCGTGGACGCGGGCCGGGGCGGCGCAGCCCTTCGGCATCGCGGGATGCAGGCCCAGGAGCACGATGCCGCCCACCACGGCCGCCAGCCCCGCCGCCTGCCCGGCCAGCGCCGCCGAGTCGGCGTGCAGCCGGTCGCCGAGGAAGCCGACGCCGCACAGGATCCCGGCCAGCGGCTGAGCGGCGGTCAGGGCGGGCAGGGACGTGCGCAGCGGGGCGGTCTCGAAGGCGCTCTGCACCAGGATCAGCGCGGTCAGGCCGAGCAGCAGCACGGCGTACGGCTGCCAGCCGGTGAGCAGCCCGGTCAGGCCGCCGGCGGCGAACCGCTGCCCGCTCTCCCGGGTCAGCGCGTCCTGCACGCCGTACAGCAGCCCCGCCGCGACCGCCAGCAGCATCGGGCCGGAGCCGAGGGGCGCGCGGCGGGCGTAGCCGGTCAGGAGCAGGGCGATACCCACCACCACGCCGATGATCAGCCAGTGCCGCAGCGGATCGCCCACGGCGTGGCCGCCGCGCGGCTCGCCGGCCATCAGGAACGCGGTCACGCCGCCCGCCAGCAGGGCCAGGCCCAGCCAGCCCTGGCGGCCGAGCGGCTGCCGGGTGCGGTGCCGGGACAGGGCGAGGGCGAAGAGCAGGTTGGTGGCGAGCAGGGGCTCCACGAGGGAGATCTCACCCTGGCCGAGCGCCATCGCGCCGAGGGCCATGCCCACGGCCATCAGACCGATGCCGCCGAGCCAGCTCGGCACCTTCATCAGGTCCAGCAGCAGGCGCGGCGAGAGGAAGTCCGCGAGGGGTGCGCGCTGGGCCGCGTTCTGCTGCAGCACGAAGCCGAAGCCCAGGCAGCAGGCGGCGCTCAGGGCGAGCACCAGAACCGTGATGGACAAGCCGCTCCCTGGGTGATCATTCGACAGAACCGGGCAAATGGGACGCTTCCGGCCATGTTGAGCGGTGCGGCGAGGGTGCGCTATGACGTACGTCACATTCGGTTGCGGGGTGGGTGGGGTGCGGACCGGCCCGTCGCTGCAAGTCCCGTGGGTGTGAACGGCGTTGACGCGTGTCATGTACCAGCGGCGCTTGACGGAGAGCCTTGGCTGAGGGTTTGCTGTGCGTGATCGCCCGATGGCAGAGCACCACCCGAGTCAGCCCCGAGTCACTCCCGAGTCAGCCGAGTCAGCCCGAGTCAGCTCAGAGAAAGCCCCGAGGAACGTCCGAGGTGTCCCCGCCCCCGCCTCCCCTCGGCCGCGGTCGGCGCCAGCGCGCGGACCGGGGCCTCGACTCGGCTCTCGACGACACCGAACTCACCGCCGCCCGTGCCGCGCTGGCGCAGGGCCGCTGGCAGGCCGCCCGCTCCCTCCTCGCCCGCACCGGCGACGACTGGGACCGGCGCGGGCATCGCGTCACCGTGCTCGCCCGCGAGCCGTACACCGCCGCCTGGGCCCGTGAGTGGCTGCTCGCCGAACCCGACTCCGCCGACGCCTCCGTCCTGCTCGCCCTGGCCCAAGTCTGGCGGGCACTGCGCGGCAAGGAGAAGCCGGACCGGGTCCGCGAGGCGTGCCTCGGTGCCGCCGCCCGGATCCCCGCCGACCCCACGCCCTGGCTCGGCCTGCTCCTGCTGGAGCGGCACCTCGGCGGCCAGGAGGAGGTCGTGCGGACCTTCGAGCAGGTACGCGCCCGGTACGCCGACCACCACCACGCCCACCATCTGATGGTCGCCCGGCTCGCCGAGCGCCGCGCCGACGCGGGGCCCGACCCGCTGCACGAGGTGTACGACTTCGCCGCCTGGGCCGCCGAGCAGGCCCCGGCCGACTCGCCGCTGGCGATCCTGCCGGTGGTCGCGCACGCCGAGCGCTACCGGGTGCTGGCCGCGGGCGGCTTCGAGCCCGCCGACCCGGCCGCCTCCGGGCACTGGGTGGGCCGCCGGGCCCGGCAGGTGATGAAGGCCGCCTTCGACTGGTGGCTGGAGTGGGAGCACGACGGTCACCCGCGCCGCCTCGTCGACCTGAACTTCCTCGCCCACGCCAAGTACTGCGAGGGCCGGGGCGCCGAGGCCGCCGCCCTGTTCCACCGCATCGGCGAGCACGCCACCGCCGAGCCGTGGTCGTACCCCGACCGCGATCCGCTCACCGCCTTCCGCGCCGCGCGCGACCGGGCCCTCGGCACCGGGTGATCCCCAGGTCCACCCCTCCGACCCCCACCGCCCTCCCGCACGCCCCGACAGCCCTCACCCCCGACAGCAAGGACGGTCTTCCGATGACGACGGGCAGTTCGAGTTCGAGTACGAGTGCGAGCACGAGTACGAGCAGCACCGCCGGCGCCGACGGCATCAGCACCTTCAAGGGCGAGGAGCGCGCCCTGCGCGCCGACCGCCTCGGCACGGGCGGTCTGCTGCTCTCCGTGCTGGCGGCGACCGCCCCCCTCATGGTGGTCGCGGGTGTCATGCCCACCACATTCGCGGTGATGGGCATCGTCGGCCAGCCGCTCCTCTTCGTCATCCTCGGCGTGGTGCTCGTCCTGTTCGGCGTCGGCTACGCCGAGATGAGCCGCCACGTCCACAACGCCGGCGCCTTCTACGCCTACATATCCCGCGGCCTCGGTGGCACCGCGGGCGCGGCTGCCTCCCTCGTCGCCCTGGTCGCCTACAACGCCCTCCAGGTCGGCATCTACGGCATCTTCGGCTTCGAGGTCGCCGGGCTCTTCGCCACCTACGCCGAGATCGAGATCGCCTGGTGGGTCCCGGCGCTGGCCGCCGTGGCCCTTGTCGGCGCACTCGGCTGGCTGAAGATCGACGTCAACGCGCGCGTGCTCGGCGTCCTGCTGCTGATCGAACTCGTCCTGGTGGTCATCTTCGACATCGCCGCCGTGGCCGACCCCGGCCCGCAGGGCCTGTCGCTCGCGGCCTTCGATCCCGGCACCCTCACCGGCGCCGGCGTCGGCACCGCCCTGTGCTTCTGCATCGCCGCCTTCACCGGCTTCGAACAGGCCCCGGTGTACGCCGAGGAGACCAGCCGCCCGCACATCCTCGTGCCGCGCGTGATGTTCCTCGCCGTCGGTTTCGTCGCCGTCTTCTTCGCTCTCAGCAGCTGGGCGCTCACCGTCGCCACCGGCCCCGACAAGATCGTCGGCACCGCGCAGGAACAGAGCGCCGGACTGCTGTTCTTCCTCACCGAGTCCCGCCTCGGCGGCACGTTCACCGACGTGCTGCACGTCCTCTTCGTGACCGGCATGTTCGCCGCGCTGCTCAGCTTCCACAACGTCGTCGCCCGGTACGCCTTCGCCATGGGCCGCGAGGGACTGCTGCCGCGCGCCTTCGGCCGGACCACCGGCGCCAGCGGCGCCCCCGGCACCGGCTCGCTGCTCCAGACCGTCGTCTCCGCCGTGGTCGTCATCGCCTTCGCGATCGCCGACGACAAGCCGGCCGGCGACCCCACCGAGCCGGTGCTGCACCTGTTCACCTGGTTCGGCAACGTGGGCGCCCTCGGTGTCATCCTGCTGATGGCCACCGCGTCCCTGTCCGTCGTCGTCTTCTTCGCCCGCCGGGGCGCCGCGGGCGCTCAGGCCTGGCGGCTGGTCACCTCCACCCTCGCCGGACTCGCCCTGCTCGTCATCGCCGGCTACACGGTCAAGGACTTCGACGTCCTGGTCGGCTCCGGCCCCGAGTCCGCGCTGCGCTGGGTGCTCCCCGGCATCATCGTCGCGGCGGCGCTCGCCGGCGCGGTCCTCGGCCTGGTCCTGCGCTCCCGCGCCCCCGAGGTCCACGCCCGCATCGGGCTCGGCAACGAGGCGTTCCAGCTGGACAAGGCGGCGCGCAAGTCGTAGCGCCGGGGGGCGGGTGCTCGTCGAACACGGACGAGCACCCGCGCGTCCCGGCCCCGGTGGAAGGCTCGGGCACGTGCGGGTGGGCAGTGCTTACGGAACTCTCTGGGCAGTGCTTACGGAACTCTGACGCATGCCCGCGACCCCTGGCCCCGCCGGGGTGCGGGTGCTCGAATGGGCGGGTGAACACCGGACAACCCGAGGAGCAGGGCCGCCCGGTCGGCCGGCGGGTGTTCCTCGGCACCCTCGGCCTGGGCGCCCTCGGCGTGGTCGCCGCGCCCTCCCTGCAACGCGGCCTCGAGTCCTTCCTCGGCAGTGCCGCCGACAAGGACCCCACCGGTCTGACCGGCCTGCTGCCCAACGGCGGCGGCTTCCGTTACTACTCGGTGGCCTCCTCCGTACCGCGCAAGGACGCCGACGACTACCGCCTCACCGTCGACGGCCTGGTCGACCGCCCGACGACGTACACCCTGGCCGAGCTGCGCGCCCTGCCCCGGACCAGGCTGGTCCGGGACGTCCAGTGCGTCACCGGCTGGCGGGTCCCGGACACGCCCTTCGAGGGGGTGCGCCTGTCCCGGCTGCTCGACGCCACCGGAGTGCGGGCCAAGGCCACGGCCGTACGCTTCACCTGCTTCGACGGCACCTACTCGGAGAGCCTGACCCTCGCCCAGGCCCGCCGCGCGGACGTCCTGGTCGCCCTGCGCATGCAGGACAAGGACCTGAGCCACGCCCACGGCGGTCCCGTCCGCCTCTACGTGGCGCCCATGTACTTCTACAAGTCCGCCAAGTGGCTCTCCGGCATCACCGTCACCGAGGACGTGGAACCCGGCTACTGGGAGAAGCGCGGCTACGACGTCGACGCCTGGGTCGGCCGGTCGAACGGACGGGACGATGAACCCACCAGCTGACGCACCCCCCGCCGTGCGGGTCCGGCGCTTCAGCCGCGCCGAGCGGTGGGCGCACCGCACCACGGCCGCGCTGACGGGCGTGTGCGTGCTGACCGCGGCCTGTCTGTACGTCCCCGAACTCGCCCAGCTCGTCGGCCGCCGCGCCCTCGTGGTCACCGTCCACGAGTGGGCCGGTCTCGCCCTCCCGGTGCCGGTCCTGGCCGCCCTGGTCTCCCGTGCCTTCCGCGCGGACCTGCGGCTGCTCAACCGCTTCGGCCCGCACGACCGCCGCTGGCTGCGCGCCGCCGTACGCCGCGACCGACGGCCCGGGGCGCGCCCGGCGGGCAAGTTCAACGCCGGACAGAAGATCTACGCCGCCTGGATCGCCGGGGCGACGCTGGTGATGCTCGGCACCGGGCTGCTGATGTGGTTCACGCATCTCACCCCGCTGGTCTGGCGCACCAGCGCGACCTTCGTCCACGACTGGCTGGCCCTCACCATGGGCATCGTCCTCGCCGGTCACATCGGCATGGCCCTCGCCGATCCGGAGGCCCGCCGGGGGATGCGGACCGGGACGGTGAGCCGGGAGTGGGCGGAGCGCGAGCACCCGCTGTGGCGGACGTGAGGGCGAGACGGGCGTGAAAAGGGCCCACCCCGGGGGAGAGTGGGCCCTTTTCGTCTCAGGGGCGGATCATCGGCGTACGGCTAGATGATCAAGGAGAGCAGGAGCACGAAGGCGCCCGCGACCACCGAGATGATCGTCTCCATCACCGACCAGGTCTTGATGGTCTGGCCGACGTTCAGCCCGAAGTACTCCTTCACCAGCCAGAACCCGGCGTCGTTGACATGGCTGAAGAAGAGCGAGCCGGCGCCGATGGCGAGGACGAGCAGCGCGGCGTGGGTGGTCGACATGTCGGCGGCCAGCGGGGCGACGAGGCCCGCCGCCGAGACCGTCGCCACGGTCGCCGAACCGGTCGCGAGCCGGATCGCCACGGCGATCAGCCAGGCCAGCAGCAGGGCCGGGATGGACCAGTCCTCGGAGATGTCCAGGACCATCCGGCCCACGCCGGAGTCGATCAGCGTCTGCTTGAAGCCGCCGCCCGCGCCGACGATCAGCAGGATCCCCGCTATGGGCGCGAGGCCCTTCTCGACCATCCCCGAGACGCGCTCCTTGGAGAATCCGGCGGGGCGGGCCAGCGTGAAGATGCCGAGCAGGACGGCCGCGAGCAGGGCGATCAGCGGGGAGCCGACGACGTCGAAGACACGCTGGACGGTGTTCTCGGGGTCGTCGATGACGATGTCCACCAGCGCCTTGGCCAGCATCAGGACCACCGGCAGCAGGATCGTGGCCAGGGTGGCGCCGAAGCTCGGGCGCTTCTCCAGGTCGTCGGAGGCGCGCTGCGGAAGCATGCCGTCGGGCGCCGGGACGTCGACCCAGCGGGCCGCGTACCGGGAGAACAGCGGACCGGCGACGATCACGGTGGGGATGGCGACCAGCACGCCGAGCGCCAGGGTCACACCGAGGTTGGCCTGGACGGCGTCGATGGCGACGAGCGGGCCCGGGTGCGGCGGCACCAGGCCGTGCATCACCGACAGACCGGCGAGCGCGGGGATGCCGATCCGCATCAGGGAGTAGTTGCCGCGCTTTGCGACCATCAGCACGACCGGGATCAGCAGGACGACGCCGACCTCGAAGAACAGCGGCAGGCCGATCACGGAGGCGATGAGCACCATCGCCCAGGGCATCGAGCGGCCGCCCGCCTTGGCGAGGATGGTGTCGACGACCTGGTCGGCGCCGCCGGAGTCGGCGAGCATCTTGCCGAGGATCGCGCCGAGCGCGATGAGCACGCCGACGCCCGCCACGGTGGACCCGAGGCCGGTGGTGAAGCTGGCGATCGCCTTGTCGAGCGGTGCCCCGGCGAAGGCTCCGAGCGCCAGTGACCCGATGGTCAGCGCCAGGAAGGCGTGCAGCTTGAACTTGGTGATGAGCAGGACGATGACGGCGATGCCCGCCAGCACGGCGATGCCCAGCTGGGCGTGGCCGGCCGAGGTGATGGGCTCGACGGTGTCCGCTGCCAGCATCTCGACGCTGAGTCTGGTCACGGGGTTCCCTTTGCAGGTACGGGGATGGGGGAGGGGGCGCCCGGGCAGGCCGGGCCAGGGGGGTTGGCGCGGGGGGTCGGGTTAACACAGGGGGTTGCAAGCGGGGGTCTACCGGGCCGGGTCGGGAAGCCGGTCCAGCGCCTGGACCGCCCGCTCGGTGATCTCCTCCGGGCTGCCGGAGACGTCCACGCCGACGCCCGCCTCGTCCGCCTCGAGCGGCTCCAGCGTGGCGAACTGGGAGTCGAGCAGCGCCGTGGGCATGAAGTGACCCTGCCGGTGCGACATCCGGTCCTCGATGAGCGCGCGGTCGCCGGTGAGGTGCACGAAGACCAGTCCGGGCGCGGCAGCCCGCAGCCGGTCCCGGTACGACCGCTTCAGTGCGGAGCAGCTGACCACCCCGCCGAGTCCGGCCCGCCCGTCCGCCCAGCCGCCGATGGCGTCCAGCCACGGGAGCCGGTCCTCGTCGGTGAGCGGGGTGCCGGCCGACATCTTGGCGATGTTGGCCTGGGGGTGGAAGTCGTCGCCCTCGGCGTAGGGGACGCCGAGCCGGGCGGCGAGCAGGGGACCAATGGTGGTCTTGCCGGTGCCCGCGACGCCCATGACCACGACGACGTGGGGGGTCTTCATCGCTGCCTCGCTGTCTTCACTGTCTTCGTCGACACGGTGATGCCGAGCAAATGAAACGCTTTAGGTACGACGAATTCAAGAGCCTGTGATGAATAAGTCTGACTTTTTGATCGCGTGACCCGCCACGTACTCTGTGTGCATGAGCACACCGGGCCGGGGGCTGCACGGCCATGTACTGGACACCCTTGGCCCCGAGATCACCGCGGGCGAGTACCCTCCGGGCAGCGTGCTGCGCACCGACGAGCTGGCGCAGCGCTTCGACGTGTCACGCTCCGTGATGCGCGAGGCGGTGCGGGTGCTGGAGTCGATGCATCTGGTGGAGTCCCGGCGCCGGGTGGGCGTCACCGTCCGCCCCAAAGCCGAGTGGAACGTCTACGACCCGCAGGTCATCCGCTGGCGGCTGGCCGGCGCCGACCGGCCGCACCAGCTGCGCTCACTCACCGTGCTGCGCTCCGCTGTCGAGCCGGTGGCCGCGCGGCTCACCGCGCAGAACGCGACCGCCGAGCAGTGCGCGGAGCTGACCGAGTGCGCCCTGGGCATGGTCGCGCACTCACGCGGCCACCAGCTGGAGGGCTACCTCCTGCACGACATCGCCTTCCACCGGGTGATCCTCACCGCCTCCGGCAACGAGATGTTCGCCCGGCTCGGCGATGTCGTCGCCGAGGTGCTGACCGGCCGTACCCAGCACGAGGTGATGTTCGAGGACCCCGACCCGGCCGCCGTCACCCTGCATGTGCGGGTCGCGGAGGCGGTCCGCGAGCGGGACGCGGACCGCGCGGAGCGGCTGACCCGGGAGATCACCGTGGGGGCGCTCCAGGAGCTGGACATCCTGGCGCCGTAAGCCGGTCCAGGGCCTGTCTGCGACGCCGGCATGATCCGGAAGACAGGCCCTAGTCGTCGAGGAAGTCCCCGTCCACGTACACCCACGCCCCGTCGACCCGCTCGAACCGGCTGCGCTCGTGCAGCGTGCCGCCCCGGAACGAGGCCCGGAAGGTCACCGTGCCGGTGGAGTGGAACGCGGTCCCGTCGGTCGTGTCCAGGATCTCCAGGCCGGTCCACCGCATCCCCGGGTCGAAGTCGACGCCGGGCGGGCGGGTGCGGGGGTGCCAGGTGCGCAGCAGATACGCCTCGTCCCGCTTCACGAACGCGCTGTAGCGCGAGCGCATCAGCCGCTCGGCGGTCGGTGCCGCGCCCTCACCCCGGTGGAATCGGCCACAGCACGCGTCGTACGTCTCCGCAAGACCGCAAGGGCACAGGGGCTTGTCGGCGGGGGTGGTGGCGGTGCGGCGCCGGAGATGCGAGCTGCGTCGGGACATGCACCCCATTCTGCTGCACCATCGCCTGTGCGAAGAGTGTGAAGCTCCCGTCGCGACATGCGCACATCGTGTGCGAGTCGTGCGCGGCACCCTCCATGGAACCTCCCTCAGGGCTGGCGTGAACACGTCTTGTTGTCCCAGCCGCCCAACCCCCAACGTGTATCGGGCACTTGAGCATCAGGAGTCACAAGCGTGCTGCTTGACCCGGACGGCCGTCCGCCCGGGGCACTGACGGGGGAAAGCTGATGCGGTGCCCACCGATCGGGGATGTCCGACCACACCCCGCTGACGTTCGCGCGCACCGCCCTCTCCCTTCGCCGTCTCTTGGTGCCTATGACCGGTGCCCGAGAAGGGATTGGAGGGGGAATGCCGACGAATGCAGTGAGCGCCGCCAGGCCGACGTATCCCGGCGTCTACGTCGAAGAGCTTCCCAGCAGCACCCGCACCATCTCCGCCGTGACCACGTCCGTGACGGCCTTCGTCGGCCACACCCGGCGCGGCCCGCTGAACGAGCCGGTGCGGGTCACCGGCTTCACCGAGTTCGAGCGCCGCTTCGGCGGCCTCGGCTCGCAGAGCGCCGTCGCGCACGCGGTGCACCAGTTCTTCGGCAACGGCGGCACCGTCGCCGTGATCGTCCGGGTCGCCAAGGCCGGCAGCGGCAAGGCCGCCTGCGTCGTCCTGGAGTCCACCGACGGGCACAGCGAGAGCCGCGTCCTGGAGGTCCACGCCAAGGAGCCAGGCGTCTGGGGCAACGGGCTGCGCGTCGCCGTCGACTACGACACACCGCACCCCGACGAGACCTTCAACCTGCGGGTCCACGACGCCAAGGGCGACACCCGGGAGAGCTTCACCGGCCTGTCCATGGACGCCGGACACGGCCGCTACGCGCCGACCGTGATCAACGCCGCCTCGCGGCTGATCCGCGTCGAGGCCGTCGGCGAGGGCCGCCCCGACCCCTCCGGCACCGTCTCCAAGCCGTTCGGGCACCGACTGCCCGACCTCGCCGTCGACCTGACGGTGAAGATCGGCGACGTGGAGCGCGAGTTCACGCTCCACGACCCCGACTGCGACGGCGAGGCGCCCACCACCGTCGCCGAGCTGGCCCTGCTCCTGGAGCGCAAGCTGCGCGCCCTGCCCGACGCACCCGGCAAGCACGCCTTCGCGGGCGTCGAGGTCACCGCCTTCGGCCGCCGCCTCCAGGTCGTCGCCGGCTCCACCGACCCCGACGACGTCGTCCGCTTCCTCGGCGAGTGCGCCAACGACCTCGGCCTGGAGGCCTCTGTCAACCCGCCGGTGTTCCCGCTCGCGGGCGGCGAGGACGGCGAGGCACCCGGCCCCCGCGACCTCATCGGCTCCGAGGCCGACAAGACCGGCATCCAGGCGCTGCGCGGCGTCGCCGACGTCAACCTGCTGGCGCTGCCGGAGATCGCCGGGTACGAGAAGACCGAGGACATGCTCACCGTCGTCTCGGCCGCCCAGCGGCTATGCGCTGAGCGGCGGATCTTCCTGCTGGTCGACGCCCCCAGCAGCTGGGTCAGCGTGGACACCGCGCGCGCCGGTATCGCCGCGTTCGACGCGGTGCGCGGCAACCACGCCGCCCTGTACTTCCCGCACCTGCAGCTCACCGACCCGCTCACCGGGCGGCTGCGCGCCTTCCCGCCGTCCGGCGCGATCGCCGGCGTCATCGCGCGCACCGACTCCGAGCGCGGCGTGTGGAAGGCACCCGCGGGCACCGAGGCCCGCCTCGCGGGCGTGCACTCGCTCACCGTCGACCTCACCGACCGCGAGACCGGGCTGCTCAACCCGCTCGGCGTCAACTGCCTGCGTACCTTCCCGGTGACCGGCCCGCTGGTGTGGGGCGCGCGCACCCTGGACGGCGCGGACGCGCTCGACAGCGAGTGGAAGTACGTGCCGGTGCGGCGGCTCGCGCTGCACGTGGAGGGGAGCCTGCACCGCGGACTCCAGTGGGTGGTGTTCGAGCCCAACGACGAGAGCCTGTGGCAGCAGATCCGGCTGTCCGCCTCCTCGTACCTGCACACGCTCTTCCGCCAGGGCGCCTTCAAGGGCACCACCCCGCGCGAGGCGTACTTCGTCAAGTGCGACCACGAGACCACGACCGCCGAGGACGTCGCGAACGGCGTGGTGAACGTGCTGGTGGGCATCGCGCCGGTGCGCCCGGCCGAGTTCGTGATCGTCAAGATCCAGCAGACGTCCGGGCAGTTCGAGCTCTGACAAGCGCCCGCAAGGAATCCGAGGACTGTTTTCGATGGCTGAGTTCACGGTCAACGCCCATCGGTTCGACCCGTACAAGAACTTCAAGTTCCTCGTCCTGTGGGACGGTCGTACGGTCGCCGGCATCAGCAAGATATCCCCGCTGAAGCGGACCACGGAGGTCGTCAAGCACCGCCACGGCGGCGACCCCTCCTCCCCGCGCAAGTCGCCCGGCCGCTCCGAGTTCGAGGGCATCACCCTGGAGCGCGGGGTCACCCACGACCCGGAGTTCGACCGCTGGGCCAACAAGGTCTGGCAGGTCGGCGCCGGACTCGGCTCCGAGGTGTCGCTCGCCGACTTCCGCAAGGACATCGTCATCCAGGTCCTGAACGAGGCCGGCCAGGTCGCCGTCTCGCACAAGCTGTACCGGACCTGGCCCAGCGAGTACCAGGTGCTCGGCGAACTCGACGCCAACGCCAACGCGGTGGCCATCCAGTCGCTGAAGCTGGAGTGCGAGGGCTGGGAGCGGGACTACGAGGTGCCCGAGCCCGAGGAGCCCTCGTTCCTCAACCCGGCCTGAGCGGACCGGATGCGATGACCATGGCGATCACGGGGGCCGCCGGGCTGCTGGCCGCCTGGGAGGCGGGACTCGCCGCACCGCCCGCCGGACGCGCGCTGCTGCTCCACCGCACCGCGCGTCCCGACCTCGACGACGGGGCGCTGCCCGGGCTGCCGGTCGGCGAGCGCGAGGCGGACCTGTTCGCGCTGCGCCGGGCACTGTTCGGGGAGCGGATGCAGGTCCGCCTGGACTGCGCGGAGTGCGGCGCGGACATGGAGTTCGAGCTGGACGCCGGGGAGTTCGCCCGCACCCTGGGCACCCACCCCGACCCGGTCGTCCGGGTCGAACAGGACGGCTGGCGGGTCGAGTTCCGGCTGCCCGGCGTCGCCGACCTCACGGCGGCGGCCCGCACGGCGGATCCCCGGACGGCGCTGCTCGCGCGGTGCCTCGTCACGGCCGAGCACGACGGGCGGGCCGTTGTCGCCGCCGAGCTGCCCGCCTCCGTGCAGCGCCGGATCGCCGAGGCCGTCGAGGCGGCCGACCCGGGCGCCGACGTGACGCTCAACGTGGCCTGCCCCGAGTGCGGGCAGGCCACCCCGGCCGAACTGGACATCGCCTCCTACCTGTGGACCGAACTGGACGCCTGGGCCCGCGACCTGCTCCTCGACGTCCATCTGCTCGCCACCGCCTACGGCTGGAGCGAGCCGGAGATCCTGGCGCTCAGCCCGCTGCGCCGCCGCTACTACCTGGAGCTGTGCGCCGATGTCTGACCTCACGACTCCGCAGGGCGGTGACTTCCTCGACCGGCTGATCGCCCGGCACGCCCCGGTGGCCGGACCCCGTCCGGGTGTGGTGCGGGTACGGCCCCGGCTGCCCGGCCCGTTCGAACGGATCGAGGCGGTACGGGCCCGGGGGGCCGGGGCGGACGAGGAGGACACGCTGGTGTGGCCCACCGCCACGCCCTCGGCCGAGCCGCGTGGCGACACACCGGCGCGCCCGGCCCCGGCCGCCGACCCGGCCCGCCTCCTGGTCGAGCGGGAGCGGACCGTCGTACGCGCCGAACCGGCGCCCGGCGACCCGCGGCCGCTCACCCCGGCCGTGCCCGAGGCGCCGCTGCTGCGGCCCGCGACACCGGTGACGCCCGCCTTCCGGCCGGTGCCGGACGCCGGGCGGCGCACGGCGGGGCGGCCGGAGCGGGCCGCCACCCCGACCGCGGCGTCCGCGCCCATCCCCCCGGGCGCGGACGCCGCTCCCCCCGCGGCCCCGGCCGCCGCCCCGCACCCCCGGGCCGCGGACACGGCCGCCGCCCGGGACGCCGTACGGCAGGCCGCGGTACGGCGTTCGGGGCGGGCGCCCGAGCAGGTGGTGCAGGTGCAGATCGGACGGCTGGAGGTGACGGCGGGGCCGCCGCCGGGCGGCGGCACGTCCCGGCGTACCCCCGCGGAACGCCCGGCCGCGACCGTGAGCCTGGCCGACTACCTGGCCCGGGGGCGCGAGTGAGGCGCACCGCCGAGACCAGCAGGACGAGAGGAACCGAGGAACCGACGTCATGAGCAACGCACTCGCCATCGCCCATGTCACCCAGGCCCTCGCCCTGCTCATCGAGTCCAACGTGGGGCCGGAGTTCGGCGAGGCCGTGAAAGTGGAGCCGCGCAAGCCGCCGGCCGAGCCGCCGGACCACCCGACCGTCAACGTGTTCCTGTACCAGGTCACGCCCAACACCGCGATGCGCGGCAACGACCTGCCCACCCGGGCGTCCGACGGCACGCTGGTGAAGCGCCCCGCCGCCGCGCTCGACCTGCACTACCTGATCAGCGCGTACGGCGACGAGACGGAACTGGTCGGGCAGCGGCTGATCGGCTCGGTGGTGCGGACTCTGCACGAGATACCGGTCCTGCCGAAGGACGTCATCGAACAGGCCGGAGAGCGGCCCTACCTGACGGGGAGCGACCTCGCGGAGGCCGCTCAGCGGGTGCGGTTCACGCCGACGGTGATGGACATCGACGAGACGTCGAAGCTGTGGGGGATGCTCCACCAGACGCCGTACTCCCTGTCGGTGGTTTATCAGGCGTCCCTGATCCTCATCGACGGGCGCGGAACGCCCGTGCCCCGCAAGCCCGTGGAACGCCACGACGTACGGGTGCTGCCGTTCGGCGCGCCGGGGGCGCCGGTCCCTCCGGGAGGCGGCGGGGCCGACTCCGGTACGGCGGCGGAGCGCGCGGAGACGAGGGCGGCGGCGCCGGCGAAGACACCCACGAAGACACCCGCCGAGCCGGCGGCGAAGACACCCACGAAGACACCCGCCAAGGCCGCCGCCAAGGCACCCGCCCGAGGGCGCAGAAGCCCTCGGAAGTCCGCCGAGAGCGGCGGCGGCGCGCGGGGCGACGGCGGGACCAAGGAGAACTGACACAGCATGCGCACGACGGGGGCAGGTGAGGACATGGGGACGACGGACGAGACCGGCACGGGGGACGGGACCGGCGACGGGGCGGCGCTCGGCGCGGAGATCCGCCGCGTCCTGGCGCGCGTCGACGCGCACGCGGCCCGCAGCGCCGACCCGGGCACGCCCCCGCCGGCCGAGGAGCGGGACGTGACGCCCGTACCGCCTGGGGCGGTGCCGCTCGACGCACTCGTCGCCTGCTTCGGCCTCACCTCCTTCGAACGGGACCTCGTCCTGCTCACCGCCGCGCAGGAGGTGGAGCCGACGGCCGCCGCACGCTGCGCCGCCGCGAGCGGCGACCCGGAACGGGCCTACCCCACCTTCTCGCTGGCCCTCGCCGCGCTCGCCGACCCGCACTGGAGCGCGCTCACCCCGGTCGCGCCGCTGCGGCGCTGGCGGATCGTCGAGCCGGCCGACGACACATCCCTGACCACCGCCCGGCTCCGGCTCGACGAGCGGATCCTGCACTTCCTCCTCGGCTCCCCCTACCTGGACGCCCGGCTGCACGGCCGGCTGCGGCGCGCCCCCGTGCCCGGCCGGCTGCCGCCGTCGTACGACCTGGCGGCGGACCGGATCACCGCCGCCTGGACGACCGGCGCCCGCGCCGACATCCCGCCGCTGGTCGAGGTGACCGGCGGCGACCCGCGCAGCCGGGCCGACATCGCCGCCGCGGCGGCCGCCCGCGCCGGGCTCGGCCTGTACGCCATGAACGCCGAGGACATCCCCGCCGACCCGGCCGAACGCGACCGGCTGGCCCGGCTGTGGCAGCGCGAGGCGATCCTGCTGCCGGCCGCGCTGCTGGTCGAGGCGGGCGAGCTGGACCGGGATCAGCGGGCGGCGACCGAGGCGTTCCTGGCCGGGGCCGCCGTACCCGTCGTGGTGTCCGGGCCGGACCCGCTGAGCGCGGAACACCCGCACGGCACCCGGGTGCCGGTGCCGCGCCTGGACGACGAGGAACAACTCGGCGTGTGGGCCGAGGCGTTCACCGAGGTCGGCCTCGACGAGGGCGAACTGCGCTCACTCGTCGCCCAGTTCCAGCTGCCGCCGCACGTCGTACGCGCCGCGGCCGACACCGTACGCCGCGACCTGCCCGGCGAGGACGAGCTGGACGCCGCCGGACTCGCCTGGCGGGCCGGGCTCGAAGAGGCCCGCCTCGGCATGGACGCGCTCGGCCGCCGTATCGAACCCCAGGCGGGCTGGCAGGACCTGGTGCTGCACGAGCGGCAGACCGCCGTGCTGCGCGAGATCGTCGCCCACGTCCGGCAGCGCCCCACCGTCCACCAGGAGTGGGGGTTCGCCGCCACCCTGCGCCGCGGCCTCGGCGTCACCGCGCTGTTCGCGGGCGGCTCGGGCACGGGGAAGACGCTGGCCGCCGAGGTGATGGCGAGGGAACTCGGCCTGGACCTCTTCGTGATCGACCTCTCCCAGGTCGTCAGCAAGTACATCGGCGAGACCGAGAAGAACCTCCGCAAGGTCTTCGACGCCGCAGAACGCGGCGGCGCCCTGCTCCTCTTCGACGAGGCCGACGCGCTCTTCGGCAAGCGCAGCGAGGTCAAGGACAGCCACGACCGCTACGCCAACCTGGAGGTCAGCTATCTGCTGATGCGGATGGAGGCCTACCGGGGCCTCGCCATCCTCACCACCAACATGAAGAAGGCCCTCGACACCGCCTTCCTGCGCCGCATCCGGTTCGTGGTCGACTTCCCCTTCCCGGCGGAACAGGAACGCGCCGAGATCTGGCGCCGGGTGTTGCCGCCGCAGACACCGACGAAGGACCTCGACCCCGCCCTCCTCGCCCGGCTCACCGTCGCGGGCGGCTCGATCCGCAACATCGCCCTGTCCGGGGCGTTCCTCGCCGCCGAGGAGGGCGAGGCGCTGCAGATGCGGCACATGCTGGCCGCGGCGCGCACCGAGTATCTGAAGCTGGAGCGCTCCCTGACGCCGACGGAGGTGCGGGGATGGGTGTGAGCAGGCAGGCACCGGAGCCGCGCGAGATCCGCGTCGAGATCGGCGAACTGGCCCTGGAGGGCTTCCGGGTGGACCCCGACCGCGTCGGCGAGGCCTTCACCCGGGAACTGACCCGGCTGATCGAAAAGCACGGCGTCCCCGCCGACGCCTCCTGGACCGCCGAGGCCCTGACCGGACTCCCGCCGCTGCCCGAGGGGCTGTCCGCACGCCGGCTCGGGCAGGAGCTGGCCCGCGCCGTCCACGAAGGTCTGTCCGGCCACGGGGAGGTGACCCGGTGAGCGACGCCCGGAGCCAGGACGCCCGTGCCGAGCAGTCGGCCGAGCAGCGCCGCCGCAAGCGCAGGGAACGCGCCGCGAAGTCCCGTACGCCCGAACCCAAGGACATCGTCAGCGGCGCCGGCCAGCCGCTGGACCCCGGCATCCGGCGGGAGCTGGAGGAACGCCTCGGTCACGACCTGAGCCGGGTCCGCCTGCACACCGGCCGGGACGCCGGGCGGCTCACCGAACTGCTCGGCGCGGACGCGGTCGCCGTCGGCCAGGACATCTTCTTCCGCGAGGGCATGTTCAGGCCCGGCACGGACGAGGGCCGCCGCCTCCTCGCCCACGAACTCCTGCACACCGTGCAGAACCCGCACGGCCTCGGCGCGTTGAGGGCCGGGCGGGAGCTGGGCGCGGTCAGTCTGCCGCAGCAGCCGATCGAGCGGGAGGCGGAGTCGGCGGCCCGGGAGCTGGTACACGGCCGGGAGCCGGGGCAGGCACCGGTCGAGGTCCGCGAGGACCAGGGGACGCCCGGCTGGCTGCGATACACGACCGTGGACGCCGACCGCCGCCGCATGGAGCAGCTGGATCCCGCGACCGTCGTCGACCGCATGGCCAACACCCTCCTGCGCTCTCTGCGCGGCGACCCCGAGGACCGGTCGGGACGGGTACGGCTGCAACTGGCACGGATGGCCCCGCAGGTGCAGGACATCGTCCTCGACCGACTGGAACAGCGGCTGCCCACCCCCGCCCTCGACCGGCTGCTGGAACTGGTCGAGGAGACCGAGCGGGGACCGCTGCCGCTGGACGCGGCCGGGGCGCCGGGGGCGGTGCCCGGGGCGGCGGAGGAGATCGAGGCGGAACGCGAGCGGGAGACGGCGCGGGAACGCGCGGAGGACGGCACCCGGGAGCGCGAGCCCGAGGGCTCCGAGGGCAAGGGCTCGGAGGGGTCGAAGGACGAGCAGGACCGGCAGGGTGGCCCCGCTCCGGGCGGGGACGCCGAGCAGGAAGGCGCTGAGGGCCGCGACGAGGGCGGCGCGCGGCAGCGGGAGCGGTCGCAGGAGCGGCAGGACGAGCGGGACGCCTCCGGTCGGCAGGCACAGCAGGACGCGGCTGACGAGGGCAGGGACGCGGCCGCGGCCAAGGACGAACAGCGGGCGCAGGACGCTCGCGAGGACGGCGACGAGCGCGAGGAAGCGCCGCGGGACGAGGCCGCGCCAGAACCGGAGAGGCAGGCCGGGGAGCAGGAACCGCGACAGGCCGCCCCGCGGCAGGCGGCCGCACCGGCGCCGGTGGACCGCAGCGGCGCGGAGCCCGGCGAGAAGCCGCGTACCGGTCAGGACGCCGGTGCGGCCCGCATACCGGGCGATCCGGAGAACCGGCAGGACGCCGACGACGAGCCGTTGGGGCTCGAGGAGGAAACGGACGAGGACACCGAGGCGGAGGAGCGCGCCGGGGACGCGGACGACGCGCCTCCCGTCGGCGAGGACACCGCTCCTTCCGGGGACGACGCCTCGGCAGACCCGCTGCTGTTCGAACGGCGTAAGCGGGGTGCGCCCCCCGCTCCGGAGCTGTCGCCGCCCGGCTCCGAACCGGCCGCAGACGAGACGCAGGACGCGACGGAACCCGAGGACGCCCCCGCGCGCACCGACGAGGACGACTCCGAGGACCGGGCGGTACAGGAGCTGGGGGACGTCCTGGCGGACGACGGGACGGAAGGAGACGCCGCGGCCTCGGCGCCCGCTGCCGGCCTGCCCGCGTTGGCCGCCGGCAAGGAGTGGGAGCGGCCGGCGGCGGACGAACGCCGGGAGGACGCCGAGGCGGCGCGCCGCGAGGACGAGGCACGGGCCGCCGACGATGCCGGACCGCAGACCGCAGCGGCTCCCGGTGAGGCCGCCCGACCCGAGGAACTGGCCAAGGCGGGTGAGGACGCGCGGACCCAGGGAGCGGCCTCGGCCGGCGGGACCGCGACCGCCGGTGAGGGCGCGGACTCCTCGGAACGCAAGGAGCGGGAGGCCGGGCGTGACGCGGGCAACACGGCGAAGGGGACGGAACGGCAGGACGGCACGGGAACGGACGGCCAGGGGGACAAGGGCACGGAGCAGGGGTCCGGCAAGGACACCGGGTCGGGCACGGGCTCGGGGTCGGGCACCGGGTCCGACACGGGAACCGGGTCTGGCACGGGAACCGGGTCCGGCACGGGCTCGGACACGGGCGCCGACCGGCCCGGGGACACACCGAATCCCGGAGAGGGCCGTACGGACTCCCCCTCCGGCGACGGAGAGGTCACCGAAGGCAGGGGCCCGGCCACCACACCCGCCCCCCGGACCGGTCAGGACAAGGTCTCCGCGCCGGGACCCGCCAACGCCCCGAAACTGGCTCCGGGCAACGGCCCTTCCTCCGTAGCTCCGGGACCGGAAGCGGGGACCAACCCGCCCAAGGCCGCGGAGGCACCGCGCTCCGGCGGCACCGGCGGTGCGGGGGGCGCGCGCTCCCGCCCGGCCGGCGGCCGGCGCCAGGCTGCCCGCCAGGCCGCGAGGACGGCTTCGCGTCGCGGCGGAGGAGGCGGCGGAGGCCGTACGGCGTCCGCACCGGCACCCGTACGCTCCGGCGGCCGGACCGCCTCCGCCGGCCGGGGCGGGGCCGGGCCGAAGAAGGAGGCCGCCGCCCCCGACGTCTCCAACGCCACCCCCGAGGCGGGACTGGCGACGGCCGCCTCGCTCAAGCCGCACCAGGCCCTGCGGACCCTGAGGGGCGTCGACGGCGCGGTGAGCCGCTCGGTGGACAAGGAGCGCTCGGCGCTGCGCAAGGCGCCGCCGAAGATGCAGCGGCCGTCCGGCTCGCCGCGTATCGTCCCCGGCGGTCCGAAGGCCGCCGCGCCCGGCACGTACACCAACGCCAAGGTCGCCCGCACCGAGGCGACTCCCGGCAAGACGCCCGAGATCACTGGCGAACAGAAGCCGGAAGGTGAGGTTCCGGGCGCGGACGTGCCGGAGCCGAGCTGGTGGGACATCGGGCTCACCATCGGCGCTCAGCTGTTCGGGAAGCTGCTGAAGGAGATCCTGCCGCTCGACGACCTGATCGACTCGATCCTCCAGCTCCCGACGCAGGACGAGGGCCTGCGCAGCGCCCGCGTCGGCGACGCCCCGAGGCTGCCGCTGGAGAACGACTCGGACCCGCAGCGCACCGACGAGCAGAGCCGCAAGCTCGACGAGCGCAGGACCGAGCTGCACACGGCCGGCCGGGAGGACGCGGCCCGCCCGATGGGCGAGGACCAGATCTATCCGGACGTGCCCAAGGAGACCCTGACCGGCAAGGCGACCGCCGGGAAGAAGACCGCGAAAGCGGGCGGCGCCCGGTCGGTGTCCGGGGGCGGGGTGCCGATCGAGTCCGCGTCCGCCGTGGCCGAGCACGACCGCGGCCCGCAGATCCAGGCGGGCTTCGCCGACGGCCGGCAGAAGATGACGCAGGAGCGTCAGGCGAAGGACAAGAAGGCCACGCAGGACCGGCAGAAGCACGACCAGGACCTCCAGCGGGAGGTCACCGCCAGCAGCAGGAAGCAGGCCGACGCCCGAGACAAGGGCCGCTCCGACATCGCCGGCTCCCGCGACAAGTGGCGCAAGGAGCAGGACGACAAGGTCGCGGAGATCGACGGCAAGAAGGGCAAGAAGTACGAGCAGGTCCGCAAGGACATCGACGACAAGCAGGAGCAGACCGACAAGGACGTCGACAAGCGGACCGAGGACGACAACCAGAAGATCGAGGACGAGCAGACCAGAGCCGAACAGGACGCGGAGAAGAAGCAGAACGAAGGCAAGGACGACGCCGACAACTGGCTCGAAGAGGCCATCGAGAAGCTGAAGGAGTTCTTCGAGGAACTCAAGAACGCCATCAAGAGCATCTTCGAGAAGGCCCGTCAGGTCGTCACCGACCTCATCGACAAGTTCAAGCAGCAGGTCTTCAAGCTCATCGACGACGCCCGCAACTGGGTGATCGACCAGATCAACACGTTCGCCGACGCGCTGATCGCCCTCGGCGACGAACTCCTCGCCGACTACCCGGCGATGCGCGACAAGTGGCGCAACACCATCGACGGCGCCCGGGACTGGGCGGTACAGAAGGTCAACGAGGCGGCGGACGCGCTGAAGGAGGTCGCCGGGAAGCTGCTGGACGGGCTGTGCGGGGCCCTGCTGGCCGGACTCGACGTCCTGGAGTCCGGCATGCTGGCCGCCGTCGACATCGCCGAGACCGTCACGGTCGGCGCGCTGGAGTTCGGCGCCGCCGCCGTCGCGGCGCTCGGCGAGTGGGCGGCGATCTTCAACGACATCGTCTCCGACCCGGGCGACTGGATCAGCAAGGCCGGGGCCGCCGCGGAGACGGGGGCCAAGGAGCACCTGTTCCAGGAGATCAAGACCGCGGTCAAGGCCTGGTTCAACCAGAAGGTCCAGGAGATCATCGGCATCCCCGCGGAGGACTTCCAGGAGCTGGTCTCCGGCGGCGTCACCGTCGAGCAGATGGCCCAGATGGCGTGGGACGAGGCGGTGCCGCAACTCCCGTTCATCATCGGTGTGCTGGTGGTGGAGAAGGTCGTCGCCAAGCTGATCCCCGGCGCCGGCTGGGTCATGGCCATCATCGACGCCCTGCAGACGGCGTGGGGCGCGCTGAGCGAGATCCTCGCCGCCTTCGGCCTGTTCATGGACTTCCTGAAGGCGGTCAAGAGCGGCAACGCCGCCCTGCCCTTCGCGAAGGCGGTCGCGGCGGGCGTGGTGGCGCTGCTGGAGCTGGTCTACACGTTCCTGATCGAGGGTGTCGGCCGGTTCATGGGCAAGGTCGCGGACCGGCTCGGCGACATGCTCAAGAACATCCGCAAAAAGAAGGACGAGCCCGGGCAGCCGGACGCGCCGGGCCAGCCGCCATCGCCGAACAAACCGAAGGACGACAAGCCGAAGGACGACGATCCGAAGGACCAGGACCAGGACCAGGACAGGGACAGGTCGGCCGGTTCCCCGGCCCCGCGCAAGCCCTCGCCGGACAAGACGTCCCGTCCTCCGTCCCGGCCTCGCCCCGGCAAGCGTTCCTCCCCGGAGAAGAAGCCGCCGCCCTCGCGCACCACTCGGCCGAAGAAGCGCCGCGACGATGACGAACGCCGTGAGGAGGGCCGCGAGGTGACCGCGGCCAGGCGGCGGGCACGCGATGCGGAGCGCCGTACGCGTGACGAGGACCGGGACGACCGTACGACCACGCGCCGCGGCCCGGCCCGGGACACCCTCCGCAAGGACCGCGACCGGGACCGTGACCGGGACCGCGACCCGAGGCGTACCCGCCCCGACGACGACCGTCGGACGAACGACCGGCGGGACACCGACGACAGGCGCCCCGCGGACAACCGACGCCGCGACGACGACCGCGACCGGGACCGGGACAGGAAGCGGGAACGGCCCCGCCGTCTCCGCCGTGCCCGCCAGACCGTCAAGTCGGCCGCCAACCGCGCCCGGCGCGCGGCCCGCAGGCTCTACGGCAAGGCACGCCGCAGGATCGGCGGCCGTCTGAACGACCGGCTGCGCCGGCTGCGCGACCTGTGGCGGCGCCGCCGGGACCGGCTGCGCGACGACCGGTCCCGGCGCCCGGGCCGTGACCGCCGCCCGGACCGCCGCTCCGGCGGATCGGAGCCGGTCGACCTGCCGAAGGTGCCGTACGTCGACGCGGACGACGGTGAGCGGCACACGCTGACGTACCACGGGCGAGGCCCGCGCGCGCCGCTGTACATCCACAGCACGCCGAAGGAGGTGCCGCCGTTCCTGGACGAGTGGCTCGCCGACCTCGACCGGCCGGAGGCCCAGCAGGACAAGGCCGATCAACTGCGCTACCTGAAGAAGGCGAGGCAGCGGTACGAGGAGTCCCTGGACATCCAGGCCGAACTACCGGTGGAGACGGACAGCAAGAAGAAGAGGCAGGAGGCGAGGAAGAAGAAGAACAGGCTCAAGAACAAGCTGGAGGAGTTCGCCCAGCAGGCCCGCCACCGCCTCTACTACGACATTCCCGAACCGGATTTCCAGCCGTTCGCGAACGTCGATCTGAAGGAGAACGAACGGCGTCCCGAGGAGAACCACGAGTCCCGGTATCTCGGCACGTCCGCCAAGACGGTGTTCGGCGGCCCCGGGGAAGAGGCCCCCGAGGCCGACGACGACCAGCCGCCCGGCTGGGACGACATCACGGACCGGGAGCTGGGCGAGGGCTCCCGCTGGGTCCGGATGCACCTGCTGCCCGAGCGGCTGGGCGGCAAGGCGAGGAACGCCGGCAACAACCTCGTCCCGGCCCGGGGACACTCGACGAACACCGACTTCCGTGACGGGATCGAACTACCCGCCTACCGGGCGATTCCGGACACCTGGACGCTCATCTGGTACCGGTCGGGTGCGAAGTTCGACCACCCCGACTGGCCCCGCCTGCCCAGCTACATCTATGCGCAGTACGGCGGCTACGAGAAGGTCCGCGGTACCGGCAAGGAGCATGACGACTGGGACCGCAAGGAGGGCGGGCCCGTCTTCAGCCGGAGTCCCCAGCCGCTCGCCGACAACGAGAAGACCCGCCTGTCCATCAACAAGATCGGCCGTCCCACCGTCAACAAACGGCTCCTCGACGGCAAGAACGAGACGCTGGCCAGGCTCTTCGTGGACGCCCGCAAGGCCATGCCCACCCCGAAGTTCACCAAGGCCGGCGGAACGGGTCAGGTCAGAGAGGTGCTGAGGAAATTCGCCGAGGAGAAGGGGGTCGCTCTCGGAGAGGACATCGAGATCCTGACCGCCAACTACCGCAAATTCATCGCCGAGGGCGAAGTGGACTGGAGCCTGGAGTAGGGAACCGCCATGACAGGAAACAACGACACGGAATTCCGGTACCCCTTCGAGGAGCGCTGTGCCAAGGCCCTCCGCGAACTCGGCGATGCCCGGGAACTCGCGGTGCGGCGCGCGCAGTTGGATGAGATCCCCTACGGTTTCGAGGACGCCCAGCCCGTCTTCGAGGGCCTGGCCCAGCACGACGACCTGCCGTTCGGCCCGAGCGTCCGCGCGCACTACTTCCGGCATGGCCAGATCGAGGCGCACTGGCGCTCCAGCCGCCCCGGCTCACGGATGGTCGGCGAGTTCCGGCTCGCGCACCTGCTGACCGCCGTCCTCGACCAGCGCCTGGACGTCGTCGCGGAGGGCGAGGACGACCAGGAACGTGCTCTGTACCGGGAACTGCGCTACTTCGACGACACCCCCCGCACCGGCGCCGGCCGCATGGCCCTGCTGCGTGCCACCCCAAAGGCGACGGACCCCGAGATCTGGTTCTTCGACAGCCGTCAGGGCGTCATGCCGATGGAGCTGGACTACGCCGGCTACCTGGACACGCTGCTCATCACCAAGGGCGTGATGGGCTGGCAGTACCTGTACTGCGAGCCGGTGTACTGCGGGCTGGGCTTCGTCTCCAGCGCCGCCGGCCTCAAGGAGATGGCCGAAGTCTTCCCCCGCCTCTTCCCCGATCACGACTACACGGACCTGCGGACCCGTCTGGAGGAGCGGCTGTGACCCGCTACGCCGACATCCCCAAACCCATCCGCTCCGGCATCGTCGTCGTCAACCCCGACACCGGCACCCCGCAGCGCGTCATCGTGCTGCAGTTCAACCCGGACACCCTGGAGCGGAGCGTGTCGCCGCAGTCCGCCGGGGACAGTGGTGACGCCGGAGGCGGCGGTGCCGGCGGCGGGGACCGGAACGAGGCGCTGCGGCTGAAGGGCCCCGCGCAGGAGACCTGGAAGTTCACCGCCGAGATCGACGCCACCGACCAGTTCGAGATCGCCGCGCCCGACGGGATCCATCCGCAGCTGGCCACGCTGGAGATGCTGGTGCAGCCGACCACCGCACAGCTGCGGGCCGCCTCCCGGCTGTCCCAGAAGGGGACCATCGAGATCAGCCCGATCGAGATGCCGCTGACCCTGTTCACCTGGGGCAGCAAGCGGGTCATGCCGGTGCGGCTGACCGAGCTGTCCATCAACGAGTCCGCGTTCGACGTCGCCCTCAATCCGATCCGGGCCTCGCTGAGCATCGGCATGAAGATCCTCACCGTCAGTGACCTGCCGGCCGGGCACCGAGGTGCGGATCTGTATCTCGCGCATCTGGCGCAGAAGGAGCGGCTGGCGGCCGCCGCGCGGGGTGCGGGTCTCGGATCACTCGGGCTCGCCGGAACCGGCGTCGTCACCGGAAGGGGCTGAAGCACACCGCCATGGCCGACATCGAGCCGTACGAGAACGCCCTGGACGCGATACCCGGGGCCCATCCGTATCCGCGGACCAGCCGGTACCACGATGCCGAGATCGGCGTCCACCGGCTGCCCGACGGGACCGAGGTCCGGTACGCCAAGCGGCGGTTGCTGCCGCCGCTCCCGGCGGAGTCGGAGACGCAGCAGCACACCGTGGGCGCCGGGGAGCGGCCCGATCTGCTCGGGCAGCGGTACTTCGGCGACCCAGGGCAGTGGTGGCGGATCGCCGACGCCAATCCCGTACTCGACCCCGACGAGCTGACCGATGAAGCCGGCCGGACCGTTCGGATTCCGCTCGCCGGCGGGTTCGCCCAGGGGGACCGGCGTGTTTGACCTGCCCGTGGGGCAGGGCCCCGTCCACATCACCCTCCTCATGGGGCCCAAGCTGGTCCGGCCCGTGCCCGCCGAGGTCACCGAGGCCCTGCTGTCCGCGCAGATCACCGCGACGGCGGGGGAGCGCAGCGGCTTCCAGCTCGCCTTCGATCTCACCAAGAACGGGATCATCAGCCGGCGGCTGCTGCCCGAGGGGTTCTTCGACCCGAAGACCCGTCTCGTCGTCACCGTCACCGTCAAGGGCACCCCGGACGTGCTCTTCGACGGGCTGGTCGTCCGTCAGGAGGTCGGCGCCAGCAACCAGCCCGGTCACTCCACCCTCACCGTCACCGGGGAAGATCTGACCCTGCTGATGGATCTGGAGGAGCGCACCGCCCGGTATCCCAATCTGCCGCCCTCCGAGCGGGTGCTCGCCATCCTGCGCCGGTACTCCGACTACGGCATCCGCCCCGACGTCTACACCGAGAAGGTCGCCCAGCCCCCGCACCAGGACCTGCGCGTCCATTACCAGACGGGGACCGATCTCCAGTACGTCACCGAACTCGCCCGCGCCAACGGCTACACCTTCTATCTGGAGCCCGGACCCAACCCGGGGCAGTCGTCCGCTCGTTGGGGACCGGAAGTCCGGCTCGGCATCCGCCAGCACGCCCTCAACGTCAACATGGACGCGCACTCGACCGTCGACCAGCTGACGTTCGCGTACGACGGGACGGCACGGGAAGAACCACAGGCCCGCTGGCAGGACCCCGGCACCCGGCAGTCCACCCTGCTGCCGCAGCCGCCGATCAGTCCGCTGCGCCCGCCGCTCGGCAAACGCCCCACCCCGGCCCTCAAGCGCCGCACCCTGTCCGGCACCGCCAAGCAGCAGCGCGGGCAGGCCGAGGCCGAGCTGCTGGCCCGCGCCGCCGTCTCCGCCGACGTCGTCTCCGGCTCCGGCTCGCTCGACGTCAACCGGCACGGCTACATCCTCCAGCCCCGGCAGCTCGTCGGGGTGCGCGGCGCGGGACGGGCGTACGACGGCGACTACTACGTGAAATCCGTGACGCACAACCTGCGCCCGGGCTCGTACCAGCAGAACTTCACCCTCTCCCGCGAGGGCCTGGAGGCGCGCAGCGCCTACGTCCGGCCCTGACCGATCCACCCAGGAGCAGACCAACCATGGCGGCACCCAGCAATCGCTACCTCGGCAAGTTCCGCGGCCGGGTCATCAGCAACGACGACCCGCTGCGCATCGGACGGATCACCGTCGAGGTCCCGGACGTGCTCGGCGACGAGCCGTCGACCTGGGCGCTGCCCTGCCTGCCGTTCGCCGGGCCGCAGGCGGGGCAGTTCGTGGTGCCGCCGCCCGGCACCGGCGTGTGGGTGGAGTTCGAGCAGGGGGATCCCAGCTTCCCCGTGTGGACCGGGTGCTGGTACGGCGCCGCCGGCGAACTGCCGCCCGACGCGCGCGACGCACTCCGGGTGAACGGCCCGCACAAGCCGGTCGTCGTGCAGACGCCGCGGGCGCACAAGATCGTGCTGAACGACGCACCCGGCACCGACCAGGGAATCCTGCTCCAGGCCCAGGACGGGGCGTACATCCGCATCACCCGGGAGGCCGTGGTCATCGCCACCGGCGCGGGCGCGGAAGTCGTACTGCGCGGACGTGAAGTGACCATCAACGAGGGCCAGTTGACCGTGCTCTCGAAGCGATAGAAGACCGTGCACTTCAACAGACCGAAGAAGGAAGAAGACGGGGGACGAAACAAGTTGTCCGGGAGTCTGCTCGACGCCGACGCCGTGATCGGCTGCCCGCACGGCGGTCGCGTCGCCGCCACCACCCCACCCGCGGACGGAGTGCGGCTCGCGGGCGCCGCCGTCGCCACGGCCGCGCACACCTACGCCGTCACCGGCTGCCCGCACACCGTCGACGGCGTGCCCACACCCTGTGTCTCGGTCCGCTGGACCGCCGACGGCACCGGCGTCACCGTCGCCGGCACGCCCGTGCTGCTCGACACCTCCGCCGCCCAGTGCCTCACGGCGGCCCTCGTCCCGCAGGGCGCGCCCGTCGTCCGGGCCGCGCAGCGAAAGGTCACCGTGCGATGAGTCCACTGAGCCCACGCAGCGACATCGCCTTCCCGTTCCGGGCCGACCGCCGCGGCCGCACCGCGCACGCCCGGCACGGCGAGCACGTCCACGACCTGATCGAGCAGCTGCTGTTCACCAGCCCCGGGGAGCGCGTGATGCGCCCCGACTTCGGCTGCGGGCTCCTCGACCTGGTCTTCGCGCAGAACAGCCCGGAGATCCTCAGCACCCTGGAGCTGTCCGTGCACGCGGCCCTCCAGCGCTGGCTCGGCGATCTGATCGAGGTGGACGCCCTCGACATCACCGGCGAGGACACCGTCGTACGCGTCCGGCTGTCGTACGTCGTACGCGCCACCGGGACCCGGCGCGAGGACGTCTTCGAAGGGAGGGCCGCCGCATGACCGGTGCCACCGTGTCCCGCCGTGCCAAGGTGCGGGCCGCGCAGCTCAACGGAGTCGACGCCGTCGAGGTGAGCGACGACGGGCTGCTGCTCACCGTCACCTTCCTCGGCAAGGCCCCGCACGGGCTCGGTCCGGAGAACGTCCGGATCGACGGGGGCCGCCGCATCACCGGCATCACCGCCGTAGACGTCAGCGTCGAACGCGAGGAGGACCCCGAGCTGGACGACCGGCTCTACGTCACCCTCGACCGGGCCGGGGACACCTCCCGCTACCGGCTCTCCCTGGTGGAGACCGACCCGTACGGGCGGCCCGGCAGCCAGCCGTTCCGCGGCTTCGACCAGCGCTACCACAGCGCGACCTTCGCCTTCCGGCCGGACTGCCCCACTCCCTTCGACGACAGGGGAGACGAGGAGCGGGACGCCCCGGTCTTCCCCGCCGCGCCCGTCATCGACTACACCGCCCGCGACTACGACACCATCCGCAAGCTGCTGCTCGACCGGCTGGCGCTCACCACCCCCGACTGGGTCGAGCGCCACCCCGCCGACCTGGGCACCACCCTCGTCGAACTCCTCGCGTACACCGGCGACCGGATCAGCCATCAGCAGGACGCCGTGGCCACCGAGGCATACCTCGACACCGCGCGCCGCCGGGTCTCCGTACGCCGGCACGTCCGGCTCATCGACTACGCGATGCACGACGGCTGCAACGCCCGCGCCTACGTCACCGTGGAGACCGCCGAGGACCACACGCTCGCCCCGGGCACCTTCCGGTTCGCCTCCGTCGACGTGCGCAGCCTCGACCCCCACGACCGACCCGAACCGGGCACGGTCATCGCCGAGGCCGACCTCGGCGACCTCGACGAGCGCGGCTCCGTGGAGGTCTTCGAGCCCGTCCCGGCCGGCGAGCCGCTGCGGCTGCGCGTCGCGCACAACGCGATCCGGCTCTGGACCTGGGGCGGCGAGGTGCGCGCGCTGCCGAAGGGCGCCACCGCCGCCACCCTGCGCGACGCCTGGGTCGACCCGGAGACCTGCCGCGAGCGGCAGCTCGACCTGCACCCCGGTGACGTACTGATCCTGGAGGAGGTGAAGGGCCCGCGCACCGGCACCCCCGGCGACGCCGACCCCGCCCACCGTCAGGCCGTCCGCCTGACCTCCGTCATCCCGGCCGTCGACCGCATCGAGGACCAGCCGGTCCTGGAGGTCACCTGGGCCGCCGAGGACGCCCTGCGCTTCCCGCTGTGCCTGACCACCCGCGCCGGGCGGGACTGCCTGCCCGTCGAGGACGTGACCCTCGCCCGCGGCAACGTCGTCCTCGTCGACCACGGCCGCACCCTCGACGGCCTTCCCGAGACGTTCACCGTGCCCGCCGACCCGGCCGTGGTCGCCTCCTGCTGCCCTCCCGCCTTCGGCTGCGCCGACCCCGACGAGGGCAACGCGCCCGCCCGGCTGATCAACGCCCTCACCGACCGCACGGCCGACGGACGCGCGCTCACGCCGGACGACGTGCGCGAGCTCTTCCAGGTCGTCGGGGAGGCCGCCGTCACCCGCGCAGGCATCGGACTCGAACGCGCCGGGCAGCGGCACGAGCGGGTGGTGCCGGGAACGGCGTACGCGCAGACCGCCGCCCTGCGCACCCTGCTCGCCCAGTCCGTGTACCCGGGCATCCGGCCCCGGTTCCGGCCCGTCCTCGGCCGGGCGCCCGTCGCCCAGGCGGTGCCGTTCCCCGAGCCGGGCACGGTCGCCGCCGGACAGGCCGAGCGGATCGCCGCCATCCCGGGCCGGGTCCGGCAGCGGCTGGTCGAGCTGTGGCGCAGCGCCCGGGACCGGGACGGGCTCGGTGAGGAGGAGATCGCCGAACTCGCCGTCGTCTTCGGACTGAAGCTCCTGGAGCGGCTGGAGCTGCGGCTCCACCCCGTGCGCGCCCTGCGCGAACTGCTGCACCGGGGCGACGAGTTGCTGGACGGCAAGCTGCGCCGGATCGAGGTGCTGACGGCCCGGGCCCGCGCGGGCACGGTCCTCGACCCGCACATCGCCTGGGAGATCGCCCACAGCTGGGGTCCCGCCTACGCCGCCGGACTCCACCCCGACGAGCCCGTGCTGCGCGGCTCCGCGACCGCCGCGCTCGCCCAGGACCCGCGCCGCGCCCTGCCCGCCGTACGACTGGAAGAGCCGGACTCCGGCTGGGATCCGCGCCGCGACCTGCTCGACAGCGCGCCCCGCGACCGGCACTTCGTCGGCGAGCTGCAGGACGACGGGCGGCTCGCGCTGCGCTTCGGCGACGGCCGGCACGGCGCCCGCCCCACGCCCGGCAGCCGGCTCACGGCCCGCTACCGGCTCGGCGGCGGCACTGCGGGCAACGTCGGCGCGGAGGCCATCAACCACCTGGTGGTGCAGGACTCCGCCGAGGAGCTGTCGGCCGCCGTCGTCCGCAACCCGCTGCCCGCCACCGGCGGCACCGAACCCGAACCCGTCGACCAGGTACGCCAGCTCGCCCCCCTCGACCTGCGCCGCACCCGGCTGCGCGCGGTCACCGCCGACGACTACGCGGCCCTGGCCGGCGCTCTGCCCGGCGTCCAGCGCGCGGCGGCGGAGCTGCGCTGGACCGGCAGCGTGCAGGAGGCGCACATCGCCGTGGACGCGGTCGGCGACGGCGAGCCGTCGGCCGGGCTCCTGGACCGGGTCGCCCAGGCCCTGGAGCCGTACCGGCGCATCGGCCACGACCTCGTCGTCCGTCCGGCCCGGCTGGTGCCGCTCGACATCGCGCTGACCGTGTGCGCCCGGCCCGGCCACCAGCACGGGCAGATCCTCGCCGAGCTGTACCGGGTGCTCGGCAGCGGTCGCGGCGGCTTCTTCCACCCGGACGCGCTCACCTTCGGCGAACCGGTGCGGCTCAGCCGGCTGGTCGCCGTCGCCGCGGCGGTGCCCGGCGTGGAGAGCGTGCGGGTCACCCGGCTGCGGCGGCTGTTCGAGCCGGACCGCGGCGAGCGGGAGGAAGGCCTGCTGCGCATCGGCCCGCTGGAGATCGCCGCCTGCGACAACGACCCCGACCGGCCGGAACACGGCCGGCTGGAGATATCCCTGGGAGGTGCCCGATGACCGCGACCGACGAGTGCGGTGGCGCATGCGCTTGCGGTGGACACGACGAGCGGCGGGCCCCGGCGCCGCCGCACAATCCGCCCGGCCGCACCGCCCTCGACTACCGCATCGGCACCTACGGCTCCTTCCTGGCCGCCCTCCTCGACCGGCTCGCCTCGCCCGCGTACCCGGCCCTGAACGGGCTGACCGTACGCACCCCCGACGACCCGGCGATCGGTCTCCTCGACGCCACCGCCGTCCTCGGCGACCTGCTCACCTTCCACTCCGAGCGGATCGCCGACGAGGCGTACATCCGCACGGCCAACGAGCACCGGTCCCTGGTGCTGCTCGGGCGGCTCGTCGGCCACCGGCCGCGGCCCGGCGTCGCCGCGGCCACGCATCTGGCGTACACGCTCGAACGTGACCCGCGCGCCGAGACCCTGCCGGTCGTCATCCCGCGCGGGGCCCGCAGCCACAGCGTGCCGGCGTCTGCCGAGGAGGAGTCCCTCACCTTCGAGACCGGCCGCGATCTGACGGCTCGCTGGGAGTTCAACGAGCTGAAGGTGCGGCGGCGCAGGCCGTCGCTTCTCACTCCTGAGGACCTGGAGCGTCGCTCGGAGTTGTTCGTCGAGGGCACGGCGAACTCGCTCCAGACCGGGGATCAGTTGCTCTTCGTGTTCGGGGAGCAGGCCGGTGGGGAGCGGAAGCTGCTGCCCGTCGCCAAGGCGCGGATCGACCGGGAGGACGAGATCACCGCGGTCTCGCTGCCGCGGTCGGCTCCGCCGTTGCTGAAGGAGCTGGTCGACGAGGTGCGGCGGTGGATCGCCGCGCCCGCCCTGCCGGGGGAGCCGGGTGAGGAGCCGGCGACCCCGGAGGTGCCGAACCCGCGGCCGGTCAGTCGGCTCATCGAGGACTTCGAGGACCAGGTGCTCGCGCCGCTGCGGGACGATCTCGACGGCATCCGGTCGCCCGAGCGGCTTGCCTCGCGGCTTGCCGAGCCGGTTGCGCGGCTGGGCGAGGCGCAGGTGTTGGCCGCGCCTTATGAGGACGTCGCGGAGTGGTTTGCGCGGCTGGAGGCGGTGCTCGCGGAACTCGCGGAGCGGGCGTTGGAGTTGGCGCCCGCGCAGACGGAGGGTGCGGCTTCAGGTCGACGGGCGGGCGCGGCGCCGTCTGGGCTGGGCGCGCGGTTCCCCGCGCCCCTTGGGTGGGACTCGCGCGCCGCTGCTTTCGAAGCCCTCGGTGCCGTCCTGCCTGCTCTCCGTGGCCGTACGCCCACCCAGCGCGGTAGCACCGTCGGACCCCGGCGTCCCGACACCGCGCGGCTCCTCACCGCCCTCGACCCGGGCCTCGGCACCCTCTACCCCGCCTGGCGCACCGCCGCCGCACCCGGTGCCCAGCCCCTGTTGCGCGAGCTGCTGGCGATGCGGGTCACTGCCGGGCCGTTCGGGGCGACCGCGCCGTTGAAGCCGGTGCAGGACGCCCGGGGCCGGGTCATTCGGACCGCGGACTGGCCGCTGAGCGGGGCCGTGCTGGTCAGTATGCGGGTCGTGTTCGACACGGCGGGCAAGGTGCCGGTGCGTGCGGAGTTCCAGTACGTGGAGGGCAGCAGCTCCGACCAGCGGGCCGAGAACCTGCCCGTGCCGCAGTTCGTCACCTTCCCGCTGGGCGCGGGGCAGGTGGACCTGTCCGTGCGGGCCGCCCAGGACCGCGACCTGAGCTGGCTCAGCCGCCGTCCCACCAACTCGCAGGAGCCCGGCGTGACCGCCCGGCTGCACTCGGGCCTGCCCGAGCGGACCCTGTTCGTGTCCCGGCCCGACGAGGACGGCCTGGTCCACGTCGGCATCCACAACGGCACCGCCCAGGAGGTGTCCCTGCGGCCCGGGGTCAGCGAGCAGTTCACCCACGGCGACCACGAGGTGAGCCTGCGCTACACGGCCGGCAGCGCGGAGCCCAACGTCGAGGTGGTCATCGCGAGCAAGCCGCAGCCCGTCAACCGGCGCATTCTCCAGCTCGACACCGTGCACACCGGCATCACGCCGGGCAGCTGGGTGGCGATCCAGCGGCCCGCCAAGGGCGCCGAGAGCGGGGTGCCCGGCGACGCGAAGCTGGCGTTCGTCACCACCCAGGTCGTCGCGGCCCGTACGGCGGCGTACACCAACTACGGCATCACCGGCCGCGGCACCGAACTGACCCTCGCCGACCCCTGGCTGGACGAGTTCGACGTGCTGCTCTCGCACATCCGCGACACCACCGTGCACGCGGCCGGGGAGCCGCTGCGGCTCGCCGACGAGCCGCTCGGCGAGGACGTGCACGGCGACGAGATCGAACTCGCCGAGCTGTATGAGGGGTTGCGTCCGGGGCGTACGTTGATCGTCACCGGCGAGCGCAGTGACATTCCGGGCGCGGGCGGGGTCACCGCCACCGAGGTGGTGACCGTCGCCACCGCCGACCCGGCCGTCGACCCGCACCTGCCCGGCGACCGGGTGCACACCCGGCTCACCCTGACCGCCCGCCTCGCCCACCGCTACCGGCGCGAGACCGTGCGGATCCTCGGCAACGTCGTCGAGGCCACCCATGGCGAGAGCCGGGAGGAGGCCATCGGCAGCGGCGACTCCGACCGCGTCCACCAGACGTTCGCCCTGTGGCAGTCCCCGCTCACCTGGCTCGCCGACGACAACCCCCTCGGCGCCACCCCGGTGCTGGAGATCCGGGTCGACGGCGTGCTCTGGCACGAGGTCGACAGCCTCGCCGGACGCGGCCCGAACGAGCGGGTCTACATCACCGGCACCACCTCCGACGGCCGTACGACGGTGACCTTCGGCGACGGCGTGCACGGCGCCCGGCTGCCCAGCGGGCACGAGAACGTCCGTGCCCGCTACCGGTTCGGCACCGGCAAGGCCGCCAACGTCGCCGCCGACCGCGTCACCCAGCCGCTGACCCGCCCGCTCGGCGTCACCGCCGTCACCAACCCCCGCCCCGCCACCGGTGGTTCGGACGCGGACGGCCCCGGCCTCACCCGCCGGACGGTCCCGCTCGCCGTGTCCGCCCTGGACCGGCTGGTCTCGGCCGCCGACTACGAGGACTTCGCCCGCTCCCGCGCCGGAATCGGCCGGGCCGCCGCCCGCGAACTCTTCGACGGACGGCGGCGGGTGCTGCACGTGACGGTCGCGGGCACCGACGACGTCCCCCTCGACCCGGACTCGGACACCCTGCGCGCCCTGCGGAGCGCCCTGACCGAGTACGGCGACCCGAACCTGCCGGTCCGGGCGGACGTCCGCGAGCTGGTCCTGCTGCTGATCGCCGCGAAGGTGAAGGTCGCCCCCGACCACTCGTGGGAGATTGTCGAACCCCGGCTGCGCCAGGCCCTGCTGCGCCGCCTCGGCTTCGACGGGCGCGAGCTGGGGCAACCCGCCCGGCTCTCCGAGGTGCTGGCCACCGCCCACTCCGTGCCCGGCGTGGACTACGTCGACGTCGACGTCTTCACCGGCGTCCCCGCCTCCGCGGGCCCGGCCGAACTCGCCGGGCTGCTGCGCGACCCCGGCCCGCCGAAGGCGACGGTGGCCGCGCCCCCGGCGGCGTACGACGAACGGATCCACACCGTCCGCGCCGAGGACGGCGAGACCCTGTCGTCCGTCTGCGCCCGGTACGGCGTCCCGCTCGCCGAACTGCTGCGCCTCAACCCCGACATCACCGACACCCGGCGGCTGCCGCGCGGCCGGTCGGTGTACGTCTTCCGCGGCATCCGCCCGGCCCGGCTCGCCCTGCTGTCGCCGCGCGCCGCCGACACCCTGATCCTGACGGAGGTCAAGTGATGTCCCCGGACGTCCGGTTCGAGAACGCGGGACCGCCGGCGTCCCGCAACCCCGACGCTCTCGCCGACCTGCTGCCCCGCTGGCACCGGCTGCGCGACCTGGAGGAGGGCGAGCCGCTGCGCGCCCTGCTCGCGGTGATCGCCGAACAGCTCGACCTGGTCCGCGACGGCGTCGAGCAGGGCTACGAGGACCTGTTCGTGGAGACCGCGGCGCCCTGGGTGCTGCCGTACCTCGGCGACCTCGTCGGCTACCGCACCCTGCCCGGCTACGAACGCGTCCTCACCACCGGACTGCACACCGGCGGCCGGGCCGCGCTCGCCGAGGCGGTCGCCCCGCGCGCCGATGTGGCGGCGACCGTCGCCAACCGGCGCCGCAAGGGCACGCTGCACCTGCTGGAGGAGATCTCCGAGCAGGTCGCGGGCTGGCCCGCGCGCGCCGTGGAGCTGTCCCGGCTCGTCGCCCAGCACCAGTCGGTGAAGCTCGGCGTCACCGGCCACCGTGCGGTACGCGGCCGGCTCGCCGACCTGCGCGACGGCGCGGCACTCGACCTCGCGGGCGGCCCGTTCGGCGCGACGGCCCGCACGGTGGACGTGCGACGCGCCGACTCTGCGCGGCGGCAGGGCGGCTGGTCGCCGGCGGGCGTCGGCCTGTACGTCTGGCGGCTGAAGGCCCACTCGCTGACCTCCTCCCCGGCGTACTGCATCGACCGCGCCCGCCACCTGTACACCTTCTCCATCCTCGGCAACGACACCCCGCTGGTCACCAAGCCGTTCCCGGAGCCGTCCCCCACCCACCTCGCCACGATCGACAACGTGCCCGCGTTCATCCGGCGCAGGCAGCTCCACGACCGGCTGCTCGACTACTACGGACCCGGCAAGAGCTTCGTCATCCGGCGCGACGGCGAGGACAAGCCCGTACCGCCGTCCGACATCGTGGTCGCCGACCTGTCCGACTGGCGCTACCGGCCCCGGCGCGGACAGGTCGCCGTCGACCCCGAGCTGGGCCGGATCGCGTTCGGCGCGCGGTCGGCGCCCCGGCAGGGCGTGTGGGTGGACTACCACTACGCGGCCGCCGCCGACATGGGGGGAGGGGAGTACGACCGCGACGACCGGGTGGACCGGCCCGACGCCGCCTTCTACCGGGTCGGGCCCGGGCAGCCGTACCGGCAGATCATGGACGCCTACCGGGCCTGGCAGCACGACCGGCGGGCCGGACGGGCCGAGGCCGAGGGCATCATCGAGATCACCCACAGCGGCGCCTACCAGGAACAGCTGGACTTCGACCTCGACCCCGGCGACCGGCTCCAGCTGCGCGCCGCCGAGGGCACCCGGCCCGTCATCCGGCTCCTCGACTGGTACAGCAACCGGCCCGACGCGCTCAACATCCGTGCGGTGGCGGAGGACTGCGCCCCGCACGAGCGGCCCCGGGTCGTCCTGGACGGGCTGCTCGTCGCCGGGCGCGGTATCAACGTGACCGGGCCGATGGGTGGCGTAACGGTTCGGCACTGCACGCTCGTGCCCGGCTGGTCGCTGGAGCCCGAGTGCGACCCGCACTCCCCGGAGGAGCCCAGCATCGTGCTGGAACGCACCACCGCCTGCCTCCAGGTCGAGCACAGCGTCCTCGGCACCATCGAGGTCATCGGCGACGAGGTGAGCGAGGATCCGCTCCCCATCCATCTGCGCGACAGCATCCTCGACGCCACCGCCGACGACCGCGAGGCGCTGTCCGCCCCGGACTGCCGGCACGCCCACGCCGTGCTCCATCTGCACCGGACGACCGTCATCGGCGAGGTGTTCACGCACGCCGTGGAGATCGCCGAGAACTCCGTCTTCACCGGGCGGCTGCACGTGGCCCGGCGCGGCGTCGGCCGGCTGCGGTACTCGTACGTCCCGCCGGGCTCCCGGACCCCGCGGCGGCACCGCTGCCAGCCGGACCTGACCCCGGGCGTGCGGCCGACGTTCGTCTCCCAGCGCTACGGGACACCGTGGTACGGCCTGCTGTCCGACCGGTGCGCCGAGGAGATCCGGCGCGGCGCCGACGACGGGGCCGAGATGGGCGCCTTCCACGACCTGTACCGGCCGCAGCGCGAGGACGGACTGCGGGCGCGGCTCGCCGAGTACACGCCCGCGGGCACGGACGCCGGGATCTTCTTCGTGACGTGAGCGCCCCGCAGCCGTACGCACCGACTTCGCGAACCCGCACTTTCCTGAACCAGGGGGACCCCCTTCATGCACGCTGACCTCTCCCGCCTCACGTTCCGCCCGGAACGGCACTACTCGGCGGTCGTCGCCCAGCAGGGCCGCGTCCAGCTCGACGCCGACACCAACGAGCAGACCGCGATCCAGCTCCACCAGGCCCGTACGCTCGCCGCCGACCTGATCGGACCGCACGGCGGGCCCCGCGACGCGGCCGGCTTCCGCATCGACTACGTGGGCGGCCAGCACGACCTCGACACCCTGCACATCCACGGCGGCCGCTACTACGTCGACGGCATCCTGTGCGACGCGGACCGCCCGGCGCCGGGCGTCCCCGTGCCCGCCTCCGCCTCCGCCTCCGGCGAGGACGACGATGAGGCCGTGGCTCCGGAGACGCCCGCGCACTGGACGTACTGGGACCAGCCCGACGCCTTCCTCGACCCCGAGCGGCCCGGCGACCGGCTGCCCTCGCCCGCCTCCGCGCCCTTCGTCGTCTACCTGAAGGTCTGGGAGCGCGCCGTCACCGCCGCCGAGGACCCGGCGCTGCGCGAGGTCGCCCTCGGCGCCGCCATGCCGGACACCGCGGCCCGCGTCAAGGTGGTCTGGCAGGTGCTGCCGCTGTCCCTCAGCGCGCTGGAGATCGAGGAGAGCGAGCCGTCCAAGGAGGTCGTCCGCGCCGCCTTCGCCCGCTGGGCGCAGCGCCAGTCCGCACCCTCGGCCAGGCTCGCCGCCCGCAGCGAGCGGCCCGACCACGCCGACGAGGACCCCTGCCTGGTCAAGCCCGACGCCCGCTACCGGGGCGCCGAGAACCAGCTGTACCGGGTCGAGGTGCACGCCGGCGGCGCGGCGAAGGACGCCACCTTCAAGTGGTCACGCGAGAACGGCTCCGTCGTGTTCCCGGTCGACGAACTCGACGGCACCTGGGTGCAGTTGGCCTCCCTCGGCCACGACGACAAGCTCGACCTCGACGTCGGCGACTTCGTGGAACTGACCGACACGGCCCACGCCTCCCGGCTGGACGCCCTGCCCCTGCTGCGGGTCGAGGAGCTGGACCTGCCCGGCCGCCGCGTCCGGCTCTCCGCCGAACCCGCCCCCGGCGTCGGGCGCCTCCCGCACCTGCACCCCTTCCTGCGCCGCTGGGACCACCACGAGGGCCCCCGGCGCAAGGGCCGTACGACCGCCCTGCGCGGCGGCGCCGTCCCCGTCACCGAGGGGGAGTGGCTGCCCCTGGAGGACGGCGTCGAGGTCTACTTCGCCAAGGGCGGCACCTACCGCACCGGCGACCACTGGATCATCCCCGCCCGCACCGCCACCGGCAGCGTCGAGTGGCCGACGGACGCCGCCCGCCGCCCGCTGCTCCAGGCCCCCGCCGGGATCGCCCGGCACTACGCCCCGCTGGCCCTGGTCAAGGGCGAGTACGGCGCCGTCGACCTGCGGCTCGCCTTCGGCCCGCTGGCGAGCAGCATGCCCGCCGCGGACGAGGCGGCGCTCGCGGCGGAGGAGCAGGCCCGCCGCGAGGAGCAGGCCGCCGAGGCCGCGCCCTCCGACACCCGGCCCGAGCCTCCCGCCGCCCCGCAGGACACCCCGGAAGGAGACCAGTGATGGCCAAGCCGATCAGCGCGTCCAAGATGGTGGAGATCCTGCGCGCGGAGGGCCTGACGGTGCACGAGGTGCGCAACTGGCGCACCCACAACCGCAACAGCAAGGGGCCCTGGGGCCCGGTCAACGGCGTGATGATCCACCACACCGTCACCTCCGGCACGGCCCGCTCCGTCGACATCTGCTACGACGGCTACTCCGGGCTGCCCGGCCCGCTCTGCCACGGCGTCATCGACAAGAAGGGCCATGTCCACCTCGTCGGCAACGGCCGCGCCAACCACGCCGGACTCGGCGACGGCGACGTCCTGCGCGCCGTGATCAACGAGACCACGCTGCCGCCGGACAACGAGGCCGACACCGACGGCAACCGGCACTTCTACGGCTTCGAGTGCGTCAACCTCGGCGACGGCAAGGACCCCTGGCCCGAGGCGCAGAAGGAGGCCATCGAGAAGGTGGCCGCCGCGATCTGCCGCCACCACGGGTGGAGCGAGAGATCCGTCATCGGCCACAAGGAGTGGCAGCCCGGCAAGACCGACCCGCGCGGCTTCACCATGGACGGCATGCGGAAGCGCATACGCGACAGGCTGCGCGGCGCCGGGGGTGGGGGCGGTGGCGGTACCAAGCCCGCTCCCACGCCGCCGAAGCCGTCCTACGAGCCCTTCCCCGGCAGCGGGTTCTTCCACGTCGGCCAGAACTCGCCGATCATCACGGCCATGGGCCGCCGCCTCGTCGCCGAGGGCTGCGGCCGCTACGAGGAGGGCCCCGGCCCCGAGTGGACGGAGGCCGACCGCCGCTCCTACGCCGCCTGGCAGCACAAGCTCGGCTACCGCGGCAAGGACGCCGACGGCATCCCGGGCCGCACCAGCTGGGAGAAGCTGAAGGTGCCGAACGTCAGGAACTGAGCGTTCTGGAACGTCGGGAGCTGCCGAGGGCTCGGGAACGTCAGGAGCTGCTGAGGGCTTCGGATCCCGGCGCTGAGGGTTCCGGACGTCGTCGGGGCGGATGGGCGCTCAGCCCCGCCGAGGTCTGCGTGCCAGCAGTGCCGCCGCCAGGGCGGACGCGGTGAGGGCGACGCCTGCCACCACCCACAGGGAGCTGTGCACCCCGGTGGTGAAGGCGTCGGCGACCGCGTCCGTCACGTCGGCGGGGGAGCGGCCGCCGGAGCCGTCGCCCCCGGCGCGGGCCACCGCCAGCACCCGCTCGGCGGTGGCCTCCGGTATGCCGTGCTCGGTCAGCCGTCCGGGCAGGGTGCCGAGGAACCGCAGGGCGAGCACCGCGCCGAGGACCGAGGTCGCCAGCACCGAGCCGACCTGCCGGAACGCCGTCACCGCCGAGGAGGCGGCGCCCATCTGCGCGCCCTCCACCACCTCGAACGCCGCGGCTGTGGACGGCGCCACCACCAGTCCGCTGCCCAGCCCCACCAGCACCAGGCCGAGCGCCGTGACCGCGTCACCGCCGTCCGGCCGCTGGAGCAGCAGCACCAGCGCGGCGGCCGTGGTGATCAGCGATCCGCCCGCCAGCAGCCGGCCCGCCCGCACCCGGCCCGCCAGCCGCTGCGCCGCGAAGGTGGCCGCCACGAACGCCAGCATCGCCGGCAGCAGCCGCACCCCGGTGCCCAACGGGCCGAACTCCCGCACCCGTTGCAGGAACAGCACCTCGACGAAGACCACCCCGACGAACACGAACAGGGAGGCCGCGGCGACGCACAGCGCGGCCGCGTACCGCGCGTTGCCCATCATCCGCACGTCCAGCATCGGCACCGCCGCCCGCCGCTCGGTCAGCACCAGCGCGGTCAGCGCCCCGGCGGCCACCACGAGGACGACGATCACCTGCGGATCGTCGTAGCCCAGCCGGCCGCCCACCGCGATGGCGTAGATCAGCGTGGACAACCCGAGCACCGCCCAGAACTGTCCGGCCAGGTCCAGCGGCCGGCCCGGCACCCGGGACTCCGCCACCGCGCGCAGCGTGACCAGGACGGTGACGACCGCGAGCGGCGTGTTCACCAGATACACCGCCCGCCAGCCCGACACCTCCAGCAGCAGCCCGCCGAGCAACGGGCCCACGGCCAGGCCGATACCGGAGACCGACACCCAGATCGCGATGTACCGCAGCATCCGCGGCAGGTCGACGAAGAACGTGGTGGTGATCAGCGCCAGGGAGGTGGGCAGCACCAGCGCGCCACCGAGGCCGCTGACGCCCCGGCCCACCAGCACCCAGCCGTACCCGTCCGACACCGCCACCACCAGGGAGCCGGCCGCGAGCAGCACCACCCCGGTGAGGAACACCCGGCGCCGCCCGAACCGCTCGCCGAGCGCCCCGCCGGAGAGCACACAGGCCGCGACCACCAGCGTGTACGTGCTGGACACCCAGCTCAGGTCGGCGGGCGCCACCCCGAGGTCGACCTGGAGCGCGCGCAGTGTCGAGATCGCCGCGGTGACCTCGATGAACGACATGAAGAGCCCGAGACAGGCGGCGAGCAGCACCAGCCGGGCGTGCGGGACGGCCGGTGCCGGGGGCGGGGCGGCGACGGGCTGGGTGCCCTCGGATTCGGCCGGGGCCGTGCTCATGTCCGCCGGGCCTCCTTCTCCGACTGGTCGGCGAGCCGGCGCCGGGCCTCCTCCCAGGTGACCGGCAGTTGGTCCGCCTCGGCGTTCCAGAACACGAACACCGAGCCCTTCATCGCCGGGCGCAGCCCGCGCACGCTCCTGGCGTGCGGGTCGGTCCGGTTGAAGGCCTCCAGCGCCGCCTGGTCCCGCCAGGCCGACAGCGTCCAGAACGTGCGCTTCAGCGGCTCCGCCCGCAGCGAGGCCCCGATCAACCCCGGCGACCTGCGGACCTGCTGGAACACCACCAGCGACAGCAGGAAGAACCGGGGCACGCTCAGCAGCGACCTCAGCTCCAGCCGGGAGGCCATGACCACCGGCCGGCCCGACTCGGCGGCCCCGGCGGTGTCCCGGCCGGGGCCGGGCATCCAGGGAATCGTGGGCATGCGGCAGCTCCCCTCTGCTCGTGCGGCGGCAGAACGGTGCCGCCACCCCTACAGAGTCCGTCCGACCCCGATTCCGGTCACCCCCGTGAGGGTGAATTCCGGCCGATCGAACACTTCGATCGGCTGACTCGGTTCGCCGATAGGCCGATTGACGGTGATTTCCCGCCCCGCCTACGGTTCTTCTGCGCCAACCGCCGAGCAGCGAGCACCAGGACCAAGCACCTGCACTGCACCTGTACCTGCCTCCAGCGCCTGGCGCCCCCTTCAGAGGTATCAGCCCTCTGCGCATCGGCCGTCGCGTCACCGTGCCCGTTCCCGTTGTCGAGAACCGTTCGAGCCGAGGTGCAGCCCTGCCATGACCACCCGTGTCGCTGTCGTCGGAGCCGGTATCGCCGGACTCTCCGCCGCCCATCACCTGCCGGACGACGTCGAAGTCACCGTGTACGAGAGCCAGGACCGGCCCGGCGGTCACGCCCACACCGTGGAAGTCGACGAGGACGGCCGGACGATCGGCGTCGACACGGCCTTCGTGGTCTTCAACGCCCGTACGTACCCCGACCTGACCGCGTTCTTCGACAAGCTCGGCGTCACCGCCCTGGACCACACCGGCGGCTTCGACTTCTTCGACCTCGACCGCGGACTCGACTACGGCACCGCCGAGTTCGAACTCGACGAGCACGAGATCGCCGCACGCTACCCGGCGGACTTCCTCCCCCTGTGGCGGGACGCGGAACGCTTCCACCGTGAGGCCCCCCGCGACTTCCTGCGGGGGCGCACGGACCTCTCCCTCGGCGACTACCTCGACCGCGGCGGCTACAGCTACGCCTTCAGGCACGGCTACGTCGTGCTGCTCGCCACCGCCGTCTGGTCGGTGCCCGCCGAACTGATCTGGGAGATGCCCGCCACCACGGTGATCGCCTTCTTCATGTCCCACGACCCCGGCGGCCTCGGCGGCCGTTCCGTCGCCTGGAAGACCGTGTCGGGCGGCAGCGTCGAGTACGTCCGACGGATCGTCGCGGGCCTGAACGGCACCGTCCGCACGGGCACCCCGGTCACCCGGGTCCGCGAGGAGAACGGCACGGTCGTCGTCGGCACCGCCGCGGGCGAGGAGCGGTACGACTACGCCGTCCTCGCCGCGCACGCCGACCAGACCCTCGCCCTGCTGGAGCGGCCCACCCCGCTCCAGGCGAAGATCCTCGGCACGGTCCGCTACAGCTCCACCCGCGCCGTCCTGCACACCGACCCCTCGAGCATGCCGCCCCGCAGGGAGCGCTGGCAGAGCTGGAACTACGGCCTGAAGACGGTGGACGGCCGCCCCCGCACCTGGGTCGCGTACTACATGAACGCCCTCCAGGGCTTCACCGCCCGCCACGACTACTTCGTCACCCTGGACTCGCCGATCGCCCCCCGCGACGAACTCGTCGTCCGCGAACTGCCGTTCACCCACCCCGTCATCGACCTCGGGGTACGGGCCATGCAGCGCACGATCCACGACGTCAACGCGCCCGGCGGCCGGATCAAACTCGCCGGCTCCTACTTCCACGCGCCGCGCATCGGCGTCGATCTCATCGGCTCCCACGAGGCGGGGTTCGTCTCCGGACGCAAGGCCGCGGAGGCGGTCGCCCGCGAACTGACCACCGAGCAACTGAGCACCGAGCACTGAGCACCGAACAGAACCGAACCGAGGGGAATCCGTCATGCAGCGTGTCACCGCCGAAGAGGCCCGGGCCTGGCTGGTCGAGAAGCTCGCCGTCCGGCTGGGCGTGGAGCAGGACCGGATCGACGTCGAGCGCTACTTCGACGAGTTCGACCTGGACTCCACGGAGGCGCTGATCCTCGCGGGCGAACTGGAGAAGTGGCTCGGCTTCGAACTGGAGGCCACCGCCCTCTGGTACCACCCGACCATCGCCGCCCTGTCCGAGCACATCGCCGAGGAGAGCACCCGGCATGTCGCGGCCTGAGACCGCCCCCGGCCCGGCCAACGCCACGCGCCGGCCACCGCCGCCCAGGCCGCTGCTGACCGCGCTGCGCCCGGCGGCTGATCCGGTGGCCCGCCCGGTCGTCGCCGTGCACCCCGGTGCCCTCCCCGCCTCGGCCTGGGCGGACCTCGCCGCGCGGCTGCCCGAGGACACCACCCCGTTTCTGTGTGACCTCGGGGCCGTCCCCGAGTACGTCACCGCCGCCCTGGACCCCGGGGCGGCCGTCGTCGGGGTCCGGGAGCTGGCTGATCGCTGTCTCGGCGAGCTGGCCGCCGCCGGGCTGACCGAACGGCCTGTCGTGCTGGTCGGCTGGTCCTTCGGCGGGGTCGTCGGGTACGAGATCGCCGCCCGGCTCGACGCCCGGGGCGGCGGCGCCCTCCAGGAGCTGGTCGTGCTCGACTCCATCGCGCCCGTCGCGGCCTTCCAGCTGCCCGACGACGCGCTCGACGAGGCGATGCTGCTCGACTGGTTCGCGATGTATCTGGGCGCGCGGCGCGGGCGGCGGCTGGTCACGGACGCCGGGGGGATCCGCGACCTGGACGCCCTGCTCGCCGCGGCCGTCGCCCAGGGCGTGCTGCCCGCCGGCACCGAACCGGCCGGACTGCGCAAGCTGTACACCGCCTTCCACGCCGGCCTCGTCCGCAACAACCGCTGCACCGCCGGATACCTGCCCGCCCCGCTCGACCGCAGCGTCACCGTCGTCAAGCCGGAGCGCTCGTTGCTGCCCGCCAGCCCCGACCTCGGCTGGGGCGAGCTGAGCGGCCGCCCGCCGCGGCTGCGGCACGTCCCCGGCGACCACTACACGATGCTCGCCGCACCGGAGACCGGCACCGCCCTCGCCGCCCTGCTCACCGTCAGTCCGCCCCCCACCGCCTGACAGCGCCCCCGCACCCGACACCGCATGACCCACAGGACCATCGGAGGACCATCGTGCGCTACCCACGTCTGGCCGAGACACCGATCGCGATCGTCGGGCTGGCGGGCCTGTTCCCCAAGTCGCGCGACGTGCGCGCCTTCTGGCACAACATCGTGGACGCCGCCGACTGCATCGAGGACGTCCCCGCGTCCCACTGGAATCCCGAGGACTACTACGACCCGGACCCCGCCGCCGAGGACAAGACCTACGTCCGGCGCGGCGGCTTCCTGCCGGAGATCGCCTTCAACCCCATGGAGTTCGGGCTGCCGCCCAACACCCTGGAGGTCACCGACATCCTCCAGCTGCTCTCCCTCACCGTCGCCCGCGACGTGCTGCGGGACGCCGGAGCCGACCAGGCCGACTGGTACGACGCCTCCCGCACCGGCGTCGTCCTCGGCGTCACCGGCGCCAACTCGCTGACCCAGCCGCTCTCCGCCCGCCTCCAGACGCCCGTCCTCAAGGAGGTCGTACGCAGCGCCGGCCTCAGCGAGCAGGACGCTGAGGAGATCGCCGAGCGGTTCAAGAAGGCGTACATCCCCTGGGAGGAGAACTCCTTCCCCGGCATGCTCGGCAACGTCGTCGCCGGCCGCATCGCCAACCGCTTCGACCTCGGCGGCACCAACTGCACCGTCGACGCCGCCTGCGCCAGCTCCCTCGCCGCCGTCAAACTCGCCGTCAGCGAACTCATCGAGGGCCGCGCCGACCTGATGATCACCGGCGGCTGCGACGCCGAGAACACGATCCTCATGTACCTGTGTTTCAGCAAGACCCCGGCGTTCTCCAGGAGCCAGCTCATCCGGCCCTTCGACGAGAACGCCGACGGCACCCTGATCGGCGAGGGCATCGGCATGCTCGCCCTCAAGCGGCTCGCCGACGCCGAACGCGACGGCGACCGGATCTACGCCGTGCTGCGCGGCATCGGCACCTCCAGCGACGGCCGCTTCAAGAGCATCTACGCACCCCGCGCCGAGGGCCAGCAGCTCGCCCTGCGCCGCGCCTACGAGGACGCCGACATCCCCGTCGGCTCCGTCGAACTCTTCGAGGCACACGGCACCGGCACCGCCGTAGGCGACCACACCGAGCTGTCCGCCCTGTCCTCCGTGGTGTCGGCGGGCACCGACGACCACGGCTACGCCGCCATCGGCAGCGTCAAGTCGCAGATCGGGCACACCAAGGCCGCCGCGGGCGCCGCGAGCCTCATCAAGCTCTCCCTCGCCCTGCACCAGAAGGTGCTGCCGCCCACCATCAACGTCGAGACGCCGAGCGCCGCCGTCGACCCCGCGAACACCCCGTTCTACGTCAACACCGAGGCCCGCCCCTGGATCCTCGACCCCGCCCGCGACACGCGGCGCGCCGCCGTCTCCTCCTTCGGCTTCGGCGGCACCAACTTCCACATGGTCCTGGAGGAGCACACGACGGCGGACGCCCCGGTGCTCGGGCCCGTCGTCCGCTGGGGACTGTGGCACGCCGCCGGACCCGAGGCGCTCGCCGCCCGTATCGAGAACGGCGCCGACCCCGACGAGGGCCCGATACCCGACCAGCACGCCCGCCTCGGCATCGCCGCCCGCACCGACGCCGAGCTCGAGGAACTGCGCGCCACCGCCGTGGAACTGCTGCGCGCCCGCCCCGACGCCGAGTCCTGGCAGCACCCCAAGGGCATCACCTACCGCCGCAGCGCCCTGCCCGCGTCCGCCAAGACCGCCGCCGTCTTCGCCGGACAGGGCAGCCAGTACGTCGGCATGGGCCGCACCGCCGCGCTCGCCCTGCCGCCCGTCCGCGCCGCATTCGACCGCGCCAACCGGCTCGCCGAAGGCCCCGACACCCTCGCCCGCACCGTCTTCCCGCCGCCCGCGTTCACCGACGCCGCCCGCCGCGCCCAGGAGACGGCCCTGCGCCGCACCGACTACGCCCAGCCCGCCATCGGCGCCCTCGCCTCCGGCCAGTACGCCTGGCTGCGCGAACTCGGCTTCCGGCCCGACGGCGCCATCGGCCACAGCTTCGGCGAACTCACCGCCCTCTGGGCGGCCGGCGCCCTCGACGACGACCGGTTCGCCGCCCTCGCCCGCGCCCGCGGCCGGGCCATGGCCCCGCCCGAGCACGCCCCCGCCGACTTCGACCCCGGCGCCATGGCCGCCATCCGCGCGACCCTCACCGACGTCCAGGGCCTGATCGCCACCTACCGCAACGTCGCCATCTGCAACATCAACGCCCCCGGCCAGATCGTCGTCGGCGGCCCCACCGAGGAGATCGACCGGCTCGTCGCCGACGCGGCGGAACGCCGTGTCGCCGCCACCCGGCTGCCGGTGTCCGCCGCCTTCCACACCGGCTTCGTCGCGCACGCCGCCGACGCCTTCCGCGAGGCCGTGGAACGCACCGGCCTCGGCGCCCCCGCCATCCCCGTCTACGCCAACGCGCCCGGCTCCTCCTACGGCCCCGACGTCGCCGCCAACCGCCGCACCCTCGTCGACCAGCTCCTCCACCCCGTCGACTTCGTCGCCGGCATCGAGCGGATGTACGCCGATGGCTTCCGTGTCTTCGTCGAGTTCGGCCCCAAACGCGTCCTCACCGACCTCGTCGACCGCATTCTCGAAGGCCGCGCCGACGTCGTCACCCTCGCCGTGGACGGCGGCCCCGCCAAGGACAGCGAGCTGGCCCTGAAGCGCGCCGCACTCGAACTCGCCGTCCTCGGCCTGCCCCTCACCGGCCTCGACGACCACGTGGCACCGCGGCCGCAGGACCCCGTCCGCAAGGGCATGAGCATCCCGCTGCGCGGCATCAACTACGTCACGGAGGAACGCCGTACGGCCTATCGCGAGGCCCTGTCCCAGCCCTTGCCCCTCGCCTCGGAGCCCCAGGCGGACACCGGCGGTGTCGAAGCCGTCCTCCGCGAAGGCCTCGGCCTCCAGGCGGAGATCCTCACCGCCCACGCCGACACCGTCCACGCCTCCGTCCGCGCACTGGAGGAGTCCGTACGAGCGGGCGGCCACCCCGACCCGGAAGCCGCCGTACGGCTCATCCAGGAGCACGGGGCCACCATCGGAGCGGCGCACGAACGGTCGACGCGGTTGCTGCTGGACGCGCTGCGGGCGGGAGAGACGCCGGTGGCGACGGAGCCGGAGCCGGAGCCCGAGCCCGAGCCGAGGCCTGAGCCCGAGGTTTCCGCTGCTCCTGTCTCCGGCGTCCTCGAGGCGTTGATGGGCGCGGTGGCGGAGAAGACGGGCTATCCGGTGGAGATGCTGGAGCCGGGGATGGATGTGGAGGCGGATCTCGGGATCGATTCGATCAAGCGGGTGCAGATTCTGGGTGCGTTGCAGGAGTCGTATCCGGTGTCGGAGGACGTGGACCCGGAGGTGCTTGCCGAGCTGCGCACGCTGGACGACATCGCGAACTTCCTCGCGTCCACGGTCACGGCTGACACGCAGGAGCCCGCCCCCGAACCCGTTCCCGAAGCCGCGGCCCCTGCTGCTCCTGTCTCCGGTGTGCTGGAGGCGTTGATGGGCGCGGTGGCGGAGAAGACCGGTTACCCGGTGGAGATGTTGGAGCCGGGGATGGATGTCGAGGCCGATCTGGGCATCGATTCGATCAAGCGGGTGCAGATTCTGGGTGCGTTGCAGGAGTCGTATCCGGTGTCGGAGGACGTGGACCCGGAGGTGCTTGCCGAGCTGCGCACGCTCGATGACATCGCGAACTTCCTAGCGTCCACGGTCACAGCCGAGCAGCATCCTCCTGCGCCTGCTCCTGTTTCCGGCGTCCTCGAGGCGTTGATGGGAGCGGTGGCGGAGAAGACGGGCTATCCGGTGGAGATGCTGGAGCCGGGGATGGATGTCGAGGCGGATCTCGGGATCGATTCGATCAAGCGGGTGCAGATTCTGGGTGCGTTGCAGGAGTCGTATCCGGTGTCCGACGACATCGACCCCGAAGTGCTCTCCGAACTGCGCACCCTTGACGACATCGCCGGCTTCCTCGCCTCCGCCGTCACCGCCGGAGCGACCCCGGCCCCGGAGACGACAGCGGCGACCCCCCTCACCGTCACCTACCCCACCACCCCCGGTATCGGCCGCACCCACGCCGAGATCACGGAGCTGCCCCCGCCCCACACCCTCGTCGGTGCCTACGCCGACGCCCGTACCGCCGTCCTCGTGCACGACGGATCCACGCTGACCCGCTCCCTCGCCGGTGCGCTGCGTGGGGACGGCTGGCGGGTGGAGGTCGTGGCGCTGCCGGGCAGTGACCCGGTCGTGCCGGAGGCGGACGCCGTACGGCGGCTGGGCAGCTGGGAGGAGGCCGAGCTGGCCGGGGCGCTGGTGAGCGGGCGGGCCGATCTGGTCGTCCAGATGGCGGCGGCGGCCGGGCCGGAGTGGGCGGAGGGCGTACGGCGTCTCGAACACGCCCTCCTCGTGGCCAAGCACGCGCTGCCCGCGCTCAAGTCGGCGGCAGGGCAGGGCCATCGTGCCGCATTCCTCGCCGTGACCCGGCTCGACGGCGCCGGCGGCTACCGCGGGGGCGGGGACGCCTCTCCGCTGCTCGGCGGGGTCGGCGGGCTGGTGAAGACGCTCGCCGTCGAGGCGCCGGAACTGTTCGCCCGTACCGTCGACTTCGCCCCGGACCTGGCCCCGACCACCGTCGGCGCACGCTTCCTGGAGGAGATCGGCGACCTGTCGGCCGCGCCCGCCGAGGTGGCGCGCGACGGCGCGGGCCGCCGTACCGTCGCACCGTCGGCCGAACCGACGCCGCCGCGCGCCACCGCCGTACCGGAGCTGACCGGCGACGATCTGCTCGTCGTCACCGGCGGCGCCCGGGGTATCACCGCGGACTGCCTGCACGCGCTGGTGTCCGCCCGCCCCGTCGGACTGCTGCTGCTCGGCCGCAGCCGGCCCGCGCCCGAACCGGAGTGGGCCGTGGGGCAGGAGGGGCCCGCACTGCGTGGGCTGATCGCCCGGCGAATGGCGCAGGGCGGGGAGAAGCCGGTGCCGCGGGAGGTGGAGGCGCGGTACCGGGAGATCACCGCGGCCCGGGAGATCGCCGCGAACCTCGCCCGGCTGTCCGCGACCGGGGCCCGCGTGGAGTACCTGACCGTGGACATCACGGACGCCGCTGCCGTACGCCGCGAGTTGACGCCGTACGCCGGACGGGTCACCGGAGTCGTCCACGGGGCGGGCGTGCTCGCCGACCGGCTGATCGGGCAGAAGGCGCCGGAGGAGATCCGCCGGGTGCTGGCCACCAAACTCCTCGGCCTCGGCAATGTCCTGGACGCGTTGCGCGGGGTCGCCGAGCTGCGGCACCTGGTGCTGTTCTCCTCGGTGGCCGGGTTCTTCGGCAACCGGGGCCAGTCCGACTACGCGATGGCCAACGAGGCGCTGAACCGGATCGCCACCCGGCTGAAGCGTGAGCTGCCCCACGCGCGGGTGACCGCGATGAACTGGGGTGCCTGGGACGGCGGGATGGTCTCCGAGGACCTGCGGGAGATGTTCGCCTCGCGCGGCGTCGCCCTGGTGCCGGTCGAGACCGGGGCCGGGCTGTTCGCCGAGCAGTTCACGGCCGCCCACGCCCATGACACGGTCGTCGTCACCGGGCCGCTCACCCCGCTCTCCGCCCCGCCCGGGACCCGGTCCGCCGCACCGCTGGTCGTGGACCGCACCCTCGCCGAACTGGCCGCCGAGCCGCTGCTCGCCGACCACGCCATCGGCGACCGGCGGGTGCTGCCCGCCACCGCGGCGCTCGGTCTGCTGGCGGGCGCGGTGGAGGCGGCGACCGGGGACACGGTGACCTCGGCGAGCGGGTTCAAGGTGTTCAAGGGCGTCTCCTGGGACGACCCGGACGCCCAGCAGCCACGGAGCCTGCGCCTGTCGGTGGAGCCGGTCGCCGGAAGCGGCACGGAGACCGACGTACTCGCCTCCGCCGTCGACGCCGACGGCCGTGGCCGGCCCGCCTACAGCGTCCGACTCGGCACCGCCGAAGCCCCCGCCCCGGCCGACCGCGCCGACCTCGCCGCGCTCGCCCGCACCGCCGGACCCGGCCGGGACGCCGCACGCCTCTACGGCGACGGCACCCTCTTCCACGGCCCTTCGCTGCGCGGCCTGCGCACGGTCCTGGCCGCCGACGAGCGGCGGCTGCTCGTCCGGGCCCGGCTCGCCGACGAGCGGCCGGCGCACGGCGGCTACCACGCCCGCCTGCACAGCCCCGTCCTCGCCGACCTGCTGCTCCAGGCGGTCCTGGTGTGGGTGCGGGAGCAGCGCGGCCGGGCCTGCCTGCCCATGGAGATCGGGCGGGTGCGGCTGTACGCCCCGCTGCCCTCCGACGCCGACTTCCTCATCGCCGTCGAGGACATCCGTCCCGGCCGGACCGGCGTCACCTGCACGGTGACCGCCACCGACCCCGACGGCCGGGTGCTGGTCCTGCTGGAGGACGTGGCGGCCGTGGAGGACACGGAACTGGAGAGCCGGTTCCGGCAGCAGGGCGGCCGGGCCGCCCCGGTGACGGTCTGACCCCGGAGAGGCGGATCCCCATGGGCTCCTACGCGATCGTCGGCCTGTCCTGCCTGTTCCCCGGAGCGGCGACGCCCGACGCCTACTGGCGCAACCTGATGGACGGCGTGGACTCCCGCACCGAGGGCGGCGAGCGGATCTTCGGGCACGATCCGCTCGCCCCGGAGCCGGGCCCGGAGGACGGGCGGGACCGGCACCGCATCTCCTGCGTGCGCGGCGGCTTCCTCGGCGCCGAGGCCGAAGTCGCCCTGCCCGGAGGGCTCCTGCTGCCCGCCGGACATCTCGCCGGGCTGGACCGCTCGTTCCACTGGGCGCTCCGGACGGCCCACGACGCCCTGGCCGACGCGGGTGTTTCCCCCGCTGCCGCGTCCGGCGGGGCCCAAGGCCGGAGGACCGGGGTGGTGTTCGGGAACTACCCGTTCCCCACCCCGGCCTCCGGCCGCACAGCGGGGAGGCTGTGGGACGCCGCCGTGACCGAGGGCCTGGCGGCGGCCGGCTTCCCCGCGGCCGGGCTGCCGTCCATGACGGAGGACGGCAGCCCGGCCGGAGTTTCCGGCATGGCTGGGGGTTCGGGCGCGGCCGGGGGTTCGGGGACGACTGGCGGTTTCGGCGTGGCCGGTGGTTTCGGGACGGCTGGAGGTCCTGGCATGGGTGGGGGTTCCGGCGTGGCCGGTGGTTTCGGGACGGCTGGAGGTTCAGGGACGACTGGCGGTTTCGGCGTGGCCGGTGGTTTCGGGACGGCCGGGGGTTCGGGGACGGCCGGAGGCCCCGGCACGGCCGGAGGCCCCGGCGCAGTCGGTGCGCACAATCTCTGGCCCGGCGGCCTGCCCGCCCACGTCGTGGCCGCCTCCCTCGGACTCGGCGGCCCCCGCTTCACCCTGGACGCCGCCTGCTCCTCCGCCCTCTACGCGCTCGACCTCGCCTGTGCCCAGCTCGCCACCGGGCGCGCGGACCTGATGCTGGCCGGGGGAGTGTGCGCGCCCGACCCGACCGTCATCCACCTGTCCTTCTCGGACCTGCGCGCCTACCCGCCGGACGGCGCCCCGAGCCAGCCCTTCGACGCCCGGTCCCGGGGCATCATCACCGGCCAGGGCGCCGCGATGGTCGCGGTGAAGCGGCTCGCGGACGCCCGCCGCGACGGCGACCGGATCCTCGCCGTGATCGAGGGCATCGGCCTCGGCAACGACGGCCCCGGCAAACACCTCCTGGTGCCGAACGTCGACGGTCAGCTCGCCTGCTACGACCTCGCGTACCGGAAGGCCGGTGCCGACCCGGGGACCGTGCGGTACGTCGAGTGTCACGCGACCGGCACCCCGATCGGCGACCGTACCGAACTGGACGGCGTCGAGCGGTACTTCGGGCGCGGTCCGCTGCTCGGCTCGGTCAAGGGCAACACCGGGCACCTGCTGACCGCCGCCGGGATGAGCAGCCTGGTCAAGGTCGTCCTCGCGCTCACCCACGGCACCCTGCCGCCGACCGCCGGACTGCGGCAGCCGCTGCCCGGCACGGTCGCCGACCGGGTGGTCCGCGAGCCGGTCCCGTGGCCGGCCGGCGACGGCGTACGCCGGGCCGCCGTCTCGGCGTTCGGCTTCGGCGGCACCAACGCGCACGTGGTCCTGACCGGACCGGAGCACGCCCCCGAGGAGGAGGCGGAGGAGCCGCGGACTCCGCCCGCCATGGCGGTCATCGGCATGGGCGCCCACTTCGGCTCCCTCACCACCCTCGACGCCTTCGAACGCGCCGGATACGACGGCCGCGACGCCGTACGGGAGCTGCCCCCGCACCGCTGGCGCGGCTTCGAGACCGGGCCGCTGCCGGGCGGGGCGCGGAACGCCGCGTACGTCGAGGAGTTCGAGGTCGACGCCACCGCGTACCGCATCCCGCCGAACGACCTCGACCACTTCAACCAGCAGCACCTGCTGATGATGCGGGTCGCGGAGGAGGCGCTGCGCGACGCCGGGTACGAGCGGGGCGCGCCCGGCGGCGCCGGGCGGCGGGTCGCCGTCGTCCTCGGCATGGAGATGGAGCCCAGCGCCCACGGGCACGCCGCCCGCTACGCGCTCGGCCGGAAACTCGCCGCCTGGTGCGCCCAGGCCGGTCTCGACCCGTCCGACGAGCAGCTGGCCGCGCTCACCCGGGCCGCCCGCGACGGCATCCACGACGAGATCGAGGCCAACGAAGTCCTCAGCTACATCGGCAACATCATGGCCGCCCGCATCTCCTCCCTGTGGAACCTCACCGGCCCCTCCTTCACCGTCTCCTCCGACAGCGCCGTCGGCGTCGACGCGCTCGACGCCGCCCGGCTGCTGCTGCTCGACCCGACCGTGGAGGCCGTCCTCGTCGGCGCCGTCGACCTGGCCGCCGGGCCCGAGTCGACCCTCGCCCGCGACCTGCTGGAGCCAGGCGGCGCACCGCTGCTCGGGGAGGGCGCCGGAGCCGTCGTCGTCACCCGGCCCGGCTCGGTGCCGCCGGACCGCACCGTGTACGCCACCGTCGACGCCCTCGCCGTCCGCCACTCCGCGACCCTCTCCCCGCGCCCGGACCCCGACCTGGTCGCCGCCGCGGCCGAGGAGGCGCTGGCCGCCGCCGGGGTCACCGCGGCCGACGTCGAACTCGTCGAGACCGGCACCGCCGACCCGGCCGTCCTCGCCGGGCTGGCCCGGGTGTGGTCGGCGCCCCGTGCGGGCGGCGAACTGCGCACCGCGCTCTCCGCGGCCGGCGCCACGGTGGGCGACACCGGCTGCGCCACCGCGCTCGCCTCGCTGATCCGGGCCGCCCTGTGCCTGCACCACGCCTACCAGCCGCCGGCCCCCGACGGCATCGACGGCGCCGCGCTCGCGGACTCCGCGTTCTTCCTCGCCGCCGACTCCCGGCCCTGGCTGCGGCAGCGCCGCGACGGCCGCCGCACCGCCTGCGTCAGCGTCACCGGCACGGCGGGCAGCCACGCCCACCTCGTCCTCGGCGGGGCGCAGACCCGTGGCGAGGTCGCCGCCACCGACTGGACCCGCTCCGGCGGCAGCCTGGTCGTGCCCGTCGGCGCCGACGTCTTCGACACCTTGCTGCGCCGCCTCACCGAGCTGCGCGACGCGGTCGCCGCGGGCGGCGACTGGGGGCACCTCGCGGAGGACCGGCCGGCCCCGCTGAAGGCCGTCCTCGTCGCCGACGACCCGGCCGGGCTCGTACGCCAGGCCGAGCAGGCGCTCAAGGACCTGCCCGGGGTGTACCGGGTCGGCGGCGAGTGGACCTCGCCGTCCGGCAGCACCTTCGCCGCCCGCCCGGTCGGCGGACCCGGCGTGAAGACGGCCCTGGTCTACCCCGGCGCCTTCAACGCGTATCTCGGCCTCGGCCGGGCCCTGTTCCGGGCCTTCCCCGGACTGCTGCCCCGCTTCGAGGCGCAGGCCGAGGCGCCCGCCGCGATGCTGCGCTCCGCGGCGCTCTACCCGCGCTCCCTCGCCCCGCTCGACCGGCGCGCCCTGATGCGCCGCGAGACCGAGCTGATCGACGACATCCCGCTGATGCTGGCCGTCGGTACCAGCTACGCGCTGCTCTCCACCGACCTGGTGCGGGACGTGCTCGGCGTGCCGGTGCACGGGGCGTTCGGCTACAGCCTCGGCGAGAGCAGCATGCTGTTCGCGACCGGCGGCTGGGCCAAGGAGGCCCGCGCCACCACGAAGATCGACGCCTCGCCGCTCTTCGTCGACCGGCTGCGCGGGCCCAAGAAGGCGGTCCGCGCCCTGTGGGGCCTCGGCGACGAGGTGCCCGACCAGCAGGTGTGGGCCACGCACGTCCTGCTCGCGCCCGCCGAGGACGTCCGGGCGGCGGTGGAGAACTACGACCGGGTCTTCGTCACCCACGTCAACACCCCCCACGAGGTCGTCGTCGCCGGCGACCCCGCCCAGTGCCGCGACCTCGTCGACGCCCTCGGCTGCCGGAGCGCGCGCTCGCCCGCCAACCACGTCATGCACTGCCCCGTGGTGGACGACGTCCTGCCCGAACTCGCCGACCTCAACCGCTATCCCACCGGCGACACCGGCGGCCTCGTCCTCTACAGCAGCCGTCACTACGCGCCCGTCGGCGATGTCCTCGATCCCGACGAGGTCGCCGGCAACATCGCCGTCACCCTGCGCGAGACCGTCGACTTCCCGCGGCTGATCCGGCGCGCCCACGACGACGGCTTCCGCTGCTTCATCGAGGTCGGGCCGTCCAGCACCTGCACCCGCTGGATCCACGAGACCCTGGGCGACGCACCCCACCTGTCCGTCCCGGTCGACCGGCGCGGCGCCCGCGGCGCGACCGACATCGCCCGCCTCGCCGCCCGCCTGGCCACCCACGGCATCCCCGTCGACCTCACCCCGTTCCGCCCCCGCACCACCCCGGCCCGCCGCCCGCCGGGCCTGCGCACCTTCACCGTCGGCGGAACCCCGGTCGCCCCCCTGGTGGCGGAGGCGGCGGCACCGGTGCTGGCGGCGATACCGCGGGCCGCGGTGCCGGCGCCCGCCACCGCCGAGGCTCACCCCTCGCAGCCTCCGGAGCCCACGGACCTCCCCGCCCCCCGACCCCCCGCCACGGAATGGGACACCGCGATGCCGACCCGCCCCGCCGGTCCGCCCGTACCCGCGCTCGCACTGGAGCGGGACCCGATCACGATGCTCCCGGCCGCGGCACTGCCCGCCGAGGCGCCCGAAATCGTTGTGGCGCCGGGTGCCGTCGAGGTGCCGGATGCCCTCGAGGTGCCGGATGCCCTCGAGGTGCCGGATGCCCTCGAGGTACCGGATGCCGTCGAGCCGCCGCTGCCCGAGCCGCCCGCCGAGTCGGTCCCGGCGCCCAGGCCCCCCGCCGAGGCCGCCGACCTGCCCGACATCCCCCCGCGCCCCGCCATCTTCGGCGCCCCTCTCCCCGTACCGCCGAAGCCCGACCCCCGGACCGGCGGACACGAGCGGGAGTCGACGCTCACCCTCGTCCGCAGTCTGCGGGCGGAGATCCTGGAAGCGCACCAGGAAGTGCTGGCAGCCCAGCGGGCGTTGCGGGAAGAGCTGCTGGCGCTGCTGTCCGCGCCGACGGCCGCGCCGCCCGCCGAGGCGCCACCCGAGCCCGTCCAGCCGCCGCAGGCACCGCGCACCCCCAAGCCCGAAGGCGTCGTCTGGGACGAACAGGATCTCCTCGAATTCGCCACCGGCAAGATCGGCAACGTCTTCGGCCCGCGCTTCGCCCGGATCGACGGCTACCCGCGCCGCGTCCGCCTGCCCGCACCGCCGTATCTCTTCGCCACGCGGGTGACCGAACTCGACGCGGAGCCGGGGGAGTTCAGGCCCAGTTTCATCCGCACCGAGTACGACGTCCCCGAGGACGCCTGGTACGCGGTCGACGGCCAGGTCCCGCCCGCCGTCACCATCGAGGCGGGCCAGTGCGACCTGCTGCTGATCAGCTACTTGGGCGCGGACTTCACCAACCGAGGACAGCGGGTCTACCGGCTGCTCGACAGCACCCTGGGCTTCGTCGGCGATCTGCCCCGCACCGGGCAGACCCTGCGCTACGACATCTGGATCGACCAGTTCGTCCGCCAGGGCGACACCCTGCTGTTCTTCTTCCACTACGACTGCTACGCCGACGGCGAGCTGATCCTGAAGCTCACCAACGCCTGCGCGGGCTTCTTCACCGACGAGGAGCTGGACAGCTCGCCGGGCCTGGTGCAGGGACGCGCCCTGCCCAAGGGCCCCGAGAAGAAGGGCGGTTTCAAGCCCCTGGCCCGCACCGACCGCACCTCCCTCACCGCCGCCGACCTCGACGCCCTCGCCGACGGCCGGATCGCGGACGTCTTCGGCACCGGCCACCGCCAGCCGCCCGGCTGCAACCCCTCCCTGCGGCTGCCGGACGGGCGGCTGCGCATGGCGGACGAGGTGACCGTCCTCGACCGCACCGGCGGCACGCACGGCCTCGGCCGGATCGAGGCCGTCAAGCGACTCGACCCGGACGCCTGGTACTTCACCAGCCACTTCCCCGACGACCCGGTCCTCGCCGGATCACTGGTCGCCGAGGGCGCGGTGCAGCTCCTCGAGGTGTACGCGCTCTCCCTGGGCCTGCACCTCACCCTCCCCGACGCCCGCTTCCAGCCGGTGCCGGACCTGACGACCGAGGTGAAGGTACGCGGCCAGATCACCCCGCGCACCGAGCGCATCGAGTACCGGGTCGACATCACCGACCTCACCCTGCTGCCCCGCCCCGCGCTCGTCGCCGACGTCGTCGTGCTGCGCGACGGCACCCCGTCGATCAGCGTCACCGGGCTCGGCATCCGGCTGCGCGAGAAGCCGGGCACGCCGTACCGCCCGGAGGCCGGCGGCACCGTCCCGCACTTCCTCGGCCGGCTCTCCCCGGCCACCGGCGAGCCCGCGCTGCTCAACGAGTTCCACATGGCGCACGCCGCGAAGGGCGACCTGGCGGTCGCGATGGGCCCCGAGTTCGAGATCTACGCCGCGTCCAGGGCGCCGTACATCCCCAACGGCGACTTCCTGTTCGTGGACCGGGTGATGCGGCTCGACGGCACGCGCGGCGCGCTCCGGCGCGGCGCGGTGATGGTCACCGAGTACGACGTGCCGGAGGACGCCTGGTACTACGCCGACAACGGGCACCCGTACATGCCGAACTGCGTGTACATGGAGTCCAGCCTCCAGGCGGCGATCCTCCTCGGCTACTACCTCGGCGCCACCCTGCCCTTCCCGGAGGAGCGGTTCAGCATCCGCAACCTCGACGGGCGGGCCACCCTCCTCAAGGACCTCGACCTGCGCGGCAGGACCATCCAGCACCGCTCCACGCTGCTCTCCAGCGACCGGATGCCGGGCTCGATCCTCCAGAACTTCTCCTACGAACTGTCCTGCGACGGCGAGGTCTTCTACACCGGCGAGTCCCTGTTCGGATACTTCAACGAGAAGGCGCTCGCCCGCCAGGTCGGCCTGGACAAGGGGCGGCGGGTACCGCCGTGGCTGGACGCGCGGCCCGCCCGGCCGCCGGGCACCCGGCGGATCGACCTGCGCGCGTACCGGGAGCGGACCGCGGGGTCCGCGCCGCGCCTGGCCGGCGGCCATCTCGACCTCGTCGAATGGCTGGACGTCCTGCCGGGCGGCGGCGAGCACGGGCAGGGCTGTCTGCGCGGTCACCGGTCCATCCGCCCCGACGAGTGGTACTTCTCCCGGCACTTCCACCGCGACCCGGTGATGCCCGGCTCGCTCGGCGTGGAGGCGCTGCTCCAGGGACTCCAGGTGTACGCCGTCGAGACCGGACTGACCGAGGGCCTGCGCGACCCGCGTTTCGCGCTCCTGCGGGGCACCGAGACGAACTGGTCCTACCGCGGCCAGATCCTGCGCGACGACCCGGACATGGAGTTCGAGGTGCACGTCAAGGAGGTCCGCCGCGAGCCCGGCCGGATCGTGATCACCGGTGACGGCCATGTGTGGAAGTCGGACCTGCGGATCTACCGCGTCGGCGACCTCGGCATCGAGATCCACCACGACCAGGACTAGGTCGTGTCCGCAAAGTCCCGTCGTCCGCCCGGAGGGCGGGCCCCGCGGCGTCTGGTGCGTGCTCTCGGCGTGCCGGGCGGAAGCCCTCGTACTGGACGTACTCGGGCTTTCGCTCGGTGCGGCGAGAGCGCGTGCCAGGCGTCGCGGGGCAGGCGGGACTTTGCGGACACGGCCTAGCGGCCCCAGCCCCGGAGGAGACACCTCATGAGCACCGAGCAGCCGCGGTCGCCGCGCTGGAGCGGACCCGTGGCCCCCGCGGTCGGCGACAGCGGGATCCGCGAGGCCCTGACCCGCCTCGACGAGCCCGTGTACATCCTGCGCGGCCCCTACGGCCTCGGCGCCGCCGCCGGTGGCGTCGTCCGGCCGGACGGGGAGCACGAGGTGGTCGCCGCCGTGCCCCCGCTGGGCCCCGAACGCCTGGGCAGCGCCGCCTTCCTGCGCGCCCACGGGGTGCGCCAGGCGTACATGAGCGGCGCCATGGCGAACGGCATCGCCTCCGCCGACCTGGTCATCGCCCTGGCCCGGGCCGGATACCTCGGCTCCTACGGCGCCGCGGGCCTGCTGCCGGAGACGGTGGAGGAGGCTCTGCAGCGCTTCGCGGCCGAGATCCCCGGACTTCCGTACGCCTGCAATCTGATCCACAGCCCCAGCGAGGAACGTCTGGAGCGCACCGCCGTCGACCTGTATCTGCGCCACCGGGTGCGGTGCGTCGAGGCGTCCGCGTTCCTCGGGCTCACCCCGCACGTCGTGCGCTACCGGCTCGCCGGACTGCGGACGGGCGGATCGCACGGGGTGGTGGCGGAGAACAAGGTGATCGCCAAGGTGTCGCGCACGGAGATCGCGGAGCTGTTCATGCGGCCCGCGCCGGAGCCGATGGTGCGCGCGCTGCTCGCCGAGGGTGCGATCGACGAGGAGCAGGCGCGGCTGGCCGCGCGGGTGCCGCTCGCCGATGACATCACCGTCGAGGCCGACTCCGGCGGCCACACCGACCGCCGTCCGCTGCCCGCCCAGCTGCCGGTGATCCTGCGGCACCGCAACTCGCTGATGGCGGAGCTGGGTTATCCGGAACTGATCCGGGTGGGCGCGGCGGGCGGCATCGGCACCCCGGAAGCGGCCTGGGCGGCCTTCGCGATGGGCGCGGACTACGTGGTGACCGGCTCGGTCAACCAGTCCTGTGTGGAGGCCGGCACCTCGGAGCGGGTCAAGGAGATGCTGGCCCAGGCCGACCTCGCCGACTGCGAGATGGCCCCGGCGGCCGACATGTTCGAGATGGGCGTGGAGCTGCAAGTCCTCAAACGGGGCACGCTCTTCCCGATGCGCGCCCGCCAGCTGTACGAGCTGTACCGCGCCCACGACGGCATCGACGCCCTCCCCGCCGATGTACGCGCCCGCCTCGAACAACAGGTCTTCCGGCGGCCGTTGGAGGACGTCTGGGCCGAGACGGTCGCCTACTTCGAGCGCCGCGACCCCGCCCAGCTGGCCCGCGCCGCCGACCACCCCAAGCGGAAGGCCGCGCTGATCTACCGCTGGTACCTCGGCATGGCCTCCCGCTGGGCGAAGACCGGCGAGGCGGACCGTGCCGTCGACTACCAGATCTGGTGCGGGCCCGCGATGGGCGGCTTCAACTCCTGGGTGCGCGGCACCTATCTGGCCGCCCCGCGCAACCGGAAGGTCGCCGACGTGGCCCACCACCTGATGTCCGGCGCCGCCTACCACCAGCGCCTGTCCATGCTCCGCGCGGCCGGCCTCGCCCTCTCCCCGGCGCTCGCCGACTACCCGGTCCCGCAGCCGGCCCCCGAGGACGAGCCGATCCTGGGAGCCCGCCCATGAGTGCCCCACACGCCGAACAGGCGCCTCCACCCGCCGCGCAGCAGGCGATTTCGTCCGCCGCACCGGAGGCGGTTCCGTCCGTCGCGCCGGGGGCGGCGCCGTCCGTCGTGCCGCAGGTGGCCCCGCACGCTGAGCAGGCGACTCCGTTGGCCCGCCAGGCGAAGGCCCTGCCCGCCGTGCCGCAGCCGGTCCCGTCCGTCGGGCCGGAGGTGATTTCGTCCGTCGTGCCGCAGGTGGCCCCGCAGGCCGAGCAGGCGACTCCGCCCGCCGCCCAGGCGAAGACCCTGCCCGCTGCGCCGCAGCCGGTCCCGTCCGTCGGGCCGGAGGTGATTTCGTCCGTCGTGCCGCAGGCGAATTCGTCTTCCGTGCCGCAGATGGCCCCGTCCGCCGCGCCGGAGGTGATTTCGTCAGTCGTGCCGCAGGTGGCCCCGCACGCCGAGCAGACGACTCCGTCGGCCCGCCAGGCGAAGACCCCGCCCGCCACGCCGCAGCCGGTCCCGCCCGCCGCGCCGCAGGCGGCCCAGTCCGCCGCCCCGCAGACCACCCCGCCCGCCGCCCCGCAGACCACCCCGCCCCCCGCCCCACCCGCGCCGGCGAACCCCCCGCCCTACGCCGCCGCCGCGCGGCTCGACGCCCTGCTCGGTGACCCCTGGGACCCGGGGAACCCCTACGGCTTCACGGCCGCGACGGCCCGGGATGCCGCAGGCGACTTCCCCGCCGCGTTCGCCGGCCGCCTGGCCGCCGTGGGCGTCCCGCTCGCCTACCTGCCCCCGGCACTTGGCGGCGAGCCCCGCCCCCTCGACGACACCCTGCAACTGATCCGCGTCGCCGCCCGCCGGGACGCCGCCGTCATGCCCGCCACTCTGCTGTCCTGCTCGGCCGTGATGACCGTGCTGGCAGCCGGGACGCCGGAGCAGGCCAAGGCCGTCGCCGCGTGGGTACGGGAGGGCCGTACCGTCGCCTTCGCGCTCTCCGAGGAGGACACGGGCAGCGAGGTCCTGGCCAACCGGTGCCGGCTCGACCCCGTCGCCGACGGCTACGTCCTCACCGGCCGCAAGTGGCTGGTCGGCCGGGGCGCCACCGCGGACGCGGCGGTCGTGGTGGCCCGGACCGCGCCGCGCGGCCCCGCCGCCTTCACCGCCGTCCTGCTCGGCCCGGCCGAGATGGCGGCCGTGACCCGCCGGCCCGCCCAGCCGGTCACCGGCATGCGCGGCATCGACTTCGCCGACCTGGTCTTCGACGCCGTCCCGGTGCCGGAGACGGCCGTGCTGGGCACGGTCGGCGGCGGGCTCGCGGCGGCCCTGCGCGCCCAGCAGCTGGTCCGGCTGCTCTCCACCGCCGCCTGCCTCGCCACCGCCGACACCGCCCTGCGCACCGCTCTGCGCTTCACCCGCGCCCGCCGCGTCGGCGGCGTCCCGGTCGCCGAGACCGGCCATGGCGCCCGCGAACTCGCGCTCGCCGCAGCCGAGTTGATGGCCGCCGACCTCTGCTCCCTGACCGCAGCCCGCCACGCCCAGCTCGCCCCCGGCGGCTTCGGCCTGTGCTCCTCCGTTGTCAAACGCGCCGCCACCCGCCTCACCGCCTCCGCCATCGCCCGCTCCCGCGCCCTGCTGGGCGCACGCGGGGTGCTGGCGCACGGACCCGGCGCGGTCGTGGACAAGGCGCAGCGGGACAACGCGGTCGTCGAGTCGATCGACACCAGCCCCTTCGGGGTGCTGCGGGCGGTCGCGGCCCCCCTGCCCGGATACGCCGGGCTGCTCTGGGAACCGCCGGACCCGAGGGACCTCGGCGCGCTGTTCGCCTACGGCGACCCGCTGCCGGACCTCGACCCTGCCGCCCTCGACCTCGGCGCCCGCCCCCGCGACCTGGTCCTGCTCGGCTTCGCCGCACACGCCGACGAGATCGAGGCCCGTCTCGCCGCGCGCGGCGCGGACCGGGCGGCGGTGCTGGTGCGGCATGTGCGGACGGCCCTGGAGCGCACCGTCGCCGCGGCGGCCGGACTGCGGCGCGGCGACCCGGACGCCGCGGCCCGGCAGCTCGACCTCGCCGACCGCTGCTGTCTGCTGTACCCGGCCGCCGCGGCGGCCCTCGCCTGGCGGGCGCACCCCGACCGCGGCCTGTACGGCGAGGAACCCGGCGGCGCCGACTGGCTCACCGCCGTCCTCGCCGTGCTGCTCGCTCACGCCGAGGGCCGTACGCCCCGCCAGGCGGCGCCCGACGTGCTGCCCGCCGGCCGGGCGCTCGCCCGGCTCGACGACGCCCGGCTGCTGTTCACCGCGCTCCCGGTGCCGCTCGGCGACCGGCCGGGACCCGGGGAGCCCGAGGAGGGGGACGAGACGACATGACCGACCTGATCGCGCTCATGGCCGACCTGGAGGAGTATCTGGGCGACCCGTGGGACGCCGCGGCCCGCATGCCGTATCCCCGGATCCTCGCCGCCGACGAGGAGCAGCGCTATCCGCACGAGTTCGTCGACATGCTCGCTTCCTGGGGCCTGTACGACTGGATCGTGCCCGCCGCCAACGGCGGCAAGGCCGTCAACGTGGAGGACGGCTTCACCCTGTACCGGCTGGTCGGCCGCCGCGACCCCACCTCGGCCACCGCGATGGTGCTCACCAGCCTCAGCTACATGCCCGTCTGGATCGCCGGCAGCCCGGCCCAGCGACAGCACTTCGCCGACGCGATCCGCGGCGGCCGGAAACTCGCCTGGGGCCTGTCCGAGCGCCGCCACGGCAGCGACGTCCTCGCCAACGACACCACCGCCCGCCGCACCGACGGCGGCTGGCTGCTCACCGGCGAGAAGTGGACCATCGGCAACGCCACCGTCGCCTCCACGGTGATGGTCTTCGCGCGGACGGCCGAGCAGGGCGGCCCGGGCGGCTACTCGATCTTCGCCGTGGAGAAGGACGGCATCCCGCCCGGGCAGCTGGCCCACCTGCCCGACGAGCCGCTGCACGGACTGCGCGGCCTCGACATGAGCGGCGTCCGGCTCACCGACTGCTTCGTGCCCGACTCCGCACTGATCGGCCGGGTCGGCCAGGGCCTCGAAGTCGCCCTGAAGAGCAGCCAGCTGGCGCGCATCGCGATCGCGAGCATCGCCATGGCCTGCGTGGACACGGCCCTGCGCACGACCCTGGACTTCGCCACCCGGCGGGTGATCTTCGGTGGAACCGTCGCCCAGGTGCCGTACTCCCGGCGGCAGCTCGCCGAGAGCTTCGCCGAGCTGCTGATCGCGGACGCGCTCACCACCGGCGCCGTCCGCTCCCTCCAGCTCGCCCCCGCCCAGGCCAGCGTCTGGTCGTCGGTGGTGAAGTACTTCGTACCGACCCTGCTGGAGGAGACGCTGGCGCGGCTCACCACCGTCCTGGGCGCCCGCTACTACCTGCGGGCCCACCCGCGGCACGGCATCTTCCAGAAGGTGCTGAGGGACTTCGCCATCTCCGACTTCGCCGACGGCAACACGGTGGTGAACCTCAAGAACATCGCCCTCCAGCTGAAGGGACTGCTCGCGGGCGCCGTCGGGCAGGAGCCGGCCGCGGTCGCACGGGCCAGGGAAGCCGTCGCCGGGCTGTTCGACCCGTCCCGTCCCATGCCGCCGTACGAGCCCGCCGCACAGCAGCTGTTCAGCCGGGGCGGCGACGACTCGGTGCTCGCCCTGCGGGCGGCCGTCGGCGAGCTGCGCCGGGCCGCCGAGGCCGCCGAAGGCCCCGACGCGGCCCGGCTCGCGGGCTGCGCCGACACCGCCGGGCTGCTCGCCGACGAGGTGCACCGGCTCGCCGAGGAACACGCCAAGCTCTTCGCCGAACAGGGCCGTGCCGCCGCGCAGTCCGCCGAACTCTACGACCTGGCCAAGCAGTACAGCGCGGTGTCCGCCGCGGCCGCCTGCGTGCACCTCCACCTGCACGGCCGGGACAGCTTCGCGCCCGCCCTGCGCTCGCCCGCCGTGCTGCTGCTCTGCCTGGAGCGGCTGCTGCGCCGCTTCCACCCCACGCGCCGGGTCACCGGCCCCGGCGACATCGACGCGGTCGCCGGTGTGCTGACCGACGCGCACCGCGAGGGGCGGCTGTTCTCCTTCCGGCCGTACCGGGTGAGGTGGTGACCGCCGATGTCCGTGACCGCGACGCCGTCGCCGCCGGCCGCCACCGGCCGGGACCCGCTGGCCGAGGCCGCCGACGTGTGGCTGCTCGCCGAGGAGGACGTGCCCCGGTTCGCCGCGGCGACCGGCGGACTCGGCCTGCTCACCGAGGAGGAGCGGGCCCGGCACGACCGGCTGCTCTTCCCCGCCGCCCGCGCCCGCTTCCTCGGCGCCCGGCTGCTGTCCCGGCAGGTGCTGTCCCAGTACGCCGACGTCGCCCCGGCGGAATGGCGCTTCGAGAAGGGAAAGTTCGGCCGGCCCACCGTCCGGGGCGCCGACTGGGGCCTGGACTTCAACCTCACCCACACCAACGGCCTGATCGCCGCGATCGTCGTCCGCGGCCGTACGGCGGGCGTCGACGCGGAGACGACGCCCGCCCGCCCGGAGGCCCTCCGCTTCGCGCCCAAGGTGTTCACCCCGCTGGAGCAGGAGGTGCTGCGGCGCGACCGGGAGGACCAGCAGGGGCACGCCTTCGCGGACTCCTGGGTGGCCAAGGAGGCCTACACCAAGGCCACCGGCATGGGCATGGCGCGCGGCTTCGACGCGTTCTCCGTGCACCGGCTGCGGGGCGGGGGACTGGCCGTGGTCGACGACGAGATCCCCGAGCCGGAACGTCCCCTCTGGCAGATCCAGGTCCTCCAGGTGTGGGACCGCTTCGCCCTCGGCATCGCCATCCGGGCCAGCGAGGACGACACCGGACCGATCCCCGTGCGGCTGCGCTCGGCCATGGCGGAACTGCTGCCGGGGGCGGGCTCGGACGGCCGGCGATGACGAGTCCCGCTGTCCACTCCTGGACTGACCGCAACCTGACAGCGGCGCGCGGCCCCGGCCGCCGCGCCCGGTGTGTTGCATGGAAGGCGGAATCCGCCGGAGTGCGCCCCAGGGCGCGGGAGTTGGCATACGGAGGACGAGCCATGCGGTCGAAGCCGAAGGGCAACGCGGAGCTGCTGGCCGGCTGCGCCCGCGGCGAGCCGGAAGCGTGGGACGAGACCCTGGACCGGTTCGGCGGACTGGTCTGGACGGTGGCCCGCAGCCACCGGGTCAGCCGGGCCGAGGCCGAGGACGTCCGGCAGCTCACCTGGTTCCGGCTGATGCAGAACGTGCACCGCATCCGCGACCCCGACCGGCTCGGCGACTGGCTCGCCACTGTCGCCCGGCGCGAGGCCATCAAGGCGGCGGGACGCGCCCGGCGGCTGGTGATGATCGGCGACACCGAGACCCTGGAGCACCTGGCCGACCACCACGAGAGCCCGGAACAGATCGCCCTGCGCGCCGACCGCGCCCGCGAACTGCTGCGCGCCATCGACACGTTGTCCCCCCAGTGCCGGGACGTCCTTCTCCGCGCCCTTCAGGACCCCCCGCCCACCTACCAGGACCTCGCCACGGCCCTCGCCCTCCCGGTCGGCTCCATCGGCCCCCTCCGCACCCGCTGCCTCCGCCGCCTGCGCCGCGCCCTGGACCGCCCGGCCCAGGGCCCCACGCCTCCCACGGGCTGCGCCGACTGCCCCGCGGCGGCCCACTCCCACGGAAGCGAGGTACGCCCGTGACCACCCTCACCGACACCCCGACCCGGCTGACCAGCCGGGAGATCACCACCGGCGAGGAGCTGGGCAGCGTCGAGCTGGCCGGGCCCGAGCGGGTGGCGTCCGCCGCGCGGCGGGCCGCCGCCGCGGCGCCCGGCTGGGCGGACACCCCGGCCGAGCGGCGGGCCGCGATCGTCGAGCGGGCCGCCGAGCTGCTGGAGCGCCGTGTCCGGCGGGCTCAGGACCTGCTCGTGCGGGAGGGCGGCGCGATCCCCGGCAAGGCCTACTACGAGGTGCTGCTCGCCGCCCAGGAGTTGCGGCACGGGGCTCGCCTCGCCCGCGACCCCGGCCCGCCGCACCCGGGTTCCGACGACCCGTCCCGCGCCGCCGAGGTGACCCGCGTCCCGCTCGGCGTCGTCGGGGTGATCGTGCCGTGGAACTTCCCGCTGCTGCTCGGCGCCCGCTCGCTCGGACCGGCGCTGGCCCTCGGCAACGCCGTGCTGCTCAAACCCGACCCGCACACCCCGCTCAGCGGCGGCAGCCTCTTCGCCGAGGTGTTCGCCGAGGCCGGACTGGAGCCCGGGGTGCTGGAGGTGGTGCACGGCGACGCCGAGACGGGCGCCGCGGTCGTACGGGCCCCCGACGTGGCCATGATCTCCTTCACCGGCTCCACGGAGGCTGGGCGGGAGGTCGGTGCCGCGTGCGGCCGGCTGCTCAAGCGCGTGGTCCTCGAACTCGGCGGCCAGAACGCCTTCGTCGTCCTCGACGACGTCGACGTCGAGCAGGCCGCCGGCGCCGGGGCGTGGGGGTCCTTCCTGCACCAGGGCCAGATCTGCATGTCCGCCCGCCGCCACCTGGTGCACCGGTCGGTCGCCGAGGAGTACGCCGCGGCCCTGGCCCGGCACGCCGCCGCCCTGCGGGTCGGCGACCCGTACCGCAGCGACGCCCAGATCGGCCCGGTCATCGACCGCCGCCAGCTCCGCGGTATCGCGAACGCCGTCGAGCAGGCCGTCGCCCAGGGCGCCCGCCTCCTCACCGGCGGCCGCCCGGACGGCCCGTACTATCCGCCGACCGTCCTCGACGGCGTCACCGAGCGGATGGACATCTTCCACACCGAGGTCTTCGGACCGGTCGCCACGGTCACCGCCTTCGCCGACGACGCCGACGCCGTACGCCTCGCCAACACCTCCGACCACGGCCTCACCTCCGCCGTCTACACCGGCGACCCCGCCCGCGGCACGGCCCTCGGCCGGCGGCTGCGCTGCGGTGTCACCCACATCGGCGACCAGACCGTCGTCCAGGACGCCGCCCTGCCCTTCGGCGGCATCGGTGCCTCCGGCAACGGCCACGGCTTCGGCGGCCAGGCCGCCCTGGAGGCGTTCACCCGCTGGCGCACCCTCACGACCAGCAACCCGCCGCGCGCCTATCCGTTCTGACCGACCACCAGCACCGACCACCAGCTCGCCCCGCCGACCCCGGAGGGAACCCCCATGGACCTCAAGGTCATCACCGAGCCGCGGATCGCGGCGCCGCCCGAGGGCACGGTGGTGCTGCTGATCGGCCTGCGCATCAACAAGTTCCGGCTGGTGCACCGCTGGCTGCCGGTGATCGGCTCGATGATCCCCATGCTGATCGAGCTGCGGAAGAACAAGGAGCACGGATTCCTGTACTCCCGGGCCTGGTTCAACCGCACCGTGATCATGGTGCAGTACTGGCGCAGCATGGACGACCTGATGCGCTACTCGCACCGCTCCGACGGCCGGCACCGCTCCATGTGGGCCTGGTTCAACCGGGCCGTGCGCAATGACGGCGCCGTCGGCATCTTCCACGAGGCGTACATCGTCTCCCCGGACCGGATGCACACCGTCTACCGGAACATGCCCCGCTTCGGCATGGCCGCCGCCACCGAGTCCGTACCGCAGAAGGCGGCCCCGCCGGTCCCCGGCGGCGAACGCAGGAGGAACGCCGCATGACCACACCCCGGCGGATCCGCGCCGACCAGGACGTCCAGTGGCGCCGCTGCGCGGCCTGCGGAGCCTTCGTCTACGGCAAGCGCCTGGACCGCAACCGCAAGGTCTGCCCCGAGTGCCGGTTCCACTTCCGTATCCCGCCCGACGTCCGCATCGCCCAGCTCGCCGACCCCGGCGGCTTCCGGCCCCTCCCGGACCCGCCCGCCCCCGGGGACCCGCTCCGCTTCACCGACAGCAAGCCCTACCCGGAGCGGCTGCGCGACGCCCAGGCGCGCACCGGACGGCCGGACGCCGTGCTGGCCGGGCGGATGACCGTCCGCGGCCGGCCCGTGGCGGTGGCCGTCCTCGACTTCACCTTCATGGGCGGCAGCATGGGCACGGCCGTCGGCGAGCAGATCGCCGCCACCGCCCGGTACGCGCTCGCCGAGCGGCTGCCCTTGCTGCTGGTCGCCGCGTCCGGCGGGGCCCGGATGCAGGAGGGCGCGCTGTCGCTGATGCAGATGGCGAAGACCGCCCAGTGGATCGCCCGGCTCCGCGAGGCACGGCTCCCGGTGATCAACCTCAACACCGATCCCACCTTCGGCGGCGTCAGCGCCTCCTTCGCCATGCTCGGCGACGTCATCCTCGCCGAACCGGGCGCGCTCATCGGCTTCGCCGGGCCCCAGGTCATCCGCACCACCATCCGCCAGGAGCTGCCGCCCGGCTTCCAGAGCGCCGAGTTCCTGCTGGAGCACGGCATGATCGACGCCGTCGTGCCGCGCGAGACCCAGCGCGAGCACCTGGCCCGGCTGCTGCACCTGCTCGGCCCCTCGGTGCCCGAACTCCCCGACGCCCCCGACCCGGCCGTCGTCCTCACCCGCCCGCCGGCCGTCGCCCGCACCGCCCGCGACCTCGTCGCGCTCGCCCGCAACGTCCAGCGGCCCACCACCCTGGACTACATCGGCTACGTCTTCGACGACTTCGTCGAGCTGCGCGGTGACCGGGCGTACGGCGACGACCGGGCGCTGGTCGGCGGACTCGCCCGGCTCGGCGGGCAGAGCGTGGTCGTCCTCGGGCACCAGAAGGGCCACGACACCGCCGAACTGGTGCGGAGCAACTTCGGCATGCCGGGCCCCGAGGGCTACCGCAAGGCGCTGCGGCTGATGCGGTTCGCCGACCGGTTCGGGCTGCCGGTCGTCGCGTTCGTCGACACCCCGGGCGCCTTTCCCGGCATCGAGGCCGAGGAGCGCGGCCAGAGCGGCGCGATCGCCGACTGCGTCCTCGAGCTGTCCCGGCTGCGCGTCCCGGTCGTCTCGATCGTCACCGGCGAGGGCGGCAGCGGCGGGGCGCTCGCCCTCGGCGTGGCCGACACGGTGCTGATCCTGCAGAACGCCTACTACTCGGTGATCAGCCCCGAAGGCTGCTCCACCATCCTCTTCGGCACCGCCGAACACGCCGGCCGGGCCGCCGACGCGCTCCGGCTGACCCCCTCCGACCTGCTCCGCCTCGGCGTCGTGGACGGCATCGTGCCCGAGCCGCCGGACGGGGCGCACACCGCGCCGCACACCACCGCGCTGACCGTGAAGAGCGCCCTGGTGCGCACCCTCGCCCCGCTGCTCGACCGCTCCGGTGAGCAGCTCGTCGACGCCCGGCGGAAGCGGTTCGACCGCTTCGGGGACCCCCGACAGCAGCCCGTAGTGGACTGGGAGAAGCACGATGAGCACTGACACGGAGACACCGGCCCCACAGAGCACGGCGGCGGACCTCACGGTCGAGGAGCTGCGCACTCAGACCCGCCTGCTGGCCGGCGAACTCCCCGGCACCCTGCGGCGGATCACCCTGCGGGCCGGGGCGATCAGCGTGGACGTCGAGTGGGAGACCACGCCGGCACCCGCCCCGGCGGCCTCCCCGGCCCTCGCCCCGGTGGCCTCCCCGGCCCCCGCCTCCGCCGCGCAGCCGTCCACGAGCACCACGCAGGCCACCGAGGACACCCCCGCCGACCTCGTCCGCGTCACCGCCCCCCTGGTCGGCACCTACTACCAGGCCCCCGCCCCCGGCGCCGAACCCTTCGTCCGGGTCGGCGACACCGTGGAGGCCGGGCAGCAACTGGCCGTCATCGAGGCGATGAAGCTGCTCAACGCCATCACCGCCGAGGTCCAGGGCACCGTGCAGGCCATCCATGTCGCCGACGGCGAGGTCGTCGAGTACGCCCAGCCGCTCATCGACATCCGTCCGGCCGGCTGACGCGGAGGCGGAGATGTTCGACAAGGTGCTCATCGCCAACCGCGGCGAGATAGCGCTGCGGATCATCCGGACCTGCCGGGACCTCGGCGTCCGCACGGTCGCCGTGCACTCCACCCCGGACGCCGACGCCCGCTTCGTCCACGCCGCCGACGAGGCCGTGCACATCGGGCCGGGCGCGCCCACCCGCAGCTACCTCAACATCCCCAACATCATCGGCGCCGCGCTGAAGACCGGCGCCCAGGCGATCCACCCCGGCTACGGATTCCTCTCCGAGGACCCGTACTTCGCGGAGATCTGCGCGGACGCCGGGATCACCTTCATCGGGCCGCCGCCCGACGTGATGGAGAACGTCGGCGACAAGGCCACCGCCCGCCGGCTGATGACCGACGCCGGGCTCCCGCTGCTGCCGGGCACCACCGAACCCGTCGACTCGGCGGAGGCCGCCGAGGAGATCGCCCGGGAGATCGGCTACCCGGTCATCATCAAGGCCGCCGCGGGCGGCGGCGGACGCGGCATCACCGTCGTGCATCGCCCGGAGGACCTGAAAGAGGCCTACGTCACCACCCGGGCCGGCGCCCAGGCGGTGTTCAAGAACAGCGCCGTCTACCTGGAGCGCTATCTCCCCGTCACCCGGCACATCGAGATCCAGGTGCTCTGCGACGACTTCGGCGGCGCCGTCCACCTCGGCGAACGCGACTGCTCGGTACAGCGCAGGCACCAGAAACTCGTCGAGGAGTCACCCGCCCCCGGCCTGCCGCCGAAGGTGCGCGAGCAGCTCGGCGCGGCGGCCGTCGCCGGGGCCCGCGCGGTCGGCTACCGGGGCGCCGGCACCGTGGAGTTCCTGCTGGAGACCGACCCGGCCGCCGACCACGCCTTCTGGTTCATGGAGATGAACGCCCGGATCCAGGTCGAGCACCCCGTCACCGAACTCGTCACCGGGGTCGACCTGATCGCCGAACAGCTGCGGGTCGCCGCCGGCCGCCCGCTCACCGTGCGGCAGGAGGACATCGAGGTCCGCGGGCACGCCCTGGAGTGCCGGATCAACGCCGAAGACCCCGACCGCGGCTTCGCCCCCACGCCGGGCCTCCTCGAGAACTACCGCGCCCCCGGCGGCCCCTGGGTCCGCGTCGACACCGACTACGTCCCCGGCTCCCGGGTCAGCCCCTACTACGACTCGATGATCGGCAAGCTGATCGTCTGGGGCCCCGACCGCGCCACCGCCCTGGACCGCACCCTGCGCGCCCTGGACGAGTTCCAGGTGTCGGGCCCCGGAGTGCGCACCACCATTCCGCTGCACCAGGAAATTCTCCGGCATCCCGAATTCCGTCGCGGCGGTGTGTCCACGGATTTCCTCGCCCGTCACTTTTCACTCTGAGCGCTTTCACTCCGAGCGTTTTCACCGGGGACGGGGACAACTCCCCTCCGGTGTATGGAAATTCCTGATCGCCCACTTTCGGATATTCGTTCGGCGAAGGCTGTACTTATCGCCGGACAAATCCAAGAGTGAGAGTCATGTCCCTTCACCCGACACGGATCCGCCCGCTGCGCATCACGGTGTCCAGCGTCTCCTCCGACGCCCACATGTGGAACCTGGTCTATCTCCAGCTGCTGCTGGAGGAAGCCGGACACGAGGTCACCAACCTCGGGGTGTGCCCGCCGGACGCCACCGTGCTGGATGCCTGCCGCGGCGCCGACCGGCCCGATCTGCTGGTGCTGAGCACCGTCAACGGCCACGGCCATCTCGACGGACTGCGGCTCGTACGCGCCCTGCGCCGCGACCCCGAACTCGCGGACCTGCCCGTGGTGATCGGCGGCAAGCTCGGGGTGCACGGCCCCCCGCACGGCGTGGCCGACGACCGGCTCGGACGGCGGCTGCGGGACGCCGGGTTCACGGCGGTGTTCAACGAGTCCGAGGAACCGGCGGGCCGCCTGCTCGCCGACTTCCTGGGCTTCCTCGACACGCTGGCCGCGACCGCTCCGACGGTGCCCGCCGGAGCGCGCTGATGGGCCGGTTCGCCGACTTCGTGCGCGCCGCGCGGGCGGACCGGCGGCTCGTGGTACAGCCCCGGATGGGCTTCGGGGCACTGGCGAAGATGCGGGCCGGCCTGGTCGCCGTACGCGACTGCCGGGCCACCACCGTCGGCACGGTCACCCTCGACAGCTACACCCGCGTCGGCGACCACGCCTCCGCCCGCCGCGCCCTCGCCGAGACCGGCGGCGCCGACCTCAACGGCTTCCCGCTCGCGGCGTACGGCGCGCCGGCCGTCCGGGACCTGCTCGCCGGCGTCGCCGGGGACGGCTTCCCGGTCCAGGTGCGGCACGGCTCGCCGCTGCCCCTGGAGCTGTTCCGGATCATGGTCGCGGCGGGCGTCGACGCCACCGAGGGCGGCCCCGTCTCGTACTGCCTGCCCTACGGCCGCGTTCCGCTGCCCGAGGCCGCCGACAACTGGGCCCGCTGCTGCGAACTCGCCGCCGAGGCAGACCGGCCGATGCATCTGGAGACCTTCGGCGGCTGCATGCTGGGCCAGCTCTGCCCGCCCTCGCTGCTGGTCGCGCTCAGCGTGCTGGAGGCGAGGTTCTTCCGCGAGCACGGACTGCGGTCGATCTCGCTCAGCTACGCCCAGCAGGTCCACGTGGGCCAGGACCTGGAAGCGCTGGCGGCACTGCGCACCCTCGCCGCCGAGCATCTGCCCGACGTCGACTGGCACCTCACCCTCTACACCTACATGGGCGTCTTCCCACGCACCCCCGTCGGCTCCTTCCGGCTGCTGGAGGACAGCGTCCGGCTCGCCGTGCACAGCGGCGCCGAACGCCTCATCGTGAAGACGCCCGCCGAGGCCCGCCGCATCCCCGCGATCGAGGAGAACGTCGAGGCCCTGGAGTTCGCCGACGCCGTCGCCCGGCAGGCCGCCGCCGACTGCGCGGTCACCCGGTGCCCCGAGCCCGCCGGCACCGGCCTCCTCGACGAGGCCCGCACCCTGGTCGACGCCACCCTGGACCTCGCCCCCACGGTGGGCGCCGCCCTGGTCGCCGCGTTCGCCCGCGGCGTCCTCGACGTGCCGTACTGCCTGCACCGCGACAACGCGGGCGCCGCCCGCGCCGTCATCGACGAGCACGGCATGCTCGCCTGGTCCCGGGCCGGCGGCATGCCGGTGACGGTCCGCGCGGGCGACCGGCTGTGCACCGCCCCCCTCACCGCCCGCCGGCTCACCACGATGCTGGCCCACAACGAACGCCGCTACGACCGCGAGCACACCGTCGGCGCGCTGCTGCGGAGCCCGGCATGACCGCCCGCACCGCGCTCGCCGACACCCTGCGGGCCGTCCGCGCGCGCGGCGCCGTGCGCGCCCTCGTCTCCCAGGGGCAGCCCGGCCTCTCCCTGCGCACCCCGGACGGCCGCTGGACCGGCCTGGACGCCGATGTGGCGCGCGCCGTCGCCGCCGCCGTCGTCGGTGACCCGGAGGCCGTCGACTGGCGGCCCGCGAGCCCCGCCACCCGGCTGACCCGACTGGCCGCGGGGCAGGCCGACCTGACGGTGTGCAACGTCAGCTGGACCATGGGCCGCGAGGCCGCGCACGGGCTGCTGTTCGCCGGGGTCACCTGCTACGACGGCGAGGGCTTCCTCGTCCGCGCCGCCTCCGGCGTCACCGAACCCGCCGCGCTCGCCGGACACCGGGTCGCCGTGCACGCCGGCTGCACCACCCCGGCCAACCTGGCCGCCTGGTACGGGCCGCGCGGCCTCGCCGTCCATCCGGTCGCCTTCGACCACCCGGGACAGGCACTGCGGGCGTACGCCTCGGGGGAGTGCGCCGCCTACGTCCTCGACAAGGTGGCCCTCGCCGGCGCCCGCCGCACCCTGCCCGACCCGGCCGCGCACCGCATCCTGCCCGCCGAGATCTCCCGCGAGCCGATGGCCGCCGTGGTCCGCGACGACGACCCGCGCTGGTTCCGGATCTGCCGCTGGGTGCTCCAGCTGCTGTTCGCCGCCGAGTACGAGACCCACCGCGCCGGGGACGCGGGCCGCGCCGCCGCCGCCCGCCAGGCCGGCCGGCACGGCCCCGCCGCCGGACTCGACGCCCGCTGGGCCGCCCGGGTGCTGGACGCCGTCGGCGGCTACGCCGAGCTGTACGACCGCAACCTGGGCCGCGCCTCGGGCCTCGACGTACCCCGCGGCCCCAACGAGCTGTGGACCAGAGGGGGACTGCACTACGCCGTACCCCTGCACTGACACCCCCACCGAACGCGAAGGCGAGGTACGACCCGTGACCACCCCCACCTCCCGGCAGCAGACAAGAGGAGCCGTCGAACTCACCGCCGCGATGGTCCTGTCGGGCACCCTGGGCGTCTTCGTCGTCGAGTCCGGCCAGTCCAGCTTCAACGTGGTGTTCTTCCGCTGCCTGTTCGGCGCCCTCGCCCTCGCCGCCTACTGCCTGCTCCGCGGTTTCTTCCGGAACCCCGGCTACACCCGCCGCACCTTCGCGCTCGCCGTGCTCGGCGGGGTGTGCATCGTCTTCAACTGGGTGCTGCTGTTCAGCGCGTACACCACCACCTCGATCTCGGTGGCGACCGTCGTCTACCACACCCAGCCGTTCTACGTGGTGCTGCTCGGCCTGCTGCTGTTCAAGGAGCGCCTGAACCGCCACCAGGCCGGCTGGATCCTGCTCGCCTTCGCCGGAGTGCTGCTGGTCGCCGACCTCACCGCCGGAGGCGGCGCGGGCGGCGGCGCCTATCTGCTCGGCGTCGGCCAGGCGCTGCTCGCCGCGCTGCTGTACGCCTTCGCCACCGTCATCGCCAAGCACCTGACCGGCGTACGCCCCGAACTCACCGCCCTCATCCAGGCGTCCGTCGGCATCCCGCTGCTGCTGCCGTTCGCCGCGCTCGGCGAGACCGCCGGACTCGGCGCCGACTGGGGCTGGCTCGCGGGCCTCGGCGTGATCCACACCTGCCTGCTCTACATCCTGCTGTACGCCTCGTACCAGAAACTGCCCACCGCGAGGATCGCGGTGCTCTCCTTCGTCTACCCGGCGGTGGCGATCCTCGTCGACCTCACGGTCTACGGCCACCGCATCACGCTGCTCCAGGCCCTGGGCGTCCCGCTGATCGCGGCGGCCGGCCTCGGCGTGAACCTCGGCTGGCCCCTGCTGCCCGCCACCCGGCGCCGCACGTCACGGGACGACGTGCCGCCGGCCGCGCTCACCCGGACCGCGACCACCCTTAAGGAAACCCGATGACACTCGTCAGCGACCCCACCGCGCCGCGGCTCGCGATCGCCGGAGCGACCGGAGCCGTCGGCCAGACCCTGATCGAACTGATCACCGCACGCGGGCTGCGCCACCGCGGCGTCACACTCGCCGCGTCCGCGCGCTCGGCGGGCCGCACCGTCGACGTCGACGGCCGCGCCACGGTGGTCCAGGACCTGGAGCGGACCGACTTCTCCGACGTCGACATCGCGTTCTTCTCCGCCGGTACGTCCGTCAGCCTCCAGTGGGCCCGCAAGGCGGCCGCGCAGGGCGCCCTGGTCATCGACAACACCAACGCCTTCCGCATGGACCCCGACACCCCGCTGGTGGTCCCGCAGGTCAACGCCGACGTGCTCACCGGACGCCCGGCGAGCGGCATCATCGCCAACCCCAACTGCTCCACCATCCCGCTGGTCCGGCTGCTCACCACCGTGCAGGAACGCTGGGGCATCCGGCAGGTCGTCGTCAGCACCTACCAGGCCGCCTCCGGACAGGGCGAGCACGGCATCGCGGAGTTGCGGCAGGGCACCGAGCTGGCACTGCGCGACCCGGACGCCGACCTGCCCGCCGAACGCTTCACCCCCGCCCTCGCCTTCGACGTCGTGCCGTTCATCGACCGGCTGCTGGACACCGGGTTCACCCTGGAGGAGCAGAAGATGCTCCAGGAATCCCGCAAGATCCTCGGCCTGCCGCACCTCGACGTCACCACCACCTGTGTGCGCGTGCCGGTCGTCAACGGCCACTCCGAGGCGGTCTGGGTGGAGGCCGCGGCGCCCGTGGACCGCGCCGAGCTGGTCGCCCGGCTCGCCGCGCTGCCCGAGGTCACCGTCCACGACCAGGACACCCCGGGCGGCTTCCCGACCCCGCGCACCGCGGGGAACCCCGACCACGTGCACGTCGGCCGGGTCCGGGTGGCGCCGCACAATCCGCGCGGCTTCTGGCTCTGGCTGGTCGCCGACAACCTGCGGATCGGGGCCGCCCTCAACGCCGTACAGATCGCCGAGAACGTCCTCGAACGGGGGTTGCTGTGAGCGACGTCGCCATCCTGAAGTTCGGCGGTTCCACCTTCCGTACCCACGCCGCCTACGACGTGCTCGCGGCCGGCCTGGAGGAACGGCTGGACCGCGAGGGCCGCCGGCTGGCCGTGGTGGTCAGCGCCATGCAGGGGGAGACCGAGCAGCTGCGCGGCCGGCTGCACGAGGTCAACGAGCACCCCGAGGACGCCACCTCGGCGGGCATGCTCGCCACCGCCGACCTGGTCAGCGCCCACCTCCTCGCCACCGCCCTGCACCGCAGGGGCCGCACTGCCACCGTCCTCGCCGGCCACCAGGTCGGCCTCATCACCAACTCGTCGTTCCTGTGGGCACGGGTCATCGAGACCGACCCCGGCCCGCTCAGCCGCACGCTCTCCGAGTACGAGGTCGTGGTGGTGCCCGGCGGCCAGGCCGTGGACGCCCAGGGGCGGCCCACCTGGCTGGGAAAGAACAGCTCCGACCTGTCCGCCATCGCCGTCGCCCGCGCGGTCGGCGGCACCGCCTGCGAGATCCACTCCGACGTCGACGGCATCTACACCTCCGACCCGCACCTGGTCCGCGGCGCCCACCTGCTGCCGAGGGTCTCCTACAACATGGCCGCCCTGATGTCCCTGTACGGCGCGAAGGTGCTGCACCGCAGGGCCGTCCAGCTCGCCCTGCGGCACGGCATCGAGATCGTCTGCCGCTACAACCGGGCGCCGTTCTCGCCGGGCACCACCATCAGCCGCGAGGGTGACCAGATGGCCGCGATCGTCTTCAACCAGCGCTCCGTGGTGCTCGGTTACGGCTCCGACGACACCGCCGACTGCGCGCACGGCGTCTTCCACGCGGCCGGCATCGACACCGTACGGCTCACCGAGAAGCCCTGGGTCGCGGTCGTCGGCGGCTATGTCGACCTGGACGCCGTCCAGCGCCGGCAGAACCTCGCTCCGGGCGCCTACGTCGGCGTCCCCGTCGCCGAGATCCGCGGCTCCAAGGTCACCACCCACATCGCCGAGAGCGGGGAGGACGCCCTGCACCTCGCCCAGCGTCTGCACGACGCGCTCGACATGCCGGCCGCCGAGGCGCCGCGCCCCTACCTCGCCGGAGTGTGACCGCCGTGACCTTTGCCGACCTCGCCCTTCCGGACCGGGTCCGCGACGACCTCGCCGCCCGGCTCGCCCCGCTGCCCGACCCGGCCCCCGACGTCGACGCCGCGCTCACCCGCTACCACCAGGCCTTCGCCGCCGCCCTGCCCGCCGACGTCCTCCAGCGGCTGCTGGACTTCGGCCGGCACAACGACACCCCCGGCCTGATGCGGGTGCGCAACCTGCCCCAGGACACCGACCTGCCGCCCACTCCGGCCGACGGCGGCCCCAGCACCGCCAAACGCGGCTTCGTCGCCGAGGGCGTCCTGCTGGGCCTGACCGGACTGCTCGGCGAGCCGATCGGCGTGCTCACCGAGAAGGACGGCCGGCTCGTGCACGACGTGGTGCCGGTGCGGGAGGGGGAGCGGGCCCAGACCAACCAGGGCTCCGCCGTCTTCCTCAACTTCCACAGCGACATCACCTACGACACCATCGGCCGCTACGACCTCGCCAACCCCGACTTCCTGGTCCTCAACTGCCTGCGCGGCGCCCCCGACGACGACGCCGTCACCTACTACGCCGACGCCCGCGACCTGTGCCGCCGGCTGCCCGGCCCGGTCGTCGACACCCTGCGCAGCCCGCTGTTCCGGCTCAACGCGCCCGGCAGCTACACCCGGGGCGTCGCCGGGGACACCGAGGTGCTGTCCGACCCGGTGCCGATCCTCAGCGGCGCGGCCCGCTTCCCCGAGATCGCCGTCTCGGCCAACGGCGTCCGGCCTCTCACCCGCGGCGCCCAGGCCGCCTTCGAGGCCCTGAAGGAGGCCTGCCGGGAGACCGCCGACGCGGTCCGCCTCCAGCCGGGCCACGCCCTCCTCATCAACAACCGCAAGGGCGTGCACGCCCGCTCCACCTTCCGGGCGTACTACGACGGCCGGGACCGCTGGCTCCAGCGCACCTACATCAGGCGCAGCCTGTGGAGCGTGCGCTACCGGGCCACGCCCGAGGACCGCAGGGTCCATTACTGAGCCGATGACGCGCCTTACCTAACGCTGTCAAGACGGCGTGGGGCCGGACCCGGTCCGCGGCGGGGCGACCGCCCTAGCCTGGAACAGATGACCGACGAAGGCCACGCACAGAGGCACCGCAACGCCGTTCAGGAGGTGAGGAATTGAGGACGGACGAGATTCCTCTTCTGGACGAGCTGGCGGTCGCGGCCTACGAACGGGCCCTGCGCCTCGGCCACTTCGACGACGAGGAGATGGCCACGGGCCTGGGCGTGGACGTGACCCGCGCCGAGCAGACCCGCAAGACGCTCCAGGACCTCAGGCTGCTCAGCGCCGAAGCGCCCGGCCGGCCCGTCGTCCCGCTCGACCCGGAGGCCGCCGAGGCCGAACTGGTCACCCCGCTGGAGATGGCCATCGCCCGGCGGCGCCGCGAGGCCGCCCGCATCCACCAGGAACTGGGCTCCCTCGCCGCCGCCTGGCGGTCCCGGCACCGCGGGCCCGCCGCCGACGTCACGGTCACCGTCCTCGACGACGTGGAGGACGTACGCCGGGAGATCGACCGCGCCCGGTACGGCTGCGTACGGGAGCGGATGAGCCTTCAGTCGGGCGGCGGACGGCCGCCCGAGCTCCTGGAGGCCGACCGGGAGCACACCCTGGAACTCCTGCGCCGCGGCGTCCGCGTCCGCACCCTCTACCAGCACACCGCCCGCGCCAGCCTCGCCACCCGCACCTACGTCCAGGAGATCACCCGCCAGGGCGCCGAGGTGCGCACCGTGGAGGAGCTGACCGAACGGCTCATCGTCTACGACCGGGAAGTCGCCTTCATCCCGAAGGAACCCACCGGCGACCGGCCGCCCGGCGCGGCCGTCATCACCGAGCCGACCGTCGTCGGCTACCTCTGCCGGTCCTTCGAGTCCATCTGGCAGATCGGCCGCCCGTTCGAGGTGGACGGGCATCCGGCGGAGTACCGGCACCTCGCGGAGGAAGTCCGCCTGTCCGTCATCCGCCTCATGTCCCTCGGCCTGAAGGACGAGGTCATCGCCCGCCGACTGGGCATGGCCACCCGGACCTGCCGCCGCCACATCTCCGCGCTCATGGAGGACATGGGGGCGGTCAGCCGTTTCCAGGCGGGCCTGATGATCGGCCGTCAGGGAATGGCGCGGGCGGAGAGCGACCCGGCGGCTGACCGCTAACGGACGCCGCGTGTCCGCAAGGGGACACCGCGGAGCCGTGGAGTCGCCCTCCGGCCGGTGATGTGCTCAAGGCAGGAAATCCCTCAATCCATTCGGTGTCGGCCCACGCAGGGAGAGAACCATGGACATCAGGCAGCTGGCGGCGTTCCACAAGGTGGCCACGCTGCTCAGCTTCTCGAAGGCGGCCACGGAGCTGAAGTACGCGCAGTCCAGCGTCACCAGCCAGATCAAGGGCCTGGAGATGTCGCTCGGCGTGGACCTCTTCGACCGCCTCGGCGGCCGCATCCAGCTCACCGAGGCGGGCCAGCGGCTGCTGCCCTACGCCGAGCAGATGCTGGCCCTGGCGGGCGAGGCCCGAGGCGCCACGGTCGGCTCGGGGGACCCCGCCGGCGTCCTCACGATCGGCTCGATGGAGTCCATCACCTCCTACCGGATGCCGCCCCTGCTGGAGTTCTTCCACCACCGCCATCCGGCCCTGCACATCGTGCTGCGGCCCAGCCTGTGCGCCGAGACCTGCCACGCGCTGCGGCAGGGGATGTTCGACATGGGCTTCCTGATGGAGGCGGAGACCCGGCACCCGGGCGTGCAGACCGAGGTGCTCGGCTCCGAGCCGCTGACCGTGGTCGCCGCACCGGACCACCCGCTCACCCGGGCGCCGAAGGTGACCACCGACGAACTGCGCCGCACCCAGGTCATCTCCGCGGAGGCGGGCTGCGCCTACCGGGAGCTGTTCGAGGCCGAGCTGAACGACGGCACCGGAGAGGCGCTGCCGTTCCTGGAGTTCGGCACGATCGAGTCCATCAAGCGCGGCGTGGCGGCAGGCCTCGGCATCTCCCTCCTGCCCACCGCCTGCGTCCAGGACGCCCTCGACGCCGGCGTCCTCGTCCGGCTCGACTGGGACATCCCCTTCGAGGTCTTCACCCAGCTCGCCTGGCGCCGCGGCAAGAACCTCACCCGCGAGATGCGCGTCTTCGTCGACCAGACGATCCGCTTCCTGGCGGAGGAGTACGCGCGCTAGGCCGTGTCCGCAAAGTCCCTCCCCCAGAGGGGGGACCCCCAGCCCCGCGACGCCTGGCACGCTCCCCCGAGCTCTTCGAGCAGGGGGGACCCCCACTCGCCGCACCGAGCGAAAGCCCGAGTACGTCCAGTACGAGGGCTTCCGCCCGGCACGCCGAGAGCACGTACCAGACGCCGCGGGGCCCGCCCTCCGGGCGGACGACGGGACTTTGCGGACACGACCTAGCACGAAGGCCCTCCCCTTCCCGGAGAGGGCCTGTGCGGGGCGGCGGCGCCGGCCCGTGTCCGGCCCCGGGCCGGGCGGCGGTGCCGGCGCCGAGCACACGGTCGAAGGCGACCTCATGCCGCGGCCCGGCTCCTCCGCCCCTGCGCCCAGGCCCCACTATCCGCGCCCGACCAGGCCCCAGCCGTCGTCCTCGTCCGCCGCGGGCCTGCGGTGTGTCGTGATCACGTAGGACCTCCTCGGTCGAAAGCCGCGGCGCGCACCCGCCGGGGCGCGCGCTCTCTCGCGTCTCCACCGTCCTCAGGCGCCCCATCTCGCGGTGCCCCGCCCGGCACGGCGGACCTCACTCAGTCATCCGACCGGTGACACTGCGTCAAGTGGCTTCGACGCAGGGCGGTTCCTGCGCGTCGAGAGTCGTAGCAGCGCCAGTGCGACCAGCGCGCACCCCACCGATCCCGCCGCCAACGCCGCGGGCCCGCCCGCCAGCAGCAGGCCGCCCAGCGCGCCGCCGGCCGCCTGACCGGCATAGATCGCCGAGGCGTTGAGGGAGAGCGCGGTGGTCCCGCTCGGCCCGGCCGCGGTGAGCAGCCGGCGCTGGTTGGCCGGGTTGAACCACCAGCCGATCAGCGACCAGCCGCCGACGACGAGACACAGCGCCACCGCGGTTCCCGTGGACGGCCCGGCGAGCGCGCCGAGCAGCGCCAGCAGCGACCAGCTGACGACCAGCCCGGCCATCGACACCGCGGCCACCCGCACCGGCGGCAGCCGGTCGATCAGCCAGCCGCCCACCAGCCCGGAGACCACCGCGCCCACCCCGAACACCAGGTAGACAGTGGTGACCAGGCCGCCGCTCAGCCCCGCCGTGCGGTCCGCGTACCAGGCGAGGTAGGTGTAGATCGCGAAGATCCCGCAGATCGCCGCCGCCGTGGACAGCAGTGTCGTCGGCACCGTCGGGATCCGCGCGGTGGCGATCCGCTCGCGCAGCGAGGCCGTGCCGCCGGCCGGGATCGTGTCCAGGGCGCGGGCCAGCCCGGCGCAGGCGACCGCGCCCAGCACCGCCACGAACAGGAACGTCGCCCGCCAGTGCGCCGCGTGCGCGATCACCGTGCCGAGCGGCACGCCCAGCGCGTTGGCCACCGTCAGCCCGCCCAGCACCGTCGCCAGCGCCCGCCCGCGTTCCTCCGGCGGGGCGAGCGCGGCGGCCGCGGCCGCGGCGGCGGGGGTGTACAGGGCGGCGGCGAGCGCGGTGAGCACCCGGGCGGCGAGCATGGTGCCGTACGTCGGCGCCAGGGCCGTCAGCACGTTGGCCACGGCGAACGCGGCGAGCGCGATCAGCAGCAGCCTGCGGCGGCACACCGTGCCGGTGGCCACCGCGAGCACCGGCGCGGCCAGGGCGTACACCGCGGCGAAGGCCGTGACCAGCAGGCCCGCGGAGCCCAGCGAGGTGTCCAGGTCCCGCCCCACCTCGGGCAGCACCCCGCTCACCACGAACGAGTCGGTGCCCAGGGCGAAGGTGCCGAGGGCGAGCAGCAGGATCGGCCGGCGGGCCGGAGGGCCGGGCAGCACCGCGGCCAGGGAGGCGAGTCGCATGTCCGCGCACGCTAGGCGCGCGCGGGGGCGCGTGCTCCGGCCGGAGCACCCGGGTCAACCACTCAGTCATCTCACGGACGACACAGCGTCAAGTTCCCCCGCATGCCCTGTGTCCAGCGCCAACCCATCGGAAAACCCGATCGAGCCACGCGCGGAATCCGATTGTCCCGGCATTGACTTGACTTTGTGTCATGACACGGTTTGACAGGCTCAGTCGAGCCGCCGCTAGCGTCGTAGGGCGCTGAAGGAACGTCCCACCGCCAAGCCAGGGGGCGTTCCTTCCCTTCACTCGTTGGGAGCTATCACCCATGGCTGCACCTCCCCTCACCGCACAGCCGACTCCTGTGCGGAACCCGGCGGCCGCCCTCTGGCTGCTCGTCACCGTTCAGTTCATGCTGATCCTGGACTCCACCATCGTGGGTGTCGCCCTGCCCGAGCTGGGCTCGGAACTCGGCTTCGGGCAGGAGGACCTGTCCTGGGTCACCAACGCCTATCTGCTGCTGTTCGGCGGCTTCCTGATGCTCGGCGGACGGCTCGCCGACCTCGTCGGCAGGCGGCGCCTGTTCATCGCCAGCCTCGTCGTCTTCGCGGCCGCGTCCGCGCTGGGCGGACTGGCGACGGACTCGGTCACCATGATCGTGGCCCGTGCCCTCCAGGGCCTGGCCTCCGCCTTCGCCGCCCCGGCCGCGCTCGCCCTGCTGATGACCGTCTTCCCGGACGGCACCCCTGAGGAGCAGAAGGCCCGCGGCAAGGCGCTCGCGGTCTACGGCGCGGTGTCCGGCGCCGGCGGCGCCGCCGGCATGATCCTCGGCGGTCTGCTCACCGACTGGTTCGGCTGGGAAGCCGTCTTCTACGTCAACGTCCCCCTCGCCCTGATCGGCGCCCTGCTCGCCCCCCGGCTGCTGCCGGCCGGCGAGGTCGGCGGCCCGCGCGGCGGCTTCGACCTGCTCGGCGCCATCACCGTGACCGGCGGCCTCGGCCTGCTCGTCTACGTACTGGTGGAGGCCGAACGGCAGGGCTGGGCCTCGCTGCACACCCTGGGCCTCGGCGCCGTCGCCCTGGTCATCCTGGCGCTCTTCCTGGTCATCGAGGCCCGCTCCGCCCAGCCGCTGGTGCCGCTGCGCATCTTCCGGCGCCGCACCCTGCGGGCCGCGAACCTGGTCGGCGCGCTGACCCCGATGGCCATCGTCCCGGCGATCTTCTTCCTCACCCTCTACACCCAGCTGGTTCAGGGCTACTCGCCGCTGCGCTCCGGCTTCGCCCTGCTCCCGCTGGCCACGGCGGTGGTCATCGCCGCCACGAACGTGGGCCGGGTGATCCCGAGGATCGGGCTGAAGGCCACCATGGCCCTCGGCACCCTGCTGGTCGTCGTGGGCATGCTGTGGATCAGCCGGATCGACGGCGGCTCGTTCTTCGCCGAGCAGTTCGGCCCCGAGATCCTGATCGGTCTCGGCGGCGGCACCGTGTGGGTCACGGCCACCGTGTCCGCGACCGCGGGCGCCGCCGAGGACGAGGCCGGCCTCGCCTCCGGCCTGTTCAACACCGCCAACCAGATCGGCGCGGCGCTCGGCCTCGCCATCCTGGTGTCCATCGCCGCCCAGCAGACGACGGACGCCACCGCCTCGGGCGCGAGCCCGGCCGCCGCGCTGACCGACGGATACAACGTCGCCCTGCTCGGCTCCGCCTGCTTCGCGCTCCTCGCCACGCTGGTCGTGCTGTTCCTGCTGCCCGGCCGGAACGCCACGGCGGGCCCGGCCGCGGCGGAGGCCGAGCAGCACGAGGCCGCCCCCGACTCGGCCCGCATCCCCGGCTGACCCGCCCGGGAGGGGTGCCCACGCCGCTCACCGCCGCACGGGCACCCCTCCCGGCACGGCAGCCGCACCGAAGGAGAGGACACCCGATGTCCCAGAAGAGCTTCATGGAGTTCCTGACAGCGATCCGCGACGACCCCGCGAAGCTGTCCCGGTACAACGGCCGCAACCTCGCTCAGCTGCTCTTCCACGCCAAGAACGAGGGCTTCGACTTCACCTCCGACGACATGTCCGCCGTGATCTTCAAGCTGGAGATGGGCGTCATCGTCGAGCGCGACAAGGAGGAGGTCGACGGCAACAGCAGCCTGTGGCGCGAGATGTGGGGCCGCTTCCACCTGGAGTACCTGATCGTCTCCGTGCTGCCCCGCTACACCGACGCCGAACTGTGGGCGCTCGTCGAGGACGGCGGGGTGGCGGCATGAGCGAGAGCAACGTCATCGCGTTCCTGCGCACCGTCGCCGTCCGGCCCGACGTGCTGGACAGCCTGAAGGTGCAGAGCAAGGAGGCCGTACTGGAGGCCGCCGAGGCCTTCGGACTGCCGTTCACCACCGAGGAGTTCGACACCCTGGTCTGGGACCTGGAGATCAGGCTCGCCGAGCGCCGCGAGGAGCCCTTCGACGGCACCTTCCCGCTCTGGCAGACCATGTGGGGCCAGTACTACCTGGAGTACCTGGTGCTCGACCTGGTCCCGGCGCTCCAGGAGACCGGTCTCCTGCCCGACCGGCAGCCGACATGACCGAGGACCGCGCCTACGACTACATCGTCGTCGGCGCCGGCTCCGCCGGCTGCGTCCTGGCCCGCCGGCTCGTCGACGCCCTGGACTGCTCCGTGCTGCTCCTGGAGGCCGGCGGCCCCGACGACCAGGAGCGGATCCACCGCACCGACCTGCCCTCGCTGTTCTCGCTGTGGGGCGACGAGGCACTGGTCTGGCCGCATCTGACCACCCCGCAGCCCGGCCTCGGCGGACGCCGGATCCCGCTGGCACAGGGCAGGGTGCTCGGCGGCGGCAGCTCGGTCAACGCCCTGATGTACGTGCGCGGCAACCGCCGCGACTACGACGGCTGGAGCGCGCTCGGCAACGACGGCTGGAGCTACGACGAGGTCCTGCCGTACTTCAGGCGCTCCGAGGACTACCAACGGGGCCCCTCGAAGTACCGGTGCGCCGGCGGCCCCCTGTCGGTCGTCGACCACACCGACCCCGCCCCGGTCTCGCGAGCCTTCGTCCGCAGCGCCGGCACCGCCGACGAGCACCGGGACTACAACGGCGCCGAACAGGAGCCCGGCGGCTTCTACTACCAGTCCACGCGCACCCCCGACGACCGGCGGGCGAGCACCGCCCGGGCCTTCCTGGCCCCGGTGCTCGACCACCCCCGCCTCACCGTGGAGACCGGCGCGCACGCCACCCGGGTCCTGTTCGACGGGACCCGCGCGGCGGCCGTCGTCTACCGGCGTGACGGGCGGGAGCACACCGCCGCGGCCCGCGCCGAGATCGTCGTCACGGCCGGAGCGCTGGCCACCCCGCAGCTGCTGATGCTCTCCGGCATCGGACCGGCCCGGCACCTGGTACCGCACGGCATCACACCCTTGGTGGACCTGCCCGGAGTCGGCGCCAACCTCCAGGACCACCTGCTGCTCGGCGTCGGCTACACCAGCCCGGAGCCGCTGCCGCCGGCCGGACTGCTCGCGGAGGCGGGACTGTTCCTGCGCACCCGCCCCGGGGGCACCGGAGGCGGACCGGACCTCCAGTTCTTCTTCGGACCGATCCCCTTCGTGCCCGAGGAGTATGCCACCGACGAGCCGGTCTTCACCGCCGTACCCGTGCTGATCCGCCCCGAGAGCCGGGGCACGGTACGGCTGCGCTCGGCCGACCCGGCGGAGCTGCCCGAGGTGGACCCGCACTATCTGGAGGCCCGCGCGGACGTGGACGTCCTGGTGCGGGGCATCCGGATCGCCCGCGACCTCATCGCGAGCCCCGAGTTCGACGCCTACCGCGGGCGGGAGATCGCCCCCGGACCGGACGTCACCGACCGGGCCGCGCTCGCCGCGTACGTCCGGCGGCACGTCACCACCGTCTGGCACCCGGCCGGCACCTGCGCCATGGGCACCGGGCCCGAGGCCGTGGTCGACCCCCGGCTGCGGGTGCGCGGCGTCCGCGGGCTGCGGGTGGCCGACGCGTCCGTGATGCCCACCATCACCAGCGGCAACACCAACGCCCCCACGATCATGATCGCGGAGAGGGCCGCTGACCTGATCATCCGGTCCGCCGAGGGCCCCTGAGGCCGCGCCGGACACGGCCGGACCGGCGCACCCGCGGGTGCGCCGGCCGAGGAAAGGATGCGAGTGAAATGCCCGAATCCTACGACGTCGTCATCGTCGGCGGAGGCACCGCGGGCCTGGTGGTCGCGAGCCGGCTGACCGAGCTGCCCGACCTCACCGTCCTCGTCCTGGAGGCGGGAACGGCCGAGAACCACATCATGCTCGAGGACCCCGAGCTGTGGTCGGCGACCAACCTGAGCCAGTACGACCGGGCCTATCTCACCGAGCCCCAGCCCGAGATGGGCGGGGAGACCGTCTACAGCCCGGCCGGCCTCGGGCTCGGCGGGAGTTCGAACATCTACCACATGATCCACCAGCGGGGCCGGGACGCCGACTACGACTTCTGGGCCTACGGCGGCGCCGCCGGCTGGACCGCCCGGGACGTCCTGCCGTACCTCCGGAAGCTGGAGAACCAGGAGGACGGCACCAATCCGACCGCGGGCCTGGGCGGCCCGATCAACGTCATCAACGGCGGCCACGAGGGCAACCCGGTCTCGCAGAGCTTCCTCGACGCCTGCGCCGAGCTGGGCTATCCGATCGTCGAGGACACCAACGCCGAGCAGTTCGGCGCCACCTGGCACCACCTCGACATCCGCGACGGCAAGCGCAACGGCGTCCGCATGGGCTACTACGAACCGGCCGCCGCCCGCCCCAACCTCACCGTGCGCACCGAGGCCACCGCGAGCCGGCTGCTGTTCGAGGGCGACCGCTGCGTCGGCGTCGAGTACCTGCACGGCGGCCGGGTGCACACCGTCCGTGCCGAGCGGGAGGTCGTGGTCAGCAGCGGGGCGATCGAGTCCCCGAAGCTGCTGCTGCTCTCCGGCCTCGGAGACCCCGCGCAGCTCGGCGAGTTCGGCATCCCGGTCGTCGCCGACCTGCCCGGCGTCGGGGAGAACTTCCAGAACCAGCCCCTCGTGGTCGGCCCCACCGGCTACATGGACAAGCCGGGACCGACCGAGGGCACGGTCAACGAACCGGTCCTCTACTGGGGTTCACAGCCCGGCCTGCCCGCGCCCGACCTGGAGCTGTGGCTGCTGCCCCGCGCCCCGTGGGGCGAGAAGCTGATCGCCAAGCTCGCCCACTGGAAGCGCACCGGCGAGCGCTCCGCGGTCCTGGAGCAGAACGACGTCGACCCGCACCTGGTCATCCTGCTGTGCGGGGTGGTCCGTCCGCTCTCGCGCGGCTGGGTCCGGCTGGCGAGCACCGACCCCACCGCCCAGCCCCGTATCAACCCCAACTTCTACGCCGAGCGCGCCGATCTGACCCGGGCCGCCGACCTCACCGAGATCGGCCGCGAGGTGCTGCGCAGCAAGGCGTTCACCGACTCCTGGGGCATGAAGGAGGTCGCGCCCGGCCCGGACGTGGCCGGCCGCGCCGAGCTGGAGCACTGGGTCTCCCGCAACACCGGCTCGTTCCACCACTACGGCGGCTCCTGCAAGATGGGCATCGACAGCCTGGCCGTGGTCGACCCCCGGCTGAAGGTGCACGGGGTGAGCGGCCTGCGGGTCGCGGACGCCTCCGTCATGCCGACCGTGCCCGGCGGACACACCCACACCACCACGGTGATGATCGGGGAACGGGCCGCCGCGTTCATCAAGGACGATCTCCGCTGACGACCTCTGAGAGGCTGCCATGATCCATCAGCTGATCTTCGCCCACCCCAAGCCGGGGATGAGCGAGGAGGAGTTCCAGAAGTACTGGGTGGACGTGCACGCGGTGAACTACGCGAGCAAGATCCCCCAGATCCGCAAGTACCTCATCGACACCCGCATCCCCTTCGGCCCCGAGCCGGAGGACCCGATGTGGAGCGGGATCGCCGAGATCTGGCTGGCGAACGAGGAGGAGCAGCTCGCCTCGCTGCAGACCCCCGAGTTCCTGGAGGGCGCCCGCCTCGACGAGCCGCGCTGGGCGGCGTTCTGGCGGACCGTCGTGCTGGACACCGACGCCCATGTGGTGCGGTCCGGCGACCACCCGATGCCGGCCGACGGCGTCAAGCTGGTCGTCCTGGTCAAGCGCCGCAACGGCACGACCGTCGAGGAGTTCCGCACCCGCAGCCGCGACGAGCACGCCCCGCTGATGAACCAGGTGCCCGGCCTGCGCCGCTACCTCCAGTGCTTCGTCCGCGACGGCGCCTACGCGGTCGGGGAGTCCCTCCTGGACGCCGCGTACCTGCTGTCCTTCGACAGCGCCGCCGCCCTGGAGGAGGCCGTGGCCTCGCCCGAGTACGCCAAGGCCACCGAGCACCTGCTGGAGCTGGTCGAGCCGCGCTATGTGCACCGCATGGCGGTGCGGGAGCACTGGATCATCGGCGAGGAGAGCGACGAGAGCGAGGAGGGCGACGACTGACCCTCGCCCCCCTCGCCCCCACGCACCACCCGGGACGCACTGCGCCGGTACCGCACCGCCGGTACTTGACGCAGTGCGTCCTCGCATGTCGCGCAGTCGGCCGCCGAGATCGCCGTACGAGGAAACAGGAGCGGATCGTTCCGGAGACTGCTGAGTCGGGCGCCCCCCAGTCCTGATGTCCCGTCGTCAGGTCCCCGACCCGAGAAGGACAGCCATGTCTGCGACCGTTGCCGCGTACGCCGCCCCCGCTCCCGCGGCACCCCTGGAACCCACCACCGTCACCCGCCGGGCCACCGGGCCCTCCGACGTGCGGATCGACGTCCGCCATGTCGGCCTGTGCCACTCCGACCTGCACCAGTTGGCCGGCGCCTGGGGCGGGAGCTTCCCCATGGTGCCCGGCCACGAGATCACCGGGATCGTCCGTGAAGTGGGCGACGAGGTCACCCGGTTCGCCGCCGGGGACCGCGTCGGCGTCGGCTACTTCGTCGACTCCTGCCGTGCCTGCGCCGCCTGCCGCGGCGGCGAGGAGCAGTACTGCGTGCGCGGCGTGGTCACCACCGCCGGCGGCACGGGCCGCGACGGCACACCCACCCAGGGCGGCTGCGCGGCCGGCATCGTCGTCGACGAGCGGTATGTGCTGCGCGTCCCCGACGCCCTCCCGCTGGACGCGGCGTCCCCGCTGCTGTGCGCGGGCGTCACCGCCTACGCGCCCCTGCGGCGGTACCAGGCGGGCCCCGGCCGGCATGTCGCGATCCTCGGCATGGGCGGCCTCGGCCACCTCGGGGTGCGGATCGCCCACGCGCTCGGCGCCGAGGTCAGCGTGGTCAGCGGCTCGCCGCACAAGCGGGCCGACGCCCTGCGCCTGGGCGCCGACCACTACCACACGGCCGCCGACCCGGCGACCTTCGAGGCCCTCGCCGGTCGCCTTGACATGATCCTCTCCACCGTCGACCACCTCGACCTCGACGCCCACCTCGCCCTGCTGCGCACCGGCGGCACCCTCGTCAACGTGGGCGCCCCGCGCGAGGCGAGCACGCTCAACCTGTTCTCCCTGATCACCGGGGGCCGGCAGCTCGCCGGATCGCTGGTCGGCGGGATCGCCCGCACCCAGGAGACGCTGGACTTCTGCGCCGAGCACGGCATCGTGGCCGAGATCGAGCCGATCGCCGTCGAGGAGATCAACGACGCCTACAAGCGGATGCGGGCCGGCGACGTCCGCTACCGATTCGTGGCGAACCTGACATCCCTGGGAATGCCGGACTTGCCGTAGTGCCGCCACCCACTTGAGTATGTGCGCCCTCCGCGCGCCCCCGCTCTGGTGGCGCGCGGACCGCGAAAAATAGACAGGGGTTCGGTAGTTCACGCGTCCGAGCGCGGCCGTCCGCGAACGGCCCGGCGCCGACCGAGAGGAACCCCCATGAGCAGGCGCATCCTCGTCGTCCTGTCCGAGTACGGCTACTGGGGCGAGGAACTGATCGGCCCCCTCGAGATCTTCGACAAGGCCGGCTATCACGTCACCTTCGCCACCCCCACCGGCAAGCGGCCCGTGGCGCTGCCGCCCAGCATGGACCCCGACTACGTCGACCCGCCGCTCGGGCGTTCCGTCACGACGCCCGAGATGGCGGCCAAGGTCAAGGCGGTCGAGGCCTCCGACCGCCTCGACCACCCGCTCGACCTGTCCTCCTGGCTGCCCGACCGCCCGTACCGCTCCAAGCCGTACTTCCTGCGCGACTGGGAGGCCTACAACACCCGGCTGGAGAAGGTCCAGGAGCAGATCGCCGACCGCTACGACGCCCTGCTGATCGTCGGCGGCAGCGGTCCCATCGTCGACCTGGGCAACAACTGGCGGGTGCACGACCTGGTCCTGGCGTTCTACCGCCTGGACCGGCCGATCGCCGCCGAGTGCTACGGCGTCACCTGCCTGGCCTTCGCCCGCGATCAGGAGGACCGGCAGAGCATCATCCGGGGCAAGCACGTCACCGGGCACTGCATCGAGTACGACTACCTGGCGGACACCGGGTTCGTCGGCACCGACTTCGTCATCGGCCCGCCGCCCTACCCGCTGGAGTACATCCTGCGGGACGCCACCGCGCCCGGCGGCGCCTTCCACGGCAACTTCGGCAAGACCACCTCGGTGATCGTCGACTACCCGTTCATCACCGGGCGTTCCACCCCCGACTCCTACCTCACCGGCCAGAAGACCGTCGAGGTCCTCGACCACGGCCTGCGGCAGTGGGGATTCAAGGCGCAGCCGCAGAACTGACGGCCCGCCGCGCACCCCGACGGACGACTGAGAGGCGTGAGGACATGGACAGCAGGCCGGCCCGGGCAGCGTTCCTGGAGCAGTTGGCGGCCGACGGCGTCACCCATATGTTCGGCAACCCCGGCACGGTGGAGCAGGGATTCCTCGACGAACTGCGCCATTTCCCCGGCATCGAGTACGTGCTGACCCTTCAGGAGTCCGTGGCCGTCGGCATGGCGGACGGGTACGCGCGGGCCACCCGCCGCCCGGCCGTCGTCCAGCTGCACTCCGGGGTGGGGCTCGGCAATGGCATCGGCATGCTCTACCAGGCCATGCGCGGCCACGCCCCGCTGGTCGTGGTGGTCGGCGAGGCCGGACTGCGCTACGAGGCGATGGAGGCGCAGATGTACGCCGACCTCGTCGGCATGGCGAAGCCGGTGACCAAGTGGGCCACCCGCGTGGTCGACCCCGACTCCACCCTGCGGGTGCTGCGCCGCGCCTTCAAGGTGGCCGGCACCCCGCCGTACGGGCCGGTGCTCGTGGTGCTGCCCGCCGACGTGCTGGACCGGCCCACCCGCGAGGAGGCGGTGCCGGTGTCGTACCCCGACACCGCCTCCGCACCAGACCCGGCGGCCCTGGAACGGGCCGCGGGGCTGCTGGCCGGCGCCCGGCGACCCATCGTGATCGCCGGGGACGGCGTCCACTTCTCGGGGGCCCAGCCGGAACTGGCCCGGCTGGCCGAGATCTGGGGCGCCGACGTGTGGGGGGCGGACTGGGCCGAGGTCAACCTGTCCGTCGAACATCCCGCGTACGCCGGCCAGCTCGGCCACATGTTCGGCGCGAACAGCCGCCGGATCACGGGCGCCGCCGACGCCGTGCTGTTGTGCGGCACGTATGCGCTGCCCGAGGTCTTCCCGGCCCTCGACGGCGTCTTCGGCGACGGCGTCCCGGTGGTCCACATCGACCTGGACACCGACGCCATCGCCAAGAACTTCCCGGTGGACGTCGGCCTGGTGGCCGACCCCAAACGGTCCCTCGGCCTGCTCGCCGACCTGCTCGCCGAGCGGATGAGCGAGGCCGAACGGGAGGCCGCGACCCTGCGGCTGCGCCGGACGGCCGCCGAACGCGAGGTGAGCCGGGCCGTCGCCGCCGAGCGCGCCCAGGAGGCGGCGGTCCGCCAGGACCTGCCGCACATCGCCTTCGCCGAGGAGCTGGCCCGGCAACTGCCGGACGACGCGGTGCTGTTCGACGAGGCGCTGACCGCCTCCCCGGACCTGTTCCGGCCGCTGCCGCCGACCCGGCCCGGCCACTGGCACCAGACCCGCGGCGGCTCCCTCGGCGTCGGCATCCCCGGCGCGCTGGGCGCCAAGCTGGCCCACCCGGAGCGCACGGTGGTCGGCCTCACCGGCGACGGCGGCAGCATGTACACGGTCCAGGCCCTGTGGACGGCGGCTCGCCACGGCATCGGCGCCAAGTTCGTGATCTGCAACAACGGGAGCTACAAGCTCCTGGAGGACAACATCGAGCAGTACTGGCGGGAACAGGACATCCCCGCGCACGCGCACCCGGAGATCTTCGATCTCTCCCGGCCCGCCATCGACTTCGTCGCCCTGTCGGCGTCGCTCGGCGTGCCCGCGCTGCGCGTGGAGAAACCGGGCCGGGCGGCCTCGGCGGTCGCCGAGATGCTGTCCCACCCGGGCCCGTTCCTGATCGACCTGGTGACCGGACGGGGGAAGGGACGGTAACCGTGCGACTGACGGGGCACAAGATCGCCGTACTGATGGAGAGCGACTTCTACGAACCAGAGATCCTGTACTACCGGCACCGCTTTCCCGAAGAGGGTGCGGAGATCCACTTCCTGTCCCGGCTGTGGGGCGAGGCCCGGCAGACCTTCACGGGCCACGAGCACCGGATGCCCTTCACGGTCACCGAATCCTTCGAGGACGTCGACGAGTTCGCGCTGAAGGAGTTCAGCGCGGTCATCGTGCCGTCCGGCATGGTCGCCGACCGGCTCCGCTACACCGAGGACCCGCGGCGGCTGCCGCCCGCGGCCCTCTTCCTGCGCCGGGCGTTCGCCGACCCGGCCATCGTCAAGGGCATCATCTGCCACGGCATGTGGCTGGCCGCCCCGGTCGCGGGCATGGTCCGCGACCGGCGCGCGGTGGTGCACAACAACCTGCTCGGCGATCTGCGCAACATGGGCGGGGTCTACGTCGACCAGGACGTGGTCGTCGACGACGACCTGGTCACCGCTCGCACCGGCGACCACTGCCATCTGTTCGCCCGTACGATCATCGACCTCCTCGCGACCCGGCCGCACGGCGGCACGGCCCACCGAGGAAACGGTTCATCCGCCGTGGCGGCACCACGATGAGCGCCGCCACGCACCACGGAGCCGCGGTCGGCGGCACGGGCCGCCGCCCGGCAGGCGCCACCGTGCGGCAGGGGGAGACCGTGCGGCAGGGGGAGGCCGTGCGGGTGGGGGAGACCGCCCGCCCGCACGCGGAGGCACTTCTCCGCCCGCTGCTCCCGGTCCTGACCCCCTGGCTGGCGACCCGTCGCTGGTACCAGGGGGCCTCTTCGAGCACCCTGCGCCCGGTCGAGGCCACGGTGATCGGCGGCGAGGGCCGGCCCGACCTCCTCGTCGCCGTCGTCGAGACCGACTCCGGCACCGCCTACCACCTGCTGCTCGGCGTCCGCCGCGAGCTGCCCCGGCGCCTGGAGCCCGCCGCCATCGGCACGGTCCCGTACGGCCCGTGGGCCGGACACCGGCTGTACGACGCCGTCGCCGACCCCGTCCTGATGGGCGCCCTGCTGCGGGCGCTCGCGGCCCGCCGGGCGGGGGCTCTGCACCTGGACCCCGCCGGCCGGCATCCGCTGCCGGTGGGCCTGATCCCGCGCCCGCTCGCCGCCGACCAGAGCAACAGCGCGGTGGTGTACGGCGACCGGCTGCTGCTGAAGCTCTACCGCCGCCCCGAACCCGGCCCGAACCCCGAGGTCGAGGTGTTGCGCGCGCTCACCGACCAGGCCTGCCCGCGCACCCCCCGGCTGTACGGCTCCCTGCACCTGGACGGGCTCACCCTCGGCCTGGTCGAGGAGTTCCTGCCCGCCGCCGAGGACGGCTGGCAGCGCGCGGTCGCCCACGCCCGAGCCCACCTCACCGGCTCCCCGGACACCGGTCCGGCCGACGCCTTGACCTCGGGCTCGTGGGGCACTGGTCCGGACGACGGCTTCATCTCCGGTTCGTACGGCACCGGTTCGGTCGGTGGCCTGGCCTCCGGCTCCTTGGGAACCGGTCCGGTGGGTGGCTTCACTTCCGGTTCCCCGGGGACCGGTCCGGCCGGCGGCGTGACCTCCGGCTCGTATGGCACCACCCCGACCGGCGCCTCGCCCACCGGCTCGCGGGCCGCCGGCCAGGCCGGTGGCTTCACCGCCGGTGCGCAGGCGCTCGGACAGGCCGTCGCCGAGCTGCACGCGGCGCTCGCGCAGGCCTTCCCGCGGACGCGGATGAGCGCCGAGGAGATCGCCGCGGACGCGGCCCGGATGAAACGCCGGCTCGCCGCCGCCGTCGCGGAGGTGCCGCAGCTCGCCCGCCATCGCACCCGGCTCGCCGCGCTGTTCGACGAGTACGGCCGGCTGGCCGCCCGCGGCTGCCCCGTCCTCGCCCAGCGCACCCACGGGGACCTGCACCTCGGCCAGGCCCTGTACGCCGACGGCGGCTGGCACATCGTCGACTTCGAGGGCGAACCGGCCACGCCCGCCGCCGAACGCGCCCTGCCCCAGCCGGTGCTGCGCGATGTGGCGGGCATGCTCCGCTCCTTCGACTACGCGGCCCGCGCGGCCCTGCTCTCGCTCGACGCGGACGACGGCCCGGCCGACACGGACACCGGACCCGGGCGCCGGCTCAGCCTGCTGCGCCGCGCCGGGGCCTGGGCGCTGCGCAACCGCCGTGCCTTCTGCGCCGGTTACACCGCCGCCGGCGGCGAGGACCCGGCCTGCCGGGCCGCGCAGCTCACCGCCTTCGAGGCGGACCGGGCGGTGTACGAGGCCGTCTACGAGGCGAGACACCGGCCGCACTGGCTGCCGGTGCCGCTGGCCGCCGTGCACCGGCTCGCGGGCCGGGTTCGCTGATGAGGGCCGACGGGGGAGTGCGGCCCGGCGAGCACGGTGTTCCCGCGCGCCGGGCCGGGTCAGCCCAGGGGCTGCTGGGTCAGGGTCAGCGCGGGGTCGTAGGTCATCGGCATACCGGAGGCCAGCAGCGCCTGGTCGTAGGCCTCCAGGGCCTCCTTCGGGCGGTCCTGCCGCTTCCACACGTCGCCGAGGTGGCGCCATTCCTGCGCGGTCTCGTACGACGGCGTGAAGTGCCGCAGCTGGCGGGTGGCCGCGTGCAGCGTCTGCAGGCCCTGCTCCGTCTCGCCGCGCAGCAGATGGATCTCGGCGAGCCTGATCCGCGCCGCGACGGCCTCCACCCGCGGGCCGGAGCTGAGGAGCCCGATGGCACGCTCGGCGTGCGCGGCGGCCGCGTCCCACCGGCCGAGCTGGGTGCTCGCGTCGACCATGACGATCTCGCACCGGGCCTGTTCGACCGCCGTGCCGGCCTCCGCGAGGGTCTGCGCGGCGTCCTCCAGCAGCTCCAGGGCGCGTTCCGGGTCCGGCCGGTCGGACTGCAGCTCCAGCCAGGCGACGTTCACCTTGAGGATCGCCACGTGCCGCAGATTGTCGTCGTCGGCCATCAGCGCGAGGGCACGCTCGGTGAGCGCGAGCGCCTCGGGGAACTGCCGCCGGGAGAGCGCGACGAGGCCGGCGTTCCAGTACACGGCGCCGCGTCCGGTACGGCCGCCGTGCTCCTCCGCCACCGGGATCAGCCGCTGGGCCAGCAGATGCGCCCGGGTCAGGTCACCGCGCATGAAGTACGAGCCGATGAGCGTCGAGCCCACCTGGATGTGGTCCACGGTGACGTCGAGGCCGAGCGAGTCGAGCGTGGCCATGGCCTTCTCGCCGATGTCGATGCTGAGGGCGATGTCGCCCATGGTCCGGTAGCAGCGGCTGAGGGCGACCGAGACACGGCACCACTCGTCGGAGCCGGCGGCCAGCGTGGGCTCCTTGAGAAGGTCCTCCAGCACCGGGATCGCGGCCTCGATCCGGTCCAGCTTCTCCAGGGCGCTGGCCTGGCCGATGCGGGCGCGCAGCAGCATCGGCCGGTCGAGCAGGTCGGGCTTCGCGAGGAGTTCGCCGAAGGACTGGAGCGCCGCCCCATTGTCCCCGTTGCGCAGGGCCATTTCCGCGAAGGAGAGCTTCAGTCTGGCGTCTTCCAGGGCATGGTCGTCATGCCCGGTGCGCAGATGCTCCGGGGAACATCCCAGTTTCTTGGCGAGAGCGGCCAGGACCGCGTCCGAGGGGGCCCTTTTGCCTGATTCGATGAGCGAGATGTAGCTCGCGGAGATATCGGTGGAAGCGAGGTCCTGTTGTTTCAGGCCGAGCTTGACCCGAAGGTTTCGGATGCGCCTGCCCACCTGCACGGGAGATGCGCCTTCGACATGATCCATGTGGCTTCCCAGTGTGCGCGCATGACTTGAGATGTCATAGATCACGATACCAGCATGACTGGGGCACGCCAATGGGTTGGTGCATCTTTGCATCATCGATGGGCGAAAGTAGCTGCTCGCATGGCTGTCATATGCCCGGCCGCAGGAAATGGAAATTCCGATTCCTATGCCGCATCTTTTACTCGAATAAACTTGACTTGACCTGTCGAGTCCCATGACCATATAAGTAATCCACTCGCCATTAAGGATCGTCAAAGAATGGAGAAAAGGAGTGAATTCAAAAGCGTTGGTGACTCTCGTGGCGACTCTCTTCGTCACCGGTCTGCTCTGCGGTCTGGCCTACATCACGGCAGGTCAGCCTGAGTACAGCAGGGTCCAACCCGCAAAGGAAGCCGCAATAGGCGGGGGCCCCTGCTGCCGTTAGCGACAGGCGGGGAACCGGCCTGCCGGTCACCCGGCGGAATGCGCCCCGCTCACCCTTGTGGCCCCGCGGGAAAATGACAGGCGACCGATCGGCCGCCTCCGGCGGATATATCCGCCACCGGCGGAGCCTCCCGCTCGCAGCGGATCCGCTGCCCGGGCTCCAGCCCTGTGAACCGCGGACAACATGGCCGGAACCAGCACCCCGCCGCGCTCTCGCCGACCGCAGGCGGGTCGCCCCGCGAGGCGGAGGATCCCGCCCGCGCCACCGCCGGATCCGGGACCGGAACGGCCGCCAGCAGCGCCTGGGTGTACGGATGCCCGGGCCGCCCGAACACCGCACGGACCTCGCCGGTCTCGACGACGCGACCGGCGTGCAGGACCGCGACCCGGTCGGCGATGTGCCGCACCGCCGCCAGATCGTGGGAGACGAACAGACACGCCGGGCCCGGGTCCTCCCTCAGCCTGCGCAGCAGATCGAGGATCCCGGCCCGTACCGACACGTCCAGCGCGGAGACCGGCTCGTCCAGCAGCAGCAGCTCCGGCTCGACCGCCAGCGCGCGGGCGATGGCGACGCGCTGCCGCTGTCCGCCCGAGAAACGATGCGGATACGCGGCGGCGTCCCGCGGGTCGAGGCCCACCAGACGCAGCACCCGCGCCACCCGGTCGGCGACTTGGTCGGCCGGCCACCGGTGCGCCAGCAGCGGCTCGGCGACGATGTCACCGACCGGCATCCGCGGATCGAGGCTCGACATCGGGTCCTGCGGCACGAACTGCACCGCGGCCCGCAACCGCCGCTCCGCGGCCCGGGAGAGCGCCGAGACGTCCTGACCGAGGACCTCGATCCTACCGCGCTGCGGCGCCGTCAGGGAGATCACCTCCAGGAGCGTGGTCGACTTCCCGCTCCCGGACTCGCCCACCAGGGCGAGCGTCTCGCCGCGGCCGACCTCCAGGTCCACCCGCTCCACGGCGCGCACCTCACCCGACCGCGCCCGGCCCCGCCGCCACCCGCCGGCACCGGGCGCGGGAAACGACCTGGCGAGCCCGGTGATCCTGAGCACGGGGTCCGGCCCGGCGCCCCGCACCGGGGGCGCCGGCCGGTGCCTGGACGGCGGGAACAGCTCGACGGCGGTGCGCCGTTCGGCCTCCCCGCCGCGATGACAGGCGGCCAGATGCCCGCCTTCCCCGAGGAGTTCCGGCTGGGCCACCTCGCACTCCGGCACCGCGAGCGGACAGCGCGGCGCGAAAGCGCACCCCGGCCCGGCCTCGCCCGCCGCCGGCGCGACACCCGGCATCGGCGTGGGCGGGACGTCCGTGTCGATCCGCGGTACCGAGCCGATCAGCCCCTTGGTGTACGGCATCCGGGGCCGGGCGAAGAGCGCCGCGGCCGGAGCGCTCTCGACGATCCGCCCGCCGTACATCACCGCGACCCGGTCCGCCGCCCCGGCCACCACCCCCAGATCGTGGCTGACCAGCAGCAGCGCCGCACCCGTCGCGCGCCGCGCGGTCACCAGGGCCCGCAGCACCTGGTCCTGCACCGTCACGTCCAGGGCGCTGGTGGGTTCGTCGGCCACGATGACGTCCGGGCGGTTGGCCATCGCCATGGCGATCATCGCCCGCTGCCGCGTCCCGCCCGACAGCTGGTGCGGATAGGAGTCGGCGACCCGGCCCGGCTCGGCCACGCCCACGGCGTCCAGAAGCCCGGCCGCCACCCGCCGCGCGGCCGCCCGGCCGGGACGCGGGCGCTGATGGATGCGCAGTGCCTCGCCGATCTGGTCGCCGATCCGCTGCACCGGGGAGAGCGCGGTCAGCGCGTCCTGGAAGACCATCGCGATACGCCGGCCCCGCAGCCGCGCCAGCTCCCGCGCCGGCAGACCGGTCGACTCCCGGCCCAGCAGCCGGACCGAGCCCGACACCCTCAGCTCCGGCGGGCACAGCCCGAGCAGGGCCAGCGCGGTGAGGCTCTTGCCCGCACCCGACTCGCCCACCAGCGCCAGCACTTCACCCCGGCGCAGCTCCAGGTCGACCCCGCGCACCAGCGGCAGCGCGGGGCGGCGGCGGCCCGCGGGCCGCTCGATCCGCAGTCCCCGGGCCGCCAGGAGCACCTCGTCCGGGCCCGCGGTCACGGTGTGCTCCGCACGGGCGCGGCCGTCGCCGACTCCGCTCCGGCCGGGTCGAGCGCCGTGCGCAGCGCGTCCCCGATCAGATGGCACGCCAGCACCAGCAGCACCAGCAGCCCGGCCGGGACGCAGAACATCCACGGATAGGTGGTCGGCACGTCGGAGGCGTCGGCGATCAGCGTCCCGAGCGACACGTCCGGCGGCTGCACTCCGAAGCCGAAGTACGACAGCCCGGTCTCGCCGATCACCGCCGCGGCCACCGTCACCGTCGCGTCCGTGATCAGGAAGGACGCCAGGTGCGGCAGGATGTGCCGCCGGATCACCGTGATCGGGCCGACCCCCGTGTACCGGGCCACCGCCACGAACTGACGCTCCTTCAGCGACCTGGTCTGGGCGCGCACGGCCCGCGCGGTGACCATCCAGCCGAAGGCCGCGATCAGCCCGGCGTACGCGAGCCAGCCGGCCCCGCGCAGCCGGGGCGCGACGGCCATCAGCACGAGGAACGCCGGCACCACCAGCATCAGATCGACGAGGAACATCAGCGCCCGGTCGGTCCAGCCCCCGACATACCCGGCGCACACCCCGACGGCCGCCGCGAGCACGGTCGACACGGCCGCCGCCAGCGTCCCGACGAGCAGCGACTTCTGCAGGCCCCGCGCCGCCTGGGCGAAGACGTCCTGGCCGATCCGGTTGGTGCCGAGCCAGTGCCGGGCGGAGGGCGGGCTGTGCAGCGCCCCGTAGTCGACGTCGGCGTATCCCCACCCGGTCAGGTGCGGTCCGGCGAAGGCGAACGCGCACAGCGCCAGCAGCAGCGCCGTACCGGCCACCGCCCCCGGGGAGCGCACCAGCCGTCGCCGTACCGCCGTGCCCCGCGCGGAGCTCACGCCCGCCGCACCCGCGGATCGAGCGCCCGGTGCAGCGCATCGGCGAACAGCCCGGCCAGCAGCACCAGCGCGGCGGCGAACACCTCGACGGCGACGACCGCGTGCACATCGCCCTGGTGCACCGCGTCGACGAACCAGCTGCCCAGACCGTGCCAGCCGAAGATCCGCTCCGTGAACACCGCCCCCGTGAACAGGGCCAGGAACCCGAACGAGAAGACCGCCGTCAGCGGGATCAGGGAGATCCGCAGCCCGTGCCGCAGCAGCGCCCGCCCGGGGGTGAGCCCCTTGGCCTGCGCGGTGCGCAGATGCTCCGAGGCGAGGACGTCAAGGGTCGCCGCCCGCTGATACCGGCTGTACAGCGCGATCGCCCCCAAGGCGACGGAGACCGTGGGCAGCGCCAAGTGGACCAGAGCATCGCGGAGTTGGGTCAGCGGGCCGCCGTCGAGGCCGGGGGTCCGTTCGCCGGTGTAGCGGATCACCGGACGGCCCGCCGCGTCGTTGACGGCGAGCGCCCCGGCCTGCAGCAGCAGCCCGAGCACGAAGGGCGGCACCGCCAGCACCGCGAACGAGAAGACGGTCAGCGCCCGGTCCGGCAGCCGCCCCCGCCGCACCGCCGCCCACACCCCGGCCAGCACCCCGAGCACCGTCCCCACGACGGTGCCCGCCAGCAGCAGGCGCGCGGTGACCCCGACCCGCCGGCCGAACTCGGCGCTCACCGACGTCCCGTCGAGCGTGCGGCCGAGATCCCCGTGCAGGGCCCGCCACGACCAGTGGACGAACCGCTCGGTGACCGGGACCCGGTCGCTCAGCCCCAGCTCCTCGAGCCGCCGGTCGACGACCGCGGCGGGCGGACGCGGAGTCCGCTCCTCGAAGTAGGCGCGCGGATCGAGAGCGGCGGAGGAAATCAGATAGGAGAGAAAAGTTGAAGCGAGAAGCAATATCAGACAGCGTGTCAGCCGTATTGCCGACGTTACGAGCATCGGGCATCCGTCCCCCCGGCAACGGGGGCGTTCCCCAACGTTCCCCCCCGTGCGCTTCACCAGCGTGACATGGGCCAATGCTAGGCTCTCGGCCCGCTCCCTGAAGACGTGTTCGTATTTCCGCGTGGCGGCGCCGGAGTTCGGCCAGGATGACTTCACGCCGAGGAGAGGGCAGCGCGATGACAGGGTTCCCGGGCCGCAGCGGACTGCTGGCGGCATTACTGGCGTGGACCACGCTGTGCGGTCTGCTGAGCGGATGCAGCCCCTCCGGACCCGGCACCGCCGACGGCCGGCCCTCGCGGCCCGCCGTCCCGGCCTACGGCCGCACCGACGTCAACCCCCTGCCCCGCCACGAGCTGCGGCAGGGCGGCACCCTCACCCTGCCGATGCACCAGTGGCCGACGCAGTTCAACCACCACCACATGGACGGCGCGCTCGACGAGATCTGGACCATCACCGGCCTGCTCGAGCCACGGCTGTTCGCCCGGGACGCCAAGGGCGTGCCCCGTCCCGTGCCCGACTACCTCCGCTCCGCCACCGTCACCTCCACCTCCCCCCAGACCGTCACCTACCGGCTCAACCCCAAGGCCCGCTGGTCCGACGGAAGATCCCTCGGCTGGCGCGACTTCGACGCCCAGTGGCGGGCCCTCGGCCGGGGCGACACCCGCTACCGGATCGCCGACCCCACCGGCTACGAGGACATCGCCTCGGTGCGCCGAGGAGCCGACGCGCACGAGGTGCGGGTGACCTTCAAGGAGCCGTTCGCCGACTGGCGGCGGCTGTTCACCCCGCTCTATCCGGCCGCCGCCTTCGACACACCCGAGCGGTTCAACGAGGACTGGCGGGAGCACGCGCCCATCACCGCCGGCCCCTTCCGGATCGGCGAACGCGACGCCACCGGACGCACGTTGACACTGGTCCCGGACCCCGACTGGTGGGGGACCCGCCCCCTCCTGGACCGCGTCGTCTTCCGCACCCTCGACCCCACCACCGCCGTCCAGGCCTTCCTCAACAAGGAGATCGACGCGGTCAACGCCGCGGCCGCCGATGTGTACGACCGGCTCGAAGGCGCCCGTGACACCGACATCCGCACCGGCTCCGCCTGGGACCACGTCCAGGTCGCCCTCAACGGCGCCGCCGGCCCCTTGGAGGACCCCGAGGTACGCCGGGCCGTACTGCGGGCCATCGACCGCCGTGCCCTCGCTGACGTGGCCGGCCAGGGTCTGCCGGTCGGCGTGCCCCTGCTCGGCAACCACTTCTTCATGACCAACCAGCCCGGCTACGCCGACCAGTCGGGGCGGTACGGCACCCACGACCCGGCCGAGGCCGAGCGCATCCTGGAGCGGCGCGGCTGGCACCGGGACGGCGACGGCGGAACCCGCACCAAGAACGGGCGGCCGCTGAAACTCCGCTTTCTCCTCAGCCAGTCAACCAACCGTCTCGGCCTCGATCTCTCCCAGCTGATCCAGCAGATGCTCGAACAGGTGGGATTCCAGGTGGAGATCCGGAAAGTCCCTGCGGACGACTACCTTCCGACATATCTCAACCGCGGGAATTTCGACCTGGCGATCTTCCGTTTCGTCGGCCTGACATTTCCCAGCTCCCTGCACCCCGTCTACCGGCAGACCGACGGCGAACAGATCTATGCGAACTACGGCAGGATTTCCAGCCCCCGCCTCGACGCCCTGCTGCGCGAGGCCGGCCACACCCTGGACGAAGGGCGCCGCACCCGGCTCTACCACCAGGCCGACGCCCTGATCTGGGAACTCGCCCACGACGTCCTGCTCTACCAGCGCCCGCAGGTGCTCGCCGTCCGCGAGGGCCTCGCCAACTACGGCGTCCCCGGCCTCGGCGACATCGACTTCACCGCCGTCGGCTGGGAACGGTAGGGCGCCGGCCGGGACCGGGACGGCCCGCACAGCGCGTCGAAGCCCAGCGCCACCGAGGCGAGGGTGACGTGATGGTGCCAGCCGCGGAACGACCGGCCCTCGAAGTCGGCCAGCCCGAAGTCCTCCTGCATCCGGCTCAGACTCCGCCCGGACAGCGCCCGCAGCTGGGCGAGCGGCAGCACGTCCGCCAGATTGCGGGCCGGCAGATTGGTCAGCCAGTAGGTGCGCGGGGTCGGCCGGCCGTACGGCCAGTCGGTGACCAGATGCCGGGGCCGGCGCGCCGGGCGGGACTCGGCCGGCCGTCCGGCCGCACCGGCCGGCTGCGCCTCCGTCTGCAGCAGCGCCGGCATGGACAGCACCTGAGACTGCCGCATCCGCGCCGTCGCCCGGTCCTGCCAGGCGATCGGCGTCCGCCCCCGGTGCTGCGCCGCGTGCACGGCCAGCTCCACCAGGGTGCCGCTGCCCTGCGGGGACCCGGCGCACGGCCGCGGCAGGGTCACCGCGACCGTGGGCGAGACCTCGACCAGGTAGACCAGGCCGCGCGCCTCGAGACCGCGCAGCAGCGGCGCCACATCGCCCTCGCCGCGCCAGTCGACCAGCACCGGAAGCGGCTCGAGGCACCACTCCTCCAGCATCTCGTCGACCGCTTCGAGGATGTACCGCCAGCGCGGCCGGCTGCGCTCGCCCTCCGGCACATGCGCCTGCCGGCGTAAGTCCTCGTCCCGGTCCCAGCGCTGCGGCAGCAGCAGCCGCCAGCTCACCGGCACCCCGCCGTGCCGGCCCACCAGCGAGGTGGCCAGCGCCAGCTGGCAGTTGACGGTGCGCTCCAGCGACGGCGCGTACTGCCGGGCCACCCCGACCGAGCGGTCGCCGTTCTTGGCGAAGACGACCTCGTCGACGCACCAGGCCTCGGTGGCGAAGGCCTGGTCCAGCTGCCCGGCCAGCCTCCGCCGCACCGGGCCGCACGGCCACGGGCTCTGGTTGACGAACTGCTGGATCTGCTGGACAGCCCGGCGCCCCAGGACCTGCTCGGAGATCCGGGCCGGCGTCTTGCGGCCCGGTACGTCCAGCAGTCCCCGGACGTACACCTCGCCCCAGCGCCGCTGGTCGGAGCGGGCCAGTGTGCCGAAGAGGTCCTGACAGTAGGCGGAGAAGTCCACCGGCTCGGCCGGCATCCCGGCCGGCATCGGCCGGAGCGCGGAGTCGTCCGCCCCGGCGGTGCGGTACAGGGGAGGCAGGGTGGTGGTCACGTCTCTTCAGTCCTCCTCGCCTTCCAGCACGAAGGCGTCGGTGGCCAGCAGGGCTTCGCGGACCTCGGGCAACACGGAGCCGACGACGACGAAGTCGACGTCCAGGCCCGCCTTGGTGCGCTGCACGAGCAGTTCGTTGACGGCGGGCCGGCACATCTCGGTGACCTCGCCCAGGTGGAACTCCACCCGCTGCGGACCGGCGGCCATCACCTCGCCGAGCACCCGGCGGAACTTCTCCAGCTCGGTGCCGTCGACCGCGCCGCCGCACCGCACATGCGCGGTGCCGCCGTCGAACTCGCCGCGGATCCGCAGCCGCATCCGCACCGGCTCCAGCTCCACACGCACCCGGAGCGGTCCGTCGCTCTCCGGGAGCCGCACCGTCAGCTCCTTGGCGTCGAAGTGGTGGTGCGGGCGGTCCTCGACCCACACCCGGGTCAGCTCCACCGAGCCGGGCGGCAGCAGATCGGGCGCCACCCGCAGCTCGCGGTTCGGCAGATCGCCGGGCCGCGGCCGGAAGTGCAGGGTGAGCGGTTCATGGCTGATCAGCAGCCCGGTGTAGGCGGCGGCCAGGTAGCACAGCTCCAGCGCGTGGTAGCCGGCCATGGCGTGCGAGCCCTTCAGCCGCTCGGTGCCCACCAGATACGGGATGCCGTCGGCCAGCACGTTGAAGTAGACCCCGCCGTCCTGGTGGTCGAGGAAGAAGGCGTTGTAGAACGCCGCCGCCTCCCGCGCCAGCCGCAGCGAATCCGGGTCGCCGGAGGTGCCGGCCAGGATCAGATAGGCGAGGATCGCCTGCTCCTGCTGCCACCAGGCCTTGCGGTCGTGCCAGACCATGCGGTGGATGCCGCTGTCCGGGTCGGGCCGCCGCTCCACCACGTCGTACCAGCCGCCGCGCTGCTGGTCGCTGCCGACCGGCGGCATGATCTCCCCGATCCGGCGGGCCGCCTCGGCGTACTCGGGCTTGTCGTGCAGGGCCCGGATCCGGGTCAGGTTCCAGGCGATCTTCAGGTTGTGCCCGACCACCGCCCGGTCCTGCTGCCAGCCCCAGGTGCGGTCCGGGCTCCAGTCCTCGTGGAAGCGCTCCTGGACGAAGGGGCTGTCCGGCTCGTCCGGGAACCGGGCCACGATGGTGTCCGCGGTCTCCTCCAGCAGCTCGGCGAAGTCCTCGCGGCCGGTGGCCAGATAGGCGTTGATCAGATACGCCGGGGCGTGGTCGCCGATGGAGTTCCAGTTCTTGCGCGAACGGTTGCGGCCGAGCGCGTCGTCGCACGGGCTGAGGTTGATCGGGTCGATGTGCGAGAAGAAGCCCCCGCGCTCCTCATCGCGGAAGTACCGCTGGAACAGGGCGACCGTGCGGTCGATGTCCTCCAGGATCCGCGGATCCCCGGTGACGCGGTACGTCTGGGTGGGACCGGCCAGCGCGTAGATCTGCTCGTACATCGGGATGGCGTCGAAGTCGTCGCCGAACTCCGAGGCGAAGACCTTGCGCCGCCCGGTCGGGGTGATGTCCATCCCGTGGTACCAGTAGACGATCCCGTCCTGCTTGTCGTCCACGCGCATGTACTGCCGGAGGTACTCGGTGCCGCTCTCGGCGGCGTCCAGGAACCGGTCCTCGCCGGTCAGCAGATACGCCGTGGACAGCCCGTAGACCAGCCGGGAGATGGTGTCGGTCTCCTGGCGCACGTTGTCCCCGGCGTGCTCCGGCAGATGGGCGCCGTCGAGGGTGAGGTGGGTGCGGTAGTTGCGCCAGTCGTACTTGCCGTCCGGGAACTGCCCGCGCAGATAGAAGTCGGCGATCGCGGCGGCCTGCTGCACCCACCACCTCGGGTGCTCGAAGACGTACTGGCCCCGGCTCTCCTCGGGAAAGGTGATCTCCTTCGCCTCGAACCGGGAGCCGCCCGGCCACTCGTAGAAGATCCCGTACGCGAACAGGAACCGCCCGGAGCCCAGCATGTCCCGGGTCTGTCCCGTGGTGTCGCGGTAGGGGTCGCCGAGATTGCGGACGATCCGGGAGACCACGTTGCGGGCCAGGTGCACGGTGTACTCGCGGCCGTCGGAGGTGCGCAGCCCGAACCGGTGCTGGGTGGGGCTGAAGTAGGTGACGTAGCCGGCGAGCGTGTCGGAGTAGGTACGGCGGTCGGCGTCAGTGCTCATCTGACGTGCCCTTCTCGTCGGGTAAGGCCACGAGCAGCACGACGCTGCGGCCGTGGGCGTGGAAGACATGGCCGTCGACGGCCTCCTCGTCGCCGGGGCCGAGCAGGTCGTGCGGTCCGGGGCAGGCCGTGTCCAGGACCCGGTACCAGCGGTGGCCGTCGACGGCCGGCAGCTCGAAGTCCAGGCCCAGGTGATACATGTTCAGGATCAGATGCAGATCCGGGTCGCCCTGGAAGCCGCCGAAGGTCGCGGCGAGGACCCGGGCGTCGGCGTGGTCCCAGCCGGGGCAGTCCAGCCGGGTGCCGTGCCAGGTGACGTCGGGCAGGCCCCGCTCGTTCGGGCGGGCGGTGAAGAAGCGCGGCTCGCGGAAGGTGCGGAACCGTTTGCGCAGGCCGATCACCCGTTCCGTGAAGGAACGTATCTCCGTCTCCTTCTCGGCCTGGTCCCAGTCCAGCCAGGAGGTCTCGTTGTCCTGGCAGTAGGCGTTGTTGTTGCCGTGCTGGGTGTTGCGGAACTCGTCCCCGGCGAGCAGCATCGGCACGCCCCGGCTGAGCATCAGGACCGACAGGAAGTTCTTGATCTGCCGCACCCGCAGCCGCTCGATCTCGGCCGAGTCCGTCGGCCCCTCGACCCCGCAGTTCCAGCTGAAGTTCTCGTGTGCCCCGTCCGCGTTCGCCTCGCCGTTGGCGTGGTTGTGCTTGTGGTTGTACGAGACCAGGTCGTTGAGGGTGAACCCGTCGTGACAGGTCACGAAGTTGATGCTGTTGGTGGGCAGCACCTGCTGCGGATAGAACAGGTCCGCCGAGCCGCCCAGCCGGGAGGCGATCTCCCCGACCAGCCCGGCGTCCCCGCGCACGAAGCGCCGTACGTCGTCCCGGAAGGGCCCGTTCCACTGCGCCCAGCGCTTCCCCGGGAACCGGCCGACCTGGTAGAGGCCGCCGCCGTCCCAGGGCTCCGCGATGATCTTCGTCTCGGCGAGCACCTGGGACAGCTCGATCGCCCACAGCGACGGCGGCACCGCCATCTCGTAGCCCATCGGCCCCCGGGACATCTCCGAGGCCAGATCGAACCGGAACCCGTCCACATGGTGCTCGGTGACCCAGTACTCCAGGCACTCCAGGATGAACTTGGTGACCATCGGGTGGTTGGCGTTGACCGCGTTGCCGCACCCCGTGAAGTCCATGTACCGGCTGCGGTCCTGCGGCCACAGGTGGTAATAGGCCTCGTTCGCGGCGCCCCGGAAGCTGATCGTCGGCCCGAACTCGTTGCCCTCGCTGGTGTGGTTGAAGACCACGTCGAGGATGACCTCGATGCCGGCCCGGTGCAGCGCCTTGACCATGTCGCGGAACTCGGTGATGTGCGCGGCCAGATGGGGTGCCGAGCAGTAGCCGGTGTGCGGGGCGAAGAAGCCGTACGGGTCGTAGCCCCAGTAGTTGCGCAGCGGGGTTCCTGCCGGTCCGGTGCGCAGCACGTGGGTGTCGTCGAAGTCGAAGACCGGCAGCAGCTCCACGGCGGTGATGCCGAGCCGCTTCAGCTCGGGGATCTTCTCCACCACGGCCGAGAAGGTGCCGGGATGGGTGGTCCGTGAGGTGGGGGAGGCGGTCAGCCCCTTCACATGCATCTCGTAGATGACCGTGTCCGCCATCGGGATGCGCAGCGGCTTGTCGCCCTCCCAGTCGTAGTCGTCCAGGTCGACGACCAGACTGCGCATGGAGTGCTCGACGTTGTCCGCCGCGCCGAGCGCCCGGGTGCGGTCCCAGCGGGTGTTGATGTTGGCCCGGGCGTACGGGTCGAGCAGCACCTTGCGGTGGTTGAACCGGGCCCCGGAGTGCGGGGTGTTGCGCGGGCCGTCGATCCGGTACGCGTACACCTGGCCCGGGCCGAGGCCTTCCACATGGCAGTGCCAGAAGTGGAAGCTGCGGTGCTGTTCCGGGTGCAGCCGGATCACCCGGGAGGGGAAGGGCGCGTCGCAGCGGTCGAACAGCAGCAGATCGACGCGGGTCGCGTGCTCCGAGAAGATCGAGAAGTTCACGCCGTCCGCGTCGACGGTGGCGCCCAGCGGCTGTGGGTGCCCCGGCGTGACTCTCGAGACCCTCTCCGGCCGGTGCTCCGTCATCAGGCTTGCCTGGGTCGTCACAGAGCGTCACCTCTTGTCACCTGGATTGTCGAGCACAGTCAAGTCACGAACCGGACAGCCCCCGTAGCCCGTCCGGCCTGCCGTTCACACGGCGCCTGACTGCGCCGGAATTAGTCAACAAGCTCAGTAAGATTCAGTCAAGCGCGTTGTAAAACCGGAGGGTTGCGCAGAGCGCGGCCCGTTCGGCGGGGAGCTGGGGGAGCAGGACTTTCCCGGCATGCGGCGGTCGCTCGGAAAACTTGCGGAACCTCCCGCGGCGCGGCGCGGAGGCGGGCGTTTCGGCCGTGTGTGGCGGAGGGGCGGGCGGAAAGCGGTTGCCGGAAGGGGGCCATTACGGGTCCCGGGCTCCCGGGCCACCCGTACACGACGGATCCCCCGGCCGCCGTAGCAGCCGGGGGATCCGGTTGGTGTCCGAGGGGGGACTTGAACCCCCACGCCCGATAAAGGGCACTAGCACCTCAAGCTAGCGCGTCTGCCATTCCGCCACCCGGACAAGGTGTCTGTCGTGCGGGGCGGTTTCCCCCGCGGCGACGACGTAAACATTACCAGGCTTTCGGGGGTGGCTGATCACCCCCGGGTCTCGGCCCGGTCTCACGTGAACGGCGTGTGACGGACCGGGCCCGCACTTGGGCCCCGCGGAACCGAGGAGGAGGATGTGGGGGAACCATCAGCGGCGACAGCGGGAGGAACCAGCGTGAGCCAGACGGGCACCGGCCAGGGCGTCACCGGCGAGGACGAGGTCGTCGACCTCTGCCGCGAGCTGATCCGCATCGACACCAGCAACTACGGCGACCACTCCGGCCCCGGCGAGCGCAAGGCGGCCGAGTACGTCGCCGAGAAGCTGGCCGAGGTGGGTCTGGAGCCGCAGATCTTCGAATCCCACGCGGGCCGCGCGTCCACCGTGGCCCGGATCGAGGGGGAGGACCCGTCCCGGCCCGCCCTGCTCCTCCACGGCCACCTGGACGTCGTACCGGCCAACGCGGACGACTGGACCCACCACCCCTTCTCCGGCGAGGTCGCCGACGGCTGTGTCTGGGGGCGCGGGGCCGTCGACATGAAGGACATGGACGCGATGACCCTCGCGGTCGTCCGCGACCGGCTGCGCAGCGGCCGCAAGCCCCCGCGCGACGTGGTGGTCGCCTTCCTCGCCGACGAGGAGGCGGGCGGCACCTATGGCGCCCGGTACCTGGTCGACCGGCACCCCGACCTCTTCGAGGGCGTCACCGAGGCGATCGGCGAGGTCGGCGGCTTCTCCTTCACCGTCAACGAGAAGCTGCGGCTCTATCTCGTCGAGACCGCCGAGAAGGGCATGCACTGGATGCGGCTGACCGTCGAGGGCACGGCCGGCCATGGCTCGATGACCAACAACGACAACGCCATCACCGAGCTGTGCGAGGCGGTCGCCCGGCTCGGCCGGCACACGTGGCCGGTCCGGGTCACCAAGACCGTACGGTCCTTCCTGGACGAGCTGTCCGACGCGCTCGGCACCGAACTCGACCCCGAGAACATGGACGAGACCCTCGCCAAGCTCGGCGGTATCGCCAAGATGATCGGCACCACCCTGCGCAACTCGGCGGCGCCCACCATGCTCGGCGCCGGCTACAAGGTCAACGTCATCCCCGGCCAGGCCACCGCGCACGTCGACGGCCGCTTCCTGCCCGGCTACGAGGAGGAGTTCCTCGCCGACCTCGACCGGATCCTCGGCCCGCGGGTGAAGCGGGAGGACGTGCACGCCGACAAGGCCCTGGAGACCGACTTCGACGGGCGGCTCGTGGACGCCATGCAGAGCGCCCTGAGCGCCGAGGACCCGATCGCGCGCGCCGTGCCGTACATGCTCTCCGGTGGCACCGACGCCAAGTCCTTCGACGACCTCGGCATCCGCTGCTTCGGCTTCGCCCCGCTCCAGCTGCCGCCGGAGCTGGACTTCGCCGGGATGTTCCACGGTGTCGACGAGCGGGTGCCGGTCGACGGGCTGAAGTTCGGGGTCCGGGTGCTCGACCGGTTCCTCGACGCGTCCTGATTCGTCCCGCTGAAACGAGACTTCACTTTTCGTCCGCGTGTACGGAACGGAGCTGGGAAGAGTGAATGCGCTCATAGGGTCGTAGCTCTATTAGTCCCTCCTCGTTTCTGATGATGCGATCCGAGGCTTGGATTCGCATTGCCAACTAGGAGGAATAAATGATCAAGAAGGTCGTCGCTGCTGCGGCCGCCACCGGTGGGCTCGTTCTGGCCGGCGCGGGCATGGCCGTCGCCGACGCCGGTGCCCAGGGTGCCGCCGTGCACTCCCCGGGTGTCGCGTCCGGCAACGTTGTTCAGGTGCCCGTGCACGTCCCGGTGAACGTCTGCGGCAACACGGTCTCGGTGATCGGGCTGCTGAACCCCGCCTTCGGCAACTACTGCGTCAACAAGTGACGTCGGGCCTCGCCTCATGAGGGTCTGAGCCCTTCGGCCCCGGAGCGCACGCCATGCGCTCCGGGGCCGAGCGCTCTGCCCGGTTCTGTCACGAAGTCGAAGGGGGATTCATCACATGCGACAGGCCACCCGCAAGGGCCTGATGACCGTGGCGGCCGCGACGGGGGTGATCGCCGCCGCGGGCGGGCAGGCGCAGGCGCACTCGGGCGCGAGCGGCGCCGCCTCCAACTCGCCCGGCGTGCTGTCCGGCAACAGCGTGCAGGCGCCGGTCCACGCACCGGTCAACGTCTGCGGTAACACCGTCAACGTCGTCGGGTTGCTCAACCCGGCGGCCGGCAACTCCTGCGGCAACCACAGTCACGGTCACGGTGACTCGGGGGGTTACGGAGACTCGAGCGGCTCCGGTGGCGGTGGCGCGCACGCGAGCGGACACGCGTCCGACTCGCCGGGCGTCGCCTCCGGCAACCACGTCCAGGCGCCGGTGTACGCGCCGGTCAACGCCTGCGGCAACAGCGTCGACGTCGTCGGGGTGCTCAACCCGGCGGCCGACAACTCCTGCGGCAACCACAGCCACAGCGGTCACAGCAGCCACGGCGGCGCGCACGCGGACGGACACACGTCCGACTCCCCGGGCGTCGGCTCCGGCAACCACGTCCAGGCGCCGATCCACGCGCCGGTCAACGTCTGCGGCAACAGCGTCGACATCATCGGCGTCGGCAACGCGACGTGGGGCAACGACTGCGCCAACGACGGCAGCGGCTCCGACGGCGGTCACACCACCCCGCCGGGAGACGACGGCGGTACGACGCCACCCGGCACGAACCCGCCGGGCGGGGAGCTCCCCGCGCACCCGCCGGAGACGACGCCCCCGGGCACCACCCCGCCGGGCACCCCGGAACAGCCCGGCACCCCGGGCAACCCGGTGACCCCCGGCACCCCGAGCACCCCGCCCGCCGTCGGTGACGCGACGCCGGGCGAGAACGGCTCCGGCAACCGGCCCGGCGCCCGGTCCGTCACCCAGCCTCAGGCCGACGCCCAGCTCGCGGACACCGGCAGCGGCCTGGTGGGGGCCGCGGCGTCCCTCGGCGCGGGAGCGCTGCTGGCGGGCGCCGTCCTCTACCGCAGGGCCCGCGCGTCCGCGTAACGCACACACCGGAAACGGAGCGGGCCCCGCCGATCGGCGGGGCCCGCTCCGTTTCGCCTCTCACCTCACCACGTGGCGCGCACCTGGCGGATGATCCGCCGGCGCAGCCGCACCTTGCGGCTGCCGTCGCGCAGCAGGCTCAGGCGGTGCAACTCCCAGTGTCCGTACTCGGCATGGTCCGTCAGCAGACGTGTGGCGTCCTTGCGGGAGACCCCGCGCGGTACGTACACGTCGACAAATTCGTATTCCGGCATCGCATCTATTGTGCGTGCTGGGGCCCGGTACGGATAGCGTCTGCAGTATGTCTGATGCTGCGCAGCCCACCGCTGCCGAGGTACGCGCCGCCGCCGAGGCGGTCAAGACCGCGCTCGACCGCCATCTCGCCGCGGTCGAACGCCGGTCGGGGGAGGACGACCCGGCCGTCTACGAGGCGTTCAACCAGCTGGCCGCGGCCGCAGAGGCGTACGACGAACTGCTCTACGACCGCTACGACGAGGTCACACCCTTCGAGATCCCCGGCGCGGAGGACTCGCTGCCGCCGTACACGGGGCCCGAGGAACCGAACGCGCTCAGTGTGCTGATCCGCCGCGACTACGCGGTGGCGGAACCACAGCGGCTGCTGGCGCAGGCCCAGCGGATCGAGGCGGTGGACGAGGGCGCGGACGCGGACGCCGCGGAGTCCGTCAACGGGGCGCTCGGCATCCTGTTCGGCGAGTTCGAACCGGACGAGATCGCCTCCCGGCACAAGGAGTTCGGCCTCGAGGAGGGCGACTCCACGCTGTGGGTGACCGCCGCGGACGAGCTGCCGGAGCCCGGCGAGTGGCTGTCGGCACCGTTCGAGACCGTCGACCCGCAGCGGGTGGTGTGCCGCTTCGACGTCAGCGCGGTCTTCGACGAGGACCTCGACCACGACGTGGACGACGATGTGGACGATGACCCGGAGGACCCCGACGAGCCCGACGACGCCGACTCCGACGATCTGGAGGAGGACGACGACCTGGATCTCGACGAGGACGAGGACGAGGAGGATCTGGAGCCGTTGGACGCCGACCGCTGACGAGTCCCACCGCTGACGCGTCGCACCGCTGACGTGGTCCACGCCACGCATCCCGCCGACGGCGGCACGGCGGCCACGGGGAAGCCCCCTGTGGCCGCCGTGCCGTGTCCGCCGGGCTACTCCGCCGCGGGCGTCTCGGGGCGCAGCAGGTCGGGCAGGCGGGTGGTGCGCGGCCTGGCCAGGCCCTCCGCGACGGCTCTCGGGAGGGCCTGCTCCACGCCGTGGACCACGGAGAGATGGCGTTCGGCCCGGCCGAAGGCGGTGTAGACCCAGGGCCGGGTCAGGGTCTGGGCGGCGTCGCCCGGCAGCACCACGACCACCGCGGGCCACCGGCCGCCCACCGCCTGGTGCGCGGTCAGCGCCCAGCCGTGCCGCACGCACTGCTCCACCCGCTCCCGCGGGACGACGACGGCCTCGCCGGCGCACGACAGACGCAGCCCGTCGGCGTCGGCCCCGACCACACGCCCCGGCAGCGTACGGCCGGGTGCGGGGGAGTAGGCGACCCGGTCGCCGGGGTCGAAGCCGCCGAAGCGCCCGGGGCCGGGGTTCAGCCGCTCCTTCAACGCGGCGTTCAGCGCGCGGGTGCCGGCCGCGCCGCCGTGGCCCGGCGTGATGACCACCGTCTCCTCGGCGGGCACGCCGATCGCCCGCGGCACCGAGTCGGCGACGAGCTGCACCGTCCGGTGCACGGCCTCGCCCGCGTCCCGCACCGGCACGATCACGATCTCCTTGCCGGGGGCCTCGACCTGGTGCAGCTCGCCGATGCCGATCCCGGACACCAGCTCGCCCAGCGGACCGGGATCCGGGCGCCGGGAGGCGATCTGCGGCACCCGGCGCGCCGCCAGCAGATCGGCGAACACCCGTCCCGGCCCGGCCGACCACAGCACCGCCGGGTCCCCGGACAGCACCAGCCGGGCCCCGTCCGGCAGCGACTCGACGAGCGACGCACCCGTCTCCACATCCAGCTGGGGCGCGTCCAGCACCACCAGCAGATCCAGGTCCAGCGCCCCGTCGGCGTCCCGGCCCGGTCCCTCGGCACCGGACAGCAGCCCCGCCACGGTGGCGACCCTGGCCTGTTCCGCGAACCGCCCCCGTCCCAGGGGGCTGTGCACGGCCGCCCAGGCCCGCAGTCCCAGCTCCCGCGCCGCGCCCAGCAGCTCCGCGGCCTCGGCACGGGACGCCTCGCCGCCCGTGTGCAGCACCAGGCCGTGCCCGGCGACCGCCCGGATCAGCTCGGCGGCGGAGCCCTGTGCCGCGGCGGCGGCCCGCTCCCACTCCGCGCCCGAACCGTCCTCCTTCGGCACCGAGTTGATCAGCCGGGCGAGTCCGTCGGCCAGGCTCTCCTCGGCCAGCGCGTACCGCTCCAGACCGACCAGCACCCGCACGGGCTCGCCCGCCGCCTCCTCGCCCTCCCCGGACTCGGACGCCGACTCGGCCGCGGACTCCTCCAGCCCGTCCTGGAACGCCAGCACCTCACCCTCCGCGAGGGCGCTCTGCACCGCCGCGTCCGGATCGGGGACGCCCCGCTGGGCCAGGGCCGCGGTCAGCGCCGGCATCTCCAGCGCGGTGTGCCCGGCCAGCGCCGCCTGCTCCAGCAGCCAGACGGTGACCGCCCGCAGCCGCCGCTCGTCGTCGGGGCCGCACTGCGCGCCCAGCAGCGCCCGCGCGAACCCGTCGGCCTGCTCCGGCCGCACCCCGGCGACCTTCAGCAGCAGCCACGGATCCGCCCGCAGCCGCTCCTGCGCGCCGTCCCCCAGCACGGCGGCGACCTGCGGCGCCAGTGCCTCGGGAGCACCGCCCTCGGCCAGCACCCGCCGGACCCCCTCGACCGTCTCCGCCGCGGGCGCGGCCACGACCGCCGGGGTCACCGGCTGGGTCCGCCGCACCGGCTCCGGCGCCGGCCGCCGCACCGGCGCCTCGGGCTCGGCGAAGACCGCGGCCACGGGCTTCTCCCCGCTCTCCACGGCCCGCACGGCGGCGAGCAGATCGGCCGCCTTCCCGCTCAGCTTGGCGCCGCTCTCGATGCGCCCCTTCTTCTCCGCCTTGCGCCGCTCGATCCGCTCCCGCTCCAACCGCTGAGCGGCCAGCTCCGCCTCGGCCTCGGACAGCTGCGACGCTTCACCCTCGGCCGGCTGCGCCCCCTCGGTCCCGTCGGTCCCGGCTTGCTCCGCGTCGTCGGCCCCGGTCCCATCGCCCTCGGCCGACTTTGCGTCGTCAGCGCCGGTCCCATCGCCCTCGGCCGACTGTGCGTCGTCAGCCCCGGTCCCGCCGGCCTCGGTCGACTGCGTGTCGTCGGCTTCGTCGGCCTCCGCTGCCCCGGACCCCCGCGCCCCCTCCGTCTCCTCCACCTCGGGGATGCCGCCCTCCGCCGCGGCGCCCGGCGTCTCCTGCGCGGCGTCCTCGGTGGTCTCCGGCTCCGTGCTCACAGCGTGCTCCAGTCGTGATCGGGATAGCGGTGCACGGGCGCCGACACATCGTCGAGCGCCCGGCAGATCTCGTCAGGAAGACTAAGGGCCTCCACTGACAATGCCGCCGTGAGCTGCTGCGCGTTGCGCGCGCCGACGATCGGCGCGGCCACTCCGGGCCGGTCGCGCACCCAGGCGAGCGCCACCTGCAAGGGCGTCACCGCGAGCCCGTCCGCCGCGGTCGTCACGGCGTCCACGATCCGGCCGGCCGTGTCGTCCAGGTACGGCTCCACGAACGGCGCCAGATGCTCGGACGCACCGCGCGAGTCCGGCGGCATGGCGTCGTTGCGGTACTTCCCCGTCAGCACGCCGCGCCCCAGCGGCGAGGACGGCAGCAGCCCGATCCCCAGATCGATCGCCGCGGGCAGCACCTCCCGCTCGACCCCGCGCTGCAGCAGCGAGTACTCCATCTGCGTACTGGCCAGCCGGGTCCGCGCGCCCGGCGCGGCCAGCTGCCAGGTCGCCGCCTTCGCGAGCTGCCACCCGCAGAAATTGGACACTCCCGCGTACCGCACCCGCCCGCTGCTCACCGCCAGATCCAGCGCCTGAAGCGTCTCCTCCAGCGGCGTGTCGGGATCGAAGGCGTGAACGTGCCACACGTCGACGTAGTCGGTGCCCAGCCGCGCCAGGGAGGCGTCCAGCGCGGCCAGCAGATGCCCGCGTGACCCGTCGAACCGCCGATCGGGATCCGGAACGCTCCCGGCCTTGGTGGAGATCACCAGATCGCGCCGCGGCACCAGCCCGTCTATCAGGCGCCCGAGCAGATACTCGGCCTCCCCGTCCCCATACACATCCGCCGTGTCGACGAGCGTCCCGCCCGCTTCCCAGAACGTCTTCAAGAGGTCCGCGGCGTCATGCTCGTCGGTGTCCCGGCCCCACGTCAGGGTGCCAAGGCCGATACGGGACACGCGAAGGCCGGTGCGGCCGAGATGCCTCTGCTCCATGTCCGCCGAGATTACTGGCCAGAACTGGTGCCGTGGGTTGCCTGTGGACAACCGATTTCCCCGGCGTCCACCCGTACGGGCCGCCCAGGGCGTGCCACCCGGTAGGGTCGACCCACCAGGGACGTTACTCATCAGTAAGGGGAAGGCATGCAGCTCGGCATCAACCTCGGCTACTGGGGCGCCGGAATGGACGCGGACAACCTCGCCGTCGCCCAGGAGGCCGACCGCCTCGGCTACGCGGTCTGCTGGGCCGCCGAGGCCTACGGCTCGGACGCCGCGACCGTGCTCACCTGGGTCGCCGCCCAGACCACCCGGATCGACGTCGGCTCGGCCATCTTCCAGATCCCCGCCCGCCAGCCCGCGATGACCGCGATGACGGCGGCCACCCTCGACTCCCTCTCCGGCGGCCGCTTCCGCCTCGGCCTCGGCGTCTCCGGTCCCCAGGTCTCCGAGGGCTGGTACGGCGTCAAGTTCGACAAGCCGCTCTCCCGCACCCGCGAGTACGTCGAGATCGTCCGCAAGGCCATGTCCCGTGAACGCCTCACCCACGACGGCGAGCACTGGACCCTGCCCCTCCCCGGCGGCCCCGGCAAGCCCATCAAGCTCACCGTCCACCCCCAGCGCGAGCACATCCCGCTCTACATCGCCGCGATCGGCCCCAAGAACCTGGAACAGACCGGCGAGATCGCCGACGGCGCCCTGCTGATCTTCCCCTCCGCCGACCACCTCGAGGACACCGCGATCAAGCACCTGCGCGCGGGCCGCGAGAAGGCCGGCAAGACCCTCGACGGCTTCGACGTCTGCCCGACCCTCCCGCTCGCCCTCGGCGACGACAAGGACGTCACCACGCTCGCCGACACCTTCCGTCCCTACACCGCCCTGTACGTCGGCGGCATGGGCAGCCGCAAGCAGAACTTCTACAACCAGCTCGCCCAGCGCATGGGCTACGAGCAGGAGGCCGCCGAGATCCAGGACAAGTACCTGTCCGGCGACAAGCAGGGCGCCGCGGCCGCCGTCCCGCACGACCTGATCGACAAGACGACCCTGCTCGGCTCGGTCGACCGCATCGCCGACCGGATGAAGGCCTACGCCGAGGCCGGAGTCACCACGCTCACCCTCGCCCCCGCGGGCTTCACTCTCGACGAGCGGATCGCCTCGCTCCGGGCGGGCACCGAGGCCCTGGAGCGCGCCGGCCTCGCGTAGCGCCACCGGCAACCGCTCGACCGCCGGAGGTTCCACGGCCGTGGTGGGGGCTCGGGGTCTACCCCGCCACGGCCGTCACGCGGAACAACGCGCCGCCCCGCGCGCGGTTACGCCTCCGGCACACCCCAGGGCTCCTTCTTTCGGCGGAGATGTCCGACCGACCTGTTGCAGCACCTCTCGCGCCGCATTTGACTCGTTCTTTGCGGCCTGCGGAATCTGCAGAGAGGTGCTCCAGATGCTTTCGGCCAAGAGTCTGTTCCAGGAGATCCTCGACAACGACGAGTCCTACGCCCTGTTCTGCTCCATCGCCGCCAGCGGAGAGACACAGGGCGGCTGGGAGAACGCCCGCATCGCCACGCTCGTTCCCGCGAGCGAGCGCGCCCTCGCCCCCAAGATCACCCGCCACGGCGCCGACGAGGACAAGCACGGACGCATCTTCAACGCCCTGATGAAGAAGCGCGGCCTCGAGCCCGTCCCCGTCCCGCCCGAGACCGACTACACGATGCTGCTGGAGCGCGCCGGCATCGGCCTCGCCCACGACAAGCTCAAGCGCGACGAACCCCTCACCGTCCAGGACATCGTCACCTACCTCGCGCACAGCCGGGTCACCGAACAGCGCGCCTCCGAGCAGATGGAGCTGCTCCGCAAGCACTTCGCCGACCACCCGGACCTCGGCCGGGCGGTCAGGATGATCTCCAACGACGAGGACAACCACCTCGCCTACTGCCACGAGGAACTGCTCCGCTTCGCCCAGGCCGGCCACGGCCGGGCCATCCAGCGCACCCTGCGCGAATGCGCGCTCGCCGAGATCCGTATCTACCGGGACGTCAGCCTCGCCGTCATGGCCCACATGGGCCGCATCCTCCGCTGGCCCAGGCCCAAGTCCGCGGTGCTCGCGGCCGGCATCCACGCGGTCTACGCCTACGAACGCCTCGGCGGCTGGCGGCGCATGGTCTCCCTGCGGACGCCGGAACGCCGCAACGCCCTGGGCGGCCCCGCGGAGGCGGCCCCGGAATTCGCGTGAGGCCCCCTCACATCCACCCGCGCCCCTTGAACAACCGGTAGAGCGCCACCTCCAGGGCGGCCATGACCGCGATCACCGCCGGATAGGACCACGTCCAGTGCAGCTCCGGCATGTGGTCGAAGTTCATGCCGTAGATCCCCGCGATCATCGTGGGGACCGCGGCCATGGCCGCCCACGCGGAGATCTTCCGCATATCGTCGTTCTGCCGCACGCTCATCTGCGCCAGATGCGCCGACAACACGTCGGACACCAGCCGGTCCAGCCCCTCCACGGACTCGTTCACGCGCGTGAGATGGTCCTGTACGTCCCGGAAGAACGGCCGCGCCCTGTCGTTCACGAACGGCACCGCCCCGCCGAACGGCCCGGTTCCCGCCAGCCGGTTCAGCGGCAGCGTCAGCGGGCCGGTGGCCCTCCGGAACTCCAGGATCTGCCGCTTGAAGCCGTAGATCCGCGAGGCGGCGTACCGGGAGCCGCCGCCCTCCGGCGAGAACACCTCCGCCTCCAGCTCCTCCAGGTCGTTCTGCAGCTCGCCCGCGACGTCCAGATAGTGGTCGACGACGGCGTCGGCGATGCCGTAGAGCACCGCCGTAGGGCCCTTGCCCAGCATCTCCGGCTCCCGCTCCAGCCGCTGCCGTACGGCGGCCAGCGGCGCGCCCTCGCCGTGCCGCACGGTCACCACGAACGCGTCGCCGAGGAAGACCATGACCTCGCCGGAGGACACCGCGTCGCTCTCCGGCTCGTACACCACCGGCTTCAGCACCAGGAACAGCGAGTCGTCGTACACCTCCAGCTTGGGCCGCTGGTGGGCCTTCAGGGCGTCCTCGACGGCCAGCGGATGCAGCCCGAACTCCTCGGTGACCAGCCCGAACTCCCCGGGGCTCGGCTCGTGCAGCCCGATCCACACGAACCCGCCCGCCGCCCGCGCCTCGGCCAGGGCGTCGGAGAGGTCCGCGGGCCCGTCCGCGCGATGCCCGTCCCGGTAGATGGCGCAATCGACGATCACGGAGCGCATTCTCCCCTCGCCTCCACGCCACCGCAGCCCGGCGTACGCCTACGCTGGGCGGCATGCCCACGCTGATCCTCGTCCGGCACGGACGTTCCACCGCCAACACCGAGGGACTGCTCGCCGGCTGGACGCCCGGCGTGCGGCTCGACGAGCGCGGCGCCGCACAGGCCGCCGCCCTGCCCGCGCGCCTCGCCGGGCTGCCGCTCGCCGAGGTCGTCACCAGCCCGCTCGAGCGTTGCCAGGAGACGATCCGGCCACTGCTCGACGCCCGCCCCGGCCTGACCGCGCACACCGACGAACGGATCGGCGAGTGCCACTACGGCGACTGGTCCGGCCGCAAGCTCGCCGAGCTCAAGGACGAGCCGCTCATGGAAGTGGTGCAGGCGCATCCGTCGGCCGCGCAGTTCCCCGGCGGCGAGTCGATGCGCGCCATGCAGACCCGCGCCGCCGAGGCCGTACGCGAGTGGAACGCGCGCGTGGAGCGCGATCACGGGCCTGACGCGGTGTACTTGATGTGTTCGCACGGCGACATCATCAAGTCGCTCGTGGCGGACGCCCTCGGACTCCATCTCGACCTCTTCCAGCGGATCGCCGTCGAACCGTGTTCCATCACGGCGATCCGCTACACCCGGCTGCGCCCCTTTCTCGTCCGCCTCGGCGACACCGGCGACTTCGCGTCCCTGGTGCCGCGCGAGGAGCCGCCGGCCGAGGACGCACCTGTCGGGGGCGGTGCGGGCGCACCGTGATCGTCGGCCGCAGTAGGGTGAAGCGGTCAGTCGGTCCCGAAGTCGATGCCGATCCACAAGTCCAGACGATTCCAGGAGACAGGACGTGTCCCGTCAGGTGTTCCTCTACGACCCACCGGACCGCTTCGTGGCCGGCACGGTCGGACTGCCCGGGCGCCGTACCTTCTTCCTCCAGGCCACCGCCGGCTCCCGGGTGACCAGCGTGGCCCTCGAGAAGACACAGGTCGCCGCGCTCGCCGAGCGCATGGACGAACTCCTCGACGAGGTCGTACGGCGCAGCGGCGGCAGCGCCGCCGTGCCGGCCGTCGCCCCCGCCGAGATCACCGACACCGCCCCGCTGGACACCCCCGTCGAGGAGGAGTTCCGGGTCGGCACCATGGCCCTCGCCTGGGACGGCGAGGAGCAGCGCATGATCGTCGAGGCGCAGGCCCTCGTAGAGATCGACGCCGACTCCGACGAGGATCTCGCCGAGGCCGAGGAGCGGCTGCTCCAGGACGAGGAGAACGGGCCCCCGATGCTGCGGGTCCGGCTCACCGGCGCCCAGGCCAGAGCCTTCGCCAAGCGCGCCCTCGACGTCGTCAACGCCGGCCGGCCGCCCTGCCCGCTGTGCAGCCTGCCGCTCGACCCGGAAGGACACGTATGTCCGCGCCAGAACGGATACCGCCGCGGAGCCTGACGTCGGCGGACCTGCTCGCCGAGGGCGAGCTGACCGTCCGCGGACGCATCCGGGAGGCCTCCAACGCGGCCCTCTACTGCACGGTGACGTACGACGGCCAGGAGGCGGCCTGCGTCTACAAGCCCGTCGCCGGGGAGCGCCCGCTGTGGGACTTCCCGGACGGCACGCTCGCCGGCCGCGAGGTGGCCGCCTACCTGGTCTCCGAGGCCACCGGCTGGGGCCTGGTGCCGCCGACGGTGCTGCGCGACGGCCCGTACGGCGAGGGCATGGTCCAGCTGTGGATCGAGGCCGTCCAGGGCGACGGGCTGCTGGCCCTCGTCGACGGCGAGGAGCCGGAACCGGGCTGGAAGGCGATCGGTTTCGCCGAGGTGGGGGAGGGGCGCACCGCGCTGCTGGTGCACGCCGACGACGAGCGGCTGCGGCGGCTCGCCGTGCTCGACGCGGTGATCAACAACGCCGACCGCAAGGGCGGCCATCTGCTGCCCGCCGGGGACGGCCGGCTCTACGGCATCGACCACGGCGTCACCTTCAACGTCGACGACAAGCTGCGCACCCTGCTGTGGGGCTGGGCCGGGGAAGCGCTCACCGAGGAGGCCGTCACGGTCCTCGGCGGGCTCCGGGAGCAGCTGCGGGAGGGCGGGACGCTCGCCGAACGCCTCGCCGGCCTGATCACCGCGGCCGAGCTGGACGCCACGCGCGCGCGGGTCGACGCGCTGCTCACCACCGGCGTCCACCCGGAGCCCAGCGGGGAGTGGCCCGCCATCCCCTGGCCGCCGGTGTGACGCACACCTCGCCCGGCACATCCGCCGGGAACGCGCAAGAGCGCCTTCCCGGCCATCCGGCCTGGTCCGGTTCGTATACGGAACTCCAGTCCGGTTAGGCTCAAGACATGCATGCCTGGCCCGCTTCCGAGGTCCCCGCCCTGCCTGGTCAGGGCCGCGACCTGAGGATCCACGACACCGCGACCGGCACCCTGGTCACCCTCGATCCCGGTCCCGTCGCCCGTATCTACGTCTGCGGCATCACCCCGTACGACGCGACCCACCTGGGTCACGCGGCGACCTACAACGCGTTCGACCTCGTTCAGCGCGTCTGGCTGGACACCAAGCGGCAGGTCCACTACGTCCAGAACGTCACCGACGTCGACGATCCGCTGCTGGAGCGGGCGCAGCGCGACAACGTCGACTGGGTCGCGCTCGCCGAGAAGGAGACCGCCCTCTTCCGCGAGGACATGACCGCCCTGCGCATGCTGCCGCCGCGGCACTACATCGGCGCGGTCGAGGCGATACCCGGCATCGTGCCGCTGGTGGAACGCCTGCGCGACATGGGTGCCGCCTACGAGCTCGAGGGCGACATCTACTTCTCCGTCGAGGCCGACCCGCACTTCGGCCAGGTCTCGAACCTCGACGCCGCCGCGATGCGGCTGCTCTCCGCCGAGCGGGGCGGTGACCCGGACCGGCCGGGCAAGAAGAACCCGCTCGACCCGATGCTCTGGATGGCCGCCCGGCCCGGCGAGCCCAGCTGGGACGGCGGCTCGCTGGGGCCCGGTCGCCCCGGCTGGCACATCGAGTGCGTCGCCATCGCCCTCGACCACCTCGGGATGGGCTTCGACGTCCAGGGCGGCGGCTCCGACCTCGCCTTCCCGCACCACGAGATGGGCGCCTCGCACGCCCAGGTGCTGACCGGCGAGTTCCCCATGGCCACGGCGTATGTGCACGCCGGCATGGTCGCCCTGCACGGCGAGAAGATGTCCAAGTCCAAGGGCAACCTGGTCTTCGTCTCCCAGCTGCGCCGCGACGGCGTCGACCCGGCCGCCATCCGGCTCTCGCTGCTCTCCCACCACTACCGCTCCGACTGGGAGTGGACCGACCAGGTGCTGCGGGACGCCGAGGCCCGGCTGGCGCGCTGGCGGTCCGCCGTCTCCCGGCCCGACGGGCCGGGCGCCGACGCCCTCGTCGAGGAGATCCGCGAGGCCCTGGCCAACGATCTCGACGCCCCGGCCGCGCTGGCCGCCGTCGACCGCTGGGCCGCCCTCCAGCACGAACAGGGCGGCGAGGACACCGGCGCGCCCGGCGTCGTCTCCCGCGCGGTGGACGCGCTGCTCGGCGTGGCGCTCTGACGTCCGTGTCCGGGGCGCCGCTGAGGCGGCGCCCCGGCTCAACTCGCCCGAGAACAAGCGGAATCGGCTCTCGGGTGCCCTCCGCCCTGTGATGGGGTGGAAGCGTTTGCTGACCGTTCGGCCGGCCGTTCGGGCCGGCCCTCGCGGAAGGACGCACAGTGGCACCCACGGACCGTTCCTTCGCACGGCGAAGACTGCTCACCACGACCGCCGCCCTCACCGGGGCGGCGCTGCTCGGCGGCACCGCGCACGCGGCCGGGACCCCGGCCGCGACCTGGCCCGCCCGCTTCCCGCTGCCCGACGGCTTCCGGCCCGAGGGCATCACCATCGGCGCGGAACCGTACGCCTACGTCGGCTCGCTCGCGGGCGGCGACGTCTACCGGGCGAGCCTGGCCACCGGCCGCGGCCGGATCGTCCACCGCGGACTCGGCCCGGACCGTCCCGTCGTAGGCCTCAAGATCGACCGGTACGGGCGGCTCTTCCTCGCCGGCGGCTCCGGCGGCGACCTGCGCACCGTCGACGCCCGCACCGGAGAGATCGAGCGGATCGAGAACGTCGGCGGCACCTTCGTCAACGACGTCGTCCTCACCCCGGGCGCCGCCTGGTTCACCGACTCCTTCCTGCCCCGGCTCTACCGGCTCGCCCTCGGCCGCGACGGCGCCCCGCGGGGCGTGCAGACCGTGCCGCTGAGCGGCGACTGGGAACAGGGCCCCGACTTCACCGCCAACGGCGTCGAGCGCACCCCCGACGGCAGCGCCCTGCTGGTGGTGAACGCCTTCGCGGGCGGCGGCAGCCTCATGCGGATCGACCCGCGCACCGGCGCCGCCCGCGTCGTCGACCTCGGCGGCGCGCCGCTGCCGAACGGCGACGGACTGCTGCTGCTCGGCCGCACCCTCTACGTCGTCCAGCAGTGGCAGAACGCGATCGACGTCTTCCGGCTGAACTCCGCCGGCACCCGCGGCACCCTGATCACCCGCATCACCGATCCGCGGTTCCGCATCCCGACCACGGCCGCCGCCTGGGGCGACCGCCTCTATCTGCCCAACGCGCGCTTCGACGTGGACCCGCCGCTCCCCGACACCGAGTTCGACGCGGTGGCCGTGCCGCAGGTGTGAGAAAGGGCGGTGCGGACACACCCCGCACCGCCCTCCTCCGGGAGCCCTCAGTCCTCCGACGATTCCCCGTCGTCCGTGCCCGGCTTCGGCGGCATCGGCGGGCGCGTGCGGTCGCCCGGGTTGTCCCGGCCGCCGTCCCGGCGCCGCAGATACCGCTCGAACTCGCGCGCGATCGCCTCGCCCGACGCCTCCGGCAGCTCGGCGGTGTCCCGGGCCTCCTCCAGCGTCTGCACGTACTCGGCGACCTCGCTGTCCTCGGCGGCCAGCTGGTCCACGCCGAGCTGCCAGGCGCGCGCGTCCTCCGGCAGCTCGCCCAGCGGGATGCGGACGTCGATCAGGTCCTCCAGGCGGTTGAGGAGGGCCAGCGTCGCCTTCGGGTTGGGCGGCTGCGACACGTAGTGCGGTACCGCGGCCCAGAGGCTGACGGCCGGTACGCCCGCGTGCGTGCACGCCTCCTGGAGGACGCCGACGATGCCCGTCGGGCCCTCGTACTTGGTCTCCTCCAGGTCCATCCGGCGGGCCAGGTCCGGGTCGGACGTGGTCCCGCTGATCGGAACCGGACGGGTGTGCGGGGTGTCGCCGAGCAGGGCGCCCAGGATGACCACCAGCTCCACGCCCAGCTCGTGGGCGAAGCCCAGCAGCTCGTTGCAGAACGAGCGCCAGCGCATGGACGGTTCGATCCCGCGCACCAGCACCAGGTCACGCGGCTTCTCGCCGCCGACCCGGACCACCGACAGCCGGGTCGTCGGCCAGGTGATCTTGCGTACGCCGCCGTCCATGAACACCGTGGGACGGTTCACCTGGAAGTCGTAGTAGTCCTCGGCGTCCAGCGCCGCGAACACCTCGCCCTTCCACTCACGTTCCAGATGCGCGACCGCGGTGGAGGCGGCGTCGCCGGCATCGTTCCAGCCCTCGAACGCGGCCACCATGACCGGGTCGATCAGCTCGGGAACCCCCTCGAGCTCGATCACCCAGTGCCTCCTTCCGACGTGCCCTCGCTTGACGTCCCAACCTTACGGCGTGCGGCGCGGGCGCCCGCAGCCCCCTTGCACGGGGGAGTGAACGGATCACTGCCCCGATCGCCACCCGGGAACACCCGGCGATCCGTACCGTCCCCCGGCCTATACTCCGGACCCATGGCCGACGCAGCGATCTCACCGGACCCGGGGCTGGTCGACGCGCTGCGCGCGCTGTCGAACCCTGTGCGGTTGCAGCTGCTCCAGTGGCTGCGGGAACCCGAGCGCCACTTCCCCATGGAGGCGGCCATCGCCGACCCGGCGGAGGTCGGGGTGTGCGTGAGCCATATCCAGGCCAAGGCGGGGCTCGCCCAGTCGACGGTGTCGGCGTATCTGGCCGAACTGCAGCGGGCGGGGCTGGTGCGGGCGACGCGCGTCGGCAAGTGGACCCACTACAAGCGGGACGAGGAACGGATCGCCGCGCTCGTCGAGCAACTGGGCCGCACGCTCTAGTCGTTGAGGTGTCGTCACTTCTCCGGGGCCGCCTGTTGGACTTCATATCGAGTATCTGCGATATTCCGATGCGTGCGACGTGTGCGACGTGTGCGGCGCGCACGACGCGTACGCAGGTGACGCAGGGAACACGAGGGGGGAACCCATGAGCGGCATCGACGGCCTGGACCTGGGCACGTTCGGCATCTACACCTTCGACTTCGAGCACCAGTCCGCCGGGCAGGTACGGGAGTCCGTACAGGAGCTGGAGGAACGCGGCTGGCGGGCCGTCTGGTTCCCCGAAGTGCAGCGACGCGAGGCGCTCAGCCTCGCCGGCCATCTGCTCGCCGCGACCGAGCGGCTGCACGTCCTCAACGGCATCGCCCAGATCTGGGCCCGCGACGCCCGCGCGGCGCAGGGCGGGGCGCTGCTCCTCGCCGACGCCCACCCCGACCGGCACGTCCTGGGCCTCGGCTTCGGCGGCGCCCCACGCCCCGGCGTCAAACCCCTCGCCGCCATGGCCGCGTACCTCGACGAGATGGACGCCCTGGACGTCCCCGCGCCCAAGTCCCCGGTGCGCCGCCTCCTCGCGGCCTACGGCCCCAAGATGCTCGAACTAGCCCGCGACCGCACGGCCGGCGCCCACACCTACCACGTCAGCGTGGCCCACACCGCCCAGGCCCGCGAGATCCTCGGCCCGGACGCCTTCCTCGGCGTCGAGCACGCCGTCCTGCTGGAGACCGACGCCGAGCAGGCCCGCGCGACCGCCCGCGAGCACCTGCGCCCCTACCTCGACACCCCGTACAACCTCGCCAAGTTCCGCAGGCTCGGCTACACGGAAGACGAACTCACCGGCGGCGGCAGCGACCGCCTCGTCGACGACCTGGTCTTCTGGGGCGACCCGGACACCGTCGCCGCCAAGCTGCACGCCCACGTCGAGGCGGGCGCCGACCATGTCGCCGTCCAGGTCATCGGAACCCCGCCGGGCGCCTCCTCGATGCCGTCCTGGCGCCTGCTCGGCGAGGCCCTGCTGGGCGGCTAGGGCCTGTCTTCCGGATCAGGCCGGCTGCGTCCGGACAGGCGAAAGGGGCGGCTCCATCGGCGAGGAGCCGCCCCTTTCTTACGGGCCCCCTAGTGCGGAGGGGGCCGTTCCGCGGTGCCGGCGGCGGTCAGGGAAGAGCCGGCACGCGAGATCTCCTTCTCGTCCCTACTTCTCGTCGAGCAGGTCCTGGACCTTCGCGCGGACCTCGTCCGTGGCCAGGCCGCGGATCGTCAGCGTCGTACGGCGGCGCAGCACGTCGTCCGCCGTCTCCGCCCACTCGTGGTCGCGGGCCCAGACGACCTGCGCCCAGATCTCCGGGGCGTCCGGGTGGACGCGCCGGCCCAGCTCCGGGTTCTCGTTGGCGAGGCGGGCGATGTCGAAGGCCAGCGAACCGTAGTGGGTGGCCAGGTGCTTGGCGGTGTCCGCCGCCATGCGCGGGCCGGGCGCCGGGCCGTCGGTCAGCAGACGGTGGGCGACCGCGCGCGGGTTGGCGACACCCGGCAGCGGCAGCTTCTTCGGCAGCGACGAGATCGGCTCGAAGTCCTCACCCAGCGGGTGGCCCGGCAGCGCCTCCAGCTTCTTCATGACCGTACGGCCGATGTGACGGAAGGTCGTCCACTTGCCGCCCGCGACGGACAGCATGCCGCCCTTGCCCTCGGTGACGACCGTCTCGCGCTTGGCCTTGGCGGTGTCGCCGGGGCCGCCCGGCAGCACCCGCAGGCCCGCGAAGGCGTAGGTGATCAGGTCGCGGTCCAGCTGCTGGTCGCGGATGGAGAACGCGGCCTCGTCGAGGATCTGGGCTATGTCCTTGTCGTTGACCGCGACGTCCGCCGGGTCGCCCTCGAACTCATCGTCGGTGGTGCCCAGCAGCAGCATGTCCTCCCAGGGGAGGGCGAAGGTGATGCGGTACTTGTCGATCGGGGTGGCGAGCGCGGCCTTCCACGGGGAGGTGCGCTTCAGGACCAGATGCGCGCCCTTCGACAGACGGATCGACGGCGCGGCATCCGGGTCCTCCATACGGCGCAGGTGGTCCACCCACGGGCCGGTCGCGTTGAGCACGAGCCGGGCGTTGACGCCGAACTCGTCGCCGGACAGCCGGTCCTTCAGCTCGGCGCCGGTCACCCGGCCCTTGGTGAAGCGCAGGCCGGTGACCTCGGCGTGGTTCAGGACGACCGCACCCGCCTCGACGGCCGCGCGGACCGTCATCAGCGCCATGCGGGCGTCGTTCATCTGGTCGTCGCCGTACACGGCCACGGCCTTCAGGTTCTCGGTGCGCAGCTCCGGCACGTCCGCCGCCGCCTTGGCGGGGGAGAGCAGGTGCCCGACGCCGTCGCCGAAGGCCGACAGCATCGAGTACGCGAACACACCCGCGCCGAGCTTCGCGGCGCCGTGCGGCCCGCCCTTGTACACGGGGAGGTAGAAGGTGAGCGGGTTCGCCAGGTGGGGGGCCACCTGGCGGGATACCGCACGGCGCTCGAAGTGGTTCTCCGCCACCAGCTTCACCGCGCCGGTCTGCAGGTAGCGCAGACCGCCGTGGAGCAGCTTGGAGGAGGCGGAGGACGTGGCACCGGCGAAGTCGCCGGCGTCGACCAGGGCCACCCTGAGCCCGGACTGCGCGGCGTGCCAGGCGGTGGAGATGCCCAGGATGCCGCCGCCGATCACAAGAAGGTCGTACGACGCCTTGGCGAGCCGCTCCCGGGTCTCGGCGCGGCTCGGGTTGGAGCCGGAGGCCGGGCGCGTACCGAGGGCAGGCACGGACTGCAGGGTGGACTGACTGGTCATGTCGGGTTCTTACTCCTCATCAGAGCTCGTCTGAGAACTCGCCTCAGAGCTGGGCGCCAGCTCTCGTCAGTTCTCTTCCTCGAGCCAGCCCATGGTCCGTTCGACGGCCTTGAGCCAGTTCTTGTACTCACGGTCGCGGGTCTCCGCGTCCATGCGGGGGGTCCACTCGGCGGCCCGCCGCCAGTTGGCGCGCAGGTCGTCGGTGCTGTTCCAGAAGCCGACGGCGAGGCCGGCGGCGTAGGCGGCGCCGAGGCAGGTGGTCTCGGCGACCATCGGACGCACCACGGGGGCGTCCAGGAAGTCCGAGAGGGTCTGCATCAGCAGGTTGTTGGAGGTCATGCCGCCGTCGACCTTGAGGGCCACCAGCTCGTCGCCGGAGTCCTTGACCATGGCGTCGGCGATCTCCCGGGTCTGCCAGGCGGTGGCCTCCAGGACGGCACGGGCCAGGTGCGCCTTGGTGACGTACCGGGTCAGACCGGCGATCACACCGCGGGCGTCGGAGCGCCAGTGCGGGGCGAACAGACCGGAGAAGGCCGGCACGAAGTAGGCGCCGCCGTTGTCCTCGACGGACAGGGCGAGCGTCTCGATCTCGGCGGCGGTGGAGATCAGGCCCATCTGGTCGCGCATCCACTGCACCAGGGAGCCGGTGACGGCGATCGAGCCCTCCAGGGCGTAGACCGGCTTCTGGTCGCCGATCTGGTAGCCGACGGTGGTCAGCAGGCCCGCGTAGGAGTTGATGATCTTGTCACCGGTGTTCATCACCATGAAGGTGCCGGTGCCGTACGTCGACTTGGTCTCGCCCTCGGCGAAGCAGCACTGGCCGAACAGGGCCGCCTGCTGGTCGCCGAGCGCGGAGGCGACCGGGATGCCGCCGAGCAGGTCGCCGAGCTTGCCGCCCTTGATCTCGCCGTAGACCTCGGCGGAGGAGCGGATCTCGGGCAGGATCTGCGTCGGCACGCCGATGGACTCGCAGATCTTCTCGTCCCACTCCATGCTGTGCAGGTTCATCAGCAGGGTGCGGGAGGCGTTGGTGACGTCCGTGACGTGCTTGCCGCCGTCGACACCGCCGGTCAGGTTCCAGATGACCCAGGTGTCCATGGTGCCGAAGAGGATGTCGCCCGCCTCGGCGCGCTCCTTCAGGCCCTCGACGTTGTCGAGCAGCCAGCGGGCCTTCGGCCCGGAGAAGTAGGAGGCGAGGGGGAGACCGGTCTCGCGGCGGAAGCGGTCCTGGCCGACGTTGCGGCCCAGCTCCCGGCAGAGGGCGTCGGTGCGGGTGTCCTGCCAGACGATGGCGTTGTGGACGGGCTCACCGGTGTTCTTGTCCCACAGCACGGTGGTCTCGCGCTGGTTGGTGATGCCGATGGCCTTGATGTCGTCGCGGGTGATGCCGGCCTTCTCGATGGCTCCGGCGACGACTTCCTGGACGTTGGTCCAGATCTCGGTGGCGTTGTGCTCGACCCAGCCCGGCTTGGGGAAGATCTGCTCGTGCTCCTTCTGGTCGACGGAGACGATCCGGCCGTCGCGGTCGAAGACGATGCAGCGGGACGAGGTGGTGCCCTGGTCGATGGCGGCGATGAACGGGCCGGCGGTGTGGGCGTCGGTCACTGTGTGCTCCTGGGGGTCACGGAAACGGACTGGGGATCGTGCGCTGATGCTTTGGCGGAACCTCTACGCGAAAGCCAGCTTGTAGAGGCCTGCCGCGAGAGCGGCGCCGATCAGCGGACCGACCACCGGGATCCAGGCGTAGCCCCAGTCGGAGCCGCCCTTGTTGGGCAGGGGGAGCAGCGCGTGCACGATGCGCGGGCCGAGGTCACGCGCCGGGTTGATGGCGTATCCCGTGGGACCGCCCAGCGAGAGACCGATGCCGACCACGACGAGCGCGACCATCAGCCCGCCGACGACGCCCAGACCGTTGCCGTTGTCGTTGAGACCCTGGGTGAGGACCGCGAGGACCAGCACGAAGGTGCCGATGATCTCGGTGGCGAGGTTCATCGCCACGTTGCGGATCTCGGGGCCGGTGGAGAAGACGCCGAGCACCGGTCCGGCCTGGGCCTCCTGGGCCTCTACGGCCTTGGTGGACTGGGTGCCCGGGCCACCGACGATCTCGCGGTCGGTGAGGTGGGCGTGGAACTGGCCGTAGTACGCCACCCAGGCGAGCGTGGCACCGATCATGGCGCCGAGCAGCTGTCCCGCGAAGTACGTGGGGACGTTGCTCCACTCGCCGTCCTTGATCGCGATACCGAGCGTCACGGCCGGGTTCAGGTGGGCCCCGGAGAGAGGGGCCGAGATGTAGACGGCCGTGAGCACGGCGAAACCCCACCCGAAGGTGATGGCGAGCCAGCCGGCGTTGCGGGCCTTGGAGGCCTTGAGCACGACGGCGGCCACAACGCCGGCGCCGAGCAGGATGAGTATGGCGGTACCGATGGTCTCGCCGATGAAGATGTCGGAGCTGGACACCCGCGACTCCTTTGTCCTTCGTCCAGGGGAAGCCGAACCCCGTGTCCCTACGGAGGTTCCGCGCCCTCGGGGGTGAGAGCTGTGCCGGCCCTTGGCGTTGTCACACTCTAGCGCGTATTGCCGGTAGGTGTTCGACAATGCCGACCGATGGACGGGAGTCTTGTCGGGCGGTCGCGCATGCGTCAAGGGTTCCGTTATCGAAAATCCGATCGTTATTGATCGCGCGGAGTTATCGATCATCGATGCCGCTGTGGGCTGGGCAACGCCGGATATGCCCGCTTCAGGTTATGGCGATCACCGGAACGCCGCCTGGCGTCCCGGTGTTCGTGTCCTGCCCTGGGGCTTGCCTACGTGCCGGCGTACGGCCCGGAAGGCGCGCCGCGCCTCAGAAGCGCCCCGCGCCCAGGTCCCGCGACACCGCGCGGGCACAGTCCCGTACCGCCGCGATCAGCTCGGGGCGCAGCTCGCCGTCCCGGCACACGCGCTCCACCGCGCCGGTGATGCCGACCGCGCCGACCGGCATCCGGCGCCGGTCGTGGATGGGGGCGGCGATGGACGCGACGCCCTCCCAGGTCTCCTCCACGTCGGCCGCGTAGCCACGCGCGCGCGTGAGGTCGAGGATCTGCTCGAAGGGGCCCAGGTCGCAGACGGTGCGGTCGGTGAAGGCCTTGCGGTCGGCATCGAGGGCCTCGCTGTGCGCGACCGGGTCGTACGCCGAGAGGACCTTGCCGAGCGCCGTGGAGTGCAGCGGCTGCATGGCGCCGATCTCCAGCACCTGCCGGCTGTCGTCGGGGCGGAAGACGTGGTGGACGATCAGCACGCCCTGCTGGTGCAGCACGCCCAGATGGACGCTCTCGCCGCTGGAGCGGGCCAGGTCGTCGGCCCAGACCAGGGCGCGCGCCCGCAGTTCGTGGACGTCGAGGTAGGTGGTGCCCAGGCGCAGCAGCTCGGCGCCCAGCTGATAGCGCCCGGAGGCGTCGTCCTGCTCGACGAAGCCCTCCTGCTGGAGGGTGCGCAGAATGCCGTGGGCGGTGCCCTTGGCGAGACCCAGGGACGAGGCGATGTCCGACAGGCCCAGCCGCCGCTCGCCGCCCGCGAGCAGTCGCAGCATCGCGGCCGCCCGCTCGAGCGACTGGATGTTCCGTGCCATCGCCGTCCTGCCTCCGTCCCCTTCGACCGTCGAGCTGCGACGTCGCTGCCGCCGTTCGGCAATGTCGAACACTACCGGTCGATGCCGACCTCTCGCTAATGGTCGGTCGGCAGCTGTTCGCCGTCCGTCCACCGGTGGTGGCCGAAAACAGACGGTCGCGCTTCGGCCATCTGCCTCGTCCGCCTCGTGGACGCCCCTGACCATAGGCCCCCGTCGCCGGTTACCCTGACGGCGTGCGCCCGCCCCGGGACGGTGCCCGACCGTGCCCCGAGGCGACGCAAAGCCGACAGCCGTCGCATCTCAGGGAGCCCTTACATGGCCTCGTTGCCGCCGACCCCTTCCGCCGACAGCCGGACCCGTGCGTCCGCGCTCCGAGAGGCGCTCGCCACCCGTGTGGTGGTCGCCGACGGAGCGATGGGCACCATGCTCCAGGCCCAGGAACCCACCCTCGAGGACTTCCAGAACCTGGAGGGCTGCAACGAGGTCCTGAACGTCACCCGGCCCGACATCGTCCGCTCCGTGCACTCCGCCTACTTCGACGCGGGCGTGGACTGCGTGGAGACCAACACCTTCGGCGCCAACCTCACCGCCGCGGCGGAGTACGAGATCGCCGAACGGGTGCTGGAGCTGTCCGAGGCCGGTGCCCGCATCGCCCGGGAGACGGCCGACGAGTACACCGCCCGTGACGGCCGCCAGCGCTGGGTGCTGGGCTCGATGGGCCCGGGCACCAAGCTGCCGACCCTGGGCCACACCACCTTCGGCGCGATCCGCGACGCCTACCAGCAGAACGCCGAGGGCCTGCTCGCGGGCGGCGCGGACGCGCTGATCGTCGAGACCACCCAGGACCTCCTCCAGACCAAGGCCTCCGTCATCGCCGCCCGCCGCGCGATGGAGGTCGCCGGATACGACGTACCGCTGATCGTCTCGGTGACCGTCGAGACCACCGGCACCATGCTGCTGGGCTCCGAGATCGGCGCCGCGCTCACCGCGCTGGAGCCGCTCGGCATCGACATGATCGGCCTGAACTGTGCGACCGGCCCGGCGGAGATGAGCGAGCATCTGCGGCATCTGTCCCGCCATGCCCGTATCCCGCTGTCGTGCATGCCGAACGCCGGCCTGCCCGAACTGACGAAGGATGGCGCGTACTACCCGCTGTCCGCGCCGGAGCTGGCGGACGCCCAGGAGAACTTCGTCCGCGACTACGGCCTGTCCCTGGTGGGCGGCTGCTGCGGCACGACGCCGGAGCACCTGCGCCAGGTGGTCGAGCGCGTCCGCGACCTGCGCCCGGTCGAGCGCGAGCCGCGTCCCGAGCCGGGCGCCGCCTCGCTGTACCAGTCGGTGCCGTTCCGCCAGGACACCTCGTACCTGGCGATCGGCGAGCGCACCAACGCCAACGGCTCCAAGAAGTTCCGCGAGGCCATGCTGGACGGCCGCTGGGACGACTGCGTGGAGATGGCGCGGGAGCAGATCCGCGAGGGCGCGCACATGCTCGACCTGTGCGTGGACTACGTCGGCCGGGACGGCGTGGCGGACATGGAGGAGCTGGCCGGACGGTTCGCCACCGCCTCCACCCTGCCGATCGTGCTGGACTCCACCGAGGTCGACGTGATCCGGGCGGGTCTGGAGAAGCTGGGCGGCCGCGCGGTCATCAACTCGGTGAACTACGAGGACGGCGACGGCCCCGACTCCCGCTTCGCGCGCGTCACCCGGCTCGCCCGGGAGCACGGCGCCGCGCTGATCGCCCTGACCATCGACGAGGAGGGCCAGGCCCGCACGCCGGAGAAGAAGGTCGAGATCGCCGAACGGCTGATCGCCGACCTGACCGGCAACTGGGGCATCCATGAGGAGGACATCCTCATCGACACCCTGACCTTCACCATCTGCACCGGTCAGGAGGAGTCCCGCAAGGACGGCATCGCCACCATCGAGGCGATCCGCGAGCTGAAGAGGCGCCACCCGAAGGTGCAGACCACCCTGGGTCTGTCGAACATCTCCTTCGGCCTGAACCCGGCCGCCCGCATCCTGCTGAACTCCGTCTTCCTCGACGAGTGCGTCAAGGCCGGCCTGGACTCGGCGATCGTGCACGCCTCCAAGATCCTGCCGATCGCCCGCTTCACCGAGGAAGAGGTCCAGACGGCCCTCGACCTCGTCTACGACCGCCGCAGCGAGGGCTACGACCCGCTGCAGAAGCTGATGGCCCTGTTCGAGGGCGCCACGGCGAAGTCCCTCAAGGCCGGCAAGGCCGAGGAGCTGGCCGCGCTGCCGCTGGAGGAGCGCCTCAAGCGCCGCATCATCGACGGCGAGCGCAACGGCCTGGAGGCCGACCTCGACGAGGCCCTCCAGGAGCGCCCCGCCCTCGACATCGTCAACGAGACGCTGCTGGACGGCATGAAGGTGGTCGGCGAGCTGTTCGGCTCCGGCCAGATGCAGCTGCCGTTCGTGCTCCAGTCCGCGGAGGTCATGAAGGCCGCGGTCGCCTACCTCGAGCCGCACATGGAGAAGTCCGACGCCGAGGGCAAGGGCACCATCGTGCTGGCCACCGTGCGCGGCGACGTCCACGACATCGGCAAGAACCTCGTCGACATCATCCTGTCCAACAACGGCTACAACGTCGTCAACCTCGGCATCAAGCAGCCGGTCTCCGCGATCCTGGAGGCCGCCGAGGAACACAGGGCCGACGTCATCGGCATGTCCGGGCTCCTGGTCAAGTCCACGGTGATCATGAAGGAGAACCTGGAGGAGCTCAACCAGCGCGGCCTGGCGGCGAATTACCCGGTCATCCTCGGCGGAGCCGCCCTCACCCGCGCCTACGTCGAGCAGGACCTGCACGAGATCTACGAGGGCGAAGTCCGCTACGCCCGCGACGCGTTCGAGGGCCTGCGCCTGATGGACGCCCTCATCGGCGTCAAGCGCGGCGTGCCCGGCGCCAAGCTGCCCGAGCTGAGGCAGCGCCGGGTGCGGGCCGCCACCGTCGAGGTGGAGGAGCGCCCGGAGGAGGGCCACGTCCGCTCCGACGTCGCCACCGACAACCCGGTGCCGACCCCGCCCTTCTGGGGCACCCGCGTCGTCAAGGGCATCCAGCTCAAGGAGTACGCGAGCTGGCTGGACGAGGGCGCGCTGTTCAAGGGCCAGTGGGGCCTGAAGCAGGCGCGCACCGGCCAGGGGCCGACGTACGAGGAACTGGTCGAGACCGAGGGCCGGCCGCGGCTGCGCGGCCTGCTGGACAAGCTCCAGGCGGAGAACCTGCTGGAGGCGGCCGTCGTCTACGGCTACTTCCCGTGCGTCTCCAAGGACGACGACCTGATCATCCTGGACGAGGCGGGCCACGAGCGCACCCGGTTCACCTTCCCGCGCCAGCGCCGGGGCCGCCGCCTGTGCCTGGCCGACTTCTTCCGCCCCGAGGAGTCGGGCGAGACGGACGTCGTCGGACTCCAGGTCGTCACCGTCGGCTCCCGCATCGGCGAGGAGACCGCGAAGCTGTTCGCGTCCGACGCCTACCGCGACTACCTCGAACTGCACGGCCTGTCCGTGCAGTTGGCCGAGGCGCTGGCCGAGTACTGGCACGCGCGCGTGCGCTCGGAGCTGGGCTTCGCCGGTGAGGACCCGGCCGACATCGAGGACATGTTCGCCCTGAAGTACCGCGGCGCCCGCTTCTCCCTCGGCTACGGCGCCTGCCCCGACCTGGAGGACCGCGCGAAGATCGCCGACCTGCTCCAGCCGGAGCGCATCGGCGTGCGGCTGTCGGAGGAGTTCCAGCTGCACCCGGAGCAGTCGACGGACGCCATCGTCATCCACCACCCCGAGGCCAAGTACTTCAACGCACGCTGAGGCACGCAACGCTGAGGCACGCAACGCCGAGACAAGCGGACACACGCTGAGGCACGCCCCGGCGTATCCGACCGACTGCCCCGACATCCGCCTTTCAAACGAGGCGGTTCGTCCGCACAAGTCGTACACTGGTCGGTCCACCGCAGGCCGGTTCCCCTCACGGGAACCGGCCTGCTCGTCCCTCAAGGAGGTACGCCGGATGACGACCACCGTCCCCGCGCTCGGCACCCGTACGGCCGAAGGCTCCGCCCTGCAGGCCGTGCTCCTCGACATGGACGGGACCCTGGTGGACACCGAGGGCTTCTGGTGGGACGTCGAGGTCGAGGTCTTCGCCGGCCTCGGGCACACCCTCGACGACTCCTGGCGCCATGTCGTGGTCGGCGGCCCCATGAGCCGCAGCGCGGGGTTCCTCATCGAGGCCACGGGAGCCGACATCACCCTGGCCGAACTCACCGTCCTGCTCAACCAGGGGTTCGAGGACCGGATCGACCGCGCGCTGCCGCTGATGCCCGGGGCCGCCCGGCTGCTGGCCGAACTGGCCGCGCACGAGATCCCCACGGCCCTGGTCTCCGCCTCCCACCGGCGCATCATCGACCGTGTGCTGACCTCGCTCGGCCCTCAGTACTTCGCCCTGACCGTGGCCGGAGACGAGGTGCCGCGCACCAAGCCGCACCCCGACCCGTATCTGCTGGCCGCGGCCGGACTGGGTGCGGATCCGGCCAGATGCGCGGTCGTCGAGGACACGGTGACCGGTGTGGCCGCGGCCGAGGCCGCCGGCTGCCGGGTGGTCGCGGTGCCGTCCGTCGCCCCCATCTCCCCGGCCGCCCGGCGCACCGTGGTGACCTCTCTCGAAGAGGTGGACCTCCCATTTCTGCGCGGGCTGATGACGGAAATGGGCTAGCTCTTCACCCACCGTGCAACACGGATAGACCGGGAATTCATCGAACGCGCCCGCGCAGGAATTCGAACCGCTCCGGGTGGCCGAATTCCAGCTCCTTCACCGCCCGTTGGCTATGTGACGTTCGCCACTCCAGCGCGCCTCGACAGGCTGCTCCGCGCGTGCTCCTTGCCCGCTTCCTGCGGGTTGTGCCGTGTCCTTGTGTCCCGATTGGTGGAACGCTGCACGAATCCTTCCGCTGTCGGGTTTTCGGTGTGTCCACGCCCGGTTTCGCTGCGTGATGGGCGTTCAACTCCAGTGCCCGCGAACCGCGCTGCGGGCGCGCACTAATCTCGTCGCGAGAACATCACCCCCTGGTCCCGTGTTCCGCCGCGACACCCCTGCATGCCGGATACACGGACTCGACAGCTCTGGAGAAACTCGAGCATGAACCGCAAGACTTTGGTGCTGCCGGCCGTGGTCGGCCTGCTCGCGCCCGCGCTCGCCGCCTGCGGCGGGTCCGACAGCGGGAGCGACGGCGGCGACGCGATCGCCGTCGGCACCACGGACCGGTTCATCGCCTCCAACGACGCCCCCGCGCCCCTCGACCCGGCCTACGCCTACGACGTCGGCACCTGGAACGTGCTGCGCCAGACCGTGCAGACGCTGATGATCCAGCCGCGCGGCGAGGGCGAGCCCGTTCCCGAGGCCGCCGAGAGCTGTGGCTTCACCGACACCGGCAACGAGCGCTACTCCTGCCGGCTGCGCGACGACCTGACCTTCGCGAACGGCGACCCGATCACCGCCGCCGACGTGAAGTACTCCATCGACCGCGCCCGCGCCCTCAAGGCCGACAGCGGCGTCTTCGCCCTGCTGTCCACCATCGACACCGTCGAGACGCAGGGCGACCGCGAGGTCATCTTCCACCTCAAGACCGCGGACGCCACGTTCCCGTACAAGCTGTCCACCCCGGTCGCCGGCATCGTCAACCCCGACGACTACCCCAAGGACAAGCTGCGCGACGGCTTCGCCGTGGACGGCTCCGGCCCGTACACCCTGAAGGCCGAGGAGAAGAACGGCGAGCTGGTCAAGGCCGTGTTCACCAAGAACCCCGCCTACAAGGGCACCTTGACGGTGAACAACGACAAGGTCGAACTGGTCTCCTACGCGGACGCCGACGCCATGAACGACGCCCTCGGCAAGGGCGACATCGACCTGATGTCCCGCACCATGACGCCGCAGCAGATCCAGCAGCTGGGCACCGACGCCCCTGAGGGAGTCGACCTCGTCGACATGCCCGGCCTGGAAATCCGCTACCTGGCCTTCAACACCAACGCCCCGGCCGTCCGCGGCAAGGCCGTACGCCAGGCCATGGCCCAGATCATCAACCGCGGCGAGATCGTCTCCGAGGTCTACGGCTCCCAGGCCGAACCGCTGTACTCGCTGGTCCCGGCCACCATCACCGGCCACTCCAACTCGTTCTTCAACCGCTACGGCGACCCGAGCGTCGCCAAGGCCCGCGGCATCCTCGCCAAGGCCGACATCACCACCCCGGTGAAGCTGACGCTGCACTACACCACCGACCACTACGGCGCCGCCACCAAGAAGGAGTTCGAGCTGCTCCGGAAGCAGCTCAACGACAGCGGCCTGTTCGACGTCGACATCAAGGGCGCCCCCTGGGCGACGTTCCGCCCCGCCGAGCAGAAGGGCGAGTACGAGGTCTACGGCATGGGCTGGTTCCCGGACTTCCCGGACGCCGACAACTTCCTCGCGCCCTTCCTCGACAAGGACAACTTCCTCGGCTCGCCGTACGCCAACAGCCAGATCCGCAACAGCCTGATCCCGCAGTCCCGCCGCGAGGCCGACCGGATCTCCGCCGTCGACTCCCTGACGCGGATCCAGGACATCGTCGCCGAGGACGTCCCCGTGCTGCCCCTGTGGCAGGGTAAGCAGTACGTGGCCGCGCGTGACGACATCACCGGGGCCGCCTACGCGCTGAACTCCTCCTCGACCCTTCAGCTGTGGGAGCTCAGCCGCGGTGTGAGCGGCTGACATCCGACATCTCCCCCGACGTTTGCCCGGGAGCCGCACGGGCGCCCGGGAGTTCGAGAACGACGTAAGGCACACGCACGTGAACATGCGCAAGCAGTGGCCCGTCCTGCCCATCGCGGCGGGACTGGCCTCCGGCCTGCTGACCGGATGCGGTTCGGAGAACGGTGACGCGGGGGAGAACGGCTCCTCCGTCGTCATGGGAATGTCCGACGACGTCCTGGCGACGGACCCCGCGTCCGGCTACGACCCCGGCTCCTGGTTGTTGTTCAACAACGTCTTCCAGTCGCTGCTCAGCTTCCCCAAGGGAGGCACCGAGCCCGAGCCGGAGGCCGCGGAGCAGTGCTCCTTCACGGACACCACGACCAAGGTGTACGAGTGCACGCTCAAGGACGGGCTGAAGTTCAGCAACGGTGACCCGCTCACCTCGCAGGACGTCAAGTTCTCCTTCGAACGCATGCTGAAGATCAACGACCCGGACGGGCCGGCGATCATGTTCCCCATGCTCGACTCGGTCGAGACGCCGGACGACAAGACCGTCGTGTTCAAGCTGAAGGTCGCCGACGCCACCTTCCCCAGCAAGATCGCCTCCGGTGCCGGCTCCATCGTCAACCACCGCGAGTACGACGGCACCAAGCTGCGCGAGGACGGCGAGGCGATCGGCTCCGGCCCCTACAAGCTGGACTCCTTCGACGACGACAAGGCCGTCTTCTCCGTCAACGAGCACTACCAGGGCGCCGCCGAGACCAAGAACTCCGGCGTCACCCTGAAGTTCTTCCACGGCGACCGCACCGCGCTGAAGCAGGCACTCCTCGACGACGAGATCGACATCGCCTACCGAGGCCTGAGCGCCGGCGACATCGCCGACATCGAGAAGGCCGACGCCGACGCCGGCGTCGAGGTCATCGAGGGAACCAGCGCCGAGGTCCAGCACCTGGTCTTCAACATGGACGACCCGGTCGCCGGAAAGCTCTCGGTCCGCAAGGCCATCGCCCACCTGATCGACCGCGAGGCCCTCGTCGAGGACGTCTACCAGGGCACCGCCACCCCGCTCTACTCGATCATCCCGGCCGGTATCGCCGGCCACAACACGGCCTTCTTCGACACCTACGGCGCCAGCCCGTCCAAGTCCAAGGCGGCCGCCGCCCTGCGCGCCGACGGCATCACCGGCAAGGTGAAGCTCACCCTCTGGTCGACCCCGTCCCGCTACGGTCCCGCCACCGACCAGGCGCTGCAGGCCATCGCCGGCCAGCTCAACGACAGCGGCCTGTTCGAAGCCCAGGTCAAGTCGGTCGCCTTCGACCAGTACGAGAAGGACATCGAGGCCGGCAAGTACGGCGTGTACGTCAAGGGCTGGGTGCCCGACTACCCCGACGCCGACAACTTCACCGCCCCGTTCTTCGGCGACGGCAACGTGCTCGCCAACAACTACGCCAACGGCACCATCACCGGCACGCTCATCCCGCGCACGGCCGCCCAGTCCGACCGCGCGGCGACCGACAAGGACTTCGGCACGCTGCAGGACATCGTCGCCGACGAACTGCCCGTCCTGCCCGTCTGGCAGGCCAAGCAGTACGCGGTCGTCCGCGAGGGCGTCTACGGCCTGGAGTACTGCCTGGACGCCTCGACGGTGTTCCGGTTCTGGGAGCTCAGCAAGGGCTGAGCGGTGACGGACGCGAGGGGCGGGGCTTCCCCCCCGGGGGAAAGGGCCGCCCCCCCCGCCCCCCTGCCAACTCTCTCTCCTCCAGGGAGACCAACCCCCTCCCCCTCCCCCTCCCCACTGG
>NZ_JBVIED010000014.1:121634-298484 GCF_055572035.1 Streptomyces sp. NPDC030838 | reverse complement strand
CCCCCCCCCCCCCCCCCCCCCCCCCCCCCCCCCCCCCCCCCCCCCCCCCCCCCCCCCCCCCCCCCCCCCCCCCCCCCCCCCCCCCCCCCCCCGCCGCGCATTTGACCCCCGTGAGCACCCGGATCCACAGAAGCCGGACCGACGTCCCACCCCGCCGTTCCCCCGCCCTGTGACGTGTGGCACCATGCTGGCCACCCCCACCGGCACAGCCCTCACAGGAGACACTCCTAGTGCAGCAATCCGCGGTCCCGGAACTGGCACACGCCCACACTCGTCCGATCCACTGGCTGGCCACCGCCACCGCGCTCGCCGGTGTCGTGGCCCTCTCCTCGCTCCTGCAACCGGACGCCGCCACCGCCGCCCAGGAACCGCAGCACGGCACCCAGTCCGCCCCCGTGGCCGCGCCCGCGACCGACGGCGTGGACTTCCCCCTCGAATGCGGCCCCGTCGAGGCCGTGGTGGAGCGCGAGGCGACCGGGGACCTCGACGGCGACGGCCGGCCGGAGACGGTCGCCGTGGTGCACTGCGACGCGGGCATCAGCACCCCGCCCGACGGCATCTACGTCCTCACCGGCGGCGCGGACGACGCCCCCGCGCGCGTGGTGGCCACGCTCGTCGACCCCAAGGACCGCTACACGGTCAAGGACTTCGCCGTCCGCGACGGCGCGGTCACCGCGACCCTGCTCGGCTACTCGTCCGACGACGTGCCCACCTGCTGCCCGGACACCGAGGACGACCTGAAGTGGCGCTGGAAGAACGGAGCGTTCGTCCGCTCGGCACCAGCGGAGGCCCACAGCGTCTGACGACGGCCCCTCGTGGTGTGAGCAATCAGACAGTAGTAACGCACCGTACAGATCAGGTCACTCTGCGTTCGGGCCGTAGACCTCGACCCTGTCCGAAACCCGACGTACGTGGATGCACTCGCCGGGACACTCCTTCGCCGAGTCGATCACATCCGTGAGAAGCGGCAGCGGTACGGGCGTTGTGGCTCCCGGCTCCTGAAGCAGCTCGTCGTCGGCGCTCTTCACATAGGCCAGACCGTCGATGTCCAGCTCGAACACCTCCGGCGCGTACTGCGCGCAGATGCCGTCGCCGGTACAGAGGTCCTGATCGATCCAGACCTCCATCGTCTCGCCACCGACTCCGGCCTCCTGCTGCACGGTCATCTCTCCTGCCGTTTTCTGTGCCGAGCCGTACGGGAATCCGGCCAGCTCTGGCGGGTGTTGAACGCTTCGACCCTACCTCTGGTCGCTTTCCAATCGCGTTCGGTGGGTATTCCCCTGGCGTGAGGGAGAGCGCAAGGGTGAAGATCGGACACACCCCGACCGTCTTTGTGATCTAGGGGTTTCAATCGACACCCACCCAGGTAGGGTCTGGAAGCGTCCAGCTCCCCTTGGAGGAGGTGAGGACCGTGGCAGCCCACGACGACGACATGAACCGCGGCATCCGCCCGGGACGCGGGTCCGACGACCCGGCCGGGCAGATCGCCTACCTTGAGCAGGAGATCGCCGTCCTGCGACGCAAGCTCGCCGACTCTCCGCGACACACGAGGATTCTCGAAGAGCGGATCGTCGAGCTGCAGACCAACCTGGCCGGCGTGTCCGCCCAGAACGAGCGACTCGCCAACACGCTCCGTGAGGCCCGCGACCAGATCGTGGCCCTCAAGGAAGAGGTCGACCGGCTCGCACAGCCGCCGGCCGGCTTCGGTGTCTTCCTCGCGGCGAACGAGGACGGCACGGCCGACATCTTCACCGGAGGCCGCAAGCTCCGGGTGAACGTCAGCCCCAGCGTCGAGCTGGACGAGCTCCGGCGCGGCCAGGAAGTGATGCTCAACGAAGCGCTCAACGTGGTCGAGGCCATGGAGTTCGAGCGCGTCGGGGACATCGTCACCCTCAAGGAGATCCTCGAGGACGGCGAGCGCGCCCTGGTGCTCGGGCACACCGACGAGGAACGGGTGGTACGGCTCGCCGAGCCGCTGCTGGACGTCACCATCCGCGCCGGCGACGCCCTCCTGCTCGAACCCCGCTCCGGCTACGTCTACGAGGTCGTGCCCAAGAGCGAGGTCGAGGAACTCGTCCTCGAAGAGGTCCCCGACATCGGCTACGACCAGATCGGCGGGCTCGGCAACCAGATCGAGGCCATCCGCGACGCGGTCGAGCTCCCGTACCTCTACCCCGACCTGTTCAAGGAGCACGAACTGCGGCCGCCCAAGGGCGTCCTGCTGTACGGGCCCCCTGGTTGCGGCAAGACACTCATCGCCAAGGCCGTCGCCAACTCACTGGCCAAGAAGGTCGCCGAAGTGACCGGCCAGGCCGCCGGCAAGAGCTTCTTCCTCAACATCAAGGGCCCCGAGCTCCTCAACAAGTACGTCGGCGAGACCGAGCGGCAGATCCGCCTGGTCTTCCAGCGAGCCCGTGAGAAGGCCAGCGAGGGCACCCCCGTCATCGTCTTCTTCGACGAGATGGAGTCCCTCTTCCGCACCCGAGGCTCCGGCGTCAGCTCGGACGTGGAGAACACCATCGTCCCGCAGCTGCTCGCCGAGATCGACGGCGTGGAGGGCCTGCAGAACGTGGTCGTGATCGGCGCCTCCAACCGCGAGGACATGATCGACCCCGCGATCCTGCGCCCCGGCCGGCTCGACGTAAAGATCAAGATCGAACGTCCGGACGCCGAAGCGGCCAAGGACATCTTCGGGAAGTACCTCACCGAGCGCCTCCCGCTGCACGCCGAGGACCTCGGCGAACACGGCGGCGACAAGGGGGCGTGCGTCCAGGCCATGATCCAGACGGCCGTGGAACACATGTACGCCGAATCCGAGGAAAACCGCTTCCTCGAGGTCACCTACGCCAACGGCGACAAGGAAGTCCTGTACTTCAAGGACTTCAACTCCGGCGCCATGATCGAGAACATCGTGGGCCGCGCCAAGAAAATGGCGATCAAGGACTTCCTCGAGCACAACCAGAAGGGCCTCCGGGTCTCCCACCTCCTCCAGGCTTGCGTGGACGAGTTCAAGGAGAACGAGGACCTGCCGAACACCACGAACCCGGACGACTGGGCCCGGATCTCCGGAAAGAAGGGCGAGCGGATCGTCTACATCCGCACCCTCATCACCGGAAAGCAGGGCGCGGACACCGGACGCTCCATCGACACGGTGGCAAACACCGGACAGTACCTGTAAAACACAGGGCGGCTGCGGGTGCCCTTTCCGGGTACCCGCAGCCGACTGTTTTTCGGGCCACGGCTGGAGCAGTGCAATGACGCAAATGATCTCCCCACCAGCGCAAAGGCGTTCTAGGCTCTTCCGTACCGCCGAGTCGCGCAGTGCGGGGACGGGCACCGCACACGCAACCGAGCGCCAGCGGTACTTGAGCGGGGCCCACGACCGAGGGCTTCGCCGGGCAAGGAGGGCCGCATGACCGTACGGCGAGTAATGGGCATCGAGACGGAGTACGGGATCTCCGTCCCCGGCCACCCCAACGCCAATGCCATGCTCACCTCATCCCAGATCGTCAACGCCTACGCGGCGGCGATGCACCGGGCCCGCCGGGCCCGCTGGGACTTCGAGGAGGAGAATCCGCTGCGGGACGCACGGGGCTTCGACCTCGCCCGCGAGGCCGCCGACGCCAGCCAGCTCACCGACGAGGACATCGGCCTCGCCAACGTCATCCTGACCAACGGGGCACGGCTCTACGTCGACCACGCACACCCCGAATACAGCGCGCCCGAGGTCACCAACCCCCGCGACGCCGTCCTCTGGGACAAGGCCGGCGAGCGGATCATGGCCGAGGCCGCCGAGCGCGCCGCCGCGCTCCCCGGCGCCCAGCCCATCCACCTCTACAAGAACAACACCGACAACAAGGGCGCCTCCTACGGCACGCACGAGAACTACCTGATGAAGCGGGAGACCCCCTTCTCGGACATCGTGCGCCACCTCACGCCCTTCTTCGTCTCCCGCCAGGTCTTCGCCGGCGCCGGCCGCGTCGGCATCGGCCAGGACGGCCACGAGCACGGCTTCCAGCTCAGCCAGCGCGCGGACTACTTCGAGGTCGAGGTCGGCCTGGAGACCACCCTCAAGCGCCCGATCATCAACACCCGCGACGAGCCGCACGCCGACGCGGAGAAGTACCGCCGCCTGCATGTGATCATCGGCGACGCGAACCTCTCCGAGATCTCGACGTACCTCAAGCTGGGCACGACCGCCCTGGTCCTGTCGATGATCGAGGACGGCTTCATCGCGGTCGACCTGGCCGTGGACCAGCCGGTACGCACGCTGCACCAGGTCTCGCACGACCCGTCCCTCAAGCGCCTGATCACGCTCCGCAGCGGCCGGACACTCACCGCGGTCCAGCTCCAGATGGAGTACTACGAGCTGTCGCGCAAATACGTGGAGGAGCGCTTCGGGGCCGACGCGGACGAGCAGACCAAGGACGTCCTGACCCGCTGGGAGGACACCCTCAACCGGCTCGAACACGATCCCATGAGCCTGGCCGGCGAGCTGGACTGGGTCGCCAAGCGGGAGCTCATGGAGGGCTACCGCCGCCGCGACAACCTCGACTGGGACGCCGCCCGGCTGCACCTCGTCGACCTCCAGTACGCCGACGTACGCCCCGACAAGGGCCTCTACAACCGTCTGGTGGCCCGCGGGCGGATGAAGCGGCTCCTGAACGAGGCGGACGTCGAGCGGGCCAAGCAGAAGCCGCCGGAGGACACCCGCGCGTACTTCCGCGGGCGCTGCCTGGAGCAGTACGCCGACGACGTGGCGGCGGCCTCCTGGGACTCCGTGATCTTCGACCTCCCGGGCCGGGACTCGCTCCAGCGCGTCCCAACCCTGGAACCGCTTCGCGGAACGCGTAATCACGTCAAGGAGCTCCTGGACCGCTGCCGCACCGCCGAGGACCTGGTCAGGGTGCTCTCCGGCGGCTGAGCGGGTACCCGGGAAGAGCCGGCCGGGCAGGGTGGAAAGCACCGGGTCCGGGAATCATCGAGGTGGGCCCCGTACGTTGGAGAAACTGCGGGGCCATTGTCAGACCCGGAGAGTAGGGTCTGATCTTGACCAGCAACTGTGTCGGGCGAACCGAGCGGGGTGAGGGTTATGGCGACCAAGGACACCGGCGGCGGACAGCAGAAGGCCACCCGGTCCACCGAGGAGGTCGAGGAGCAGGCGGCGGAGGCGCAGGCTTCGGAGGACCTCAAGGAGCGGCACGAGAAGCTGAGCGACGACGTGGACTCGGTTCTGGACGAGATCGACGACGTCCTCGAGGAGAACGCCGAGGACTTCGTGCGCAGCTTCGTGCAAAAGGGTGGCCAGTAAAGGCAGCCTGCCTCATCCACCTTTGAATCGAAGGCCTGGAGAGGGCGAGGGAAGGCCTGGGAAGCGGTGCACCGGCGCGGTGCCGGAAGCGCGTGGCGGAGTGCAGCGCCGCGCGCGACCGGCGCCGCGCTGTCTCTTCCGTTCCGCTTCCCCCGCGCATGTGGATCACCGCCACAAGGCGGGTAGGGTCCGTGGCGTACTGTGCTTCAACTGCAATTCCGGCCTCGGCCTGTTGACTACTTGGAAGGAAACGCGTGGAAGCCAACACTCGTAGCACCGGGCGTCTACCAGCTGCCTTCCTGACGCCTGGATCGTCTTCGTTCATGGACTTCCTGTCCGAGCACCAGCCCGAGCTGCTGCCCGGCAACCGGCAACTCCCGCCCACGCAGGGTGTGGTCGAGGCGCCGCACGGCACCACGATCGTCGCCGCGACGTTCCCCGGCGGCGTCGTGCTCGCCGGTGACCGGCGGGCCACGATGGGCAACGTCATCGCGCAGCGGGACATCGAGAAGGTCTTCCCGGCGGACGAGTACTCGGCCGTCGGTATCGCCGGCACCGCGGGTCTGGCCGTCGAGATGGTGAAGCTGTTCCAGCTGGAGCTGGAGCACTTCGAGAAGGTCGAGGGTGCGCAGCTCTCCCTGGAGGGCAAGGCGAACCGGCTGTCGACGATGATCCGGTCCAACCTGGGCATGGCCATGCAGGGCCTGGCCGTGGTGCCGCTCTTCGCCGGGTTCGACCTGGACCGCGGCAAGGGCCGCATTTTCTCCTACGACGTGACGGGCGGCCGCTCCGAGGAGCAGGGCTATGCCGCCACCGGCTCCGGCTCGATCTTCGCGCGCGGTGCCATGAAGAAGCTCTTCCGTGACGACCTGACCGAGGACCAGGCCACGACACTCGTGGTGCAGGCCCTCTATGACGCGGCAGACGACGACTCGGCGACCGGTGGTCCCGATGTCGCCCGCCGGATCTACCCGATCGTCACCGTGATCACCGAGGACGGCTTCCGCCGGCTCACCGAGGACGAGTCCTCCCAGATCGCCCGCGCGGTGCTGGAGCGGCGTCTGGAGCAGCCGGACGGTCCGCGGGCCGCCCTGCTCTGACCGCGGGCGCTTTGTTGTCAGGTGATCGAGTGACTTCCACAGAAAGGGACGGATAACCGGTGTCGACGCCGTTCTATGTCTCTCCTCAGCAGGCCATGGCCGACCGGGCCGAGTACGCCCGCAAGGGCATCGCGCGCGGCCGCAGTCTGGTCGTGCTGCAGTACGCCGACGGCATCGTCTTCGTCGGCGAGAACCCGTCCCGCGCGCTGCACAAGTTCAGCGAGATCTACGACCGGATCGGCTTCGCCGCGGCCGGCAAGTACAACGAGTACGAGAACCTGCGCATCGGCGGCGTCCGCTACGCCGACCTGCGCGGCTACACCTACGACCGGGACGACGTGACGGCCCGGGGTCTGGCGAACGTCTACGCGCAGACGCTGGGCACGATCTTCTCCAGCGCGGGCGAGAAGCCGTACGAGGTGGAGCTGGTCGTCGCCGAGGTGGGCGAGACGCCGGAGGGTGACCAGATCTACCGGCTGCCGCACGACGGCTCGATCGTGGACGAGCACGGCTCGGTCGCGGTCGGCGGCAACGCCGAGCTGATCAGCAACTATCTGGACCAGCGCCATCAGGACGGGATGAGCCTGTCGGAGGCGCTGAAGCTGGCGGTCCAGGCGCTGTCCCGCGAGTCGAACGGCACGCAGCGGGAGATCCCCGCGGAGCGCCTGGAGGTCGCGGTGCTGGACCGTACGCGTCCGCAGAAGCGGAAGTTCAAGCGGATCACCAGCGGTCAGCTGTCCCGTCTGCTCGCGGACGAGGCGGCCGCCGACACCGCCACCGAGACGGAGGACGAGTCCGAGGGCGAGTGAGTCCCTCCCCGCCCGCCTGAGACGCGCGATGCCCCGGTCCGTGGAGGGCCGGGGCCTCGCGCGTCTCAGGCGGCCGGAGGCGGCGCCGTGGAGCCCCGTACGACCAGTTCCACCGGGATGTCTCCCTGGGCGGGCGTGCGGCCCTCCAGGACCGCGAGCAGGGCCTGCATGCCGCGCTCGCCGAACAGCTCGGCGTCCAGGCGCACGGTGGTCAGCTCGGGGTCGATGGCGGTGGCCAGGGCGAGGTCGTCCAGGCCGGTGACGGAGATGTCGTCGGGGATGCGCAGGCCCAGGCGCCGTATGGCCTTGTAGGCGCCGGCGGCGAGTTTGTCGTCGTCGCAGACGATGGCGGTGGGGCGCGGCCCGGGCGCGGTGAGCGCGGCCTCGGCGGCGGCCAGGGCGCCGTCGATGGAGATCGGCGCGGGCGCGGTGCGCAGGGTCGTGCCCGGCACCGCGCCGATCCGCGCGGCCAGCTCCCGCGCCCGGATCTCGAAGGTCCAGGAGGCGACGTCCGCCGCGAGGTGCAGGAAGCGGCGGTGGCCGAGGCCGAGGAGGTGCTCGGCGACCTGGCGTACGCCGTCGGTGATGTCGAGGTTGACGGTGGCCGCGCCGAGGCTGCCGTCCGGGTCGCTGTCGAGCATGACCAGGGGCAGCTGGTCGCCGCGGATGGCGGTGAGGGCGTCGGCGGCCATGGAGGAGGCGATGACGCCGTCGAGGGCGGCCTGGGCGGAGGCGAAGGGGTCGCGGGCGGGGCCGATGCCTTCGGGGGAGGGGTAGAGGACGACGCCGAAGCCGTGGGCGGCGGCGACGCGGGCGGCGCCGGTGTAGACGCCGGCGAAGAACTCGGTGGTCAGCGCCGGGACCACGAGGAGCACGGTGCGGGTGCGGCCGAGGCGCAGGTTCCGGGCGGCCAGGTTGGGCCGGTAGCCCAGCTCCCGCGCGGCCTGGCGGACGCGCTCGGCCGTCGCCTCGGACACCCGGCCGCGCCACTTGTCGCCGAGCACCAGCGACACCGCCGCCTGGGAGACTCCGGCGGCCTCGGCGACATCGCGGCTCGTGGGGCGGGTGCTGGCTCGTGCCACCGTCGGGCTGCTCCTTCGTGGGGGTCGCGCCCGGGCTTCGCCTGGACGTGCGAACAGCGCACATGGTACGTATGACAGAGGACGTTATACGTAAAACCTTGAGCGGGAGGGCGGGGACATGGCCGCGGGATACCTGGAGATCCTCAGGGCGAGGCACGCCGCCCGGCTGCTGGTGGGCACGCTGGTGGGACGGCTGCCGAACGCCACCGCAGCGATCGCGATCGTGCTGTTCGTCCGCGCGGAGGGCGGTTCGTACAGCCTCGCCGGCGCGCTGGCCGCCGTCTACGGTGTCGCCAACGCCGTCGGGCAGCCGCTGCTCGGCCGTCTGGTGGACCTGCACGGCCAGCCGCGGGTCCAGCTGCCCGCGGCCGTGCTGTCGGCCCTGGCGATGGCGGTCTTCGCCTTCTCCGGCACCGAGCCGGCGGCGCCGGCGTACGCCGCCGTGGCGGCTGCGGGACTGTTCACCCCGCCTCTGGAGGGCGGGCTGCGCGCCCTGTGGCCGTCCGTCCTGCGCAAGGAGGAGCAGGTGCACACCGCGTACGCGATGGACGCGGTGGCCCAGGAAGTGATGTTCACGGTCGGCCCGTTGCTGGTCACCCTCTGCACCGCCCTGTGGTCGGCCCAGGCCGCGCTGCTGGTGCTGAACGTGATCGGTGTCCTCGGTGCCCTCTCCGTGGTCGTGTCGCCGCCCTCGCGCGCGTGGCGGTCGGCTCCGCGCGAGGCCCACTGGCTCGGCGCGCTGCGCTCGCCGGGGCTGATCGCCCTGCTCGCCGCGTTCCTGTTCGTCGGGGTGGCGCTCGGCTCGATCACGGTCGCCGCGGTGTCGTACGCCGACGACCACGGCGGCGACGCGGTCTACGGCTGGCTGATGGCGGCCCTGGGTCTGGGCGCGCTCGTCGGCGGCGCCGTCTACGGGGCGCGGCAGTGGGCCGGCGCCCCGGAGCGGCGACTGCGTGTCCTGGTGGCGCTTCTGGCGGTCTGTTATCTGCCGCTGATGCTGATGCCGGGCCCGGTCGCCATGACGGCGCTCGCCGCGCTCTCCGGGGTGTTCCTGGCGCCCGCCATCGCCTGCGCCTTCGTCATCGTCGACCGGCACGCGCCGAGCGGCACGGTCACCGAGGCGTTCTCCTGGCTCGTGACGACGTTCACCGTGGGTGCCTCGGTGGGAACGGGCCTGGCGGGACCGGTCATCGAGTGGGGCGGGGCGCTGTGGGGCTTCGCCGTGCCGAGCGCCGCCGGCGGGGTGTCGCTGCTGGTTCTGCTCGCCACCGGACGGGTACTCGCAGCTCCCGCGCGGACCGCGGTCGTTGCGTCTTCATCGGAAAATGATCCAAATCGTGCTGTCGAACCCCGTTTCAGTTCAGGGGATCGGGCGTAATGTTCACTCATGGACCGCCGCATTTTCGGGCTGGAGAACGAGTACGGCGTCACGTGCACGTTCAGGGGACAGCGCCGTCTGTCGCCTGACGAGGTGGCGCGGTACCTCTTCCGCCGTGTCGTGTCATGGGGCCGCAGCAGCAATGTCTTTCTGCGGAACGGCGCCCGCCTCTATCTCGACGTGGGCTCACATCCGGAATACGCGACACCCGAATGTGACAACGTGATCGAACTGGTCACCCACGACAAGGCCGGCGAGCGCATTCTCGAAGGACTCCTGGTGGACGCGGAACGACGCCTGCACGAGGAGGGAATCGCGGGCGACGTCTACCTCTTCAAGAACAACACCGACTCGGCGGGCAACTCCTACGGCTGCCACGAGAACTATCTGGTGGCCCGGCACGGGGAGTTCTCGCGGCTCGCGGACATCCTCATCCCGTTCCTCGTCACCCGGCAGCTGCTGTGCGGCGCCGGGAAGGTGCTGCAGACACCGCGCGGTGCGGTGTACTGCGTGAGCCAGCGGGCCGAGCACATCTGGGAGGGCGTCTCCTCGGCGACGACCCGCTCCCGGCCCATCATCAACACCCGCGACGAGCCGCACGCGGACGCCGAGCGCTACCGGCGGCTGCACGTCATCGTGGGCGACTCCAACATGTCCGAGACGACCATGCTGCTCAAGGTCGGCGCCACCGACCTGGTGCTGCGCATGATCGAGGCGGGCACGGTGATGCGCGATCTCACCCTGGAGAACCCGATCCGGGCGATCCGCGAGGTCAGCCACGACATCACCGGCCGCCGCAAGGTGCGCCTGGCCAGCGGCCGGGAGGCCTCGGCACTGGAGGTGCAGCGCGAGTACTACGAGAAGGCACTGGACTTCTGCGAGCGGCGCGGCATCCGCACCGGCACGGTCGAACAGGTTCTCGAGCTGTGGGGCCGTACGCTGGAGGCGATCGAGACCGAGGACCTGGACCGGATCGACACCGAGATCGACTGGGTCATGAAGTACAAGCTCATCGAGCGGTACCGGGCCAAGCACAACATGACCATGTCGCATCCGCGGGTCGCCCAGATAGACCTCGCCTACCACGACATCCACCGCCGTCGTGGCCTGTACTACCTGCTGGAGAAGAAGGGCCAAGCCGCCCGGATCTGCAACGACTTGAAGATCTTCGAGGGCAAGTCGGTACCGCCGCAGACCACTCGGGCGCGGCTGCGCGGTGACTTCATCCGGCGGGCGCAGGAACAGCGCCGGGACTTCACCGTCGACTGGGTGCATCTGAAGCTCAACGACCAGGCACAGCGCACCGTGTTGTGCAAGGACCCGTTCCGTTCGGTGGACGACCGGGTGGAGAAACTGATCGCCGGAATGTGAGCGAGGGCTTTTTCCGGACGACATGCCGGAACGCCACACGGGCGCCGTACGTTACCCGTACGGCGCCCTTCTCACGCCGTAGAGTTGCGCGCACGCCATCCACAAGATCGACCGATTACGAGGCCCCCATCGTGCGCCGACGCTCACTCATGATTGCCGTTCCCGCTGGACTGGTCACGCTCGCCGGATGCGGCGACGACAAGGCCGATTCGGGCAAGGCCAGCGACACCGCCTCGCCGACCGCGCCGGCCACGTCCGCCGCGCCGTCGCCGAAGATCGTCGACGGTCCGCTGCCGGCGATCACCGCGGGCACGAAGTTCGACGAGAAGCCGACGATCGCCAAGGGCAGCGGGCAGCCGTCGAAGGACCTCGCGGTGAAGACGGTCATCGCGGGCGGCGGCCAGACCGTCGCGGAGGGTGACTACATCCAGGCGAACTATCTGGGCCAGATCTGGGACACCGCGAAGGTCTTCGACAACTCCTACGACCGCAAGACGCCGCTGGTGATCCAGCTCGCCCAGGGCAGCATCATCGACGGCTGGCGGTATGCGCTGACCGGCCGGAAGCTGGGCAGCCGGGTCCAGTTCTCGGTGCCGCCGACCTGGGGGTATGGCGAGCAGGGCCAGTCCCAGGCGGGCATCAAGGGCACCGACACGCTGGTCTTCGTCGTGGACCTCCAGGGCACCTTCAACGCCAAGAGCTCCGCGAAGGGCACGGAGGTCGCGCAGGACAACGTGGATCTGCCGAAGGTCGGCACCAACACGGACGGCAAGGCCCCGTCCATCGAGGTCCCGAAGACGGCCGCGCCGAAGAAGCTCGTCGCGAACTACGTCCTCGAGGGCGACGGCGCCACGGTCGGCGCCCAGGACAGCGTGCTCGTGCAGTACAAGGGCGTGCAGTGGGCGGGCGGCAAGGAGTTCGACTCGACGTACGGCCGCAAGGCCCTGACCTCCTTCTCCCTCCAGCAGGTCGTCAAGGGCTGGTCCCAGGGCCTGACCGGCAAGAAGGTCGGCAGCCGCGTCCTGATCGTCATCCCGCCGGACCTGGGCTACGGCGACAACCCGCCGAGCGGCAGCGGTATCGCCAAGGGCGCGACGCTGGTGTTCTCGGTGGACATCCTCGCCAAGATGTGAGCCACCGCGGTCTGATCGACCGTGCGCTGGAGTGGCTGGTCACGGCCGCGCCGGGTGGGATGAAAGACTGGTCGCGTTACGTGTCGTAGACATGCAGGAGCCAGAGACGTGAGCATCGACAAGCCCGAGATCGACTTCCCGGGCGGCGAGCCCCCGGCGGACCTCGAGATCAAGGACATCTGGGAGGGCGACGGTCCCGAGGCGCAGGCCGGGCAGACCGTCACCGTGCACTACGTGGGCGTCGCCTTCAGCACCGGTGAGGAGTTCGACGCGAGCTGGAACCGGGGCACCCCGTTCCGCTTCCCGCTGGGCGCCGGCCGGGTCATCAAGGGCTGGGACCTGGGCGTGCAGGGCATGAAGGTCGGCGGCCGCCGCCAGCTGACCATCCCGGCCCACCTCGCCTACGGCAACCAGAGCCCGACCCCGGCGATCAAGCCCGGCGAGACCCTGATCTTCGTCGTCGACCTGCTCGGCGTCTGATCGTCGTACGGGAGTCGCGAACGATCAGGAGACGTTCCGATCTTCGTACGGGCCACGTGCGGGATCCGATCGGTTCCGATCATCTGGGGCCCATGCCTGTCCGGGCATGGGCCCTCGGCTTTTGCCACGGCACCGCGGAGCGGTACGGTCATCGGTCGGGAGCACCATAGGGAGGCGAAGGGCGTCGATGGCCATTGCCAAGGCCGAGCGGCTGATGAACCTGGCGCTGTGTCTGCTGGGGACGCGGCGGCCGCTCAGCAAGCGTGAGCTGCGCGAGTCCATCGAGGCCTACCTGGAGGCCGGCAGCGAGGACTCGTTCAACCGCATGTTCGAGCGGGACAAGGACGACCTGCGCGAGCTGGGCCTGGTCATCGAGACCGTCGAGAACCTGGACGGCGAGGTCGGCTACCTGGCCCGCCGCGACAGCAACCGCCTCCCGCCCATCACCCTCGACGCCGAGGAGGCCGCCGCCCTCGGCCTGGCCGCCAAGGTGTGGCAGCAGGCCCGGCTGGCCGGCGCCGCCAGCGGTGCCCTGCAGAAGCTGCGCGCCGCGGGGCTGCCGGAGGACGTGGACCCGTACGAGGCGCACGGCGCCCTGGAGCCGCGCATCCCCGTGCACGAGGCCGCCTTCGAACCGCTGATGCTCGCCTGCCGCGACCGCCGCCCCGTCGTCTTCGAGTACCGCAAGGCCAACGCCGCCCAGCCCGAGACCCGGCAGGTCGAGCCGTGGGCGCTGGAGTGCTGGCGCGGCCACTGGTATCTGGCGGGCTGGGACCGTGACCGGGGCGCCGAGCGGGTGTTCCGGCTGTCGCGGATCACCGGCAAGGTGCGCTCGCGCGGCGCCCGCTTCACCGCCCCGGTCCCCGATGTCGTCACCGTCCGCGAGACCGTCGCCGGCTGGGCCGGCGAGACCGCCGACCGCAGCGCGCGCATCCGGCTGCGCACCGGCGCCGGATACCCCCTGCGGGCGAAGGCCACCTCGGTGCGCGAACTCGGGGACGGCTGGGACGAGTTGGAGATTCCGTACGGGCACGGACTGGATGCCTGGCTGGTGGAGTTCGGGCCGGACGTGGTGGTCCTGGAGCCCGCCGAGCTGCGCGCCGACGTGGTGGACCGGCTGCGCGCCGTCGCCAAGGGCTGAGGGGAAGCGGGACAGACAATGGCAGGCAAACCGGTCAGGCCCGTGAACGCCATCGACCAGACCCGGCGGATGCTCTCCCTGGTGACGTATCTCAAGGAGCGCCCCGGCGCCCGGATCGAGGACGTCGCCCGCGCCTTCGGCATCACCGAGGAGGAGCTGGTCTCCGACCTCGACGTGCTGCCCATGTGCGGCACCAGCTTCCGCGGCGGCGATCTGCTCGACATCGACACCGACGGCGAGCGCATCTGGTGGCACAACCCCGCCGCGCTCGGCGCGGAGGCGGCCGAGCCGCTGCGGCTCGCCGCCGACGAGGCGACCGCGCTGCTGGTGGCCGCCCGTGCCGTGGCCACCCTGCCCGGCCTGCGCGAGAGCGACCGGCAGGCGCTGCTGCGGGCCACCGCCAAGGTGGAGACCGCGGCGGGCGAGGTGGCCGGCGCCAGCTCCCGGTTGTCGGTCACCTTCGAGTCCGAGGGCGGGGTCTTCGCCGACGTCGACCGGGCGATCTCCGAACGCCGCCGCCTGTGGATCCGCTACTACTCGCCGGCCCGCGACGAGGTCACCGAGCGCGAGATCGACCCGATCCGGCTGGTCAGCGTCGGGCACACCTACGTCGAGGCGTGGTGCCGCCGCTCCGAGGCGCGCCGCACCTTCCGGCTCGACCGGGTCGCCGAGATCAAGATCCTCGACGAGCCGTCCGCGCCGCCCGAGATCGAGCTGCGGGACCTGTCGGAGGCGCTGGTGCAGCCCGCGGCCGAGGACCCCGAGGTCGTCGTCGAGGTCGGCCCGGGTGGCCGCTGGGTCGCCGAGTACTACCCGCACGACAGCGCCGAGGAGCTGCCCGACGGCGGTCTGCGCATCACCCTGCGCACCCCCGACCCGGCCTCGCTGCGCCGCCTCGCGCTGCGCCTGGGCGCCGACGGCCGGATCGTCGCCCCGGCCGAGCTGGCCGACAGCGCTCGCCGGGCCGCCCGCGAGGCGCTGGCGGCGTACGACGTCGAGGACCACGTTCACGACGAGCTGTTCGACAGGCAGGAGCAGGGACTGTGAGCGAGTCGGCGTCCGGTGGGCGGGGTGTGTCGGTGGCCTCGGCGTTCGCCGGGATGCGCAGTGTGACCCCTGTGGTGTTCAAGGCGGGCTGCCCGGACTGCCGGGGCCGCTTCGAACTCGCCGCGAGCGCCCTGCGGCTGGCCATCGGTGCCAGCAGCCGTACCACGTTCTACTCCTTCACCTGCCCCGAGTGCGGCGCGGCCGTCCGCAAGCCCGCGGGCGAGCGGATCGTCGAACTGCTCACCGGCGGCGGCGTGCGGACCCTGCGGCTCCACTCCACTGTCTAGGACGGTCTAGGGCCTGTCTTCCGGATCAGGCCAGCTGTGAGGCGCGGCGCGTCTTGGCCGACTTGAGCGGGGTCTGGTGCGTGCAGCTGCAAGGCGGAGGAGGGAGTCGACGCGGAGCGTCGGCGAGTGACGACAACGCGGCAGATGTGCGTGCCAGACCCCGCGACGCTGGCATGATCCGGAAGAGAGGTCCTAGGCTCGGCGTCATGTTCTGGCCGATGTTCGCGGTTGCTGTGGGTTTTCTGGGTCTCGCCGTTCTCGGTGTGCTCGCCGTGCGGGTGTTCGTGGAGGCCCGGCGCCTCGGCCGCCAAGTGGCGGAGTCCGCGGGCCGGATCAACCGGGCCGCCGAGGACCTGGAACGTGCCGCCGTCAGCGCGGCCCGCTCCGCGGACGCGCTCTGAGGGGCGCTGTGCGGCCCCTGTGAGTCCGGCGGGTTCATGTGCTTTGGACCGCTTCGCCCTGTCAACTTGCCCCACCCGGCAGGTACGCTGCTGGTCGCGGCCCGGAGAACGAGGCCCGGACCGCGGAACGGGAGTACGCACGGGGATTGCCGGACGTTTACCCCTGAGCGTTACGATCGCTGCCAGCACGGTCGTTCGGACATCTGTCCGACCGGTCGGACAGCCACCCACCCACCCGCCTCGGTGAGAAGGTAAAAGCCTATGTTCGGGAAGCTCGGAGCCCCCGAGATCATCCTCATCCTCGTCGTCATCATCCTGCTGTTCGGCGCGAAGAAGCTTCCGGACATGGCCCGCTCGCTCGGCAAGTCCGCGCGCATCCTCAAGAGCGAGGCCAAGGCCATGAAGGAGGACGGCAAGTCCTCCGCTCCGGCCGACCCCCCGCACACCACCGACGAGCAGCCCGCGCAGCGCGTCATCCAGGCCGCCCCCGGCGACGTGACCAGCTCCCGCCCGGTCACCGAGCCGACGGACACGACCAAGCGCTGACGCAGGGCCGGTGACCTCCGGCCCGCCGCACGAGATGGGAACGTGGGTTGCTGAAGTCTGCCCGCAAAAAGGAGAGGGATCCCGAGGGGCGGATGCCCCTCGCGGAACACCTTCGTGAGCTACGCAACCGGCTCGCGAAGGCGCTGCTGGCGATCGTCGCCGTCACGGTCGTCGCCGCCTTCTTCTACAACGACATCATCAACTTCTTCACCGAGCCGATCTTGACGTCGGTCGGCTGCGACCAGACCTTCGAGCAGCTGGCGAAGCTGCCCGAGGACGCCAAGGAGCCGTGCGCGCAGATCACCATCAACGGTCTGCTGACGCCCTTCACACTGGCGCTGAAGGTGTCGCTCATGGCCGGTGTCGTCCTGGCCGCGCCGGTCTGGCTCTACCAGCTGTGGGCGTTCATCGCGCCCGGCCTGCACAAGCACGAGAAGAAGTACGCCTACGCGTTCGTCGGCACGGGATTCCCGCTCTTCCTCCTCGGCGCCTTCTTCGCCTACAAGGTGCTGCCCACCACGGCGAAGGTGCTGATCGAGTTCACGCCGTTCGGCGTCGACAACCTGCTGCCGCTGGACGATCTGCTCGACCTCGTGACCCGCATGGTCATCGTCTTCGGCCTCTCCTTCGAGCTGCCGCTGCTGCTGGTCATGCTGAACTTCACCGGCGCCATCTCCGGCAAGCGGATGGCCGGCTGGTGGCGCGGCATGATCATGGGCATCACGGTCTTCGCGGCCATCGCCACGCCCAGCACCGACCCGCTGACCATGCTGGCGCTCGCCGGGCCGATCTGGATCCTGTACTTCGGCGCCGTCGCCATCGCGCTCCTCAACGACCGCCGTCAGCGCCGCCGCGAGGCCCTGGGCCCCGCCGACGACGAGGCCTCCGAGCTGGACCTGACGCCCGAGGACATCGGCGAGATCGAGACCGTCAGCGCCGCCCCCGCGCTCCCCGAGCAGGCCACCAGGGACCGGGTCAACGGTTATGACGACGTGACCTGAGGACCGCGAGGCACCTCGTAGGGTCACTGGCGTGACCAGCGAGATCACCCTCTTCGTCAACCCCACCGCGGGCCGCGGCCGGGGCGCCCACGCGGCGCAGCCGGCCGCTTCCGCGTTGCGGGCGGCCGGTTTCTCGGTGCGGACGGTCCTCGGCGCGGACGCCGGGGACGCCCTCACCCGCGCGCGTGCCGCCGTCGCGGACGGCACCGGCGCCCTGATCGCCGTCGGCGGGGACGGCATGGTCAACCTGGCGCTCCAGGCCGTCGCCGGCACCCGCGTCCCGCTCGGCCTGGTCGCCGTCGGCACCGGCAACGACTTCGCCCGCACCCTCGGCCTGCCCGTGCGGGACCCGGCCGCCGCGGGCCGGCTGATCGCCGACGCCCTCAAGGACGGCCGGCTGCGCGACATCGACCTGGGCCGGGTCGGGGACCGCTGGTTCGGCACCGTGCTGGCCTCCGGCTTCGACTCCCGGGTCAACGACCGGGGCAACCGGATGCGCCGGCCCGCCGGCCGCCTCAAGTACGACCTCGCCATGCTCGCCGAGCTGGCCGCGTTCCGGCCGTTCCCGTACCGGATCACCCTCGACGACGGCGCCGTACGGGAGATCGAGGCGACGCTGGTGGCGGTCGGGAACGGGGCGTCGTACGGCGGCGGGATGCGGATCTGCCCCGGCGCGGATCCCACCGACGGGCTGTTCGACATCACCGTGGTCGGGGACTGCTCCCGGCGGACGCTGCTGCGGGTGTTCCCGACGGTGTACCGGGGCGGGCACGTCGATCATCCCCGGGTCACCGTGCACCGGGCGGCGAGGATCGAGATCGCGGCCGAGGGGATCACCGGATACGCGGACGGCGAACCGCTCGGACCGCTGCCGCTGACCGCGCGCTGCGTCCCCGGGGCGATCCGGGTCGTGGGCCCCTGAGCTGCGGCTATCGCCGGATTCACAGGATCGGATCCGCATAATGATCGTCCTGTTGTCAGTGCGGCCCGGTACGCTCGAAAGCACGATGACACAGGACCTCTCACCGGCCGAGCGGTACGCGGCAGCCCGCAGGCGGGCAGCCGAGCAGGCCACCGCGCTCGCGTCCTTCCGCGAGATGTACGACTTCGGCCTCGACCCCTTCCAGATCGAGGCCTGCCAGGCCCTCGAGGCGGGGAAGGGCGTGCTGGTGGCCGCTCCCACCGGCTCGGGCAAGACGATCGTGGGCGAGTTCGCCGTCCACCTCGCCCTGCAGCAGGGCAAGAAGTGCTTCTACACGACACCCATCAAGGCGCTGTCGAACCAGAAGTACAACGACCTGTGCCGCCGCTACGGCACGGCGAAGGTCGGCCTGCTCACCGGCGACAACAGCGTCAACTCCGACGCCCCCGTGGTCGTGATGACCACCGAGGTGCTGCGGAACATGCTCTACGCCGGCTCGCAGACCCTCCTCGGCCTGGGCTATGTGGTCATGGACGAGGTGCACTACCTCTCCGACCGCTTCCGCGGCGCGGTCTGGGAAGAGGTGATCATCCACCTCCCCGAGTCCGTGACGCTGGTCTCACTGTCGGCGACCGTGTCCAACGCCGAGGAGTTCGGCGACTGGCTGGACACCGTCCGCGGCGACACCGAGGTGATCGTCGCCGAGCACCGGCCCGTGCCGCTGTTCCAGCACGTCCTCGCCGGGCGGCGGATGTACGACCTGTTCGAGGAGGGCGAGGGCCACAAGAAGGCCGTCAACCCCGACCTCACCCGCATGGCGCGCATGGAGGCCACCCGGCCGTCGTTCCAGGACCGCCGGCGCGGGCGGGCGATGCGCGAGGCCGACCGGGAGCGGGAGCGCCGCCAGCGCTCGCGCGTGTGGACGCCGAGCCGCCCCGAGGTGATCGAGCGGCTGGACACCGAAGGACTGCTGCCGGCCATCACCTTCATCTTCAGCCGCGCCGCCTGCGAGGCCGCCGTCCAGCAGTGCCTGTACGCCGGGCTGCGGCTCAACGACGAGGAGGCCCGCCACCGGGTGCGGGCGCTCGTCGAGGAGCGCACCGCGTCGATCCCGCGCGAGGACCTGCACGTCCTCGGGTACTACGAGTGGCTGGAGGGCCTGGAGCGCGGTATCGCCGCCCACCACGCGGGCATGCTGCCGACGTTCAAGGAGGTCGTCGAGGAGCTGTTCGTCCGCGGCCTGGTCAAGGCGGTGTTCGCCACCGAGACGCTGGCGCTGGGCATCAACATGCCCGCCCGGTCGGTGGTGCTGGAGAAGCTGGTCAAGTGGAACGGCGAGCAGCACGCCGACATCACCCCCGGCGAGTACACCCAGCTGACCGGCCGGGCCGGACGCCGGGGCATCGACGTCGAGGGGCACGCGGTCGTGCTGTGGCAGCGCGGGATGAGCCCCGAGCACCTGGCGGGCCTCGCGGGCACCCGGACGTATCCGCTGCGGTCCAGCTTCAAGCCGTCGTACAACATGGCGGTCAACCTGGTCGAGCAGTTCGGGCGGCACCGCTCGCGCGAGCTGCTGGAGACCTCGTTCGCCCAGTTCCAGGCCGACAAGTCGGTCGTCGGCATCTCCCGGCAGGTGCAGCGCAACGAGGAGGGTCTGGAGGGCTACAAGGCCTCCATGACCTGCCACCTCGGCGACTTCGAGGAGTACGCGCGGCTGCGCCGGGAGCTGAAGGACCGCGAGACCGAGCTGGCCCGGCAGGGCGCGGCGCAGCGGCGCGCCGAGGCCGCCGTCGCGCTGGAGCGGCTCAAGCCCGGTGACGTCATCCACGTCCCGACCGGCAAGTACGCCGGTCTCGCGCTGGTGCTCGACCCGGGCCTGCCCGCCGGACGTTCCAACGGGCACCGGGGCTTCGAGCAGCACGACGGGCCGCGCCCGCTGGTGCTCACCGCGGAGCGGCAGGTCAAACGGCTGGCGTCGATCGACTTCCCGGTGCCGGTCGAGCCGCTGGAGCGGATGCGGATCCCGAAGTCCTTCAACCCGCGCTCGCCGCAGTCCCGCCGGGACCTGGCGTCCGCGCTGCGCACCAAGGCCGGGCACATCACGCCCGAGCGGCACCGCAAGCGGCGTTCGCAGGCCGCCGACGACCGCGAGATCGCCCGGCTGCGGGCGGCCCTGCGGGCGCACCCGTGCCACGGCTGCAACGACCGTGAGGACCACGCCCGGTGGGCCGAGCGGTATCACCGGCTGCTGCGGGACACCAGGCAGCTGGAGCGCCGTATCGAGGGCCGTACGAACACCATCGCGCGGACCTTCGACCGGATCGTGGCGCTGCTGACCGAGCTGGACTATCTGCGCGACGACGAGGTCACCGAGCACGGCAAGCGGCTCGCCCGGCTCTATGGCGAGCTGGACCTGCTGGCCAGCGAGTGCCTGCGGGAGGGGGTCTGGGAAGGCCTCGGTCCCGCCGAACTGGCCGCGTGTGTCTCCGCGTTGGTGTACGAGGCGCGGGTCGGCGACGACGCGCTGGCGCCCAAGCTGCCGTCCGGCAAGGCGAAGGCCTCGCTCGGTGAGATGGTGCGGATCTGGGGGCGGCTGGACGCCCTGGAGGAGGAGTACCGCATCAATCAGACCGAGGGTGTCGGGCAGCGCGAGCCCGATCTCGGGTTCGCCTGGGCCGCGTACATGTGGGCCTCCGGGAAGGGGCTCGACGAGGTGCTGCGCGAGGCGGAGATGCCTGCGGGGGACTTCGTGCGGTGGTGCAAGCAGGTGATCGATGTGCTGGGGCAGATCCAGGCGGCGGCTCCTGCGGAGGGCTCCACCGTGCCGAAGGCCGCGCGCAAGGCGGTTGAGGGATTGCTGCGGGGCGTGGTCGCCTACTCGTCTGTGGGGTAGTCACTCCCCGGACCCGTGAGTGAAGCCGTTCACCCGTTGTGGTGAACGGCTTTCGCATGCCCGTTCGCCGTGACGGGCCGTGTGCGAATGATCTCCGTGCGTGTAAATGGAGTCGAGCGTACCCCGTGACCACAGACCGTTTCAGGTGGTTGCCGAATATGACACGGCGATGATCCGGTCGGACTAAGCTCGCCCGCAGCGCACCGAGTTGCGTTGAATTCGTGCGTCTGTTCCCAATCGTCGTGAATACCCAGACATTTCCATGACTCTTCCCCACGCAAACTCGCCCGACACCCAGCCGATTCGTTTCAGAGGGCCCACATGGTGAGTGTTCAAAACCCGCCCGGACGCCGTGAACTGCCGTACGCCCGCGTGCTGTTGCCGCCGGCCATAGTGATGGCCGCGGCGACCGGAGCCGCCGTCGCCGTGGTGGCGCACTCGGCCCGGCTCGCGGTCGGCCTGTGCGGCGGCATCGCCACGCTGCTGGTCCTCCTGACCGCGGTCGAGGCGGCCCGGCGCGGCCGGGCGCTCCGCGGCCAGCAGGCCGAACACGCCCGGCGCAGCGCGTACCTGGAGCAGCGCCTCGCCGAACAGGACCAGCTGCTCGGCCGGTTCACCCACGAGGTGCTGCCCCGCGCGGTCCAGTGGCTGCGCCGCGGACTGCCGACCCGCGAGGTGATCTACCGCCTGGAGCAGCACGAGCCGGGCTTCCGTGAACTGCGCAAACCCCACGCCGACCTGCTGAAGGCGGTCCTGAAGGCGGTGGAGAGCGAGGTCGTCCAGCGCGAGGGTGCCCAGCAGTCCTTCGTCCACGTCGCCCAGCGCGTCCAGGCCATCGTCCACCAGCAGGCCAAGGAACTCCGCGAGATGGAGGAGGACCACGGCCGCAACCACGAGGTCTTCCAGGACCTGCTGCGCATCGACCACGGCAACGCGCTGATCGGCCGGCTCGCCGACTCGGTCTCCGTCCTCGGCGGCGGCCGCCCCGGACGCCAGTGGCCGCAGCCCGTGGCTCTCTACAGCGTGCTGCGCGGCGCCATGTCCCGGATCCTCGAGTACAAGCGCATCGAGCTGAAGTCCATCGCCAAGGTCAACATCAAGGGCACCGCGGTCGAGCCGATCATCCACGCCTGCGCCGAGATCCTCGACAACGCCACCCGCTACTCGCCGCCGCAGACCCAGGTGCACGTCACCGCGCACGAGGTGCAGTACGGCGTCGCCATCGAGATCGAGGACTGCGGCCCCAGCCTCAACGAGGAGTCCCGCGAGCGCCTCGAGGAGCTGCTGCAGCAGGCCATGGACGGCACCGACCTCGAGGTCATCGAGGACGTCCCGAGGCTCGGCTTCGCCGTCGTCGGCCGTCTGTGCAAGACGTACGACATGCAGATCGCCCTGCGCTCCTCGGCGTACGGCGGTCTGCGGGCGGTGCTCGTGGTGCCGCGGATCATGATGACCGACGAGCCCGGCGTGCTCGGCTTCGTCCCGCACGGCATCGGCGCCCAGTCCGTGGCCTCGCGTGGGCCCGACGCCCTCGAAGGCCCCAAGCGCAAGCCCAAGATCCGCCGCCCCACCAACCCGCGCATCCCCGCCACGGTGTCCATGGAGGACGAGGTCCCCGTGGTCACCGAGTGGACGGAGGGCGGGCTGCCGCAGCGCCGCAGCCGGGTGAAGACCCCCCTCAGCCAGCGGATCGCCGAAGAGGCGGCCTGGGACCAGGCGGTGAAGGAGGCGGCCGAGCACGCGGCCGCCAGGAAGGCCAGGGAGGCCAACCCGTGGGCCCCCGTCGAGCCGGAGCCCGAGCCCGAGCCGGAGCCGGAGAAGAAGGAACAGCCCCTGCCGGGTCTGTGGGTCGAGTCCTTTTACGAGGGGCTGAAGAAGGACAACCCGGGCGACCCGACCGGGTTCACCCGCAACCCGGCCGCCTATGCCCACCTGCTCAAGGAAAACCAGGTCAACAAGGACGAACCGGCCCGTGACGAGGTCGACGACGAGGGGGACTTCACGTGATTCAGCAGCGAGGCAACATCGACTGGATGCTCCGCGACCTCGTCGACGGAACCATCGGCATCGAGATGATCGTGGTGCTGTCGGCCGACGGACTGCGGATCGCCCGCTACGGCGGTGACCCCGACGCCGCCGACCGGGTCGCCGCGGCCTGCGCCGGAATGCAGAGCCTGGCCCACGCCATCACCGACGAGATCGAGGCCAGCGAGAAGGGCGAGATGCGCCTCCTCCTGATGGAGGTCGACGGCGGCTACTTCTACCTGATGAACGCCGGCGACAACGCCTACCTCGCCGTGCTCTCCGACATCCGCACCGAACCCGGGCTGATGAGCGGCCGGATGCGGGACCTCATCGTGCGCCTCGGCATGCACCTCACCAGTCCGCCCCGGCGGAACGGGAAGAGCGTATGACTCCTCCGCAACGCCAGAGGCGCCACCCCAAGCGAGAACCGGATCCGGCACCCCCGAAGGAGGGGGAGGGCAAGAACCCCGAACGGCTGTATCTGATCGGCGAGGGGAACGGCGGTCCCGCCGACATCGACCTGGTCACGTTATTCGTGGCGCGCCCCGAGCACTCCGGCTCCCTGCCGCCGGAGCAGTCCGCGGTGCTCCGGCTGTGCGAGGCTCCGCTCTCCGCGGCCGAGCTGTCCGCCTACCTCGAACTGCCGTTCAGCGTGGTGTCCGTGCTGCTCACCGAGCTGCTGGCGGGCGGACTGGTGCAGGCGCGCGCCCCGATCGTCCGCCAGGCGCTCCCTGACCGTTCCCTCCTCGAAGCGGTGATGCATGGACTTCAAAAGCTCTGACACCATTCCCGGCCCACGCGCCGAGGACCAGTTGCCGCACACGGCACAGGCCGCGGTGAAGATCGTGATCGTGGGCGGGTTCGGGGTCGGCAAGACCACCATGGTCGGTGCGGTCAGCGAGATCCGTCCGCTGACCACCGAGGAGACCATGACCCAGGCCGGCATCGGGGTCGACGACAACTTCGGCTCCGACACCAAGACCGCCACCACCGTGGCGATGGACTTCGGCCGGATCAGCATCTCCGACAAGCTGGTGCTGTACCTGTTCGGAACCCCCGGCCAGGAGCGGTTCTGGTTCCTGTGGAACGGACTGTTCGAAGGCGCGCTGGGCGCGGTCGTCCTCGTCGACACCCGCCGCCTGGAGGTCAGCTTCGATGTGATGGGGCGGCTGGAAGAACGCGGTGTGCCCTTCGTGGTCGCCGTCAACACCTTCCCCGACGCGCCCCGTTACCCCATCGATGAACTGCGCACCGCCCTCGACCTGGAGCCCGAGATCCCCATCATCGAGTGCGACGCCCGCCGCCGGGCCTCCAGCCGGGACGTCCTCATGACCCTGATGCGCTTCCTGCACAACCTCGCCCTGACCGGCCGGCTCAAGTGACGACCGGCCCAAGACGCCTGGAAAGCGACCCACCGTGACGTCTGACATCCCCACCACCACCGGTACGGACGACCTCACCCCCGCCCCGCCCCCCGGCTGCCCCGCGCACGGCCTCGGCAGCGGCACACCGAAGCGGCTCTACGGCCCTCAGCCCCTGGATCTGCGCTCCCTGTACGAGGAGCTGCGCGAGGAGCACGGCCCGGTGGCGCCCGTGCTGCTCCACGACGACGTGCCGATCTGGGTGGTCCTCGGCCACGCGGAGAATCTGCGGCTGGTGGGCACACCGGCGGTGTTCAGCCGGGACAGCCGGATCTGGACCCCGCTCGTGGAGGGCCGGGTCAAGCCCGACCATCCGCTGATGCCGCACATCGCCTGGCAGCCCATCTGCTCCCACGCGGAGGGCGACGAGCACCGGCGGCTGCGCGGGGCGGTCACCCACGCCATGAAGCCCATCAACTACCGCATCCTGCGCCGGCACATCTACCGGCATGCCCAGGCCCTGGTCAACAGGTTCTGCGAGCGGGGCGAGGCCGACCTGGTCAACCAGTACTCCGAGCATCTGCCGATGGCGGTGATGTGCGACCTGCTGGGCATGCCGAAGGAGTACAACGACCGGATCGTGCACTCCGCCCGCGACATGCTCAAGGGCACCGAGACCGCGATCGCCAGCAACGCGTACATCATGGAGGCCCTCGCCCGGCTCACCGCGCGCCGGCGGGCCGAGCCCGACGAGGACATCGCCGGACTGCTCGTCTCCCACGAGGCCAACCTGACCGACGACGAGGTCAGGGAACACCTGCGGGTGGTGCTGATCGCCGCCTACGAGGCCACGGCCAACCTGCTCGCCAACGCGCTGCGCATGGTGCTCACCCACCCGGGGTTCCGGGCCCAGCTGAACGGCGGGCAGATGACCGTCGGCCAGGCGGTCGAGCAGTCCCTGTGGGACGAGCCGCCGTTCAGTACGGTCTTCGCCTACTTCGCCAAGCAGGACACCGAACTCGGCGGCCGGCAGATCCGCAAGGGCGACGGGCTGCTCTTCGCCCCCGCGCCCGGCAACGTCGACCCGCGGGTGCGTCCCGACCTGAAGGCCAGCATGATGGGCAACCGCTCCCACCTGTCCTTCGGCGGCGGCCCGCACGAGTGCCCCGGCCAGGACATCGGCCGCATCATCGCCGACGTCGGTGTCGACGCGCTGCTGCGGCGGCTGCCGGATGTACAGCTCGACTGCGAGGAGGACGAGCTGACCTGGCGGGAGTCCATCGCCTCCCGTCATCTGGTGGAGCTCCCGGTGCAGTTCGCGCCGAGGCCCCAGCAGGACGTCGAGCAGATGCCGAGCCATACGCCGAACCCGCCGAAGGCCCCGTCCTGGGAGCTGCCCCTGGCGGAGCCGGCCCCCGCCGCTCCGGCTCCCGCACCCGAGCCCGAGCCGGAGCCGGAACCGGTCCGCAAGCCGGGCGCCTGGCAGCGCTTCCTGCGCTGGTGGCGCGGTTACTGACCGGTCCAGGCGGCGAGCGTCCGGTCGCTGCGGAAGCGGTGCGCCGCCCCCGTCACCGGATCGGTGAACTCCAGCTCCCGCGCGAGCAGTTGCAGCGGGCTGCGGAAGTCGCCGGCCGGGACGGGGTCGGTCACCACCGGATAGAGCGGGTCACCGAGGATCGGCACGCCCAGCGCGTTCATGTGCACCCGCAGCTGATGGGTCTGCCCGGTACCCGGCACCAGCCGGTACCGGGCCAGACCGTCCCGGTGCTCGATCAGCTCGATCCGGCTGACCGCGTTCGGCTCGCCCGCCACCTCCACGGCGGTCAGCGACCCGCGCTCCTTGACGATCCGGCTGCGCACGGTCCGGGGCAGGGTGAGCGCGGGATCGTACGGCGCGACCGCCTCGTACTCCTTGCGCACCAGCCGGTCCCGGAACAGCGTCTGGTACGCGCCCCGCTCCTCGGGCCGCACGGTGAACAGCACCAGCCCGGCGGTGAGCCGGTCCAGCCGGTGCGCGGCGCCGAGCGTGGGCACGCCCAGCTCGCGGCGGAGCCGGGCGAGCGCCGTCTCGGCGACATGGCTGCCGCGCGGCGTGGTGGCGAGGAAGTGCGGTTTGTCGACGACGACGATGTGCTCGTCGCGGTGCACGATCCGCAGCGGGAACGGCACCGGCACCTCCTCGGGCAGCTCCCGGTGGAACCACACGAACATTCCCGGCACGAACGGCGCGTCCGCCGCCACCGCCGTGCCGTCCGCGCCGACGATCCGGCCGGCATCGAACATCCCGTCGACGACCCCGGGCCCCGCGCCCGACAGTCGCTCCACCAGATGGTCCCGGACGGTGGCCCACGGCCCCTCGGCGGGCAGCCGCACCCGCACCGGGTCGACCCCATGGCGCTGGGGGAGCGGGGCGGGCGGTATGCGGGTCCTGCGTCTCATCGCCGTCCAGCGTAAGCGCTCGCACCGGGACGGCTTGCGCGCGCTCCGTCGGCCTCGCACGGCCTCCGGTCGGCGTCGTACGGCCTTCCCGCTGACGATGTACGGCCTCCGGTCGGCTACGCGGCCGACGGGGTCGCGCCCTCCTGCTCCTGCTCGATCCGCGCGTTCCACTCCCGCTTGGCCGCCTGCCAGCCGTCCTCGTTGTGGCCGAGGCGCCAGTAGCCGGAGATGGACAGGTCCTCGCGCGGGACCTGGTGCTCGACGCGCAGCAGCCGGCGCAGCTCCTTCACACCGGCGGCCTCGCCGTGCACGAAGGCGTGCACCCGGCCCTCGGGGAAGGGCAGCGCGCGGACGGCCTCGACCAGGGCCTGGCCGACGGGACGGTCGCCGCGGTGCAGCCAGACGACCTCCACATCGGAGTCGATCTTCTGCTCCTCCTCTGGGCCGGCGACCTCCACGAAGGCCCGGACGTCGGCGCCGTCGGGCAGTGCCTCCAGGGCGGCCGCGATGGCGGGCAGCGCGCTCTCGTCACCGGCGAGCAGATGCCAGTCGGCGTCGGGGTCCGGGGCGTAGGCGCCGCCGGGGCCCAGGAAGCGGATGGTGTCGCCCGGCCGGGCGCGCATCGCCCACGGGCCGGCCAGGCCCTCGTCGCCGTGCAGCACGAAGTCCAGGGTCAGCTGGCGCACCTCGGGATCCCAGGCCCGTACCGTGTAGGTCCGGGTCACCGGCCACTGGTCGCGGGGGAGTTCCTCACGGATCCGTTCCATGTCGAACGGCTCGGGGTAGGTGATGCCCTCGGACGGCGGGAACAGCAGCTTCACGTAGTGGTCGGTGTGCGTGCCCGCGGTGAAGTGGGCGAGGCCCTCGCCGCCGAACACCACGCGCTGCATGTGCGGGGTGAGCCGTTCGGTGCGGACGACCTGCGCCGAGTGGGCCCTCCGCGGCTTCCTGGCCGGACGTTCTGCCATGACGGCCTCCCTGCTCCCTGAACTTAGGCTTACCTAAGTTAGCATCTCCCCCCACTCGGCTCACACCTCTCCATCCAGAGTTTCGTGTGCGTGTCGCGATTTCGTCGCACGTCGAGCGCGGGCGCAGCGCCGCACGAGCGCCGCCCGGACAGGCGCCGGGCGCCGCCCCGTCCGGCCCCGCGGTCGACCGGGTACCCTCACGCCTCCAGCGTCACCAGCAGCCGCTGCAGGGAGCCACCCAGCCCCCATCGCGCCGCGAGAGCCTCGAGCTCCGAGCGGTCGCGCGGGGCGCGCGGCAGCGTGGTGTCGACGTCCGGAAGCGGAACGTCGTCCGCCACGCGCACCACCTTCGGAGCCACCGCGAGATACGGGCGCGCCTCGGTCAGCCGCCTGCGCTGAGTGGGCGTGAGCCTGGCGCGCGGGTCGTCGACGGCCGCCTGGATGCCGGCCAGGTCGCCGAACTCGGCGAGCAGCTTGGCGGCGGTCTTCTCGCCGATGCCGGGCACGCCCGGCAGGCCGTCGCTCGGGTCGCCGCGCAGCAGCGCCAGGTCCGCGTACCCGCTGCCGTCGACGCCGTACTTCTCGCGCAGCCACGTCTCGTCGGCCACCTGGAGGCTGCCGACGCCCTTGAGCGGGTACAGCACCCGCACCCCGCGCACGTCGTCCACCAGCTGGTACAGGTCGCGGTCGCCGGTGACGATGTCGACCGGGCCCGCGGCGCGGGCGGTGAAGGTGCCGATGACGTCGTCCGCCTCGTACCCCTCGACCCCCACGCGGGCGATGCCGAGCGCGTCGAGCACCGCCTCGATGACCGGCACCTGCGGCGACAGGGTGTCCGGCACCACCTCCTCGTCCGGACCCACCGGGTGCTCCTCGGCGACGCGGTGCGCCTTGTAGGAGGGGATCAGGTCGACCCGCCACTTCGGGCGCCAGTCGGCGTCCATGCAGGCCACCAGGTGTTCCGGGCGGTGGTCCTTGACCAGGCGGTCGATGAAGTCCAGCAGTCCGCGCACGGCGTTCACCGGCGTGCCGTCCGGGGCCTTCACGGACTCCGGGACGCCGAAGTAGGCGCGGAAGTAGAGCGAGGCGGTGTCGAGGAGCATCAGTCGTCCGGTCACGCCTCGCATCATGCCGTACGCCACTGACAGCTTCCCGGCACGGGGAACGCGTTGCGCAGTGCGCCTGTCCCGTGAGCTGTCCCACTTGTGCGTTTGGCCTGAATGGACTCGGGCAGGCGCCGCCTCGGAGCGATGCCGGTTGCGCATTGAACTGATTCCTGCGCCCCCATCGCTCTGTTTTTTGTTGCCGTCCATGACGAGAGGTACGTGTGTCATCCAGGCTTGAGGCCGACCATCTGTACAAGGTGTTCGGCAGACGACCGGACGAGGCAGTCGACCGGCTCCGCGCCGGTGCCGACCGCGAGGAGCTGCGCGCGGACGGCACCACGGCGGCCGTGATCGACGCCTCCTTCACCGTGGAACCCGGTCAGATCTTCGTCGTCATGGGCCTGTCCGGATCCGGTAAGTCCACCCTGCTGCGCATGCTCAACGGGCTGCTGGAGCCGACCGTCGGAACGGTCCGCTTCGACGGGCAGGACCTGACCGCGCTCGGCGACCGCGAGCTGCGCGAGGTGCGGGCCCGGAAGATCAGCATGGTGTTCCAGCACTTCGCGTTGTTCCCGCACCGCAGCGTGCTGGAGAACGCGGCCTACGGCCTGGCCGTGCAGGGCGTGCCCCGCGCCGAGCGCGAGCGGCGCGCCGGCGAGGCGCTGGCCCTGTGCGGTCTGGCGGGCTGGGAGAAGTCCTGGCCGGACGAGCTGTCCGGCGGTATGCAGCAGCGCGTCGGCCTGGCCCGGGCGCTCGCCACCGACGCCGACCTGCTGTTGATGGACGAGTCCTTCAGCGCCCTGGACCCGCTGATCCGCCGCGACATGCAGGACCAGCTGCTCACCCTCCAGCAGACGCTGAAGAAGACGATCGTCTTCATCACCCACGACCTCAACGAGGCCATGCGCCTCGGCGACCGTATCGCCGTGATGCGCGACGGCCGGATCGTGCAGACCGGCACGGCCGAGGACATCCTGCTGCGCCCGTCGAACGACTACGTCGCCTCCTTCATCCAGGACGTCGACCGCTCCCGGGTGCTGACCGCCGCCGCCGTGATGGACACCGCGCTGCACGGCGACGAGGGGACCTGCGGCTGCGAGACCGCGACGCCGGACACCCCGTTCGCCGAGCTGTGCGCGATCAGCGCGCGCGTGCCGCACCCGGTCACCGTCCTGGACGCCGGGCGGAAGGTCGTCGGCGTCGTCCCGCGGCAGCGCCTCGTCGGCTTCCTCGGCGACGAGGAGCGCGGACCCGTGCCCTGTGACAACCCGCGCGAAGGGACGGTGACCGCCTGATGCCCAGGCTTCAGCTCGGTGACTGGGTCGACTCCGGTGTCGACTGGCTGCTGAACCACCTCTCCTGGCTCTTCGACGCCGTCAAGACGGTCGTCGAGGGCATGTACGACGGCATCAACGCCGTCCTCACCGCACCCGAGCCGCTGCTGCTCGCTGGCATCCTCGCGGTGCTGGCCTGGTGGCTGCGCGGCCTGGTCGCGGGCGTGCTCGCCTTCGCCGGGTTCGCCCTGGTCGACTCGCTCGACCTGTGGGAACGGGCCATGTCGACCCTCTCCCTGGTGCTCGTCGCGACCGTGATCGCCCTGGTGATCGCCGTCCCGCTGGGCATCTGGGCGGCCCGCTCCCGGCGGGTCAGCGCGACCGTGCGGCCGGTCCTGGACCTGCTCCAGACCATGCCGTCGATGGTGCTGCTGATCCCGGCCATCCTCTTCTTCGGTCTCGGCACCGCCGCCGGTGTCATCGCCACGCTGATCTTCGCGATCGCCCCCGGCGTCCGGATGACCGAGCTGGGCATCCGCCAGGTCGACAAGGAACTGGTGGAGGCCGCCGAGGCGTTCGGCACCACACCCCGGGACACCCTGCTGCGGGTCCAGCTGCCGCTCGCCCTGCCGACGATCATGGCGGGCGTCAACCAGGTGATCATGCTGGGTCTGTCGATGGTCGTCATCGCCGGCATGGCCGGCACCGGCGGCCTCGGTGGAGCCGTCAACGAGGCCATCGGCCAGCTGGAGATCGGCTACGGCTTCGAGGCGGGCGTCGCGATCGTCGTCCTCGCCATCTACCTGGACCGGATGACCAGCGCGCTCGGCACGCAGATCTCCCCGCTCGGCCGCCGCGCCGCCGCCAAGGCCCGGGTCGCGAGCGGCGTGAAGGCCGTCTGGGCCCACCGCCCCCGCCCGGTCGTCCCGCTCGTCGGCGTGGCCGTCCTCGCGCTCGTCGCGGGCGGCATGGGCGTCTTCGGCTCCTCCGCCGGCACCGCCGAGGCCTCCGCCTCGAACGTCGGCAAGGGCAAGGAGATCACCATCGGGTACATCCCGTGGGACGAGGGCATCGCCTCGACGTATCTCTGGAAGGAGATCCTGGAGCGGCGCGGCTTCGACGTCACGACCACCCAGTACGCGGCCGGACCGCTCTACACCGGTCTCGCCACCGGCCAGGTCGACTTCCAGACCGACGCCTGGCTGCCCACCACCCACGCCGAGTACTGGGCGAAGTACGGCAAGCAGCTCGACGACCTCGGCAAGTGGTACGGACCGACCTCGCTGGAGCTGACCGTCCCGGCGTACATGAAGGACGTCAACACCCTCGACGACCTGAAGAAGCACGCCGGTGACCTCGGCGGCAAGATCGTCGGCATCGAGCCGAGCGCCGGGATGATGGGCCTGCTCAAGAGCAAGGTGATGAAGGAGTACGGCCTGGAGGGCGCGTACGACGTCGTCGACGGCTCCACGCCCGCGATGCTCGCCGAGCTGAAGCGCGCGTACGCCAAGAAGCAGCCCATCGCCGTCACGCTCTGGTCACCGCATTGGGCGTACAGCGAATACGAACTGAAGAAGCTCAAGGACCCCAAGGGCGCCTGGGGCGAGGGCGACGGGGTGCACACCCTGTCCCGCAAGGGCTTCGCCGAGGAGAACCCCGAGGTGGGCCGCTGGCTCAAGGACTTCTCGATGACCGAGAAGCAGCTGACGAGCCTGGAGGCGCAGATCCAGAAGTCCGGCAAGGGCAAGGAGCAGGACGCCGTCCGCACCTGGCTGAAGCAGAACCCCGGCCTGGTGGACCAGTGGGCCCCGGTCGACGGCCGGGACTCCGAGAGCCAGGCGGCGGGGTGACCTGACGGACCCGGCCGCCTGAGCGAGGGGCGGGCCGCACCGGTGTGGTGTGGCCCGCCCCTCGCGTTGTACGGCGGACGTACGAAAAGGATCCGGACAACCACACAGCGCTACGCCCATCCCCGAGCGAGGGTCCGGCAGCGGCCAGGAACATCGCGGACCGCGCCCGCATTGAAAAGAATGAGCGAACACTCGTACGGTTCGAGGGCCGGTGCCGGCTCGGGGCCGCACTCCCGGGGAGCGGGGAGAGGTGATCCACTGGCGCGAACTGTGAGGTCTCACCCCACGCAGTGTGTCGTCGATGTGACGGGCCCATGAAACGGTTTGCCGAACATGCGTAGGGTGCAGAGAACTACTCATCGGCAGCAGCACGGCGAGCGAAGGAGGGAGCCGGAGCGATGGGCGACCACAAAGAGCAGCCCCTTCGGGTGGGCGCGGCCGTCCGGCGGCGGCGCCGGGCCCTGGAGCTCACCCTCGCCGTCGTGGCCGAGCGCAGCGGCCTGTCGGTGCCCTTCCTGAGCCAGGTCGAGAACGACCGGGCGCGGCCCAGCCGCAGCTCCCTGGAGAAGGTCGCCGACGCCCTGCGCACCACCGCCGTCGAGCTCCTCGCCGCCGCCGACCCGGCGTGCAGCGTCGACGTGGTGCGCTCCGAGGAGACCGAGCCGGCGCCCCAACCGCAGGTGCGGTCCCTGGTCCGCGGCCACCACCAGATGCACGCCTCGGAGTTCACCGGCGACCATGACGCGGGCCGCGAGTTCCAGCACCGCAACGACCAGTTGATGTACGTCGCGGACGGCCAGGTCGAGATCGAGGCCGAGGGCCGGGCCTACCGCCTGGGCCGCGGCGACACCCTGTACCTCACCGGCGGCGTCCGCCACCGCTGGCGGGCCACCGTGCCGGAGACCCGGGTGCTGGTCGTGGCCGTGGCGGAACACATCGAGGCCGTCCAGGACCGGCACCGTCAGTGAAGGTCGTCTCGCTGGTGCCGTCGCTCACCGAGGCGGTGGCCGTGACCCTGCCCGGCGTGCTGGCCGGTGCCACCGACTGGTGCAGCCATCCGGCGGACCTGGACGTCACCCGCGTCGGTGGCACCAAGAACCCGAAGACCGACCGGATCCTCGCGCTCGCCCCCGACCTGGTGATCGCCAACGAGGAGGAGAACCGCGCCCCCGACCTGGACGCCCTGCGCGTGGCGGGTGTCGAGGTGCTGGTCACCGAGGTGCGGAACGTGCCGCAGGCCTTCCGCGAGCTGGACCGGGTGCTGGCCGCGTGCGGGGCGCGCTCCCGGCCGCGCTGGCTGGACGAGGCCGAGGCGGCCTGGTCGTCCCCGCCGGTACCGGAGCGGCGTACGACCGCCGTGGTGCCGATCTGGCGGCGGCCCTGGATGGTGCTGGGCCGGGACACCTTCGCGGGCGACGTCCTCGCCCGGCTCGGCGTCGACCAGCTGTACGCGGACCACGCCGACCGCTACCCGCGCATCCCGCTCGACGAGCTGAACGCCGCCGGACCGGAGCTGGTGGTGCTGCCCGACGAGCCGTACCGCTTCACCGCCGACGACGGCCCCGAGGCCTTCCCCGGGCTGCCCTGCGCGCTGGTCAGCGGACGGCACCTGACGTGGTACGGGCCGTCGCTGGCCGAGGCGCCGCGGGTGCTGGGCGCGGCGCTGCGAGCAGCCGGCCGCTGACCAGGCCGCGCGCGGTGTGCGCGGCGGCCGTGGCCCAGGCGGCGACCAGCACGCCGTACAGCAGGATCGCGAGCCCGTCGAAGACCGCCAGCCCGGTGTGCCGGGCCAGCGACGCGGCGCCGGTGACACAGGTGCCGACCGGGAAGGTGAACGCCCACCAGGTCAGCGCGAAGCCCATGCCCTGCCGCCGGGCCCGCACCACATGGGCGGTGGCGAGTCCCAGCCACAGCAGCGCGAACCCCATCACGGGCACCCCGTACAGCACGGCGGGCAGCGCGAACCAGGCGTCGTGGGCGTGCGGTACGGCGAGCGGCGCGACGTCCGCGAACATGCCGGCCGCGGTGGTGGACTGGCCCAGCGGGCCCAGCACCAGGAAGAGGGTCGGGGTCAGCGCGAGCGGCAGCGGACCGGCCGTGACCAGCCGGGCGAAGACCAGCGGCAGCATGAGCAGCGTGCCGAGCAGGCTCAGCCCGAACAGCCCGACACAGGCGAACAGCAGGGTCTCCCGGGCCTGCCCGGGCGGCAGGTGCGGCACCAGCAGGGGCCCGACCGCGGCCGACACCATCGGCGCGACCAGCGGCAGCAGCCAGACAGGAGTCGCCTGGTCCGGCCGCACGCGGTGGCGTACGGCCATCAGGTATGGGACGGCGACGGCGGCCGACAGCGCCACGGCCGTACCGGCGACGAACAGCACCGCGCCGAGTCCGACCGCCACCGGCTCGCCGAGCCAGTCCCGGCCCAGCGTCAAAGCACCGCCGCCCACCGCCACCAGGGCCATCGCCAGGCAGCCGTAGAAGGGGGCCGTCGCGGGGTCGCGGAGGTGGGCGCGGGCCTGGTCGCGGTGGTGGGTCCAGTGCAGGGCGCGGGCGGCGAGCAGGGTCACCAGGAGGGCGAGCGCGAGGGCCCAGACGGCGGTGCAGGCGGTGCGCAGCCCCGGGACGGGCAGCGGGAGCGCGGCGCCCGCCGTGCCGACGACGGCGGTTCCCATCACGGAGGCGTACCAGTTGGGGCCGAGGTGGCGGACTGCGGTGACCATGTGCTCACCGTCTCGCCCGCGGGCGGCTGCCACCAGGGATGATGTCTCTATGAGGGCATAAACTGGCCTTATGAGCAGGACGAGTGACACAAGCGGCCCCGACCGAACGGAGGAGTCCGCGCCGGCCGGATCGCTGGCGCACCGGGTGCCGGACCTGGGGGCCCTGGAGCTGCTGCTGGCCGTCGCGCGGCTCGGCAGCCTCGGCGCCGCCGCCCGGGAGGTCGGCATCACCCAGCCCGCGGCCAGCAGCCGGATCCGCTCCATGGAACGCCAGCTGGGCGTGGCGCTGGTCGACCGCTCGCCGCGCGGCTCCCGGCTCACCGACGCGGGTGCGCTGGTGACCGACTGGGCCCGGCGGGTCGTCGAGGCGGCGGAGGCCTTCGACGCGGGCGCGCAGGCGCTGCGGGACCGGCGGGACTCGCGGCTGCGGGTCGCGGCCAGCATGACCATCGCCGAGTATCTGCTGCCGGGCTGGCTGCTCGCACTGCGCGCCCAGCGGCCCGACACGGCGGTGTCACTGCTCGCCGGCAACTCGGCGGCGGTGGCGGAGCGGCTGCTGGCGGACGAGGCCGACCTGGGCTTCGTGGAGGGGTTGTCGGTGCCGGCCGGGCTGGACTCGGCGGTCGTCGCGCACGACCAGCTGATCGTGGTCACGGCCCCCGGCCACCCCTGGGCCCGCCGTCGCCGCCCCCTCTCCGCCGGGGAACTCGCCTCGACACCCCTCGTGCTGCGCGAGAAGGGCTCCGGCACCCGCCAGGTCCTCGACGCCGCCCTGGGCGGCCTGGCCCGCCCGCTGATCGAACTGTCCTCCACCACCGCCGTGAAGGCCTCCGCCGTCGCCGGTGCGGGCCCGGCCGTCCTGAGCGAACTCTCCGTCCGCGAGGAGCTGTCCACCCGCCGCCTGGTCAGCGTCCCCCTGGACCAGGTCAGCCTCCGCCGCGACCTGCGCGCCGTCTGGCGCACAGGCCACCGCCCGGCGGGCCCGGCACGGGACCTGCTGTCGCTGACGCGGCGGTAGGGCGGCGCCGGCCGGGCGCCCAGGGGTGGGTTGCCGTGCCGTCGGGCGACGCCGCGCCGGCCTGGCTCAGGACGCGGGCCGGGCTGTCGTGGCGGCCTCGACGAGGGCGCGCATCACGCGGATGTCCTCGCCCATCTCCGGGTGCCACTGGACGCCCAGCGTCCAGGCGCCGGCGTCCGGCGGTTCGAGCGCCTCGACCGTCCCGTCGGCGGCGTGGGCGCTGGGGATCAGGCCGGTGCCGAGGCGGTCCACGGCCTGGTGGTGGTACGTCGGTACGGAGGTCTCCTCGGGGACGATCGCGGCGTACCGCGTGCCCGGGACCGGCTTGACCGGGTGGCGGCCGAAGACGCCGACCACCTCGGCGTGGCCGTCGAGGTGCTGGACGAGGGTGCCGCCGAGGGCCACGTTCAGCAGCTGCATGCCCCGGCAGATGCCGAGCAGCGGCACCCTGGCCGCCAGCGCCGCCTCGATCAGGGCGAGTTCCCAGGCGTCCCGTTCGCGGGCCGGCGGGCCGGTGCGGGGGTCGCGCTCGGCGCCGTAGCAGGCCGGGTCGACGTCGGGGCCGCCCGCGATCACCAGGCCGTCGAGGCGGGCCACGGTCGCCGCCGCGTGCTCGGGCGCGTCCGGCGGCAGCATCGCGGCCAGGCCGCCCGCGCGCCGCACCAGCCGTGGGTATCCGGCGGGCAGCAGGGCCGCGTCCAGCCTCCAGACGCCCCAGCGCGCCTCGGTCTCCAGGTAGGTGCTGATGCCGATCAGCGGCCGCCTGTCCGTCATCCGACCTCCCGTAATGGACTCACCCCATACCTTTGCCGAGGTGCGGGCCGCCCGGCAAGTGTGCGGGCCGCGCGGCGAGTATGCGGGCCGCACGGCGAGTGCGCGGGCCGCGCGGCGAGAGGCTCAGCCCAGGAACCCGCGCAGCAGCGCCGCCGTCCCCGCGCAGTGCTCCCGCATGATCTCCCGCGCCCCGTCCGCGTCCCCGTCGAGCACCGCCTCCACCAGCGCGGTGTGCTGGTGCTGGGAGTGCTCGAGGTTGCGCACCAGCAGCGGGATGCAGTCGAGCAGGTCGTTCACCGTGGCCCGGACCGCCGCGTACTGCGCGGTCAGCGTGGGGGAGCCGGACAGTTCGGCGAGGGTGAGGTGCAGCAGGGTGTCCCGGCGGCGGTAGTCGGCGAGCGGGGCGTCCCGGGTGCCGGCCAGCGCCTCGCGCAGCCGCCCCGCCTGCGCGTCCGTCAGCCCGTGCGCGGCGCACAGCCCGGCCGCGCCGGTCTCCAGCACCTCGCGGAAGCGCAGGACGTCCTCCAGGTCGACCCCGGCGACCCGGCGCCGCAGCTCGTCCTCGCCGACAGGGTCCGCGCGCTCCAGCACGAACGTTCCGCCGTACCGGCCGCGCCGCGACTCCACCAGACCCTGGTCCTGGAGCACCTTCAGCACCTCGCGCAGCGTCACCCGGCTGATCCCCAGCCGCTCGGCCAGCTCCCGCTCGGCCGGCAGCCGCTCGCCGCCGGGCACCAGGCCGAGCCGGACGACCTGGAGGATCTGCTCCAGCGCCTCCTCGAAACCGTTGCCCGCGCGGACGGGGCGCAGGACCGGGGCCAGCCGGTCCCCGGCCCCCGCGACAGCGTCGGCGCCGGCGGGTTCCACCGGATCCAGTGCCATGTGGCCGTGCCCCCTTCCCAAGTAATGGTCGTCCCTCATACCTTAGGGCTCCCGGCTGACCGAAGGAGACCTCCCCGTGGCAGACCGCACACCCCCGCTGAGCGTCGAGGAGCTGCACGCCCTCGTCGCGGGCGGTGAGATCGACACCGTCGTCCTCGCCTTCCCGGACATGCAGGGACGCCTCCAGGGCAAGCGGTTCGCCGCGCGCTTCTTCCTCGACGAAGTGATGAGACACGGCACCGAGGGCTGCAACTACCTGCTCGCCGTCGACGCCGAGATGAACACCGTCGACGGCTACGCGATGTCCTCCTGGGACCGCGGCTACGGCGACTTCGCGATGCACCCGGACCTGAGCACCCTGCGCCGCGTCCCCTGGAACGCGGGCACCGCCCTCGTCGTCGCCGACCTCGCCTGGGAGGACGGCTCCCCGGTGGTGGCCGCGCCCCGCCAGATCCTGCGCCGCCAGCTCGACCGGCTCGCCGAACTCGGCCTCACCGCCCAGGTCGGCACCGAGCTGGAGTTCATCGTCTTCAAGGACACCTACGAACAGGCCTGGGACGCGAACTACCGCGGCCTCACCCCGGCCAACCAGTACAACATCGACTACTCGGTGCTCGGCACCGGCCGCATCGAGCCCCTGCTGCGCCGCATCCGCAACGAGATGGCCGGCGCCGGGATGACCGTCGAGTCCGCCAAGGGCGAGTGCAACCCGGGCCAGCACGAGATCGCCTTCCGCTACGACGAGGCCCTGGTCACCTGCGACCAGCACGCCGTCTACAAGACCGGCGCCAAGGAGATCGCCGCGCAGGAGGGCATGTCCCTCACCTTCATGGCGAAGTACAACGAGCGCGAGGGCAACTCCTGCCACATCCACCTGTCCGTCACGGACGCCGACGGCCGGCCCGCCTTCGCCGGCGACGGCCCGCACGGCATGTCCCCGCTCATGCGCCACTTCCTGGCCGGACAACTGGCCGCCCTGCGCGACTTCTCCCTCCTCTACGCCCCGAACATCAACTCCTACAAGCGGTTCCAGCCCGGCTCCTTCGCCCCGACCGCCGTCGCCTGGGGCCATGACAACCGCACCTGCGCGCTGCGCGTCGTCGGCCACGGCCGCTCCCTGCGCTTCGAGAACCGGCTCCCCGGCGGCGACGTCAACCCGCACCTCGCGGTCGCCGGGATGGTGGCCGCCGGCCTGTACGGCGTCGAGCACGAGCTGGAGCTGCCCGAGGCCTGCCCGGGCAACGCCTACACCGCCGGGTACGAGCAGGTGCCGACCACCCTGCGCGAGGCCGCCGAGCTGTGGGAGAACAGCCCCGTCGCCAAGGCCGCGTTCGGCGCCGAGGTGGTCGACCACTACCGCAACATGGCGCGCGTCGAACTCGCCGCCTTCGACGCCGCGGTGACCGACTGGGAGCTGCGCCGCTCCTTCGAACGGATGTGAGGCACGCCGTGACCCCCACCCTCGACACCCTCGAGGTGCTCAACCCCGCGACCGAGGAGGTCGTCGCCACCGTCCCGGCCGCCACCGCCGAGGACGTGGACCAGGCGGTCGTACGAGCGACGAAGGCCCAGGCGACCTGGGCCACGCTGGCGCCGGGCGACCGGGCCCGGCTGCTGCGCCGGTTCGCCGTCACCGTGGACGAACACCTCGAGGAACTGGCGCGGCTGGAAGTCCGCGAGGCCGGCCATGTCATCGGCAACGCCCGCTGGGAGGCCGGCAACGTCCGCGATCTGCTCGACTACGCCGCCGGGGGAGTGGAGCGGCTGACCGGTCGCCAGATCCCGGTTCCCGGCGGGCTCGACGTCACGATCCTCGAACCGCTGGGCGTCGTCGGCGTGATCGCGCCCTGGAACTTCCCGATGCCGATCGCCGCCTGGGGCACCGCCCCGGCCCTCGCCGCGGGCAACGCGGTCATCCTCAAGCCCGCCGAGACGACCCCGCTCACCGCGCTGCGCCTCGCCGAACTCGCCCTGGAAGCGGGCCTTCCGGACCACCTCTTCCAGGTGCTGCCCGGCCACGGCCCCGTCGCGGGCGACGCGCTGGTCGAGCACCCCGGCGTGGCGAAGATCGTCTTCACCGGGTCGACAGCCGTAGGCAAACAGGTGTTGGCGAAGGGCTCCGCCCACCTCAAGCGCGTCACCCTCGAACTCGGCGGCAAGAGCCCCAACATCGTCTTCGCCGACGCCGACCTGGAAGCCGCCGCGGCCGCCGCCCCCATGTCCTTCCTCGACAACTCCGGCCAGGACTGCTGCGCCCGCACCCGCATCCTCGTCCAGCGCTCCGCGTACGACCGCTTCCTGGAGCTGTTGGCCCCCGCGATCGAGGGCGTGACGGTCGGCGACCCGGCCGACGAGACCACCGACATGGGCCCGCTGATCTCCCGGACCCAGCTGGAGCGGGTGCGGTCCTACGTCGACCCGGATGCCCCCGGCATCCGCGGCAAGGCCCCCGAGGGCCCCGGCTTCTGGTTCCCGCCCACCGTCCTGACCGGCGTCGACCCACGCGCGCGCGTGGCGGTCGAGGAGGTCTTCGGCCCGGTCGCCGTCGTCCTCCCCTTCGAGGACGAGGCGGAGGCCGTGACGCTGGCCAACGCCACCGACTACGGCCTGTCCGGCTCCATCTGGACCCGCGACGTCGGCCGCGCCCTGCGCGTCTCCCAGGCGGTCCGGGCCGGCAACCTGTCCGTCAACTCCCACTCCAGCGTCCGCTACTGGACCCCGTTCGGCGGCTTCAAGCAGTCCGGCATCGGCCGCGAACTCGGCCCCGACGCCCTGACCGCCTTCACCGAGACCAAGAACGTCTTCATCAGCACGGAGGGCCCCGCACAGTGACCGAAGAGAACATCTGCCGCCGTCTCGTCGGCCGTACCGCCGTCGTCACCGGAGCCGGCAGCGGCATCGGCCTCGCCAGTGCCCGCCGCCTCGCCTCCGAGGGCGCGCACGTGGTCTGCGGCGACGTCGACGAGGCCCGCGGCAAGGCGGCGGCCGAGGAGACCGGCGGCATCTTCGTCAAGGTGGACGTCACCGACCCCGACCAGGTGGAGGCGCTCTTCAAGGCGGCGTACGACACCTACGGCAGCGTCGACATCGCCTTCAACAACGCCGGGATCTCCCCGCCCGACGACGACTCCATCCTGGAGACCGGGCTGGAGGCCTGGAAGCGCGTCCAGGAGGTCAACCTCACCTCCGTCTACCTCTGCTGCAAGGCCGCCATCCCCTACATGCTGCGCCAGGGCAAGGGCTCGATCATCAACACCGCGTCCTTCGTGGCCCGGATGGGCGCGGCGACCTCGCAGATCTCGTACACGGCCTCCAAGGGCGGTGTGCTGGCCATGTCCCGGGAGCTGGGCGTGCAGTTCGCGCGGGAGGGCATCCGGGTCAACGCCCTGTGCCCGGGACCGGTCAACACCCCGCTCCTCCAGGAGCTGTTCGCCAAGGACCCGGAGCGGGCCGCGCGCCGCCTGGTCCACATCCCGCTGGGCCGGTTCGCCCAGGCCGAGGAGATCGCCGCCGCGGTCGCCTTCCTCGCCAGCGACGACTCCTCCTTCGTGAACGCCACCGACTTCCTGGTGGACGGCGGGATCTCGGGGGCGTACGTCACACCGCTGTAGCGCTGGGCCTACAGTGCCGGGATATGAGCATGACACCGCCGCCCGGCTGGTACCGCGACCCCACGGCCCCGCACGCCGAGCGCTGGTGGGACGGCACGGCCTGGACCGAGCACCGGCGCGCCCCGGAACCCGCCGGGCACCCGGTGCCGGGGCCGCCGCCGGTCCCCGGGCCGCCGTCTCCCCCCGCCGGGGGCGGCGGCGCCGCGCGGTCGAGGGCGGTCGCCCTCACGGTCGCCGGGGCCGTCCTGGTCGCGGCGGTCGTCACCGGCGCGGTCTTCCTGAAGGGCGAGGGGGAGGAGGCCGCCGCTCCGGTGGCGAGCCCCACACCGACGCTCGCGCCGACCACGACCGAGCCGCCCGCCCCGTCCCCGTCCCCGTCGCCTTCGACCTCCGAGCCCTCCGCCGACGACCCGGCCGTCGTCGAGGACCAGCTCAACGGCATCACGTTCCCGCTGCTCGACGGCTGGGTCCGCCCCCGCCACGTCAGCCAGGACAACGTCGTGATGACCACCGACGGCACCTACGACTGCCCGAGCGGCATCGGCTTCTGCCGGCACGGCCTGGTCTTCTCCCGGACGGCCACCGCGACCGACGAGACCTCCCCGAAGGCCCTCGCCGAGGGCGACATCGCCGACGCCGCCGACGAGGCCTACGACCGCGACGCGCTCGGCCGGCGCCTCTACGGCGGCATCGAGTCGCATCAGCTCGTCGACTCGGGGCCGGTCGCGGTGGCGGGTCGCGCCGGGTACTTCGTGCGCTGGCGGGTCAGGACGGCCGACGGCCCCGGCGGCTACGTCCAGTCCCTCGCCTTCCAGTCCAGCGTCGGCACCGAGTCGCCGGTCATCGTGCGCTACGTCTTCGACGCGGGCGAGGACGGGCCGCCCCTCGACGACATGGACCGCATCACCAAGGGCATCCGCGTGGTCGGCGACACCGACCCGGGCGGCGGCGTGGGCAGCAGCGTCGGCCCCGAGTGATCCCCTAGAGGAACGTGCGTCCCTCGCCCCGATACGTCGGGACGGTGGCCGTCACCCGGTCGCCCTCCACCAGATGCAGCGCGTCGAACCGCTCGCACAGCTCACCGGCCTTGGCGTGCCGGAACCACACCCTGTCGCCGATCAGCAGATCGTCGGCGGGGGAGCCGAGCAGCGGCGTCTGCACCTCGCCGGCGCCCTCCTGGGGGTCGTAGCGCAGCCCCTCGGGCAGATACGGCACCGGCAGCCGGTCCCGCCCCGCAGCCCCGGAGGCCGGATAGCCCCCGCCGAGCACCGTCACGACCCCGACCCCCGGCCGCCGTACGACGGGCTGCGCGAACAGCGCGGCGGGACGCCCGCTGAACGACGTGTAGTTGTCGAACAGTCGCGGCAGATACAGCCCGGACCCGGCCGCTACCTCGGTCACCGCGTCCTCCGCGGCGGTGTGCTGCACACTGCCCGTGCCGCCGCCGTTGACGAACTCGAGACCCGGCACCACCGCCCGCACGGCGCGCACCACCGCCGCCCGCCGCTCGGCCAGTTCCCGGCGCGCGGCGGCCTGCATCAGCCGCACGGCACGCGAGCGCACCGGCCGACCCGCGACCGCGTCCCCGACGCCGGCGACATGCCCCTCGTACGCCATGATCCCGACGACCTCGAAGCCCGGCCGCCGCGCCACCGACCGCGCCAGCTCGGCGACCTCGGCGGGGGAGTGCAGCGGAGAACGCCGGGCCCCGACCCGCACCCGCCCCCCGAGCAGCCTCAGCGAGGTGTCCAACTCCAGGCAGACCCGCACCACTTCGCGCCCGCCGTCCCGCGCCCGGTCGATGAGGGTGAGCTGGGCGGGGTCGTCGATCATCACGGTGACGGCGGCGGCGAGCTTGGGATCGCTGGTCAGCTCCGCGAAACCGGCCCGGTCGGCGGACGGATAGGCGAGCAGGACGTCCTCGAACCCGGACCGGGCCAGCCACAGCGACTCGGCGAGCGTGAAGGACATGACGCCCGCGAACCCGTCCTTCGCCAGGACGCGTTCGAGCAGCGCCCGGCAGCGCACGGACTTGCTGGCCACCCGGACCGGCTTCCCGCCGGCCCGGCGGACCAGGTCGTCCGCGTTGGCGTCGAAGGCGTCCAGGTCCACGATCGCCAGCGGGGCGTCGAGATGGGCGGTGGCCCGGTCGTAACGGGCCCGGTCGGCGGCGCGCGCAGTCATGCCCGAAGCCTGCCAGACAGGATTACCGCAGGGTAGGGGGATGTTCCGGGCAGATGCCCCGCCGTCGTGGACTGGTTCCCGCATCGGCGCGGGCAACCCGTAAAGTGACGCGCACGCACGGCGGAACGGCCCCGGGCGGGTGTCCGCGCCGGATGGCGGTCCGTCCGTGCGGGTATGCGTGCGACGTGAGAACGGGCGGCCCGCGTACGAGGAGACGGGCGGCCCGCGGACGAGGAGACGGGCCCGGGCACGAGGAAACGGGGGGTGCATGAGCACGGACGCGCGCCACGCCCCCATCCCTCCGCGCCCCACCACCCCTCCCCCACACGGCACCCCCAACTCGTCCGACCAGCCGCACAACACGACCTCCACAGCGGACGGACCCGCCCGCCTCAGCTCCCAGCGCTCCGCGGGCCTTCCCGCGCCCGGCACCTCCGGTTCGGCCCCGGCGGGGCGGCCGAGCGGCACGGGGTCCGCCGGGGACGGCTCCGCGCGCCTCAGCGCCCAGCGTTCCGCGGGCCTTTCCTCGTCCGGCGTCTCCGGTTCGGCCCCGGGCGGGCAGCCGAGCGGCTTGACGTCCGTCGCCGACGGCTCTGCCCGCCTCAGTGCTCCCCGTTCCGCGGGCCTTTCCGCGCCCGGCACCACCGACGCCTCCGCGGACGAGCGGACGAGCGGCGTGGCCCGCGCCGAGGATGCCGGGGGCGGACGCCCGCCCCGTCCCCAGGCTGCGCCGCGCCGTCCGGAGCACGCCCCGCCCCCGCCGCCCGCCTCGGCCCGCTTCCCGGACGCGCCGCCCCCGCCGCCGCGCGGCCCCGTGCCGCCCCGCTCCGCGGACGCCCCCGCCGAGAGCGCCACCGAGCGGACCACTCGGCTGCGGCCAGTCCCGCCGGAGCCGTCCTCCGCACCCGACGCCGCCGTACCGGCTGAATCGGTACGCCACCCGGCCACCGAGCGGCCCGCACCGGCCGAATCCGCCCGACAGCGGTCTGCCCAGGTGCCCGCACCGGCCGATCCCCTGCGCCGCCCAACTGCCCAGGACGCGCGCCCGCGCCCCGAACGGGCCGTACATCCCGCCCCGTCGCACGCCGACCGCCCGCGCGGCGAGGACTCCGTGCGGCTCCCGAGCCGTCCCCCGGCGCAGGCCCCGGCGTCGCCGGACCCCCTGCACTCCTGGAGCGCCCCACCGGCACCCGGACTCGCGATGCCCCACGCCTTCGGCGAACCCCGTCGGCTCGGCGGTCGGGTGCGGCGGCAGACCATCGCTGCCGCCGCCTGTGTCGTGCTCGGGCTCGGGCTGATCGGCGGGGCGGTCACCGGCAGCTGGCTCGTCGGCGACTCCGCCGAGGCCGGCGAGCGCGGCGCGTTCGCCACGGCCGCCGGGCTCTGGCACAACGTGCCCGTCGACCGCCTCTTCCCGCCCACCGTGGCGGGCCGCGGCGCCGGCCCCGGCGGCGCCGACCGCACCTGGACCCGGATCGCCGTCGCCCCGGACGGCGGCTGCGCCGACGCCTTCGATCCGCTGCTGCGCAAGGCCCTGGCCCCCGCCGGCTGCGAGCGCCTGCTGCGCGCCACCTACACCGACGCCACCCAGAGCCACGTCACCACCGTCGGCCTGCTCTTCACCAAGGCCGACGCCGCCGGCATGCGCTCCCTGGAGACGCGGTTCAAGGACGAGGGCCTGTACCGCCGTACCGACCTGATGCCCCGCCCCTACGCCGCGAAGGGCACCGTCGCCGCCGCCTTCGGCGACGCCCAGCGCGCCTCCTGGACCGTCTCCGTGCTCACCGACGCCCCCGTCGTCGTCTACGCGGTCTCCGGCTGGGCCGACGGCCGCGCCGTGGACGACCCGCAGCCCGCCGCGGACGCGATGGCCTCCGACGCCACCACCGCCCCCGCCCAGGCGGGCCTCGGCCACGAGGCGAAGGGCCTCGCCGACCGTGTCGAGCGCGGCCTGCGCAAGTCCGTCGTCGCCGCCACGGAGCAGCCCTCATGACCCGCCGCCGTACGACCCACCGGGCCGCCCTGCTCAGCGCCCTCCTGGCCGCCTCCCTCGCCCTCGTACCGCCCACCGCCGCACACGCCGACGGCATCCGCGCCCAGCAGTGGGCCCTGGACGCCCTGCACACCGGGGAGGCCTGGCAGACCACCAAGGGCGCGGGCATCACCGTCGCCGTCCTCGACACCGGCGTCGACGCCTCCCACCCCGACCTCGCCGGAAACGTCCTCAAGGGCGAGGACATGGTCGGCTTCGGCGCGAAGCGGGGCGACCGCGCCTGGGCCCGGCACGGCACCGCCATGGCCGGGATCATCGCCGGCCACGGACACGGCTACGGCGGCACCGACGGCGTCATGGGCATCGCGCCCGAGGCGAAGATCCTCCCCGTCCGGGTGATCCTGGAGGACGGCGACCCCGCCCGCTCCAAGGCCCGCAAGACCCGCGGCAACGCCCTCGCCGAGGGCATTCGCTGGGCCGCCGACCAGGGCGCCGACGTCATCAACCTCTCGCTCGGCGACGACTCCGCCTCCGCCCACCCGGAGCCCGCCGAGGACGAGGCCGTCCAGTACGCCCTGAAGAAGGGTTCCGTGGTCGTCGCCTCGGCCGGCAACGGCGGCGAGAAGGGCGACCACATCTCCTATCCGGCCGCCTACCCGGGCGTGATCGCCGCGACCGCCGTCGACAAGTTCGGCACCCGCGCCTCCTTCTCCACCCGCCGCTGGTACGCCACGGTCAGCGCCCCCGGCGTCGACGTCGTCATCGCCGACCCCGACCGCAAGTACTACGAGGGCTGGGGCACCAGCGCCGCCGCTGCCTTCGTCTCCGGCGCCGTCGCCCTCGTCAAGGCCGCCCACCCCGGCCTGACCCCGGCCCAGATCAAGCGCCTCCTGGAGGAGACCGCCCGCAACGCCCCGGCCGACGGCCGGGACGACTCCCGCGGCTTCGGCTTCATCGACCCCGCCGCCGCCATCGAAGAGGCGGGCCGCCTCAAACCGAAGGGCCTGCACTCGACCGCCTACGCCGACAAGTACTTCGGCCCCGGCCCCGACACCGCCGAACCGGAGCCCGACGGCACGGGCTGGGCGGGCCCGCTGGCGGGAAGCGTGGGCGGAGTCCTGCTGGTGGCGGCGGTGGTCCTGTGGAGAGGCCGTAGGACACTTCGCTAGAGGCGCGGGGCTGTCCCTCCACCCCCACAGCACGGCGGGGTCACCTGGCCCGTCCAAGCCCGGCGGCATCCCCCCTGCATCCCCCCTATAGGGTCGGTGACCGTGGCGAACAAGAACATTCCCGACCCCGGCTTCTCCGACGACGACGGCTCCGCCGATCCCCGGCTGAGCGCGGCGCTCGCGGCCTGGGCCGAGGACCGCACCGCCCTGGCGCCCGTGCTCCAGGCCCTCAAGGGCGCCCGGCTGCTGGTCCCCGTCGTCGCCGTGCTCGGCGAGGTCGAGGAGGACGAGAACGGGCTGCGCCGCGAGAAGACCAGCGACATGGCCGTCCCCACCCTCAAGGCGGGCAACCGCACCGCCCTCCCGGCCTTCACCTCCACCGACGCGCTGGCCCGCTGGGACCCGCAGGCCCGCCCCGTGGCCGTACCGCTGCACCAGGCGCTCGAGGCCGCCGCCCACGAGAAGGCGGACACGGTCGTGCTGGACCTGGCCGGGCCGGTGCCGTTCGAGCTGACCGGGCCCGCGCTGCTGGCGCTGGCGGAGGGCCGTACGACGACCGATCCGCTGGCCGACCCGGCCGTCCTGGAGGCGGTGCGCACCGCCGTCGCCGCCGAGCCCGCCGTGGTGCGCGCCCACCTCGGCCCCGGTCAGGCCGACGGCACGCTCGCCCTCGTCCTGGATTCGGGCGCGGCCCCCGCCGAGGCCGCCCGCGCGGTCGCCCGGCGCCTCGCCGCCGACGAGACACTGAGGGCCCGCCTGGTGCGCGGCCTCGACCTGGCACTGCTGCCGGCCGGGACCACGCCTCCGGGCGAGCCCTTGTACGTACGCGGATGAAGTGGTGAAGCGCCGACCCTAGCCGTAGACCGGGCCGGTGTACTTCTCGCCCGGTCCCTGGCCCGGCTCGTCCGGGACGACCGACGCCTCGCGGAAGGCCAGCTGCAGCGACTTCAGACCGTCGCGCAGCGGCGCCGCGTGGAACGAGCTGATCTCGGTCGCGCTGCCGTCCAGCAGGCCGGCGAGGGCGTGGATCAGCTTGCGGGCCTCGTCCAGGTCCTTGTACTTGTCGCCCTCCTCGGTCAGACCGAGCTTCACGGCGGCGGCGCTCATCAGGTTGACGGCGACCGTCACGATCACCTCGACCGCGGGGACCTCCGCGATGTCGCGGGTCATGGCGTTGAAGTCGGGCGTCTCTTCACTCATGGCGTTCACCATAGGGGCAGGAACGGAGCAGGCCCTAGTCGGTCTCGGTTAGCCCTTCCTGGACGGAGCTGCTAACCTTGTGTAACGACCGGTCGGACACGTGTGCTTCACGGCTGTCGAGTCCGACCTACAAGTGGAGGCTTTCGAACTCCCACCTGACCGCCCTCCGGGGCGGCGGGTCACCGGTCAGACGGTCCCGTCCCCGAGACGGCGATCGTCCGAGTGCACGCCCCGCGGTGATCGCGGCGGTGTTCCGGTAGTTCGAGGAGCCCCGCCTGTGATCGTCCGGGGCATTTTTTGTGCTTCGGCGCGGTTAGGTCTAACGAACACAGACGTTACGCGGCTGTCCGCCAGACCGTCGCGTGGTGCTACCGAGGAGGATCCATCAGCGCCGAGCCCCGCATCAACGACCGGATTCGCGTTCCCGAGGTGCGACTTGTCGGTCCCAGTGGCGAGCAGGTCGGCATCGTGCCGCTCGCGAAGGCACTGGAGCTTGCTCAGGAGTACGACCTCGACCTGGTCGAGGTCGCGGCGAACGCCCGTCCGCCCGTGTGCAAGCTCATGGACTACGGGAAGTTCAAGTACGAGTCGGCCATGAAGGCCCGTGAGGCGCGCAAGAACCAGGCGCACACGGTCATCAAGGAGATGAAGCTCCGGCCGAAGATCGACCCGCACGACTATGACACCAAGAAGGGTCACGTCGTCCGGTTCCTCAAGCAGGGCGACAAGGTCAAGATCACGATCATGTTCCGTGGTCGCGAGCAGTCCCGGCCCGAGCTGGGCTACCGACTGCTGCAGCGTCTCGCGGAGGACGTCCAGGACCTCGGCTTCGTGGAGTCGAACCCGAAGCAGGACGGCCGCAACATGATCATGGTCCTCGGTCCGCACAAGAAGAAGACCGAGGCGATGGCCGAGGCTCGCCAGGCGCAGGAGGCCCGCAAGGCTTCCGCGAAGGCCAACCCCGGTCGTTCGCAGAACCCTGCCGACGCCGAGGCTGCCGCCGAGGAACCCGCCGAGGCGTGATCCCGGGGACGAACGCCCCGGGACCCACCCGGGACGCAGTCCCAGGATGTAACCGAAACAAGAGCGACGCTCCACCGTGCCCGGTTTTCGTGACCGGGCACCGGAGCGCCACCGACGAGGAGAGAACGGCGCTATGCCGAAGAACAAGTCGCACAGCGGTGCCAGCAAGCGCTTCAAGGTCACCGGCTCCGGCAAGGTGCTCCGTGAGCGCGCCGGCAAGCGCCACCTGCTCGAGCACAAGTCGTCCCGCGTGACGCGTCGCCTCACCGGCAACGCCGAGATGGCCCCGGGCGACGCCGCGAAGATCAAGAAGCTTCTCGGCAAGTGAGGTCGGGCGCTCAGCGCCTGATCCCACCGAGACACCGGGACCCAATCGTTTCCGGGCCGTGTGAGGACAACCACGGCCCCGCTACAAGGAGTTAACAAGTGGCACGCGTCAAGCGGGCAGTCAACGCCCACAAGAAGCGCCGGGCGATCCTCGAGCAGGCCTCCGGCTACCGCGGTCAGCGTTCGCGCCTGTACCGCAAGGCCAAGGAGCAGGTCACCCACTCGCTGGTCTACAACTACAACGACCGCAAGAAGCGCAAGGGTGACTTCCGCCAGCTGTGGATCCAGCGCATCAACGCCGCTGCCCGCGCGAACGGCATCACGTACAACCGCTTCATCCAGGGTCTGAAGGCCGCGAACATCGAGGTCGACCGCAAGATCCTGGCCGAGCTGGCGGTCAACGACGCGAACGCGTTCGCCGCGCTCGTCGAGGTCGCGCAGAAGGCGCTGCCGTCGGACGTCAACGCGCCGAAGGCCGCGTGACGCTGCGCCGGCTTTGAGCCGACGTGACTGGACGGACCCGTGGGTTATGCCTGCGGGTCCGTTGCGTTGCGTGGTGCCGGCGGTTCGGCACCGCCGACGAGCGCCGTCGTGGCTGATCGCCGTTGCGGCGGACAAAGTTGCTGATGTTGATGAAGGTGAACTGAAGATGCCCCCCGCCAGCCCCGAGCTGATCTCCCCCCGTTCCCCCCGCGTCTCCGCCGCCCGGCGGCTGGCCAAGCGGAACTTCCGGGGGAAGGAGCGGCTGTTTCTCGCGGAGGGGCCGCAGGCCGTGCGGGAGGCGGCGGCGTATGGGGACACCCTGGTCGAGCTCTTCGCCACCGTCGAGGCCGCGGAGCGGTACGCCGACATCGTCGGCGAGGCCCGAAGCGCCGGCGCCCGGGTGCACCTCGCCTCCGAGCAGGTGATCGCCGACATCTCCACCACCGTCACCCCGCAGGGACTCGTCGGGATCTGCCGGTTCGTGGACACGCCGTTCGAGGAGATCCTCACGGCCCGGCCCAAGCTCGTCGCCGTCCTGGCGCATGTGCGCGACCCCGGCAACGCCGGGACCGTGCTGCGCTGCGCCGACGCGGCCGGCGCCGAGGCGGTCGTGCTCACCGACGCCTCCGTCGACCTGTACAACCCCAAGGCCGTACGCGCCTCCGTGGGGTCCCTCTTCCATCTGCCCGTCGCGGTGGGCGTGCCCGTCGAGCAGGCCGTCGCCGGGTTGAAGGACGCCGGGGTGCGGATCCTCGCCGCCGACGGGGCCGGTACCGACGACCTCGACGACGAGCTGGACAAGGGCACCATGGGCGGCCCCACCGCCTGGATCTTCGGCAACGAGGCCTGGGGCCTGCCGGAGGAGACCCGGGCCCTCGCGGACGCCGTGGTCCGCGTCCCCATCCACGGCAAGGCCGAGAGCCTGAACCTCGCCACCGCCGCCGCCGTATGTCTGTATGCCTCGGCCCGGGCCCAGCGCGCCTCCGGAGGGTGCCGATCCGTCACCGAGAGCTAGTAGGGTGACGGGCTCGGGGGCCCACTCAACCATCCGAGAGGTGGGATACGGGGATGAGCGTCGGCACGAGCAGCGCACCGGGAGCACGGGACGTGCGGCACCCGCCCGCGCCCCGGTCCGGTGACCCGGCGGCCGAGCTCGGCATCGATCCCGACGACCTGCCCGACGGCCTCGTCGTCGCCGACGAGCGCGGACACGTCATCTGCTTCAACGCCGCCGCCGAGCGCATCACCGCCGTGCGCGCCGCCGACGCCCTCGGGCAGCGGCTGGAGAAGGCCCTGCCCTTAGAGGATCTGGAGGGCCGGCGCTGGTGGCAGCTGACCGACCCGTACGGCGGCCTCGCCATCCGGGTCCGCCAGCCCGAGCGCAATCTGCTGCTGCCGGGCGGCCGGGAGGTGCTGGTCTCCGCGCGGTACGTGCGCGGCGAGCCCACCGGGCCCGTCCGCCGGGTCGTGGTCTCGCTGCGCGACACCGAGGCCCGGCGCCGCACCGAGCGCAGCCACGCCGAGCTGATCGCCACCGTCGCCCACGAACTGCGCTCGCCGCTGACCTCGGTCAAGGGCTTCACCGCGACCCTGCTGGCCAAGTGGGAGCGGTTCACCGACGACCAGAAGCGGCTGATGCTGGAGACGGTCGACGCGGACGCCGACCGGGTCACCCGGCTGATCGCCGAGCTGCTGGACATCTCCCGGATCGACTCCGGGCGCCTGGAGGTCCGCCGCCAGCCGGTCGACATCGGCGCCGCCGTCGGACGGCACATCCAGGCGTACGTCGCCGCCGGCCAGGCCGCCGACCGGTTCCTGCTGCGCATCGAGCAGCCGCTGCCCGACCTGTGGGCCGACCCCGACAAGATCGACCAGGTGCTCAGCAACCTGCTCGAAAATGCCGTGCGGCACGGCGAGGGAACCGTCACGATTGACATCACGGCCACGGCGTCGCCCCGCGAAGGCGAGGACGCCGGTACGTCGGTCACGGTGAGCGACGAGGGGCCCGGCATCCCGGAGGAGTCCATGAACCGCGTCTTCACCCGCTTCTGGCGGGGCAGCAAGCGCGGCGGCACCGGCCTCGGGCTCTACATCGTCAAGGGCATCGTCGAGGCCCACGGCGGCACCATCACGGTCGGCCGCGCCCAGCAGGGCGGCGCCGAGTTCCGATTTACGTTGCCCGTGGGGGCACCGGCGTATCTCGCCCAGTGACCCACGGGCGCATTCGTACACCCTCACCCCGTTAGACTCGGCCTTTGGCACCTTTGTGTCCTGCACACGGCCCAGACGAGCCAGCTCACCGGCCGGTCACGGGGACCATCCGCCAGCCAATCGGAAGCACGGGAAGAGATGTCGGCACCCAATAAGTCGTACGACCCTGTCGAGGTCGAGGCGTTGAAACCGGAAGAGATCGAGCGCATGCGGGACGAGGCGCTCGCCGCCTTCGCCGCCGCGGACTCCCTCGACGCGCTCCACGAGGCGAAGGTCGCCCACACCGGCCCCACCTCCCCGCTGGCTCTCGCCAACCGCGAGATCGGCGCCCTGCCCCCGCACGCCAAGGCCGAGGCCGGCAAGCGCGTCGGCCAGGCCCGCGGCGCCGTGAACAAGGCCCTCGCCGCCCGCCAGACCGAGCTGGAGGCCGAGCGGGACGCCCGCGTGCTCGTCGAGGAGGACGTGGACGTCACGCTGCCGTACGACCGCGTACCGGCCGGCGCCCGCCACCCGCTGACCACCCTGTCCGAGCGCATCGAGGACGTCTTCGTGGCCATGGGCTACGAGGTCGCCGAGGGTCCGCAGGTCGAGGCCGAGTGGTTCAACTTCGACGCCCTCAACATCGGCCCGGACCACCCGGCCCGCGGCGAGGCCGACACCTTCTTCGTGGAGGGCCCGGACGGCGGGAGTGACAGCGGTGTCGTACTGCGGACGCACACCTCGCCCGTGCAGATCCGCTCCCTGCTCGACCGCGAGCTGCCGGTCTACGTGATCTGCCCGGGCCGCGTCTACCGCACGGACGAGCTGGACGCCACCCACACCCCGGTCTTCCACCAGGTCGAGCTGCTCGCCGTGGACGAGGGCCTGACCATGGCGGACCTCAAGGGCACCCTGGACCACATGGTCCAGTCGCTGTTCGGCGAGGGCATGAAGACCCGGCTGCGGCCGAACTTCTTCCCCTTCACCGAGCCGTCCGCCGAGATGGACATGGTGTGCTACGTCTGCCGCGGCGAGTCCGTCGGCAACCCCGACCGGCCCTGCCGTACCTGCTCCTCCGAGGGCTGGATCGAGCTCGGCGGCTGCGGCATGGTCAACCCGCGGGTGCTCACCGCCTGCGGCGTCGACCCGGAGAAGTACAGCGGCTTCGCCTTCGGGTTCGGCATCGAGCGGATGCTGATGTTCCGCCACAACGTCGAAGACATGCGAGACATGGTCGAGGGTGACATCCGGTTCACCCGGCCCTTCGGGATGGAGATCTGATGCGGGTCCCGCTTTCTTGGCTGCGGGAGTACGTCGACCTGCCGGCCACCGAGACCGGCCGTGACGTCCAGGCCAAGCTCATTTCGGCCGGTCTGGAGGTCGAGACGGTCGAGCAGCTCGGCCACGACCTCAAGGGCCCCCTGGTCGTCGGCCAGGTGCTGACCATCGAGGAGCTGACGGAGTTCAAGAAGCCGATCCGCTTCTGCACCGTCGACGTCGGCCAGGCCAACGGCACCGGCGAGCCCCAGGAGATCGTCTGCGGCGCCCGCAACTTCTCCGTCGGCGACAAGGTCGTCGTGGTCCTCCCCGGCGCCACCCTGCCGGGCGGCTTCTCGATCTCCGCGCGCAAGACGTACGGCAAGACGTCGCACGGCATGATCTGCTCCAGCGACGAGCTGGGCATGGGCGACGACGGCACCAAGGGCATCATCGTGCTGCCGCCGGAGACCGAGGTCGGCCGCGACGCCATCGAGCTGCTGGAACTGGTCGACGAGGTCCTGGACATCGCCGTCACCGCCAACCGCGGGGACTGCCTGTCCATCCGCGGCGTGGCCCGCGAGACCGCCATCGCCTACGGCCTGCCGCTGCGCGACCCGGCGCTGCTCGACGTCCCCGCCCCGAACGCCTTCGGCTACCCGGTGAAGATCTCCGAGCCGCTCGGCTGCGACCGCTTCACCGCCCGCACGGTCTCGGGGCTGCGCCCCGAGGCCCGCTCGCCGATCTGGCTCCAGCGCCGGCTGCAGAAGGTCGGCATGCGCCCGATCTCGCTCGCCGTCGACGTCACCAACTACGTGATGATGGAGCTGGGCCAGCCGCTGCACGCCTACGACCGCAAGCTGGTCCAGGGCGCGATCGGCGTGCGCCGGGCCGAGGAGGGCGAGAAGATCGTCACCCTCGACGGCGTCGAGCGGAAGCTGCACGCCGAGGACCTGGTGATCACCGACGACCGCGGCCCCATCGGGCTCGCGGGCGTCATGGGCGGCGCGAACACGGAGATCGCCGACCACGAGGACGTCGAGGGCGCCACGACCGACGTGGTCATCGAGGCCGCGCACTTCGACGCGGTGTCCATCGCCCGTACGGCGCGCCGCCACAAGCTGTCCTCCGAGGCCTCCCGCCGCTTCGAGCGCGGCGTCGACCCGCAGGCCGCCTCCGCCGCCGCCCAGCGCACCGTCGACCTGCTGGTGCTGCTCGCGGGCGGCACCGCGGACGCCGGGGTCACCGAGGTCATCGCCCCGTCCGCGCCGCACACCATCACCGTGCCGGCCGACCACCCCGACAAGGTCGCGGGCGTCACCTACGGCCGGGAGACCGTCGTACGGCGGCTCCAGGAGATCGGCTGCGACGTGTACGGGCAGGACGAGCTGATCGTCACCGTCCCGTCCTGGCGGCCCGACCTGCTCGAGGCCAACGACCTCGCCGAGGAGGTCATCCGCCTCGAGGGCTACGAGAACCTGCCCTCCACCCTGCCCAAGCTGCCGTCCGGCCGCGGTCTGACCCACCGGCAGCGGCTGCACCGCCGGGTCGGCCGGGCGCTGGCCGGCGCCGGTTACGTCGAGGCGCCGAACTACCCGTTCGTCAGCGAGCAGGTCTTCGACCAGCTCGGCCTGGACGCCGCCGACCCCGCCCGCCGCGTGGTCAAGCTGGTCAACCCGCTCAGCGACGAGGAGCCCGCGCTGCGCACCTCGCTGCTGCCGGGCCTGCTCGGTGCCCTGCGGCGTAACGACGGGCGGGGCTCGCACGACCTCGCGCTGTTCGAGACGGGCCTGGTCTTCCACCCGCGTGAGGAGCGGAGCGTCGCCGGGCACGTGCCGGTCGACCGCCGTCCCACCGACGAGGAGATCGCCGCGCTGAACGCCGCGCTGCCCGAGCAGCCGCGCCACGTCGCCGTCGTCCTCGCGGGCGCCCGCGAGCAGGCCGGCTGGTGGGGCAAGGGCCGCACGGCCGACTGGGCCGACGCCGTCGAGGCCGCGCGGGTCGTCGCCGGGGAGGCGGGCGCCGACCTGGTCGTCCGCAAGGGCCAGTACGGGCCGTGGCACCCGGGCCGGTGCGCCGAGCTGGTCGTCGTCGCCGACGGCGCCGAGCAGGTCGTCGGCCACGCGGGCGAGCTGCACCCCCGCGTGCTGAAGGCGCTCGGGCTGCCCGAGCGGACCTGCGCGATGGAGCTGAACCTGGACGCGCTGGAGCGGGTCGGGGACGGCACGCCGCAGGCGCCGGGCATCTCCACGTTCCCCGTGGCCACGCAGGACGTCGCGCTCGTCGTGGAGAAGCCGGTGCCGCACGCGGAGGTCGAGGCCGCGCTGCGTGAGGGCGCCGGTGAGCTGCTGGAGGGCATCCGGCTGTTCGACGTCTACGAGAACGCGGAGCAGCTGGGCGACGGGAAGAAGTCCCTCGCGTACGCGCTCCGCTTCCGGGCCGGTGACCGGACGCTGACGGTGGACGAGGCGTCGGCTGCGCGGGACGCGGCAGTTGCGCTGGCCGCTGAGCGGACCGGGGCGGTGCTGCGGGGCTGAGTTTCAGCGCCTACTGAGCGGGGTGCTGTGCGATCGTCGGCGGCTTTCCGTCGTCATTGGTTGATCGCGCAGTTCCCCGCGCCCCTTGGGGGGAGTTCCAGTCACCTCACTCGATCGGGTGAGGTTTCTGGGTGATCTGTTGTTGCGGGTCATGCGGTCGACAGAATCGGACCGGCCTTTCGGGGTCGGTCTGCGCTGTCAGGGCCTATATGGGGGGCCATCGGCATGATCCGTATCAGGGCACGGGCGCCCGCCCGTCGGACGCTCGCGCTGGGGCTTCCCACGGTCTGGGGTGCCATGGCCATCGGCTACAAGCTGGGCTGCCCGCTCGCCCAGGAGAACGGACTCGGGGCGCGGATCGTCACCAGCGCCGTCTTCTTCGCCGTCGGCACCGGGCTGATGCTCCATGTCCGACGGGTTCTCGTGCGCGAGCTCAAGGAGGCCCGCGAGGTCGCCGGTGCCGCGCAGGGGGCGCTGTTGCGGCCGCTGCCGCCGCGGGTCGGCGGGCTGCATGTCGCCGCCGTCCAGCTCTCCGCCGACCGGGCCGCCCGGGTGGGCGGTGATCTGTACGAGGTCGTCGCGACCGATCACGGGGTGCGCGCCGTGATGGGCGATGTACGCGGGCACGGGATCGGCGCCATCGGGACCGTCGCCGCCGTGCTCGGCAGCTTTCGCGAGGCCGTGCACGACGAGCCCGACCTCGGCCGGGTGCTGCGCCGGCTGGACCGTGCCCTCGCCCGCCATCTGCGCGAACGGGCCCGGGGCGAGGCGGACGGCCCCGTCGCCGAGGAGTTCGTGACCGTCCTGCTGCTGGAGATCGGCCCCGACGGCGAGGTACGGGCACTGAACTGCGGGCACCCGTGGCCGTACCGGCTCCTCGAAGCGCGGGTCGAGCCGCTGTCCCGCGCCGAACCCCTGCCCCCGCTGGGCCCGTTCCCGCTCCCGCCCGAACTGCCCGCCGTGCGCTGTGACGCCCTCCGCCCCGGTGAGGCCCTGTTCCTGCACACGGACGGCGCGGAGGAGGCCCGCGACGCCCATGGCCGGTTCTTTCCGCTGACCGCGGTGCTGGCGGAGGCGCTGAGCACGGGCGCGAGGACACCGCAGGCGCTCCTGGGCGCCGTATTCACGCGGTTGCTGCGCCATACGCAGGGCGCCCCGGCCGATGACGTGGCACTGCTGGTGCTTCGCGATGAGCGGCTGCCGAAACGCGCCCCTTCAGGGGCGCAGGGAACCGCGCGAGCAACCGCGGCGCACCCGCAGCCGACGAAGCACCTGTAACTCGCTGCTCAGCCGGCGCACGCCGTCCGTCCCGCCACGGAGTGTCGGGCAGGCGGCGGGGCGGACGGCGTGAGCACGGGCCGCCGCACTGTACGAGGGGGAGCCGACGGCCCGGCCGGGCCTCTTTCGAGGCATTTCAGTCAACCGGCTGGAAACCCTCCGCGACAGCGCGCGCACAGCCCGGGTTCGGGCACTCCGTTCACACCCCGTGTGAAGCCGGATTCACTACGCTGTCAGCACCGAGCCACCACCGGGGGGCCTCTCTATGCAGCCCAACACTCTGCTCGACGCGATCCTGGACGAGGCGGGCATCTCGCACGCCGGGCTGGCCGCACATGTGAACCAGGCCGGACGGGCGCGGGGACTCGCGCTCCGGTACGAACACACGGCCGTGGCCCGCTGGCTGAAGGGACAGCGCCCGCGCGGCCAGGTGCCCGACCTGATCTGCGAAGTGCTCGCCGCCCGGCTGCACCGGCCGGTCACCCTGGACGACATCGGTCTCGGCGTCCCCGGCGGCGAGCCGAACGGGCACGGCACCTCGCTGTCCGGTTTCGTGGAGCGGGCGACCGCCCTGTGGCGGTCCGACGAGCAGCAGCGCCCGCACATCCTGGGCGCCCCCGCGGTCACCGGCACACCCGCCGTGATGCCGGTGTGGGAGTGGGAGAACCCGCCGGAGGACGTCGACGTCTCCCGCGGCGGGCGGCACCGGGTCACCCCGGCCGACATCGAGATGCTGCGCGCCGCCCGCACCCACTACGAGCAGATGTACCGCAAGGCCGGCGGGGTGGCGACGCGCACCCGGATCGTCGGCTTCCTCAACGCGGAGGCCGCGCCGCTGCTGCGCGGCGGCTACACCGACGCCACGGGCCGTCAGCTCCACCGCGCCACCGGCGGACTGGTGGCGATCGCGGGCATCTGCGCGTACGACTCCGACGCCCACGGCCTCGCCCAGCGCTACTTCCACCAGGCGCTGCGGCTGGCGAAGGCCAGCGGGGACAGGGGGCTCGGGGCCTATGTGATCGCGCTGCTGGTGAACCAGTCGCTGTTCATGAAGGAGTACCGGCAGGCCGTCGCCTTCGCGGAGGCCGCGCTGCGCGCCGCCGGCAAGCACATCACGCCCGCCCTCGCCTCCGACCTGTACGCGATGCAGGCGAAGGCGTACGCGCACCTCGGAGACGGCAGCAGCGCGCTGTCCTGCATCCGGCGGGCCGAGCAGGCCGCCGAACGCATCCGGCGCGGCTACGAGCCCGACGAGACCGGCTATGTGCAGCCCGGCCTCGTCAACGTCCAGGTCGCGGAGGCGCTGCTCAGCCTCGGCGAGCTGGCGGCGGCCCGGGAGCACGCGGAGGCGGCGGTGGACACGCCCGCCCACGACCGGGGCCGGGTGCACCGGCTGGCCATGCTCAGCACCATCGAGCTGCGCCAGGGCAACGCGGACAAGGCCGTGGCCACTGCGGTGCGGATGGCGGAGCAGGCCCGGGGAATGGAGTCCCAGCGGCTGCGCGACAGACTCCGCGCGGTGCGCGAGCATCTGATGCGCAGCGGCGGCGCGGGCACGGCCGAGGCCGCCGAACTCATCGACGGGGCGCTGCGCGTACCGCTGTAGACGGCCCCGGCCGAGCGGGTACCAGGGCCGCTCGCCGCGATTCACCGCGATCCACTGCGACACCGCGCGACGCACTGCGCCTGCCGCCGCCCCGCGAGCGGCCTGCCGTGCGCCTGCTGTCCGCCCGCTCCTGCTGCGATATTGCCACTTACTCGGCGGAAGGTGGCAGAACCATGCAGTGGACGAAACAGAACGAACAAACTGTGTATGAAAACCGCTGGTTCAGCGTCAATCTCGCAGATGTCGAGCTGCCGGACGGCCGGCACCTCGACCACTTCCTGATACGGCTGCGGCCCGTCGCCGTGGCCACGGTGGTGAACGAGGCCAACGAGGTGCTGCTCCTGTGGCGCCACCGCTTCATCACCGACAGCTGGGGGTGGGAACTCGCGGCCGGCGTCGTCGAGGACGGCGAGGACATCGCGGCGGCGGCGGCCCGGGAGCTGGAGGAGGAGACCGGCTGGCGGCCGGGACCGCTGCGCCACCTGATGAGCGTGGAGCCGTCCAACGGGCTCACCGACGCCCGGCACCACATCTACTGGGCCGACGAGGGAGAGTACGTCGGGCACCCCGTGGACGACTTCGAATCGGACCGCCGGGAATGGGTCCCCCTCAAGCTCGTCCCCGACCTGGTCGCCCGCGGCGAGGTCCCGGCCGCCAACATGGCGGCCGCACTGCTGTTACTGCACCATCTCAGGCTCGGTCAGGACCCCGTTGGCTAGCGACCGATGGCCTGCCAGATCGCCACGATAAGGGCCCCGACGGCGGTGACGGCCGTGATCGAGGGCAGCGGCCAACGGGCGTGCTCCAGGGTGACGAGCCGGGTGTGCAGCTCGTCCACTTCCTTGGCGGTCTCCTCGGTGCGGTGGGAGAGCAGAGCCAGCCCACCCTCGACGCGGGCGTACGCCACGTCGAGCCGGCGGCGTAACTCTGCGAGTTCCTCCGTGGAGACGGATTGCTGGGATTCGGCGGTCACGAAACCGCTCCTTTCCGTGGTCCTCACATCCCTTGCATGCGCATGCTGAGTCAACTCGCCTGGTGGGCGCATGGGGAGTGTGTGCGCACGGCATATGCGGACCCGCCCCGCACACGGTGTGTGAATGACGTGGGCCCGGCACCTCCGTCAGGTGCCGGGCCCATGCAGCTAGCGCTGCGTAATCAGCCGTGCGGGTAACAGGCGTAATCAGCCGTACGTGTAAAAGCCGGAACCGGTCTTGCGGCCCAGCCGTCCCGCGTCGACCATGCGCTGGAGCAGCGGGGGAGCGGCGTACAGCGGCTCCTTGTACTCCTCGTACATCGAGTGCGCCACGGAGGCCACCGTGTCCAGGCCGATGAGGTCGGAGAGCTTCAGCGGGCCCATCGGGTGGGCGCAGCCCATCTCCATGCCGTTGTCGATGTCCTCGCGGCTGGCGATGCCCGACTCGAACATCCGGATCGCGGAGAGCAGGTACGGGATCAGCAGCGCGTTGACCACGAACCCGGAGCGGTCCTGGGCGCGGATGGCGTGCTTGCCGAGCACCTTCTCGGTGAACAGCTGCGCCCGGCTGAGGGTGCCCTCGGAGGTGGTGAGCGCGGGGATCAGCTCGACGAGCTGCTGCACCGGGGCCGGGTTGAAGAAGTGGATGCCGATGACGTGGTCCGGCCGCGAGGTCGCGACGGCCAGCCGCACCAGCGGGATGGAGGAGGTGTTGGAGGCCAGGATCGCGTCCGGGCGGGTCACCACCTGGTCGAGCACCTGGAAGATCTCGGTCTTGACCTGCTCGTTCTCGACGACCGCCTCGATCACCAGATCGCGGTCGGCGAACTCGCCGAGGTCGGTGGTGAAGCTCAGCCGTGCCTGCGTCGAGTCCCGCTCGGCCTCGCTGATCTTGCCGCGCTCGGCGGCCTTGGCCAGGGAGTTGAACAGCCGGGTGCGGCCGATCTCCAGGGCCTCGCCGGTGGTCTCGGCGACCTTGACGTCCAGGCCGGCGCGGGCGCACACCTCCGCGATACCGGCGCCCATCTGGCCGCAGCCGACCACTCCGACGCGCTCGATGTCGGTCACATCGTCCCCTTCGCTGATCTCTGGGCCCCGCACAGGTCCGCCGGGTCCCGGGGCCTGCTCGTGCCTGCTCCGTTCGTGCACGTTACCGCCAAGTATCGATGATCGATCGCCGGGGTCGGGCATCCTGGGCCCGGAGACGATCCGTGACCGCGTGGAAACGCGGTGTAGGGGGTGTTCTGCTGATGAGACGTGTGACACGCCGGGCGTTCGCGGCGGCGGTGGTGTCGACCCTGGCGATGGTGGGGGACGCCATGGCGGTCCCCGGGCGGGCCGGGAAGCCGCTGCGGGACGAGGATCCCGTTCCGGACGACGGCGAGTGCGTGCAGCGGGAGCTGACCGCGTCGGCCGGGCAGCCGGGCGGTGCCGCGGCGGCCGGGGAGATGCGCGGGATGTGGCTGGCCACCGTCAACAACCGCGACTGGCCCTCCCAGGCGGGACTCACCGCCGCCCGGCAGCGCGCCGAACTGCTCGCCCACCTCGACCAGGCGGTGCGCAGCCGTCTCAACACGGTGATCTTCCAGGTACGGCCCACGGCGGACGCGCTGTGGCCCTCGCCGTTCGAGCCGTGGTCGCAGTACCTCACCGGCACCCAGGGCAAGGACCCCGGCTGGGATCCGCTCGGCACAGCCGTCGCGGAGGCCCATGAGCGCGGTCTTGAGCTGCACGCCTGGTTCAACCCGCTGCGCGTGGCGAACCACGGGGACCTGAGCAGGCTGGTCCCGAGTCACCCCGCCCGCCGGCATCCGGAGTGGGTGGTGAGCTACGCCGGGAAGCTCTACTACAACCCCGGGCTGCCCGAGGTCCGCTCCTTCGTGAAGGACGCGATGATCGACGCGGTCGCCAAGTACCGGATCGACGCGGTCCACTTCGACGACTACTTCTACCCGTATCCCGTCCCGGGCCACAGGTTCGACGACGACGAGGCCTTCGACCGGCACGGCGGGGACTTCACCAACCGGGCCGACTGGCGGCGCGACAACATCGACCGGCTGGTGCGGGACATGGCGGCCCGGATCAAGAAGGCCCGGCCCGGCACCCGGTTCGGGATCAGCCCGTTCGGGGTGTGGCGCAACGCGGACAACGACCCGCTCGGCTCGGACACCCAGGCCCTCCAGGCGTACGACGATCTGTACGCGGACACCCGGAAGTGGGTGCGGGAGAACTGGGTGGACTACATCTGCCCACAGCTGTATTGGCACATCGGCCTCGCCGCCGCCGACTACGCCAAGCTGGTCCCCTGGTGGGCCGAGGTCGCCCGGGGGAGCGGAACCCGGCTGTACATCGGGGAGGCCCTGTACCGGGCCGGCAACCCGGCGCACCCCGCCCCGTGGCAGGACCCGGCCGAGCTGTCCCGCCATCTGACCTTGGCGCGCCGGCACCCGCAGGTGAAGGGACATGTCTTCTTCGCCGCCAAGGACGTGGCGACGGACCCGGTCGGTGCCATGGCGCGGGTGATCGCCGACCACTATCGGCAGCCGGCGAACCCCGCGCTCTGAGTCACGTCCCGGTCATCGGAGGCTGGGTCCTCCGGTGCCGGATCTCGGTGTCGGGGCCCGGGGAGCACAGACCCTCGTGCCCGTCCTCGAACTTGACGCGGTACGGGGGGTTGCCCTCCTGGCCGAGCACTTCCACGATCTCGCCGACCTTGTCGTGCTGTCCGACCACCCTGCCGTGCTGGACAAGCTGGTCGCCCACGCTTGCGCGCATCTGGGGCCTCCTCCATTGCGGGAGCAGCGGTCCGTGGCCTCGAGTCTACGGCGGTGAGCACCGGGCGGAACCCCGCGGTGCCACCGCTCAGCCCCGCGCCCGTTGGGTGACGGCGATGCAGACGAGCACGGCCGCGGCCGTCAGCGGGGCGGCCACTGTCAGGTGCTCGCCCAGCAGCAGCACCGACCACACCAGTGTGAGCAGCGGCTGGGCCAACTGCAACTGGCTCGCCTTCGGGATGCCGATGGCCGCCATGCCCCGGTACCAGACGACCAGGCCGAGGAACTGCGACCCCGCCGCGACCCACAGCAGACCGGCCACGGCGTGCGCGGTGAGGGTCACCGGCTCGTACGCCAGCGCGATCGCCGCGGCCGGGACGCTCAGCGGCAGACACAGCACCAGCGCCCAGCCGATCACCTGCCAGCCCGGCATCACCCGGGCCAGCCGGCCGCCCTCGGTGTAACCGGCAGCGCACACCAGCAGGGCGCCGAAGAGATACAGGTCGGCGGTGCTCAGCCCGCCGCCGCTCTGCTGCACCGTGAACACGCCCACGGCGGCCGCGCCCGCGAGCGCCGCGATCCAGAAGGTGCGGGACGGGCGGCTGCCGACGCGCAGGGCGGACAGCGCGGCGGTGGTCAGCGGCAGCAGCCCGACGACGACCGCGGCGTGCGAGGTGGTCGACGTCTGGAGCGCGAGGGTGGTCAGCATCGGGAAGCCGAAGACCACTCCGGCGGCGACCACGGCCAGCCCAGGCAGGTGCCTGCGGTCCGGCAGCGGGATCCGCAGAGCGAGCAGACAGCCGCCCGCGATCAGCGCCGCCAGCACACTGCGCACGGCCACCAGCGACCAGGGTCCGAAGCCCTCCAGTCCCCACGCGGTGGCCGGGAAGGTGAGAGAGAAGGCGATGACGCCGAGGGCGGCCTGAAGGGTGCCGCCGGAGATCCGGGACCGGGCGGGGGAGGGGCTGTCGACCGCTATCGCGGTCGGCGTGGTAGCGCTACTCTGTGCTCTCATGCAAGAGCGTAGCAGTGTGGGTGAACTGGCGGAACAGCTGCGGAGAGAGCTCGACCGCTACTCTCCGGGCGGAAAGCTGCCATCGAGTCGTGCGCTGGTGGAGCGGTTCCGCGTGAGCCCCGTGACCGTCTCCCGGGCGCTGGCGCAGCTCGCCGCGGAGGGCCTGGTGGTGACCCGGCCGGGCGCCGGGGCCTTCCGCGCCGAGCCGCCCGCCGCCGCGGCGCCCGCCGGGGACACCTCGTGGCAGGAACTGACCCTCAGCGCGGACGGCACCGCCGAACCGGTCCCGCGCTCGGTGGACGCCTCCGGGGTCCTGGTCTCGCTCGCCGCGCCACCGCCCGGCGTGATCGAGTTCAACGGCGGCTATCTGCACCCCTCCCTGCAGCCCGAGCGGGCGATGGCCGCGGCGCTCTCCCGCGCGGGGCGCCGCCCCGGCGCCTGGGGACGGCCGCCCATGGAGGGCCTTCCCGAGCTGCGGGAGTGGTTCGCGCGCAGCATCGGCGGCCCGGGCGGGACCGTCACCGCGGCCGAGGTGCTGATCACCTCAGGTGGCCAGTCCGCGCTGACCACCGCCCTGCGCGCGCTCGCCCCGCCCGGAGCGCCGGTGCTCGTGGAGTCGCCGACCTACCCCGGCATGCTGGCGATCGCCCGGGCGGCGGGCCTGCGGCCGGTGCCGGTCCCCGTGGACTCGGACGGGGTCCGCCCGGCGCTGCTCGCCGACGCGTTCCGCGCCACCGGCGCCCGGGTCTTCGTCTGCCAGCCGCTGTTCCAGAACCCCACCGGTGCCGTCCTCGCCCCCGAGCGGCGGGGTGAGGTGCTGCGGATCGCCCGCGAGGCCGGGGCGTTCGTCGTGGAGGACGACTTCGTCCGGCGGCTGGTGCACGAGGACGCGCCGCCGCTGCCGCGCCCGCTGGCCGCCGAGGACCCGGACGGCGTCGTCGTCCACGTCTGCTCGCTCACCAAGGCCACCTCGCCGAGCTTCCGGGTGTGCGCGCTGGCCGCCCGCGGCCCGGTGCTGGAGCGGCTGCGCGCCATCCAGGTCGTCGACACCTTCTTCGTCCCCCGGCCGCTCCAGGAGGCGGCGCTGGAGCTGGTCGGCTCGCCGGCCTGGCCGCGTCATCTGCGGGCCGTCTCCGCGGAGCTGAAGGCCCGGCGCGACGCCATGACCGCCGCGCTGCGGCTGCACCTGCCCGAGGTGGCGCTGCCGCATATCCCGAGCGGCGGCTACCACCTCTGGCCGCGGCTGCCCGAGGGCACGGACGAGACCGCCCTGACGGCGGCGGCCCTGCGCGCGGGCGTGGCCGTCACCCCCGGCCGCCCCTACTTCAGCGCCGAACCGCCCGCCGCCCATCTCCGGCTGAGCTTCGCGGCGGTCGCGGGCACGGCGGAGATCACGGAGGGGGTGCGGCGGCTGCGGACGGCGTGCGAGGAGGTGTTCTAGGCGGGCGGCAGCGGGACGAGACCGCAGGTGAACTCGGCGGTCTCGAACAGCTCCGGGGTCAGGCGTATACCGGTGAGGCGGTGGGCGAGGGCGAAGGCGGCCTCGGTGTGCCGGTCGTAGTCGCAGTCCTCGGCGTCGCTGAGGTCGAAGCCCGCCTCGCGCATCTCGGTGAGGAGTTCGTCGGGGTGGCTGCCGTCGCGGTCGTAGGCGAAGAGCGGTTCGAAGTGCAGGCGCAGGGTGCCGTCCTCGAACCAGTTGAAGTGGTCCACCGCGTTGATGTTGCGGTAGTGCGACACCACCGTGCGCCCGCGTGACAGGGGCAGCATCACTTCGTCCAGCGTGCCCACGTAGCCGTTGTGCTCCACCATGAGCGACCAGTCGCCGACGGCGGTGACGCCGGCCAGCAGCCTTTCTCCCGAGCAGCGGTGCCAGGCGTCGCAGCTCGGCTCGCGCAGCGCGTCCACGCCGATGAGCGCGGGCGCGGGCTCGGCCCGCAGCTCCCGCAGCAGCGCCTTGGGGGCGAGTCCGCGCACCAGCGTGACGCAGTACGCCTCCATGAGGTCCTCGTACCGCTCCTCCAGCCACGCGTAGTCCGCGGCAGTCGTGAGCCCGTTCATGCACCGCAGCATCGCACCCGCCACTGACAACCCGTCCCGACCTGCGAAAACCGCTCGACCTCGGCGCTGCGGACCTGCCAACCTCCCGGCATGACCGACACCTTCAGCCTCCCCGACGGCTACGAGATCTCCACCGACCCCGCCCGCGTCGACGCCGAGCGCGTGCACCGATGGCTGTCCACGGACGCGTACTGGGCGATCGGGCGGCCACGCGAGAAGCAGGACCGGGCGATCGCGGGGTCGCTCAACTTCGGGGTGTACGACACGGTTTCGGGGGAGCAGGTGGCCTATGCCCGGGTCGTCACCGACCGGACGACCTTCGCCTGGCTGTGCGATGTGTACGTGGACCCGTCGGTGCGCGGCAAGGGCGTCGGCACGGCGCTGGTGGCGGCCGTACGGGAGGAACTGCGGCCGGACGGGCTGCGGCGCATCCTGCTCGCCACGCACGACGCCCACGGGGTGTACGAGAAGCTGGGGTTCGCGCCGCTGGAGCGGCCGGACCAGTGGATGGCGCTGCACTTCGGCCAGTGAGACGGGGGGCACCTTCGGTAACCCATAGGTAACACCTCTTGACCTGCGTACTCGCGCGGCTCACCATCCCCGCATGGCACTTCGGGTCACGTTCGTCGCCGCCGCCCGCAGCTCCCCGCTGCTCGCGGAGCGCTTCGAGGACGACCGGCCGCTGGACCAGGCGGGCTGGGACGAGGTGCAGCGCGTCGCCGGCGAGCTGCTGCCGCTCGCGGCGGCCGAGCTGCGCTACTGCTCGCCCACGCCCCGCAGCCGCGCGACCGGCGACGCCCTCGGCTACGCGCCGCTGGTGCAACTCGCCCTGCGGGACTGCGACATGGGCCGCTGGCGCGGGCTGACCCTCGGGGAGGCGATGGCCCGCGAGCCGGAGGCGGTGGACGCCTGGCTCGCCGACCCGCGCGGCACTCCGCACGGCGGTGAGTCGCTGCTCGCCTTCATCGGCCGGGTCGGCGGCTGGCTGGACACCCGGCCGCCGGAGGACGGCTGCCGGATCGTCGCGGTGGCCGAGCCGTCGGTGATCCGCGCGGCGCTGGTGTACGCGCTGAAGGCGCCGCCCTCCACCTACTGGAACATCGACGTACGCCCCCTGTCGACGACCACCGTGACCGGCCGGGCGGGACGCTGGAACCTCCGCTTCGACGGGGCGCAGGCTCAGCCCTCGCGTGCGTAGTCGGTGGTGAGGACGAGGTCCTTCGCCGGGCCGCGCACCCGCCACACCGTCCGCCAGTGGTCCTCGTCCCGGACGGTGAACTCGCCCCGGTAGAGGTCGGCCGAGCACGGATGGTCGGCGATGTGCCGCCCCGAGGCCAGGTCCAGGTCGTGGAAGGGCCGCCCGTCGGCGAAGCGCACGTCCGCGGCTCCGGGACGGTCCCCTGGCAGGAAGCGCAGCGTCCGCTCGGCGGGCCGGGCGACGCCTCCCCAGGTGAAGATGCCGGATTCACGGTGCACCAGCCCGCCCTCTGCCAACGGGCTGAAAACCGTCGTACCGGAGAACTCCCCTCCGTCCCCGCTCGCGAGATCCCGCACGGTGCGCTCGACCCGCCAGCTCCCGGCCAGATAGGCCAGCACGTCGGCAACTGGCCAGAACTCGCCCATCGCTTCTCGCTCTCCGTCCCGTCCGTTGCTGCACGACCCATTGACGCGTACCCGCCCTCTCCCTATCTTGCCGTTCGAAGTGCTGACCAATGTCCGATATTTCGAACCACTCAGTTTCTGACAGCTCCTTCCCGGAGCAGAGCCGCGGAGTATCCATGTCACGCACCACCCGCACCACCCGCTGGAGACTCGGCCTGACCGCCACCGCCGCGCTGGCCGTCTCCTCGGTGCTCGCGCCTGCGCCCGCGCACGCCGAGGCCGTCACCGACTACGCCATCACCGTCGACCCGTCCGCCACCGGCGCGAAGATCGACGACACGATGTACGGCGTCTTCTTCGAGGACATCAACCGCGCGGCCGACGGCGGTCTCTACGCCGAGCTCGTGCAGAACCGGTCCTTCGAGTACTCCACCGCCGACAACGGCTCGTACACCCCGCTGACCTCCTGGGCGGTCGACGGCACCGCGCAGGTCGTGAACGACGACGGCAGGCTCAACGAGCGCAACCGCAACTACCTCTCCCTGGGCGCCGGTTCGGCGGTCGCCAACGCCGGTTACAACACCGGGATCCGGGTCGAGCAGGGCAAGAAGTACGACTTCTCCGTCTGGGCCCGCGCCGCCGCCGGAACCACCCTCACCGTGTCCCTGAAGGACGCCGCCGGTGAGCTGGCCACCGCCCGCCAGGTGGCCGTCAAGGGCGGCTGGGCCAAGTACACCGCCACCTTCACCGCGACCCGCACCAGCAGCCGCGGCCGCCTCGCGGTCGCCTCCTCCGGTGCCGCCGCGCTCGACATGGTCTCGCTGTTCCCGCGCGACACCTACAAGAACCAGCCCAACGGCCTGCGCAAGGACCTCGCCGAGAAGATCGAGGCGCTCGACCCGGCCTTCGTCCGCTTCCCCGGCGGCTGCCTGGTCAACACCGGCTCCATGCAGGACTACAGCGAGGCCTCCGGCTGGCAGCGCAAGCGCAGCTACCAGTGGAAGGACACCATCGGCCCGGTCGAGCAGCGCGCCACCAACGCCAACTTCTGGGGCTACAACCAGAGCTACGGCCTCGGCTACTACGAGTACTTCCGCTTCGCCGAGGACATCGGCGCGATGCCGCTGCCCGTCGTCCCCGCCCTGGTGACCGGCTGCGGCCAGAACCGCGCCACCGACGACGAGGCGCTGCTCCAGCGGCACATCCAGGACACCCTCGACCTGATCGAGTTCGCCAATGGCCCGGCGACCTCGAAGTGGGGCAGGGTGCGCGCCGAGATGGGCCACCCGAAGCCCTTCGGCCTGACCCACATCGGCGTCGGCAACGAGGAGAACCTGCCCAACGAGTTCTTCGCCCGCTTCCAGAAGTTCCGCGCCGCGATCGAGGCGAAGTACCCGGACATCACGGTCATCTCCAACTCCGGCCCGGACGACGCGGGAACCACCTTCGACACCGCGTGGAAGCTGAACCGCGAGGGCAAGGTCGACATGGTCGACGAGCACTACTACAACAGCCCGCAGTGGTTCCTGCAGAACAACGACCGCTACGACAGCTACGACCGCAGCGGCCCGAAGGTCTTCCTCGGCGAGTACGCCTCCCAGGGCAACGCCTTCAAGAACGCCCTCGCCGAGGCCGCGTTCATGACCGGCCTGGAGCGCAACGCGGACGTCGTCAAGCTCGCCTCGTACGCCCCGCTGCTCGCCAACGAGGACTACGTGCAGTGGCGCCCGGACATGATCTGGTTCAACAACCACGCCTCCTGGAACTCGGCGAACTACGAGGTCCAGAAGCTGTTCATGAACAACGTCGGCGACCGGGTGATCCCCTCCACCGCGACCGGCACCCCGAACGTCAGCGGCCCGATCACCGGCGCGATCGGCCTGTCCACCTGGGCGACCAGCGCCGCGTACGACGACGTGAAGGTCACCTCCGCCGACGGCACCACCCTGCTGAGCGACGACTTCTCCGGTGACGCCTCGAAGTGGACCCACTCCGGCGCCGGCAGCTGGAGCATCCAGGACGGCGCCTACGTCCAGACCGACGCCGCCGCCGAGAACACCCTGGTCACCGCGGGCGACCCGGCCTGGAAGGACTACGACCTGCATGTGAAGGCCACCAAGAAGTCCGGCAAGGAGGGCTTCCTCGTCGCCTTCGGCGTCAAGGACACCGGCAACTACTACTGGTGGAACCTCGGCGGCTGGAACAACACCAGCTCCGCCGTCGAGCAGGCCTCGGACGGCGGCAAGTCGACGCTGATCTCCAAGCCGCACTCGATCGAGACGGGCCGCGCCTACGACATCGACATCAAGGTACGGGGCCGCCAGGTCAGCCTCTACCTGGACGGACAGCTGTGGGGCAGCTTCACCGACGACAAGCCGGCCGAGCCGTTCCGCCAGGTCGTCACCGAGGACGAGCGCACCGGTGACCTGATCGTCAAGGTCGTCAACGCACAGGCCACGGCGGCCCGTACGGCGATCGACCTGGGCGGCGCCAAGGTCTCCTCGCGGGCCCGGGTGACCACCCTGGCCGCCGACCCGGAGGACGTGAACACCGAGATGGACACGCCGGTCACCCCGGTGAGGTCCACGTTCACCGGCGTGGCCGGGAAGTTCACGTACACCTTCCCGGCGAACTCCGTCACCTTCCTCAGGATCGCCCAGCGGTAAGGAGGCGGCGCGGGCGGCTCAGACGCCGAAATAGGCCTGGGCCGCCCGCACCCCCTCCGCCAGCGCGTCGACTTCCGCCGGCGTGTTGTAGACGTGGAAGCTCGCCCGGGTCGTCGCCGGAATCCCGTACCGCCGCACGATCGGGCGGGCGCAGTGATGGCCGACCCGGACGGCGATCCCGCGCTCGTCCAGGACCTGGCCGACGTCGTGCGGGTGGACGCCGTCGACCGTGAAGGAGACGGCGCCGCCCCGGTCGGCCAGGTCGCGCGGGCCGACGATCCGGACACCCGGGATCTCGCCCAGCAGCTCCAGGGCCCGCGCGGTGAGCCGGTCCTCGTGCGCCGCCACCTCGGCCATGCCCAGCGCCCGGAGATAGTCCACCGCCGCCGCCAGGCCCACCGCCTGGGAGGTCATCGGCACACCCGCCTCGAAACGCTGGGGCGGCGGCAGGAAGGTCGTCCGCTCCATCTCCACGATCTCGACCATCGACCCGCCGGTCAGGAACGGCGGCAGCGAGTCGAGCAGGTCGCGCCGCCCCCACAGCACGCCGACGCCGTACGGGCCGAGCATCTTGTGCCCGGAGAAGGCCAGGAAGTCCGCGCCCAGCTCGGTGACGTCCACCGGCCGGTGCGGCACCGACTGGGCGCCGTCGACCACCACCAGCGCACCCACCGCGTGGGCGCGGTCGGCCAGCAGCCGCACCGGGTTGACCGTGCCGAGGACGTTCGACTGGTGGGTGACGGCGACGACCTTGGTCCGCTCGTCGAGCAGCTCGTCGATCCGGGAGAGGTCGAGGCGGCCGTCGTCCGTCAGCCCGAACCAGTCCAGCGTGGCGCCGGTCCGCTCGGCGAGCTGCTGCCAGGGCACCAGATTGGCGTGGTGCTCCATCTCCGTCACCACGATCCGGTCGCCGGGGCCGATCCGGCGGGCGTTGCCCAGCGCGTAGGCGACGAGGTTGATGCCCTCGGTGGTGTTCCGGGTGAACACGATCTCGTCGTCCGCCGCGCCGACGAACGCCGCGACGGTGTGCCGCGCGTTCTCGTACGCCTCCGTCGCCTCACCGGCGAGCTGGTGGGCGCCGCGGTGCACGGCCGCGTTGTGGTGGAGCAGGAAGTCCCGCTCGGCGTCGAGGACCTGGAGCGGTTTCTGGGTGGTGGCGCCGGAGTCGAGGTAGACGAGGCGGGCGCCGCTGTCCAGGGTCCGCTCCAGGATCGGGAAGTCCTTCCGCAGCGCGTCCACGTCGAAGGCCACGACGCCTCACCTCTCACGTTTTCTCACGGGGTCTGTGACTGTTTACCGTGAGGCACGCTAGGTCTCCTCACGGAGAATCGCAAGTATTACCATGAGAACGTGGATCATGAATCCCCCGTCTACCTGCATCAGCTCCCGGTCCCCGGCGAGGAGCGCTATGTCTCCCTCGCCCTGGTCAACACCCGCTTCACCCTCAGCCACGGCCGGGTCGACCTGCTCGACGACGCCGAGGCCGCCCACCTGTGGCTGGTCCGGCACGAGCTGCTGCCCGACCGGACCGCGCTGAACGGCCGGCAGTTCGGCAGACTCCTCGGCCTGCGCGAGGCGCTGCGCGCCCTCTTCACGGCGTACGGCACCCAGGGCGCACCCCCCGCCGACAGCCTCGCCGTGCTCAACTCCGCGCTCGCGGCCGCCCCGCCGACCCCCCGCCTCGACTGGACGGCCGACGGCCCGCGCCGCGCCCACACCCCCGACGCGGACAACCCGGCCGGCGCCGCGCTCTCGCTGCTCGCCGAGGACGCCGCCGACCTGCTCACCGGCCCCGAGGCAGGCCAGCTCGCCGAGTGTGCCGCCCAGGGCTGCGCCCGCTGGTTCCTGCGCTCCCACGCCGCCCGCCGCTGGTGCACCACGAAGTGCGGCAACCGGGTGCGGGCGGCACGGGCGTACGCGGCGCGCCGGGCGCGCTGACGTCACCCGTGGCGGAATCACGGCTTCCCTGTACGTGATCGGTAACAGAGCGGCGAGGGCACGCCGTCCGAGGGCGGGCCTCGGGCACACTCTGCGTGCGGCCGACGTGCGACAGCGGCCGCGTACGACCGACCACGGGGGAACCACCTTGAACACTCCTGCCCGCGAGAACCGCCACCGCTCCAGCCGTCCCAGGCGCCGCAACCCTTACGTCGTGGGGGCCGCGGTGGTCGCCGCGCTGCTCGCGACCGCCGCCTGCGAGTCGAGCGGGGGTGACGGCCCCGACGAGTCCAAGCCGTCGGCCCCGACGAGCACGACGGCCTCGGCCGAACCGAGCGCCACCCCTTCGGTGAAGCCGAGCCCGACGGCTTCCGGAACCCCGGGTGGCGACGGCGGAAGCAGCGACAGCGGCACGGAGACCGTCGCCGCCTGCACCGGCGACGTCCTCGCGGTCTCCGCCGAGAAGGAACCCGCCGACAGTAAGGACGCCCGGCGCCTGCTCCTCACCGTCCAGAACGTCGGCGACGCGACGTGCGCCCTTTACCGCTACCCGTACGTCCGTATCGGTGAGGCCCAGTCCGTGACCCCCGTGATCGAGGACAGCGCGCCGGACCCGGGGCAGCCCGTCACCATCGCCCCGGGCGAGGAGGCGTACGCCGCGCTGCTGGTCAGCGGCGGTGCCCGGGACGAGTACGAGGCGGACGGCGTCACGCTCGGCCTGCAGGGCCGCACAGCGGGCACCGAGGTGAGCGAGCCGGTCGACGTTCCGCTGCCCGTCGACCGGCTGTACGCGGACGACGGCCAGCTCGTCACCTACTGGACGACCGCGTCCGGCCTCGCCCTGGACTTCATCACGTCGAAGTGACCTGACCTTCTCCTCCTGGGCCGGCATAGCGTTGCATAAACGTGCAGCGATACGTATAGTCATGCCATCCAGGAGGAGGTTCCATGACGGTACGTGCGGCAGTGGCCGGAGCGAGCGGATACGCGGGCGGAGAGCTGCTGCGTCTGCTCCTGACGCACCCCGAGGTCGAGATCGGCGCCCTGACGGGCAACTCCAACGCCGGACAGCGGCTCGGCGCGCTGCAGCCGCATCTGCTGCCGCTGGCCGACCGGGTGCTCCAGGAGACCACCGCCGAGGTGCTCGCCGGGCAGGGCCGACGGCATGACGTGGTCTTCCTCGCCCTGCCGCACGGGCAGTCCGCCGCCGTCGCCGAGCAGCTCGGCCCGGACGTCCTCGTCGTCGACATGGGCGCCGACTTCCGGCTGAAGGACGCCGCCGACTGGGAGAAGTTCTACGGCTCCCCGCACGCCGGGACCTGGCCCTACGGCCTCCCCGAACTTCCGGGTGCCCGCGCCGCGCTGGAGGGGTCCAAGCGCATCGCGGTGCCCGGTTGCTACCCCACGGCCGTCTCCCTCGCCCTCTTCCCGGCCTACGCCGCCGGACTGGCCGAGGCCGAGGCGGTGATCGTCGCCGCGTCCGGCACCTCCGGCGCGGGCAAGGCGCCCAAGCCGCACCTGCTGGGCAGCGAGGTCATGGGCTCCATGTCGCCGTACGGCGTCGGCGGCGGCCACCGGCACACGCCCGAGATGATCCAGAACCTCAGCGCGGCGGCCGGTGAGCGGGTCTCCGTCTCCTTCACCCCGACCCTCGCGCCGATGCCTCGCGGCATCCTCGCCACGTGCAGCGCGAAGGCCAAGCCGGGCGTCACCGCCGACTCCGTGCGCGCCGCCTACGAGAAGGCCTTCGCCGACGAGCCGTTCGTCCATCTGCTCCCCGAGGGGCAGTGGCCCGCCACGGCGTCCGTCCAGGCTTCCAACGCCGTTCAGGTGCAGGTCGCGTACGACGAGGCCGCGGGCCGGATCATCGCGATCAGCGCCATCGACAACCTGACCAAGGGCACCGCCGGCGGTGCCGTCCAGAGCATGAACATCGCACTGGGTCTCGATGAGACCACTGGGCTTTCCACGATCGGAGTCGCTCCGTGAGCGACGCACGTGCAGCCACCGGGCTGCAGATGACGACGATGGCCGCACCGCTGCGCTGCACGGGCGGAGAAGCGAACGAGGAGATGCAGTGAGCGTCACGGCAGCCAAAGGGTTCACGGCGGCGGGCATCGCCGCCGGGATCAAGGAGAACGGCAACCCGGACCTGGCCCTCGTGGTCAACACCGGGCCGCGCCGCGCCGCCGCGGGCGTCTTCACCTCCAACCGTGTGAAGGCCGCGCCGGTGCTGTGGTCCGAGCAGGTGCTCAAGAGCGGTCAGCTGACGGCCGTCGTCCTCAACTCCGGTGGCGCCAACGCCTGCACCGGCCCCAAGGGATTCCAGGACACCCACGCGACGGCCGAGAAGGTGGCGGAGGTGCTGGACATCGGCGCCGGCGAGGTCGCCGTCTGCTCCACCGGTCTCATCGGCGTGCTGCTGCCCATGGACAAGCTGCTGCCCGGCGTCGAGACGGCCGCCGCCCAGCTGTCCGAGCACGGCGGCGAGAAGGCCGCCATCGCCATCAAGACCACCGACACCGTCCACAAGACGTCCGTCGTCACCCAGGACGGCTGGACCGTCGGCGGCATGGCCAAGGGCGCCGGCATGCTCGCGCCGGGCCTCGCCACCATGCTGGTCGTGCTCACCACCGACGCCGACCTCGACAGCGCGACCCTGGACCAGGCGCTGCGCGCCGCCACCAAGGTCACCTTCGACCGGGTCGACTCCGACGGCTGCATGTCCACCAACGACACCGTGCTGCTGCTGGCCTCCGGCGCCTCCGGGATCACCCCCGAGTACGCCGAGTTCGCCGAGGCCGTCCGGGCCGTCTGCGACGACCTCGGTCAGCAGCTGATCCGGGACGCCGAGGGTGCCAGCAAGGACATCAAGGTCGAGGTGATCAACGCCGCGACCGAGGAGGACGCCGTCGAGGTGGGCCGCTCCATCGCCCGCAACAACCTCCTCAAGTGCGCCATCCACGGCGAGGACCCCAACTGGGGCCGCGTGCTCTCCGCCATCGGCACCACCAAGGCCGCCTTCGAGCCGGACCGGCTGAACGTCGCCATCAACGGTGTCTGGGTCTGCAAGAACGGCTCCGTCGGCGAGGACCGCGAGAAGGTCGACATGCGCTACCGCGAGGTGCACATCGTCGCCGACCTTGCCGCCGGTGCCGAGACCGCCACCATCTGGACCAACGACCTCACCGCCGACTACGTCCACGAGAACAGCGCCTACTCCTCATGAGCACTCGTAAACACACCGCTCTGCCCAAGGCCCAGATCCTCATCGAGGCGCTGCCCTGGCTGGTCCGGCACAACGGCAAGACCGTCGTGATCAAGTTCGGCGGCAACGCCATGATCGACGAGGAGCTGAAGGCCGCCTTCGCCCAGGACGTGATGTTCCTGCACCACGCCGGCCTCAAGCCCGTCGTCGTGCACGGCGGCGGCCCGCAGATCAGCGCCGCCCTCGACAAGCACGGCATCGTCAGCGAGTTCAAGGCGGGCCTGCGCGTCACCACCGAGGACGCCATGGACGTCGTACGCATGGTGCTCGCCGGGCAGGTGCAGCGCGAGCTGGTCGGGCTCCTCAACCAGCACGGCCCGCTCGCCGTCGGCCTCACCGGCGAGGACGCGCACACCATCACCGCCACCAAGCACCAGCCGGAGATCGACGGCGAACTGGTCGACATCGGCCGGGTCGGCGAGATCACCGACATCGACACGGGCGTCATCGAGGCGCTGCTCGCCGACGGCCGCATCCCGGTCGTCTCGTCGATCGCCCGGTCCCAGGACGACGGACACGTCTACAACGTCAACGCCGACACGGCGGCCGCGGCCCTCGCCGCCGCGCTGGGCGCCGAGACCCTGATGGTCCTCACGGACGTCGAGGGACTCTACGAGGACTGGCCGAACAGCGACGAGGTGATCAGCCGCCTCACCGCCTCCCAGCTGGAGAAACTGCTCCCCGAGCTGTCCTCCGGCATGGTGCCGAAGATGGAGGGCTGCCTGCACGCCGTGCGCAACGGCGTCACCACCGCCCGGGTCATCGACGGCCGGGTCCAGCACTCGATCCTGCTGGAGATCTTCACCGACGAGGGCATCGGCACGATGGTCGTGCCCGACGAGCACGAGGGGGACGCGAAATGACGGGCAATCTGGAGCTGACCCAGCGGTGGCAGGGCGCGCTCATGAACAACTACGGCACCCCGCGCCTGCCCCTCGTCCGCGGCGCGGCCACCCGGCTGTGGGACGCCGACGGCAAGGAGTACCTCGACTTCGTCGGCGGTATCGCCGTCAACGCGCTCGGCCACGCCCACCCGGCGATCGTCGAGGCCGTGAGCAAGCAGATCGCCTCCCTCGGCCACGTCTCCAACCTCTTCGTCGCCGAACCGCCCGTCGCCCTCGCCGAACGGCTCCTCCAGCTCTTCGGCCGGGACGGCAAGGTCTACTTCTGCAACTCCGGCGCCGAGGCCAACGAGGGCGCCTTCAAGATCGGCCGGCTGACCGGGCGCACCCACATGGTCGCCACCCAGGGCGGTTTCCACGGCCGCACCATGGGCGCCCTCGCCCTCACCGGCCAGGCCGGCAAGCAGGACGGCTTCCACCCGCTGCCCGGCGACGTCACCCACGTCCCCTACGGCGACGCGCAGGCGCTGGCCGCCGCGGTCACCGAGGAGACCGCGCTGGTCATCATCGAGCCGATCCAGGGCGAGAAGGGCGTCGTCGTCCCGCCCGCCGGCTACCTCAAGGCGGCCCGCGCGATCACCGCCGCCACCGGCTCGCTGCTCGTGCTCGACGAGGTGCAGACCGGCGTCGGCCGGACCGGGCACTGGTTCGAGTACCAGGCGCACGAGGGCGTCCTGCCCGACGTCGTCACCCTCGCCAAGGGCCTCGGCGGCGGACTGCCGCTCGGCGCCACCGTCGCCTTCGGCCGCGCCGCCGACCTGCTGAAGCCCGGACAGCACGGCACCACCTTCGGCGGCAACCCCGTCGCCTGCGCCGCCGGACTCGCCGTCCTCGACACCATCGCGGCCGAGGGACTGCTGGAGAACGTCAAGCACCAGAGCGAGCAGCTGCGCAGCGGAATCGAGGGTCTCGGCCACCCGCTGGTCTCCCATGTCCGGGGTGCGGGCCTGCTCCTGGGTATCGTGCTCACCGAACCGCTTGCGGCACAGGTGCAGCAGGCGGCTCAGGACGCCGGTTTCCTGGTGAACGCGCCCGCCCCCGATGTCGTACGGCTGATGCCGCCGCTGAACCTCGGTGACGACGACGTGGCGGCACTGCTCCAGGCGCTGCCCGGCATCCTCGACGCAGTGAACGGGGACGGACGATCCGGAGAATGAGACGACGATGAGCCAGGCGCAGGATCACGAGCAGAACGGGGCCGCCGGGCCTGCCGTGCCGCAGACCCGCACCGCACGGCACCGCCGGATCGTGGACATCCTCAACCGGCAGCCGGTGCGCAGTCAGAGCCAGTTGGCCAAGCTCCTCGCGGACGACGGGCTGAGCGTCACGCAGGCGACGCTCTCCCGGGACCTCGACGAGCTGAACGCGGTGAAGATCCGCAACACGGACGGCGAGCTGATCTACGCGGTGCCGAGCGAAGGGGGTTTCCGGACGCCCCGGGCCCCGCTGGGGGAGTCGGCGAAGGAGGAGCGGATGCGGCGGCTCTCGCAGGAGCTGCTGATCTCTGCCGAGGCCTCCGCGAATCTCGTGGTTCTGCGTACCCCGCCGGGGGCGGCGCAGTTCCTGGCCTCGGCGATCGACCAGGCCGAGCTGCATGACATTCTCGGGACGATTGCCGGTGACGATACGTTGCTGCTGATTTCTCGGCGGCCGGATGGAGGACAGGCGCTCGCCGATCACTTGCTGCGGCTGGCTCAGAACGGGCATTGAGGTCGTCGGTCGGGTGCGGGTTGTGGGGGGCTGGTCGCGCCCACGCGGCGGAGCCGCAAATCGATGCAGCCCCGCGCCCCTGGGTAAGACCACTCACCCGAGTCGAGATGCCAGGCCCCTTGTGCATCGCACCTCATCGCCCGCTGTGATCAGGAGGGCCTCCACCTCCGGGAGGCTCTCCAGCCAGGCCAGGCCCTCCCTCGCGCCCATCGCGAACGCGGCCGTCGCCCAGCAGTCGGCCCAGGTGAGGTGGGGGGCCACTACGGTCACCGCGAGCAGATCGGTGACGGCCGGTCTGCCCGTGCGGGGGTCGACGATGTGGGCGCCGCGTTCTGCCGTGCCGGAAGTGGCGACGGCCAGCTCGGTCGTGCCGGCCGCGGTGATCACCGCGGCCAGTCCACCCGGCCGCAGCGGATCCGCGATCCCGACCCGCCACGGCCGTTCCGCCCCCGGCGCGCCCAGCAGCTGGACGTCGCCGCCCCCGTTGACGCTGACCCCGCTCGCCCCGGCCGCCGCCAGTGTGCGGGCCGCCCGTTCGACCGCCCAGCCCTTGACGATGCCGGTCGGATCCAGGCGGCCCTGGTACGTGGTGCTGAACCAGCCGTCGGTGGTCCGCTCCGCCTCCGCGCCCAGCTCCAGGACCTCGGCGACCTCCGGGTCGCACTCCGCGACGGTCAGCTCGCCGCGCGCCAGCCGGGAGAGCTGGCTGTCCTCGCGGTAGGTGCTGAACACCGCGTCGGCCCGGTGCAGCCCGTCGACCGCCTCGTCGAGGGCCGCGCGGACGGTACGGGGGTCCCCGCCGCGGACGTCGAAGGAGAAGACGGTCCCCATCGCCTCCTCCGTCCGGCGTACCGCGACGGGAGCTTGTGCGGCCTCACCCACCGATCTGGTCCAGGGCCGACTGGAGGGACTGCTGGTAGCCGGTGCTCGTGTACGTCGCCCCGGACACCGCGTCGATGTCCGCGCCGCCCGTCGCGACGGCGGCCTGGTTGAGGCGGGGGACGGCGGTGGCGGTGATCTGGCTGCTGCGGCCTCCGCTGGGTGCCTGCACGGCCTCCGCCTTGGTGATACGGCCGCCGTCGACGGTGATCCGGACCTGGACCGGGCCGTACTGGGTCCGGGCGGCCTCACCGGTGACCGTACGGGCCTGGGGTGCGGCTTCCGCCGGTCCCGCCTGGTCCAGGGCGGACTGGAGGGACTGTTGGTAGCCGGTGCTCGTGTACGTGGCACCCGACACCGCGTCGATCTCGGCGCTCTGCGCGGCGACGGCGGCCTGGTTGAGGCGGGGGACGGCGGTGGCGGTGATCTGGCTGCTGCGGCCTCCGCTGGGTGCCTGGACGGCTTCCGCCTTGGTGATACGGCCGTCGCTCACGGTCAGGCGGACCTGGACGGGGCCGTACTGGGTGCGGACCGCCTCGCCGGTGACCGTGGTGGTGCCCGCGGCCTGGGCGCCGCCCTGGGGTGACTGGCCGGCGGCCGTCTGCTGCGGTGCCGCGCCGCCCGCCGCCGAGGCGGAGGCCGGGTCGGACGCCGGCTTCAGCGACAGCAGCAGCACGATGCCGGACGCCGTGGCGGCGGTGGCGAGCAGGGCACGCCGGATCGGGTGACTCTTCCTCATGGCTCCGCAAGCTCCTGAAGTGACCGTGGCTCACATTTCGAACGACTCGTGGTGGATACGGCGGGCGGGAACCCCCGCGCCGCGCAGCGCCTCGTACACGGACTGCGCGAAGCCGGGCGGTCCGCACAGGAAGACGTCGTGCTTGTCGATGTCGGGCACCTTCTCCCGCAGCCGCTCCGCCGAGATGTCCGGGCGCGCCCCGTCCGGGCTGTTCACCGCGTACATCAGCCGGGCGCCCCGCTCGTCGGCGATGGCGGCCAGTTCGCCCCACAGGGCCAGGTCCTGGGTGCTGTTGGCCCGGTAGAGGAGGGTGATGTCACCGGCCGCGCCCGGCAGCGTCTCGAACAGGGCCCGCATCGGGGTGATGCCGACCCCGCCGGCCACCAGCAGCACCTTGCCGCGGCTGCGGCGCTGGGCGGTCAGCGCCCCGTAGGGGCCCTCGGCCCACACCCGGGTGCCGGGGGTGAGTTCGCGCAGCCGGGCGCTGTGGTCGCCGATCGCCTTCACGGTGATCCGCAGCATGCCGGGGCGGGGCGCCGCCGACAGCGAGTACGGATGCGAGCTGAACCGCATGCCCGGCGCCAGGAACCGCCAGCGGAAGAACTGCCCGGCCTCGGCGCCCATCCGGTGCAGCTTCCGCCCGGCGATCAGCACCGACACGATCCCCGGCGTCTCCTCGATCACCGCCTCGACCCGCATCCGGTGCTTCAGGTTGAGGCGGACCGGGGTGAGGATCCGGTACCAGACGACCAGCGCGGTGACCGTGCCGTACAGCCCGTACCAGAAGGTCTTCGCGACGGGCTCGACGGCGAAGTCGTTGCCGGCGCTGATCTGGTGCCAGAACGTCAGATACACCGCCGCGTACGTCATCAGATGCACGTGGTACCAGGTGTCGTACGGCATTCTGCGGCGGACGCCGCCGATCGAGACCAGCCCGATCAGCAGCAGCAGACCCGTGCCGATCGCGGCCTTGCCCATGTCGGGCAGCTGGTTCACCGAGTCGACGGTCTGCTGGACGATGTCGCCCAGGGTCCGCCCCGCCTGGAGCGCGTAGCCCCACATGATCAGGAAGATGTGCGCGGCGACCAGGCAGAGCGTGTAGCGGCCGGTCATCGCGTGCCAGCGGGCGACCCGGTCGGAGCCCACCCGCCGCTCCAGCGCGGGCACCCGGGCCATCTGCAGCACCACCAGGGCCATCAGATAGCCCGCGAGCAGCCCGGTGATCCGCCCCGCGCCCAGGATCCGCCCGGTCTCGTCCGCGATCGACGGGGTGGTCCGCCACCACAGCCACAGCACCGCGCCCGCCCCGGCCCACAGGGCCAGCAGCAGCGGCACGGCGGGGGAGCGGCGCGGGCGGATGCGGCGCATCGTCTGGCGCCGGGCGGCACGGCCGCCTGCGAGCGTGGTGGTCACGGTTCCTCCGGGGACGGGGGCAACGGGTGTGTCGTAGTCCCTTGGCCCAGAGATACGTGGGGGAGGGGGCCGGTGTTCAGTACCGGGTGACGGCCGTGCGCCCGCTCTCCGTGCCGATGGCGATGTGCGGCCGCTTCCCGGGCTCGGCCCAGGCGAGGACGCGCCGCATCGCGTCCGCCGGCAGGGAGACACAACCGGCGGTGGGCCCGCGCCCGTTGACGTGGAGGAAGATCCCGGCGCCGCGGCCCCGCACGGGCTTGGCGTAGTTGAAGCCGATGACGAGCGCGTGGGCGTACTGCGTGCCGTAGGAGACCAGATGCTCGGCCTCGGCCGCGCGGCAGTCGGCCGGGCGTGGCTCGGTCCAGCGGTTGTACGCGCGCGAGTCGTTGTCCTGGCACCACCAGGAGTTCTGCCGGACCGGGCGGTAGGGGTACGTGGTGCCGCGCGGGGCCGCCTTGATGCCGAAGGCGAACGGCAGGTCGTACAGGCCGGTCGGGGTGGTGTTGGTGCCCTGCCGACGCGCGGTCCCCTCGACGAGCCCGTTCGCCCCGAACCGCGCCGGTGCGGAGCCCTCCTTCACCCACCGCCGGTCCCGCCGCTCCCACCACGTCACCGTGCCGGTGGTGGCCCCGGTCCGGGGCGCCACCGCGGTGATCAGCTGACGGCCGCCGCCGGTGTCGGCCATCCGGTCGGGCAGCGCGCTCCCGCCGGGCGGGGCGAAGGCGGTGAGGCACACGCAGATGGCCAGGGACACGGCGGCGGCGACAGCGGGACGCATGTCTTCGACGCTAGCGGCGCGTCGGGCCGTCGCCAGTGCCGTTGACCCGTTCGGGTTCAGGCCTCCTTGGGTTCAGGCCTCCTCGGGGTGAGTCTCCTCGGGCTGCGCCTTCTCGGGCTCAGCCTCTCGGCTTCACGCCTCCTGGGCGAGCGGCGGCAGGGGCAGCGGCAGCCCCGGCAGGCCGTCGAGGCTCGCCGCGATGTGGTCCTTCTTCTCGAAGTAGGCGCTCAGCGAGGCGTCGTCCTCGCGCGCGAAACGCCTGCCGTGCAGATCGCGGTCCTCTTCGTACGACATGAAGGGCACCGCGTATCCGCAGCTGTCGCGGACGAGTTCGGCCGTCACCACGATGATCGCGCGCAGGCCGTGCCGGGTCTCGTCGATGTCCGGGAAGCGGGCGAGCAGGCCGGGGAACCGCGGGTCGTCACGGAACACCGGCTCCCCGCGGCCGTGCACCCGCACGATGTTCGGCGGGCCCTGGAAGGCGCACCACATCAGGGTGATCCGGCCGTTCTCGCGCAGGTGCGCGACGGTCTCCGCGGTGGAGCCCGCGAAGTCGAGGTAGGCCACGGTGTGCTCGTCGAGCACCACGAAGGAGCCCTTGAGGCCCTTGGGGGAGAGATTGACCGTGCCGTCGCCCGCCAGCGGGGCGGTCGCGGTGAAGAAGATCGGCTGCTCCTCGATGAACGTCCGGAGCCTGCCGTCGATGCGCTCGTAAGTCTTTCCCATGTCTAAGGATTATTCATGTGTATCGCTCATTTGTCCGAAGGGTGGGGCGGTTTGCCGGCTCGGTGGCCGCCCCGGCCGGCGATCCCACGGGGCGGCCACGCACCTGCCGCTCTCCTACCGGAGTGTGCAGGTGGCCAGTGACTCCAGTCCCTGGGGCTTGGCGGTGGTGCGGCCGATGGAGATGGCGATGCGGTCGATGGCGGCGGTGCGCTTGGACTTGAGGGGGCCGAGGATGGCGTTCTGGACGAAGTTGGGTCCGCCTTGGCCGACTGTCTCGGCGAGGCGCTTGTTGGCTTCGCCGATCTGGGTCTGGAGGAGGGCGAGGTTGCGGTCGACCTCGGCCTTGGCGGAGGCGGGGATCGCGGGGAGCCTCGACGCCACGTCCGGGCAGGAGATGGTGCCCGTCGCGGTGGCGCCGGAGGGCTTCGTCGCCGCCGGGCTCGGCGCGGCCGTACCGGCTCCGCCGCCTCCCGTGCCGAGTGTGCAGGTGGCCAGTGACTCCAGTCCCTGGGGCTTGGCGGTGGTGCGGCCGATGGAGATGGCGATGCGGTCGATGGCGGCGGTGCGCTTGGACTTGAGGGGGCCGAGGATGGCGTTCTGGACGAAGTTGGGTCCGCCTTGGCCGACTGTCTCGGCGAGGCGCTTGTTGGCTTCGCCGATCTGGGTCTGGAGGAGGGCGAGGTTGCGGTCGACCTCGGCCTTCGCGGAGGCGGGGATCGCGGGGAGCCTCGACGCCACGTCCGGGCAGCTGATCGTGCCGGGGGTCGCCAGGGTCCGGGCGTTCCCGCCGTTTCCGGACGTCTCCCCGGCGAGGGCGGAACCGGCGATCAGCGCACCGGAGAGCACCACGGCGGCGGCACCGCCGATCGTCGCCACGCGGCGCTTGTTGTACTTCGGAAGAGCCCTGGACATGCGGAAGCCTCACTTGGGTCGAGTCGGGTCGAGTCGGGTCGAGAGGTGCTGAGGACGGGTACTGCGGCGCCGGTGTCCGGTGAGCAGTACGGGAAAGCGGTTTCCCGCGTTCAAAGCCACCCGAGATTGACGAATCATGCAGACCTCTGCATACTCATGCATGGCAACGCAAGTGTGAGGAGCAGGCCCGTGACCGAGCGCGTCGTACTCGCCTACTCAGGCGGTCTGGACACCTCCGTCGCCATCGGCTGGATCGCCGAGGAGACGGGCGCCGAGGTCATCGCGGTCGCGGTGGACGTCGGCCAGGGCGGCGAGGACCTGGAGGTCATCCGCAAGCGCGCGCTCGCCTGCGGTGCCGTCGAGGCCGAGGTCGCCGACGCCAGGGACGAGTTCGCCGAGGAGTACTGCCTCCCGGCGATCAAGGCCAACGCCCTCTACATGGACCGCTATCCGCTGGTCTCCGCGCTCTCCCGGCCGGCGATCGTCAAGCACCTCGTCGCCGCCGCGAAGAAGCACGGCGCCACCACCGTCGCCCACGGCTGCACCGGCAAGGGCAACGACCAGGTCCGCTTCGAGGCCGGCATCGTCGCCCTCGCCCCCGGCCTGAAGTGCATCGCCCCGGTCCGCGACTACGCCATGACCCGCGACAAGGCCATCGCCTTCTGCGAGGAGAAGGGCCTGCCGATCGCGACCACCAGGAAGTCGCCGTACTCCATCGACCAGAACGTCTTCGGACGGGCCGTCGAGACCGGCTTCCTGGAGGACATCTGGAACGCCCCGATCGAGGACGTCTACGAGTACACCGCCAACCCGGCCGTCCCGCGCGAGCCCGACGAGGTGATCATCTCCTTCGAGGCGGGCGTCCCGGTCGCGATCGACGGCGAGCCCGTCACCGTCCTCCAGGCGATCCAGCAGCTCAACGACCGCGCCGGTGCCCAGGGCGTCGGCCGGATCGACATGGTCGAGGACCGGCTCGTCGGCATCAAGTCCCGCGAGGTCTACGAGGCCCCCGGCGCGATCGCCCTGATCACCGCCCACCAGGAGCTGGAGAACGTCACGGTCGAGCGCGAACTCGCCCGCTACAAGCGGCAGGTCGAGCAGCGCTGGGGCGAACTCGTCTACGACGGCCAGTGGTTCTCCCCGCTCAAGCGGGCCCTCGACGGCTTCGTCGACGAGGCCAACGCGTATGTCTCCGGCGACATCCGGATGACCCTGCACGGCGGCCGCGCGGTCGTCACCGGCCGGCGCTCCGAGCAGTCCCTCTACGACTTCAACCTCGCGACCTACGACACGGGCGACACCTTCGACCAGTCCGCGGCCAAGGGCTTCATCGACATCTACAGCCTGTCGTCGAAGATCGCGGCGCAGCGTCAATTGCGGGCATAGCCCGACGGGACCTGGCATAAGTAGGGTTCGCACACATCCACACCTCTCTAGGAGCAGCGCAAGTGAGCAGCAACAGCGGTGACGTACGGCTCTGGGGCGGCCGTTTCGCCGACGGTCCCGCCGAGGCCCTGGCGAAGCTGTCCGCGTCCGTCCACTTCGACTGGCGGCTCGCGCCGTACGACATCGCCGGTTCGCGCGCGCACGCGCGTGTGCTGCACAAGGCGGGGCTCCTGACGGAGGACGAGCTCCAGCGCATGATCGCCGGGCTCGACCAGCTGGAGGCGGATGTCGCGGACGGCTCCTTCGTGGGCACCATCGCCGACGAGGACGTCCACACCGCCCTCGAGCGCGGCCTGCTGGAGCGCCTCGGCCCCGACCTCGGCGGCAAGCTGCGCGCCGGCCGGTCCCGCAACGACCAGGTGGCGACGCTCTTCCGGATGTACCTGCGCGACCACGCCCGCGTCATCGGCGGTCTGATCGCCGAGCTCCAGGACGCCCTGATCGGCCTCGCCGAGGCCCACCCGGACGTGGCCATGCCCGGCCGCACCCACCTCCAGCACGCCCAGCCGGTGCTCTTCGCCCACCACGTCCTCGCCCACGTGCAGGCGCTGTCCCGGGACGCCGAGCGGCTGCGCCAGTGGGACGAGCGGACCGCCGTCTCCCCGTACGGCTCCGGCGCCCTGGCCGGCTCCTCCCTCGGGCTGGACCCCGAGGCGGTCGCGAAGGACCTCGGCTTCGAGCACGGCAGCGCGGGCAACTCCATCGACGGCACGGCCTCCCGCGACTTCGTCGCCGAGTTCGCCTTCATCACCGCGATGATCGGCGTGAACCTCTCCCGGATCGCCGAGGAGGTCATCATCTGGAACACGAAGGAGTTCTCCTTCGTGACCCTGCACGACGCCTTCTCCACCGGCTCGTCGATCATGCCGCAGAAGAAGAACCCGGACATCGCGGAGCTGGCGCGCGGCAAGTCGGGCCGCCTCATCGGCAACCTGACCGGCCTCATGGCCACCCTGAAGGCCCTCCCGCTCGCCTACAACCGCGACCTCCAGGAGGACAAGGAGCCGGTCTTCGACTCCATCGACCAGCTGGAGATCCTGCTCCCCGCCTTCACCGGCATGATGGCCACCCTCACCGTGCACCGCGAGCGCATGGAGGAACTGGCCCCGGCCGGGTTCTCCCTCGCCACGGACATCGCCGAGTGGCTGGTCAAGCAGGGCGTGCCGTTCCGCGTCGCGCACGAGGTCGCCGGTGAGTGCGTGAAGGTCGCCGAGGCCGAGGGCAAGGAATTGGACGACCTCACGGACGAGCAGTTCGTGAAGATCTCCGAGCACCTCACGCCGGAGGTCCGCTCGGTCCTCAACGTGCCGGGCGCCCTCGCCTCCCGCAACGGCCGTGGCGGTACGGCGCCCAGCGCGGTCGCCGTCCAGCTGGCCGAGGTGAAGGCGGACGTGGCGGCGCAGCACGAGTGGGCGAACGCCAAGAAGTGACGTGAGGGCATCGCGGGTTACGTTGGTCGCAGTCAGCCGACCGAACGGAGCCCGCGATGCCCTTCGCCCGTCTCGCCAAGGCCACCACGCCCACCTGCCACATCGGCCTGGGCCTCGCCGCCGTGGGCCGCCCGGGCTACATCAACCTCGGCCGGGAGGACGACCTCCCCGAGAACCGCACGGTCGAGGCGCTGAAAGAACGCACCCACGAACTCCTCGACGCCGCCTACGCCCAGGGCGTCCGCTACTTCGACGCGGCCCGCTCCTACGGCCGCTCCGAGGAGTTCCTCGCCGCCTGGCTGCACGCGAACCCCGGCGTGAACGACGTCGTCATCGGCAGCAAGTGGGGCTACACCTACACCGCCGACTGGACCACCGACGCCGAGCGGCACGAGGTCAAGGACCACAGCGTCGAGGCGTACGAGCGGCAGCGCGCCGAGACCGACGCCCTGCTCGGCGACCGGCTCGACCTCTACCAGATCCACTCGGTCACCCCGGACAGCCCCGCGCTCACCGACAAGAACCTGCACGCCCGCCTCGCCGAGGCCGCCGCGCGGGGCGTCACCGTCGGCTTCTCCACCAGCGGCCCCGCCCAGGCCGACGCGATCCGGGCCGCGCTCGCCGTGACGGTCGAGGGCGAGCCGCTGTTCCGTACCGTGCAGTCGACGTACAACGTGCTGGAGACCTCCGCCGCTCCCGCCCTCGCCGAGGCCCATGACGCCGGGCTGACGGTGATCGTCAAGGAGGGCATGGCCAACGGCCGGCTGGCCGAGCCACACGCGCCGGAGGAGCTGAAGGCCGTGGCCCGGGAGACCGGGCTGGGCTGTGACGCCGTGGCCCTCGCCCTCATCCTGCGGCAGCCGTGGGCGGGCGTCGTGCTCTCCGGCGCCGCGACCGTCGCCCAGCTGACCTCCAACCTGCACGCCCCGGTCGTGGACCTGGACGAGAACCAGCTGGAACGGCTCGCCGCCCTCGTGGAGGACCCGCGGACGTACTGGGAGCGGCGCGGACAGCTGCCCTGGCACTGACGGACACCCCGGCTGACCAGCGACTCTGATGTCATGGCTGAGTCGCGCATGCCCATGGTGAGACAGGGATGTCTCACATGGGCTATGGTTGTCTCATGGCCGTCGATCGTGAGCACGTACTGCGCAGCGCAGCCGCCCTGCTGACCCGCAAGTCCACCGCGACCATGGACGAGGTCGCCAAGGCCGCCGGGATCAGCCGGGCCACCCTGCACCGGCACTTCGCCGGGCGGGACGCGCTCGTCCGGGCGCTGGAGGCGCTGGGCATCGCCGAGTGCGAGGCCGCGCTGGACCGGGCCCGGCTGGACGAGGGCCCGGCAGGGGAGGCCGTACGCCGGCTGATCCGCGAGATCGAGCCCGCCGCCGGGCTGCTCGCCTTCCTGTACAGCGAGAACCAGCTGTTCGAGGGCGACGGAGTGAACGCGGGCTGGGCCCGGATCGACGCCAGGATCTCGGCGCTCTTCCGCCGCGGCCAGGACAGCGGCGAGTTCCGTATCGACCTCTCGCCCGCCTGGCTCACCGAGGCGCTCTACGGCCTGCTCGCCGCGGGCGCCTGGTCGGTGCTCGACGGCAAGGTCGCCCGCAACGACTTCCAGTCCATGATCGCTGAGCTGCTGCTCGGCGGCGCGCTACGGAGAGAGGAATCATGACCAGCACCCTGCAGCCGGCAAACGCGACGGAGGCGGTGAAGCGCCCGGGCCGCTGGCTCGCGCTGTCCGTCCTCGTGCTCGCCGTGCTGCTGGTGGCCGTCGACGCCACCGTCCTCGGCCTCGCGACCCCGTACATCAGCGAAGACCTCGCCCCGTCCGGCACCCAGCTGCTGTGGATCGGCGACGTCTACTCCTTCGTCATCGCCGGTCTGCTCGTCACCATGGGCAGCCTCGGCGACCGCATCGGACGCAAGCGGATCCTGCTGATCGGCGCCACGGCGTTCGGCGCGGTGTCCGTGCTCAACGCGTACGCCACCACCCCCGAGCTGATGATCCTCGCGCGGGCCCTCCTCGGTGTCGCCGGCGCGACCCTGATGCCGGCCACCCTCGCGCTGATCCGCAATCTCTTCCACGACCCGCGCGAGCGCAGCCTCGCCATCGGCATCTGGGGCGCCACCGCCTCGGCCGGTACGGCGGTCGGCCCGATCGTGGGCGGCTTCCTGCTGGAGCACTTCTGGTGGGGCTCGGTCTTCCTGATCAACCTGCCCGTGATGGCGGTCCTGGTCCTCGTCGGCATCAAGCTGCTCCCCGAGTCCCGCAACCCGAACCCGGGCCCGTGGGACCTGCCCAGCGTGCTGCTCTCGCTCCTCGGCATGATCGGTGTGGTCTACGCCGTGAAGGAGGCCGCCACGCACGGCTTCGCGTGGGCGACGCTCGCCGCGGGTGTCCTGGGCGCGGCCGCGCTGTACGGCTTCGTACGCCGCCAGCTGACCCTGCCGGCGCCGTTGCTGGACATGCGACTGTTCCGCAACCGCGGCTTCAGCGGCGCGGTCCTGGCCGACCTGCTGACCATCCTGGGTCTGTCCGGACTGGTGTTCTTCCTCTCCCAGTACCTCCAGCTGGTGCAGGGCAGGCGGCCGTTCGAGGCGGGCCTGGCCGAACTGCCCGCCGCGATCGGCGCGGTGACGGCCGGTCTGATCGCCGGTGCGGCGGCCCGCCGCTTCTCGGTGCGCTCGGTCGTCGCCGGCGGCCTCGCCGCGGTCGGCCTCGCCCTGGCCTCGCTGACGCTCCTCGACCAGTCCACCGGCTACCCGTTGCTCGGCGCGGCCCTGCTGGTCGTGGGTATCGGCGCGGGCTTCTCCTTCACCGTGACCGCCGACGTCATCCTCGCCTCCGTACCCAAGGAGCAGGCGGGCGCCGCCTCCGCGGTCTCCGAGACGGCGTACGAACTCGGTGCCGCTCTCGGCATCGCCCTCCTCGGCTCCATCGTCACCGGCGTCTACCGGGGCTTCCCGTCCCCGGCGGGCACCCCCGAGGGCGCGCACGAGTCGCTGGGCGGAGCGGTCGAGGCCGCCCACGCCCTGCCGGCGGGCCAGGCGGGGGCCCTGCTGGACGCGGCCCGCGAGTCCTTCGTCGACGGCCTCGCCATCGCGGCGGGCGCGGGCGCGGTGGTCCTGCTGGTGACGGCGGTGGCGGCCTGGTTCATGCTGAGGGGCCAGCGCCTCGAAAGCTCCGGGCAACCGGATCACCCCTAGGGGCGCGGGGCTGTGCCGATATGCGGCTCCGCCGCGTGGGCGCGACCAGCCACGACGGTGCCGCACCCGCCCCGCTGCCCCGCCCCCCGGGTCCTCACCGACGGTACCCGAGCACCGTCATCATCCCGCTCTCCGAGTGGTACTGGTTGTGGCAGTGCAGCATCCACAGCCCCGGATTGTCGGCATCGAAGTCGATGACCAGCTTCCGGTGCGGCAGCACCACGGCGGTGTCCTTGCGGGCGCCGGCCGCGTCGATGCCGGTCAGCGCGAAGGTGTGCCCGTGCAGGTGCAGCGGATGCCACATGTCCGTGGCGTTGATGAGGGAGATCCGCACCCGTTCGCCGGCGCGGACCGGGTGACGCCGGCTCACGGAGTAGGGCTGGTGGTCGAATCCCCAGTCGTAGTTCCGCATGCCGCCGGTGAGCCGGATGCGCATCTCGCGGTCGGGCTCGCGGTCGTCGAGGGCCACGGAGTCGTCCGGCACGAGGCGGCGCGCGGGAACCGTCTGCCCGTCGAGTTCGTCCGGGCGCACAGTGGGCGAGGGAAGCTTCTTTCCCTTGTCGGTGCGCAGGACGGCGAGGGCCTCGCCCTTCTTGCCCTCGGGCAGGGCGACCAGGGGGAAGACGCCGTCCCGGGCGGTGATCAGGACGTCGTACCGCTCCGCCATGCCGACGAGGAGGGCATCGGTCTTCTGGTGCTTCACGGGATAGCCGTCGGTGTGCGTGACGGTCATCTTGTGATCACCCAGCGCGACACGGAAGGCGGTGTCGGAACCGGCGTTGATGATGCGCAACCGGACACGGTCGCCGGGACGGCAGCGGAACACCGAAGGATTGCCGGGCAGCCGCCCGTTGACCAGGTAGTAGGGGTAGGCGACGTTGCCGCCCTCCCCGTGGAGCATGCGGCTGTGGGACTTGTGCAGCACCCGCGAGGGGCCGGTGGTCGCCTTGGACGGCGACGCGTGCGCGCTCGCCGACCGGCGGGGACTCGGGCTGCTGCGTCCGGGACCCATCCCCATGTGTCCCGTCGTGGTGGTCCCCTCGGGCAGCAGCTGGCTCAGCACCGCGTCGGGCGTGGAACCGTCCACGCCGTCCACCCAGTCGTCCAGGACGACGATCCATTCCTTGTCGTAGGCGAGGGGCTCTTTGGGATCGTCGACGATGAACGGCGCGTACAGGGCACGGTCGGGCTGCATGCCGACGTGGGAGTGGAACAGGTACGTGCCCGGGTGGGGGACGGCGAAGCGATAGACGAAGTCGGCCCCCGAGGCGACGGCCTTCTGGGTCAGTCCCGGGGTGCCGTCCATGTCGCAGCGCAGTCGCAGCCCGTGGGAGTGCAGCGTGGTCGTGGCGGGCAGCCGGTTGGCGAGGGTGAGGTCGAGGATGTCGCCGGCGGTGACGCGCACCAGCGGGCCGGGGAGCGCCTCGTCGTACGCCCAGCTCCGGAAGGACCGCCCGCCCAGGTCCAGAGTGGCCACGCCTGCTGTGATCCGGTACTTGCGTACGGGGCCGGACCCGCGCTTTCGCTCGGCGGCGAGAACCTCCGGGTCGGACGGGTTGACGTACCCCCGGGGGCCGGCCGGGACGAACTTCGCCTGATCGCCTGTTCCTTGGGGACCGGGGGTGGGCCCGGAACCGGAGCTGGGCCCGGAACCGGAGCTGGTGCAGGCTGCGAGCAGGCCCGCGCCGGCGGCGATCGGGGTGCGGAGGAGGGTGCGCCGAGAAGGTTTGAACATGTCTAAATCAGACATGTCGCGTGATCACATGGTCGGGTGATTCGGCCGAACGCCCGATGTGTCGGTGACAGATTCCACCGGCAGGCGGACGCGAGCCGCTAAGCGGCCTTGGCCTTTGTGGCGTACATGTCCACGTACTCCTGGCCCGACAGGCGCATCACCTCGGCCATGACGGAGTCGGTCACGGCCCGCAGCACATACCGGTCCCGGTCCATCCCCTCGTACCGGGAGAACTCCATCGCCTCACCGAACCGCACGGTCACCCGGCTCGGCCGCGGAATGCCCGCCCCGCCCGGCTGGATCTTGTCCGTGCCGATCATGGCGAACGGCACGACCGGCGCACCGGTCATCAGCGTGAGCCGCGCGATACCGGTGCGGCCCCGGTACAGCCGGCCGTCGGGCGAGCGCGTGCCCTCCGGGTAGATGCCGAAGACCTTGCCCTCCTCCAGGATCCGGCGACCGGTCATCAGCGCGGCCACGCCGCCCTTGCCGCCGTCCCGGTCGACCGGGATCATGCCGACGCCCGTGAAGAACCAGGCCATCAGCCGGCCCTTGAGGCCCTTGCCGGTGACGTACTCGTCCTTGCCGATGAAGAAGACCTGACGGTCGCAGACCAGCGGCAGGATCATCGAGTCGATGAAGGTCAGGTGGTTGCCCGCCAGGATGACCGGGCCTTCGCCCGGGATGTGCTCCACACCCTCCACCCGGGGGCGGAACATCAGGCGCATGACCGGACCGAGCACTGCCTTGATGAGCGCGAAGCGGGACAACGGGGTCCTCCGGTGTGAGCGAATCGTCATGAGTCTGTGCAGGTGAGGACGATACTCGCGGTCCCGGGGGTGGCGCACATCGGGTTCACGGAGGTCTTACGTACTGTTGACGCACGTTTACCTGCGACACCGCGCCGTGGACGGCGCGTAACGCCCCCGCGACGATGTGACACAAGTCGCCACACCACCACCCGGAGCACCACACCAACGGCCCGGCCCCGCCGCCCGGGCGCTACGCCGCCATATCCGGCCCCGCCGCCCGGATGGCCACGCCGACGCGCCCGCGCCCGGGCACCGCACCGATGCGCCTGGCGCCTGTACGCGGAGGTCTACGCCGACGTGGGCGCGCCTGCGCTCGGTACTGCGCCGACGTGCCTGGCGCCTGCGCCGCGAGCTGCACCGTTGTCTCCGGTGCTCGTGCCTGGAGGCCTACGCCGCCGTGGCCGCGCCTGCGCTCGGTACTGCGCCGACGTGCCTGGCCCACGCCCGGAGCGCTGCGCCCGACGTGCCTGGCGCCTGAGCCGGGAGCGCTGCACCGTTGTCTCCGGTGCTCGCGCCCGGTGGCCTACGCCGCCGTGGCCGCGCCCGTGCCAGGAGCGTTCCGCCGACGTGTCCGGCACTCGTGCCCGGTTGGCGCCGACGTGCCTGGCGCCCGCGCCCGGACGGCTGCGCCGAGAATGCCTGGCGCCTGCGCCCAGGAGCGCTGAACCGACATGCCCGGCGCCCGCGCCAGGGCGCTGTGCGCCCGCGCTCGACGTGCCCTCCGCGCACGCCGATCCGCCTGGCCGCCCCCGCGCCGACCGCTGCGCGCCCGGCATGCCGGGCGCACGCGCCGGGGCCGAGCCGGGGCCCCACCCCGGCCCCCGCAACCGCGCCGATTTCCTGTCCGGTCCGGCCCGTCCGGCGGCCCGCAGCGCCGCGCCCGAGCCAGCAGCCGCGCCACACCTGCCGAAGCCGCGCTGCGCCTGGACCAGCAGCCGCGGCACGCCTGCGGCAGCCGTGCCGTGCGCGGGCCAGCAGCCGCGCCACGCTTGTCGAAGCCGTGCCGCGCCTGGACCAGCAGCCGCGGCACGCCTGTGGCAGCCGTGCCGTGCCCGGGCCAGCAGCCGCGCCGCGCTTGTCGAAGCCGCGCTGCGCCTGGACCAGCAGCCGCGCCACGCCTGCAGCAGCCGTGTCACGCCCAGGCCCGCAGCCGCGCCACGCCTGCGGCAGCCGTGCCGTGCCCGGCCCACGGGCTGCGGGACGGGCACGGCACCGCGTCCTCCCCGTCCGGCTTCCCCGCTCCCTCACCGCCAAGCCGACGGCCCGTCACTTTGCGCCTTGTGTACGCCATCCGTCGTCATCCATGTGTTCGACCCGAGGCCTCCCGCCGGTCATGTCCGCGCCCCTACGATCAGCGCGCACGTGGCCGAGAAGCGGCCGAGCCGATTGCCGGGAGGCGCCGATGGGAACGCAGGATGCGAACGAGAACGCCCACCGCACCGGACGACGGGCGCTGCTCGGCGCCGCCGTGCTCGGCGCGAGCGGAGCGGTCCTCGGGCTGGGCGGTACGGCGAGAGCCGACGCGAGCAAGGAGGGTCGCGGCTTGAAGAGCCTGCCCGTGCCGACGATCATCGGCCACCGCGGCGCCAGCGGCTACCGCCCCGAGCACACCCTCGCCGCCTACCAGCTCGCCCTCGACATGGGCGCGGACATCATCGAGGCCGGCGACCTCGTCCCCACCAAGGACGGCCACCTCGTCTGCCGCCACGAGCCGGAGATCGGCGGCACCACGGACGTCGCCGACCACCCCGAGTTCGCCGACCGCAAGACCACCAAGACCCTGGACGGCGTGCCCACCACCGGCTGGTTCACCGAGGACTTCACGCTCGCCGAGCTGAAGACCCTGCGGGCCAAGGAGCGGATCCCCGCCAACCGCCCGCACAACACCCTCTACAACGGCCGCTGGGAGATACCCAGCTTCGAAGAGGTGCTGCGCTGGCAGGACGAGCAGACCAAGCGGCGCGGCAAGCAGGTCTGGATCTACCCGGAGCTGAAGCACCCCACCTACTTCCGCAAGCTGGGCCTCGGCCTGGAGGAGCGGGTCGCCAAGGTGCTGCGCAAGTACGGCAAGCACAAGTGGAACTCCCCGGTCATCCTCCAGTCCTTCGAGCCGACCAGCATCCAGCGGCTGAACAAGCTGGTCGACAACCCGCTCGTGGTCCTGCTGTCCGGCGCCAACACCCGCCCCTGGGACTTCGTCGAGACCGGAGACCCGCGCACCGTCGCCGACCTCATCAAGCCGGCCGGCCTGCGCGAGATCGCCTCCTACGCCCAGGGCATCGGCCCCACCCTCGACCTGATCATCCCGAAGGACGCGGCCGGCAACCTCACCAAGCCGACCACCCTGGTCGCCGACGCCCACAAGGTGGGGCTGATCCTGCATCCCTACACGCTGCGCAACGAGAACCCGTTCCTGCCCGCGAACTTCCGCAAGGGCACGGACCCCGACGCCTACGGCGACGTCTTCGGCGCGTACCAGGCGTACTTCGCGACGGGCATCGACGGCGTCTTCACCGACCACCCCGACACCGGCCTGCTCGCCCGCGAGGACTTCGTCAACGGTTGAACCGCCACACCCCGTTCGGGGTGACTACGGCCGCCCGGGCAACTTCCGGCCCGGGCGGCGCGTCGTGCCGCATATGACGCACGACCTGCTCACCACGTTGCGCCCGCTGCTCGCCGCCGAGGCCTCCGCCGAGGCGCACGCCGGCACCGAACCCGGGGATCTGGAACAGGCGGTCTGGCTCCGCCTCCTGGAGCGCCTCGACAGCGACGGCCCGCCGCCCGACCCCGAACGCTGGCTGCGCCGGGCCGTCCGCTCGGAGGCGCGCCGCTCCCGTCGTACGACCCGTCACGAACGGCCCTACGAAAGCGAACCAGCCGACGACGGCGACCGTACCCCCGAACAGCTCGCCCTCGCCGCGGCCCATCGCCGCGCCCTGCGCGACGCGGTCCGCCGCCTCCCCGGACGCTGCCCGTCCCTGCTGGAGGCCCTCCTCTCCCCGAAGGACCTGACATACCGGGAGATCGCGGGGGAGTTGGGTATCTCACAGGGCAGTCTCGGCCCGGAACGTTCCAGATGCCTGGGATGTCTGCGTCGATTGCTCGCACCGGAGGTTGCGGCCCGAAGAGCGCGGGGATAGGAGTGAGGGACGACAGGCAACAGGTGAGCGGGAGGCGTGCACACATGGGCATGAGCGTGATCATCTCCGAGGCGACCGAACAGGACGCCGAGCAGATCTTCAAGCTGCAGTACCTGTGCTTCCAGAGCGAGGCCGCGCTGTACGGCAACTACCGCATCGCTCCGCTCGTTCAGACCCTCGACTCGGTCCGCCAAGAGGTCGCCGACGACTGCGTCTTCGTCGCCCGGCTCGGCGACGAGGTGGTCGGCTCGGTCCGCGGCACGGTCACCGAGGACGGCGCCGCCGCCATCGGCAAACTCTGCGTCCACCCCCGCCTCCAGGGCCACGGCATCGGCGCCCGCCTCCTGCGCGCCGCCGAGTCCGCCCTCGCCGAGCAGCGCGGCGCCAGGAAGTTCCGCCTCCACACCGGCCACCGCAGCGAGAGCAGCCTGCGCCTGTACCGCAAGGTGGGCTACGAGGCCGTAGGCACGGCCGAGGGCTCGGACGGCGTCCCCATGGTCATCCTCGAAAAGCAGGCCGGGGCGTACGTTCAAACGGCGTGAGTGAAACGCCCTCAGGGGCGCGGAGCGCTCCGCGCCTTGCGCAACCACACCAACGCGGAAACCGGCAAAATCACCGGAATGAACAGATAACCCATCCCGAAGTCCGACCACACGGTCGCATCGGGAAACGCCGACGGCTCCACCAGCGTCCAGACACCGACGGCCACCACACCCACCAGCTCGGCGGCGCAGCACACCAGCGCCGCCCTGCGGGCCGTCTCCCCGCCCCGCACCAGCGTGTACGTGATGAATCCGTACACCACCCCGGCCACCGCCGAGAGCGCGTACGCGAGCGGCGCCCGGTCGAACTCGGTGGCGATCTGATACGCGGAACGCGACACCGCGCCGACGACCATCACGCCGTACAGCCACACAAGAAGCGTCCCGGGCCCGCTGGTCAGCCGCCGCCTCTCCTCGACCGCGGTCATCTCAGCCTCCCCAGATGTCGTAGAGCCGCACTTCGAGCACGGCCAGCACCACGCCGCCCGCGGCGACCGTCACCGAACCCCACTTCGTGCGCTCGGCCAGCGACATGAAGCCGGCGGCCGGCACGCACGCGAACGCGCCCAGCAGATACGCCACGAAGATCGTCGTGCCCTGGTCCGGCTCCTCGCCCCGCGCCAGCTGCACGATGCCGACGACCAGCTGGACCAGGGCCAGCAGCGTCACCACGGCCATCCCGATGAAGTGCCAGTCCTTCGTCGGCTGGTCTCGGTACGCCGCCCAGCCGCACCACGCGGCGAGCAGCAGCGCGGCGACCCCGGTCACCAGCGTCAGGGCATCAAGCATGCAGCGACCTTATTACGACGCAACGGACACCCAGCCCCCGCCCCTGGCCCTCCGCGGCGACGCACCGAACGGCCACCGTGGCCTTGGCCACAACTCGCCCCCGTTGTTCCACTATGCGGACAGCGGTGACCGGTCAGCAGCGTATGTCTGCTTTACTGATCGCATGACCACGACGAGCAGCCGCATCCTTGCGACCGAGGCGACCCTGACGCCCGGTGCTCGTTGTATGTGTCCGTGCCGAATGTGCGCCTTCTAGAGGGCCCCCGCACCATCTGAGCCTCGCGCCCCGAAGCGAGAGCCCGCTCGTGTCCGCCGTAGCCCCTGACCTACGGCACCGAGCCGCCCCGCGCACATGTTCTCTCCTGGTTCCAGCGCACCGCGAGAGCCGTGCCGCGTTCCCGACCGAATGCACCCGTGCCCGGGCACACCCACGCCCGCGTACTCGACAGTGACGGAAACCCCCAGTGATCACCACATCGGGCCTGACCAAGGTCTACCGCTCACGCGGCCGCGAGGTCACCGCCCTGGACGGCGTCGACCTGCACGTCCGCGAAGGCGAGGTGTACGGCGTCATCGGCCAGTCCGGCGCCGGCAAGTCCTCGCTCATCCGCTGCGTCAACCTCCTGGAGCGCCCCACCTCCGGGACCGTGACCGTCGACGGGCAGGACCTCACCGCCCTCGCCGGCCGCGGCCCGCGCGCCGGCAGGGAGCTGCGGCAGGCGCGCAGCCGGATCGGCATGGTCTTCCAGCACTTCAACCTGCTGTCCTCGCGGACCGTGCAGGACAACGTCGAGCTGCCGCTGGAAATCCTCGGCACGTCCGGGAAGGAACGTTCCCGCAAGGCGCTCGAACTCCTCGACCTCGTCGGTCTCGCCGACAAGGCCAAGGCCTACCCCGCCCAGCTCTCCGGCGGCCAGAAGCAGCGCGTCGGTATCGCCCGCGCCCTGGCCGGCGACCCCAAGGTGCTGCTCTCCGACGAGGCCACCAGCGCCCTCGACCCGGAGACCACCCGCTCGATCCTCCAGCTGCTGCGCGACCTCAACCAGCAGCTCGGCCTGACCGTCCTGCTCATCACGCACGAGATGGACGTCGTGAAGTCCATCTGCGACTCGGCCGCGCTGATGGAGAAGGGGCGCGTCGTCGAGTCCGGCACGGTCAGCGAACTGCTCGCCACCCCCGGCTCCCAGCTCGCCTCCGCGCTCTTCCCCGTCGGCGGCGAGGCCTCCGCCGACGACCGCACCGTCCTCGACGTCACCTTCCACGGCGAGGCCGCCACCCAGCCGGTCATCTCCCAGCTGGCCCGCACCTACAACATCGACATCTCGATCCTCGGCGCCGCCATCGACACCGTCGGCGGCCTGCAGGTCGGCCGGATGCGCATCGAACTGCCCGGCCGCTACGAGGACAACGTCGTGCCCATCGGCTTCCTGCGCGAACAGGGCCTCCAGATCGATGTCGTCGGCCCCACCGACAACGCGCCCGCGCTGGTGAAGGAAGGTGCCAAGTGACCTGGTCCGAGATGCAGCCCCTGCTGGAGCAGGCCTGTACCGAGACGCTGATCATGGTCGGCTGGTCCACCCTGATCGCGGTCGTCCTCGGCCTGCCGATCGGTGTCCTGCTGGTCCTCACCGACAAGGGCGGACTGCTGCAGAACACCGTCGTGAACAAGGTCATCGGGCAGATCGTGAACGTCGGCCGCTCGATGCCGTTCATCATCCTGATGGTCGCGCTGATGAACTTCACCCGCTGGGTCACCGGCACCACCATCGGCAGCGAGGCGGCGATCGTGCCGCTCGCCATCGGCGGCATCCCGTTCTTCGCCCGGCTCGTCGAGACGGCCGTCCGCGAGGTGGACCACGGTCTGGTCGAGGCCGTCCAGTCGATGGGCGGCAACACCTGGACCATCGTCCGCAAGGTCCTGGTCCCCGAGGCCCTGCCCTCCCTCATCGCCAGCACCACCACCACGATCATCGCCCTCATCGGCTACTCCGCCATGGCCGGCACGGTCGGCGGCGGCGGCCTCGGCGACCTCGCCGTCCGCTACGGCTACCAGCGCTTCGAGACCGGACTGATGTGGATCACCGTGGCGATCCTCGCCGTGGTCATCTCCGTCATCCAGTTCGCCGGAGACTACGCGGCCCGCTCCCTGCACCGCCGCGGCGCCCGCTCCGGCCCCGCCCCCAAGCTCCGCCTGCTCAAGGCGGAGGAGCCGGCGGCGGCCGACGTCGGCAAGGTCGCGTAGTCGCGTAAGCGACCGCCCCCACAGACTCCCCGTCCACCCACGACGGGGTCGCACCACCCATAAGGAAAGGCACTTTTCGTGCGTAACACCGCCAAGATCACCACCGCCGTCCTCGCCGCCGGAGCCCTCACCTTCGGGCTCACCGCCTGCGGCTCCTCCGACAGCGACTCCGGCTCCGACGCGAACGGCCCCCTGGTCGTCGCCGCCAGCCCCACCCCGCACGCCGAGATCCTGAACTACGTCCGGGACAACCTCGCCAAGGACGCGGGCCTCGAGCTGGAGGTCAAGGAGTTCACCGACTACGTGACGCCGAACACGGCCACGGAGGACGGCTCCGTCGGCGCCAACTACTTCCAGAACCAGCCGTACCTCGACGACTTCAACAAGAAGAACGGCACCCACATCGTGCCCGTCGTCACGGTCCACCTGGAGCCGCTCGGCCTGTACTCGAACAAGGTCAAGAGCGCCGACGACCTCAAGAGCGGTGCCACCGTCGCCGTCCCCAACGACACCGTGAACGAGGCGCGCGCCCTCAAGCTGCTCGCCGACAACGGGCTGATCACCCTCAAGGACGGCGTGGGCAACGAGGCGACCCCCGCGGACATCACCAAGAACCCCAAGAACCTCAAGTTCAAGGAGCTGGAGGCGGCCCAGACCCCGCGCTCCCTGGACGACGTGGACGCCGCCGTGGTCAACGGCAACTACGCCATCGAGGCCGACCTCAATCCCGCCGAGGAAGCGCTCGTGCTGGAGTCCGCCAAGGACAACCCGTACGGCAACTTCCTCGCCGTGAAGGAGGGCAGCGAGGACGACCCGCGCGTCAAGAAGCTCGCCGAGCTGCTGACCTCCCCCGAGGTCAAGAAGTTCATCGAGGACGAGTACGACGGCTCGGTCATCGCCTCCTTCTGACCCACCGAGAGGAGTCTCATCATGCGCAAGACCCCTCTCGTCACGGCGGCGGCCGCGGCGCTGGCCCTCGGGCTGACCGCCTGCGGCTCGGGCTCCGGTGGCGACGACGACACCCTCGTCGTCGGCGCCACCGCCGTCCCGGCCGGCGAGGTCCTGACGTACATCAGGGACAACCTCGCCGAGGACGCCGGCCTGAAGCTGGAGATCCGGGAGTTCACGGACTACGTCCTGCCGAACACCGCCCTCCAGGAGGGCACGCTGGACGCGAACCTGTACCAGAACGAGCCCTACCTGGACGACTTCAACGAGGCCAAGGGCACCGACCTGGTCCCGGTCGTGGACGCCTACCTGCCGCCCATGGGCGTCTACTCCAAGAAGATCGACGACGTCACCGAGCTCGCCGACGGAGCCACCGTCGCCGTGCCCAACGACACCACCAACGAGGGCCGCGCCCTGAAGCTGCTCGCCTCCAAGGGCGTGATCACGCTCAAGAAGGACGCCGGTACGGACGCGTCCCCCGCGGACATCACCGCCAACCCCAAGAACCTCACGTTCAAGGAGCTGGAGCCCGCCCAGCTGCCCCGCTCGCTCGACGACGTGGCCGCCGCGGTCATCAACAACAACTACGCCCAGGACGCGGGCCTCAGCCCCACCGAGGAGGCCATCCTCCTGGAGTCGGCGAAGGACAACCCCTACGCCAACCTCCTCGCCGTCAAGCGCGGCAACGAGGACGACCCGCGGGTGAGGAAGCTCGCCGACCTGCTCACCTCGCCCGAGGTGAGGAAGTTCATCGAGGACAAGTACCAGGGCTCGGTCCTGCCGGTCACCTCCGGCTGACCCGTCCGACCGCACCACGGGGTCCCCTCCGGCGAGGAGGGGACCCCGTGGTGCGGTTCGGTGCTTTCATGCTGCATGCTGGGCAGTTCAGCAGGCCTGACGGTTCAAAAGGTTACGGAGCGGCGCCATGACGAGCACCTTCCCCAACATCTCCATCAGCACGGAGCGGTTGGTCCTGCGCCCCTTCGAAGAGCCGGACATCGAGGCCTTCGCCGAGATGATGAACGACGAACTCGTGGTCGCCTGGACCTCCGTGCCGCACCCCTACACCGAGGCCGACGCCCGCACCTGGATCACCGAGCAGGCCCCCGCCGAACGCACCGAGGGCCGCGGCATCGTCTTCGCCGTCACCGAGTTCCTGACCCAGCGCCTGGTCGGCATCGTCCATCTGCGCAACACCGACTGGCGGGTCCGCTCCAGCGAGATCGCCTACGTCATCGCCCCCTGGGCCCGCGGCGAGGGCTACGCCTCCGAAGCCGCCCTGGCCACCGCCCGGTGGCTCTTCGACGACCAGAAGTTCGAACGGCTGGAGCTGCGCACCGCCGCCGACAACACCGCCTCCCAGCAGGTCGCCCAGAAGATCGGCTGCATCAGCGAGGGCGTCCTGCGCGGCGCCTGGATAGCGCGCGCCCGCACCGAGAGCGGGGGGTGGACCGACGTACGCACCGACATCATCGTCTGGAGCCTGCTGCCGGAGGACCTGACCGACGTCGCCGACGACTTGGCCGGCAACGGAGGTTTCACGTCGTACTCGGACTGGAACTGAACCCACCGGCGAGGCCACCGGCCGCGCCCCCGCTCGCACCAGGTACCCTCACGGAGCCTGCCCCCGACGACCTGCGCAAACCCACGGGAGACTGACGACGATGGCCGACCGGGTCACGGTGATCGGCTGGGACGGCTCTCCGCTGACCGCCGCGGCACGCGCCGCCCTCGGCGCCGCCACCCTGGTGGCCGGTGCCGCCCACCACCTCGCCCTCCCCGAGGTGCCGCCCACCGCCGAGCGCGTCCGCCTCGGCAGCGTCGCCCTCGCCGCCCGCCGCATCGCCGCCCACCGCGGCACGGCCGTGGTGCTGGCCGACGGCGACCCCGGCTTCTTCGGCGTCGTCCGCACCCTGCGCGCCCCCGAATTCGGCCTGGAGGTCGAAGTCGTGCCCGCGGTCTCCTCGGTCGCCGCCGCCTTCGCCCGCGCCGGCATGCCCTGGGACGACGCACAGGTGGTCGTCGCACATCCCCGCACCCTGCGACGCGCGGTGAACGTATGCCGCGCCCACACCAAAGTGGCGGTGCTCACCGCGCCCGGCGCCGGCCCCGCCGAACTCGGCCTTCTGCTGGACGGCGTCCACCGCACCTTCGTCATCTGCGAGGAACTCGGCACCGAGCGCGAACAGGTCACCGTCGTCACCTCCGACAAGGCCCCCGACCACGCCTGGCGCGACCCGAACGTCGTCATCGTCATCGGCGGACCCGTCGGCGCGGGGGAGAGCGGCGGCTGGATCGCCGGCCGCGATCCGGCCACCGGACCGCGCGGCTGGACGCTGCCCGCCGAGGTCTACGACGCCGAACTCGGCGAAGGCGAGACCGAACCGCTGCGCGCCGCCCAACTCGCCCGCCTCGGCCCCCGCGTCGGCGACCTGGTGTGGGACATCGGCTCGGGCTCCGGTGCCTTCGCCGTCGAGGCCGCACGGGCCGGAGCCGCCGTCATCGCCGTCGACCGCGACCCCGGCGCCTGCGCCCGCGCCGTGGCCGCCGCCCGCCGCTTCGGCGTCCAACTCCAGGCCGTCCAGGGCACCGCCCCGCATGTACTCGAAAACCTGCCCGAACCGGACGTCGTCCGGATCGGCGGCGGGGGAGCGGCCGTGGTCTCCGCGGTCGCCGACCGCCGCCCGCAGCGCATCGTCACGCACGCCGGCACCCGCGACGCGGCCGAACTCATCGGCCGCGACCTGACCGAGCACGGCTACCGCGTCCAGTGCGCCCTGCTCCAGTCCGTGGAACTCGACACCCGGCACTGGACGGAGACGGAGCGGAGCGTCGCGTTCCTGCTCAGCGGGGTTCTCCCGGATCGCGCCCCGTGATCCTGTTGTCGTACCGGCGCGGTAGGCTGGCCGATCGCTGCACCGCACTCGGACATCCGGCGCCCCGTCGGTCAATGTCCGGTAAACGCGCCCATCTTGGGGTGCGTGTGGTACGGCACAAACCGGAGGACGCGCAACGTGGCGCAGTCCACAGCGGGCCGTCGTGGATCGAGCTGTCCTGACGGCGGAACGACCGCGACAATGCCACTGAATGGCTTTGTCGCCTTTTCCGGGCGGTCGTTCGTGCCGCTGGGCACGCACGCTCGTTCTTCACTACGGGCGGTCGGTGCGCCGTTCCGGGTGAGCTGGTCGTAGAAGCATCAACCGATGGGCGAGGGGTACGCATGACCGACACCGGCCAGGTCCCGGGCGAGGGGCTGCCGGAGAACGCAGGCACGGTGGAGCAGCCGGGCGTTCCCGCGCCCGCCGCGTACACGTACCTCTCCGAGACGCCCGCCGAGGACGAAGACCTGCTGCTGCCCGGCGCCCAGGGCGCCTGGGGCAACGAGGTGGCCCCGCCCGCCCCGGAGCCGGTCGTCGAGGCGGTCCACGAGCCCGGCCCGCACGAGCTGGCCGGGCGCGACAGCGGCTCGGTCGACCTCAGCGGCGTCCGCCTGCCGAACCCGGCGGTGCCGACCGCCCCGACGACGCCGATCCCGCCGATCACCCCGCGCCGGCCGCTGCACCTCGGCCCGCCGATCCCCGACGCCTCCGCCAGCCCGGTCCGCTCCCTCGCCGACCGCGGCCCCGCGGGCGCGCCGGTCCGCCAGCCGGGCCCGCCGACCGCCGGCCCCGAGTACCTCGACGTCCCGCCGCAGGGCGCGGCCCCCTGGGGTGCCGCTGCTCCGGCCCCGGGGCCGGTCGCCACAGAGGTCCCGCCTGCGGAAACGGTTGTCCCGACCGCGCCCGAGCCCGCGGACGCGGCCCAGGCCGCGGTGGCCCGCCTGACGAACCAGGCGGTGGCGGCGTCCACGGCGGGGGGTGGCCAGACCGAGGGCGAGCAGGCGCCGGGTACTGAGGCTCAGGCTGAAGAGCCGCAGGCCGGCGCGCCGGTCGCGGAGACCGGGCAGGCGGTCGCCGCTGACGCCGGTGAGGGCTCTGGCGCTGTGCCGGTCGCCGGTGACGTCGCTGAGGTGCCTGCCGCTGTGCCGGTGGCGGCCGATGCCCAGCAGACGGCCGCTGACGCCGCTCAGGTCGCAGACGCTCCGGCGACCGAGCAGGTCGGTCATGAGACCGGTGCTGAGGGGACCGTGCAGCCGCAGTCTGCCGTAGAGCCGCAGCCCGCCGAGTCCGAGCAGCCGCAGCACATCGAACCCGTCCAGGGGCCGGTCGCCGTACCGGTGCAGCCCGTCGTCCCGGAGGCGGCCCCCATGCCCGAGGCGGCTCAGGTCGCTCAGGTGCCGACGGCCCCCGAGCAGCAGGCCGCCGACGCGGTCGCCCCCGAGACGCCGCAGGCACCCGAGGCGACGGCTCCCGGCCTCGACCAGGCGCCCGAGGCGCCGCAGCTCGCCGAGCCCGTCGCGGGCGAGGTGCCGGAGGCCGCTGAGGCGGTGGTGGCTGAGGTGCCGCAGGCGGCTGAGGCGGTTGCGGCCCAGCTTCCGCAGACCCCCGAACCGGTCGCGGTCCAGCTTCCGCAGACCCCGGACGCGGCCGCGCCCGACGTGCCGCCCACGGCTGAGGCGATGGCGCCCGAGATGCCCCAGGCTCCGGAGGCACCGCAGGCCGCCGAACCCGCTGTGGCCGAGGTGCCGCAGGCGCCGGAGCCTGTCGTGGCCGAGGCACCGCAGGCTCCGGAGGCTGTCGTGACCGAGGTGCCGCAGACCCCGGAAGCGGTCGTGGCCGAGGTTCCCCAGGCCCCGGAGTCCGCTGTGGCCGAGATGCACCAGGCTCCGGACGCTGCCGTGGCCGAGGCACCCCAGAGCCCCGAAGCGGTCGTGGCCGAGGCACCGCAGGCTCCGGAGTCTGTCGTGGCCCAGGCACCGCAGGCGCCGGACGCTGTCGTGGGCGAGGTGCCGCAGACCCCCGAAGCGGTCGTGGCCGAGGTACCCCAGGCCCACGAGCCCGCCGTGGCCGAGGTGCCGCAGGCTCCGGAGTCTGTCGTGGCCGAGGTGCCGCAGACCCCCGAAGCGGTCGTGGTGGAGGCACCGCAGGCCCCCGAGTCGGCCGTGGCCGACGCGCCCCAGGCCCCCCAGCCCGCCGTGGCCCAGGCACCGCAGGCTCCCGAGCCCACCGCTCCCCAGACCCCCGAGGCCGTCGTCCCCGCCCCGGCGCAGGCCCCGGAAGCGGCTGCTCCCGCGCCCGTTGCCGTGCCGGAGGCCACGGAGGCCGCACCGATTCCGCAGCCCGCGCAGCCGGTCGACGCCGCCCCGCAGCAGCCGACCGCGGAGCAGGTCATCCCGGAGCAGGTCGCGGACCAGACCCCCGAGGCCACTCCCACCCCGGACGCACACCCGGAGGCCGCGCCCGAGGCTGTCGCCGCCGACGCACAGACCGCCCCGGAGGCCACCGCGCCGTCCGGGCAGGACACCGCGCCCCTGGCCGCCGAGCCCGGGGCGGAGCAGCCGCTCGGTCAGTTCGTCCCGGTGGAGGGCTCGATCCCGACCACCCCGCACCTCGCCCCCACCCCGCCGCACGGCGTCACGTCGGCCCGGGAAGCCCAAGAAGCCCAGGACCCGCAGCCGCAGCCGCAGTCGCAGCAACCGGAACCGGTCGTCACGGTCCCCGCTCCCCGCGAGGCCGAGCCGACGGCCGCGGCCGCCACCGAAGCGGACGCGGACGTGGCACTCGTACAGCAGGCCGACGACCTGGACACCCGGGGCGCCGACCAGGAAGACCAGGAAGACCAGGAAGAAGAAGGCACGGCACCCGTGGCAGAAGCACGTCAGTCCACCGGCCCGGCCGCGCCCGCCTACGACGACGCCGAGCGCGAGGCCGTCCTCAAGGTCATGCGCGAGCGCCGCGACATCCGCAACGGCTTCCGCAGCGACCCCATCCCGCACGAGGTCCTGCTCCGCGTCCTGGAGGCGGCGCACACCGCCCCCTCCGTGGGCCACTCCCAGCCCTGGGACTTCGTCGTCATCCGTTCCGCCGAGACCCGGCAGACCATGCACGAACTGGCCATGCGCCAGCGCGAGGCGTACGCGAAGTCCCTCCCCAAGGGCCGCGCGAAGCAGTTCAAGGAACTGAAGATCGAGGCCATCCTCGACACCCCGGTGAACATCGTCGTCACCGCCGACCCGACCCGCGGCGGCCGTCACACCCTGGGCCGTCACACCCAGCCGCAGATGGCCCCGTACTCCGCAGCCCTCGCCGTGGAGAACCTGTGGCTCGCCGCCCGCGCGGAGGGCCTCGGCGTCGGCTGGGTCAGCTTCTTCGACGAGCGCGAGATGGTCCGCGCCCTCGGCCTGCCCGAGCACCTGGAGGTCATCGCGTACCTCTGCGTCGGGTACGTCGACGAATTCCCGGACGAGCCCGAACTGATGCAGGCCGGCTGGTCCAAGCGCCGCCCGCTGTCCTGGGTGGTCCACGAGGAGACGTACGGCCGTCGCGCCCTGCCCGGCGAGGAGCCGCACGACCTGCTCGCCGAGACCGTCGCCCAGATCCGCCCGCTGGACGCCAAGGCGCTCGGCGAGGCCTGGGAGCGGCAGAAGCGGATGACCAAGCCGGCCGGCGCGCTCGGCATGCTGGAGATCATCTCCGCGCAGCTCAGCGGCCTGTCCCGGCAGTGCCCGCCGCCGATCCCGGAGCCCGCGGCCGTCGCGATCTTCGCCGGCGACCACGGCGTGCACGCCCAGGGCGTCACCCCCTGGCCGCAGGAGGTCACCGCCCAGATGGTGGCCAACTTCCTCGGCGGGGGAGCGGTCTGCAACGCGTTCGCCAACCAGGTGGGCGCCGAGGTCTGCATCGTCGACGTCGGCGTCGCCGCCGACCTCCCGGCCACCCCGGGCCTGCTGCCGCGCAAGATCCGCCCGGGCACCGCCGACATGACCACCGGTCCGGCGATGACCCGCGAGGAGGCCAGGCAGGCCATCGAGGTCGGCATCGAGACCGCCCGCGACCTGGTCGCGGCCGGCAACAAGGCGCTGCTCACGGGCGAGATGGGCATCGCGAACACCACCGCGTCCGCCGCCCTGATCTCCGTCTTCACGGACACCGACCCGGCCGAGGTGACGGGCCGCGGCACCGGCATCAACGACGAGACCCTGGCCCGCAAGACCGAGGTCGTCCGCCGCGCCATCGAACTCCACCAGCCGGACCCGGCCGACCCCATCGGCGTCCTCGCCGCGATCGGCGGCCTGGAACACGCCGCCATGGTCGGCCTCCTCCTCGGCGGCGCGTCCCTGCGTACGCCGGTGATCCTGGACGGCGTCAGCGCCGGCGCCGCCGCCCTGGTGGCCCGCGCCATCGCGCCCGAGGTCCTGGCCGCTTGCATCGCGGGCCACCGCAGCGCCGAACCGGGCCACGTCGCCGCCCTCAACAAGCTGGGCCTGCGCCCCCTGGTCGACCTCGACCTCCGCCTCGGCGAGGGCACCGGCGCCCTCCTCGCCCTCCCGATGGTCCAGAGCACGGCCCGGGCGATGCACGAGGTGGCGACGTTCGACTCGGCGGGCGTCACCGAGAAGTAGGCGCGCCCCCGGGGCGGTCCGGTGTTCAGCCATCGGACCGCCCCTGCCGCCTGCCCCCTCCGCACTCTAAAATCCGCACGTCAGGGCTGCTCCGACGCCGAAGCGCCCCCCGCCTGCCCCCACGAGGAGCCGTCCCCTCATGGCCGAACACCCCGCCTACCCCGTAGGCCTCCGCCTCACCGGCCGCCGCGTGGTCGTCCTCGGCGGCGGTCAGGTGGCCCAGCGCCGCCTCCCCGCCCTCATCGCGGCAGGCGCCGACGTCCTCCTCGTATCCCCCGAGGCGACCCCCTCGGTCGAGGCGATGGCGGACGCGGGCGAGATCACCTGGCAGAAGCGCCCGTACCAGGAAGGCGACCTCGCCGACGCCTGGTACGCCCTGATCGCCACCAGCGACGCCGAGGCGAACCGCGCCGCCTCCGCCGAGGCGGAGCGCCACCGCGTCTGGTGCGTCCGCTCCGACGACGCCGACGCGGCCACCGCCTGGACCCCGGCGACGGGCCACAGCGAGGGCGTCACGGTGGCGGTCCTCACCACCGACGCGCGCGGCCGCGACCCCCGCCACACCGCCGCCATCCGCGACGCGGTCGTCGAGGGCCTGCGCGACGGCACCCTCGTCGCCCCGCACCACCGCACCCGCACCCCGGGCGTCGCCCTGGTCGGCGGCGGCCCCGGCGACCCGGACCTGATCACGGTCCGCGGGCGCCGCCTCCTCGCGGAGGCGGACGTCGTCATCGCCGACCGCCTCGGCCCGCGCGACCTCCTCGCGGAGCTGCCCCCGCACGTCGAGGTGATCGACGCGGCGAAGATCCCGTACGGCCGTTTCATGGCCCAGGAGGCCATCAACAACGCCCTGATCGAGCACGCGAAGCAGGGCAAGTCGGTCGTACGGCTGAAGGGCGGCGACCCCTACGTCTTCGGCCGGGGCATGGAGGAGCTCCAGGCGCTGGCCGAGGCGGGCATCCCCTGCACGGTCGTCCCCGGCATCTCCAGCTCGATCTCCGTCCCGGGCGCCGCCGGCATCCCGGTCACCCACCGCGGCGTCGCCCACGAGTTCACCGTGGTCAGCGGCCATGTCGCCCCCAACGACGAGCGCTCCCTGGTCGACTGGCCGTCGCTCGCCAAGCTCACCGGCACGCTGGTGATCCTCATGGGCGTCGACAAGATCGGCAAGATCGCCGAGACCCTGGTCGCGCACGGCAAGTCCCCGGACACCCCGGTCGCCCTGGTCCAGGAGGGCACCACGGCCGCCCAGCGCCGGGTGGACGCCACCCTGGCCACGGTCGCCGAGACGGTCCGTACGCAGGAGGTCAAGCCGCCGGCGGTCATCGTCATCGGCGAGGTCGTCAACGTCGGCCCCCGGACGTCCGACTGAAGTGGACGCGAGCCGGGCGCGACCCGGACGCAAGCCGGGAGTAACCCCGGGTAACAGAACCCGTCCCGAGCCGTTGGCAGCACACCCAGAGCAAGGCAGTATCACCCTGTGGCCGATCTCATCACCGTCGAGGACCCCGACGACCCGCGCCTGCACGACTACACCGGCCTGACCGACGTCGAGCTGCGCCGCAAGCGCGAACCCGCCGAGGGCCTGTTCATCGCCGAGGGCGAGAAGGTCATCCGGCGGGCCAAGGACGCCGGGTACGAGATGCGGTCGATGCTGCTGTCCGCCAAGTGGGTCGACGTCATGCGCGACGTCATCGACGAGCTCCCGGCGCCCGTCTACGCGGTCAGCCCGGAGCTCGCCGAACGCGTCACCGGCTACCACGTGCACCGCGGCGCGCTGGCCTCCATGCAGCGCAAGCCGCTGCCGACCGCTGCCGACCTCCTCCAGACCGCCCGCCGCGTGGTGGTCATGGAGGGCGTCAACGACCACACCAACATCGGCGCGATCTTCCGCTCCGCTGCCGCCCTCGGCATGGACGCGGTGCTCCTCTCCCCGGACTGCGCCGACCCCCTGTACCGCCGCAGCGTGAAGGTGTCCATGGGCGCGGTCTTCTCCGTGCCGTACGCCCGCCTCGACTCCTGGCCCAAGAGCCTCGAGTCGGTCCGCGAGGCCGGCTTCACCCTGCTCGCCCTCACCCCCGACGAGAAGGCCAAGACCCTCGACGAGGCCGCCCCGCACCGCATGGACCGGGTCGCCCTGATGCTCGGCGCCGAGGGCGACGGCCTGACCACCCAGGCCCTGGTCGCCGCCGACGAATGGGTCCGCATCCCCATGGCGCACGGCGTGGACTCGCTCAACGTGGGCGCCGCCGCGGCGGTCGCGTTCTACGCGGTGGCGACGGGCCGCCCGCAGCCGTAACGCTCGCCCGGGCGGCCTGCTCTCAGAGATACGGCTGCTCGGGCGGCGGCCCGGCCATCGATACGGCTACTCGGGCGGCTCGGTCATCTCGAGGGTCGACTCGAATCGCTCGGACATCAACCCGCTCTCGTCGAGCGGGGTGTAGCCGGTCTCCACCTGCTCCTGGCGCTCGTTCCCGCTCCCGCCGCCCGGCTCGCCCCCGAGCCCGCGGGCCGGGCCCTGGCAACCCTGCACCAGAGCGATGCCGAGCGCCACGAGCAGGGTCACCACGACGAACACGAACAGCCGCTGACGCAGCAGCCGCGGATTGGCCGGCCGCCGCCCGGTCCCGGTCCTGGGCGCCGGCCGCCCGGGCCCACCACGCGGCATCGGGCGCTTCCCGCCACCGGGGCGGGTCGTGCCGCGCGGGGCAGGCGTGTTCCGCGGGACCGGCGTGTTCCTGGACGAGGCAGTGTTTCTGGACGAAGACGTGCTTCTGGACGAGGACGTGTTTCTCGACGCGGGGGTGTTCCTGGGCACCGGCGTGTTCCGCGACACCGGCGTAGACCGCGCCCCGGACCGGGACGAGGGCTCCGTGCCCCGGGGGATACGGCTGCCCGGCGACGACGGAGTCCCGCCCCGCACAGGCGCCGAGCCGCCCGCCCCCGCACGCCGAGGTGCCGGCGTGCCCTGCGGGCGCCGTCCGGGCTGGGCGCGCTGCTGGTCGGGGTAGGTGTCCGAGAGCCGTCCGGTGGGCCGGTCCAGCTCACCGCCGCGCGGCGCGGGCGGCCGCCCGTCGAGCAGGCCCTGGGCCTCCCGGGCGGCGATCTCCTTCAGCCGCAGCGACAGATCCAGGGTGCTGGGCCGCTCCTCGGGGTCCTTCGCCAGACACGCCCGGACCAGCGGGGCCAGCGCGTCCGGGACGCCGTGCAGCAGCGGCTCCTCGTGCACCACGCGGTACAGCATCACCTCGGAACTGCCGTGCCCGAAGGGCGAGTCACCGGTGGACGCGTACGCGAGCGTGGCGCCCAGCGAGAACACGTCCGTGGCCGGCGTGACGGCGGCGCCGCGCACCTGCTCGGGGGCGAGGAAGCCGGGGGAGCCGACCGCGGTGCCGACGTGGGTCAGCGTCGAGGCCCCGGTCGACCAGGCGATCCCGAAGTCGATGATCCGCGGACCCTTGGGTGACAGGAGGATGTTGGACGGCTTGAGATCCCGGTGTACGACCCCGGCCTCGTGCACGGCGACCAGCCCCTCCGACAGGGCGGCCCCGATCGCGGCGACGTCGGCCGCACCGAGCGGCCCCTCGTCGGCGACCTTGTCGTGCAGGGACGGGCCGGGCACGTACTGTGTGGCGAACCACGGCCGCTCCGCCTCCAGGTCCGCCGCGACGAGCCGGGCCGTGCACCCGCCCCGGATCCGTCGTGCCGCCGAGACCTCGCGCGCGAACCGCGACCGGAACTCCTGGTCCTCCGCCAGATCGGGCCGGATCACCTTCAGGGCGACCCGCTGCCCCTTCTTGTCGGAGCCCAGGTAGACAACACCCATCCCGCCCGCGCCGAGCCGTCGGTGAAGCTTGAACGAGCCGACGACGCGCGGGTCCTCGCGCCTCAGGCGCATCATCGCCATGTTCATCCCCGCTGCCCGGTCCGTGTGACGTGCCACAGCTTACGTTTCCCCGGCCGCCTGCGCGCAGAGGCCGCGCCCTCTCGCCCCGATCGATTGTCAGTGCCGGTAGGGACACTTGAAGGATGGTCAGGGAGCGGGGATACAGGACGACTTCATTCCCCCCGTTCCCCCAACCATCCGTCACGGAAGGGTGATTGGCCCCATGAAGGGTGACCGCGTGGAGATGGTCATGGACGCCGGCGACACGAAACGTACCTACGAGGTGGTGTCGAGCAGGGCGGGCCGCCGGGCGGAGACGGCGGTACGGCGAAGGGCGGTGGAAGTGAGCGAAGTCACCCGCACCGGGGCGTCGTCCGTACACCGGTGCCCCGGGGACACGGCCGGCAAGGGCGGGAAAAGCAATGCCGGCGCAGCTCCCCAGCTGCGCCGGCATTTTTGCCGTCCGCCGCACCCCCGTCCCCACGGGGTTATGGGTGGATGTCCCCGCCCGGACCGCTCTTCCGGGCCTGGGGTCGCCGCTCAGCGCCCCAGCATCTCGCCCACGGACGACGCCTGTGTGGCCACTGTCTCCCACCCGTCGAAGACGAGGAGGAGCAGGACCGCCAGGGGAAGGGCCATCAGCGTCGCCACCAGGGGGTGGCGGCGGCCCTGACGGCGCGGACGGAACGCGGCGGCGTACGCCTTGCGTCCCTCCTCGCGGATCAGCGTCCGCGATGCCGTGTGGGCCATGGTCCCGCTCCTGACCGTGCTCGGTTGTCGTTGGCAGCGGCGGGTGTCCGACCTCGGGGGACGAGTACTGCACCCGCCGCTTGACCTCAAATCTAGGCGCGCGGCCGACGCCGGACGTCATGCCCTCGTACCGATCTGACGGCCTCCCGGAGGATGAGCCGTCACCTGCGGAGTACTCCCCTGGGTGGAGACGAGGTCCTACACCTCGGGGTCTTCCCGGAGGGGACACCCGGTGTGACCCGGTGTGCCCCTTCTTTCCGAACCCGCCCACCCAACAAACTCACCACCCTCGCGCACAGCACTCCGGCTGTCCCCCCACGTACCCTCACCCCAACACCCCACCTCCAGGGACCCCCGTGAAGACACCCCCGCTCCTCACCGCCCTCACCGCCAAGGCCAGCACCACCACCCACCCCCACCAGGACACCTGCGCCTGCGGCACCCCCGCCATCACCACCCTCGCCGACCGTGCCGACGCCACGGTGGTCCGCCACGCGACCACCGTCGCCAAGGCCCACGCCCCCGGCACCGACCCCGCCCACCTCACCGCCCGCCTGACCACGGCCTCTCACCTCTCCGACGTACTCCTGCCCCCGCTCAGCCCCACCCCGGCCCCGCTCCACGGCCGTCTGATCACCCTCTGGCCCTACGGCACCCCGGTGGACCCCGACGACCCGGACGCCGCCCCCTGGGAGGCCGCGGCCACCCTCCTGGCCCGCCTCCACCGCGCCCCCTCCCCGACCCCGCTGCCCTCGATGCGCGGCCCCGAGAAGGCCGCCCGCGCGATCGCCCGGCTGACGGCCGCGGGCCCGCACCCCGCGACGCCCACCGTCCTGCGCGCCTGGTCAGCCCTCCCCGCCTGGGCCCGCGCCGAGGCCCCCATGCCGGACACGACGACCCTCTGCCACGGCGACCTCCACCTCGGCCAGCTCGTCCGCCACGGATCCCCGGACGGCCCGTGGCGGCTCATCGACGTCGACGACCTCGGTGTCGGCGTCCCGGCCTGGGACCTCGCCCGCCCCGCCGCCTGGTACGCCTGCGGCCTGCTCCCGCCCGACGAGTGGAGCCGCTTCCTGACGGCCTACCGCGCCGCCGAGGGCCCGGCCGTGCCCGCCGCCGGCGACCCCTGGCCCGCCCTGGACGTCCCGGCCCGCGCCCTCACCGTCCAGACAGCCGCCCAGGCCGTCATCAAGGCACTGGCCGCCGCCCGCCCCCTCGACGAGGTCGAGCAGTCCGTCGTCGACGCCTGCGACCGAATGGCCGCCGTACCCCCGGAGTTGGCACAAAACTTCGCGAAGTAGGGTGCAACCGACCGCAGCCGGACAGAGTCTGTGCTGGCGATACGTGAAGCAGGATCGACCGGCGAGGAGTTGAGCCGACCGTGCAGTGTCCGAAGTGCCGTGCCGCGATGCACACCTACAACCGCAACGGAGTCCAGATAGAGCAGTGCAGCAACTGCCGAGGGATCTTCCTCGACTACGGCGAGCTGGAGGCCCTGACCCGCCTGGAATCCCAGTGGTCCCAGCCGGCCCCGCCCGCGGCCCCTCCGGCGGCCCCGCCCGCCCCGCAGGCCTACCCGGCCCCGCCGGCCCCGACCGCCCCCGCCTGGGGAGCCCCGCACGGCGGCCACGGCCACTACGGTCACAAGCGTCACAAGAGCTTCGGTCACATGCTCTTCTCCAGCTGAGTCACCGCACACGACGAAGCCCCCGGCCGTTCGAGACGGCCGGGGGCTTCGGTCTGTGGACGATACTGGGATTGAACCAGTGACCTCTTCCGTGTCAGGGAAGCGCTCTCCCGCTGAGCTAATCGTCCTCGGGACCACGATCATCTCACTGTCACCCAGTGAAGCCGATCATGGGCACTGCGTGCGCGATACTGGGATTGAACCAGTGACCTCTTCCGTGTCAGGGAAGCGCTCTCCCGCTGAGCTAATCGCGCGGGTGGGATCTCCGAGAAGATCCAGGATCCGAAGATCCAGTGGACGATACTGGGATTGAACCAGTGACCTCTTCCGTGTCAGGGAAGCGCTCTCCCGCTGAGCTAATCGTCCTTGGAGGTGGAGACGGGATTTGAACCCGTGTAGACGGCTTTGCAGGCCGTTGCCTCGCCTCTCGGCCACTCCACCAGGAGTGTAGAGGATCGGGAAGATCCCCGTTTTCCTTCGAGCGGACGACGAGGCTCGAACTCGCGACCTCAACCTTGGCAAGGTTGCGCTCTACCAACTGAGCTACGTCCGCTTGTCGTTTCGGTCCGCTTCCGCGTCCCGGCGACGTGTTGAACTCTAGCGGATTCCCGGGCCAGTACAAAAACGCGTTTGTGCAGCGTGCTGCGGTGCGCCCACCGGACGACCCGGCCGGGGTGCCCCAGAGGGCAGGCCAGGGCACCCCGCCGGACGCCCGCCATAGACTCGACAGCGTGCTCGACCTCCCTCCTCTCGCCCGCTTCGGCGACCGTGTCGCCACCGGCCTCATCGACGTCACCGGCGACCCCGAGGCACTGGACTCCACCGGCTTCTGGGCCGTCGCCGCGGACTTCGAGGGCCGCCTGACCTGCGCCCGCTTCGCGGACGTACGCGAGGAGCCGGTGCCCGCCCCCGTGCCGGGCGCCTGGCGCGGCCCCGCGGCCGGCGACTGGACGTCCTCCCTCGATCGCGCCGGGTACACGGCGGGCGTACGGCGGATCCGCGAGCACATCGAGGCCGGCGAGGTCTACCAGGCGAACCTCTGCCGGGTGCTCTCCGCGCCGGTCGACCCCGGCGCCGACGTGGACGCCCTCACGGCGCTGCTCGCCCGCGGCAACCCGGCGCCGTACGCAGGAACGATCCGCCTGCCGGGACACGGCGTGGAGATAGCCACCGCCTCCCCGGAGCTGTTCCTGCGCCGGGAGGGGCGGATCGTCGAGTCCGGGCCGATCAAGGGCACCGGCCGCACCGAGGCGGACCTCCTGGAGAAGGACTACGCCGAGAACGTGATGATCGTGGACCTGGTCCGCAACGACATCGGGCGTGTCTGCGCCACCGGCAGCGTCACCGTGCCCGACCTGTGCGTCGTGGAGAAGCACCCTGGCCTGGTCCACCTGGTCTCGACCGTGCGGGGCGAGCTGCGCGATGGCACCGGCTGGCCGGAGCTGCTGGCCGCCGCCTTCCCGCCCGGCTCGGTCACCGGCGCCCCCAAGTCGAGCGCCCTGCGGATCATCGACGCCCTGGAGACGGCCCCGCGCGGCCCCTACTGCGGCGGCATCGGCTGGGTCGACGCCGACCGGGGCGTGGGCGAGCTGGCCGTCGGCATCCGCACCTTCTGGATCGACCGGACCGGCGAAGCCACACCCCTGCTGCGGTTCGGCACCGGCGCGGGCATCACCTGGGGTTCGGACCCCGAGGGGGAGTGGCGGGAGACCGAGCTGAAGGCGTCCCGGCTGCTCGCGGTAGCGTCGGGGAGGTACGAGGTGAGTGGAGAGGCACTGACGTGCTGTGCTCACCCGGGGGACAACCCCCGGACCCCCGGCCGAAGCGAAGTGCCCGGCAGGACATTGCGAGGTAGAGACCAGTGAAGGTTTGGCTCGACGGCGGGCTGCAGGACATCGAGTCCGCCCGTGTCTCCGTCTTCGACCACGGGCTGACCGTGGGCGACGGCATCTTCGAGACCGTGAAGGCGGTGGACGGCCGGCCCTTCGCGCTCACCCGCCACCTCGACCGGCTGACCCGCTCCGCCCGCGGCCTCGGACTGCCCGACCCCGACCACGACGAGGTGCGCCGCGCCTGCGCCGCCGTCCTGGAGGCCAACCCGATGCCGCTGGGCCGGCTGCGCATCACCTACACCGGCGGCCACGGCCCGCTCGGCTCCGACCGCGGCGAGCACGGCCCGACCCTGGTCGTCGCCCTCGGCGAGACCACCCGCCGGCCCGACTCCACGGCCGTGATCACCGTGCCGTGGACCCGCAACGAGCGCGGCGCGCTCACCGGCCTGAAGACCACCTCGTACGCCGAGAACGTCGTCGCCCTGGCCCGCGCCCACGAACACGGCGCCTCCGAGGCGCTGTTCGGCAACACCGTCGGGCAGCTCTGCGAGGGCACCGGGTCGAACGTCTTCGTCGTCCTCGACGGCGAGATCCACACCCCGCCGCTCGCCTCCGGCTGCCTCGCGGGCATCACGCGCGCGCTGACGGTCGAATGGACCGGCGCCAAGGAGACCGACCTGCCGCTGGACGTCCTGGAGCGCGCCGAGGAGATCTTCCTCACCTCCACCCTGCGGGACGTCCAGGCCGTGCACCGCGTCGACGACCGGGAACTGCCCGGCGCGGCGGGGCCGGTGACCGCCAAGGCCATGCGGATCTTCGAGGAGCGCTCCGGGGAAGACCTCGACCCGTGACGGTCGCACTGTGACGGTCGCGATATTCGGCTGAAACGGGGCCCGGGCGCGGGTAGAACACCCGTGATGACCACGACCCTACGGCCGTCCGGGCCGCTCCGGCAGCACGCCGACGGGACGCGCTCACGCCACTACCAGGTGTGCGTGAACAGCCGCCCCGTCGGCGCCATACACCTCGGCACCTCTCCCGCCTTCGGCGACTCGGTGGCCCGCGTGCACCATCTGCGCATCGAGGAGCCCGACCGCAGACGCGGCCGGGGCACGGTCGCCCTGCTCGCCGCGGAGGAGGTGGCGCGCGGCTGGGGCTGCACCCGCATCGAGACGACCGTCCCCGCCGACGCCGAGCCGGCCCTGCGGCTCGTCCAGACACTCGGCTACGTCGTCCGCAACCGCGGCATGACGAAGCGGCTCGGCGGCACCCCGCCCGCCCTGCCCGCCGGCAGCCGGGCCCGCGCCATGACCGAGGCCGAGTTCGAGCCGTGGAACGAGGCGGAATGGGAGGGGTACGCGCGCACCTGGATCGAGCGCGGGGTGCCCGAGACCGCGGCGTACGCCAAGGCACGGCGCGACCGGGAGCAGCTGCTGCCGCAGGGCCTGGCCACCGAGAACATGCGGTTCAGCGTCCTGGAACACGAGGGCACCCGGGTGGGCGTCCTGTGGCTGGCCCTGCGCGAGGACGACGCGTTCGTCTTCAAGGTGGAGGCCGATCCGGCCCATCGCGGCCGGGGACACGGCCGCACGCTCATGCTCCTGGCGGAGATCCAGGCCGTCTCCGCCGGCCGGCGCGTCCTCGGTCTGAACGTGTTCGCCGGGAACACCCCGGCCGAGCGGCTCTACGCGTCACTCGGCTACGAGACGACGCACCACGTCCTGCACAAGCCGCTGCTGTAGCCGTCAGGCCTGCTGCTCGGCGAGCAGCCGGTCCGCGATCTCCTCGATACGCTCGCGCAGGCCCTCCTGGCTCTTGCCGCCGTCGAGGCGCTCGCCGCCGATGACGTACGTCGGGGTGCCGGTCACCCCGATCGCCTTGCCCTCGGCCTGGTCGGCATCCACGATCAGGATGTGCCGGCCGTCGATCAGCGCGGTGTCGAACTCCTCCGCGTCCAGGCCGAGTTCACGGGCGACCTCGACCAGGAAGGGCTCACCCTTACGGTCCAGCTCCTCGACCCGGCCCAGCACCGCCTCGACGTACGGCCAGCCCTTCCCCTGCTCCAGTGCCTCCTCGGCGGCCTGGGCGGCGGCGAAGGAGTGCTTGTGCTTCTCCAGCGGGAAGTGCCGCAGCCGCAGCTCCAGCCGGTCGCCGTAGCGGGCGCGCAGGGCGCGCAGGTCGTCCAGGGCACTACGGCAGTCCGGGCACTGGAGTTCGCACCAGACGTCGAGAACGGGAGCCGGACGGGCGGGGGAGGTGTCGCTCATGTGCCCCAGTCTCCCAGCCCGCCCCCGCCCCACCCAACCGGGCCACTGACACCCCCCGGCCCTGCGGAGGAGCCGACCCGGAGATGTCCCTGATGTCCGGCCGGAGCATGGCCTGGCGGGGTTCGGGCGGTGCAGGATGGAAGGGGACGAAGCGCTCCCGCACGACCGAGCCCAGCTGGAGGACCGGATGATTGCCGAGACCGTCTGCTCCGCCGTCTCCGCGGCGGGCCTGGGCATCGCGGCGGTCACGGCGTACCGCAGGCGTTTCCTCATGGCCGCGCGGATCGCCGCCTACTCCCTCGTCCCGCTCGGCCTGGTCATGACCGGAGTCGTCGACTGGCTCGCCGGCACCGCCTTCAGCCCCATGGCCTGGGCGGGCTTCGGTGTGCTCGGCGGCGCCTGGCTGCTGTTCACCGGCACGCGCGCCGTGGAACGCCGACGGGGCCGCAAGGCGGCGGCCGCTGCGGGTCGGCCGGAAGCGGTGGCCCCGCAGGCGGCGGCGCCCTCCCTGGGCCAGGCCTCCCGCCCGGCGGCCCGCCAGAACACCGCCTCCCGGGCCGACTCCGCGGACGACTTCAGCGACATCGAGGCCATCCTGAAGAAGCACGGCATATGAGTCCCGCCGGGGCGGGCTGAAACGTCCCAGAGGCCCCTCGGCGACGGTGGCCGCGCAGCTTAGTGAACGCCGGGTCGACCGGCTCCCATGATCCGGCGAAGTCCCCCATTCGGCGGGCATGCTGGGCGTGTCAAGTGTGCGATTGCGCCATCATCGCCGCGAGATGCTGGACACGACACAGAGCGATGCCGCGCCGCCTCAGGACGAGCCGCGCGGGTGCCTCTTCGCCCTTTCCCAGCCACCGCTGATGATCTTCCTTGCGGTGATCGGGTGTCTGCTGCTCACGGCTGCGCTGCACGATCTGCTGCTGCTGTGAGCCGTACCCGTGGTCCCCGGCGCCACCCGCCGGGGCCCGCGACGGCAGTGATGTCCGGCCGCCCGGCCGACGGCAGCGGTGTCCGGCCGCCCGGCCGTCACGTCAGCCCGCCGCCTCCTTGCGCCGGGCGCGATAGGCGGCCACGTGCAGGCGGTTGCCGCAGGTGCGACTGTCGCAGTAGCGCCGGGACCGGTTCCGGGAGAGATCGACGAAGGCGCGTCGGCAGTCGGGCGCCTCACAGCGCCGCAGCCGCTCCTGCTCCCCGGCCACCACGAAGAACGCCAGCGCCATCCCGCAGTCGGCCGCCAGGTGGTCGGCAACGGAGGCGCCGGGGGCGAAGTAGTGGACATGCCAGTCGTAGCCGTCGTGGTCGGTGAGGCGGGGGGTGGTGCCCGCGGCTGCGACCAGCTCGTTGATCATGCTGGCGGCGATCCGGGCGTCGGGGGCCGCGAAGATCCCGGCGAACCGGCCGCGGACCTTGCGCACCGCGGAGAGGTCGAACTCCGAGAGCACCCCGACATCGCTGATCTTGTGCGCGCGTACGAACTCGTCGAGGGCCGCGACATCCGGCAGCCCGTCCGGTGACGTGTCGTCCTCCGGTGCGGTGTTCACCAGATCCACCACGGTGTCGAGCGCGCACCGGGTGTCGTGGGTGATCAGCACGATTCGCTCCCTGGCCTGGGGGGTCGGGCGGACGCCCGCCGATGCTGGCCGATGGTAACGGCTCACCGACAGCCGCCGGCCTGCCCCTGCCCGCGGTTGCCCGTACAACGGGGCTCCCACCTGCGGTGTTCCCGGCAGTACGGGATTTTCACGGCCTGAGCCACGCTCGACGCCAGTCCGGTGCGAGACGCACCCACGTTGATCGGCCGCGCACGCAGTGTGAGTACGGACTCACACACCGGGTCCCCGTCGCGCCAGGTGTCACGCAGCGTCACCGCCCAGGGGCCCCCACGCACGCACATCGGCGCCGCCCCGCAGGATGTGTGCCAGGGCGGCGCCGTGCTGTCCCGTATGCGGTTGTCTTGGCCCGAGCCGTCTCCCCGAGTGGACGGCGCCGGGCGGCTTGTGGGGTTCGCCTAGCTCTCCGCCAGGATGTGCGAGAGCTCCTGATCCAGATCGAAGTGCCGGTGCTCCGTGCCCGGGGGCACGGCGGCGTCCGTCCGCTTCAGGAACGATTCCAGGGCCCGCGCCGGGGCCTCGAGCAGTGCCTCCCCCTCCGGGGAGCTCAGGGCGATGCACACCACGCCCTGACCATGGCTGCGCGACGGCCAGACGCGGACGTCGCCGGTACCTGTGGGCCGGTGAAGCCCCTCGGCGAGGAGGTCGCGGGCGAACACCCACTCGACGGTCTCCTCGGCTCCGGTGTGGAAGGTGGCGTGCACGGCGTAGGGGTCGGCCGTGTCGTACCGCAGGCCTGCCGGAACAGGCAGGGAGGACTCGCTCGACACAACGAGGCGCAGGTGCAGCTCGCAGCTGACCGTGGTGTTCATAAGCGCCAGGGCCTTTCGCTCAGTGTGCGCTCGGGGATTCGCACGTCGGCGAAATCGACATGCCACCTACGGTGCCGTTGTAAACCCCTCTGAGGGTTTTGCGTGTGTTTACGTAACTCTTCCGGCCGAGAACCTGTTCGCCTGGTGCGCCCATTCCGGTGACTGGTTTCGGTCCGGTAGGGTTTGGCCGTATGAATACGGGGAGTAACGAGCCTGGCGAGGTCGCCATGGCTGCGGACGAGACGAGGACGAACGGGGTGCAGAGCGAGCGGGGGAGCGAGCGCGGGCTCGGATCCCGGGCGCCGGAGTTCATCAAGGCGCGCCGGGTGCTTCACCTGAGCTGGCAGGTCGGCGTCTTCCTGGTGGGTCTGGCGGTCGTCGTCACCGGCATCATCATGCTGCCCCTGCCCGGGCCGGGCTGGGTCGTGATCTTCGGCGGCATGGCGATCTGGGCGACCGAGTTCGTCTGGGCCCAGCTGGTGCTGCGCTGGACCAAGCGCAAGGTCACCGAGGCCGCCCAGCGGGCCCTGGATCCCAAGGTGCGGCGGCGCAACATCACCCTGACCGTGATCGGTCTGGTGATCGTGGCGGTGCTGGCCGGGATCTACCTGTGGAAGTTCGGCCTCGTCATGCCGTGGAAGATCAAGGACCAGTGATCCGCGGCCAGGGTGCGGGAGCCGGCCGGGGGTGGTCACAGGCATCCCCTGACATGGGGTAATGTTCTTCCTGCGCCCGGGCGATTAGCTCAGTGGGAGAGCGCTTCGTTCACACCGAAGAGGTCACTGGTTCGAACCCAGTATCGCCCACCCGGAACGGCGGCCCGTCTGCGACAACGCAGGCGGGCCGCTGTCGTGTGTGCGGCACGGAGCGGCTTGGCGCACGTCTCCTGGGACGCACGTCCGCTCCTGTCCGCATGCCCTCCCTGAGCCGTCCCTCGCCCTGGCGACGGCGGCGCCTGTCATGTCCCCGTCGCCGATGACTTTCAGCCGGAGCCCGGCTCCGTACGAGGCTCCGCGGTCTGTTCGACTCCCCGACCGCACCGCCCTCACCTGCGACATCGTGCCAGGCGTGCCGCCGTACACCCCACCCGTTCCACTCGCCGGCCGATCCCGCCCGCAAGAAATTCCTGTCCGAATCATTGACGCACCCCGAACCCCTTCGTACCTTGTGCCAGCAAGCGCTTACTTGAAACGATTCATGCAGCGGCAAGGACGCCGCGGGGAGGGGTCTCACGGTGGCAGGCAGAAGTGTGGAGAGGCGCACGATCCTGAAGGTGGCGGGAGCCTCGGCGGCCACCCTCGGGCTCGCCGCGACGACGGGCTGCGGCGGCGACGGAGGTGCCTCCGCCGACGGGACGGTGACGATCCGTTACGCGTGGTGGGGTGGTGAGCCGCGCACCATCGCCATCAAGAAGACGATCGCGCTCTTCGAGAAGAAGTACCCGAAGATCAAGATCAAGCCTGAATTCACCGACTACGAGGCGTTCTGGGAGAAGTTCCAGACCCAGGCCTCCGGCGGAAATCCGCCGGACGTTTTCCAGAATGCGGTCGGCTTCCTGCGCAAGTACGACAAGCGCGGCGTTCTGATGGATCTCAAGTCGCAGGCGGACGCCGGGAATCTGAGCCTGGAGAACTTCCGCAACGGCGTTCTGGCGAACGGTCAGGTCGACGGCAAGCAGATCGGCATCCCCGTCGGCGCCAACACCATGGCGCTCGTCATCGACCTCAAGGCCTTCGAGAAGGCGGGCGTCGAGGCGAAGATGGGCTGGACCTGGGACGAGTACTTCGACGCCCTCCAGACCATCCAGGACAAGCTGAAGATCGCCGGCGACACCGGCTACTTCAGCATCATGTACCTCTACGACCTGTACCTGCGGCAGAACGGCAAGGCCTTCTTCACCGACTCCGATCTCGGCTTCACCGAGGACGATCTGACGCAGTGGTGGGAGGACGGCTACAAGCGCGTGCGCTCCGGGCTCGTCGCCGACCCGAAGAAGGTCGAGCAGGTCAAGCCCAAGTCCGCGCTCTCGGCGGGGCTCGCCGCGTCCGAGTTCACCTGGGACAACTTCTCCATTCGTTACGAGGGCGAGGGCGAGTCGGACTACGGGCTCGCGCCCATCCCCACCACGGACGGCAAGCAGACCGGCCAGTACCTCGGTTCGCTGATGCTCAGCGCCTTCTCCGGGACCAAGCACCCCAAGGAAGTCGCCCAGTTCATCGACTTCATGGTCCACGACCCCGAGGTCGGCAAGATCATGGGCTACGACCGCGGCATCCTCGCCACGACCGAGCAGTACGAGGCGTTCACGCCCACCGACGCCACCAACAAGGGCGTCAAGGCGTACGAGGAGGAGGTCGCCGCGGCCGGCGTGCTCGGGAAGATCACGCCGCATCCGTCCGGCGCCGACGTCATCGAGGCCGCGTTCCTGCGCCTCGGCGGTGAGGTCGCCCAGGGCAAGACCAAGCCGGCCGACGCCGCCAAGGCGCTGTTCAGCGAGGCCAAGGCCGCGTTCGCGGGCTGAGGGGACGTACCACCATGACGCTCGTCAAGGAAGCGCCCGCGCGCCCGGCCGGGAAGCGGGCCCCCGCGCCCGCCGCCGGGCGGCGCGGGCGGCGCCGCGAGAACCTCGCCGGCTATCTCTTCATGTCGCCGTGGATCGCCGGTTTCCTGCTGCTCACGGCGGGGCCGATGATCGCGTCGCTGTACTACGCGTTCACCAGGTACAACCTGTTCACGCCGCCCGAGTGGGTGGGGTTCGACAACTTCACGACGATGTTCCAGGACCCGCGCTGGCAGAAGTCGGTGGAGGTCACGCTCAAGTACGTCGTCGTGGCCACTCCGCTGAAGCTGCTGCTCGCGCTCGGCGTCGCGCTGCTGCTCGCGCAGAAGCGGCGCGGACAGGGCCTGTACCGGGCCGCGTTCTACATGCCCTCGCTCATCGGTGCCAGCGTCTCCGTGGGCTTCGTGTGGCGGGCGCTGTTCTCGGACGACGCGATCGTGGACCGTACGCAGAAGATCTTCGGTCTCGACGTGGGGGGCTGGATCGGCAACCCGGACTACGTCATCTACGCCCTGGTGGCCCTGAGCATCTGGCAGTTCGGCGCGCCGATGGTCATCTTCCTGGCCGGCCTCAAGCAGGTTCCGCAGGAGCTGTACGAGGCCGCCGAGGTGGACGGGGCCGGTCCGCTGCGGCGGTTCTGGAACATCACGCTGCCGATGATCTCCCCGGTGCTGTTCTTCAACGTGCTGCTGGAGTCCATCCACGCGTTCCAGGTGTTCGGCTCCGCCTACGTCGTCTCCGACACCCGGTGCGGGCCCGCCGACGCCACGCTCGTCTACACCTGTTACCTCTACCAGAAGGGCTTCAAGGAGGCCCAGATGGGCTTCGCCTCCGCGATGGCCTGGACGCTGGTGGTCGCGGTGGCGCTCGTCACGGCGGTCCTGTTCTGGTCGCAGAAGAAGTGGGTGCACTACGAGGAGGCCGCCAAGTGACCAGCGCCACCACCCCTGTCGTCCGCACCGCCAACGAGCGGAAGCGCACCGGATCGATCGCCTGGCACGTGGGCGCACTCGTCATCCTCGCCGTCGTCCTCTACCCCGTGATCTGGGTGGTCGGTGCCTCGTTCAAGCCGAGCAAGGACATCATCGCCAGCCTGGAACTGCTGCCCACCGAGCCGGTCTGGGCGAACTTCTCCGGGCTCGCCGACGGTATCTCCGGCATCTCCATCAGCAGCTTCTTCTGGAACTCGCTGATGTACGCGGTGCTCGCCGTGGTCGGTGTCGTGCTGTCCAGCTCGCTGACCGCGTACGCCTTCGCCAAGATCCGGTTCGCCGGGCGGAACCTGCTGTTCACGCTGATGATCGGCACGCTGCTGCTGCCGTACCACGTGCTGCTCATCCCGCAGTACGTGCTCTTCCGCAACCTCGAGCTCACCGACACCCTGGTGCCGCTCGTCGCGGGCAAGTTCCTGGCCACGGAGGCGTTCTTCGTCTTCCTGATGGTGCAGTTCATGCGCGGGCTGCCGCGCGAGCTGGACGAGGCCGCCAAGCTCGACGGCTGCGGGCACTTCCGGACCTACTGGTCCATCGTGCTGCCGCTGAGCCGCCCCGCCATCATCACCAGCGCCATCTTCACGTTCATCAACGCCTGGAACGACTTCATGGGGCCGTTGATCTACCTCAACACCCCCGAGAAGTACACCGTCTCGCTCGGCCTGATGATGTTCCGCGACCAGGAGGGCATCTCCAACTACGGCAGCATGATCGCCATGTCGCTGGTGGCGCTGGTGCCGGTCATCGCCTTCTTCATGGCCTTCCAGCGCTACCTCATCGACGGTATGGCGACGTCCGGACTGAAGGGCTGAGGCGGTCACCATGGCCCAGGCACGCGTGAAGGCCCGCTCCCCGCGCAGGGCGTCCGTCTTCGGTGGCGAGCGGTTCGCCGTCTTCGCCGAGTCCCTGCTCACCGGCGTGTGGATCGCCGTGGCCTGCCTCGGGGTCGTCACCTACCCCGCGGCCTTCGCCGCCGGCGCACGGCATCTGCGGCGCCGCACCGCCCACCAGGGCGGTGGCTGGCGGGAGTTCGTCGCGGACTTCCGGTCGGCCGTGCGCGGGGGATGGGCCGTCGGGGTCGCCGGATGGGGGGCGGCCGCCGCGGTCTGGGTCGACGTCCAGGCCGCGCGGGCCGGGATTCCCGGCGGGCCGTTCGTCGGGGCCGTCGGCATCTTCGCGCTGATCGGACTCACCGTGGCCCTGCTGCGGGCGGCGGCCGTCTGGACGCCCGGCGCCTCCTGGCGGGAGCTGCTCGCGGCCGCCGGCCGCCGCACCGTGCTCGACCCCGCCGGGTCCTTTCTGATCGTCGGCGGGCTGGGCGTCGTAGCCCTGTCCGCGTCGTTCATCGCCCCGCTGGCGGTTCCCGTCCTGGGGGCCGTCGCGGCGGCGGCCGTCGCCGTGGAGGAGCGGTACCGGCACCGCTGACCCGCGGTGCGCTCACGTCCTCGGTTCAAGGTCGGCGCCCCGAGCGCCGCACCCCTCTCTGTCATGCCCTTGGCAATCCCGCACCGTACGGAAAGGAAAGGCCATGTCTCCGATCCCCCGCAGGTCCCTCCTCAAGGCGGCCGCCGTCGCCGGCGCCGCCGCCCAGTTCAGCTGGGCGCTGGGGGCGCAGGACGCCGCGGCCGCGCCCAGAGCCGAGACCGCCGAGGCGGAACCGGTGGTCCTGGACTGGCTGGAGGACGGCGGCCTCGGCGCCGCGCCCGGCTCCACCCTCGGCGTGCCCTGGCCCAAGGGCGTGTACCAGGAGGACCAGACCTTCGCCCTCACCGACGCGAGCGGCACCGCCGTCCCCGTGCAGTCCTGGCCGATCGCCTACTGGCCGGACGGCTCCCTGAAGTGGACCGCGCACGCCGTCAGCTCCGGCACCGGCAAGCTCACGCTGACCGCGGGCGAGCCCGCCGCCCCGGAGAAGAAGGTCACCGTCGACCAGGGCGGCGGCACCATCGACATCTCCACCGGCGTCATCACCGCGAAGATCGGCAAGTCCGGCTCCACCCTGGTCAAGTCGGTCACCCGCGGCTCCACCGAGATCGCCAAGAACGGCCGCCTCGTGCTGCTGCGCCAGCCGGAGATCGAGGACGAGGACCAGGGCACGGTCAAGTACGAGCGGTTCGACAGCGCCATCTCCGAGGTGAAGGTAGAGCAGGAGGGCCCGGTCCGCGCGGTCGTCCGCATCGACGGCAAGCACCGCAAGGGCGACCGCGGCTGGCTGCCGTTCTCCATCCGCCTCTACTTCTACGCGGGCGCCGACTCCTTCCGCATGGTGCACACCATCACCTACGACGGCACCCAGGAGCCCGGCAAGGCCAGCGGCGACTTCATCCGCGGCATCGGCGTCCGCTTCACCGTCCCCATGCGCGACCAGTCGTACGACCGCCACATCCGCATCGGCGGCGAGGGCACCGGCATGCTCCGCGAGGCCGTCAAGGGCATCACCGGACTGCGCCGCGACCCCGGCCAAGCGGTGCAGGTGGCGCAGTACGAGGGCAAGAAGCTGCCCGACCCGTCGACCTGGGACCAGCGGGTCACCACCCGCCTCCAGTACATCCCCGAGTGGGGCGACTACACCCTCTCCCAGCTCTCCGCCGACGGCTTCAGCGTGCGCAAGCGCACCAAGAAGGGCCACGGCTGGATCGCCGCGGGCGGCGGCCGGCGCGCCTCCGGCTTCGGCTACGTCGGCGGCGTCAGCGGCGGCCTCTCCTTCGGTCTGCGCGACTTCTGGGAGAAGTTCCCCGCCCAGCTCGACATCCGCGACGCCCACACCGACGAGGCCCAGGTCACCCTCTGGCTCTGGTCGCCCGAGGCGCAGCCCATGGACCTGCGCTTCTACCACGACGGCATGGGCCAGGACACCTACCCCGAGCAGCTCGAAGGCCTCAACATCACCTACGAGGACTACGAGCCCGAGTTCGGCACCCCCTACGGCATCGCCCGGACCAGCGAACTGCTCTTCTGGGCCAACGAGTCCACCCCGAGCGCCGACAAACTCGCCGAGCAGATCGAGGCCGTCCGCGTCCTGCCCCAGCTCGCCGCCCCGCCCAAGCAGCTCATCAAGGCGGGCGTCTTCGGCAAGGGCCTCTACGCCGAGCCCGACCGCTCCACCCCGGCCAAGGCCAGGATCGAGGACCACCTCGACTTCCTCTTCACCTATTACAAGGACCAGGTGGAGATGCGCCGGTGGTACGGCTTCTGGGACTACGGCGACATCATGCACACCTACGACACGGTCCGGCACCAGTGGCGCTACGACGTCGGCGGCTACGCCTGGGACAACTCCGAGCTGTCGCCCGACCTGTGGCTCTGGTACGCGTATCTGCGCTCCGGCCGCGCCGACATCTTCCGCTTCGCCGAGGCCATGACCCGGCACACCGGCGAGGTCGACGTCTACCACCTCGGCAAGTGGGCCGGCCTCGGCACCCGGCACGGCGTCCAGCACTACGCCGACAGCGCCAAGCAGCAGCGCATCGCCAACACCACCTACCGCCGCTACTACTACTTCCTCACGGCGGACGAGCGGGTCGGCGACCTCATGCACGCCAACGTCGACTCCGACGAGACCTTCCTCGTCCTCGACCCGATCCGCAAGATCCGCACCGAGCCGTACACCCCCGACCGGCACGCCCTGTCGATCGGTTTCGGCACCGACTGGAGCGGTCTGGTCTCCGCCTGGCTCACCGAGTGGGAGCGCAAGGGCCCCAAGTGGGAGAAGGCCAAGGCGCGCGTGTTGTCCACGATGGAGACCATCGCCGCCCAGCCCAACGGCTTCGTCCAGGGCACCGGCCTGTACGACCTCGACACCGGCCGGTTCGCCATCGCCGACAAGCCCGTCGTCGGTGTCTCGCACCTGTCGGCCGTCTTCGGCCTCAACGAGCTGTGCGCCGAACTCATCGACCTCGTCGACATGCCCAAGTTCAACGAGGCCTACTTCGACTACTGCCGCTACTTCAACGCCACCAAGGCCGAACAGGCCGCCCGCTACGGCTCCAACTTCGGCAGCCTGATCCTCTTCCAGGGCCACTCCCGCCTCGACGCCTACGCGGCCGTCAAGACGGGCGACGAGAAGCTCGCCCAGCGGGCCTGGCAGAAGTTCTACAACTCCGACGGCTACAAGGAGTCCGCGCCCTGGAAGACCGAGAAGGTCAGCGGCCCGATGGCGCTGGTCGCGGGCAGCGAGGCCACCTGGGTGTCCACCAACGACACCGCGCTGTACGGCCTCGCCGCCATCGAGAACCTGGCGCTGCTCGGCCACAAGATGCCGTAGCGCTCCGCTGGGTTTGCCGGGGGACTGCGGGCCGTCCTTCGCCTGCGGGCCGTGTGTGGCTGGTCGCGCAGTTCCCCGCGCCCCCAAGGGGCGTCAACGCAGCCCTTGCAAAATCTCCCGCACCCGCCGCACATCCCGCAGCCGCCGCTCGTACGTCGCCCCGACGGCGAGCAGCAGCAGGCCGGCAAGCGCGGGAGGCGCCCAGCGGGGGAGCGCCCCCGCCACCTGCACGAGATACGGGGCCAGCTCGTGCAGGGCCACCAGGGCGAGCACCGAGCCGCCCAGCACCAGCGGCGCCTGGAGGTGATGGCGGGCGCCGGCCAGGGTGACCAGCAGCGCCCCCGTGCCCAGCAGCAGGGGGCGCTGCCAGTGCGCGTCACCCCAGGCCGCGAGAAGACTCGGCAGCAGACCGGCCCCGAGGCCCGGGCCGTACGCCGTCCAGGACGACGCCTGCGGATCACGGCGCCGGCGCAGCACGCCCACGAGCAGCGCGGGGACGGCCACCGGCAGCGCGTACGCCTCCGGGACGGTCACCTCCCAGGCGGCCAGCCGCACCCACGCGGCCAGCACGAACAGCGCGGCGGCCACATGCCCGACCGGGCGGCGGTCCGGCCGTACGGCCATTCCCGCGGCGATCACTCCGGCGAGGGCGAGCACCAGCGCCAGCATCGGCGCGTCCAGCAGCGCCAGACCCACCGCGACCAGGGCCGCGACCGCACCGGAGACCTCGACGGTCACCCGGGTCGCACCCTCGGTGCGCGGCGCCCACAGCACCGCCGCCACCGGCACCAGCAGCACCGGCAGCGCGGTGTGCGACAGCGGCCAGTCCAGCGCGGCGCCCGTCGCGCAGGCCAGGGCGGTGGCGTACCCCGCCGTGGCCGCCGCGGGCACCGGCCGGCGGGCGGCGAGCGCGCATCCGGCCGTGAGCAGGGCGAACACCGTCAGGGTGGCCGGTTCGGCGGCCAGCGCGAGCAGGGCGAGGACGAGCGACGTGAGCAGCGCGAGGACGGTCGGCACGAGCCGCTTCAGGAGCAGCAGGCCCGCCGTCGTCAGGCCCAGCACCGCCAGCGTGACGACGTAGGGCAGACGCAGCACCGCAGGCAGGACCAGCGCCGCGGCCCACACCAGGACCGACGCCGTGTCGAGGGCGTGCGGCCGCCGGGCGGCGTCCCGGACCGCCCAGGCCAGGACCGCGGCCACCGACACCAGCACCAGCGGCACCGTCGCGCTGTCCGCAGGCCACGGCAGGTCCGCCGTCACCGCCTCGCGTGCGTCGGCCGGAGCCCCGGACCAGACGCGCGGCACCCAGCCGGCCGGCCCGAGCAGCGTGACGGCGATCACCGGCAGCGCAGCCGACACGGCCAGCGCCTGCACGGCACCCGAGGCCCAGCCGAGCCCCCGGCGCACCACCTCCGGGACACGGTCCAAGCGCAGCAGGGCCAACAGGGCTACACCGAACGCCAGATGGACCGGCACCGCCCACGCGCCGGGCAGCACGGAGCGCGGAACCCCTCCCAGCGCGGCGACCGCGAGCAGCCCCGCCGCGACCGCGTTGCCCAGGGCCACCCCCGCCCGCGGTGCCCGCGCCCCGGCCAGCGCGACCGCGGTGGCCAGGAGCAGCAGCCCCGACGCACGGGCGGCGGCGCCCGGACCGGCCGCCGTCCACGACAGCCAACCGGCCGCGAACACGCCCCAGCCGCCCAGGCCGTACGCGCCCGCGGCGGCCACGATCCGCAGCGGCACGGCGGTCGCCCGCAGCGCGACCGCCGTGTCCGCCGCCGCCGTCACCAGCAGGGCCGCCGCGATCCCGGACGCGTCCGCACCGGCCGCCACCGCCCACAGCAGCAGCGGGAGTTGGGCGGCACACAGGGCGGCGGGCACGGGGAGCACGAGCGGCTGACCGGTCATCCGGGGAAGCAGCAGACCGTACGCCGCCCAGAGCGCCGCGAGCACCGCCGTGGCGCCCGCCGCGTACCCCGTCGCGTCCGTCCCGGTGAGCGCTGCCGCGTACAGCGCGTACGCGTCCAGCACCGTCAGCGCCAGGCCCAGGCCCGCCACCGACTCGGCCGTCGAGCGCAGCCCGCGCTTCAGCAGCGGCACCGGCACCGCCAGCGCCGCCGCCGTGACCGCGCCCAGCACCACGGCCCGCCCAGTGATGCCCAGGTGACCCCAGCTGACCAGCGTGAACGCCGCCGCCGCGAGGGTGAGCAGCACCCCGCCCAGCAGGAGCAGCACGTTCTGGACCCGGGGCGCGGCGGCCTCCGGGCGGGGCGGGGCGGCGGCCGGCAGCGGCCGCACCGGCTGGAGCTGGGTCAGCAGCCAGCCGCGACGCGCCAGCAACTGGGCGCGCCGGGCGTCCAGTCGGTACAGCTCGGCGTCGACGAGCCGCAACTCCTCGGCGGGGGACGGAATGTGCGTCATGGCTCGGAGTGTGGCGCCGGTCACGCCGTAGGGGCATGAGTGCGCGTACTCAGAACGTACTCAGTTCCGCACCTCGGGGCTCCGGGCAGGACAGACTCGGCCCATGGACTGGACCCACTACCGCTTCCGCAGCCTGTGGCGGCTGCCCGTCGCGCCCGCCACCGTGTACGCCGCCCTCGAGCGGGTCGAGGACTATCCGCGCTGGTGGCCGCAGGTGCGCGAGGTGACCCGGCTCGACGACCGCACCGGCGTCATCCGGGCCCGCTCACTGCTGCCGTACGACCTGACCTTCACCACCCGCGAGGTGCGCCGCGACCCCGCGGCCGGGGTGCTGGAGGCGGCCCTGTCCGGAGATCTCGACGGCTGGTCGCGGTGGACGGTCGCCGCGCACGGCGCCGGCAGCCTCGTGCGCTACGACCAGGAGGTCGACGTCCACAAGCCGCTGCTGCGGCGGCTCGCGGTGCCGGGGCGGCCGTTCTTCCGCGCCAACCACCGGCTGATGATGCGCGCCGGGCGGCGCGGACTGGCCGCCCATCTGGAAGCGGTTTGAACGAAGGCCGCCGGGACCTGTATTGTTCAGTGCGTTCCCGGGCGATTAGCTCAGTGGGAGAGCGCTTCGTTCACACCGAAGAGGTCACTGGTTCGAACCCAGTATCGCCCACCGGGAAAGGCCGGTCCGCCAGCGCGGACCGGCCTTCTTCATGCCGCTGCCGCCGGCAGGTCCGGGCGCAGTGGCCACGCCGGGTCCACCGCCTCCTCCGTGCCGCTGCGCGCGAACCACGCCTGGAGGCCGCGCGCCTGCGCCGCGTGCCACACCGCCTGGAGGGTGTGCAGCTCGGCGGGGGAGAGGCGTTCCAGCCGGGACGCGAAACGCCGGCCGATCGCCCGGACCACCTCCAGAGCCGCCAGCGCGTCCGCCGCCGCGTCATGCGCGCCGTCCAGGACCACGCCGTACTGCGCGCACAGATCGGTCAGCGTGCGACGGCCCTTGCGATAGCGGTCCAGATGCTTGTCGAGCACCCGCGGGTCGAGGACCAGCAGCGGCGTCGACTCGAACCAGTGCGCCAGCGACGACGCCCGGTGCCGGCGCAGCTCACGGTCGAGAAGCGTCAGATCGAACGGCGCGTTCATGACCACCAGCGGACGCCCGCGGCCAGCCTGCTCGGCCAGCCCCACGGCTATCTCCTGCATCACCGGCGCCGGCCAGCGGCCGTTGCGCGCCAGGTGATCCTCCGTCAGCCCGTGCACCGCCGTCGCCTCGGCGGGCACCGGCACCCCGGGGTTCACCAGCCAGCGGTTCACCCGCGGCCGGGTGCCCGGGGCGTCCTGGACGACGAGAGCGGCCGACACGATCCGGTCGGTCTCGACGTCCACGCCCGTTGTCTCCGTGTCGAATGCCGCCAGGGGGCCCTCGTACCAGCACCTCATACCTACACAACTCCTCGTTCACCCACGGCAGCTGACGCCCCGTCTCCTGCCGGTTTGGTGATACCCGGGCTGTTTGCGCCGTACGCCGGGAGGAGACAACAGGAGTACGGGTCGGCGCAGTTCAGAGGCCCGGCACGGGGACATCACTTTGCTTGGAAGGCTGTTGGCCATGGCGATAGCGCAGCCCGAGCGGGGCGGGCTGCTGCCCGACCGCGCGGGCCCCCTTCGCGGTTCCCTCGCCACCACCGCCTGCATGGAGACCCTGCAGGTGGGTTATCTGCACGCCGTCGCCGCGGCCGCGGGCTGCTCGCTCTCGCAGCCCTTCCCCGACAACGGCATCGACTGGCACGTCAGCCACAGCGCACCGGGACACACCGTCGACGACGAGGTCACGATCAAGGTGCAGCTCAAGGCGACCTACCAGGTCGCGCCGAACCCTCCCGGCCGCTCCTTCTCCTTCACCCTCGACAACGGCCACCTGGCGAAGCTCGCCCGCACCCCGGTCTCGGTGCACAAGATCCTCGTCGTGATGCTCGTGCCCAGGTCCCAGGACGACTGGCTGCGCGCCAGCCACGACCGCCTCGACCTGAGGCACTGCTGCTACTGGATCAACCTCGCCGGACACCCCGTCACGGGCCGGAACCGGACCACCGTGAGGATCCCGACCGCACGCATCTTCGACGACCGGGCGCTGTGCGAGATCATGACGCGGGTCGGGACCGGAGGCAGACCATGACCCACCGCCCGCTCGACGAGCCCCTGCGGCCGGTCCGGCCGCACCCCGAGATCCGCTGGGACGAGCCGCCCGAGCCCGGCCGGGTCGACCCCGCCGTGCTCGGCGCCCTGCTGCACCGGCACGGCTGGCAGCGCCGCGGCGGCGCCCCCGGACGCTACGGCCGCTGGACCCCGCCCGGCCCCGGCACCGGCGGCACCAGCCTGCTCGTCCCCGAGAGCCGCGCCTTCCCCGACAGCGACGACCTGCTCGGCGAGGCGCTCACCGCCCTCGCCCGCAGCGCCAGCCCCTCCGCGCGCGAGGTGCTGCTCGGGCTCACCGTGCCCAGCGACGAGATCCGCTGGTGGCGGGACGTGCCCGGCGGACCGGCCGGCGCCGACCCGTGGACCGTCGAGGAGCAGCTGCGCGGCGCCGCCCGCCAGACGCTGCTCGCCGCAGCGCTGGCCACGCGCGCGCGTGCGGGCTATTACGGCGCGCGGCACCGCCGCGCCGCCGCCTCCCTGCTGGACAGCGTCCTGGTCGGCTCCGCGGCCGGCGGGCGCCGCCTCACCGCCTTCGTGCCCGTGGCCACCGCACGCCCCCTCGCCGTACGCCTGCACCAGGCCCTGTACGCCGCCCGCGAGGCCATCGACTACCAGCGGGCCACCGGCGGCATGGACGCCTTCGACGGTGCCCTCGAAGCGGGCGTCAGCCGGGAGCTCACCGAGGCGCTGATCGCCCTCGTCCGGGGCACCGAGGGCGCCCGGATCGCCGTCGCGTGGGCGCCCGCCGCCGGGGCCCCCGAAGGCGCGGTGGCCTCGGCGGAGGCCGTCGAGTTCTCGCCCGGCGACCTGCCCGTGCTGCGCGAGGCCGGGGCCCGCTACCGGAGCGCCGAACCCTCCGTGCCGGTGCGGATCACCGGGGCCGTCGTCCGGCTGCGCCGGTCCGGGCCGCGCGGCGCGGGCACCGTACGGCTGCGGGTGCTCGCCGGGGCCGAGGTGCCGCACGTCCGGCTCACCCTGGACGAGGAGGACTACCGCATCGCCGGACAGGCCCACCTGGTCGGGGTGCCGGTGCGGGTGCACGGGCGGCTGGAGAGCCGGGGCGGCTTCCGGCGGCTGACCGGCGCCTCCGGCGTCGTGCCGGTGCAGGTCGACGAGGCGGAGCGGGACCGGCTGATGAAGTCGCTCCAGGAGAACCTGGACTTCTTCGAGGAGGCGTGCAGCGGGGACTGATTTCGCCTGGGAGGTCGATGGCTCGGTACGATCCTGTACTGCGCGCGCTCTCGGTATGGCGCCGCATCCATCTTCAGTCAGGAGAGACCGGTGTCAGACGTCCGTGTGATCATCCAACGCGATTCCGAGCGGGAAGAGCGCGTGGTGACGACGGGCACTACGGCCGCCGACCTCTTCGCCGGCGAGCGCTCGATCATCGCCGCGCGCGTGGGCGGCGAGCTCAGGGACCTTTCGTACGTGCTCTCCGACGGCGACGAGGTCGAGGGCGTCGAGATCTCCTCCGAGGACGGCCTCAACATCCTGCGGCACTCCACCGCGCACGTCATGGCGCAGGCCGTGCAGGAGCTCTTCCCCGAGGCGAAGCTGGGCATCGGCCCGCCCGTCAAGGACGGCTTCTACTACGACTTCGACGTCGAGAAGCCGTTCACGCCCGAGGATCTCAAGGCCATCGAGAAGAAGATGCAGGAGATCCAGAAGCGCGGGCAGAAGTTCGCCCGCCGCGTGGTGACCGACGAGGCCGCCCGCGAGGAGCTGGCGAACGAGCCGTACAAGCTGGAGCTGATCGGCCTCAAGGGCGCCGCCTCCAGCGACGACGGCGCGGACGTCGAGGTCGGCGCCGGCGAGCTGACGATCTACGACAACCTGGACGCCAAGACCGGCGAGCTGTGCTGGAAGGACCTCTGCCGCGGTCCCCACCTGCCCTCGACCCGACTGATCCCCGCGTTCAAGCTGATGCGCAACGCGGCCGCCTACTGGCGCGGCAGCGAGAAGAACCCGATGCTCCAGCGCATCTACGGCACCGCGTGGCCGTCCAAGGACGAGCTGAAGCAGTACCTGGACTTCCTCGCCGAGGCCGAGAAGCGCGACCACCGCAAGCTCGGCAACGAGCTGGACCTGTTCTCCATCCCGGAGCAGATCGGCTCCGGCCTCGCCGTCTTCCACCCCAAGGGCGGCATCGTCCGCCGCGTGATGGAGGACTACTCGCGGCGCCGCCACGAGGAAGAGGGCTACGAGTTCGTCTACACCCCGCACGCGACGAAGGGGAAGCTCTTCGAGACGTCGGGCCACCTGGACTGGTACGCCGAGGGCATGTACCCGCCCATGCAGCTCGACGAGGGCGTGGACTACTACCTCAAGCCCATGAACTGCCCGATGCACAACCTGATCTTCGACGCGCGCGGCCGGTCGTACCGTGAACTGCCGCTGCGTTTCTTCGAGTTCGGGACCGTGTACCGGTACGAGAAGTCCGGCGTCGTGCACGGCCTGACCCGCGCCCGCGGCTTCACCCAGGACGACGCGCACATCTACTGCACGCGCGAGCAGATGTCGGAGGAGCTCGACAAGACGCTCACCTTCGTCCTCGGCCTGCTGCGCGACTACGGCCTGACCGACTTCTACCTGGAGCTGTCCACCAAGGACCCGGAGAAGTACGTCGGGTCGGACGAGGCCTGGGAGGAGGCCACCGAGACCCTCCGCCAGGTCGCCGAGAAGCAGGGCCTGCCGCTGGTCCCGGACCCGGGCGGCGCCGCCTTCTACGGCCCGAAGATCTCCGTCCAGGCCAAGGACGCCATCGGCCGGACCTGGCAGATGTCGACCATCCAGCTCGACTTCAACCTGCCGGAGCGGTTCGACCTGGAGTACACCGCCGCGGACGGCTCCAAGCAGCGGCCGGTCATGATCCACCGGGCGCTGTTCGGCTCCATCGAGCGGTTCTTCGCGGTGCTCCTGGAGCACTACGCGGGCGCGTTCCCGGCGTGGCTGGCGCCGGTGCAGGCGATCGGTATCCCGATCGGTGACGCGCACGTCGAGTACCTGGAGAAGTTCGCCGCGGCGGCGAAGAAGAAGGGACTGCGCGTCGAGGTCGACTCCTCGTCCGACCGGATGCAGAAGAAGATCCGCAACGCCCAGAAGCAGAAGGTGCCCTTCATGGTCATCGCGGGCGACGAGGACATGTCCAACGGCTCGGTGTCCTTCCGCTACCGCGACGGCTCCCAGGAGAACGGCATCCCGTTCGACGAGGCCATCGCGAAGATCGTCAAGGTCGTGGAGGAGCGGACGCAGGTCTGAGCAGGACCGTCCGCAGGCCCCCGGTGCAGTTCGTCTCGCCGGGGGCCTTGCCATACCCCCTGCGGCGACGCCATATGCTGCACGCATGACGAGTGAGCCGGAGCAGCAGATCGGAGTGGGGACGCAGGACGCGTTCCAGCGCCTGTGGACGCCCCACCGGATGGCCTACATCCAGGGCGAGAACAAGCCGACCGGTCCGGGGGCCGACGACGGCTGCCCCTTCTGCTCGATCCCGGCCAAGTCCGACGAGGACGGGCTGATCGTCCGGCGCGGGGAGCAGGTGTACGCGGTGCTGAACCTGTACCCGTACAACGGCGGTCATCTGATGACCGTGCCGTACCGCCATGTCGCCGACTACACGGATCTGACGGACGCCGAGACGGCCGAGCTGGCGGAGCTGACCAAGCAGGCGATGACGGCGCTGCGCACCGCCTCCGGCGCGCACGGCTTCAACATCGGCATGAACCAGGGCTCGGTGGCCGGCGCGGGGATCGCCGCGCATCTGCACCAGCACATCGTGCCCCGCTGGGGCGGCGACACGAACTTCATGCCGGTGGTCGGCCACACGAAGGTGCTGCCGCAGCTGCTGGCGGACACCCGGAAGATGCTGGCGGAGGCCTGGCCGGCGGCGTGATGTGCCGGCCGGCGGCGACACCGATCAGCCCGTCCGGCGATTGAGGACGCGGCCGTTCAGGCCGCAGCGGGGTTCTGGGGGCGCAGCCCTCAGGGGCGGCCACCCGGACCCACCACGCGGCTGAACCGCCGGAGGCCTACGCGTCGTACACGTCCGCCTTGCGCGGTGACGGGTCCTGCACCGCCGTGCTGAGGAAGGCGGAGCGGGAGCCGAACTTCTCCGTGTCGACGCCGTTCTCCTCGAGGACCTTGATCGCCGCGGCGTGCACCACGCGGAGCACCGGTGTCGCGGCGCGCAGGGCGTCGTCGGCCATGAAGCGGTGGCGCCAGGGCTGGTCGGCCCAGGCGTGCCGCAGGCCGAACGGCTCGGGCAGGGCGATCGAGCCGCCGAGCCAGTTCAGCAGCGGGGGATACCAGGTGATCGGCGCGCGGACGGCGAGCCGGACCACCTCGTCGCTGTTGACCAGCGGCAGCTTCACCGTGCGCGACTCCCACGGCTTGAGCGACTTGGTGACCGACTTGGTCGGCGCCTCCGACTTGCTGGTGAACAGGCCGTTCACGGGGCCCAGGGCGTGGCCGGTGACCTCGATGCGCAGGGTGGCGTGCAGCACCGTGACGGTGATCAGCATGGTGAGCACCAGCTGGCCGTCCCACAGCGTCCACTGCACGCCGAGGTAGTGCCGGTCGCCGGCGCCGAACTGCTGCTTGTTGCAGATGTCCTGTATGGCGTGCGGCTTGACCTGGTAGGCCTCGACGTCGGTGCCCTCCGGCCGGGAGACCGCCTTGGCGTTCTCGCCGACCGGGGTGACGATCCAGTGCCGTATCGACGGGGCCGGGAAGCCGCCGGTGTTCAGCGGGCCGCGCTCCAGCATGCGCAGCTGGTCGTGGATCGACCGTATGACGTCCCAGCTGCGGAACGGGTGGATCTCGCGATCGGGGTGGGCCGGGACCAGCTCCTCGGCGAGCTGCCAGGAGCCCCAGCGGGTGCCCATGCCGAGGATGCCCTTGGGGCCGGCGTAGAACACCGAGTTCGACTGCTGTTCGGCGCTGAGCTTCGCCAGGGACTGGCGCAGCTGCTCGGCGGCGGTCTCGCCGGGGCTGCTGGGCACGGCCTCCGGGACCTTGGCGCCGACGCTGCTGCCCGACAGGAGGCTGTCCCAGCGCTCCCGCAGGTCCTTCGCGGTGCGCTCGCAGACCTGCTTGGCCCAGAACCAGCCGACGACCGGGGCGACGATCGCCGCGCGGGCGTACCACCCCCAGAAGCCGGTGAACGGCATCCGGATCAGGAAGATCACGGCGAGCGCGCCGACGGCGACGAGCAGGGCGGTGGCCGCCGCGGAGACGCGCTTGTTGTCGCCCTTGGCCATGGTGGAGCGCAGCTGGAAGACCAGCAGCCACACCAGGAGGCCGGGGAGGAAGACCAGGCCGCACAGCGCCATGATCGCGGTGAGTTTGTTGTCGCGCTCGCGGCGGATGCGGTTGGCGGCCAGGCAGTGCTCGACGACCACCTGGGGCTGGGTGCCGAACGACTGGATGAGCGGCTTGCGGCCGCTGCCCAGCATGCGGTCGACCACCGCGCGGGAGAACGCCTCGCCCAGGTTCGGCTTGAACAGGGCCAGCTTGCCGGCGTTGACGGTCGACTGGTGCCAGTCGTTGTCGGCCTTCTTGATGTCCTCCACGGGGTTGTCCCGGTAGGCCGCCGAGGCCAGCGCGAAGGTCGCCGTCTGGCCCTCGTCGCCCGTGCGCGGCACCTGCGGTCCGAAGATGTCCGCGTAACCGCTCTCAACGGTCATTCCCGCCCCCACTCGCCGCCGGTGTCGTCCTGCGGCCTTCCCGACTTCCTTGCTTCGCACACCTGTTGATCAGGTCATCAGCGTATCCGCAGGCACTGACATTCGTCGGCGGACGGCCGAAGCCGTCCGCCGATCCGGCAGGGGAGCGTCCTCACGGGTCACTTGGGCGCTCCGGTGTCCCAACTAGGAGGCGGCCCGCTCCTGTTCGCGTACGCGTTCGGCGACCTGCGGGGGCATCGGTTCGTGCCGGGCGTACCGGCGGTCGAAGCGCGCCGTGCCGTGCGACAGGGAGCGCAGATCGACGGCGTACCGTCCGATCTCGATCTCGGGTACCTCGGCGCGCACCAGCGTGCGCCCCCCGGGTGTCTGCTCGGTGCCGAGCAGCCGGCCGCGTCGCCCCGACAGGTCGCTCATCACGGCGCCGACGTACTCGTCGCCGACCAGGACGCTCACCTCGGCCACCGGCTCCAGCAGATGGATCTTCGCGTCGGCGGCGGCCTCCCGCAGCGCGAGCGCGCCGGCCGTCTGGAAGGCGGCGTCGGAGGAGTCCACGGAGTGCGCCTTGCCGTCGAGCAGGGTGACCCGGACGTCGATGAGCGGGTAGCCGGCGGCGACGCCCTTGGCGGCCTGGGCCCGTACGCCCTTCTCCACGGACGGGATGAACTGGCGCGGCACGGCGCCGCCGACCACCTTGTCGACGAACTCGATGCCGGAGCCGCCGGGCAGCGGCTCGACCTCGATCTCGCAGATGGCGTACTGCCCATGTCCGCCGGACTGCTTCACATGCCGTCCGCGTCCGGCCGACTTCGCCGCGAACGTCTCCCGGAGGGAGACCTTGTGCGGTACGACGTCGACCTGGACGCCGTAGCGGCTGCGCAGCCGCTCCAGCGCGACGTCCGCGTGGGCCTCGCCCAGGCACCACAGCACCACCTGGTGGGTGTCCTGGTTCTGCTCGAGGCGCATCGTCGGATCCTCGGCGACCAGCCGGGCCAGACCCTGGGAGAGTTTGTCCTCGTCGGCCTTGCTGTGCGCCTGGATGGCGAGCGGCAGCAGCGGGTCGGGCATCTGCCAGGGCTCCATCAGGAGCGGGTCGTCCTTGGCGGAGAGGGTGTCGCCAGTCTCCGCGCGGCCGAGTTTCGCCACGCAGACCAGGTCGCCCGCGACGGCGTGCGTCACCGGTCGCTGCTGTTTGCCGAACGGCACGGACAGCGCGCCGACGCGCTCGTCGACGTCGTGGTCCTCGTGGCCGCGGTCGGCGAGGCCGTGCCCGGAGACGTGGACGGTCTGGTCGGGGCGCAGGGTGCCGGAGAAGATCCGCACCAGGGAGATCCGGCCGACGTACGGGTCGGAGGAGGTCTTGACGACCTCGGCGACCAGCGGACCGTCGACGTCGCAGGGTTTCAGCTCGCGCGGCCTGCCGTCGATCGTGGTGACCGTGGGGGTGGGGTGCTCGAACGGGGTCGGGAACCCGCGGGTGATCAGCTCCAGCAGCTCCACCGTGCCGATGCCCTGGCGGGCGCCCTCGGCGGCCGGTGCCGCGGCCAGGACGGGGAAGAAGGTGCCCCGGGCCACGGCCCGCTCCAGGTCCTCCACGAGCGTCTTGAGGTCGATCTGCTCGCCGCCCAGGTAGCGGTCCATGAGGGTCTCGTCCTCGCTCTCGGCGATGATCCCCTCGATCAGCCGGTTGCGGGCCTCCTCGATCAGCGGCAGCTGGTCCTCGCCCGGCTCGGATTCCTTGCGCTCCCCGCTGGAGTAGTCGAACAGCTGCTGCGAGAGCAGTCCGATCAGGCCGGTCACGGGCGCGTGCCCGTCCGGGGCCTGCGGGCCGTGCAGCGGCAGGTACAGCGGCAGCACGGCGTCGGGGTCGTCGCCGCCGAAGGCCTCGGCGCAGATCCGCGTCATCTCCTCGAAGTCCGCGCGGGCGGCCTCCAGGTGCGTGATGACGATCGCGCGGGGCATGCCGACGGCCGCGCACTCGTCCCACACCATGCGGGTCGAGCCGTCCACGCCGTCGGAGGCGGAGACGACGAAGAGGGCCGCGTCCGCCGCGCGCAGACCGGCCCGCAGCTCCCCGACGAAGTCGGCGTATCCCGGAGTGTCGAGGAGATTGATCTTGATCCCGTCCCATTCGACGGGCACCAGCGAGAGCTGCACCGAGCGCTGCTGGCGGTGCTCGATCTCGTCGTAGTCGGAGACGGTGCCGCCGTCCTCCACGCGGCCCGCCCGGTTCACCGCTCCCGCGGTCAGCGCGAGAGCCTCCACCAGAGTCGTCTTGCCCGAACCGGAGTGGCCGACCAGCACCACATTCCGTACGGACGCGGGGTGGTCGGCCGCCGTAGCCCTGCCGGCGGCTCCAGGGTGTGCGTTCGCCTTGTCGCCCATGATCCTGCCTCCCGTGCACGGTGAGGTCACTGTGGGCGCGGACACGCGGGGGCCGCGTGCGAGCGGCTCCGGCGACGCCCGCGATCCTTCGAGCTTTCCACTCCCGTCACGGTGCGTCCATACGAAGGACCGGAACCCGTCGCCGGCCGGCGGTTGCGAGCCGTTCGCCGGATGGCACCGACCGGTGCGGGTGCCCGCCCGTCACCCACGCGCACGCGTGGCTACGATGGGCCAGCCGGCGGCCAGCAGGGGCCGCCCGGCGACACCGACCCTCGGGAAGGCCATGCTGAACAAGTACGCGCGTGCATTCTTCACGCGTGTCCTCACACCGTTCGCCGCGTTTCTCATCCGCCGGGGCGTGAGCCCCGACACGGTCACGCTGATCGGCACCGCCGGTGTGATCGCGGGCGCGCTGGTCTTCTACCCCAGGGGCGAGTTCTTCTGGGGCACGGTCGTCATCACGCTGTTCGTCTTCTCCGACCTGGTCGACGGCAACATGGCCCGCCAGCTGGGCCGCTCCAGCCGCTGGGGCGCCTTCCTGGACTCCACCCTGGACCGGGTCGCCGACGGCGCGATCTTCGGCGGGTTCGCCCTGTGGTACGCGGGCGGCGGCGACGACAACGTTCTGTGCGCGGTGTCGATCTTCTGCCTGGCCAGCGGCCAGGTGGTGTCGTACACCAAGGCGCGCGGCGAGTCGATCGGTCTGCCGGTCGCCGTCAACGGGCTCGTCGAACGCGCCGAGCGGCTGGTGATCTCCCTGGTCGCGGCCGGACTGGCCGGTCTGCACGCGTTCGGCGTGCCGGGCATCGACGTCCTGCTGCCGGTCGCGCTGTGGATCGTCGCCGTGGGCAGCCTGGTCACGCTGGTGCAGCGGGTCGTCACGGTCCGCAGGGAGTCCGCGGAGGCGGAGGCGGCGGCCGCCGAGGAGCAGGAGAATGCTCCCAGGGGGAGCGAGGCGGCGAAATGAGCGTCCAGGAGCGCCTGACGGACGCGCTGTACGGGCTCGGCTGGAGCACCGTGAAGAAGCTCCCCGAGCCGGTCGCGGTGCGGCTCGGGCGGACCATCGCCGACATCGCCTGGAAGCAGCGCGGTAAGGGCGTGCGGCGGCTGGAGAGCAACTACGCGCGCGTGGTGCCCGACGCCACCCCGGAGCGGCTGGCGGAGCTGTCCCGCGCGGGCATGCGCTCGTACCTGCGCTACTGGATGGAGTCCTTCCGGCTCCCGGCGTGGAGCGCCGAGCGCGTCAGGACCGGCTTCGACCCCAAGGACCTGCACTACCTCACCGACGGTCTCGCCGCCGGCAAGGGCGTCATCCTCGCCCTGCCGCACCTGGCCAACTGGGACCTGGCGGGCGCCTGGGTCACCACCAAGCTCAACACACCCTTCACGACGGTCGCGGAGCGCCTGAAGCCGGAGACGCTGTACGACCGCTTCGTCGCCTACCGCGAGGGCCTCGGCATGGAGGTGCTGCCGCACAACGGCGGCTCCGCCTTCGGCACGCTCGCCCGGCGGCTGCGCGACGGCGGGCTGGTCTGCCTGGTCGCCGACCGCGACCTGTCCGCGTCCGGCGTCGAGGTCACGTTCTTCGGCGACACCGCGCGGATGCCCGCCGGCCCCGCGCTGCTGGCCCAGCAGACCGGCGCACTCCTGCTCCCGGTGACGCTGTGGTACGACGACTCGCCCGTCATGCGGGGGCGGTTGCATCCCCCGATCGAGGTACCGGAGTCAGGCACCCGGGCCGAGAAGACGTCTGTCATGACACAGGCGCTCGCAGACGCCTTCGCCCAGGGAATCGCCGACCACCCGGAGGACTGGCACATGCTCCAGCGCTTGTGGCTCTCTGACCTCGACCCCGCGAAGGGGCCGTCGTGAGGATCGGCATCGTCTGCCCCTACTCGTGGGACGTGCCGGGCGGCGTCCAGTTCCACATCCGCGACCTCGCCGAGTACTTCATCCGCCTCGGCCACGAGGTGTCCGTCCTCGCCCCCGCCGACGACGACACCCCGCTGCCGCCGTACGTAGTCTCGGCCGGCCGCGCGGTCCCGGTGCCGTACAACGGCTCGGTGGCCCGCCTGAACTTCGGCTTCCTCTCGGCCGCCCGCGTACGCCGCTGGCTGCACGACGGCGCGTTCGACGTCATCCACATCCACGAGCCGGCGTCCCCGTCGCTGGGCCTGCTGACCTGCTGGGCGGCGCAGGGCCCGATCGTGGCCACGTTCCACACGTCCAACCCGCGCTCGCGCGCGATGATCGCCGCGTACTCGATCCTCCAGGCGGCGCTGGAGAAGATCAGCGCGCGGATCGCGGTGAGCGAGTACGCCCGCCGCACCCTGGTGGAACACCTCGGCGGCGACGCGGTGGTCATCCCCAACGGCGTCGACGTGGACTTCTTCGCCAAGGCCGAGCCGAACCCGGCCTGGCAGGGCGACACGATCGGCTTCATAGGGCGCATCGACGAGCCCCGCAAGGGCCTGCCGGTGCTGATGCGGGCGCTGCCCCGCATCCTCGCCGAACGCCCGCAGACCCGGCTGCTGGTCGCCGGACGAGGCGACGAGGAGGAGGCGGTCGCGTCCCTGCCGGCCGAGCTGCGCTCACGCGTGGAGTTCCTCGGCATGGTCAGCGACGAGGACAAGGCGCGATTCCTGCGCAGCGTCGACCTGTACGTCGCCCCCAACACCGGCGGCGAGAGCTTCGGCATCATCCTCGTCGAGGCGATGTCGGCCGGCGCTCCGGTGCTGGCCTCCGACCTCGACGCCTTCGCCCAGGTCCTCGACCGGGGCGCGGCGGGCGAGCTGTTCGCCAACGAGGACGCGGACGCGCTCGCGGAGGCGGCGCTGCGGCTGCTGGGCGACCCGCTGCGCCGCGCCGAGCTGAGCGCCCGCGGCAGCGCCCACGTCCGCCGCTTCGACTGGTCGACCGTCGGCGCGGACATCCTGTCGGTGTACGAGACGGTCACGGCCGGCGCGGCGGCGGTGGCGGCGGACGAGGGGGCCGGCGGGGGCGGGCTGCGGGCGCGGTTCGGTCTGGCGCGGGACTGAGAGCCGGAGCCCCGTTGCGGCGGGTGAGTAGAAGAAGCCCGTCCGGCGCTTGAGGACGAGGCCGTTCAGGGCGAAGCGGGGGTCTGGGGGCGGCAGCCGCCAGGACTCCGGCCACCTGAGGCACCCGGCGGAAGCGGCGCAGCGCCCCGGTAGCCTTGCCGCCCGTGACCGAAACCCTCATCTGGATCCTCGTCGCCCTCGTCGCGATCGGCCTCTACCTGAGCTGGACGGCCGGCCGGCTGGACCGGCTGCACGCCCGGATCGACGCCGCCCGTGCCGCGCTCGACGCCCAGCTGCTGCGCAGGGCTTCGGTGGCACAGGAACTGGCCACGTCCGGGGTGCTCGACCCGGCCGCCTCGATCGTGCTGTACGAGGCCGCGCACGCCGCGCGGCAGGCCGAGGAGGAGCAGCGGGAGGTTGCCGAGAGCGAGCTGAGCCAGGCGCTGCGCGCCGTCTTCGCGGACCCGCAGCAGGTCGAGGCGGTACGGGAGGCCCCCGGCGGCGAGGAGGCGGCCCGCGAGCTCACGGAGGCCGTGCGCAGGGTGCCGATGGCACGGCGGTTCCACAACGACGCGGTGGGCGCCGCGCGCAGGCTCCGCGAGCACCGCAAGGTCCGCTGGTTCCGCCTGGCCGGCCACGCCCCCTTCCCGATGGCCTTCGAGATGGACGACGAGCCGCCCGCCGCCCTGGTGGACCGCGCGGCCTGAGCGGGCCACCTCGGCCACCTCGGAGCCGCCCACCGCACCCCGCATCCACCCCCCTGCCAGGGCCCTCGGCCGGAAAACGAGCCACCGCCTTCCCATTGGCCCTTGCTGTGGCCTGGGCCCCTCGCGTTTCCTCGGTGAGGCAGAAACCCTCTTTCCATCGAGTGAGGTCAAACCCGTGTCCACCCTCCCCAACTCCGCCCAGGCCCCCGAGACCGGCACCGCGCGCGTCAAGCGCGGCATGGCCGAGCAGCTCAAGGGCGGCGTGATCATGGACGTCGTCACGCCGGAGCAGGCGAAGATCGCCGAGGACGCGGGCGCCGTCGCCGTCATGGCGCTGGAGCGCGTCCCGGCCGACATCCGCAAGGACGGCGGCGTGGCCCGCATGTCCGACCCGGACATGATCGAGGGCATCATCAACGCCGTCTCGATCCCGGTCATGGCCAAGTCGCGTATCGGCCACTTCGTCGAGGCCCAGGTGCTGCAGTCCCTCGGTGTGGACTACATCGACGAGTCCGAGGTGCTGACCCCGGCCGACGAGGTCAACCACTCCGACAAGTGGGCGTTCACCACCCCCTTCGTCTGTGGCGCCACCAACCTGGGCGAGGCCCTGCGCCGCATCGCCGAGGGCGCCGCGATGATCCGCTCCAAGGGCGAGGCCGGCACCGGCAACGTGGTCGAGGCCGTCCGCCACCTGCGTCAGATCAAGAACGAGATCGCCAGGCTCCGCGGCTACGACAACCACGAGCTGTACGCCGCCGCCAAGGAGCTGCGTGCCCCGTACGAGCTGGTCAAGGAGGTCGCCGAGCTGGGCAAGCTCCCGGTGGTGCTGTTCTCCGCCGGTGGTGTGGCCACCCCGGCCGACGCCGCGCTGATGCGCCAGCTCGGCGCCGAGGGCGTCTTCGTCGGCTCCGGCATCTTCAAGTCCGGCGACCCGGCCAAGCGCGCCGCCGCCATCGTGAAGGCCACCACCTTCTACGACGACCCGAAGATCATCGCCGATGCCTCCCGCAACCTGGGCGAGGCCATGGTCGGCATCAACTGCGACACCCTGCCCGAGGCCGAGCGCTACGCCAACCGCGGCTGGTAATCACCCGAGCCGGTCCTCACCCCGAGCTGGTCATCACCCTGAGCTGGTAATCACCTGATGAGCAACGAAGCCCCTGTCATAGGCGTCCTGGCCCTCCAGGGCGACGTACGGGAGCACCTGATCGCCCTGGCCGCGGCCGACGCCGTGGCCAGGCCGGTCCGGCGCCCCGAGGAACTCGCCGAGGTCGACGGCCTCGTCATCCCCGGCGGCGAGTCCACCACCATCTCCAAGCTGGCCATCCTCTTCGGCGTGATGGAGCCCCTCCGCGCGCGTGTGCGGGACGGCATGCCGGTCTACGGCACCTGCGCCGGCATGATCATGCTCGCCGACAAGATCCTCGACCCGCGCTCGGGCCAGGAGACGATCGGCGGCATCGACATGATCGTCCGCCGCAACGCCTTCGGCCGCCAGAACGAGTCCTTCGAGGCCACCGTCGACGTCAAGGGCATCGAGGGCGATCCTGTGGAGGGCGTCTTCATCCGCGCCCCCTGGGTCGAGTCCGTCGGCGCCCAGGCCGAGGTGCTGGCCGAGCACGACGGCCACATCGTCGCGGTCCGCCAGGGCAACGCGCTCGCCACGTCGTTCCACCCGGAACTGACCGGCGACCACCGCGTGCACTCCCTGTTCGTCGACATGGTGCGCGCCCACCGGACACCGGAGTAACACCGGAGTCCTTGTAGGATCTCAGGCGTTCGTTACAGAGATTGGTTACGCGAAGGAGACAGGCAGATGTCCGGCCACTCTAAATGGGCCACGACGAAGCACAAGAAGGCCGTGATCGATGCCAAGCGCGGCAAGCTCTTCGCGAAGCTGATCAAGAACATCGAGGTCGCGGCCCGGATGGGCGGCGCCGACCCGGACGGCAACCCGACGCTGTACGACGCCATCCAGAAGGCGAAGAAGAGCTCGGTACCGAACAAGAACATCGACTCCGCCGTCAAGCGCGGTGCCGGCCTGGAGGCCGGTGGCGCCGACTACGAGACGATCATGTACGAGGGCTACGGCCCGAACGGCGTCGCGGTGCTCATCGAGTGTCTGACCGACAACCGCAACCGCGCCGCCTCCGAGGTCCGCGTCGCCATGACCCGCAACGGCGGCTCCATGGCCGACCCGGGCTCGGTGTCGTACCTGTTCAACCGCAAGGGCGTCATCATCGTCCCCAAGGGCGAGCTGACCGAGGACGAGGTCCTCATGGCCGTCCTGGACGCCGGCGCCGAGGAGGTCAACGACCTCGGCGAGAACTTCGAGGTCATCAGCGAGCCGACCGACCTGGTCGCGGTCCGCACCGCCCTCCAGGACGCCGGCATCGACTACGAGTCCGCCGAGGCGAACTTCGTGCCCTCCGTCCAGGTCGAGCTGGACGAGGAGGGCGCCAAGAAGATCTTCAAGCTGATCGACGCACTGGAGGACAGCGACGACGTCCAGAACGTCTTCGCGAACTTCGACGTCAGCGACGAGATCATGGAGAACGTCGGCGCCTGACGCCGCACGCGAGCAGCCGAACGGGCCGACGGGACACACCCGTCGGCCCGTCGCTTTGCACGGCGTTGTCAGTGGCACCCGATAGCCTGCACAAACAGGCGATCGAAGGAGGGGCGGGTGCGCGTACTGGGGGTGGACCCGGGACTGACCCGGTGCGGTGTCGGAGTGGTCGAGGGCGTGCCCGGCAGACCGCTCACCATGCTCGGCGTCGGTGTCGTGCGCACACCGGTCGACGCCGAGCTGGGGGACCGCCTCGTCGCCGTGGAGCAGGGCATCGAACAGTGGCTCGACGAGCACCGGCCCGAGTATGTGGCCGTGGAGCGCGTCTTCAGCCAGCACAACGTCCGCACGGTGATGGGCACCGCCCAGGCCAGCGCGGTCGCCATGCTGTGCGCCGCCCGCCGCGGCATCCCGGTCGCCCTGCACACCCCCAGCGAGGTCAAGGCCGCCGTCACCGGATCCGGCCGCGCGGACAAGGCCCAGGTCGGCGCCATGGTCACCCGCCTGCTGCGGCTGGCCGCGCCCCCCAAGCCCGCCGACGCGGCCGACGCCCTGGCCCTCGCCATCTGCCACATCTGGCGCGCCCCCGCCCAGAACCGGCTCCAGCAGGCCGTCGCCCAGAACCGCCTCCAGCAGGCGGTCGCCCAGCACGCAGCACACGCAACGAAAGGCCGTACGACATGATCGCCTTCGTCAGCGGCACGGTCGCCGCCCTCGCCCCGGACGCCGCGGTGGTCGAGGTCGGCGGTGTCGGCATGGCCGTCCAGTGCACGCCGAACACGCTGTCCACGCTCCGCGTGGGCCGGCCGGCCAAGCTCGCCACCTCCCTGGTCGTGCGGGAGGACTCCCTCACGCTGTACGGCTTCGCGGACGACGACGAGCGCCAGGTCTTCGAACTGCTCCAGACCGCGAGCGGCGTCGGCCCCCGCCTCGCCCAGGCCATGCTCGCCGTGCACACCCCCGACGCCCTGCGCCGCGCGGTCTCCACCGGTGACGAGAAGGCGCTCACCGCCGTCCCCGGCATCGGCAAGAAGGGCGCCCAGAAGCTGCTGCTGGAGCTGAAGGACCGCCTCGGCGAACCCCTCGGCGCGCCCGCCGTCGGCGCCCCGGTCAGCTCCGGCTGGCGCGACCAGCTGCACGCCGCCCTGATCGGCCTTGGCTACGCCACCCGCGAGGCCGACGAGGCCGTCGCCGCCGTGGCCCCGCAGGCCGAGGCGGCCGAGGGCACCCCACAGGTCGGCCAGTTGCTGAAGGCCGCGCTCCAGACCCTGAACAGAGCCCGCTGACACCCCCGCCGCCCGCGGACAGGCCCCTCCGGCCCCGATTCGGCCGGAAACCACCCCCGCGGGCGGCGCCCTGATCCGCGTACGACCATCCGACCGCGACCCCCGAGGCACACTCCATGCTGTGTCTTCCCGGGGGACAACCCCCGGACCCCCGGCCGATCGACGCTCCCGGGCACACCCAGCTAGGAGAATCTCAGTGAACTGGGACGACACGACCGACACCTCCGCCCCCGAGCGGCTGGTGGGCTCTGTCGCCGACCGTGAGGACCAGGCCGTCGAGGCCGCGCTGCGCCCCAAGGACCTGGGCGAGTTCATCGGCCAGGAGAAGGTCCGTGAGCAGCTGGACCTCGTGCTGCGCGCCGCCCGCGCGCGCGGCGCCACCGCCGACCACGTGCTGCTCTCCGGCGCCCCCGGCCTCGGCAAGACCACCCTGTCGATGATCATCGCGGCCGAGATGGGCGCCCCCATCCGCATCACCTCCGGCCCCGCCATCCAGCACGCCGGCGACCTCGCGGCGATCCTCTCCTCCCTCCAGGAGGGCGAGGTGCTGTTCCTCGACGAGATCCACCGCATGTCCCGGCCCGCCGAGGAGATGCTCTACATGGCGATGGAGGACTTCCGCGTCGACGTCATCGTCGGCAAGGGTCCCGGCGCCACCGCCATCCCCCTCGAACTGCCCCCGTTCACCCTGGTCGGCGCCACCACCCGGGCGGGCCTGCTGCCACCGCCGCTGCGCGACCGCTTCGGCTTCACCGCGCACATGGAGTTCTACGAACCCGCCGAGCTCCAGCGCGTCGTCCACCGCTCCGCGCACCTGCTGGACGTGGAGATCGACCCGGACGGCGCCGCCGAGATCGCCGGCCGCTCGCGGGGCACGCCCCGGATCGCCAACCGCCTGCTGCGCCGCGTGCGCGACTACGCCCAGGTCAAGGCCGACGGCGTCATCACCCGGGAGATCGCGGCGGCGGCCCTGGCGGTCTACGAGGTCGACGCCCGCGGCCTCGACCGCCTCGACCGGGCCGTTCTGGAGGCCCTGCTCAAGCTGTTCGGCGGAGGACCGGTCGGCCTGTCCACGCTTGCCGTCGCGGTGGGGGAGGAGCGCGAGACCGTCGAGGAGGTCGCCGAGCCCTTCCTGGTCAGGGAGGGTCTGCTGGCCCGCACCCCCCGCGGACGGGTGGCCACCCCGGCCGCATGGGCGCATCTCGGCCTCACCCCGCCCCGCTCGCACGGCGGGGGAAACGGACAACAGGACCTGTTCGGGACGTGACGGCGAGGGATTCGCCGGAGCAGGAACCCCGGTGTCATGCTGAGCGTTGTTCCATGCGCGCGGACTCGCTTAGACTCCGCCGATGCCGCCTAAGTCGGCGGCATACACACCCCCAACCATCAGGCCGCTCACCATCGCGGTCGTGTGAAGGAAGTACCGACCCGTGAGTCTCGTGACCCTCCTCCCGTTCATCGTGCTCATCGGGGCCATGATCCTGATGACCCGGTCGGCCAAGAAGAAGCAGCAGCAGGCCATCGAGATGCGGAACCAGATGCAGCCCGGTTCCGGCGTCCGCACCATCGGGGGCATGTACGCAACGGTCAAGGAGGTCAACGAGGACACGGTCCTCCTCGACGCCGGGCCGGGCGTCGAGCTGCTCTTCGCCAAGAACTCGATCGGTGCCGTCCTGTCGGACGACGAGTACAACCGCATCGTCCACGGCATCGAGCACGACCTGAAGTCCGACTCGGACGTCGTCCCGGACGACGCCTCCGCCCTCACCGAGACCGACGGCGACTCCGACGCTGCCGCCGCCTCCGACGACAAGTCCGTCGACCTCGGTAAGAAGGACGCGGAGCCCTCCGACGACACCGCGGACGAGGCGCCGAAGAAGACCGACGGCGACACCGACGCGAAGTAGTGATGTCCCGGGGCGTGCGAGCGGCACTCGCGCGCCCCGGGACATGCGCATCACGCGCGGGATCCCGACACCATGTCATGGCCGCCCGCACCCCCACGGGGCGCGAGGCGGCCCGAGAGGGAGTACGAGAAGGTGGCAGCACCTAAAAGGGGCCGGAACGCGAGCGCCCAGAGCAAGCCGGGGCGCTCGCTGGCCCTGATCCTGATCGCCATCGTGGCGCTCACCGGCGGCATGTTCGCCTCCGGGCACACCACTCCGCGGCTCGGCATCGACCTGGCCGGCGGCACGAGCATCACGCTCCGCGCCGTCGCGGAGGACGGCAACGAGGCAGCGATCAACAAGACCAACATGGACACCGCGGTCTCCATCATGGAGCGCCGTGTCAACGGTCTTGGCGTCTCGGAGGCGGAAGTCCAGACGCAGGGTGATCGCAACATCATCGTGAACATCCCCAAGGGCACCAACTCCAAGCAGGCCCGGGATCAGGTCGGCACCACCGCCAAGCTCTACTTCCGCCCCGTGCTGGCCACCGAGCCCACCGGCGGCGCCGCCCCCACCAGCCCCTCGCCCAGCGGCTCTCCGAGCGCCTCTCCCAGCGCCTCCGGCAAGGCCGACGACAAGGCGAGCCCGTCCGCGTCCGCCTCCGCGGGCGCCGCGACGACCCCCTCGGCCTCCGCCACCACCCAGGGCCGTGCCGTCACCGACGCCCTGAAGGCCGACCCCACCCCGTCCGGCAGCGCCACCGGCTCCCCGTCGGCCAGCCCCTCCCCGTCCGCGACCGGCGGCACCGGCTCCGACAGTGACGCCCAGGCCGCCTACGCCGCGCTCGACTGCTCCAAGGAGAGCGCCCGGAACAAGGCCGGCGACGGCGCCAAGCCCGAGGACACCACCGTCGGCTGCGGCGAGATCCAGGGCGTCTGGTACAAGTACCTGCTCGGCCCGGCCGCCGTCGACGGCACCGAGGTCAAGAAGGCCCAGGCCGTCTACGACACGCAGAGCGGCGCCGGCTGGAAGGTCCAGATGGACTTCACCTCCAGCGGCGACAAGAAGTTCGCCGACATCACCGGCAAGCTGGCGCAGAACCCCTCCCCGCAGAACCAGTTCGGCATCGTCCTGGACGGCGACGTCGTCTCCAGCCCGTACGTCAACCAGGCGATCACCGGCGGCAACGCCGAGATCTCCGGCAGCTTCACCCAGCAGGAGGCCCAGGGCCTCGCCAACATGCTGTCGTACGGCGCCCTCCCGCTGACCTTCAAGGAGGACAGCGTCACCACGGTGACCGCGGCGCTCGGCGGCGAGCAGCTGCAGGCCGGTCTGATCGCGGGCGCCATCGGCCTCGCCCTGGTCGTGCTCTACCTGGTGGTCTACTACCGCGGCCTGTCGCTCATCGCGATCGCCTCGCTGCTGGTCTCCGCCGCCCTCACCTACGTGATCATGTCGCTGCTCGGCCCGGCCATCGGCTTCGCGCTGAACCTGCCGGCCGTCTGCGGTGCCATCGTCGCCATCGGCATCACGGCGGACTCGTTCATCGTCTACTTCGAACGGGTCCGGGACGAGATCCGCGAGGGCCGCTCGCTGCGCCCCGCGGTCGAGCGGGCCTGGCCGCGCGCCCGGCGCACCATCCTGGTCTCCGACTTCGTGTCCTTCCTCGCCGCGGCGGTGCTCTTCATCGTCACCGTCGGCAAGGTCCAGGGCTTCGCCTTCACGCTCGGCCTGACCACCGTCCTCGACGTCGTGGTCGTGTTCTTCTTCACCAAGCCGCTGCTGACGCTGCTCGCCCGCCGCAAGTTCTTCGCGGACGGCCACTCCTGGTCCGGCCTCGACCCGAAGCGCCTCGGTGCCCAGCCGCCACTGCGCCGCACCCGCCGTCCGGCCGCCGGCCCCGTCGAAACGAAGGAGGCCTGAGATGTCGAAGCTCGGCAACCTCGGCGCCCGACTGCACCGTGGCGAGGTCGGCTACGACTTCGTCAAGAACCGCAAGATCTGGTACGGCATCTCGATACTGATCACCATCACGGCCATCGTCGGCCTGGCGGTGCGCGGCCTGAACATGGGCATCGAGTTCCAGGGCGGTGCCGTCTTCACCACCGGGAAGACCTCCGTCTCCGTCGCCCAGGCCGAGGAGTACGCGGAAGAGGCCTCCGGCCACGACGCGATCGTCCAGAAGCTCGGCAACAGCAGCGACGGTGCGCTGCGCATCCAGGTCGCGGGCATCGACACCGAGCGGTCCGACCAGATCAAGGACCGGCTGGCCGAGGACATGAAGGTCGACACCGAGTCGATCAACGCCGAGCTGGTCGGCCCCAGCTGGGGTGACCAGATTGCGAACAAGGCCTGGCAGGGCCTCGGCATCTTCCTGATCCTCGTGGTGATCTACCTGGCGATCGCCTTCGAGTGGCGGATGGCGGTCGCGGCGTTCGTCGCCCTGATCCACGACATCACCATCACGGTCGGCATCTACGCCCTCGTCGGCTTCGAGGTCACGCCGGGCACGGTGATCGGTCTGCTGACCATCCTCGGTTACTCGCTCTACGACACGGTCGTCGTCTTCGACAGCCTCAAGGAGCAGACGAAGGACATCACCAAGCAGACCCGCTGGACCTACAGCGACATCGCCAATCGGTCGATCAACAGCACCCTGGTCCGCTCGATCAACACCACGGTGGTCGCGCTGCTGCCGGTGGCGGGCCTGCTGTTCATCGGCGGCGGCGTCCTCGGCGCCGGCATGCTCAACGACATCTCGCTGTCGCTGTTCGTCGGCCTCGCCGCCGGTGCCTACTCCTCGATCTTCATCGCCACGCCGCTCGTCGCCGACCTCAAGGAGCGCGAGCCGCAGATGAAGGCCCTGAAGAAGCGCGTCCTGGCCAAGCGGGCGCAGGGCGGCGACCAGGGCGAGCCGCAGACGGAGGAGATCGCCGACGAGGCGTACGCCGACGAGGACGCCGCCCCCGCGGTCGTCGGCCCGCGCGACCAGTCCGGGCCCCGCACCCGCCGCGGCCGACCCTCCGGGAAGCGCCGATGACCGACATCAAGGAGCTGCTGCTCAGCCGCATCCGCGATGTCGCGGACTACCCGGAGCCCGGGGTGATGTTCAAGGACATCACCCCGCTCCTGGCGGACCCGGCGGCCTTCACCGCGCTCACCGACGCACTGGCCGAGATCGTGGAGCGCACCGGCGCCACCAAGATCGTCGGCCTGGAGGCCCGTGGCTTCATCCTCGGCGCCCCGGTCGCCGTCCGCGCGGGCGTCGGCTTCATCCCGGTCCGCAAGGCGGGCAAGCTCCCCGGAGCCACCCTGCGCCAGGCCTACGACCTGGAGTACGGCTCGGCGGAGATCGAGGTGCACGCCGAGGACCTCACCGCGGACGACCGCGTCCTGGTCATCGACGACGTACTCGCCACCGGCGGCACCGCCGAGGCCTCCCTCCAGCTGATCCGCCGCGCCGGCGCCCAGGTCGCGGGCGTCGCGGTGCTGATGGAGCTGGCTTTCCTCGACGGCCGCAGCCGCCTGGCACCGGCCCTCGACGGCGCTCCGCTGGAGGCGCTGCTCGTCGTCTGAGCACGGCACGAGGCCGCGCGGACGGCCGGACAACGCCGCCTGGACGGCCGTAGGACGCCGCCCGGACAGCCGTAGGACGCCGCGCGGACCGCCGTACGACACCGTGCGGACGGCCGTATGACACCGCTGAGGCGGGCCCGGAGGAATCCGGCGCCCGCCTCATGTGTTTCCCCGGTAGACCGCCTTCACATCGGCCTGAAGGCGATCCCGGAGCCCAGGCTCGCTACGATGGGGTTTCCGGAGCCTGACCGGGGGACCCGGATCGCGCACGAGGAGCCCTCTTGCCAGACGAGGCCCAGCACCTGACCGCCCGCAAGCCCGAGCGCGCCTCGGACTCCGCGGCCACGCCCGCGCCGCACGCTAAGAACGAAGCCCGCGGGACGGAACAGCACGGCCAGTCCGCACCCGGCGCCAAGGCCGGCGAGCAGGCACGCCCCAAGCCGGCCCCTCCCGAGCTCCCCCAAGGGCCTTCGACAAGCTCCGGTCCAGGCGGGACTCCCATCGCGCCCACGCCCCCGATCCGCCCGGCCGCCCCGCCCCAGCCCGCGCGCACCGGCTCCTCCAACCGCGTCCGCGCCCGCCTGGCCCGCCTCGGCGTACAGCGCGCCAACCCGTACAACCCGGTGCTCGAGCCGCTGCTCCGGATAGTCCGGAGCAACGACCCCAAGATCGAGACGGCCACGCTCCGCCAGATCGAGCGTGCCTACCAGGTCGCCGAGCGCTGGCACCGCGGCCAGAAGCGCAAGAGCGGCGACCCGTACATCACGCACCCGCTCGCCGTCACCACCATCCTCGCCGAGCTGGGCATGGATCCGGCCACCCTGATGGCGGGCCTGCTGCACGACACCGTCGAGGACACCGAGTACGGCCTGGAGGACCTGCGCCGCGACTTCGGCGACGTGGTCGCGCTGCTCGTCGACGGCGTCACCAAGCTGGACAAGGTCAAGTTCGGCGAGGCCGCCCAGGCCGAGACCGTGCGCAAGATGGTCGTCGCCATGGCCAAGGACCCGCGCGTCCTGGTCATCAAGCTCGCCGACCGCCTGCACAACATGCGCACCATGCGGTATCTCAAGCGCGAGAAGCAGGAGAAGAAGGCGCGCGAGACCCTGGAGATCTACGCGCCGCTCGCCCACCGCCTGGGCATGAACACCATCAAGTGGGAGCTGGAGGACCTCGCCTTCGCGATCCTCTACCCCAAGATGTACGACGAGATCGTCCGCCTGGTCGCCGAGCGCGCCCCCAAGCGCGACGAGTACCTGGCCATAGTGACCGACGAGGTCCAGCAGGACCTGCGCGCCGCCCGGATCAAGGCGACGGTCACCGGCCGCCCGAAGCACTACTACAGCGTCTACCAGAAGATGATCGTCCGCGGCCGCGACTTCGCGGAGATCTACGACCTGGTGGGCATCCGCGTCCTCGTGGACACCGTCCGCGACTGCTACGCGGCCCTCGGCACGGTGCACGCGCGATGGAACCCGGTCCCCGGCCGGTTCAAGGACTACATCGCGATGCCGAAGTTCAACATGTACCAGTCGCTGCACACGACGGTCATCGGCCCCAACGGCAAGCCCGTCGAGCTGCAGATCCGCACCTTCGACATGCACCGCCGCGCCGAGTACGGCATCGCCGCCCACTGGAAGTACAAGCAGGACGCGGTGGCCGGCGCCTCCAAGGTGCGCACCGACGTGCCGAAGGCGTCCGGCAAGGACAAGGACGCCATCAACGACATGGCGTGGCTGCGGCAGCTCCTCGACTGGCAGAAGGAGACCGAGGACCCCAGCGAGTTCCTGGAGTCCCTGCGCTTCGACCTGTCCCGCAACGAGGTCTTCGTCTTCACCCCCAAGGGCGACGTCATAGCGCTCCCCGCCGGGGCCACCCCCGTGGACTTCGCGTACGCCGTCCACACCGAGGTCGGCCACCGCACCATAGGAGCGCGGGTCAACGGCCGTCTCGTACCGCTGGAGTCCACGCTGGACAACGGCGACCTGGTGGAGGTCTTCACCTCGAAGGCGCCCGGCGCGGGCCCGTCCCGCGACTGGCTCGGCTTCGTGAAGTCGCCGCGCGCCCGCAACAAGATCCGGGCGTGGTTCTCCAAGGAACGCCGCGACGAGGCGATCGAGCAGGGCAAGGACGCCATCGTCCGCGCGATGCGCAAGCAGAACCTGCCGATCCAGCGCATCCTCACCGGCGACTCCCTGGTCACCCTCGCGCACGAGATGCGCTACCCGGACATCTCCGCGCTGTACGCGGCGATCGGCGAGGGCCATGTCTCCGCGCAGAACGTCGTGCAGAAGCTCGTCCAGGCCTTCGGCGGCGAGGAGGCGGCCACCGAGGAGATCGACGAGAGCGTGCCGCCGTCGCGCGGACGCGGCCGCAAACGCCGTACCAGCGCCGATCCGGGCGTGGTCGTCAAGGGCGTCGACGACGTGTGGGTCAAGCTGGCCCGCTGTTGTACGCCGGTGCCCGGCGACCCGATCATCGGCTTCGTCACACGTGGTAGCGGTGTATCGGTTCACCGCAGCGACTGTGTGAACGTGGAGTCACTGTCCCGCGAACCCGAGCGGATCCTGGACGTCGAGTGGGCGCCCACCCAGTCCTCGGTCTTCCTGGTCGCCATCCAGGTCGAGGCGCTGGACCGCTCCCGGCTGCTGTCGGACGTCACCCGTGTCCTGTCCGACCAGCACGTCAACATCCTCTCCGCGGCCGTCCAGACCTCCCGCGACCGCGTCGCCACCTCCCGCTTCACCTTCGAGATGGGCGACCCGAAACATCTCGGCCATGTGCTGAAGGCGGTCCGGGGCGTCGAGGGCGTGTACGACGTGTACCGGGTGACGTCGGCGCGCAGCCGGTCGTAGAGCCGTACGGAATTCGTGGCGCCGCACCCGGAAAGGGGCTCCCCTCCGCGCCGGAGGGGAGCCCCTTTCGTATGACCTCGGGGTGTCAGCCGCCGAACTCCTGCAGCCCCTTCAGCGCCTGGTCCAGCAGCGCCTGGCGGCCCTCCAGCTCGCGCTCGAGCTTCTCGGCCTTGGCGTTGTTGCCCTGGGCGCGGGCCTGCTCGATCTGGCCCTTGAGCTTGTCCACGGCGGCCTGGAGCTGGCCGGTCAGACCCTCGGCACGCGCGCGTGCCTCCGGGTTCGTCCGGCGCCACTCGGCCTCCTCGGCCTCCTGGATGGCCCGCTCGACCGCGTGCATCCGCCCCTCGACCTTGGGCCGGGCGTCGCGCGGCACATGGCCGATGGCCTCCCACCGCTCGTTGATCGTGCGGAACGCGGCCCGCGCGGCCTTGAGGTCTGTCACCGGGAGGATCTTCTCGGCCTCCTCGGCCAGCTCCTCCTTCAGCTTCAGGTTCTCGGCCTGCTCGGCGTCGCGCTCGGCGAAGACCGAGCTACGGGCGGCGAAGAACACGTCCTGGGCGCCGCGGAAGCGGTTCCACAGGTCGTCCTCGTGCTCACGCTGGGCGCGGCCCGCGGCCTTCCACTCGGCCATCAGCTCGCGGTAGCGAGCGGCCGTCGGACCCCAGTCGGTGGAGTTCGACAGCGCCTCGGCCTCGGCGACCAGCCGCTCCTTGGTCTTGCGGGCCTCCTCGCGCTGCGCGTCCAGCTGCGCGAAGTGTGCCTTGCGACGCTTGGAGAACGCCGACCGGGCGTGCGAGAAGCGGTGCCACAGCTCGTCGTCCGACTTGCGGTCCAGCCGCGGCAGACCCTTCCAGGTGTCCACCAGCGCCCGCAGCCGCTCGCCGGCCGCCCGCCACTGGTCGGACTGGGCCAGCTGCTCGGCCTCCTCGACCAGCGCCTCCTTGGCGTGCCGGGCCTCGTCGGTCTGCCGCGCGCGCTGCGCCTTGCGCTGCTCGCGGCGCGCCTCGACGGTCTGCACCAGCTTGTCCAGCCGGGCCCGCAGGGCGTCCAGGTCACCCACGGCGTGGTGCGCGTCGACCTGCTCGCGCAGATGGTCGATGGCGGCCTGGGCGTCCTTGGCCGACAGGTCGGTGGTCTGCACTCGCTTCTCGAGGAGGCCGATCTCGACAACCAGGCCCTCGTACTTGCGCTCGAAGTAGGCCAGCGCCTCCTCAGGGGAGCCGGCCTGCCAGGAACCGACGACCTTCTCGCCGTCGGCCGTTCGCACGTACACGGTCCCCGTCTCGTCGACGCGGCCCCACGGGTCGCTGCTCACAGCGCCTCCTCCACATGATGCCTGCGGGGGGCCTCAGCTCCCCCGGGCATCGTCCACAGTTTCGTCACGGCCAACATAGGCGACCGGCGGGTTGCCTGTCCGCATCCCGCGCGACCGAAATTCGCAGTTGGCGGTCAGGATTTCGTGACAGTCGCCTTGTCGATCACGACCGTCGCGTTCGGCGCGCCGTCGCCGGCGCCGGTGTTCTCGCCCGCGGCTGCGATCTTCTTCAGGACCGTCATGCCCGATGCGGAAACGGTACCGAACGGTGTGTAGTTCGGCGGCAGCTGACTGTCCTGGTAGACCAGGAAGAACTGGCTGCCGTTGGTGTTCGGCCCGGAGTTGGCCATCGCCACCGTGCCCGCCGGGTAGACGCCGCCCTTCAGGCTCTTGTCCTTCAGGTTCTCGTCCTTCATCTGGTACCCCGGACCGCCGCTGCCGCTGGCCGTGGGGTCGCCGCACTGGAGCACGTAGATGCCGTTGGTGGTCAGGCGGTGGCACTTCGTGTGATCGAAGTAGCCCTTCCCGGCGAGGAAGCCGAACGAGTTCACGGTGTGCGGGGCCGCCGACGCCTTCATCGCGATGTCTATGTCACCGCAGGTCGTCTCGAGCTTCATCGTGTACTTGGCCGACTTGTCGATGGTCATCGCCGGCTCCTTCTTCCAGCTCATCGACTCGGCCTCGCCCTTGGCCGGCTTGTCGCACGGGTCCTGCGGCGCGCTGGCGCTCGGGGTGACCTCCGCGCCCGCGTTCTCCTTGCCGTCGTCCTTGAGGGCCCCGGTCGTGTACAGCGCGAGGCTGCCGACCAGGATGACGCCGAGCGCCGATGCGATCACCGCGTTGCGCGTGCGCGCCTTGCGGCGTGCTTCGGTGCGCCGCTGCTGCTGCCGCAAGAACTTCTCCCGGGCGAGCTGACGCCGCCGCTGCTCCTGGCTGACCACCGGGTTTACTCCTCATACGTCTCGTACGTCGATGGGTGGTACGCGTGCGTCTGGTGAGCCGACCGCCTGCGTGTGCCCCGTACCGTATATGGGTTCGCTGAGGAAACGGCAGCGCCGGTAGGCTCTGACGGAAGCTCTAGCCGCCCGTATCGACACAACGAAGGACGATCGTGCTCATTGCCGGGTTCCCCGCCGGGGCCTGGGGGACGAACTGTTATCTCGTCGCCCCCGCCGCCGGTGAGGAGTGCGTGATCATCGACCCGGGCCACGAAGCGGCCCCAGGAGTCGAAGAGGCGCTGAAGAAGCATCGGCTCAAGCCCGTCGCCGTCGTCCTCACCCACGGCCACCTCGACCACGTGGCCTCGGTCGTCCCGGTGTGCGGCGCGCACGACGTACCGGCCTGGATCCACCCCGACGACCGGTACATGATGAGCGACCCCGAGAAGGCCCTCGGCCGGTCCATCGGCACACAGCTGCTGGGCGAGCTGACCGTGGGGGAGCCGGACGACGTCCGCACGCTGACCGACGGCGCCAAGCTGGAGCTGGCCGGTCTGGAGCTGACGGTCGCGCACGCGCCCGGCCATACCAAGGGGTCGGTGACCTTCGGCCTGCCCGAGGCGGCGGACATCCCGCCGATCCTGTTCTCGGGCGACCTGCTGTTCGCCGGCTCCATCGGACGCACCGACCTGCCCGGCGGTGACATGGCCGAGATGCTCGACTCGCTGGCCCGCGTGTGCCTGCCGCTCGACGACTCGACCGTGGTGCTGTCCGGCCACGGCCCCCAGACGACCATCGGCCACGAGCGCGCCACCAACCCGTATCTCCGGCAGGTGGCCGCCGGCCAGGGAGCGCACCCCGAGAGCGCTCCCCGACGAGGAATGTGATCGAGAGACTTCCGTGAGCACCTTCAAGGCCCCCAAGGGCACGTACGACCTGATCCCGCCGGACTCCGCGAAGTACCTGGCGGTCCGCGAGGCCATCGCCGCCCCGCTGCGCAACTCCGGCTACGGCTACATCGAGACGCCCGGCTTCGAGAGCGTCGAGCTGTTCGCGCGCGGTGTCGGCGAGTCGACGGACATCGTCACCAAGGAGATGTACGCCTTCGAGACCAAGGGCGGCGACAAGCTGGCGCTGCGCCCCGAGGGCACGGCTTCCGTGCTGCGCGCCGCCCTGGAGGCCAACCTGCACAAGGCGGGCAACCTCCCGGTCAAGCTCTGGTACTCGGGCTCGTACTACCGCTACGAGCGCCCCCAGAAGGGCCGGTACAGGCACTTCTCCCAGGTCGGCGCCGAGGCGATCGGCGCCGAGGACCCGGCGCTGGACGCCGAGCTGATCATCCTGGCCGACCAGGCCTACCGCTCGCTCGGGCTGCGCAACTTCCGCATCCTGCTCAACAGCCTGGGCGACAAGGAGTGCCGTCCGGTGTACCGGGCCGCGCTGCAGGACTTCCTCCGGGGCCTGGACCTCGACGAGGACACGCGCCGCCGCGTCGACATCAACCCGCTGCGGGTCCTGGACGACAAGCGCGAGTCGGTCCAGAAGCAGCTGACGGGCGCACCGCTCCTGCGGGACTACCTCTGCGACGCCTGCAAGGCGTACCACGAGGAGGTCCGCGAGCTGATCACGGCGGCGGGCGTCTCCTTCGAGGACGACCCCAAGCTGGTCCGCGGCCTGGACTACTACACCCGGACGACCTTCGAGTTCGTCCACGACGGTCTGGGCTCCCAGTCCGCGGTGGGCGGCGGCGGGCGCTACGACGGCCTGTCCGAGATGATCGGCGGCCCCGCGCTGCCGTCCGTCGGCTGGGCCCTCGGCGTCGACCGCACCGTCCTGGCCCTGGAGGCGGAGGGCATCGAGCTCGAACTCCCCGCTGCCACCAGCGTGTTCGCGGTTCCGCTCGGCGAGGAGGCCCGCCGGGTCCTCTTCGCCAAGGTCACCGAACTCCGCAAGGCGGGGATCGCGGCGGACTTCTCGTACGGCGGCAAGGGCCTCAAGGGCGCCATGAAGAACGCCAACCGCAGCGGCGCCCGCTACACGATCGTGGCCGGCGAGCGCGACCTCGCCGACGGCGTCGTCCAGCTCAAGGACATGGAGTCCGGCGAGCAGGAGGCGGTCGGCGTGAACGAGATCGTGGCCGAGCTGGAAGCCCGTCTGGGCTGACGAAGTGCCGTAGGGGCGCCGGGAGTCGAAGGCCGACTCCCGGCGCCCTCGTCGTTGTCCGGATCCGAACGGTGGGCACGGCTCGGCCGTATGTCCTTATGCGCAGCGAACGGTGGACACACAGCCGCTTGCGGCACAATGTCCGGAGCCGGAAGCAGGTCAGCCCCCTCAAGTGACGGAATCGGCGTGATGAGCAAGACGACAGTCCAGGACGTCTCCACCGAGCCCGAGCCCGAGCCGCAGCCGCGGCCGCAGCGCGCCGCCGCCGAGCCGCGCACGGTCGGCGGCAGCCGGGCCCTCGCCCTGCTGCTGGTGATCACCGGCGCGGCGGGGCTGCTCGCCGCCTGGGTCATCACGCTCGACAAGTTCAAGATCCTCGAGGCCAAGGCCCGGGGCGAGACCTTCACGCCGAGTTGCAGCCTCAACCCGATCATCTCCTGCGGCAACGTCATGGAGAGCGAGCAGGCGTCCGTCTTCGGCTTCCCCAACCCGATGCTGGGCCTGGTCACCTACGGCATCGTGATCTGCGTCGGCATGAGCCTGCTGGCCCGCGCCCGCTTCCCGCGCTGGTACTGGCTCACCTTCAACGCCGGCACCCTCTTCGGCGTCGCCTTCTGCACCTGGCTCATGGTCCAGTCGCTGTACGAGATCAACGCGCTGTGCCTGTGGTGCTCGCTGGCCTGGGTCGCCACGATCGTCATGTTCTGGTACGTGACCTCGTTCAACGTCCGCAACGACTTCCTGCCGGCCCCCGCCGGGCTCAAGCGGTTCCTCGCCGAGTTCACCTGGGTACTGCCGGTCACCCACATCGGCATCATCGTCATGCTGATCCTGACCCGCTGGGGCAGCCAGCTCTGGGCCTGAGCCGGGACCGTCGCCGGGGCCCGAGGGCATTGTCAGTGCGGTGATTTAGGGTTTCCAGCGTGGAGCCCGACCTGTTCACCGCCGCCGCAGAAGAACGCCAGGAGAAGGACCCGACCGGCAGCCCCCTGGCCGTGCGGATGCGCCCGCGCACCCTCGACGAGGTGGTGGGCCAGCAGCATCTGCTGAAACCCGGCTCGCCGCTGCGCCGGCTGGTCGGCGAGGGCTCCGGGGGACCGGCCGGACCGTCCTCGGTGATCCTGTGGGGCCCGCCCGGCACCGGCAAGACGACGTTGGCGTACGTGGTCTCCAAGGCCACCAACAAGCGCTTCGTGGAGCTGTCCGCGATCACCGCCGGCGTCAAGGAGGTCCGCGCGGTCATCGACGGCGCCCGCCGCGCCACCGGCGGGTACGGCAAGGAGACCGTCCTCTTCCTCGACGAGATCCACCGCTTCAGCAAGGCCCAGCAGGACTCGCTCCTCCCGGCCGTCGAGAACCGCTGGGTGACGCTGATCGCGGCGACGACGGAGAACCCGTACTTCTCGGTGATCTCCCCGCTGCTGTCCCGCTCCCTCCTGCTGACCCTCGAGCCGCTCACGGACGACGACATCCGCGGGCTTCTGCGGCGGGCGCTGAGCGACGAACGCGGCCTCAAGGACGCGGTCACGCTCCCCGAGGACACCGAGGCCCATCTGCTGCGCATCGCCGGCGGCGACGCCCGCCGCGCGCTGACCGCCCTGGAGGCCGCCGCCGGAGCCGCCCTCGACAAGGGCGAGACGGAGATCGGCCTGCAGACCCTGGAGGAGACCGTCGACCGCGCGGCGGTGAAGTACGACCGCGACGGCGACCAGCACTACGACGTCGCCAGCGCCCTCATCAAGTCCATCCGCGGCTCCGACGTCGACGCCGCCCTGCACTACCTGGCCCGCATGATCGAGGCCGGCGAGGACCCCCGCTTCATCGCCCGCCGCCTGATGATCTCCGCCAGCGAGGACATCGGCCTGGCGGACCCCAACGCGCTGCCCATCGCGGTCGCCGCCGCCCAGGCCGTCGCCATGATCGGCTTCCCGGAGGCCGCCCTCACCCTCAGCCACGCCACCATCGCCCTCGCCCTGGCCCCCAAGTCCAACTCCGCGACCACCGCGATCGGCGCCGCCCTGGAGGACGTACGCAAGGGCATGGCCGGACCGGTGCCCGCGCACCTGCGCGACTCCCACTACAAGGGCGCGTCCAAGCTCGGCCACGGACAGGGGTACGTCTATCCGCACGACCTGCCCGAGGGCATCGCCGCCCAGCAGTACGCCCCGGACGCCCTGAAGGACCGCGAGTACTACACCCCGAGCCGGCACGGCGCGGAGGCGCGGTACGCGGACGCGGTGGAGTGGACCAGGAAGCACCTCGGTCGCAGACGGTCCTGAGCACCCTGTAGACTCACCTGAAGCGCTGCGTCCCGTGCAGTCAGAACGGGACAGTCAGCCGGAGCCCCGATCCTCCTGGGATCGGCTCCAGGAGCGTCGCGCACCGTCGAAGGTGTCGCGGGCAGCCCACCACCATCCGGAAAGCCCCGGGAACGGTCGGTGGGCCACTCGCGTGCTGCACGTATGTGCCCAGACCAGGGGAGCGGCTGCCCGGCAGGTCCCACGCGGACCCGGCGGGTTTCCCCGGCTGCGGATGCGACCTCCCAAAACTCTGACAAGCCGAAACCAGGAAATGAGAGACAAGTGGCGAACCAGTCCCGCCCCAAGGTCAAGAAGTCGCGTGCCCTCGGCATCGCGCTGACCCCGAAGGCCGTCAAGTACTTCGAGGCCCGTCCCTACCCGCCGGGTGAGCACGGCCGTGGCCGCAAGCAGAACTCGGACTACAAGGTCCGTCTGCTGGAGAAGCAGCGTCTGCGTGCGCAGTACGACGTGTCCGAGCGTCAGCTCGTCCGCGCCTACGAGCGTGCCTCCAAGGTTCAGGGCAAGACCGGTGAGGCCCTGATCATCGAGCTCGAGCGCCGTCTCGACGCCCTGGTCCTGCGTTCGGGCATCGCCCGCACCATCTACCAGGCCCGTCAGATGGTCGTTCACGGCCACATCGAGGTCAACGGCCAGAAGGTCGACAAGCCCTCGTTCCGCGTCCGTCCCGACGACGTCGTGATGGTCCGCGAGCGCAGCCGCGAGAAGCCGCTGTTCCAGGTCGCCCGCGAGGGTGGCTTCGCCCCCGACGGTGAGACCCCGCGCTACCTGCAGGTGAACCTCAAGGCCCTGGCGTTCCGCCTGGACCGCGAGCCGAACCGCAAGGAGATCCCGGTGATCTGCGACGAGCAGCTCGTCGTCGAGTACTACGCCCGTTGATCCGGGTGTAGCACCTTTCGCGTCAGCCCGTCGTCTCCCCGCCCTTCCGGGTGGGCGAGACGGCGGGCTTCCGCATGTCCGGGGCCCCACCTCCGCCGCCGGACGCAACTCCCGCTGCGCGCGGGCCGTAATCCGGTACGGAGCGGCAGCCCCGGCGCGATAGGCTCGGTGCACGACTTTTTCGATGTTCAGGCGTTTCAGGGAGCGGGTGCACAAGGTGTCCGGTGGAGAGGTGGCCGGGATCCTGGTGGCCGTCTTCTGGGCGATCCTGGTCTCCTTCCTCGCGGTGGCTCTCGCGAGGTTGGCCCAGACGCTCAAGGCGACCACCAAGCTCGTGGCGGACGTGACCGACCAGGCCGTCCCGCTGCTGGCCGACGCCTCCGCGGCGGTGCGCTCCGCGCAGACCCAGATCGACCGGGTCGACGCGATCGCCTCCGACGTCCAGGAGGTCACGTCCAACGCCTCCGCGCTCTCGACCACCGTCGCCTCCACCTTCGGCGGCCCGCTGGTCAAGGTCGCGGCCTTCGGCTACGGCGTGCGCCGGGCGCTGAGCGGCCGCAAGGAAGACGTGCCCGAGCGAGCGCCCCGGCGTACCGTGATCGTGGGCCGCACCGTCCCGGCCTCGCGGCGGGCGAAGCGGAACCTCCGCGGAAAGAAGGACTGAACCGAGCGATGTTCCGCCGTACGTTCTGGTTCACCACAGGTGTCGCCGCCGGTGTGTGGGCCACCACCAAGGTCAACCGCAAGCTGAAGCAGCTGACCCCCGAGAGCCTGGCCGCGACCGCGGCGAACAAGGCGATCGAAGCGGGGCACAAGCTCAAGGATCGCGCGGTGGGCTTCGCCCTCGACGTGCGCGACAACATGGCCCAGCGGGAGGCCGAGCTGGAGGACGCGCTCGGCATCAACGCGGACCCCGAACTCGCCCCGCCCCGGCGCCTCGTCGCCATCGAGAACCGCAACAACCCCCAGTACATCGAGACCACGACGTACTCGTACAACCGGAATGAGGACCACTGATGGAGTCGGCTGAGATCCGCCGTCGCTGGCTGAGCTTCTTCGAGGAGCGCGGGCACACCGTCGTCCCTTCGGCGTCGCTCATCGCGGACGACCCGACTCTGCTCCTCGTCCCGGCCGGCATGGTGCCCTTCAAGCCCTACTTCCTGGGTGAGGTCAAGCCGCCCTTCCCGCGCGCCACCAGCGTGCAGAAGTGCGTGCGCACGCCCGACATCGAAGAGGTCGGCAAGACCACGCGGCACGGCACGTTCTTCCAGATGTGCGGCAACTTCTCCTTCGGCGACTACTTCAAGGAAGGCGCCATCAAGCTCGCCTGGGAGCTGCTCACCAGCCCTCAGGACAAGGGCGGTTACGGCCTCGACCCCGAGCGCCTGTGGATCACCGTCTACCAGGACGACGACGAGGCCGAGCAGATCTGGCACGAGGTCGTCGGCGTGCCCAAGGAGCGCATCCAGCGCCTGGGCATGAAGGACAACTTCTGGTCCATGGGTGTCCCGGGTCCGTGCGGCCCCTGTTCCGAGATCAACTACGACCGCGGCCCGGAGTTCGGCGTCGAGGGCGGCCCCGCCGTCAACGACGAGCGGTACGTGGAGATCTGGAACCTCGTCTTCATGCAGTACGAGCGGGGCGAGGGCACCGGCAAGGACAACTTCGAGATCCTCGGCGACCTGCCGAGCAAGAACATCGACACCGGCCTCGGCCTGGAGCGTCTCGCCATGATTCTGCAGGGCGTGCAGAACATGTACGAGATCGACACCTCGATGGCCGTCATCGACAAGGCCACCGAGCTGACCGGCGTCCGCTACGGCGACGCCCACGACTCGGACGTCTCCCTGCGCGTGGTCACCGATCACATGCGCACCGCCACGATGCTCATCGGCGACGGCGTCACCCCGGGCAACGAGGGCCGCGGTTACGTGCTGCGCCGCATCATGCGCCGGGCCATCCGCAACATGCGCCTGCTCGGCGCCACCGGTCCGGTCGTCAAGGACCTGATCGACGTCGTGATCGGCATGATGGGCCAGCAGTACCCCGAGCTGATCACCGACCGCGAGCGGATCGAGAAGGTCGCCCTCGCCGAGGAGAACGCCTTCCTCAAGACGCTGAAGGCCGGCACCAACATCCTCGACACGGCCGTCAGCGAGACCAAGGCCGCCGGCGGCACGGTCCTCCCCGGCGACAAGGCCTTCCTGCTCCACGACACCTGGGGCTTCCCGATCGACCTCACCCTGGAGATGGCCGCCGAGCAGGGCCTCTCCGTGGACGAGGACGGCTTCCGCCGCCTGATGAAGGAGCAGCGGGAGCGCGCCAAGGCCGATGCCCAGGCCAAGAAGACCGGCCACGCCGACCTCGGCGCCTACCGCGAGATCGCCGACCGGGGCGGGGCCACCGACTTCATCGGCTACACCGACACCGAGGGCGAGACCACGGTCGTCGGCATCCTCGTCGACGGTGTGTCGTCGCCCGCCGCCACCGAGGGCGACGAGGTCGAGATCGTCCTCGACCGCACCCCGTTCTACGCCGAGGGCGGCGGCCAGATCGGCGACACCGGCAAGATCAAGGTCGACACCGGTGCCGTCATCGAGGTCCGCGACTGCCAGAAGCCGGTCCCGGGCGTCTACGTCCACAAGGGCGTCGTCCAGGTCGGCGAGGTCACCGTCGGCGCCAAGGCCCACGCCTCGATCGACGCCAAGCGCCGTACGGCCATCGCCCGTGCCCACTCGGCCACCCACCTCACCCACCAGGCCCTGCGCGACGCTCTCGGCCCGACGGCCGCCCAGGCCGGTTCGGAGAACCAGCCGGGCCGCTTCCGCTTCGACTTCGGCTCCCCGTCCGCCGTTCCGACGGCCGTGATGACCGACGTCGAGCAGAAGATCAACGAGGTGCTGGCCCGCGACCTCTCGGTGCATGCCGAGGTCATGGGTATCGACGAGGCCAGGAAGCAGGGCGCCATCGCCGAGTTCGGCGAGAAGTACGGCGAGCGGGTGCGCGTCGTCACCATCGGCGACTTCTCCAAGGAGCTGTGCGGTGGCACGCACGTGCACAACACCGCCCAGCTGGGTCTGGTGAAGCTGCTCGGCGAGTCCTCCATCGGCTCCGGTGTGCGCCGTATCGAGGCCCTGGTCGGCGTGGACGCCTACAACTTCCTCGCCCGTGAGCACACGGTCGTCAACCAGCTCACCGAACTGCTCAAGGGCCGTCCGGAGGAGCTGCCGGAGAAGGTCTCCGCCATGCTCGGCAAGCTGAAGGACGCCGAGAAGGAGATCGAGAAGTTCCGCGCCGAGAAGGTGCTCCAGGCCGCCGCCGGTCTCGCCGAGTCCGCCAAGGACGTGCGCGGCGTGGCCCTGGTCACCGGCCAGGTTCCGGACGGCACCACCGCCGACGACCTGCGCAAGCTGGTCCTCGACGTGCGCGGCCGCATCCAGGGCGGCCGGGCCGCCGTGGTCGCCCTGTTCACCACGGTCAACGGTAAGCCGCTGACGGTCATCGCCACCAACGAGGCCGCCCGCGAGCGCGGCCTCAAGGCCGGCGAGCTGGTCCGTACGGCCGCCAAGACGCTCGGCGGCGGCGGTGGCGGCAAGCCGGACGTCGCCCAGGGCGGCGGCCAGAACCCGGCCGCCATCGGTGACGCCGTGGACGCCGTCGAGCGCCTGGTCGCGGAGACGGCCAAGTAATGCGCCGAGGACGCCGGCTCGCCATCGACGTCGGGGACGCCCGCATCGGGGTCGCCTCGTGCGACCCCGACGGGATCCTCGCCACCCCGGTGGAGACGGTCCCCGGCCGGGACATCCCGGCGGCCCAGCGGCGGCTGAAGCAGCTGGTCGAGGAGTACGAGCCGATCGAGGTCGTCGTCGGGCTCCCGCGCTCCCTGAAGGGGGGCGAGGGCCCGGCCGCGGCCAAGGTCCGCGGTTTCGCCCAGGAACTGGCCCGCATGATCGCCCCGGTTCCGGTGAGACTCGTCGACGAACGCATGACGACGGTGACGGCGAGCCAGGGACTGCGCGCCTCGGGTGTGAAGTCCAAGAAGGGCCGGTCCGTCATCGACCAGGCGGCCGCAGTGATCATCCTCCAACAGGCGCTGGAATCCGAACGGGTGTCAGGTAGGGCCCCCGGCGAGGGCGTCGAAGTGGTCATCTGATCGCGATACGGTAACGTTCCGCGCGATGCGGCGGCATTCGAACAGCCGCCGCACAGCAAGAGGCGGGACGGAAACGTGCCCGGAGGGCCGCGACCGCCGCCTCGCGGCTCTAGGGGATCGATGACTGAGTATGGCCGGGGCCAAGGCTCCGAACCGTGGCATCCGGAGGACCCGTTGTACGGGGACGGCGGATGGGGAGGACAGCAGGCCCACCAGGGCGGGCAGTCGTCCTACGGCGGCCAGCCGCAGCACTATCCGGAGCAGCCGCAGCAGCCGCAGTACGGCGACTGGGGCGACGGCGGTCAGCAGGCCGCGTACGGTCAGGCGCAGCAGCAGTACCAGGACTACGGCGCGCAGGGATACCCCGGCGACGGCCGGCCGCAGTACGACCAGCACGGCGGCGGGCAGTACGACACCGGGCAGTACGACAACGGCGGCTGGGGCACCGGCGAGCAGCCGCACATCCCGTACCCCGCCGATCCCGCGGACCCGTACGCCCAGCAGACGGCGGCCTACGGCGGCGAACAGCCCGACTTCTACGGCACCCCGGACGCCTATCCTCCGCCGGAGCCCCCGGCGCGCCGCAGCGGTGACCCCGAGCCGCAGACCGACTGGGACCCGGGCCCCGACCAGGGGGAGGCCGCCTTCTTCGCGGGCGACGGCGACGACGAGCAGCCGGGCGGTCGGCGCGGCCGGGTTGACCGCCGGGGCCGCGGCGGCAAGAACAAGAAGAGCCGCAACGGCATCGCCTGCCTGGTGGTCGTCCTGGTCTTCGGCGGCGGTCTGGCCGGCGTCGGCTACTTCGGCCTGCAGTTCTACCAGGATCGTTTCGGCGCGGCGCCGGACTTCGCGGGCGACGGCAACGGCGAGCAGATCTCCGTCACCATTCCCCCCGGCGCGAGCGGCTCCCAGATGGGCAACATCCTGAAGGAGGCCGGCGTCGTCAAGAGCGTCGACGCCTTCGTGGCCGCCCAGAACAGCAACCCCGAGGGCAAGAGCATCCAGGACGGCGTGTACACCCTGGAGAAGGAGATGTCGGCCGCGAGCGCGGTCGAGCTGATGCTCAGCCCGGAGAGCAAGAACAACCTGATCATCGCCGAGGGCAAACGCAACGCCGACATCTACAAGATGATCGACCAGCGCCTGGAGGTCGACAAGGGCACCACCGCCCGGGTCGCCAAGCAGGACTGGAAGAAGCTCGGCCTGCCCGACTGGGCGATGAACCACGAGGACGTCAAGGACCCGCTGGAAGGCTTCCTCTTCCCCTCCAGCTACCCGGTCGGCAAGGGCCAGAAGCCCGAGGACGTCCTCCAGCAGATGGTGCAGCGGGCCACCGACACCTACGAGGAACTGGGCGTCGAGAAGCAGGCCGAGAGCCTGGGCCTGGAGAACCCCTGGCAGCTGATCACCGTCGCCAGCCTCGTCCAGGCCGAGGGCACCAGCCACGACGACTTCCGCAAGATGGCCGAGGTCGTCTACAACCGGCTCGAGCCCGGCAACACCCAGACGAACGGCATGCTGGAGTTCGACTCCACGTACAACTACATCAAGAACCAGAGCAAGATCGACCTGACGCTGGCGGAGCTCCGCAACTACGACAACCCGTACAACACGTACTACTACAAGGGCCTGCCGCCGGGACCGATCGGCAACCCGGGCACGGAGGCGCTCGAGGGCGCGCTCGACCCGACCGACGACGGCTGGTACTACTTCATCTCGATGGACGGCAAGACCAGCAAGTTCACCAGGACCAACGAAGAGCACCAGCGGCTGGTCGACGAGTGGAACGCTTCGAGGAACAACTGATGGCACCATCCCGCCGGGCCGCCGTGCTCGGCTCGCCGATCGCCCACTCCCTCTCCCCGGTGCTGCACCGCGCCGCCTACGCGGAGCTGGGTCTGACCGGCTGGACGTACGACCGCTTCGACGTCGACGAGGAGGCGCTGCCGCGCTTCCTCGAGGGACTGGGCCCGGAGTGGGCGGGCCTGTCGGTCACCATGCCGCTGAAGCGGGCGGTCATCCCGCTGCTCGACGAGATCAGCGCGACCGCGTCGTCCGTGGACGCCGTCAACACCGTCGTCTTCCACCCGGACGGCCGGCGGACCGGCGACAACACCGACATCCCCGGCATGGTCGCGGCGCTGGCCGAGCACGGCATCGAGAAGGTCGACGGCGCGGCGGTCCTGGGCGCCGGCGCCACCGCCTCCTCCGCCCTCGCCGCACTGGCCCGGATCTGCACCGGCGAGATCGCCGTCTACGTCCGCAGCGAGGCCCGGGCCGCCGAGATGCGGCAGTGGGCCGAGCGGCTGGACGTCCAGGTCCGCATCGCGGACTGGGCCGACGCCGAGCAGGCACTGCGCGCGCCGCTCGTCGTCGCGACCACCCCGGCGGGCGCCACCGACGCGCTGGCCGCCGCCATCCCGGAGCGGCCGGCCGCCCTCTTCGACGTGCTCTACGACCCCTGGCCGACCACCCTCGCGGCCCGCTGGTCCGCGTACGGCGGCGCCGTCGTCAGCGGCCTCGACCTCCTGGTGCACCAGGCGGTGCTCCAGGTGGAGCAGATGACCGGCCGGTCGCCGGCCCCGCTCGCCGCCATGCGCCGGGCGGGCGAGCGCGCCCTCGCGGAACGCTAGGCGCGGTCCGTGGGAGGCATACCTCTGGCGGCGTCCTGGAAGGCGCAGATCTTCGAGTCCCTGCTGGGGTTCCTGCCCGAGTGGGTACAGCTCACCGTCCTCGGGGTGATCGTCGCGATCGCCGTCCTCCTGTGGGGGATCGGACTGCGGCGCAGGATCGCCCGGCGCCGGGCGGCGGCGCGGCCGCCGTACCAGCGCAGCGGCGCCGACTTCCTCGGCTCCCACGCGCCCTCGCAGAGGCGCGAGGACAGCCCCGCGTAACGGATCCGCGGCTCCCTCCTGACGCTGTCCCGTCCGCCTGGTGGACCGGCGGATGGGACAACCTCCCGGACGTGGGAGGATCGGAGGTGGCCGGCCAGGGCCGCGCACCCCGGTCGCGCCACCGCCGTACGCGAGGACACGCGTCGGCAGGGCAGTACCAGGGCGCGAGCACTGAGGAGCACCGTTGAGCAGGTTGCGCTGGCTGACCGCGGGGGAGTCCCACGGTCCCGCACTCGTCGCGACGCTGGAGGGCCTTCCCGCCGGCGTGCCGATCACCACCGAGATGGTGGCGGATCACTTGGCGCGGCGGCGGCTCGGCTATGGGCGCGGTGCGCGGATGAAGTTCGAGCGGGACGAGGTCACGTTCCTGGGCGGTGTCCGGCACGGTCTCACGCTGGGTTCCCCGGTCGCGATCATGGTGGGGAACACCGAGTGGCCGAAGTGGGAGCAGGTCATGGCCGCCGATCCGGTGGATCCGGAGGTGCTGGCGGGCCTGGCGCGCAACGCGCCGCTGACCCGGCCGCGCCCCGGCCACGCCGACCTCGCCGGGATGCAGAAGTACGGCTTCGACGAGGCGCGGCCGATTCTGGAGCGTGCGTCGGCGCGGGAGACGGCGGCGCGGGTGGCGCTGGGCGCGGTCGCGCGGTCGTACTTGAAGGAGACGGCCGGGATCGAGATCGTCTCGCACGTCGTCGAGCTGTGCTCGGTGAAGGCCCCGCAGGGCGTGTACCCCACACCAGCCGACGTCGAGAAGCTGGACGCCGACCCGCTGCGCTGTCTGGACGCCGACACCTCGAAGGCGATGGTCGCGGAGGTCGACCAGGCCCACAAGGACGGTGACACCCTCGGCGGTGTGGTCGAGGTGCTGGCGTACGGCGTGCCGGTGGGCCTGGGCTCGCACGTGCACTGGGACCGCAAGCTGGACGCCCGGCTCGCCGGTGCCCTGATGGGCATTCAGGCGATCAAGGGCGTCGAGATCGGCGACGGCTTCGAGCTGGCCCGGGTGCCCGGCTCCAAGGCGCACGACGAGATCGTCAACACCCCGGAGGGCATCCGGCGTGTCTCCGGCCGATCCGGCGGCACCGAGGGCGGTCTGACGACGGGTGAGCTGCTGCGGGTGCGGGCGGCGATGAAGCCGATCGCGACCGTGCCGCGCGCTCTGCAGACCGTGGACGTCACCACCGGTGAGGCCGCCCAGGCCCACCACCAGCGTTCCGACGTCTCCGCGGTGCCGGCCGCCGGCATCGTGGCCGAGGCGATGGTCGCCCTGGTCCTCGCCGACGCGGTGGCGGAGAAGTTCGGCGGCGACTCGGTGGCCGAGACCCGCCGCAACGTCCAGTCGTACCTCGACAACCTGCACATCCGATGAGCACCGGTCCTGTCGTCGTCCTGGTCGGCCCGATGGGGGTGGGCAAGTCCACCGTCGGGCAGCTGCTCGCCGAGCGGCTCGGGGTCGGCTACCGGGACACCGACGACGACATCGTCGCCGAGCAGGGGCGGGCCATCGCGGACATCTTCGTCGACGAGGGCGAGCCGGTCTTCCGCGCGATCGAGAAGCGGGCGGTGCACCAGGCGCTCGCCGAGCACGACGGCGTCCTGGCGCTGGGCGGCGGGGCGATCCTCGACCCGGACACGCGCGCGCTGCTCGCCGGGCAGCGGGTGGTGTACCTGTCGATGGACGTCGAGGAGGCGGCCCGGCGCACCGGTCTGAACGCGGCCCGGCCGCTGCTGGCGGTCAATCCGCGCAAGCAGTGGCGGGAGCTGATGGAGGCGCGCCGGCATCTGTACGAGGAGGTGGCCCGCGCGGTCGTGGCCACCGACGCCCGCACGCCGGACGAGGTCGCCCAGGCGGTGCTGGACGCACTGGAGTTGAAGGAAGCATGAGCGAGTCTGTGACGCGGATCCAGGTCGGCGGCACGGCGGGCAGCGCGCCGTACGAGGTCCTGGTGGGCCGGCAGCTGCTCGGCGAGCTGGGCGGTCTGATCGGCGACGACGTGACCCGGGTGGCCGTGATCCACCCTGAGGCGCTGGCCGAGACGGGGGAGGCGCTGCGCGCCGATCTGGCCGGGCAGGGCTTCGAGGCGGTGGCGATCCAGGTGCCGAACGCGGAGGAGGCCAAGACCGCGGAGGTCGCCGCCTACTGCTGGAAGGCGCTGGGCCAGTCCGGGTTCACCCGCACCGATGTGATCGTCGGCGTGGGCGGTGGTTCCACCACCGACCTGGCCGGGTTCGTGGCCGCGACCTGGCTGCGCGGGGTGCGCTGGATCGCCATCCCGACCACCGTGCTGGCGATGGTCGACGCGGCGGTGGGCGGCAAGACCGGCATCAACACCGCCGAGGGCAAGAACCTCGTCGGCTCCTTCCACCCCCCGGCCGGCGTCCTGTGCGACCTGGCCGCGCTGGACTCCCTCCCGGTGCACGACTACGTCTCGGGGCTCGCGGAGGTGATCAAGGCCGGGTTCATCGCCGACCCGGTGATTCTGGACCTGATCGAGGCCGACCCGGAGGCGGCGCGCACCCCGGCCGGTCCGCACACCGCCGAGCTGATCGAACGCTCCATCCGTGTCAAAGCCGAAGTCGTCTCCTCGGATCTGAAGGAGACCGGTCTGCGGGAGATCCTGAACTACGGCCACACGCTGGGCCACGCGATCGAGAAGAACGAGCGGTACAAGTGGCGGCACGGTGCCGCCGTGGCCGTCGGTATGCACTTCGCCGCCGAACTGGGCCGTCTGGCGGGCCGGTTGGACGACGCCACGGCCGACCGCCACCGCACCATCCTGGAGTCGGTGGGTCTGCCGCTCACCTACCGCTACGACCAGTGGCCCAAGTTGCTCCAGACGATGAAGGTCGACAAGAAGTCCCGCGGCGACCTGCTGCGCTTCATCGTCCTCGACGGGCTCGCCAAGCCCACCGTCCTGGAGGGCCCCGACCCGGCCATTCTGCTCGCCGCCTACGGCGAGGTGGCCCAGTAACACCCCCCGGGCCCCTTCCGTCCGATTCGCCTTGCCGCACCGGGCACTTCGGGCCGCCCCCGGCCGTTCACCAAACGGTGGCCGGGGGCGGTACCGTTCGGTAGGGAGCGGGCCTCGCGCCCGCTGCCAGCGCCGATAGCCTTGAAAGACGAGACGGAGTGGCACCGGATGCAGCACGCAGTGGGGTCTCCGCTGCCGCCGCCCCACCAGCCGGGGCACGGTCCGGCCGCCGGTTGGTCGCCGGCCGCACAACACCCGGGTCCGCACCACCCGGGGCCGCACCAGGGATCGGCCCCACAGCAGGGCCCCGCCCCGCACCACGGTCCCGCCCCGGTGCCACAGGGATCCGCTCCCGTGCCCCCGCCGCCCCCGGCGCCGGGCTTCACCGGAGCGCCGCAGGCCCCCCATCCCACCGTGCCGCCGCGCGTACCGGACACCACCGGCCATGTTCCGCTGCCTCCCGGCGGCCCGGTGGCGGCCCCCGGCATCCCGCCGGCCGCTCCCGTGCCCGACCCGGCCACCACCACCCTCGCCGTGCTGCTGATCGGCCCGGCCGGCGCGGGCAAGACCAGCGTCGCCAAGTACTGGGCGGACCACCGCCGGGTGCCGACTGCCCACATCAGCCTGGACGACGTACGCGAATGGGTCCGCTCCGGCTTCGCCGACCCGCAGTCCGGGTGGAACGACAACTCGGAGGCGCAGTACCGCCTGGCCCGCCGCACCTGCGGCTTCGCCGCGCGGAACTTCCTGGCCAACGGGATCTCCTGCATCCTCGACGACGCCGTCTTCCCCGACCGGCCGGTGGTCGGCCTCGGCGGCTGGAAGCGGCACGTCGGCCCCGGACTGCTCCCCGTCGTCCTCCTCCCGGGCCTCGACATCGTCCTGGAGCGCAACGCGGAACGCACCGGCAACCGCCGCCTCACCGACGAGGAGGTCGCCCGCATCCACGGCCGCATGGCCGGCTGGTACGGCTCGGGCCTGCCGATCATCGACAACTCCCAGCTCGACGTCCCCGGCACGGCCCGGGTCCTGGACGAGGTCCTGGCGAGGGCGATCGCAAGCCCGCCGAAGTGGTGAACTCGGGGGTGTGACGGGACCTGAAGGGGCGGGGGGCCGCATCGATACGCGGCTGCGCCGCGTGGGCGCGATCAACCCCCACCGCCCCGCACCCGGCATGCGAACCATTCGCACCACGGCACTAGCCCGAACGGCACCACCCCAACCAGCACAATTCGCTCATAACTCCTACGCTCATCTCATGTCAGAGGTGTACGCGACCCGCCGTATGCGAGTACGGGAACGCTGTACCGCGGCAGGCACAGCGGCAGCGCTTGTCTCCCGTCCCGCCAACGTGCGCTACCTCGCGGGCGCGGCACCCCACGGTGCCGCACTGCTGCTGGGCAAGCGCGAAGACCTGCTGGTGTGCGCAGGCCCGCCCGACGACCGCCCCACCGAGGGGCGCCCGGACGAGGCACTGCGGGTGCACACCCTGCCCGGCCCGGGCGGTGACCCGGCCGTCGCCGCCGCCGACCTCGCCGCGGGCCAGGGCGCCGACTCCCTCGCCGTGGAGGAACACCACCTCACCGTCGCCCGGCACCGGGCCATCGGATCGGTCGCGCCCCGGCTGCGACTGGCCGACCTGGGCGGCGCGGTGGAGCAGCTGAGGGTGGTGAAGGACGAGGAGGAGATCTCCTGCCTGCGGATCGGCGCGGAGATCGCCGACCAGGCCCTGGGTGAGCTCCTCGAATCCATCCTCGTCGGCCGCACCGAACGCCACCTCGCCCTCGAACTCGAACGGCGCCTCGTCGATCACGGCGCCGACGGCCCCGCCTTCCCCACCTCCGTCGGCACCGGCCCGAACTCCGGGCGCCGCGGGCACCGGCCCACGGACCGGCGGGTCGAGGAGGGGGACTTCCTCTCCGTCTGCCTGGGCGCCACCTACCGCGGCTACCGGTGCGAGATCGGCCGTACCTTCGTCATCGGGACCTCGCCCGCCGACTGGCAGATCGAGCTGTACGACCTGGTCTTCGCCGCTCAGCGCGCCGGACGGGAGTCCCTGGCGCCCGGCGCCGCCTACCGCGATGTGGACCGTGCGGCACGCCAGGTGCTGGACTCCGCGGGCCACGGGGAAGCGCTGCCTCCGCTGATCGGGCACGGTGTCGGACTCGAAATCGACGAGGACCCGCAGTTGGCTCCCACGGCCATGGGTAAACTGGACGCTTGCGTGCCGGTCACCGTCGAACCGGGGGTCCACCTCCCGGGCCGGGGCGGCGTCCGGATCGATGACACGCTCGTCGTCCGCCCCGAGGCGGACGGCGGACCCGAGCTACTCACCATTACGACCAAGGAGCTGCTCGCACTATAGGCAGGTGCGTGCCCCGGGGTCGTCCACGTCAGTCCAGGAGATTCCGCAACCGTGGCTTCCACGAACGACCTCAAGAACGGCATGGTGCTCAAGCTCGAAGGCGGCCAGCTCTGGTCCGTCGTCGAGTTCCAGCACGTCAAGCCCGGCAAGGGCCCGGCCTTCGTGCGCACCAAGCTCAAGAACGTGCTCTCCGGGAAGGTCGTCGACAAGACCTTCAACGCCGGCGTCAAGGTCGAGACGGCCACCGTCGACAAGCGTGACATGCAGTTCTCCTACATGGACGGCGAGTACTTCGTCTTCATGGACATGGAGACCTACGACCAGCTGCACATCGACAAGAAGGCCGTCGGCGACGCCGCCAACTTCCTCGTCGAGGGCTTCACCGCCACCGTCGCGCAGCACGAGGGCGAGGTCCTCTTCGTCGAGCTGCCCGCCGCCGTCGAGCTGACCATCGCCGAGACCGAGCCGGGCGTCCAGGGCGACCGCTCCACCGGTGGCACCAAGCCCGCCACCCTGGAGACCGGCCACCAGATCCAGGTCCCGCTCTTCATCACCACCGGTGAGAAGATCAAGGTCGACACCCGCACGAGCGACTACCTCGGCCGGGTGAACAGCTAACCGTGGCTGCCCGCAACACGGCCCGCAAGCGCGCCTTCCAGATCCTCTTCGAGGGTGACCAGCGCGGCGCCGACGTCCTGACGGTCCTCGCGGACTGGATCCGGCTCTCCCGGGCCGACACCCGGCAGCCGCCGGTGAGCGAGTACACGATGCAGCTGGTCGAGGGCTACGCGGAGCACGCGCAGCGGATCGACGAGCTGATCTCGCAGTACTCCGTCGGCTGGACGCTCGACCGGATGCCGGTCGTCGACCGCAACATCCTGCGTCTCGGCGCGTACGAGCTGATCTGGGTCGACGAGACCCCGGACGCCGTCGTCCTCGACGAGATGGTGCAGCTGGCGAAGGAGTTCTCCACGGACGAGTCGCCCTCGTTCGTCAACGGCCTGCTCGGCCGGCTGAAGGAGCTCAAGCCGTCGCTGCGCCGTAACGAGGCCTGAGCGACGCAAAGACGCCCGAGGGCCCGCAGCACACCTGCTGCGGGCCCTCGGGCGTAGCCGCACCCTTGGGACCTCTGGGGCCGCTGAGGCCCGCAGAAAGGCGCCGGGGTGGGGGGGAACCCCCCTTTCCCCCCCCCCCCACGGAACCTTTTTCCTTGTCTGTTGGGGAGATCCAATCTTCTCTCGTGTGTGCCACTCGTGGTGCGTGTTCTTGTC
>NZ_JBVIED010000014.1:0-121624 GCF_055572035.1 Streptomyces sp. NPDC030838 | reverse complement strand
ACAAAGCAGCAAAAAAAACTGGGTTGCAGCCCTCTGGCACGGACTCTCTTCGTGGCCCTTGGGGCGTCGGGGGGCTCCGAAGGGGGGGGGGGGGGGTGCCCCCCCCCCTCCCCCCCCCCCCCCCCCGGCGGCACGTTTCTGCTGACGCTGTGGAGCGCTCAGCTCTCCTCGTGCGTGGCCACCGCGCGGCGCGCGTCCGCGTCCAGCACACCCCAGCTGATCAGCTGCTCGGTGAGGACCGAGGGCGACTGGTCGTAGATGACGGCGAGTGTGCGCAGGTCGTCCTGGCGGATCGAGAGCACCTTGCCGTTGTAGTCACCGCGCTGGGACTGGATCGTGGCCGCGTACCGCTGCAGCGGGCCCGCCTTCTCGGCCGGCACGGTGGCCAGCCGCTCCAGGTCCAGGACCAGCTTCGGCGGCGGCTCGGCGGCGCCGCCCGGGGTGGTGCCCGGAAGCAGCTCCTGCACGGGAACGCCGTAGAAATCCGCCAGCTCGGCGAGGCGCTGCACGGTCACGGCGCGGTCGCCGCGCTCGTACGAACCGACCACCACGGCCTTCCAGCGTCCCTGGGACTTCTCCTCGACACCGTGGAGGGAAAGGCCCTGCTGGGTGCGGATGGCCCGGAGCTTGGCCCCGAGCTGTTTGGCGTATTCGCTGGACATATAGCTCCCCGGACACTGTGTCGACGCGACTGGCGTGATCCCCGCCGCGCGGTTGGTAACTCACTGTGAGGTTACGCAGCGTGACTCTCCTGCGTCAAGCCGAATGGTCCACACCGACTCTTCCGTGGTATCGGCGGCCGACTGGGCCGAACGGGTGAAATCGGGGACTCGGGAGGGGGTGATCCGGGGTGTCGTGCGCGCCTGCTACCGTAGATGGCGCAATCCCGACGTCCTTTAAGGTCCGTCCCGTGAGGCGGAGAAGGAGGTCCGTTTCGTATGGACACGCACGCCAACGCGCAAGCGTCCGATGCGAGGCCTGTTCTCGAAGGCCCTGACATCGCGCGGGTACTGACCCGCATCGCCCACGAGATCGTCGAGCGCGCCAAGGGCGCCGACGACGTGGTGCTCCTCGGCATTCCGACCCGAGGCGTCTTCCTCGCCCAGCGGCTCACCGCCAAGCTCGAGCAGATCACCGAACGCAAGATCCCGTGCGGTTCGCTGGACATCACCATGTACCGCGACGACCTGCGCATGCACCCGCCGCGTGCGCTGGCCCGCACCGAGATCCCCGGTGACGGCATCGACGGCAAGCTGGTCGTCCTCGTCGACGACGTGCTCTTCTCCGGCCGCACCATCCGCGCAGCCCTCGACGCCCTGAACGACATCGGGCGCCCCCGCGCGGTCCAGCTCGCGGTCCTGGTCGACCGCGGCCACCGCGAACTCCCGATCCGCGCCGACTACGTCGGCAAGAACCTCCCCACGTCGCTGCGGGAGACGGTCAAGGTCCAGCTCGCCGAGGAGGACGGTCGCGACACCGTGCTGCTCGGTGCGAAGCCGGCCGACCAGTAGCAGACCAGGCGCACCGGCGCTCCCGCGCGCCGAGGCGCGCCCCGGTATGCCCCATATCTCCTGAATGAACTGCCTTACGGAGCCTGACAGATGCAGCGTCATCTCATCTCGGCCGCCGACCTCACCCGCGACGACGCCGTCCACATCCTCGACACCGCCGAGGAGATGGCCCGGGTCGCCGACCGGCCGATCAAGAAACTGCCGACCCTGCGCGGCCGCACGATCGTCAACCTCTTCTTCGAGGACTCCACCCGCACCCGGATCTCCTTCGAGGCCGCCGAGAAGCGGCTGTCCGCGGACGTCATCAACTTCTCCGCCAAGGGCTCCAGCGTGTCCAAGGGCGAGTCCCTGAAGGACACCGCCCAGACCCTGGAGGCCATGGGCGTCGACGCCGTCGTCATCCGGCACGGCGCCTCCGGAGCGCCGTACCGCCTCGCCAACTCGGGCTGGATCGACGCGGCCGTGATCAACGCCGGCGACGGCACCCACCAGCACCCCACCCAGGCCCTGCTCGACGCCTTCACCATGCGCCGCCGCCTGGTCGGCCGGGACGCCGGGCTCGGCCAGGACCTGTCCGGCAAGCGCGTCACCATCGTCGGCGACGTCCTGCACAGCCGGGTCGCCCGCTCCAACGTCGACCTGCTGCACACCCTCGGCGCCGAGGTCACCCTCGTCGCCCCGCCGACCCTGGTGCCGGTCGGTGTCGAGACCTGGCCCTGCGAGGTCTCCTACGACCTCGACAGCACCCTGCCGAAGTCCGACGCGGTGATGATGCTGCGCGTGCAGCGCGAGCGCATGAACGCCGCGTTCTTCCCCACCGAGCGCGAGTACTCCCGCCGCTACGGCCTCGACGGCGACCGCATGGCGAAGATGCCCGAGCACGCCATCGTGATGCACCCCGGCCCCATGGTCCGCGGCATGGAGATCACCGCCGAGGTCGCCGACTCCGACCGCTGCACCGTCGTCGAGCAGGTCGCCAACGGCGTCTCCATCCGCATGGCCGTCCTCTATCTGCTGCTGGGCGGCAACGAACCCGCCGTCACCCACGCCCGTACCGCCGAGGAGAAGTAAGACAGATGAGCAAGATCCTGATCCGTGGTGCGAAGGTCCTCGGCGGCGAGGAGCGGGACGTCCTGATCGACGGCGAGACCATCGCCGAGGTGGGCACGGGCCTGAGCGCCGAGGGCGCCGAGGTCGTCGAGGCCGGCGGCAAGGTGCTGCTGCCGGGCCTGGTCGACCTGCACACCCATCTGCGCGAGCCCGGCCGCGAGGACTCCGAGACCGTCCTGACCGGCACCCGCGCGGCGGCCTCCGGCGGCTACACCAACGTGTTCGCCATGGCCAACACCTTCCCCGTCGCCGACACCGCCGGTGTCGTCGAGCAGGTCTGGCGCCTCGGCAAGGAGTCCGGCTACTGCGACGTGCAGCCCATCGGCGCCGTCACCGTCGGCCTGGAGGGCAGCAAGCTCGCCGAGCTAGGCGCCATGCACGAGTCCGCGGCCGGCGTCACCGTCTTCTCCGACGACGGCAAGTGCGTGCACGACGCGCAGATCATGCGCCGCGCGCTGGAGTACGTGAAGGCCTTCGGCGGCGTGATCGCCCAGCACGCGCAGGAGCCGCGGCTGACCGAGGGCGCCCAGATGAACGAGGGCATCGTCTCCGCCGAACTGGGCCTGGGCGGCTGGCCGGCGGTGGCCGAGGAGTCGATCATCGCCCGGGACGTGCTGCTCGCCGAGCACGTCGGCTCCCGCGTGCACATCTGCCACCTGTCGACCGCCGGTTCCGTGGAGATCGTCCGCTGGGCCAAGTCCCGCGGCATCCAGGTCACCGCCGAGGTCACCCCGCACCACCTGCTCCTCACCGACGAGCTGGTCCGGACGTACAACCCGGTCTACAAGGTCAACCCGCCGCTGCGCACCGAGCGCGACGTGATGGCCCTGCGCGAGGCGCTCGCCGACGGCACGATCGACATCGTCGCCACCGACCACGCCCCGCACCCGCACGAGGACAAGGACTGCGAGTGGGCCGCGGCCGCCATGGGCATGGTCGGCCTGGAGACCGCGTTGTCAGTGGTCCAGGCGACCATGGTGGACACGGGCCTGCTGGACTGGGCCGGCGTCGCCGACCGGATGTCCGTCAAGCCCGCGCAGATCGGACAGGCCACGGGCCACGGCCGTCCCGTCTCGGCTGGTGAGCCCGCCAACCTCACCTTGGTCGACACGGAATACCGTGGGCTCGTGGACCCCGCGGGCTTCGCCTCGCGCAGCCGCAACACTCCGTACGAGGGGCGTGAGCTGCCGGGCCGTGTCACGCACACGTGGCTCCGGGGCAAGGCCACGCTCGTCGACGGGAAGCTCACGTGACACCTGTACTCCTGCTGGCTGCCGAGAAGGAATCGGCGGAAGTGACCGACTGGGCCGCCCGCCTCGGCTGGGTCGTCGGTCTCGCCCTGTTCGTCGCGCTCGTCTACTGGCTGATGCGCGAGGGCTGGAAGTGGCGGGGCACCCTCCAGGGGGACCTGCCGGAGCTCCCCACCGCGCCGACTGACCCCGGCGAGGCGAAACTGGCTGTGTTGTCGATGAGTGGCCGCTACCACGGCTCCACCACCGCCGGGCAGTGGCTCGACCGCATCGTGGCGCACGGCCTGGGCACCCGCAGCCGGGTCGAGCTCACGCTGACGGACGCTGGACTGGACGTCGTACGCCCCGGGGCGACCGACTTCTTCGTCCCGGCCGCGGCGCTGCGTGAGGCCCGGCTCGACAAGGGCATCGCCGGAAAAGTGCTCACCGAGGGCGGACTGCTCATCGTGACCTGGGCACACGGCGACAAGCTGATCGACTCCGGCTTCCGCTCCGACCACGCGGCGGAGCACAACGAGTGGGTCGACGTCATTAACTCCATGATCGAAACGAACACCAGGGAAGGCGCCGAACGATGACGACCTCCACCAGGGGAACCAGCAAGGTTCCCGCCGTACTCGTCCTGGAGGACGGCCGAATCTTCCGCGGCCGTGCCTACGGGGCCGTGGGGGAGACCTTCGGCGAGGCCGTCTTCTCCACCGGCATGACCGGCTACCAGGAGACCCTGACCGACCCGTCCTACCACCGCCAGGTCGTCGTGATGACCGCCCCGCACGTCGGCAACACCGGCGTCAACGACGAGGACCCCGAGTCGAAGCGCATCTGGGTCGCCGGTTACGTCGTGCGCGACCCCGCGCGCGTGCCGTCCAACTGGCGCTCCCGGCGCTCGCTGGACGAGGAGCTGGCCGCCCAGGGCGTCGTCGGTATCAGCGGCATCGACACCCGCGCCCTGACCCGCCATCTGCGCGAGCGAGGCGCCATGCGCGTCGGCATCTTCTCCGGCAACGCGCTGCCCGACGAGGGCACCATGCTCGCCCAGGTCCGCCAGGCCCCCGAGATGAAGGGCGCCGACCTCTCCGCCGAGGTCGCCACCAAGGAGCCGTACGTCGTCCCCGCGATCGGCGAGAAGAAGTTCACCGTCGCCGCCGTCGACCTCGGCATCAAGGGCATGACCCCGCACCGGATGGCCGAGCGCGGCATCGAGGTGCACGTGCTGCCCGCCACGGCGACCGCCGAGGACGTGTACGCCGTGAACCCGGACGGCGTGTTCTTCTCCAACGGCCCGGGCGACCCGGCCACCGCCGACCACCCGGTCTCCGTGATGCAGGCCGTGCTGGAGCGGGGCACCCCGCTGTTCGGCATCTGCTTCGGCAACCAGATCCTGGGCCGCGCCCTCGGCTTCGGCACCTACAAGCTGAAGTACGGCCACCGCGGCATCAACCAGCCGGTGCAGGACCGTACGACCGGCAAGGTCGAGGTCACCGCGCACAACCACGGCTTCGCCGTCGACGCCCCGCTCGACAAGGTCTCCGAGACCCCTTACGGCCGCGCCGAGGTCTCCCACGTCTGCCTCAACGACAACGTGGTGGAGGGCCTCCAGCTTCTCGACAAGCCGGCCTTCAGCGTCCAGTACCACCCCGAAGCGGCAGCCGGCCCGCACGACGCCGCCTACCTGTTCGACCGCTTCGTTTCCCTGATGGAGGGCCAGCGTGCCTAAGCGCACCGATATCCAGTCCGTCCTGGTCATCGGCTCCGGCCCGATCGTCATCGGCCAGGCCGCCGAGTTCGACTACTCCGGCACCCAGGCGTGCCGCGTGCTGAAGTCCGAGGGCCTGCGGGTCATCCTCGTGAACTCCAACCCGGCGACGATCATGACCGACCCGGAGATCGCCGACGCCACCTACGTCGAGCCGATCACCCCCGAGTTCGTCGAGAAGATCATCGCCAAGGAGCGCCCCGACGCCCTGCTGCCCACGCTGGGCGGCCAGACCGCGCTCAACACCGCCATCTCCATGCACGAGCAGGGTGTGCTGGAGAAGTACGGCGTCGAGCTGATCGGTGCCAACGTCGAGGCCATCCACAAGGGCGAGGACCGCGACCAGTTCAAGCTGGTCGTGGAGGAGGTCCGCAAGAAGATCGGGCACGGTGAGTCCGCCCGCTCGGTCATCTGCCACTCCATGGACGACGTCCTCAAGGGCGTCGAGACGCTCGGCGGCTACCCCGTGGTCGTCCGTCCGTCCTTCACCATGGGCGGCGCCGGCTCCGGCTTCGCCCACGACGAGGAGGAGCTGCGCCGCATCGCCGGCCAGGGTCTGACCCTGTCTCCCACCACCGAGGTGCTCCTGGAGGAGTCCATCCTCGGCTGGAAGGAGTACGAGCTGGAGCTGATGCGCGACAAGCACGACAACGTCGTGGTCGTCTGCTCCATCGAGAACTTCGACCCCATGGGCGTGCACACCGGTGACTCCATCACCGTCGCCCCCGCGATGACCCTCACCGACCGCGAGTACCAGGTGCTGCGCGACATCGGCATCGCCGTCATCCGCGAGGTCGGCGTCGACACCGGCGGCTGCAACATCCAGTTCGCGGTCAACCCCGAGGACGGCCGGGTCATCGTCATCGAGATGAACCCGCGCGTGTCCCGCTCCTCGGCGCTCGCCTCCAAGGCGACCGGCTTCCCGATCGCCAAGATCGCCGCCAAGCTCGCCGTCGGCTACACACTCGACGAGATCCCGAACGACATCACGCAGGAGACCCCGGCCTCCTTCGAGCCCACGCTCGACTACGTGGTCGTCAAGGCGCCCCGCTTCGCCTTCGAGAAGTTCCCGCAGGCCGACTCCACGCTGACCACCACCATGAAGTCGGTCGGCGAGGCCATGGCCATCGGCCGCAACTTCACCGAGGCCTTCCAGAAGGCGCTGCGCTCCCTGGAGAAGAAGGGCAGCCAGTTCACCTTCGTCGGCGAGCCCGGCGACAAGGCCGAGCTGCTGCGCGAGGCGGTCCGCCCGACCGACGGCCGGATCAACGCGGTCATGCAGGCCATCCGCGCGGGCGCCACGCCCGAGGAGGTCTTCGAGGCCACCAAGATCGACCCGTGGTTCGTCGACCAGCTCTTCCTCATCAAGGAGATCGCCGACGAGATCGCCGAGGCCCCGGAACTGACCCGCGAGCTGCTGGCCGAGGCCAAGCGGCACGGCTTCTCCGACCAGCAGATCGGCGAGATCCGCGGCCTGCGCGAGGATGTCGTCCGCGAGGTCCGCCACGCGCTCGGCATCCGCCCGGTCTACAAGACGGTCGACACCTGCGCCGCCGAGTTCGCCGCCAAGACGCCGTACTTCTACTCGTCCTACGACGAGGAGACCGAGGTCGCGCAGCGCGAGAAGCCCGCGGTGATCATCCTGGGCTCCGGCCCGAACCGCATCGGCCAGGGCATCGAGTTCGACTACTCCTGCGTCCACGCCTCCTTCGCGCTGAGCGACGCCGGGTACGAGACGGTGATGGTCAACTGCAACCCGGAGACCGTCTCCACCGACTACGACACCTCCGACCGCCTGTACTTCGAGCCGCTGACGCTCGAGGACGTGCTGGAGATCGTCCACGCCGAGCAGCAGGCCGGACCGGTCGCCGGTGTGGTCGTGCAGCTCGGCGGCCAGACCCCGCTGGGCCTGTCGCAGGCGCTGAAGGACAACGGGGTGCCGATCGTCGGTACGTCCCCGGAGGCCATCCACGCCGCCGAGGACCGCGGCGCCTTCGGCCGCGTGCTGAAGGAGGCCGGTCTGCCGGCGCCCAAGCACGGCACCGCCACCACCTTCGCCGAGGCCAAGGCCATCGCCGACGAGATCGGCTACCCGGTCCTCGTCCGGCCGTCGTACGTGCTCGGCGGACGCGGCATGGAGATCGTCTACGACGAGGCGCGCCTGGAGGCGTACATCGCCGAGTCGACCGAGATCAGCCCCACCCGGCCGGTGCTCGTCGACCGCTTCCTCGACGACGCGATCGAGATCGACGTCGACGCCCTCTACGACGGCGAGGAGCTGTACCTCGGCGGCGTCATGGAGCACATCGAGGAGGCCGGCATCCACTCCGGCGACTCGGCGTGCGCCCTGCCCCCGATCACGCTCGGCGGCTTCGACATCAAGCGCCTGCGCGCCTCCACCGAGGCCATCGCCAAGGGCGTCGGCGTGCGCGGCCTGATCAACATCCAGTTCGCGATGGCGGGCGACATCCTCTACGTCCTGGAGGCCAACCCGCGCGCCTCGCGCACGGTGCCCTTCACCTCCAAGGCGACCGCGGTGCCACTGGCCAAGGCCGCCGCCCGGATCTCGCTGGGCGCGACCATCGCCGAGCTGCGCGAGGAGGGCCTGCTCCCGAAGCACGGCGACGGCGGCGAGCTGCCGCTCGACGCGCCGATCTCCGTCAAGGAGGCGGTCATGCCGTGGTCCCGCTTCCGGGACATCCACGGCCGCGGCGTGGACACCGTCCTCGGCCCGGAGATGCGCTCCACGGGTGAGGTCATGGGCATCGACTCGGTCTTCGGCACGGCGTACGCCAAGTCGCAGGCCGGCGCCTACGGCCCGCTGCCGACCAAGGGCCGCGCCTTCATCTCGGTCGCCAACCGCGACAAGCGTTCGATGATCTTCCCGGCGCGCGAGCTGGTCGCCCACGGCTTCGAGCTGCTGGCCACCTCCGGCACCGCCGAGGTCCTCAAGCGCAACGGCATCAACGCCACGATCGTGCGCAAGCAGTCCGAGGGCACCGGCCCGAACGGCGAGCGGACCATCGTCCAGCTCATCCACGACGGCGAGGTCGACCTCATCGTCAACACCCCGTACGGCACCGGCGGCCGCCTCGACGGCTACGAGATCCGTACGGCGGCCGTGGCGCGGTCCGTGCCGTGCCTGACGACGGTCCAGGCGCTCGCCGCCGCCGTCCAGGGCATCGACGCCCTCAACCACGGCGACGTGGGCGTCCGATCGCTCCAGGAACACGCGGAATTCCTGACCGCGGCCCGCGACTAGCAGCCCTTGAGGGGGACACCGGAAACGGTGTCCCCCTCTTCATGAGGCTCGTCCATGAGCTTTGTCATGAGGACACCGATGTACAAGATCTTCTTCAACCTCGTCTTCAAGCGGATGGACCCGGAGCAGGCCCACCACCTGGCGTTCCGCTGGATCCGCCTGGCCGTGCGCATCCCCGTCCTGCGCACCTTCGTCGCGGCCGTGCTCGCACCCCGCTACAAGGAGCTGCGCACGGAGGCCTTCGGGCTGCGCATGCACGGGCCCTTCGGGCTCGCCGCCGGCTTCGACAAGAACGCCGTCGCCATCGACGGCATGGCGATGCTCGGCTTCGACCACGTCGAGATCGGCACCGTCACCGGGGAGGCACAGCCCGGCAACCCCAAGAAGCGGCTGTTCCGGCTGGTCGCCGACCGGGCGCTGATCAACCGCATGGGCTTCAACAACGAGGGCTCCCTCGCCGTCGCCGCCCGCCTGGCCTCCCGTACGCCGGTCTTCAAGACCGTCGTGGGCGTGAACATCGGCAAGACCAAGGTCGTGCCGGAGGAGGAGGCCGTCCTGGACTATGTGAAGTCCGCCGAGCGACTGTCCCCCTACGCCGACTACCTCGTCGTGAACGTGTCGTCGCCCAACACGCCCGGACTCCGTAACCTCCAGGCCACCGAGGCGCTGCGCCCGCTGCTGACCGCCGTGCGCGAGGCCGCCGACCGTACCGTCACCACGCGGCGCGTCCCGCTCCTGGTCAAGATCGCGCCCGACCTCGCCGACGAGGACATCGACGCGGTGGCCGACCTCGCCGTGGAACTCGGCCTGGACGGGATCATCGCCACGAACACCACCATCGCGCGCGACGGTCTCGGTTTGAAATCCGAACCTTCCCTCGTCAAGGAGACCGGCGGGCTGTCCGGGGCGCCCCTGAAGGCCCGCTCCCTGGAGGTGCTGCGCCGCCTCTACGCGCGCGTGGGCGACCGGATCACCCTCGTGGGCGTCGGCGGCATCGAGAACGCCGAGGACGCCTGGCAGCGCATCCTGGCCGGCGCCACGCTGGTGCAGGGCTACAGCGCCTTCATCTACGAGGGGCCCTTCTGGGGCCGCGCCATCCACAAGGGCCTCGCCGTGCGGCTGCGCCAGAGCCCCTACGCCACCCTCGCCGACGCGGTCGGCGCCGACGTGAGGAAGACCGTATGAGCCCCCTGGAGCCCTTCGGCGCCCGGCTGCGCCGCGCCATGGACGACCGCGGCCCGCTGTGCGTGGGCATCGACCCGCACGCCTCCCTGCTCGCCGAGTGGGGCCTGAACGACGACGTGGCCGGCCTGGAGCGGTTCAGCCGCACGGTCGTCGAGGCGATGGCCGACCGGGTCGCCGTCCTCAAGCCGCAGAGCGCGTTCTTCGAGCGCTTCGGCTCGCGCGGCGTCGCCGTCCTGGAGAAGGCGGTCGAGGAGGCCCGCGCGGCCGGCGCGCTGGTCGTCATGGACGCCAAGCGCGGCGACATCGGCTCCACCATGGCCGCCTACGCCGAGTCCTTCCTGCGCAAGGACGCCCCGCTCTTCTCCGACGCGCTGACCGTCTCGCCGTACCTCGGCTACGGCTCCCTGAAGCCCGCCGTGGACCTGGCACGGGAGAACGGCACCGGGCTCTTCGTGCTGGCGCTGACCTCCAACCCGGAGGGCGGCGAGGTCCAGCACGCCGTCCGCGCGGATGGCCGTAACGTCGGTGCGACCATGCTGGCCCACCTCGCGGCCGAGAACGCCGGAGCGGAGCCGCTGGGCTCCTTCGGCGCGGTCGTCGGCGCCACGCTGGGCGACCTGTCCTCGTACGACCTGGCGATCAACGGTCCGCTGCTCGCCCCCGGCATCGGCGCCCAGGGGGCCACCGCGGCCGGCCTTCCCCGGGTCTTCGGTGCCGCGGTGCGCAATGTGGTGCCGAACGTCAGCCGGGGTGTTCTGCGTCACGGTCCCGATGTGGCTGCCCTCAGGTCGGCCGCGGAGCGGTTCGCGGAGGAGATCAGGACCGCGGTGACGTCGGTCTGAGACCCCCACCGGGTCCTCCGGGGTCGACTTGAGGCTGGATACATCCTCAAATCCAGGGCAGTATGTCTGAAATATCCGGTCCTGACAGAGGCTGACCAGGACTTTTCCTCTGTTCTCGCTGACTCTGGCGGACTTGACCGCTAGTCTCCGACGTGTGGGGGCACCTCCCACGCCCCTCAAGGCAGTGGGGGAGGACGGGCAAGCGTGTTGCTCGTGGCTCCCCAGGTGTGGGGCGACTAGGTTCCTCACCGGTCCGTATCCGACAGTTCGACATCCGAGGTGACGTAGGCGTGGCTCTTCCGCCCCTTACCCCCGAACAGCGCGCAGCCGCGCTCGAAAAGGCCGCCGCGGCTCGCCGGGAGCGGGCCGAGGTCAAGAATCGACTCAAGCACTCCGGCGCCTCCCTTCACGAGGTCATCAAGCAGGGCCAGGAGAACGACGTCATCGGCAAGATGAAGGTCTCCGCCCTCCTTGAGTCCCTGCCGGGCGTGGGCAAGGTCCGCGCCAAGCAGATCATGGAGCGACTCGGCATCTCCGAGAGCCGCCGCGTGCGCGGTCTCGGTTCCAACCAGATCGCCTCCCTCGAGCGCGAATTCGGCAGCACCGGCTCCTGAAACCCGGCTCGCCCGGGCGTGGTCTCGGGCACTCCGGGATTGCTGGAATAATCGCTGCATGAGTGAACGTCCGCGGCTGACCGTGCTCTCCGGACCCTCCGGGGTCGGCAAGAGCACGGTCGTCGCCCATATGCGCAAGGAACACCCCGAGGTCTGGCTCTCGGTGTCGGCGACGACCCGGAAGCCCCGCCCCGGCGAGCAGCACGGAGTCCACTACTTCTTCGTCACCGACGAGGAGATGGACAAGCTGATCGCCAACGGCGAGCTGCTGGAGTGGGCCGAGTTCGCCGGCAACCGCTACGGCACGCCGCGTGCGGCCGTGCTGGAGCGCCTGGAGGCGGGCGAGCCCGTCCTCCTGGAGATCGACCTCCAGGGTGCCCGGCAGGTCCGCGAGTCGATGCCCGAGGCCCAGCTGGTGTTCCTGGCTCCGCCCTCCTGGGAGGAGCTGGTGCGCAGGCTGACCGGCCGGGGCACCGAACCGCCCGAGGTGATCGAACGCCGGCTGGACGCGGCCAAGGTCGAACTCGCCGCCGAGCCCGAGTTCGACGAGACGCTGGTCAACACCTCCGTCCAGGACGTCGCGCGTGAGCTGCTAGCCTTGATGAACGTCGTGTGATCGTCCGTGGTCATGCAGACCGAGATCACTCGGACGACCACCCGGACAATCACACGGACTGAATCTTTCCCATCCATCGGAAGGTAGAGCGTGTCCTCTTCCATCTCCGCGCCCGAGGGCATCATCAACCCGCCGATCGACGAGCTCCTCGAGGCCACCGACTCGAAGTACAGCCTCGTGATCTACGCGGCCAAGCGGGCCCGCCAGATCAACGCGTACTACTCGCAGCTCGGCGAGGGTCTCCTCGAGTACGTCGGTCCGCTCGTCGACACTCACGTTCACGAGAAGCCGCTCTCGATCGCGCTGCGCGAGATCAACGCGGGGCTGCTGACCTCCGAGGCCGTCGAGGGCCCCGGTCAGTAAGTCATACGATCAGCTCACAGCTGACTTTTCCACAGGCCCGGTAGTACGACTGCCGGGCCTGTGGTGTCTCATGGGGGTGGTCACGTTTCCGAGGTTCGGGGAGAAGCGACGGTGGACAAGCCGAAGGTCGTTCTGGGGGTCAGCGGTGGCATCGCCGCGTACAAGGCCTGTGAGCTGCTGAGAAGGCTCACGGAGTCCGGGCACGACGTCCGGGTCGTCCCCACCGCGTCCGCCCTGCACTTCGTCGGCGCCGCCACCTGGTCCGCGCTCTCCGGCAACCCCGTCTCCACGGAGGTCTGGGACGACGTCCACGAGGTGCCGCACGTCCGCATCGGCCAGCAGGCCGACCTGGTCGTGGTCGCCCCCGCCACCGCCGACATGCTCGCCAAGGCCGCCCACGGCCTCGCCGACGACCTGCTGACCAACACCCTCCTCACCGCCCGCTGCCCGGTCGTCTTCGCCCCCGCGATGCACACGGAGATGTGGGAGCACCCGGCCACCCAGGAGAACGTGGCGACGCTGCGCCGGCGCGGCGCGGTCGTCATCGAGCCCGCCGTCGGCCGCCTCACCGGCGTCGACACCGGCAAGGGGCGGCTGCCCGAGCCGGCCGAGATCTTCGAGGTCTGCCGCCGGGTGCTGGCCCGGGGCGTGCGCGAGCCGGACCTCGCCGGCCGGCATGTCGTGGTCAGCGCCGGCGGCACCCGTGAGCCGCTGGACCCGGTGCGCTTCCTCGGCAACCGCTCCTCCGGCAAGCAGGGCTACGCCCTCGCCCGCACGGCCGCCGCGCGTGGCGCCCGGGTCACCCTGATCGCCGCCAACACCGCCCTGCCGGACCCGGCCGGGGTGGACGTGGTCTCCGTGGGCACCGCCGTACAGATGCGCGAGGCGGTGCTGAAGGCCGCCTCGGACGCCGACGCGGTCGTCATGGCCGCGGCGGTGGCCGACTTCCGCCCGTCGACGTACGCGGCCGGGAAGATCAAGAAGAAGGACGGGCAGGACCCGGAGCCGATCGTCCTGGTCCGCAATCCCGACATCCTCGCCGAGATATCAGCCGAACGGGCCCGCCCCGGCCAGGTGATCGTCGGCTTCGCCGCCGAGACGGACGACGTCCTGGCCAACGGCCGCAGGAAGCTCGAACGCAAGGGCTGCGATCTGCTCGTGGTGAACGAGGTGGGGGAGCGCAAGACCTTCGGCGCCGAGGAGAGCGAGGCCGTCGTGCTGGCCGCCGACGGCGGCGAGATCCCCGTCCCACACGGGCCCAAGGAGGAACTGGCCGAAACCGTGTGGGACCTCGTAGCCGAGCGCCTGCGCTGACGGCCCTCCGGCGCCCGCCACCGCTCCGCCGGGGCGATGCAGCACGCCGCCCACGCCCCGGCAACAGCTGCGTGGCGCCCCTGGCCAATGCCGCGCAACATTGGGCAGAATGCCCGTGCCGCAGGTCACAGCACTCCCGAGAGGCGAGACAGGTGGTCCCGCGGCGGAGCACGACCGATAAACTGTTCCAGGATGACGCCGGGCGCAGCCCCGTCCCGTCCACCAATGATCAGCCAGCAGCCGCTGCAACCACAGGGAGCGTTGTGTCCCGTCGCCTGTTCACTTCGGAGTCCGTGACCGAGGGTCACCCCGACAAGATCGCTGACCAGATCAGCGACACCATCCTCGACGCGCTGCTGCGCGAGGACCCGACCTCCCGGGTCGCCGTCGAGACCCTGATCACGACCGGCCTGGTCCACGTGGCCGGTGAGGTCACGACCAAGGCCTACGCGCCGATCCCCCAGCTGGTCCGGGACAAGATCCTGGAGATCGGCTACGACTCCTCGAAGAAGGGCTTCGACGGCGCCTCCTGCGGCGTGTCGGTGTCGATCGGTTCGCAGTCCCCGGACATCGCGCAGGGCGTCGACACCGCGTACGAGACCCGGGTCGAGGGCGACGAGGACGAGCTGGACCGGCAGGGCGCCGGTGACCAGGGCCTGATGTTCGGGTACGCGACGGACGAGACGCCGACGCTCATGCCGCTGCCGATCTTCCTGGCCCACCGCCTGTCGAAGCGCCTGTCGGACGTCCGCAAGAACGGCACGATCCCCTACCTGCGCCCGGACGGTAAGACGCAGGTCACCATCGAGTACGACGGCGACAAGGCGGTCCGCCTCGACACCGTCGTCGTCTCCTCCCAGCACGCCTCCGACATCGACCTGGACTCGCTGCTCGCTCCCGACATCCGCGAGTTCGTGGTGGAGCCGGAGCTGAAGGCCCTGCTGGACGAGGGCATCAAGCTGGACACCGAGGGCTACCGCCTGCTGGTCAACCCGACCGGCCGCTTCGAGATCGGCGGCCCGATGGGCGACGCCGGCCTCACCGGCCGCAAGATCATCATCGACACCTACGGCGGCATGGCCCGGCACGGCGGCGGTGCCTTCTCCGGCAAGGACCCGTCCAAGGTGGACCGCTCGGCGGCGTACGCGATGCGCTGGGTGGCGAAGAACGTGGTCGCCGCGGGCCTGGCCGGCCGCTGCGAGGTCCAGGTGGCCTACGCCATCGGCAAGGCCGAGCCGGTCGGTCTCTTCGTCGAGACCTTCGGCACCCACAAGGTCGAGCCCGAGAAGATCGAGAAGGCCATCGACGAGGTCTTCGACCTCCGTCCGGCCGCCATCATCCGTGACCTCGACCTGCTCCGCCCGATCTACGCCCAGACCGCGGCCTACGGCCACTTCGGCCGCGAGCTCCCCGACTTCACCTGGGAGCGCACGGACCGCGTGGACGCGCTGCGCGAGGCGGCGGGTCTGTAAGGCCTGAGCCTGACGATGCTCACGAGGCCCGGCGCCCTTTCGGGGGTGCCGGGCCTCGGCGCGTTCCGGGAACGGAAAGCGCCGTCCGGACGTGCCGGCCCGGCCCGAGTGGTCTATGGCGGAAGCGCCGTGTGGCGTTGATCCGGGGCCGAGGTGATCTCGGGCCATGCGCCGGTGTCAGTGGGGTTTGGTAAGAATGCAAGCGTGAGCAGCGAGAACGGTCGGGGCGGCGGGGGCGCGGAGGGTGCGCCGCCGGAGCAGCTCGCGCTCATCCGGGAGAGTGTGCGCAAGGCCAAGGAGCCGCGGGCCAAGCCGCGGACCTGGCGGGGGGCCGCGCTGGCCAAGGAGCTGCCCGTGGCGCGGGTGCTCGTGGACAAGGGCGTGCTGCATCTCGACCGGTACTTCGACTATGCGGTGCCGGAGGAGCTGGACGCCGTCGCACAGCCGGGCGTGCGGGTGCGGGTGCGGTTCGGGGCCGGGCGGCACCGGGTGCGGGAAGGGCGTCGCGAGGGCGGCGGGCTGATCGACGGGTTTCTCGTCGAGCGGCGGGCCGAGTCCGACTACTCCGGACCGCTGGCCGCGCTGGCCCAGGTGGTGTCGCCCGAGCCCGTGCTGAGCGAGGAGCTGCTGGGGCTGGCCCGGGCCGTCGCCGATCGGTACGCGGGCAGTCTCGCCGATGTGCTGCAGCTCGCCGTGCCGCCGCGCAGCGCGCGGGCCGAGCAGCGGCCGTCGCCCGCCCCGCTGCCGCCGCCGGCGGCGCCGGAGCCGGGGTCCTGGGCGCGGTACGAGCGGGGGGCGGCCTTCCTGGCGGCGCTGGCCTCCGGGGGCGCGCCACGGGCCGTGTGGAACGCGCTGCCCGGGCCGGAGTGGAGCGAGGAACTGGCTCGTGCCGTCGCCGCGACGCTGGCCTCGGGTCGCGGCGTGCTCGTCGTCGTACCCGACGGACGGGCCGCCGCACGCGTCGACGCCGCGCTCACGGCCCTGCTCGGGGAGGGGCGGCATGCGCTGCTCACCGCCGACGCCGGGCCAGAGAAGCGGTATCGCGAGTGGCTGGCCGTACGGAGAGGGTCCGTGCGGGCCGTCGTCGGGACGCGCGCCGCCATGTTCGCGCCGGTGCGGGATCTCGGGCTGGTCGCCCTCTGGGACGACGGGGACGACAGCCACAGCGAGCAGCACGCGCCGCAGCCCCATGCGCGGGAAGTGCTGCTGCTGCGCGCCGCCCAGGACAAGTGCGCCTTCCTGCTGGGCGGGTGGAGCTGCACCGTGGAGGCCGCGCAGCTGGTGGAGAGCGGGTGGGCGCGGCCGCTGGTCGCCGGGCGCGAGCAGGTGCGGGCCGCCGCTCCGCTCGTACGGACCGTGGGCGACCAGGACCTGGCGCGGGACGAGGCCGCACGCGCGGCCCGGCTCCCCACCCTGGCCTGGCAGGTCGTCAGGGAGGGGCTGCGGCACGGGCCGGTGCTGGTGCAGGTGCCCCGGCGGGGATACGTGCCTCGGATGGCCTGCGCCCGATGCCGCGAGCCCGCCCGGTGCCGGCACTGCGCCGGACCGCTGGAGGCCCAGGACGCCGGGGCGCTGCGGTGCGGGTGGTGCGGGCGGGCGGAGGAGTCCTGGCACTGCCCGGAGTGCGGGTCCTTCCGGCTGCGGGCGCAGGTCGTGGGCGCGCGGCGGACCGCGGAGGAACTGGGGCGGGCGTTCCCGGCGGTGCCGGTGCGGACGTCCGGGCGCGAGCATGTGCTGGACACGGTGCCGGGGGCGCCCGCGCTGGTGGTGAGCACGCCGGGCGCGGAGCCCGTCGCGGAGGGCGGTTACGCCGCGGCGCTGCTGCTCGACGGCTGGGCCATGCTGGGGCGGCCGGATCTGCGCGCGGGGGAGGACGCGCTGCGGCGGTGGATCGCGGCCGGTGCGCTGGTGCGGCCCCAGGGTGCCGGGGGGACCGTCGTGATCGTCGCCGAGCCGACGCTGCGGCCCGTGCAGGCGCTGGTGCGCTGGGATCCCGTCGGGCATGCGGTGCGAGAGCTGGCCGAGCGGGCCGAGCTGGGGTTCCCGCCGGTGTCCCGGATGGCGGCGGTGTCGGGTACGGCGGAGGCGGTCGCGGAGTTCCTCGCGATGGTCGAACTGCCGTCCGAGGCCGAGGTGTTGGGGCCGGTGCCAGTGCCCGTCGCCGCTCCGGGACGCCCCCGGCGGCCGGGAGCACCGCCGCCGGGGGAGCACTGGGAGCGGGCGCTGATCCGAGTGCCGCCGGGGCGCGGGGCCGCGCTGGCGGCCGCCCTGAAGGCCACTCAGGCGGCGCGGATGGCCCGGGGCAGCGAGGCGGTGGTCCGGGTGCGGATCGATCCGCCGAACATCGGGTGAGCCGCACCCGCACGGGGGCTCGGCGGGATCCAGGGACTACAGGACTGCCCTCTCGGCCCGTGCCGGGAGGGCAGTCGGAGGAAGGCGTCAGCCGTTGCGCGGGCCCGGGAACGCCGTCGGCCTCGCCTCGTCGCGCAGCGCCGGGCTGCCCGCCGTCGGCTGGGTCGGCATGGAGCGGGCGGCCGGGACCGTGGGCACCGTCGGAAGCCCGGTGCCCACGTTGACCGTGCGGGTGCCCGACGGCTCGGCGCCGCGCTCGGTCTCGGCGGCGGCCTGGGCGGCGGCCCGGCGGGAGCCGTAACGGCGGTGGACCGCCTGCTTGGTGACTCCGAGGGCGGAGCCCACCGCGTCCCACGAGAAGCCGAGCGAGCGGTCGAAGTCGACCGCGGCCGTGACCAGGGTCTCGACACTGTCCCGCAGTTCCTGGGCGAGACGGACGGTCGGGGCGGGGGCGCGTCCGTAGACGACGAAGCCCGTGGAGGGGCCGGAGCGGCGCGGGCGGTAGACGTTGCCCAGCTGGGCGGTGAGCGTGCGCAGCGCGTCCACCTGCCGGCGGACCCGCTCGATGTCCCGCACCAGCAAGTGCAGGCTGGCCCGAGCCTGGGCGTCGTGGGTTGCGTGGTCGGCCATGAACAAGCCTCTCGAACCGGCGTTGAAGAGAAAGGATCGGGCCGCGATCGCGGCCCGTAGTGGTCAACTCTTTCTTGACCAACGCGGATTCGCGCCGCTGGTCACGCACGGGGGGCGTATGGGCATATGCGTACGCCCCCAGGGGGGATGTGCGCGGTGCGCCCCGCCTGCGGGTTTCCCGCCGTCAACGGCTTTCCCGCCATGGTCACTAGACTGGTGCGCTGCCCGCATCCGTTCCCGTCGAGAGGCCCGTGTCCGCCCATGAAGCTCGTCTTCGCCGGTACCCCCGAGGTCGCCGTTCCCGCCCTGGACGCTCTGCTCGCCTCCGGGCGGCACGAGGTGGCCGCCGTCGTCACCCGGCCCGACGCGCCGGCCGGGCGGGGCCGCAGGCTGGTCGCCTCGCCCGTGGCCGAGCGGGCGGAGGAGGCCGGGATCGAGGTGCTGAAGCCGGTCAAGCCGCGCGACCCGGAGTTCCTGGAGCGGCTGCGCGAGATCGCCCCGGACTGCTGCCCGGTCGTCGCGTACGGCGCCCTGCTGCCGCGCGTCGCCCTCGACATCCCCGCCCACGGCTGGGTCAACCTGCACTTCTCGCTGCTGCCCGCCTGGCGCGGCGCGGCCCCCGTGCAGCACTCGATCATGGCCGGTGACGAGATCACCGGGGCCTCCACCTTCCTGATCGAGGAAGGGCTCGACTCCGGGCCCGTCTACGGGACCGTCACCGAGGAGATCCGCCCCACCGACACCAGCGGCGACCTGCTGACCCGGCTCGCCTTCGCCGGGGCCGGGCTGCTGGCGGCGACCATGGACGGCATCGAGGACGGCACCCTGAAGGCCGTTCCGCAGCCCGCCGAGGGGATCAGCCTCGCGCCGAAGATCACCGTCGAGGACGCCCACGTCGACTGGACCGCGCCCGCCCTGCGGGTCGACCGGGTGGTGCGCGGGTGCACGCCGGCGCCGGGCGCGTGGACCACCTTCCGCGGTGAGCGGCTCAAGCTCGTCCAGGTCGCCCTCGTGCCCGAGCGGACCGATCTGGCGCCCGGCCGGCTGTCCGTCGGCAAGAACAACGTCTACGTCGGCACCGGCTCGCACGCCGTCGAGCTGCTGTGGGTCCAGGCGCAGGGCAAGAAGCCGATGCGGGCGGCGGACTGGGCGCGCGGGGTGCGGATCGCCGACGGGGAGACCGTCGGGGCCTGACGCGCCCGACCCGCCTGGCGCCCGACCCGCCTGACGCCCGGCGCGGCGGGTCCGCGCCCGACGTACGCTGGTCGCACACCGTATACAGAAAACCGGAGCACCTTTTCGTGAGCGACACCTCCCGGCGCCCCCGCAAACCCGGCAAGCCCTACCGCCGGCCCAAGAAGGACCCCGTCCGCGTCCTCGCCTTCGAGGCGCTGCGCGCCGTGGACGAGCGGGACGCCTACGCCAACCTCGTGCTGCCGCCGCTGCTGCGCAAGGCGCGGGAGAAGGAGGGGCCCGAGAAGTTCGACGGGCGGGACGCCGCGCTGGCCACCGAGCTGGTGTACGGGACGCTGCGCCGGCAGGGGACCTACGACGCGGTCATCGCGGCCTGCGTCGACCGGCCGCTGCGGGAGGTCGACCCGCCGGTGCTGGACGTGCTGAGCCTCGGTGCGCACCAGCTGCTCGGCACCCGGATCCCCACGCACGCCGCCGTCTCCGCCACCGTGGAACTGGCCCGCGTGGTGCTCGGCGACGGGCGCGCCAAGTTCGTCAACGCCGTGCTGAGGAAGGTGGCGCAGCACGATCTCGACGGCTGGCTGGAACGCGTCGCGCCGCCCTACGACGAGGACCCCGAGGACTACCTCTCCGTCGTCCACTCCCACCCGCGCTGGGTCGTCTCCGCGCTGTGGGACTCGCTCGGCGGCGGCCGTGACGGCATCGAGAAGCTGCTGGCCGCCGACAACGAGCGCCCCGAGGTGACCCTGGTCGCCCGCCCCGGCCGGGCCACGGCCGAGGAGCTGCTGGTCGAGGACGCCGCGGTGCCGGGACGCTGGTCGCCGTACGCCGTCCGGCTCACCGAGGGCGGCGAGCCCGGCGCCATCGAGGCCGTCCGGGAAGGCCGGGCCGGCGTGCAGGACGAGGGCAGCCAGCTCGTCGCGCTCGCCCTCGCCAACGCGCCCCTGGACGGGCCGGACGAGACGTGGCTGGACGGCTGCGCCGGCCCCGGCGGCAAGGCCGCGCTGCTCGCCGCGCTCGCCGCCGAACGGGGCGCCACACTGCTCGCCTCCGAGAAGCAGCCCCACCGGGCCGGGCTGGTCGCCAAGGCGCTGCACGGCAACCCCGGGCCCTACCAGGTCATCGCCGCCGACGGTACCCGCCCGCCGTGGCGGCCCGGCACCTTCGACCGGGTGCTGATGGACGTGCCCTGCACCGGGCTCGGCGCATTGCGCCGCCGCCCCGAGGCCCGCTGGCGGCGGCGCCCGGAGGACCTGGACGGCTTCGCGCCGCTCCAGCGCGCCCTGCTGCGCACCGCCCTGGAGTCCGTGCGCGTCGGCGGTATCGTCGGCTACGCCACCTGCTCGCCGCTGCTCCCCGAGACCCGTGCCGTCGTCGCCGACCTCCTCAAGCAGTTCCCGGCCACGGAACTCGTCGACGCCCGCCCCCTGCTGCCCGGCGTCCCCGACCTCGGCGACGGCCCCGACATCCAGCTGTGGCCCCACCTCCACGGCACGGACGCGATGTACCTGGCCCTGATCCGCCGCACGGCCTGAGAGACGGCGCTCCGACAGGGGCGCGGGGCGTGACATTCCACGGCTCCGCCGCGTGGGCGGCGACCAGCCACACACCACCCGCACGGGAAGTGAACTGCCGGCCATGGGGGCGCCACCGCCCAAGCACAGCGCAGCGCATACGCTTGGGTCATGGCCGTGCAGATCAACCCCAGCATCCTGTCCGCCGACTTCGCCCGGCTCGCCGACGAGGCGAAGGCGGTCGAAGGGGCCGACTGGCTCCATGTCGACGTCATGGACAACCATTTCGTCCCGAACCTCACGCTCGGCGTGCCGGTCGTAGAGTCCCTGGCCCGTGCGACGGACACTCCGCTGGACTGCCATCTGATGATCGAGGCCCCCGATCGCTGGGCGCCGCAGTATGTGGAAGCGGGGGCCTCCTCCGTCACCTTCCACGTCGAGGCCGCCGCGGCACCCGTGCGGCTGGCCCGGGAGATCCGGGCCAAGGGTGCCCGTGCCTCCATGGCCCTCAGGCCCGCCACGCCGATCGAGCCGTACGAGGACCTGCTCCCCGAGCTCGACATGCTGCTCATCATGACGGTGGAGCCGGGCTTCGGCGGCCAGGCGTTTCTCGACATCATGCTCCCGAAGATCCGCCGCACCCGGGAGCTGATCGGCAAGCATGGTCTCGAGCTGTGGCTCCAGGTGGACGGCGGAGTCTCGGCTTCCACCATCGAGCAGTGCGCCGACGCCGGCGCCGACGTCTTCGTCGCGGGATCGGCCGTGTACGGGGCATCGGACCCGGCCGAGGCGGTCCGTGCCCTGCGCAGCCAGGCGGAGGCGGCCACCGCCAAGGCGTCGTGGGCGTGCGACCACTGAGCGTCAGGAACGTGAACGGCGCCCATCAGGGCTGATCAAGCGCGCCGGATCTGCAAGGATGAACGGCGAATCCAGAGTGTGAACAGCAGTGAGGAGATCGCCGTGTCGGGTATGTCGGCGGGCCGGTCAGCCATGCGGATGGGACCCGCTGAGCTGGTGCAGGCGGCGGCCATGGCCCGCCGCTTCTACCTCGAGGGCAAGTCCAAGATCCAGATCGCGGAGGAGTTCGGCGTCAGCCGCTTCAAGGTGGCCCGGGTCCTGGAGACCGCCCTCGAACGGGACCTCGTACGCATCGAGATCCGTGTTCCGGCCGAGCTGGACGCCGAGCGCTCCGACGCGCTCCGCGCCCGCTACGGCCTCAGGCACGCCGTCGTGGTCGAGTCCCCGGCCGAGGCGGAGGAGAGCCCCGACCCCGAGAACCTGGGGGAGGTGGCCGCCGACCTGCTCGGCGAGCTGGTCAACGAGGGTGATGTGCTGGGTCTGGCCTGGGGCCGGTCCACCATCCACATGGCCGCGGCCCTGGACCGGCTGCCGCCGTGCACGGTGGTGCAGCTGACCGGCGTGTACGACGCGGGGACCTCCGAGCGCGGCTCGGTGGAGGCCGTGCGCCGCGCCGCCCAGGTGTCCGGCGGAGACGCCCACCCCATCTATGCGCCGATGCTGCTGCCGGACGCGGCCACCGCGGCCGCGCTGCGCAACCAGACCGGGATCGCCCGGGCCTTCGAGTACTTCGACAAGGTCACGGTCGCCTGTGTCTCCATCGGCTCCTGGGAGCCCGGTATCTCGACGGTGCACGACATGCTCAGCGACGAGGAGCGGGCGCACTACGCCTCGCTCGGCGTCGCCGCCGAGATGGCCGCGCACCTCTTCGACGCGGAGGGCCGGCGGATCGGCCGGGACCTGGGCGAGCGGTGCATCACGGTCAAGGCCGACCAGCTGCGCCGTATCCCCGAGGTCGTGGCGATCGCGGGCGGGCAGCGCAAGGGGCCCGCGATCGACGCGGTGCTGCGGTCCGGGCTGGTCACCAGCCTGGTCACGGACACCTCGGCCGCGGACTACCTGATGACGGCCGGGCCGACGCCGAAGCCCGCGCTCAACCGGGCGGACCCCGACGGACACTGACGGGTTCCGACGACGGGTGCCCCGGGGACGGCCGTGGCCGCATACGGCTGCGGTACGTCCTCGGTGTCCTCGCCGGTACACCGACGATCACCTCGACTCGTTCACGGCGGTGCTGACATGACGGAACGCGTGGTCACGCTGGACCTCGACGGGGTCACCGACAAGGCGGGGCTGATGGACCGCTGCGCCCGCGCCCTCGGCCTGCCCGACTGGTTCGGCCGGAACTGGGACGCGCTCGCCGACAGCCTCGGTGACCACACCCTGTGGCCGGAGGGCGCCGTCGAACAGGGGCTGCGGGTCGTCGTACGGAACTGGCGGGGGTACGCGCAGGCGCGGCCGGACGAGTGGGAGACCGCTCAGGAGGTGTTCGGGCAGGCGGCGGACCACACCCCGGCGCTCTCCGTGCACCTCGCCCTTGGAGGATCCTCCCAATGACTCTCTGACCAGCCTGGATGAACTGCCCGTACCTGGGGATACGGGCGGCATGGGACAATGAAGTACGTGCTCTTTCCCCCTGGCTGACCTGTCCGGGGGCCACCTTTGATCGACTGGGATGTGCAGCACGTGCGTTTCCTCAATGACATCCAGCCCTCGTACGACCTGACGTACGACGATGTGTTCATGGTGCCGAGCCGCAGCGCGGTCGGCTCCCGTCAGGGCGTGGACCTCAGCTCCCCGGACGGCACGGGCACCACGATTCCGCTCGTCGTCGCCAACATGACCGCCATCGCCGGCCGCCGGATGGCCGAGACGGTGGCCCGGCGCGGCGGCCTCGTGGTCATCCCGCAGGACATCCCGATCGAGGTCGTCACCGACGTCGTCTCCTGGGTCAAGAGCCGCCACCTGGTGCTCGACACCCCGATCGTGCTGGCTCCCCACCAGACCGTCGCCGACGCGCTGTCGCTGCTGGGCAAGCGGGCGCACAACGCCGGTGTCGTCGTCGACGAGGACCACCGGCCGGTCGGCGTCGTCACCGACCGGGACCTGACCGGCGTCGACCGCTTCACCCAGCTCGAAGTGGTCATGTCCAAGGACCTGCTCCTGCTGGACGCCGACATCGACCCGCGCGAGGCCTTCAACACCCTCGACCACCACAACCGGCGCTACGCCCCGGCGGTCGACAAGGACGGCAAGCTCGCCGGCATCCTCACCCGCAAGGGCGCCCTGCGCGCCACGCTGTACACGCCCGCCGTCGACGCTCAGGGCCGGCTGCGGATCGCCGCCGCCGTGGGCATCAACGGCGATGTGGCGGGCAAGGCGAAGCAGCTGCTCGACGCGGGCGTCGACACGCTCGTCATCGACACCGCGCACGGCCACCAGGAGTCGATGATCAGCGCCATCAAGCTGGTCCGCGCGCTCGACCCGCAGGTGCCGATCGTGGCGGGCAACATCGTCTCCGCCGAGGGCGTGAAGGACCTGATCGACGCGGGCGCGGACATCATCAAGGTCGGCGTCGGCCCCGGCGCCATGTGCACCACCCGCATGATGACCGGCGTCGGCCGGCCGCAGTTCTCCGCGGTGCTGGAGTGCGCCGCCGAGGCGAAGAAGTACGGCAAGCACGTGTGGGCCGACGGCGGTGTCCGTCACCCGCGTGACGTGGCGATGGCCCTCGCGGCCGGCGCGTCCAACGTGATGATCGGCTCGTGGTTCGCGGGCACCTACGAGTCCCCGGGCGACCTCCAGCACGACGCGGACGGCCGCGCGTACAAGGAGTCGTTCGGCATGGCCTCCGCGCGCGCGGTGCGCAACCGGACCTCGGAGGAGTCGGCGTACGACCGCGCCCGCAAGGCGCTGTTCGAGGAGGGCATCTCCACCTCCCGCATGTTCCTCGACCCGGCCCGCCCGGGTGTCGAGGACCTGATCGACTCGATCATCGCGGGCGTCCGCTCCTCCTGCACCTACGCCGGTGCCGCCTCCCTGGAGGAGTTCGCCGAGAAGGCGATCGTCGGCATCCAGAGCGCCGCGGGCTACGCCGAGGGCAAGCCGCTGCACGCCAGCTGGAGCTGATCCGCTCCCCCTCTTCCGAAGGCCCTCGTCCGCCCGCTCGCCGGGACGGACGGGGGCCTTCGTCGTTTCCCCCGAAACCCACCCGGAACCACCGCGACGCAACACTCGAAAGCCCTCGCGCAACGAAGCCCCGCCTTCTCCGCAGGAACGCAATGATCTTTCGGGTATGCGCAAGGTTGCTGCATTACAGCCGCAACGCCCCACCCATAGAGTGCTGCGCTGTACGTGGCGTGGCGGGGACCCCGCTCGGTGGGTTCCGGCTGTCGCCGGGTGCCCGCCGGTCCCCGTCGCCCTGAACGGCAGCGAGAAGGAGCCAGCGCGTGCTCGACCAAGGCGCACCCCCGCAGAACCGCACTCAGCCAGCCCCGGGCGTCGTCACGCGCCTGATGCGCCGCAAGCCCGTGGAACGCCTGGTCGCGGAGGGCGGCCAGGGTGAGGGAGGCTCGCTCAGGCGCTCTCTGGGCCTGTGGCAGCTCACCATGATCAGCATCGGTGCCACCCTCGGCACCGGCATCTTCGTCGTCCTCGGCGACGCCGTTCCCGAGGCCGGTCCCGCGGTCACCCTCGCGTTCGTCATCGCCGGTCTCACGGCGCTGTTCTCGGCCCTGTCGTACGCCGAGCTGGCCGGCAGCATCCCGGTCGCCGGCTCCTCCTACTCGTATGCGTACGCAACGATGGGCGAGCTGGTCGCCTGGGTCTGCGGCTGGTGTCTGGTGCTGGAGTACGGCGTGTCGGTGGCCGCCGTCGCCGTCGGCTGGGGCGAGTACCTCAACGAGCTGCTGAACGGCACGATCGGTGTGACCATCCCGGCCGTGCTGTCCTCGGCGCCGGGTGAGGGCGGGATCATCAACCTGCCCGCGCTGATCGTCGTGCTGCTGGCGATGGTGTTCCTGCTCGGCGGCGTGCGCGAGTCCGCCCGCGCCAACACGATCATGGTCGCCGTCAAGGTCGCCGCGCTGGTGCTGTTCTGCGCCGTCGGCTTCATGGGCTTCAAGTCCGGGAACTACGCCGACTTCATGCCGCTCGGCATGGCCGGCGTCAGCGCCGCCGGCGCCACCCTGTTCTTCTCGTACATCGGCTTCGACGCCGCCTCCACCGCCGGTGAGGAGGCCAAGGACCCGAAGAAGGACCTGCCTCGGGCGATCATGCTCTCGCTGATCATCGTCACCGCGCTGTACGTGCTGGTCGCGGGTGTCGCCGTCGGCGCCTGGCACTGGACGAAGTTCGAGGGCTCGGACGCCTCCCTCGCCGCGATCATGAACGATGTCAGTGGCCAGTCCTTCTGGGGCACCCTGCTCGCCCTCGGCGCCGTCATCTCCATCGCCAGCGTCGTGCTCACCGTGCTCTACGGCCAGACCCGCATCCTCTTCGCGATGTCCCGCGACGGCCTGGTCCCCAAGGCGCTCGGCAAGATCAACCCGAAGACCGGCGCCCCGCGCCTGAACACGGTGGTCGTCTCCCTGTTCTGCGGTGTGCTCGCCGCGCTGATCCCGCTGGGCAAGCTCGTCGACGCCACCAGCATCGGCACGCTGTTCGCCTTCGCCCTGGTCAACATCGCGGTGATCGTGCTCCGCTACAAGCGCCCGGAGCTGGAGCGCACCTTCAAGGTGCCGTTCGGCCCGGTGCTGCCGGTGCTGGGCTTCCTCTTCTGCGCGTACAACATGTTCAGCCTCGACACCGTCACCTGGGTGGTCTTCGGGTTCTGGATGGCCGCCGGTCTCGTGTTCTACTTCCTGTACGGCTATCGCCGGTCGCGGCTCGCCGCCCCGGCGGCCACGGCAGAAGCACCATCAGAAGCGAAGTGAACCACCCCCTGTGCTGAACGATCTCGACGAACGCATCGTGCACGCCCTCGCCGAGGACGCCCGCCGCTCCTACGCGGACATCGGGCAGCTGGTCGGCCTGTCCGCGCCCGCCGTGAAACGGCGCGTGGACCGGCTGCGCGCCACCGGAGCCATCACCGGATTCACCGTACGGGTGGACCCGGCGGCGCTCGGCTGGGAGACCGAGGGGTTCGTCGAGATCTACTGCCGCCGCAACACCTCGCCGGAGACCATCCAGCGGGGTCTGGAGCGCTACCAGGAGGTCGTGGCCGCGTCCACCGTCACCGGGGACGCGGACGCGGTCGCCCAGGTCTTCGCCTCCGACATGCGGCACTTCGAACGGGTCCTGGAGCGGATCGCCGGGGAGCCGTTCGTCGAGCGCACCAAGTCGGTGCTCGTCCTCTCGCCGCTGCTGCGCCGCTTCTCGTCGGGCTCCCCGACCTGAGCCGTACGGCCGCGCAGAAGCGCTCGCACGACCGCCGCCTCCCACCCCCTGGGGAGGCGGCGGTCGTGCTTTCGGCGGGGCGGGAACCGGCGGCGAGCCCTTGTCCCGAGGGGGCACTCCAGGGCGCGCAACGAATCGCCGCCGGTCCTCGATCGGACGCAACGAACCGCGCACGAGCGCGCAACGGCTCCTCCTTGTCCGCCCGAGCCCGCCGCCCGTACGGTCTACGTGGCCCCCACACCCATCCGTCCCGGTGAGGAACACGCATGCGTATCGCCCTGCTCCAGAGCTCCGGCCGACCCGGTTCGACCGTCGAGAACCTCAAGGTCCTCGACGAGGCCGCGGGCCGGGCCGCCGCCGCGGGCGCGGGGCTGCTGGTCGCTCCGGAGATGTTCCTGACCGGCTACGCCATCGGCGACGACATCGGCCGCCTCGCCGAGCCCGCCGACGGTGACTCCGCCGACGCGATCGCCGAGATCGCCTCGCGCCACGGCCTGGCGGTCGCGTACGGCTACCCGGAGCGCGCCGACGCGACCGTCTTCAACTCCGCCCAGCTGATCTCCGCCGACGGCACCCGCCTGGCCAACTACCGCAAGACCCACCTCTTCGGCTGCTTCGAGCGCGACCACTTCACGCCGGGCGAGCAGCCGGTGGTCCAGGCGGAGATCGACGGCGTCCGCGTCGGGATCATGATCTGCTACGACGTGGAGTTCCCGGAGAACGTCCGCGGCCACGCCCTGGCGGGCACCGACCTGCTGCTGGTGCCGACGGCCCAGATGCACCCGTTCCAGTTCGTCGCCGAGCACTTGGTCCCGGTGCGGGCCTTCGAGAACCAGATGTACGTCGCGTACGTCAACCGGGTCGGCGCGGAGGGCGAGTTCGAGTTCGTCGGGCTCTCCACCCTGGCCGGACCCGACGGCATCGCCCGCACCCGGGCCGGCCGCGCCGAGGAACTGGTGTTCGCGGACGTGGACCCCGCCTTCCTCGCCGCCTCCCGCGAGGCCAACCCGTATCTGCAGGACCGCCGCCCCGGCCTCTACGGCTCCCTCGTCTGAGCCGCCCCCAGCCTCCCCCTGTTTCACCACGTGCAAGGAGTCCGTACCCCATGACGTCCACGGTGCCCAACGCCGTCGAACACGCCGACGAGCAGCAGCCGCCGATCACCATGTTCGGCCCGGACTTCCCCTACGCGTACGACGACTTCCTCGCCCACCCGGCGGGGCTCGGTCAGGTACCCGCGACCGAGCACGGCACGGAGGTCGCGGTCATCGGCGGCGGTCTGTCCGGCATCGTCGCGGCCTACGAGCTGATGAAGATGGGCCTCAAGCCCGTCGTCTACGAGGCCGACCAGATCGGCGGCCGGCTGCGCACCGTCGGCTTCGAGGGCTGCGACGAGTCCCTGACCGCCGAGATGGGCGCGATGCGCTTCCCGCCGTCCTCCACTGCCCTCCAGCACTACATCGACCTGGTCGGCCTCGAGACCAGGCCCTTCCCGAACCCGCTCGCGGAGGCCACCCCCTCGACCGTCGTCGACCTCAAGGGCGAGACGCACTACGCCGAGACCATCGACGACCTGCCGCAGGTCTACCGGGACGTCGCCGAGGCCTGGAACAAGTGCCTGGAGGAGGGCGCCGACTTCTCCGACATGAACCGGGCCATGCGCGAGCGGGACGTCCCGCGCATCCGGGAGATCTGGTCGCAGCTCGTCGAGAAGCTCGACAACCAGACCTTCTACGGCTTCCTCTGCGACTCCGAGGCCTTCAAGTCCTTCCGGCACCGCGAGATCTTCGGCCAGGTCGGCTTCGGCACCGGCGGCTGGGACACGGACTTCCCGAACTCCATCCTGGAGATCCTGCGGGTCGTCTACACCGAGGCCGACGACCACCACCGCGGCATCGTCGGCGGCTCCCAGCAGCTGCCGCTGCGCCTGTGGGAGCGCGAGCCGGAGAAGATCGTCCACTGGGAGTACGGCACCTCGCTCGCCAAGCTGCACGACGGCGGCCAGCCCAAGCCGGCCGTGACCCGGCTGCACCGCACCGCGGGCAACCAGATCACCGTGACCGACGCGAACGGCGACATCCGCACCTACAAGGCGGCGATCTTCACCGCCCAGTCCTGGATGCTGCTGTCCAAGATCGCCTGCGACGACTCGCTCTTCCCGATCGACCACTGGACGGCGATCGAGCGCACCCACTACATGGAGTCCTCCAAGCTCTTCGTCCCGGTCGACCGGCCCTTCTGGCTGGACAAGGACGAGGAGACCGGCCGGGACGTCATGTCGATGACGCTCACCGACCGGATGACTCGCGGCACCTACCTGCTGGACGACGGCCCGGACAAGCCCGCCGTCATCTGCCTGTCGTACACCTGGTGCGACGACAGCCTGAAGTGGCTGCCGCTGTCCGCGAACGAGCGGATGGAGGTCATGCTGAAGTCGCTCGGCGAGATCTACCCGAAGGTCGACATCCGGAAGCACATCATCGGCAACCCGGTGACGGTCTCCTGGGAGAACGAGCCCTACTTCATGGGCGCGTTCAAGGCCAACCTGCCGGGTCACTACCGCTACCAGCGGCGCCTGTTCACCCACTTCATGCAGGACCGGCTGCCCGAGGACAAGCGGGGCATCTTCCTCGCCGGTGACGACATCTCCTGGACGGCCGGCTGGGCCGAGGGCGCGATCCAGACCGCGCTGAACGCGGTCTGGGGCGTGATGCACCACTTCGGCGGTACGACCGACCCGTCCAACCCCGGCCCGGGCGACGTCTACGACGAGATCGCGCCGGTCGAGCTGCCGGAGGACTGAGGCACCGGAGAGGTCAGACGCCGGCCGCGCGGGCCTTGTCGTAGACCTGCTCGGCCACGTCCACCAGTTCCCGGGCGTCACGCGGGGAGCCGAGGAAGTCGATCAGGATCTCCTCCAGGCCGATCTCCGCGTACGGGACCAGGTCGGCCACGATCTGGTCGACGCTGCCCTGGAAGGGCCGGCGGTCGGAGCCGTCGTACGTCCGCGGCGTGTACTGCGCGTTGACCCGCAGCACCGTCTGGAGAGGAGCGGTACGGCCCCGCTCGGCCGCGAGGTCCTGGAGCCGTCGCCACTCCTCGGCCAGGGCGTCGGCGTTCATGGCCACCGGCAGCCAGCCGTCGGCGTGGTCGACGAGCCGGCGCCTGGCCTTCGGGCTCGAGGCGGCCAGCAGCAGGGGAATGGGCCGGGCGGGCTTGGGGCCGACCACGGCGGAGGCGATCGTCGTGGTCGGCCCCTCGTGGACGACGGGGTCCGGGCCCCACACCGCCCGGCACACCTCGATCAGCTCGTCCAGCACCCGGCCGCGCTCCTCGAACGGCCGGATCCCGGCGGCGGCGTACTCGTCCAGCGACCAGCCGGTGCCGAACCCGGCGATCACCCGGCCGCCGCTCGCCGCGTCCAGCGTGGCGAGCGTCCTGGCGAGCTGGAACGGCACGTGCAGCGGTGCCACCAGCACGCTCGTGCCCAGCCGGGCCCGCTCGGTGGCCGCCGCCGCGAGGGTCAGCGTGACCAGCGGGTCGGCGACATGCCGGTAGAAGTCGGGCCACGGCAGGCCCTCGACGCCGTAGAGCCCCTGGGTGGCGGGTTCGGGGAATAACGCGCGTTCGAAGACCCAGAGGCTCTCGTAGCCGATGCGCTCGGCGGCGCGGGCCACGTCCGGCACGTCCCGGCCGAGGTCGTACTGCCGCGCCTGGGGGAGACCGAGGCCGAGTCGGATCGCCATATGTGTGTGCTCCTTCGCGTCAGCGACTGCTGAATGGATCATTCAACTTACAACGATTCAGTTCAGGACTGCCTGGTGAGCGGGGTGCGGTTGGCTCGATCAGGCCGGTAGCGGAGTGAGCATCATCCGTCCTGCGAAGCCCACAGCGGCGTCCAGACGTTCGACGAACTCCTCGGTGAGATCGGGCAGTCGGCGCATCGCCCACAGCGCCCGCGCCGCCGCCCAGGTCGCGTCCCGTGCCCGCTCCAGGCTCCACGAGCCGAGCAGATGGGTGAGCGGGTCGGCGATCTGGAGCAGATCGGGGCCCGGCATCAGATCCTCGCGGATGCGCTCCTCCAGCGTCACGAGGAGGTCGCCCACGCGGTCGAACTCATCCTCCAGATCGGCCGGTTCGCATCCCAACGTACGACACGCGTCCACGACGGCGAGCGCCAGATCGTGCCCGATGTGCGCGTTGATGCCCGCCAGCGCGAACTGCAGCGGACGTACGCCGGGATGTCGGCGGAACTGGAACAGCGGCCGCCAGCAGGCCGGCGGGCGACGCTCCTCGGCGGCCGCGTCGACCGCCGCGAGATAGCGCTCCGCGAACCGTACGTCCAGGGTGATCGCGGCCCGTGGGTCCGGGAACCGGCCGGTGTCGATCCGCCGGTCGACCGCCTCGGTGACGGCGAGGTAGACGCGGTTGAAGACCGCGACTCCGTCCCGCGGGGGCAGGGATGCGTCGAGGGCGCGCATTCGGGAGACGACCGCGTCGACGGGAGTGGTGAAGTGTTCCAACTGCGCCATGGGGGCAGCGTCCCAGCCGTAGGCTTCCCGGCGTGGCGGCGAGCCCGACGCTTCCCCGGAACGGGGGAACGGGACCGTCGCACGGGAGAGTGAGCCGTGGGGGAGACGGCGACACGAGGGGGGATCGGGACGTGTCAGGCTTACGTGCCCGGCGGCTGGCCGAGCGCAGGGCCGCGCGCCGGCGTGCCGTCCGGCGCAACGCGATGGTGGCGGCGGCCTCGGTCGTGGTCGCGGTCGGTGCCGTGACCGGCATGGTGTCCGCGCTCGCCGACCGGCCGGCCGTGGACGAGGCCAGGACCGCCGAGACGTCCCGGGCACCCCGGCCGGACCCGCTGCCCGTCGAGCCGTCGCCGTCCCCGGCGCCGACGACGGCTTCCGCCTCCGCCTCGCCCTCGCCCAGTGCGACGCCGGAGGAGCGCCAGTCGGCCACGCCGTCGCCCAGCCGCGCCGAGCGCACCCCGCGGAGCGCCCCCGTGTCCACCCGTCTCTACCGCCACCCCGAGTCCCGGGTCCTGGACTGGGTGCGCACCAACCCCGAGGACCCCCGCCGCGACGTCATCCGGGAGCGCATCGCGGACCAGCCCGCGTCGGTGTGGTTCGCCGACTTCACGCCCGCGACGATCACCGCCCGGGTCGCGGCCGTCACCTCCGGCGCCGCCGCCGAGGGCCGGGTGCCCGTGCTCGTGCCGTACGCGATCCCGGACCGTGACTGCGGCGGCCACTCGCAGGGCGGAGCGCCCGACCTGGACGCCTACGACGCGTGGATCGACCGGTTCGCCGCCGGGCTGGGCTCGGGTGAGGTGATCGTCGTCCTGGAGCCCGACTCGGTCGCGCAGGCCGAGTGTCTCCCGGCCCGCGAACGGGCCGACCGGTTCGCCTCGCTGGCCCGCGCGGGCCGGGTGCTCAAGGCCGCCAACCCGAAGGCCCGCGTCTACTACGACGCGGGCCACTCCGGCTGGCACCCGGCCGCCCGGCAGGCGGAGCTGCTGCGGCAGGCGGGCGCCGCCTCGGCCGCCTCCTCCGACGGCATCTTCAGCAACGTCTCCAACTTCCACCGCACGGCCGACGAGATCGCCTACGACCGGCGCGTGCTGGACGCCCTCGGCGGTCCGGCGGACCTGGGCGCGGTGATCGACACCAGCCGCAACGGCAACGGTGCCCCGGCCGACGGCCAGTGGTGCGACCCGGCGGGCCGCAAGCTCGGCCGGACCCCGACCCTGACCACCGGCGAGGAGCGCGTCGACGCCTACCTGTGGGTCAAGCTGCCGGGGGAGTCGGACGGCTGCAAGGGGACGCCGGGCACCTTCACGCCGTCGTACGCCTACGACTTGGCGCGCTGAGGCGCCTGGTCGGCTTCCGTGTCGTAGGAGCTGGTGCCCTCGTCGAGCAGGGGCTCCTGCGTTTTGAGGTGGGCGGGGGCGAAGGCGCGCAGCGCGTGGTAGCCGGTGATGACGACCAGCGTGCCGAGTGCGATCCCGCTGAGCGAGAAGTTGTCGGTGATCTGCAGGGAGACGTTGCCGACGCCGATGATGATGCCCGCCGCGGCCGGCACCAGGTTCAGCGGATTGCGCAGGTCCACCTTGGCGTTGATCCAGATCTGGGCGCCGAGCAGGCCGATCATGCCGTACAGGATGACGGTGATGCCGCCGAGCACCCCGCCCGGGATCGCGGCCACGACCGCGCCGAACTTGGGGCAGAGGCCGAACAGCAGGGCGAAGGCGGCGGCGGTCCAGTAGGCGGCCGTGGAGTAGACCCGGGTCGCGGCCATCACGCCGATGTTCTCGGAGTACGTGGTGGTGGGCGGGCCGCCGACCGCGGTGGACAGCATCGAGCCGACGCCGTCGGCGGAGATCGCCGTGCCGAGCTTGTCGTCCAGCGGGTCGCCGGTCATCTCCCCGACCGCCTTGACGTGTCCGGCGTTCTCCGCGACCAGGGCGATCACGACGGGCAGCGCGACCAGGATCGCCGACCAATCGAAGGACGGGCCGTGGAAGGAGGGCAGTCCGATCCAGTCGGCCTGGCCGACCGCCGAGAAGTCGAGGCGCCAGTGGTCGGTGATCTTGCCGCTGCCGTCCACCGAGTGGATCTTGCCGAAGACCAGGTCGAAGACCCAGGAGATGCCGTAGCCGAAGACCAGGCCGAGGAAGATCGCGATCCGGGACCAGAAGCCGCGCAGGCAGACGACGGCCAGACCCGTGAACAGCATCACGAGCAGCGCGGTCCACTGGTCCTGCGGCCAGTAGGTGGACGCCGTCACGGGGGCCAGGTTGAAGCCGATCAGCATCACGACCGCGCCGGTGACGATCGGCGGCATGGCGGCGTGGATGATCCGCGCCCCGAACCGCTGCACGGCGAGGCCCACCAGGAACAGCGCCACGCCGACGACGAACACCGCGCCGGTCACCGTGGCGCTCGTACCGCCCTGCGCGCGGATGACCGCGGCGACGCCCACGAACGACAGCGAGCAGCCGAGATAGCTGGGCACCCGGCCGCGGGTGGCGAGGAGGAACACGATTGTCGCCACGCCCGACATCATGATCGCGAGGTTCGGGTCCAGGCCCATCAGCACCGGGGCCACGAATGACGCGCCGAACATGGCCACCACATGCTGGGCGCCGAGTCCCGCCGTGCGGGGCCAGGAGAGCCGTTCGTCGGGGCGGACGACGGCTCCGGGGGCCGGGGTGCGTCCGTCGCCGTGCAGTTTCCAGCGGACGCCGAGATCCATGAGGTTTCGCTTTCGTTCGTGCGTGCGAGGGCCGTCGACCATTGTCCCTGGCGCGGGAGGGTGCTGAGCGCCCGCTTAGGGTGGGGTGGTTGAACGTTCCGAGGTCTGCCTCAGGCCCACGTCAGGAGTCCCCGCCCGTGACCGCCGAAGCCCCGGCAGGAGCACGGCCCGTGGAGCGAGGAGTTCAGGGCCGTGGGTCGGGAACCGCTGCGTCCGGGCGCGTGACCTTCGGGCGATCCCGGTCACCGGCCCGCAGCACGCCCGCGAACCCGGCGAGCCCGCAGGACAACAGCGTGACCAGGCCGAACGACACCACCAGGCTGGTCGCCTGGGCGAGTCCGCCGATCGCACTGGGGGCGATCAGCCCCGAGGTGTACGTGATGGTCGCGACGCCCGCGATGGCCTGAGCGGGGTTGGGGCCGCTGCGGCCCGCCGCCGCGAAGCACAGCGGGACGACCACGGCGATGCCGAGACCCATCAGGGCGAACCCCGTCATCGCCACCGCCGGATGCCCGGCGAGGACGATCAGCGCACCGCCGAGGGCTGCCAGCACCCCGCCCCAGCGGACCGTCCGTACCGCGCCGAAACGGTCCACCACCTTGTCGCCCGCGAACCGGGCGACCGCCATGGTGAGCGTGAACCCGGTGGTGCAGGCCGCCGCCAGACCGGCCGAGGAGCCCAGCTCGTCGCGGAGATAGACCGCCGACCAGTCCAGGCTCGCGCCCTCCGCGAACACCGCGCAGAACCCGACCGCGCCGATCAGCACCGCCGAACGCGGCGGCAGCGCGAACCGGGGCGGGGGCTCCTCGTCCTCGGCGGGCTGGAGGTCGAGCACCCAGGAGCAGGCCACCGCGCCCGCCACGGTCAGCGCTCCGGCCGCCAGCGCGTGGTGCAGCCGGGCGTCGGAGCCGAGGTGGGCGGCGAGGGTGCCGGCCGCCGAGCCGAGCAGCGCGCCCGCGCTCCACATGCCGTGCAGGCCGGACATGATCGACCGGCCGAGCCGGTTCTCCACCTCCACGCCGAGGGCGTTCATCGCCACGTCCGCCATGCCCGCGGTGGCCCCGAAGGCGAACAGGGCCAGACAGAGCGTCGCCAGGTTGGGCGCCAGGGACGGCAGGAGCAGCGACAGCGTCCACAGCGCCAGCAGTCCGCGCAGGGCCGTACGGGCACCGAAGCGGTGGCTGACCCAGCCCGCGAGCGGCATCGCGACGGACGCGCCGAGCGCCGGGAAGGCGAGGGCGAGGCCCAGCTGGCCCGCGCTCACCCCGGCGTGGTCCTGGATCCAGGGGACCCGGGTCGCGAACGAGCCGGTGACCGCTCCGTGCACGGTGAACACGGCGGCCACGGCGTACCGGGCACGGCGTATGACGCGTTGCTCGTAGACCCCTTCGACCATTGCACTCATTCTCCGGCCCCTCCCCGGGTGACTGTCACCCCGTGCGCTCTGCCGCCGTTCCGCCGCGTAAACTATCAGGGACCCTGCCTGATAGATAGGGATTATTCATGGCCGCCCGTAGCGCGGGACCGCCTGTCTGGAAGGATCCCGGCATGCCCGCATCCCCGAGCACCGCCCGAGCCATCAACGACCGGCTCGCCTTGCGGCTCCTCCAGCAGGAAGGACCGCTGACGGCGGGGCAGTTGAAGCAGCTGACCGGACTGTCCCGGCCGACCGTGGCCGACCTCGTCGAACGCCTCACCGCCGCCGGGCTCATCGAGGTCGTCGGCGAGGCCGGGGCGCAGCGGCGCGGGCCCAACGCCAGGCTGTACGGCATCGTCGCCGACCGGGCCCACCTCGCCGCGCTCGACGTGCGCACCGAGGGTGTCTCCGTGGTCGTCTCCGACCTGCTCGGGCGGGTGCTCGCCGAGGCGTCCGCGCCGATCCGCGACGACGCCGGCACCGGGCCCGCGGTGGAGCAGGCGGTCGCCCTCGTCGAACGGGCCGCCAAGGAGGCCGGCGCCGACCGGCTGCACACCGTCGGGATCGGCGCACCCGGCCTGATCGACCCGGCGAGCGGCGACCTGCGCGACTCGTCGGGTCTTCCCGCGTGGCACCGGCGCCTGGTCGCCGCGCTGGCGGAACGGCTCCCCGAGGCCCGCGTCATCGTCGAGAACGAGACCAACCTCGCGGCCCTCGCCGAACAGCGCGACGGAGGCGCCCGCGACCGCGACACCTTCGTCCTGCTCTGGCTCGGCCACGGCACCGGCGCGGCGGTCGTCCTCGACGGCCGGCTACGCCGCGGGGCCTCCGGCGGCACCGGTGAGATCGGCTTCCTGCCGGTGCCGGGGACCACCGGCCTGCCGTCGGCGACCGACTGCGAGGGCGGCTTCCACTCGCTGGCGGGGGCGGCGGCGATCGAGCGGCTGGCGGGGGAGTACGGCGTGACGGCGCCGAGGGCGGGGGCCGGGCCGTGGGCGGCGGAGCTGGTGGGGGTGGCGGTGGACGCGGTGTCGGGCAGCCGTACCGCCGAAGCGGAAGCCGGGGCCGAAGCCGGAGCGGAAGCCGGAGCCGGAGCGGAAGCCGGAGCCGGAGCCGGAGCGGAAGCCGGAGCCGAAGCGGAAGCCGGAGCCGGAGCCGGAGCCGGAGCCGAAGCGGAAGCCGGAGCCGAAGCGGAAGCGGAAGCCGGTGCCGAAGCCGGTGCCCAAGCCGAAGCGGAAGCCGGTGCCGAAGCCGGTGCCGAAGCCGGTACCCAAGCCGAAGCCGGTGCTCGGATCCCCGGGGCCGGAGCCTCGGGAGGCACCCCATCGGTCGGCCGCGGCCTTGCCGGTGATGTCGTCGCCGACGATGCCCCGGCCGATTCCCCGTCCCCCGAGGCCCGTTTCCTCGATGCCCTCGCCGACCGGCTCGCCGTCGGCGTCGCCTCCGTCGTGGCCGTTCTGGACCCCGGGTGCGTGGTGCTGGGCGGTGAGGTCGGGCAGGCCGGGGGAGCGGCGCTCGCCGCGCGCGTGGAGGCGCGGATCCGGCGGATCTCGCCGCTGGCCACCGAGGTGCGGCCGAGCGCCCTGGGCGGCGGCGCGGTGCTCCGCGGAGCGCTGCTGACCGCGCGGGACCGCGCCCAGGACGAGCTGTTCGCACCGCCGGAGAGATGACCCGGGAGCTAACGCCCGGTGTGGCCGCTGCCGAAGCGTGCCGTCAGGTAGTCCTCGAACGTGCCCTTCCCCACGGCCCGTTCCGGAGTGAGGTGGCCGCCCGCGCGGAAGGCGCGGTACGCGGCGCCCCACAGCGGCACGCGGAGCAGCGGTCGTCGGCGGCCCGTCGCCGTCAGATACGCCCGGGCCAGTGAGTCGAGCGACCGCACCTGGGGGCCGCCCATGTCCTCGGCCCGCCCGACCGGACCGCCGAGTGCCAGCTCCGCCAGCCGGTCGGCGACCTCCGTCACCTCGATCGGCTGGTCCGGCACCCCGGCCGGCAGCGGCATCACCGGCGACTTGGCGAGCGCCTGGAACAGCTGGACCAGCAGATCGTGGAACTGGGTCGTCCGCAGCACGGTCCAGCCCAGCCCCGACTCCTCGACGCGCCGCTCCACGGCGAGCTTGGTCCGGTAGTAGCCGAACGGCACCCGGTCGACGCCGACGATGGAGATGTAGACCAGGTGCCCCACCCCCGCCCGCCGTGCCGCCTCGATCAGATGGCCGGCCGCCTGCTCGTCCCCGCCGCGCGGGCTGCTCGCGCAGTGCACGATCGTGTCCACGCCCGCGACGGCCGCGTCCAGCCCGCTGCCTCCCGTCCGCAGATCGACGGCGTACGGCTGTGCGTGCCGGCTGAGCACGCGGACCTCGTGCCCGTCGCCCCTCAGCCGCTCGGTGACGACCCGGCCGAGAGTTCCGGTGCCGCCGGTCACCAGGATCGTGGTCATGCTGTTCAGCCCCTTCGGACGTGGGCGCTCCCGGGCGGAACACCCTTCGTCAGCAGAGACCGACTACCCGCCGCGAAATGTGACAGCGCCCGCTACGACCGGGTGATCCGGCGGCGTACGAAGCCGAGCTTGTCCGGGTTCAGCACCACCCGCACATGCGCGATCAGACCGTCCCGCAACTCGAACGCGACGACACCGGCGAGCGTGTCACCCGCCCACGCGGCCAGCCCGCTCTCGCCGTTGATCTCGACCGGCGTGTACTCCAGGCCCGCGGCGAACCGCTCGAGGACACCCACCACGAGCCGGCCCACCTTCGCGCGCCCCACGACCGGCCGCTGGGCCGTCCGGACCGTGCCGCCGCCGTCGCTGGACCAGGTGACATCGGCGGCGAGCAGCTTCTCCAGGCCCGCCAGATCGCCGTCCCGGGCCGCCGCGACGAAGGAGGCGACCAGTTCCTCGCGCCGCTCGGGCGCCGGCTCGAACCGGGACCGCGGCTCACCCACCCGCCGCACCGCCCGCCGGTAGAGCTGACGGCAGTTGGCCTCGCCCAGCTCCAGGACCTCGGCGATCTCCCGGTGGCCGTATCCGAACGCCTCGCGCAGCACGTACACGGCGCGCTCGGTCGGCGTGAGCCGTTCCAGCAGGACCAGCAGCGCCATGGACACGGCGTCCCGCTGTTCGGCGGACTCGAGTGGGCCGAGCGTGCCGTCGGAGGTGACCACCGGCTCCGGCAGCCAGGTGCCGACGTACTGCTCGCGCCGGGCCCGGGCCGAGGTCAGCCGGTTGAGGCTGAGGTTGGTGACGACCTTGGCGAGCCAGGCCCCCGGATGCTCGATCCGCGTACGGTCGGTGCCGCTGAAGCGCAGATAGGCGTCCTGGACGGTGTCCTCGGCCTCGTCGGCGGAGCCCAGCAGACGGTAGGCCAGGCCGAACAGCCGGGGCCGGTGGTGTTCGAACTCGTCTGCGGTGTCGTCCGTGCTCGCGGTCGTCATACCGGTCACCCTGCCAGAGCCCGTGCTCCGGCAGGGTGCGGGGAGGGGGTGGAGAGACCCGGCGGCGGGCAAGGGCCGTCGTCACCGCCGCCGGGCCGGTCAGCGTGGGGTCAGCAGGCGCCCAGGTCCTGCCAGACCCCCCATTCGCCGGTGGTGCCGGGCTCCTCACCCTTCGTCCACCACTTGGCCTTCCACGAGTGCCCCTTGTGGGACACGGTCGAACCGCCCGTGTACTCGGTGGCCGTGTTCCACGCGGGCGCGGTGCAGGCGCCGGGCGTCGGGGTCGGCGTCGGAGTCGGGTTCGTGGGGTCCGGAGAGGGCGACGTGCCCGAGCCCGGCTCCACCACCGTGGTGCCGCGCGCCAGATCCCCGGCGAGCGCGTACGTCGTGCCGGCGATGGTCACCGTCCAGTTCCACGGGGTGGACACCGGCAGGTAGTAGTTGAAGGACAGCTCCACCGACGCGCCCGGCGCCAGCGACTGCCAGCTCGGCAGCTTCAGCGAGACGCGGTGGAAGTCGCCCTTCAGCCCGCCGACGTTGTTCCCCGTGTGGTCGCTGCTGATCACCTTCGCGCCGAAGCCCGACTGGTCGGAGGCGTTGCCGGGGGCCGCGGTGGAGTAGTCGAACCGGAACTCCGTACCGCCCGGCAGCGTCGTCTTCGTGTTGTTGGTGATCTTCACCTTGGGAGTGATCGGGTAGTTGGAGTCGCCGAGCTTGAACTCCCCGAACTCCACGCCGATGTTCACCGCCTTGTCGGGCAGCGCCTGGTTCGAGACCTTCGCGCCGTACGGGGCGGCCGACTTGAACTTCTCGTACATCAGGGTGGTCAGCGTGGAGCCGGGCTCGTACTGGCCCTTGGCGGCGTTCCAGGCGAAGTCGCCCGCCAGCTCCCACACCATCGTGCCGCCGATGCCCCGGTCGACGACGTAGTCGGCCTTCGCGGCCACCGACTGCTCGTCCTCCGTGGACAGGAACACCTTCTTCTCGGCGTTCCACAGCCACGGCGCGACCAGCGTCGCGTCGTACTTGCGGGCGTACGTCCCGGTGAGCTTGGTGTCGGCGGGGAAGCCGTACTTCGTCACGTAGTCCCCGACGACGCCCTTCTCCAGGTTCTTGGCGTGCCACATCGGGTTCGAACCGGCCGGGGACTCCTTGCCGTTGTCGTCCTTGTCGTGCCACAGGTTGTCGATGCCGACGGCACCGTCACCGCACTTGGTCAGACCGGAGCCGGCCGGGCAGGTGGTGGCGGGCGCCTTGCCCCACAGACCGTCCGTGCCGCCGGTGACGTTCTTGAAGCCCCGCGTGTAGTAGGGGAGTCCGATGTTGATGCGACCGGCCGGCATCGAGCCGCGGAAGTAGTGGTAGGCCCAGTCGGTGTTCAGATAGCCGATCCCGCCGTACTGGGACGCGGAGTACACGCCCGCGGCGGCGAGTTCGGCGTCCTTGCCGTCGTCGAAGAGGGAGGCGTTCGGGCCGACGTACTCGTTCCAGGCGCCGTGCAGGTCGTACGACATGATGTTGACGTAGTCCAGGTACTTCTGGACCTGGAAGGTCTCCATGCCGCGGAGCAGATAGCCGGACGAGGGGGCCGCCACCGACAGCAGATAGTGCCTGCCGTCCGCCGCGCCCGCGCGGTCGAGCTTCTCCCGGAGCGTCTTCATCAGGGCCGCGTACCCCTTGACCAGGCCGGCCCGGCGGGCGTTGGCGAAGGACCAGTCGAGCGGGTTGCCCGCGTCCTTCATGGTCGTCGGGTACTCGTAGTCGATGTCGACGCCGTTGAAGCCGTACTTCCGGATGAACGCGACCGCCGAGTCCGCGAAGGTGTCGATCCCGGCCTGGTTGACCGAGCCGTCCGCGTTGGTGGCCATCGCGTAGAAGCCGCCGGAGTTCACCCGCTTGCCGCTGTCGTCGAAGTAGCCGCCGGTCTCGGCCCAGCCGCCCACCGAGATCAGCGTCTTGACGTTCGGGTGCTGCTTCTTGAACTTGTTCAGCAGGTTGAAATGACCCTTGTACGGGAACTCCGGGTCCATTTCCGCGCCAGTGACCCCGGGCCAGGTCATGCCGGTGGCCGCGTTCGTCGCACTGTCCGTGCCGACGGAAATCTTGTTGTTTCCGTCGATATGAGCGAAGGCGTAGTTGAGGTGCGTGACCTTGTCCCAGGGGATGTCCGGGGCCAGGTACGCGGGCGTGCCGTCCTTGCCGGTACGCCAGCCGGTGAAGTAGCCGATCACCCGGCGCTGGTGGTCGGCGCCCATCTTCTCCCGGCCCTCGGTGTCGTAGACCGAGCAGTACGGGACGTCGACGCCCGGAGTCTTGTAGAGGCCGTCGGGGCGACAGGACTCCTGGTCGGCGGCGTGCGAGACGGTCGCCGGGAGGCCGGCGAGCAGCAGACCCGCGACGGCGCCGGCGGCCGCGAGCAGGGCGGGTCCGCCCCGGTGACGTGAGGGGGACAGCACAGTCGGTTCCTCTCCACGGAAGTTGCGCAGACCCTAGAGAGGACTAGACCAGTGAGTCAATAGGTATGGACCAATCTCAAGGGTGGGTGCCCGCCCGGGAGTTGGCGCGCTCGAGGAGTCCATGCCGACGTGCTGTGAGCCACCCCACACCGCCTCCCCGTATGGACGTCGATCGGGCGTGGCACACTGGCCCTGTACCAGTAGCAGCGCACTCCGGGGTCGGTGAAAGTCCGAACCGGCGGTTACAGTCCGCGACCCGGTCGCCTCCAGCGGCCGGTTGACCAGGTGAAATTCCTGGACCGACGGTTAAAGTCCGGATGGGAGGCAGTGCGCGGCGGGCGGGCACATCCGTGCGTGCCGCCGTACCGGTTCGCCCTGTGGCGAGCCCTGTCCGGCGTCGCTCTCGGTGCCCTCGCTCGTACTTTCTGTCGTCATCGACAGCCCCGGAGTCCGTGCCCGAAGAGGCAGGAGGACCCGGGAAGTGTTCACCGGAATCGTCGAAGAGCTGGGCGAGGTCACCGCCGTCGAGACCCTCGACGACGCCTGTCGCTTCCGGCTGCGTGGCCCCGTCGTCACCGAAGACGCGAAGCACGGCGACTCGATCGCCGTCAACGGCGTCTGCCTGACGGTCGTCGACCACGAGGGCGACGAGTTCACCGCCGACGTCATGGCCGAGACCCTCAAGCGCTCCAGCCTGGGCGTCCTCACGGTCGGCTCCCGCGTCAACCTCGAACGGCCCACCGCCGTCGGCGCCCGCCTCGGCGGCCACATCGTGCAGGGCCACGTCGACGGCACCGGCACGGTCCTCGAACGCACCCCCTCCGAGCACTGGGAGATCGTGAAGATCTCCCTCCCCGCCGACCTCGCCCGCTACGTCGTCGAGAAGGGCTCCATCACGGTCGACGGCATCAGCCTCACCGTCGTCGAGGCCGGCCCCGACTACTTCACCGTCAGCCTCATCCCGACCACCCTCGCCCTGACCACGCTCGGCATCAAGCAGCCCGGCGACCCGGTCAACCTCGAGGTGGACGTGATCGCCAAGTACGTCGAGCGGCTGCTCGGCACCCGGGGGGCCGCGCAGTGAACTGGCTGAACTCCGAGGCCTTCACCCTCCTCGGCCAGCACATCATCTGGTCGGACATGGTCGGCAACATCCTCGGCCTCATCACCCTCGCCCTCGGCTGGCGGCGCTCCCTGTGGACCTGGCCCGTGCAGTTCCTCTCCGGCCTCGTCCTCTTCGGCGCCTTCTTCGGCCACCTGACCGGCAGCGCCGGCAAGCAGGCCGTCGTCATGGCCGTCGCGCTGTACGGCTGGTGGCAGTGGAACCGCGGCAAGGGCCAGACGGAGGACGGCCGGATCGCCGTACGGTTCGCCACCTGGCGCGAGCGCGGCGCGATGGCCGCCGCGGCCGCCCTCGGCACCGTCGCGGTCGCCCTGCTCTTCACGGCGTACCCGAGCCTGTCCTGGGACCCCTGGCCCGACGCGTACATCTTCGTCGGCACCATCGTCGCCATGTACGCCCAGGCGCGCGGCATGGTCGAGTTCTGGTTCGCCTGGCTGCTCGTCGACCTGGTCGGCGTGCCCCTCAACTTCGCCAACGGCTACGCCTTCTCCGGTTTCGTCTACGTCATCTACGGCGCGCTCGTCCTGTGGGGCATGCGCGACTGGTGGCTGCGCTCCCGCCGGGCGGGGCAGCCCGTCCTGGAAGGAGCCCCGGCATGACCACCGCCCCCCTGCTGTACAGCACCGACGGCATCGAGGACTTCGCCCTCGACCCGATCGAGCAGGCCATCGCCGACATCGCGGCCGGCCGCCCGGTCGTGGTCGTCGACGACGAGGACCGGGAGAACGAGGGCGACCTCGTCATCGCCGCCGAGAAGGCCACCCCCGAGATCGTCGCGTTCATGATGAGCGAGTGCCGCGGCCTGATCTGCGCCCCCATGGAGGGCGACGAACTGGACCGGCTCCGGCTCCCGCAGATGGTCGCGGACAACACCGAGTCGATGAAGACCGCGTTCACCATCTCCGTGGACGCCTCCGCCGCGCACGGCGTGACCACCGGAATCTCGGCCTCCGACCGCGCCACCACCCTCCAGCTGCTGGCGACCGGCACCGCCGAGCCGTCCGACTTCGTCCGCCCCGGCCACATCTTCCCGCTGCGCGCCAAGCCCGGCGGCGTCCTGGTCCGCAACGGCCACACCGAGGCCGCCGTCGACCTCGCCCGGCTCGCGGGTCTGCGCCCGGCCGGCGCCATCGTCGAGATCGCCGGCGAGGACGGCCAGATGCTGCGGCTGCCCGAGCTGATCCCGTTCGCCCGCAAGCACGGCCTGACGATCATCTCCATCGAGGACCTGATCGCCTACCGCCGCTCCCCCAAGCTCTCGGCTCCGCTCGAGCAGGGGGCACCCCCATCCGAGCCCACCGTCCGCCGCGAGGCCGAGGTCCACCTGCCGACCCGGCACGGCACCTTCACGGCGTACGGCTACCGCTCCACCGTGGACGGCGTCGAGCACGTCGCCCTCGTCCACGGCGAGCTGGGCGACGGCGCGGACGTCCTGGTCCGGATGCACTCCGAGTGCCTCACCGGTGACGTCTTCCACTCCCTGCGCTGCGACTGCGGCCCCCAGCTGGAGGCCTCCCTGGAGCGCATCCAGGCCGCGGGCCGGGGCGTGGTGGTCTACCTGCGCGGACACGAGGGCCGCGGCATCGGCCTGCTGTCCAAGCTGCGGGCCTACGAACTGCAGGAGCGCGGGCGGGACACCCTCGACGCCAACCTGGAGCTGGGCCTGCCCGCCGACGCCCGGGACTACGGGGCGGGCGCCCAGATCCTCCAGGACCTCGGCGTGCGCAGCGTCCGCCTGATGACCAACAACCCCGACAAGGCCGACGCGCTCCTCCGCCACGGCATCGAGGTCGTCGAGCGCGAGCCGATGCCCGTGACCGCGGGCGAGCACAACCTCCGCTACCTGCGCACCAAGCGGGACCGGATGGGCCACGACCTGCCCTGGCTGGACGCCCCCGCGGCGGCGGCCACCTGCGGCGACCAGTAACCGAACACCCGAGAGACACCGAGGAGAGGCGAGAACGTGAGCGGCAAGGGCGCACCGGAGCTGTCCGTACGCAATGTGGGTGACCTGCGGGTCGCCGTCATCGCGGCGCAGTGGCACGAGAAGGTGATGGACGGCCTGGTGGACGGCGCGCTGCGCGCCCTGCACGAGCTGGGCATCGACGAGCCGACCCTGCTGCGGGTCCCCGGCAGCTGGGAGCTTCCGGTGGTCGCCAAGGTGCTCGCCGGACGCGGCTACGACGCGATCGTCGCCCTCGGCGTCGTCATCCGCGGCGGCACCCCCCACTTCGACTACGTGTGCCAGGGCGTCACCCAGGGCCTCACCCAGGTCTCCGTCGACACCGGCGTTCCCGTCGGCTTCGGCGTGCTCACCTGCGACACCGAGGAGCAGGCCCTGGACCGGGCGGGACTGGACGGCTCCAGCGAGGACAAGGGGCACGAGGCGGTCACCGCGGCGGTCGCCACGGCGGCCACCCTGCGTTCAGTATCTGAACCGTGGCGCTGAGAGGTGGCCGTTACCCCGTAGGGTAAGAGGCATCATGTCCAAGAAGACGTTCGAGGAGCTCTTCACCGAGCTCCAGCACAAGGCCGCCCACGGCGACCCCGCCACTTCCCGCACCGCAGAGCTGGTCGAGAAGGGCGTCCATGCCATCGGCAAGAAGGTCGTCGAGGAGGCCGCCGAGGTCTGGATGGCCGCCGAGTACGAGGGCAAGGAGGCGGCCGCCGAGGAGATCTCCCAGCTGCTGTACCACGTCCAGGTGATGATGGTCGCACGCGGGATCTCCCTGGACGACGTCTACGCCCACCTCTGAGCACCAGCAACCAGCACACCGTAAGAGCGAACAAAGGAAGCCGACCTCATGCTGCGCATCGCCGTTCCCAACAAGGGTTCACTCTCCGGCCCTGCGGCGGAGATGCTGCATGAGGCCGGCTACCAGCAGCGCCGCGAGTCCAAGGAACTGCGGATCGTCGACCCGGAGAACGAGGTCGAGTTCTTCTACCTCCGCCCCCGCGACATCGCGATCTACGTCTCCTCCGGCAGGCTCGACATCGGCATCACCGGCCGCGACCTGCTGATCGACTCCGGCGCCAGCGCCGAGGAGATCCTGCCGCTGGGCTTCGCCCGCTCCACCTTCCGCTACGCCACCAAGCCGGGCACGGCGAACGGCGTCGAGGACCTCAGCGGCATGACGGTCGCCACCTCCTACGAGGGCATCGTCGCCAAGCACCTCGCCGACAACGGCATCGACGCCTCCGTCGTCCACCTCGACGGCGCCGTCGAGACCGCCATCGAACTCGGCGTCGCCGAGGTCATCGCGGACGTCGTCGAGACCGGCACCTCGCTGCGCAACGCCGGTCTGGAGGTCATCGGCGAGCCGATCATGAAGTCCGAGGCCGTGGTCGTCCGCCGCGTCGGGGCCGACGCCGAGGAGGAGAAGGTCCAGCAGTTCCTGCGCCGCCTCCAGGGCGTCCTGGTCGCCCGGACCTACGTGATGATGGACTACGACTGCCGGGTCGAGCAGCTGGAGAAGGCCGTCGCCCTCACCCCGGGCCTGGAGTCGCCGACCATCTCGCCGCTGCACAACGAGGGCTGGGTCGCGGTCCGCGCCATGGTGCCCGCCAAGGACGCCCAGCGGATCATGGACGACCTGTACTCCATCGGAGCGCGGGCCATCCTGACCACCGCCATCCACGCCTGCCGGCTCTGAGAGGAGCGGCGCACGATGTCGGAACCGGCACCCCTCCCCACTCTTCCCGTCACCCTCCGGCCGACCCGCACCCGGGCCGTGCTGCTCACCGCCGCCGCTGCGATCTTCGTCACCGTGTCGCTGGTCGCGCTGCTCCTGGAGCGCCTCAGCCCGGCCGAGAAACTGAGCTTCGTCTTCGTCGCCGCCCTGCTGGCCTGGGTGCTGCTGCGGCTGGCGCGGCCCAAGGTGGTCGCCGAGGAGTCCGGCGTGACGGTCGTCAACTTCGGCACCGTCCGCCGGCTGGAGTGGGCGGAGATCGTCCAGGTGAACCTGCGGGTCGGCGACCCCTGGGCGTTCCTCGACCTGAGCGACGGCACCAGCCTGCCCGTCATCGGCATCCAGCCGGGCATCGGCAAGGAGCAGGCCATCGACCACGCCCGCACCCTGAGGGCCCTCGTCGAGGCCCGGACCGGGGAACATCAGGGCTGACTCGGGGGCACGTCCGGGGTGCTCACCCTGCCGCAGGACCCCCTGTCTTGATTAATCTGTGGGGCGGAGGCGCATTCCCTGCGCCTCCGCCCCTGTCGTGCCCCTGGCGCGCCGGGGGTTCCTGCTACCCGAGGAGTGACCCTCTCCGGCGATGGACGGATCGTCCTGTAGTACCTGCGCCGCCCCCTGCCGACATAGCGCGGACCCGGTTCCCGAGGTCCGCGCCCGTGCGGAGGCGGCGGCATCATGACCATCCCCCTGCTGCTCCTGGCAGCCGCTTTCCTGCTGATTCTCGCCAACGGCTTCTTCGTGGCGGCCGAGTTCGGCCTGGTGACCGTCGAGCGCGGGGAGGCCGAGAAGGCCGCCGCCGAGGGCGACCGACGGGCCCTCAGGGTCGTCGCCTCCCTCAAGGAGCTGTCCTTCCAGCTCTCCGGCACCCAGCTCGGCATCACCATCACCTCCCTGGTCGTCGGCATGCTCGCCGAACCGGCCCTCGCCCAGCTGCTCGACGGCCCGCTCACGGCCGTCGGCATCCCCGAGGGCGCGGTGTCCGGGGTGTCCGTGGTGATCGGCATGCTGCTGGCCTCCGCCGTGCAGATGGTGGTCGGCGAACTGGTCCCCAAGAACTGGGCGGTGTCCCGCCCGATGCAGGTCGCGCGCTTCGTCGCGGGCCCGCAGCACACCTTCGCCCGCTTGTTCCGCCCGGTGATCGCCGGGCTGAACGGCGTCGCCAACCGGCTCGTCCGCGCCCTGGGCTTCGAGCCCGCCGAGGAGCTGGCCTCCGCCCGCACCCCCGGCGAACTCGTCTCCCTCGCCCGCCACTCGGCGCAGGCCGGCGCCCTGGAGCAGGACACCGCGGACCTGTTCGTCCGCACCCTGTCGCTCGGCGAGCTGACCGCGCAGCATGTGATGACCCCGCGGGTGAAGGTCAGCGCGCTGCAGTCGTCGGCGACCGCCGAGGACGTGGTCAATCTGACCCGGGCCACCGGCCTGTCCCGCTTCCCCGTCTACCGGGAGCGGATCGACGAGGTGGTCGGCATGGTCCACCTCAAGGACGCCCTGGCGATACCCGTCCACGAGCGGCTGCGCACCCCCGTCGCCCGGATCGCCCGGCCGGCCCTGCTCGTCCCCGAGACCCTGCCCGTCCGGCCGCTGCTGGCCCGGCTGCGCAGCGAGCAGCCGATCGCGGTGGTCGTCGACGAGTACGGCGGCACCGCCGGGGTCGTCACCCTGGAGGACATCGTCGAGGAGATCGTCGGCGAGGTCCGGGACGAGCACGACGGTCACGACGTGCCGGAACTCGCCCCGGCGCCGCCGGAGGACGGCAGGCCCGCCTGGGACGTCGACGGCAGCTGCCGGGTCGACACCCTGCTCCGGATCGGCCTGGAGGTGCCCGAGGGGCCCTACGAGACGGTCGCCGGACTCGTCGCCGACCTGCTCGGCCGGATCCCGGCCGTCGGGGACCGGGCCGAACTGCCCGGCTGGCGCCTCGCCGTGCGCCAGGTCGGCCACTACCGCGCCGAACGGGTCCGCCTGGTGCGCACGGCCCCCGTCCTGGAGGCCGCCCGATGAGCGTGCTCCAACTGCTCTTCGCCGCGCTGCTCGTGCTCGCCAACGGCTTCTTCGTCGGCGCCGAGTTCGCGCTGGTCTCCGTGCGCCGCAGCCAGATCGAACCGCTCGGCACCGCCCGCGCCCGCCAGGTGCTCTACGGCCTGGAGCGGCTCCCGCAGATGATGGCCGCCGCCCAGTTCGGCATCACCGTCTGCTCGCTGACGCTGGGCGCGGTCGCCGAGCCGACGGTCGCGCATCTGCTGGAGCCCGTCTTCGCGTGGATACACCTGCCGCACGCGATGATCCACCCGCTGGGCTACGTCATCGCCCTGGCCACCGTCGTCTTCTTCCACCTCGTCATCGGCGAGATGGTCCCGAAGAACCTGGCGATGGCCGCGCCGGAGAAGGCCGCGCTGTGGCTCAGCCCCGGACTGGTCGCGTTCGCCCGGCTGTGCCGGCCGATCACCGTGGCCCTCGGCGCCTGCGCCCAGGGCGTGCTGCGGCTGTTCCGGGTCGAGCCCAAGGACGAGGTCGAGGCCGTCTTCACCAGCGAACAGCTCAACCGGCTGGTGGAGGACTCCGGGCAGGCCGGACTGCTCGACCCCGAGGAGGCCGAACGCCTGGAGGACGCCCTGGAACTGGGCTCCCGCCCGGTGACGGACGTCCTGCTGGGGCGCGAGTCGCTGGTGACGGTGCCCCCGTCGGTCACGCCCGGACAGATCGTCGAGCTGACCGCCCGCACCGGGTACTCCCGCTTCCCGGTCGCCACGGACGGCGGCGCCTTCATGGGCTATCTGCATGTGAAGGACGTCCTCGACCTGGAGGACTCCGACCGCGCGGTGCCGCAGCAGCTGTGGCGCCCGATGACGACCCTCCGTTCCGAACTGCCCCTCGACGACGCCCTGACGGTCATGCGCCGCGCCGCCACGCACCTCGCCCAGGTGGCCGACGCCTCCGGCCGGGTGCTGGGTCTTGTGGCGCTGGAGGACGTACTCGAGCTGCTGGTCGGTGAGGTGCGGGACCCGGCTCACCGGAAGGTCCTGCCGACGGTGACCGAACCCCGGTCGGGCGAGGAGGTGCTGGCGGGCTGACACCCGCCCGCCGGGCCGCGGGGTCCGTCACAGTGCCGACGGATCCTGCGGCCCCCGCCCCGACAGCACCTCTCCGTACGCCTGCATCAGATCCGGCAGCCGCAGCGTCGCCAGGTCCTCCCGGGACAGCGTCCCCGGATACGTCGACAGCCGCAGATCCCGGTACGCGCAGCTCTTCTCGTACAGCGTGCGCAGGAACCGCCCGTTGCCCAGCTCGTCGATCCAGCCCTGGTCCACCACGTGCCCGGCGATCGACCGCAGCTCCTCCAGCGACTCCTCGTCCCACACGTCGCCGTTCTCGGCGGCCAGCACCTCGCCGATCGCGGTCAGCTCCAGCGGCCGGTACGAGGGGAAGTCGACCCGGGTCGTGAACCGGGAGGACAGTCCGGGGTTGGCGGCCAGCAGGCGGTCCATGCCCTCGGGATAGCCGGCCAGGATCACCACCAGGTGGTCGCGGTTGTCCTCCGCCCGCTTCAGCAGCACCTGGAGCGCCTCGTCGCCGTAGGCGTCGCCCTTGCCGTATCCGGAGTTCGACAGCGAGTACGCCTCGTCGACGAAGAGCACCCCGCCGAGCGCGGAGTCGATCAGTTCGTTGGCCTTCACGGCCGTCTGGCCCAGGTACTCGCCGACCAGGTCGGCGCGCTGTGCCTCCACGAGATGGTCGCCGCCGAGCAGGCCGAGCGCGTAGAAGACGCGGCCGAGGATCCGGGCGACGGTGGTCTTGCCGGTGCCGGACGGGCCGGAGAAGACGAAGTGCCGCTTGGGCGGCTGGACGGGCAGGCCCTGCCCGGCCCGCAGCCGTGCCATGTTCAGCTGTGCCGACAGGGCCTTGACCTGCCGTTTCACCGGCTCCAGGCCCACCATGCGCTCCAGTTCGGCGAGCGCCTCCTCGAGTAACGCGGGGTCGGTGGGCCCGGCGGGCAGCGGCTGCACCGGCAGGATCTTCTCGCGTACCGCCGGGTCGCTCTCCGACGGCAGCGGCCCGGCGGGCGGCGGCTCGGGCTCGGACAGCTTCAGGTTCCGGTCCTCGGCGTCGTAGAGCGGGTCGAGCCCCTCGGGGCCGTCGAGGCCGTCCGGGCCGGCGCCGGCCAGGGTGAGCGCGGTGAGGCTGTCGGTCTCGTCGTACCCGTCGCCCTCGGCGATCGCGGCGAGCCGCGCGGAGGTGTCCATGAAGGCGGGGTCGACGCGGTGCACCGCCCGGTACAGGGGGAGCGCCGCCGCCGAGCGGCCGGTGCCCTCGTGCGCCCGCGCCAGCCAGTACCGCAGCTCCTTGCGCTGCGGCTGCTCGCTGCGGCAGCGCATCAGGGCGGCGGACAGCAGGGGTTCGGCCTGGCCGTACATCTCCAGGCGGACCCGGGCCATGCCGCCGAACAGGCCCGCCTCGATGCCGAGCAGCGGATCGTCGAGCAGCGGATCGGTGTGCCGCACCAGCTGCTCCCAGTCCTTGACCAGATAGGCCCGGCAGGCGTGCAGAAAGCGGACCTGGGAGTCGGCGTCGACCGGCGGCAGCCCGGCCAGGGCCCGGTCCAGCTCCGGGACATGGCGGCCGTCCAGCCAGTGCGAGGCGTGCGCCAGCAGCAGATCACGGGGGCTCTCCAGCACCGGCTGCACCCACCAGCCCAGCCAGTACCAGGAGTTGAGGGTGCGGCGGTGGCGGGCGCGCTGCTCGCCGAAGCGGTCACGGTGGCGGAACATCCGCAGCAGCGCGGTGGTGGTGTCGACGCGCAGCGCGTGCAGCCCCAGCCAGCCGTCGGCCATTCCGGGGTCGAGCCGTACCGCGGTGCGGAACTCCTCCTCCGCCTGCGGATAGGCACCCATGGTGTAGGCGTCCACGCCTCGCAGCCAGGCGAGGTCGGCCGGGGCCTCGGGGCCCTGCGCGGCGAAGTCCATCACGTCCCCCCACAAACCGTGCCCCCGCTGGTTCACCGCCGGGCCGTCGCCCGGCGGCCGCGTCGGTCGAACCGCTGTGCAGCGGACCGGAGTTGCGACAGTGGGCATCGTACCCGCGGGCCGGGTGCCCGCCGAAGGGCGCCGCAGGGCACGTTTGGCGAGGTGGGAGCAGAGGGGGCGCACACCGCGTGGTGACCGAGGGTGAGCGAATCGGAGCGGGCGTGCGCCGGAAAAAGTGAAGCGGACAGAACGAAGCCCCCGGTCACGGGGGAACAACCGGGGGCTTCGCGTCGCTGGGCGGCTCCGTTTGGCCGCACATTGAGAACGTAAGTCCTGTACGGGCCCTGGGTCAAGCCGAGTTGAGGCACTCGGCCGAGTTCGCTCGCAAGGGTCTTCACAAGTTCACCACATCGGAGACGATCCATCACGCAGCGTCACGCGCTGGTCCCCGCCGGAGCGTCCCGCGGGCCCCACCAGCACCTCATACCCCTCTGTCACCTGAAGCACCAGAAGGTCGGCGTACGGCCGCGAGGGGTCGTCGGCGAAATGCCGCCGCTCCGCGGAGACCCATCCGTCCCAGAACTCCCTCTGCTCCTCCCCGTCCCGGGAGCGGCCCCGCGTCCAGGAGTCCTCGCGGGGCAGCTCCATCCACAGCAGATGCGCCAGATGCGGGCGAAGCGCACGGCGGCCCGCGCCCACGCCCTCCAGGAGCATCACCGGTGCGGGCGACAGCGGGCGGGGCGGGCCGAAGCGACGGGCGCGCCAGTCATAGGGGGCGTAGTGGGCGGTGGCGCCGCGGCGCAGCGGCTCGATCACCTGTGCCAGCAGCCGGCCGGTCCACTCGAACAGCTCCTCGTGGCTGGCGATGTCGTCCAGATGCAGCACCGGCGCCCCGCCGAGCGCGGCCGCCAGCTCCCCGGCGAAGGTCGACTTCCCCGAGCCCGCGTGCCCGTCGACGCCGACGAGGCGGACCGGGCCGCAGGACGGCGGGAGGCGGCGGAGCGTACGGGCGAGGTCGTTCAGGGGATGGGACACGCGCCCATCATGCCGCGCGACCGCACCCGGCAGTGGTCCTGACCAATATTGGTCCGCGTGGCATGCCCCGAAGTGCTGGCAGGGCGGTCCGCCCGCGTCCATAGTTGGCGAACACAACCGCGTACAGCGGTCCACGCACGACCGCGTGCAGCGGTCGACGCACGACCGCGTGCAGCGGTGCACGCAGAACCACGACAGCGGTGTCCGCACGACCGCACGCAGCGGTGCCGCACGACCGCACACCGCAAGGACCTGCCCGTCTCGCACCCCTGGGAGTCATGCGCCCATGAGCAGAGCCGAACAGCCGTCCCGCAGAACCCTTCTGGCCGCCGCGGTCGCCGCCGCGGTCACCGGCAGCGCGGGGACGGCCGTCGCCGACAGTACCGCGACCGCCGGCGGGACCGGCGGCGGGGCCCCCGCCCGCCCGATCGACAACCGCGCCTGGACCACGTACACCGACTGGCGCTCCGGCACCGCCAAGGGCACCCGGGCCGTCGCCGGCACCCGGCCCGGCCTGGCGATCGCCGCGCCCCTCGGCACCCTCGACTACCCGGACCCGCACACCGGCAAGACCTCCCGCTGGGAGTACGCGACCTGGACCTCGCCCGTCCACCGGCTCGCCGTCCCCGCCACCGAGGTGATCCCGTCCTGGAACGCGCACACCCCGGACGGCACCTGGCTCCAGATCGACCTCAAGGGCACCTACTCCGACGGCACCGACACCCCCTGGTACGTCATGGGCCGCTGGGCGGCCGGCGACCAGGACATCCGGCGGACCTCCGTCGACGACCAGGGCGACGGCAAGAGCAGCGTCTGGACGGACACCTTCGCCATCGACACCCCGGCGTCCGGACTGCGCCTGGTGTCGTACCGGCTCCGGCTGACCCTGCACCGGCGGCCGGGCACCCGGCTCACCCCCACCGTGTGGCGGGCCGGTGCGATGGGCTCCGACATCCCCGACCGCTTCACCGTCCCCGCCTCCAGCCCCGGTCTCGCCCAGGAGCTGACCGTCCCGCGCTACTCGCAGGAGATCCACGTCGGCCAGTACCCCGAGTACGACAACGGCGGCGAGGCCTGGTGCAGCCCCACCTCCTCGCAGATGATCATCGAGTACTGGGGCGGCCGGCTCACCCCGGAGCAGCTGTCCTGGGTCGACCCGGCCTACGCCGACCCGCAGGTCTGCCACGCGGCCCGGTACACCTACGACTACCAGTACGCGGGCTGCGGCAACTGGCCGTTCAACGCCGCCTACGCGGCCACCTTCAAGGATCTGCGCGGGGTGGTGACCCGGCTCGGGTCGCTGACCGACCTGGAGACGCTGATCGCCGCGGGCATCCCGGCCATCACCTCCCAGTCCTTCCTCAAGGAGGAGCTGACCGGCGCGGGCTACGGCACCGCCGGGCACCTGATGACCGTGATCGGCTTCACCGCCGAGGGCGACGTGATCGCCAACGACCCGGCGTCGCCGAGCAACGACGCGGTGCGGCGGGTCTATCGGCGGAGGGAATTCGAGAACATCTGGCTGCGGACGAAGCGCTACAACGCCTCCGGCAAGGTCGTCTCCGGCACCGGCGGCGTCTGCTACCTCTACTTCCCGGCCCGGCCGACCCCGCGCCAGCGGGCGGCGCTCGCGGCGGTGGGCGTCCGCTGACCCGGCGGGCGCGGCCGGGGCTGTGAGGAACGTCTCGGCCGCAAACGGCGCGGGCGGTGGCAAGGTGGACAGATCGGTGGGGAACGCCCTCCTGTCGGTGGGGAATGCCCTCCCTGCCGGCGGGGGACGCCCCCGCACGTCCACCGCACGACGAGACCAGCGAGACGCACATGACCGCCACTTCGCTCACCGCCGCCCGCGCCCGCACCGGCGGCCCCCAGGACGACGGCCCGAAGATCGTCGAGCATGTCATGGGTTGGGTCCTGGTGGCCGTCGTCGCCATGCTGATCACCCAGCTCGGCCTGCTGTGACCCACGGCATGGTGCGGCTGTGAACTGACGCATATCCGTCCGGCCCGACCTGCCATACTGCGGGATGTCCCGCCGCCCGTTGGAACCAGGGTCGAAAGTGAATATCAGTGAACAGCGCGACGCCGCTCGTCCCCGGCCGCGCGGAACCGAGCGCTCCCTCGCGCGCCGCGCCGAACTCATCGCCATCGGGCGGAAGTTGTTCGCCGACACGTCCTACGACGCGCTCTCGATGGACGACATCGCCCGCCAGGCCCATGTCGCCAAGGGACTGATCTACTACTACTTCCGGTCCAAGCGCGGCTACTACCTGGCCATCGTCCAGGACTCCGTCGCCGACCTGGTCACCTTCGCGGCGAGCGGCCTCGAACTCCCGGCGCGGGAGCGGGTGGAGCGCACCGTCGACGGCTATCTGCGCTACGCCGAGGACAACCAGGCCGCGTACCGCACCATCGTCAGCGGCGGCGTCGGCTTCGACACCGAGGTGCAGGCCATCCGGGACGGGGTGCGCGAGGCGATCGTCGCGACCATCGCCGAAGGGGCGTACGGCCACCGGGAGATCACCCCGCTGGCGCGGATGGGACTGCTCGGCTGGGTCTGTGGCGTCGAGGGCGCCACCCTCGACTGGATCGACCGTCCCGGCCTGTCCCGCGATCTCATGCGGGAGCTGCTGGTGAAGACGCTCGGCGGCGCGATGCGCGCCATCGAGGAACTCGACCCCGCCTACCCGGCCCCGCGGCCCGCCCGCCGGGACGGCTGAGGGCGGAGGCCGGTGACCGGCCCCCGCCCCGATTTCCCTTCCGTCGCGGTTAGTTGATCGCCTTGATCAGCTCACCGCTCGCGGTGTCCCCGCTCAGCTCCCAGAAGAAGGTGCCGCCGAGACCCTGCTGGTTCTTGTACGTCATCTTCGTCGCGATGGTCGCCGGGGTGTCGTAACTCCACCAGTTGCTGCCGCACTTGGCGTACGCGGTGCCGCCCACCGTGCCGGTCGGCGGGCACTTGGTCTTCAGCACCTTGTAGTCGTCGATGCCCTGCTCGTACGTACCGGCCGCCGGGCCGGTCGCGGTGCCGCCGGGCGCGGTCTGGGTGACGCCGGTCCAGCCGCGGCCGTAGAAGCCGATGCCGAGCAGCAGTTTGGAGGCGGGGATGCCGAGGCCCTTGAGCTTGGCGATCGTCGCCGAGGTGTGGTTCGCCGCCTTCGGGATGCCGGAGTACGAGGTCAGCGGCGAGTGCGGGGCGGTCGGGCCGGTGGCGTCCCAGGCGCCGAAGTAGTCGTAGGTCATCGGGTTGTACCAGTTGACGTACTGCGCCGCGCCCGCGTAGTCCGCCGCGTCGATCTTGCCGCCGGCGGCCGCGTCCGCCGGGATCGCCGCGGTGACCAGGTTGCCGGAGCCGAACTTGGCCCGGACCGCCGCCATCAGGTTCTTGTAGGCCGCCCGGCCGCTGGTGTCGCAGGTGGCGCCGCAGGCGTTCGGGTACTCCCAGTCGATGTCGATGCCGTCGAAGACGTCCGCCCACTTGGAGTTCTCGACCAGGTCGTAGCAGGACTGCGCGAACGCGGCGGGGTTCCTCGCGGCCTCGCCGAAGCCGCCCGACCAGGTCCAGCCGCCGAACGACCACAGCACCTTGATGTGCGGGTACTTCTTCTTCAGCTCGCGCAGCTGGTTGAAGTTGCCGCGCAGCGGCTGGTCCCAGGTGTCGGCGACGCCGTCGACGGACTCGGCGGCGGTGTAGGCGCGGTCGGTGGCCGCGTAGGCGTCGCCCATGACGCACTTGCCGCCGGAGACATTGCCGAATGCGTAGTTGATGTGGGTGAGCTTGGCGGCGGAGCCGGAGGTGACGATGTTCTTGACCAGGTAGTTGCGGCCGTAGGTGCCCCATTCGGTGAAGTAGCCGACGACCTTGGAGCCGGCCGCGGCCTCCGCCTCGGGTGCGGCGGTGGCGGTGGTCGCGCCCGCGCCCGCGAGGAGCCCGGCGCCGAGGACGGCGGTACAGGCGGCGGCGACGAGGGCCCGGAACCGGGCGCGGGGACGGTGGGGAGTTCGCATCGGGGTCTCCTCGTGGGGGGAGGGGAACGCGCGCTGGTTGGCATGAACGCGATAAAGCGCTCGGCGATGCGACACCGTAGGAGGACTAGACCAGTCGGGTCAATGGTGCGGACCAATTTCCGCCCGACCGGACTGCGGGGACGGCCGCGCGGGAATTCTTGAAGTGAGCGGTCGTTAACCGGTGACGCCGGGGCCCGGATCGGGCATACTCACTGCGCACAGCCGCTGGTCAGCGGCTTCCGAGACCCGGAAGCCCGCCCCGCGGCCGGCCCTCAGAAAGACCGGCGGAGGCGCCCCACCCAACGACGCCCGCCCGCCGATGTGCCCGAAACGGGAGGAGAGCGTCGCCATGCCCGACCGCGCCCCGCAGCCGGTGGACCGACAACTGCCCACGGACGAGGCCCGGGACCTGATCTCGCTCGTCCGCGACATAGCGCAGCGCGAGATCGCGCCGAAGGCGGCCGAGGAGGAGGATGCCGGGCGCTTCCCGCGCGAGATCTTCACCCTCCTGTCCGAATCCGGCCTCCTCGGACTGCCCTACGACGCCGAGTACGGCGGCGGGGAGCAGCCGTACGAGGTCTACCTCCAGGTCCTCGAGGAGCTGGCCGCGGCCCGCCTGACCGTCGGCCTCGGCGTCAGCGTGCACACCCTGGCCTCCTACGCCCTCGCCACCTACGGCACCAAGGAGCAGCAGGTCGAGCATCTCCCCGCCATGCTCGGCGGCGGTCTGCTCGGCGCGTACTGCCTCTCCGAGCCCTCCTCCGGCTCCGACGCGGCCTCCCTGCGCACCAAGGCCGTCCGGGACGGCGACGAGTGGGTGATCACCGGGACCAAGGCCTGGATCACCCACGGCGGCATCGCCGACTTCTACACCGTCATGGCCCGCACCGGCGAGGAGGGCCCGCGCGGGATCACCGCCTTCCTGGTGCCCGGCGACGCCGCGCGGCTGAGCGCGGCGGCCCCCGAGAAGAAGATGGGCATGAAGGGCTCGCCCACCGCCCAGGTCCACTTCGACGGGGTGCGCGTCGGCGACGACCGGCGCATCGGCGAGGAGGGCCAGGGCTTCGCGATCGCCCTGGCCGCCCTGGACTCCGGGCGGCTCGGCATCGCCGCCTGCGCGATCGGCGTCGCCCAGGCGGCGCTGGACGCGGCGGTGGAGTACGCCCAGGGGCGCCGCCAGTTCGGCCGGCCGATCGCCGACTTCCAGGGCCTGCGCTTCATGCTCGCCGACATGGCGACGCAGATCGAGGCGGGCCGTGCCCTCTACCTGGCGGCGGCGCGGCTGCGGGACGCGGGTCGGCCGTTCGCCAAGCAGGCGGCCATGGCCAAGCTGCACTGCACCGACACGGCGATGAAGGTCACCACGGACGCCGTCCAGGTCCTCGGCGGCTACGGCTACACCGCGGACTTCCCCGTCGAGCGCTACATGCGCGAGGCCAAGGTGCTCCAGATCGTCGAGGGCACCAATCAGATCCAGCGGATGGTCATCGCCCGTCACCTCGCCGGTCCGGAGAGCCGCTGAACTGCCCCGGCCTGACCAGGGGTGCCGCCAGCCGGACCCACTCCGGGTCGTGGCGTCCCGGCAGGGTGCGGCCCCGGGTGGCCCAGGCGTGCAGCAGATCGCGGTAGATCGGCGGGTCCTGGAGGTGCGGCGGGACCGCCGGGGGCGGCAGCGGAACCGATTCTGCGATGGTCGGGACGAACAGTGGACGCTGACGCCCGGTCGTGGAGGATGTGGGGGTCATACCTGGGCAACGCCACGCGGGGCGGACAGGTCACCCGTCCGCTGAATCGGGCGTGCGTTCCCGGGTGGCGCCCGGCGCCCGGCAGGTCCACCGGCGCGGGAACGGGGCGTGCCGTCACGCGCGCACGCCCGGCACGGACGTCACCCGCCCGGCGTATCCGGGCACACCGAACCGCACCACGGCAGCCGAGTGCCGTGGTGCGGTCGCGGTGAGGTGAGCGGGCCGGGCGGCTCAGGCGGCACGGCGGCGCATCGCCGGGACGCGCATGGGGCGCGAGCCCGGGCCGCCGACGTGCGAGAACGGCTGCGTCCGCCAGTCGAGCCCCTGAGGCAGCGTCAGCAGCAGGGCGGTGTCCTGCTCCTGGGGCTCGAAGGACTCGTCCGCGGGCCGGGCGTCGGCGGCCCGGCGGCCGGTGCCGGCGCAGACCGTGAGGCCGAACGGGTTCCACGGCGAGGCGCACAGCGCGTGCTCCGGCAGGACCTCCTCGTCCGCCAGCAGGGCGATGGGCTGCGCGCAGTCCGGGCAGATCACCCGGTACATCTCGAAGGTGTCGTACGCGTCGAGCTCTTCCGTGTCGTCGTAGGCGTCGGGTTCGACGCCCTCCGGCTCGGGCTCCACGACCGGCTGCTGCCGCTTGGGCGCGGTACGACCAGGGCGCTTAAGACTCTGCATGGGATTCTCCCCCTCGGGCTGGGCCGTTCAGGCACTGCGGCCTCGACCACAGCAAGCACTTCCCAACCGGATTCCGGGGTAATCACGAGAACATCACGGAGACGGCTCGGGCCCTGTGGCGTTCGTCACATGCCGTATGCAGGTGCCCGGCGAGGCTGCCCTGTCGCCCGGACGGCCCACCGTCCGCCGGCGCCCACATCACGAACCGGGCATGACCTGCGCCGCTCGGCTATCCGAGGAGATCAGCGGCACTGTAGGTTCTTGCGCCATGGAGGAGCTGGACCGACAGATCGTGCAGCTGCTCGTCAAGGACGGGCGGATGAGCTACACCGACCTGGGCAAGGCCACGGGCCTGTCCACATCGGCCGTGCACCAGCGGGTGCGCCGGCTGGAGCAGCGTGGCGTCATCCGCGGGTACGCCGCCGTGGTCGACCCCGAGGCCGTCGGGCTGCCCCTGACCGCCTTCATCTCGGTGAAGCCGTTCGACCCCAGCGCCCCCGACGACATCGCCGACCGGCTCGCCGGGGTGCCCGAGATCGAGGCCTGCCACAGCGTGGCGGGCGACGAGAACTACATCCTCAAGGTGCGGGTGGCCACCCCCCACGAGCTGGAGGAGCTGCTGGCCCGGCTGCGCAGCCTGGCCGGGGTCTCGACCCGTACCACCGTGGTCCTCTCGACGCCGTACGAGGCCCGGCCCCCGCGCATCTGAGCACCTGGGTGCGGGGCGGCGCACGCGGGGCGCGAGACTGTTCCCCATGAGTGAGCGCACCGCCCCGACGAAGACCGTCCTCCTCCGCCGCGGAGAGGTCCACAGCCCCGCCGATCCGTTCGCCACCGCCATGGTCGTCGAGCACGGCCAGGTCGCCTGGGTCGGCTCCGAGGGCGCGGCCGACGCCTTCGCGGACGGCGTCGACGAGGTGATCGACCTCGACGGCGCCCTCGTCACCCCCGCGTTCACCGACGCGCACGTCCACGCCACCGCCACCGGCCTTGCCCTCACCGGGCTCGACCTGTCCGCCGCGCGGGATCTCGACCAGGCGCTGGCCCTGGTGCGGGAGTTCGCCGCCGCCCGCCCGCACGACCGGGTGCTGCTCGGCCACGGCTGGGACGCCGCCCGCTGGCCCGGCGGCCGGCCGCCGACCCGCGCGGAGCTGGACGAGGCGACGGGCGGGCGCCCGCTGTACCTGTCGCGGATCGACGTGCACTCGGCGGTCGTCACCACGGCGCTGCTGGACATGACCCCGGGGCTCGGACCGCTGGACGGCCCGCTGACTGCCGACGCCCACCACGCGGTGCGCGCCGCCGCCCTCGCCGCCGTGACCCCGCGGCAGCGCACCAAGGCCCAGCGGGCCGCCCTCGCCCACGCCGCCTCTCTCGGTATCGGCTCGGTCCACGAGTGCGGCGGGCCCGAGATCTCCTCCGAGGACGACTTCACCGGCCTGCTGCGTCTCGCGGCCGAGGAGCCCGGTCCGCGCGTGATCGGCTACTGGGCCGAACGAGACGTCGACAAGGCCCGGGAGCTGGGCGCGGCGGGCGCCGCGGGCGACCTCTTCGTCGACGGCGCCCTAGGCTCCCACACCGCCTGCCTGCACGAGCCGTACGCCGACGCCGCCCACACCGGCACCGCCTACCTGGACGCCGACGCCGTCGCCGCGCACGTCGTCGCCTGCACCGAGGCGGGCCTCCAGGCCGGTTTCCACGCCATCGGCGACGCCGCCGTCACCGCCGTCGTCGAGGGCGTGCGCGCCGCCGCCGAGAAGGTGGGCCTCGCCCGGATCCGGGCCGCCCGGCACCGCGTCGAGCACGCCGAGATGCTCACTCCGGAGACCATCGCCGCCTTCGCCGAACTCGGCCTCACCGCCTCCGTGCAGCCCGCCTTCGACGCCCTGTGGGGCGGCGAGGACGGCATGTACGCGCAGCGGCTCGGCGCCGAGCGCGCCCGTACGCTCAACCCGTTCGCGGCCCTGCTGCGTGCCGGGGTCCCGCTCGCCCTCGGCTCCGACAGCCCGGTCACCCCGCTCGACCCGTGGGGCACGGTCCGCGCCGCCGCCTTCCACCGCACGCCCGAGCACCGGGTCTCCGTCCGGGCCGCCTTCACCGCCCACACCCGCGGCGGCTGGCGGGCGATCGGCCGGGACGACGCCGGCGCCCTGGTGCCGGGCGCACCCGCGGACTACGCCGTGTGGCGCACCGGGGAGCTGATCGTGCAGGCCCCCGACGACCGGGTCGCGCGCTGGTCCACCGACCCGCGCTCCGGCACCCCCGGCCTGCCCGACCTGACCCCGGGCACCGACCTGCCCGTCTGTCTGCGCACGGTGGTCGGCGGGCGGACGGTGTTCGTACGGCCGGGCGAGTGATCTCCCGGGGCGGCGCGCGGCCGCACCACGCCCGGCGCACCGTCGCGCGACCTGCGTATCCACCGCGCCGACCTGCGACGTCGCGAGGAAACCGCAGGTCAAACGGCTGTTGACAGGCGGCGGCAGGGGGCCGGTAGGTTCGGCCGGGTCCACCACCGGACACTCGACCGGGGAACGTTCACACGCTCGCCGCGACGCCGCTGGGTCAGGGATGGTGTACCGCACCGGGGCACCGTCACTGGGAGCCAGGCTCAGCGTCGGCAGCGCGCCGAGGGGACGTTCCGGCCGGTCGGGAAGGTGTGACCCGGGTGGGGCCCGGGTGCTCAGTAGACAACGGCTTTCGGTCGACCCGCAGCCAGCGGGTCCCAGGTCGGCCCGAAGGGCGCCGGGCCCCCATCCGCCGCACCGGCGGACGGTCAAACCCGTGCATCTACCCCGCTTTCCCGGAACCGACACCACCGTACGCTCGTCCTGTCGCGTCGGCGCAGGCCGCGGCCACTATGGTGGACCTCTGCGTACGGACATGAAGGGGCAGCAGTGAACGACGGCGACGGGACCCGCGCGGCAGAGGCCCAGGGGAGGCGTTTCGGCCCGCTCGGCACGGCCTTGGTGATCATTCCGACCTACAACGAGGCGGAGAACATCAAGACGATCGTCGGCCGGGTGCGCAAGGCGGTCCCCGAGGCGCACGTTCTGGTGGCCGACGACAACAGCCCCGACGGCACCGGCAAGCTCGCCGACGAACTCGCCGCCTCCGACGACCAGGTCCAGGTGCTGCACCGCAAGGGCAAGGAGGGCCTGGGCGCCGCCTATCTCGCGGGCTTCCGCTGGGGCCTGGAGCGCGGCTACGGCGTGCTGATCGAGATGGACGCCGACGGCTCCCACCAGCCCGAGGAGCTGCCCCGGCTGCTGACCGCGCTGAAGGGCGCCGACCTGGTGCTCGGCTCCCGCTGGGTGCCGGGCGGCCGGGTGGTGAACTGGCCCAAGTCCCGCGAGTTCATCTCCCGCGGCGGCAGCCTCTACTCGCGTCTCGCGCTCGACCTGCCGCTGCGCGACATCACCGGCGGCTACCGCGCGTTCCGGGCCGAGACCCTGCGGGGCATCGGCCTCGACGACGTCGCCTCCCAGGGCTACTGCTTCCAGGTCGATCTCGCCCGCCGTGCCATCAAGGCCGGCTACCACGTCGTCGAGGTCCCGATCACCTTCGTCGAACGCGAGCTGGGCGACTCCAAGATGAGCCGCGACATCCTCGTCGAGGCCCTGTGGCGGGTCACCTCGTGGGGCGTGGGGGAGCGGGTCGGCAAGCTGCTGGGCCGCGACGCCGGGGCGGCGCAGCGGAAGTCATGAGCCCTCCGGGGTCCAGGGGCTCGTCGATCAGGCCCTTATCCCGCCCTGAGCCGGGCCCAGGCACACTGGACGCATGATGACTGGCGCTTCGACCCCTCCGCTCTCCGCCCGGCCCCGGCGGTCCCGGCTGCGCACGGTGCTGCCGCTCGCCGTCGCTGCGTGGCTGGTGCTGGAGATCTGGCTGCTGACCGTGGTCGCGGACGCGGCGGGCGGCTTCACGGTGTTCCTGCTGCTGCTCGCCGGAATCGTGCTCGGCTCGGTGGTCATCAAGCGGGCGGGCCGGCGCGCCTTCCAGAACCTCAACGAGGCGCTGCAACGGGGCACCGCGCCCTCCAGCGGAGGCGGCAGCGGTCTCATGATGCTCGGCGGCCTGCTGCTGATGCTGCCCGGCCTGATCTCGGACGTCGCCGGCCTGCTGCTGCTCCTTCCCCCGGTCCAGAAGGCCCTCGGCCGGTACGCCGAGCGAACGGTGGAGCGCAAGCTGCGCCGGGCCACGCCCGGCAGCCTGGGCGACGCCTTCCAGCAGGCCCGTATGCGCCGTCCCGACGGCAAGGTCGTGCAGGGTGAGGTCATCCGCGACGAGCCCGGGGACGCGCCCCGCGAGCAGCGCCCGCCGCTGAACCGCTGAGCACGCTGAACCGCTGATCGCGCTGAACCGCTGACCGCGTGATCGCACTGAACCGCTGACCGTCCTGCGTCGCTGAGCGCCGGGCGCGCACAAGCGACGGAACGACCGCAGGCGCCGTAGCGCCGGGCCCGCACGAACGACGCAACGACCGCGGGCGCCGCACGTGGGACTCACGTACGGCGCCCGCGGTCATGTGCGTGCGCGCTGGATACCGGGCCAGGCCCCGCCGGGACTCAGGCCGACTTGCGGCTGTCCCGGGGATGAACGGCGATGTTCATCGCGCCGGAACGCAGCACGGCCAGCCGCTCCTCGAGGACCTCTTCGAGCTCCTCACGGGTGCGCCGCTCCATCAGCATGTCCCAATGCGTTCGCGCGGGCTTGGCCTTCTTCTCCTCCGGGCCGTCGCCATCCACAAGGAGTGCCTGGGCCCCGCAGACCTTGCACTCCCACTCCGGCGGGATCTCCGCCTCGACCGAGAAGGGCATCTCGAATCGGTGCCCCTTCTCGCATGCGTACTCCACGGCCTGGCGCGGGGCCAGGTCGATGCCGCGGTCCGTCTCGTAGCTGGTCACCACGAGGCGCGTGCCGCGAAGAGCTCGCTCACTCATGAATCGTGCCTCCCGGGCTTGTCGCCCACAGGACAGGTGTCGCTGTCGTCGTCATCCGGTCAACGTCCGGTCGGCGGTAAAGATTCCCGTTCCGAGTCACGTTCCGGGTCATGCGTCGCCGTCGTAGCCGCAGCCTTGTCAACCAGTGCAGTACCCACAGGCGCCCGGTTTGTCACATCTGCTAGGAGATGTCACCCAGCGTTTCGGCATCTTTGACGCGCAGTAACGGTACGCCTGGCAGGCCAAACGCGTACACTACAGCCCTTTCGCGCCGAGTGCTAAATCCTTTCGGGAACGGGGTTGCCCGCGTCGCCGATCGCCCGCCGTACCGGCACCCGCGCGAGCAGCGCGAATCCCAGTACGAAGAAGGCCACCAGGGAGATGATCGCGTCCCGGTAGCTCCCGGTCAGCTGGTAGGTCAGGCCGAACAGCAGCGGGCCCAGCCAGCTCATGCCGCGGTCGCTCAGCTCGTAGGCCGAGAAGTACTCGGCCTCCTTGCCGGGCGGGACCAGGTGCGAGAACAGGGAGCGGGAGAGCGCCTGGCTGCCGCCGAGGACCAGACCGATCCCGGCGGCCAGCACGAAGAACCACAGCGGCGCCCCGGCGGGCAGGAAGTATCCCGTGGCGAGAATCACCGTCCACGCCACCAGCGAACCCAGCACGGTCCGCTTGGCGCCGTACCGCCGGGCCAGCCGGCCCGGCGCCAGCGCGCCCGCCACCGCCAGCACCTGGACCAGCAGCACGGCCCCGATGAGCGTCGACTGGCCGAGTCCCAGCTCCTCGGAGCCGTAGACCGAGGCCTGGCTGATCACCGTCTGGATGCCGTCGTTGTAGACCAGGTACGCCAGCAGGAAGGCCAGGGTCAGCGGGTGGCGGCGCATGTCGCGCAGGGTCGCCGTCAGCTGGCGGCGGCCGGTGACGCCCGCCGCCCGCCCCGGTGCCGGGCGGTCACGCAGCCGGCGCAGCGGGATCAGGGCGAACGCTCCCCACCACAGTCCGGCGGAGGCCAGACAGATACGCACGGCCTCGCTCTCCGAGAGCCCGAAGGAGTCGTGGGCCAGGTAGAGCACCAGGTTGCCGACCAGGACCAGGGCTCCGGCCGCGTACCCGAAGGCCCAGCCGCGCGAGGAGACCGCGTCCCGCTCCTCGGGCGTCGCGATCTGTGGCAGATAGGCGTTGTAGAGCATCATCGCCACCGACTGGGCCGCGTTCGCGACGACCAGCAGCGCCCCGCCGAGCAGATAGCGGTCGCCGGAGAGGAAGAACATGCCCGCGGTGGCCGCGGCACCCGTGTAGGCGGCGACGGCCAGCAGGGGCTTCTTCCGGCCCGTGCGGTCGGCGGCCGCGCCCACCAGAGGCATCGCCAGGACGGCCACGATCACCGACAGGGACACCGCGTACGGGAAGAAGGACCCGGCGCGCACCGGGATCCCCAGCGGGTGCACGAATCCGTCGGCGTCCGCGGCCGACTCGGCGACCGACGTCAGGTAGGGGCCCAGGAACACGGTGAGCACGCTCGTCGAGTAGACGGAGCACGCCCAGTCGTAGGCGTACCAGCCGCGCTGTTCGCGCCGTCGCGCGGCGGACTCGTCGTCCGCGTCCGCGGTGCCGGTCCGCACGGTGTCGGTGCCCACCCGTGCCCTCGCTTCCCGTGCAGGTGCCGCGCGCAGGGCCGGGCGGCGGCGGGTCCGGGGCGTCACGCCCAGACGCCGCGGTCCTCCATGACCTTGCGCAGTGTGTCGATGTGATCGGTCATGATGCCATCGACTCCCAGGTCCAGGAGCCGGTGCATCCGCTCCGGTTCGTTGATCGTCCACACGTGCACCTGCAGCCCGCGCGCGTGGGCGGCGCGGACGAAGCGGTGGTCCACCACCTGGATGCCGGACTGGTACTCGGGCACCTGGGCGGCGACGGCCGAGCGGCGCAGCGCGGCCGGGACGCCCCAGGAGCGCAGCCGCAGATTGAGCACGCCCCGGGTGCCGTACGACGTCGCCAGGCGCGGTCCGGCCAGCCGCTGGGCGCGCACCACGCGGGCCTCGGAGAACGAACCGACGCAGATCCGGTCCCAGGAGTCGGTGCGGGCGACCAGATCGAGGAACGGGTGGAGCGCCGACTCCGCCTTGAGGTCGACGTTCCAGCGCACCTCGGGAAAGGCCTCCAGCAGTTCTTCGAACAGCGGCACCGGTTCGCTGCCGCCCACGCGCGCGTGCCGCACCTCAGCCCAGGGCAGGTCCGCGATCCGGCCCGCGCCGTCGGTCACCCGGTCCAGCGTCGCGTCGTGGAACGCCACGAGCTTGCCGTCCCGCGTGGCGTGCACATCGGTCTCGATGTACCGGTAGCCGGTCTCGACCGCCCGCCGGAACTGGAGCGCCGTGTTCTCCAGGCCGTCGCCCGCCCCGCCCCGGTGGGCGAACGGGATGGGGCCGGGGTGGTCGAGATAGGGATGGCGTATGCGCGTGCTCACGGTCGCAGTATCGCGCGCCGCGGTTGCCCTCCGGCAACGACCGTGCTGCCGTCGGATGCCGACGGGACGGCGAACACCCGCAGGAAGAGCTGGGCGAGCGGGCCGATCGAGATCGCGTACAGCAGCGTGCCGACGCCGATGGTGCCGCCCAGCGCGAAACCGGTGACGACGACCGCGATCTCGACGGCCGTCCGCATCAGCCGGATCGAGCGCCCGGTGCGCCGGTGCAGCCCGGTCATCAGCCCGTCGCGCGGCCCGGGACCGAAGCGGGCGGCGATGTACAGCCCGGTGGCGACCCCGTTGAGGAGGATGCCGGCCAGCATCAGGGGGACTCGGACGGCGAGGGTGTCCGCCTCGGGGACGAGGGCGAGAGTGCCGTCCATGGCGATGCCGACGACGAAGACGTTGGAGACCGTGCCGAGGCCGGGGCGCTGGCGCAACGGGATCCACAGCAGCAGCACCCCGGCGCCGACGATGATCGACACCACGCCGATCGTCAGTCCGGTGCGCTCGGCCAGGCCCTCGTGGAGGACGTTCCACGGCTCCAGGCCGAGTCCCGCCTTCACCAGGAGGGCGGAGCTGGCGCCGTACAGCGCGAGACCGGCGTACAGCTGGATCAACCGGCGTATGACGTGCCCCTGTGTGGACCGACGCGTGGACAAAGGGTCCCCCCTGGTGGTGGATGTGGCCTGACGCGTGACACTCTGTGGCTTGGGATGAGATGTCATCCATGGCCAATTCGGGGAAGGTGGACTGGTAATCATGGCGCAGTGGACCTCGGCGGTGGGGGCTGCGCAGCTCGCCCGGCTGCTCAAGTCCCAGCAGGACCGCCCGGCGGGCCCCGGCACCCGCCGTCCGCCCGCCTACCGGGCGCTCGCCGACGGCATCCGGCTGCTGGTCCTCGAAGGGCGGGTGCCGGTGGCCGCCCGGCTGCCCGCCGAACGCGAACTCGCCCTCGCCCTGTCCGTGAGCCGTACGACGGTCGCGGCGGCCTACGAGGCGCTGCGCACCGAGGGCTTCCTGGAGTCCCGGCGCGGCGCCGGCAGCTGGACCGCCGTACCGGCCGGAAACCCGCTCCCCGCGCGGGGCCTGGAACCGCTGCCGCCCGAGGCGCTGGGTTCGATGATCGACCTCGGCTGCGCGGCGCTGCCCGCGCCCGAACCGTGGCTCACGCGCGCGGTGCAGGGCGCCCTGGAGGAGCTGCCGCCGTACGCGCACACGCACGGCGACTATCCGGCCGGGCTGCCCGCGCTGCGCGCGATGATCGCCGAGCGGTACACCGCGCGGGGCATCCCCACCATGCCCGAGCAGATCATGGTGACGACCGGCGCGATGGGCGCCATCGACGCGATCTGTCATCTCTTCGCCGGGCGCGGCGAGCGGATCGCCGTGGAGTCGCCGTCCTACGCCAACATCCTCCAGCTGATGCGGGAGGCCGGCGCTCGGCTGGTCCCCGTCGCGATGGCCGAGGGCCTGACCGGCTGGGACATGGACCGCTGGCGCCAGGTGCTGCGGGACGCCGCGCCGCGCATCGCCTACGTCGTCGCCGACTTCCACAACCCGACCGGCGCGCTCGCCGACGAGGACCAGCGGCGGCGGCTGGTGGAGGCGGCCCGGTCGGCCGGGACCGTGCTGGTCGCCGACGAGACGATGAGCGAGCTGTGGCTCGACGAGGACATGGCGGGCGCCATGCCGCCGCCGGTGTGCGCCTTCGACCCGGCCGGGTCCACGGTGATCACCGTCGGGTCGGCCAGCAAGGCGTTCTGGGCCGGGATGCGCATCGGCTGGGTGCGGGCGGCACCGGACGTGATTCGCAGCCTGGTCGCCGCGCGCGCCTACGCCGACCTGGGCACGCCGGTGCTGGAGCAGCTCGCCGTGCACTGGCTGTTCAGCACGGGCAGCTGGGAGCAGGCCGTGGAGCTGCGGCGGGCGCAGGCCCGGGACAACCGGGACGCGCTGGTCGCCGCGGTGCGGCGGGAGCTGCCCGACTGGGAGTTCGAGGTGCCCAAGGGCGGGCTGACCCTGTGGGTGCGGGCCGGGGGACTGTCGGGGTCGCGCCTCGCCGAGGCGGGGGAGCGGGTCGGCGTGCGGGTGCCGTCCGGGCCGCGCTTCGGGGTCGACGGGGCGTTCGAGGGGTATGTGCGGCTGCCGTTCACCGTCGGCGGCGCGGTGGCGGACGAGGCGGCGGTGCGGTTGGCCGCGGCGGCGCGGTTGGTGGAGAGCGGGGGGACCGCGGGGACTGTGGGGGTGGAGGCCGGGCGGATGTTCGTGGCCTGAGGAGGTCCCGGTGTGCGGTGCCGCCCCTGGCGGCACGACTGTCCGCAGCTATGCCGGTTGTGAACTCTCGGCCGCGATCGCCTTCGCGGCGACCGGCTCGGCGTCGGTCTCAGGCTCCAAGACCTTCGGCTCCGCGACCTCCGGCTCGACGACCTCCGGCTCCACGACCTCCGGTTCCTCGTCCGCCGGTGTCGTACGCGGTGGCAGGAGATCGAGGACCGCCTGGCGGTGGGCGTCGCTGGTCGCGTCGTCGTACGGGTCGGGGGTCGCCGGGACCTGGAGGCGCAGCACCGGGCCCGCGCCGAGGCGGGCGTAGCCGCGGCCCGGCGGGACCTGGGCGGTCGGCGTGGTGTGCGGCGGGGCGCCGAGGACCGTCTCCAGTTGCTCGGCGGTGGCCGGGCCGAGGACGACACGCGCGCGCGTGTGCTGCCGTACGGCGTCGCTGAGGGCGTCCAGGTTGTCGAACTGCTCGGCGACGACCACGGTGACGCCCGCCGCGCGGCCGTGCCGCAGCGGCATCTGGAGCAGGGACTGCGGGTCCTTGTCGCCGTCGGCGGAGGCGACGTGGCCGAGCGCGGTCGGCCGGTCCAGCAGGATCCACAGGGGCCGCTTGGTGTCGTCCGGCGGCGGGTTGCCCTCCTGCCGGGCGCGGTTGACGGCGATCAGCCGGCGCTCGGTCTCGGTCGCGGCCCACTCCAGGCCGGCCAGCGCCCCCGGCAGCGCGCACTCGACCGCGAGTACGCCGTCGCGCCCGGTCAGGCAGGCGTACTCGCCGGTGCCGCCGCCCTCGACGATGAGGACGTCGCCGTACTGGAGGGCCTGCAGGGCGATGGAGCGCAGCAGGGTGGAGGTGCCGCTGCCCGGCTGTCCCATGACCAGCAGATGCGGCTCGGTGGAGCGGATGCCGGTGCGCCAGACGACCGGCGGGACGTCGCGCCGCTCCTCGCCGTGGGTGAGGGGGAGCGTGCGCTGCACCTCGGAGGGGTCGGTGAAGCCGAGGACCGTCTCGCCGGGGGCGGTGACGAAGCGCTGGGCGGCGATGTCGGTGGGCAGCGGGGCGAGGACCGTGACGGTGAGCTGGTTGCCCTCCTGGTCCCAGGCGAAGTGGTACTCCCGGCCGCGGCCCGACTTCGCGCTGAGCAGGTGTTCCACGCGCGCGCGGGCTCGCGGTTCGCCGTCCGGGAAGTAGGCCGGGTACTGGATCACCAGGTGGCCGACCCGGCCCGAGCCGTCGAACTCGTACTCGGGGAAGGCCTTCTCCCAGGCGCCACCGTGGGCGTAGAGCGGCTCCGGGTCCTCGGCGGTCGAGAAATACGGGACCAGGGCCTCGTACAGCGACTTCAGCCGCTCGGTCTGCGACGCGTCGGGCCCCTCGGGCGCGGACGGGGTGCGGTCCCGGCCCTGCCAGGCTGCCGCCGCCATCACGGTGATGACGGCGAGCAGCGGGCCGTACGGCACCAGGGCCACGACCAGGATCACCGAGGCCGCCAGGAACAGCAGCGGCCCGCGCCTGTCCTTGGGGGTGTCGGCCCACTTGCGCCGTCCGGCCGCCGCCAGCAGGCGCAGACCGCGGGTGATCGTGATCAGCGGATGGAGGACGTCGGTGGCGCTGTCGGCCGCCGTCCGGGCCAGCTCCCGGCTCCGGGCGATCTGCGCGCTGCCTGTGCTCAGGATGCGGGGGAGGGGGCGCCGGGCCACTGCTGTCTCCTGGAGGTGCGTACGGGCGGGACGGACGTCAGAACTTGATGCCGCCGAGGAGGCTCGCGAGGCTCTCGCCGCCGGCCTTGATGCTGGGCGCGATGGCCGTGCTCGCCAGGTAGAAGCCGAACAAGGCGCAGACCAGGCCGTGTGACGCCTTGAGGCCGTCCTTGCGGAAGAAGATGAAGACGACGATGCCGAGCAGGACCACGCCTGAGATGGACAGGATCATTTGAGTTCTCCTGGTTCGTGGGGACAGTCACCATGAGTACTTCCAGGCTCACAGGATGTATCCATACGATAAAAGGTGCAACTGAGTGAAATTTGGTGGATTTCCCCCAGTCGGCCGAGCCGTCTTCGGCCGGTTGAGCTGGGCGGTTGCCTCCAGGCGGGTCTGTCGTGATCTTTACCTCGGGCACATCGGGTCATGTGCCGCGTGAGCCAGTACGCTGGCGATTCACCTGAACGGTTGTAGCGAGAGGCGGTCCGGCCGATGAGTGAAGCCCCCGACCCCGAGGTCGTGGAGCTGGCGACGAAGATCTTCGATCTGGCCCGGCGGGGGCAGACCGAGGCGCTCGTGGCGTATGTCGACGCGGGCGTTCCGGCCAACCTCACCAACGACCGCGGCGACTCCCTGGTGATGCTCGCCGCCTATCACGGCCACGCGGAGACCGTCCGGGCGCTGCTGGCCCGGGGTGCCGAGGCGGACCGGGTCAACGACCGAGGCCAGACCCCGCTCGCCGGAGCGGTGTTCAAGGGCGAGGAAGCGGTCATCAGGGCGTTGCTGGAGGGCGGAGCCGACCCTTCCGCCGGTACTCCGTCGGCCGTCGACACGGCCCGGATGTTCGGCAAGGCCGAGCTGCTGAAGCTGTTCGGTGCGGATTGATTCGTAGCGTCTGATCAGGTAAAACGCACGTTCTGACCAGGTAGGGCAACGACCACGGGGGAGGCGGTACGGGGCCGCCGGAAATTTCGGTCGCGGCATCGAGAGACGCCGAGTCATCATGACGTCGTGATTCACGGACGCGATGGCTGGGCAGGTGTTGCCGCACCGCGCGGGCCGTGACGCGGTCCGCAAGGGCCACCGACGAGAGGCAGAGGAAGATGGTCTACAGCAAGCATGAGACGGCGGGCGCCCCGACGTGTTGTCACGCGGCCAGGTAGTGCTGTTTCCCGGTTGCGTCGACGCTTGATGTGAGGCTGTGTTTCCCATGTTCGATCCGGTCATAGCGCCCAGCGGTACGCTGCTCGGCCTGCTTCAGCGGGGCCGCGGCGACGGCACGCTCCACGCGCTCACCGCCCCCCGTGACGAGGCCCTGACGGCCCTGAACCACTGTGTGCTGCGCGACCCCCGCCACGACTGGCAGGTGGAGAACCGCTCCCTTTACTACGCCCGTCTCTATCTCGACCTGAACGGCGAACTGGACGCGATCGAGGCGCACCTCTTCGACCCCGAGGACATCCTCGACACCGACGAGTCACGCACCGGGCTCGCCCTGGCCGTCCTCGGCCACCTCGCCTCCTACGGCAGGCGGGACGCCCTGGAACTGTTGCGCAGGTACGCCGCCCACGGCAGCAACTGGGCCTGGGCCCTCGACGAACTCGCCCTGCGGGATGACGACGCCGGTCTGCGCGCTCTCGCGGCGCCCGTCCTCGCGCGTTTCCCGGCCGGCGCCGAGGGCGATGCCGAGCTCGCCGCCGTCGTCCGGGACTCCTTCGAGCCCAGGCCCTGGCGGCTGTGGGCCGAGGATCCGCGCGACTGGATCGCCACGCGCGTGCGTGCCGCCCAGGAGACCGGCTGCTTCGACCGCTGGCAGCGGCAGATGCGGCCCACCGGCCCCCGCCCCGGGTGGAGCGTGCGGGCGGTGTTCGAATGGGCCCAGCAGGGCCTCGAACGCGGCGCGGCCCTCCATGTGCCCGCCGCCCGCTGCCTGTCCGCCGTCGCGGGACCGGAGGACCGGCCCGAGATCATCCAGGCGGCCAAGGACGGCACCGACGGCGCCCGCTGCACCGCCTTGCGCTACCTCGCCGACAGCAACGATCCCGCCGCCCTCGATCTCATCGAGGCCGCCGTCGGCACCGGCTCGCCGACCGTCGTGGAGGCCGCCGTCGACGCCTTCGAGCGGATGCGCAGCGTCGCCGCCGTCGACCGCGCGCGCGGCTGGGCCCGCCGGCCCGATCCGCTGGGCGCCGCCGCCGGCCGGGTGCTGGCCTGCCGGGGCGGAGCCCAGGACAGCGATCTGGTCCTCGGCGCCCTGCGCGAGGCCGTCCGGGGCGAGGGCCCCGACGCGCCGACCCTGTGGACCCTCGTCGACGGCGCCGGACGGCTCGGCATCGCCTGCGCCGCCCCCGTGCTGCGCCATGTCTACCGGGAGACCGCCTCCTCCCATCTGCGCGGCCGCGCCGCCCGCGCGCTCGCCGCCACCGACCCCTCCTTCCCCGCCGGATTCGCCGTCGAGTGTCTCTGGGACTGCGAGGAGTCCACCCGCGAACTCGCCGCCCGGCACGCCGAGACCGGCGACACCCGGGTCGTCGAGCAACTGCGCCGCCTCGCCGCCGACCCGGCCGAGGAGGCGGAGGTCCAGACGGCGGTACGCAGCCGGATCGGGCCGGACATGCCGGCCGTGTGAGATCGGGTGGGCCGACGGATCGGGCGCCGTGTGAGACCGGGTGAGCCGACGGGCCGTGCGCAGTGTGAGATGCAGGTGAGCCGTCGGTTGGGCGCAGTGTGAGATGCGGTGAGTGGCCGGGCGGGGCGCCGCACGTATGCCATATGAGACCCGGTGAGCCGCCGGTCCGGGCGCCGCGCGCCCGCCGTGTGAACGCCGGGTGACCCGGGGGTCAGACCCGCATGGACGTGGTCTGACCTGCTCGGGGGTGGGGGCCAACGCTCATGGGACGTTCCTCGTCAGGAAAGATCCACGTTGACGCGGCCACGTCCAGCACGGCGACAACACCCGTATGCGTGTCGTCATCGTGACCGAATCCTTTCCCCCCGATGTGAACGGCGTGGCCCACTGCGCGCTCCAGACCGCCCGGCACCTCGTCGATCGCGGTCACACTCCCCTCGTCGTCGCACCGGCCCCCGCTCCCGGTCAGCGGCCCGACGCCCTCGCGCCGTGCCGTGTCGTCCACGTCCCCTCCCTGCCGCTCCCGGGCTATCCCCAGGTCCGTGTCGCCCTCCCCAGCCGGCGCCTCGCCGCGGCGCTCGTCGAGCACCGCGCGGACATCGTCCACCTGGCCAGCCCCTTCGTCCTCGGGGTGCGCGGCATGGCCGCCGCCGCCCGGCTCGGCATCCCCGCCGTCGCCGTCTACCAGACCGACCTGGCCGGATACGCCCGCACCTACATGGGTGCCGGCGAGGCCGCCGCCTGGCGGCGCATCCGCTCCGTGCACGCCGCCGCGGACCGCACCCTCGCGCCGTCCACCGCCTCCCTGCGCGACCTGGAGGCGCACGGCGTGCCCCGGGTACGGCTGTGGCCCCGCGGGGTCGACACCGTACGCTTCCGGCCCGGCCACCGGGACGAGGCCCTGCGCCGCGAACTCGCCCCGAACGGCGAGCTGATCGTCGGCTACGTCGGACGGCTCGCCCCCGAGAAGCAGGTCGAACTCCTCGCCGGGGCCTGCGGGCTGCCGGGCGTGCGGGTGGTGATCGTCGGCGACGGGCCCAGCCGGCCCGGCCTGGAGGAGGCGCTGCCCGGCGCGGTCTTCCTCGGCCGCCGCACCGGTGACGACCTGGCCCGGATCTTCGCCTCGCTCGACGTCTTCGCGCACACCGGCCCCTTCGAGACCTTCTGTCAGACCGTGCAGGAGGCCATGGCCAGCGGAGTGCCCGTCGTCGCGCCCGCCGCCGGCGGCCCCCTCGACCTGGTCGACCACGGCCGCACCGGGCTGCTGGTCCCGCCGCGCGACGCGGACGCCGTCCGGGACGCGGTGGCGTCCCTCGCCGCCGACCCCGCGTTGCGCGCCGCGTACGGCGCCGCCGCGCGGGTCACCGTCGAGGGCCGTACCTGGGCGGCCGTCGGAGACCGGCTCATCGAGCACTACGACGATGTGCTCGCCGCGCGGAAGGCGGTGCTGGCGGCATGACTTCGTCAGGGAGGACGGACGGGCCGCTGCGGATCGTCCGGCTGGCCAACTTCGTCGCCCCCGCCTCCGGCGGACTGCGCACCGCCCTGCGCGAGCTGGGCAAGGGCTACCGCGCGGCCGGACACGAACCCGTCCTGATCGTGCCCGGCGAACGGCACACCGATCGGGACACCGAACAGGGCCGCGTCATCACCCTGCCCGGACCGCTGCTGCCCGGCACCGGCGGCTACCGCGTGCTCACCGACAAGCGCCGTGTCGCCGCCCTCGTGGAGGACCTGGCACCCGACCGCCTGGAGGTCTCCGACCGTACGACGCTGCGCTGGACCGGCCGGTGGGCGCGGCGCGCGCGGGTGCCCGCGGTGATGGTCTCCCACGAGACCGCCGACGGGGTGCTGCGCACCTGGGGGCTGCCCGAGGGAGCGGCCCGGCGCGCCGCCGACGCGCTCAACGTGCGGACCGCGCACACCTACTCCAAGGTCGTGTGCACCACGGAGTTCGCCGAGCGGGAGTTCGTGCGCATCGGCGCCCGCAATGTCGTACGAGCGCCCCTGGGCGTCGATCTGACGCACCGCCACCCATCGTTGCGGGATCCGGCCATACGCGGCCTCCACGCGCGCGGGGACCAGGAGCTGCTGGTGATGTGCTCGCGGCTGTCCGTGGAGAAGCGGCCCGGCACCGCGCTGGACGCCCTCGCCGAGCTGCGCCGGCGGGGCAGGCGGGCGGTGCTGGTCGTGGCCGGGGACGGGCCGCTGCGCGGGCGGCTGGAACAGCGGGCGCGTGAACGGGGGCTGCCGGTCACCTTCCTCGGGCACCTCTCCGACCGGGGGCTGCTCGGCGCGCTCCAGGCCAGTGCGGATGTGTGCCTGGCGCCGGGACCCGCGGAGACCTTCGGGCTCGCCGCGCTGGAGGCCATGGCGTGCGGCACGCCGGTCGCGGTGAGCGCGTCGTCGGCGCTGCCGGAGGTCGTCGGGGCGGCCGGGGCCGTCGCGGCGGACACCGGGGCGGGCTTCGCGGACGCCGTGGAGGCGCTGCTGGAGCGGCCCGAGCGGGCGCGGCGCGAGGCGGCACGCGCGCGTGCGGAGTGTTTCGGGTGGGGTGCGGCGGTGGAGGCGTTCCTCGCCGCGCACGATGCCACGGTACGGAGCCGTCGCGTCGCGCCGTTCGTCGCGGAGGGCGTCGGATGAGACTGCTGCGGTTCGTCGCGCTGGGCGACTCGCTGACGGAAGGGGTGGGCGATCCGGTGGGGAAGGGGTGGCGTGGCTGGGCCGCGCTGCTCGCCGCCGGGCTCGCACCGGAGCCCGTGCGGTTCACCAACCTCGCGGTCAGCGGGGCGCAGACCCGGGACGTCCTGGAGACCCAGCTGCCCGCGGGACTGGCCCTGCGGCCGGACCTGGTGTCCGTCGTCGTCGGCGTCAACGACACGCTGCGCCGCACCTTCGACATCCATGCCGTCGCCGCCCGGCTCGACGAGGTGTACGCCGCGTTCACCGGGCAGGGCGCGGTGCTGCTCACCGCCTGTCTGCCCGATCCCGGGACCATGCTGGGGCTGCCCGGGGCGCTGGCCCGCCCGCTCGCCCGGCGGCAGCGGGCGGTCAACACCGTGGTCCACGCGCTGTCCGAGCGCCACGGCGCCGTGCACCTGCACGCCTGCGACGGGGCCTGGCTCCGCGACCGGGCGATGTGGAGCGCGGACCGGCTGCACCCCGGGGAGCGCGGCCACCGGCAGCTGGCCCTCCGCTTCCACGCGCTGCTGGCCCAGGCGGGCCTGGCTACGGGAGCGGCGCCCTCGCCCGAGCCCGAGTCCCCGGCGCCGACCAGAGCGGCCGGGCTGTGGTGGCTGGCCACCGCGGGCACCGGCTGGGTCGCCCGCCGGTGCACCGACCTGCTGCCCCAGCTGCTGCGCCTCGCCGCCGACGAGCTCCACCACGACGCCCGCGGCACCAGCGCTCGCCTCGACCTGCGGGCGGCCCACGCGGTGTCGGCGGCGCTGGCGGCGCTGTCGGTGGCGGAGCGGCCGGACGCGGCGTAGGCGCTGCCGTCGCGCGCTGGCCGGTGCGGGGTGAGCGGCGGGGGCGCACCGCGCGGGAGCGGACCGGTGTCCCGGGGGGCTGCTCGGGCGGCTGCTGTGGGGGCGGTGACGCGCGTATGGGTCAGCGGCGGGGGCGCACCGCGCGGTAGCGGACCCGGCGTCCCGAGGGCCGCCGGGGCGGCTGCCGCGGGTGGGTGACGCGCGCGTGGGTCAGCGGCGGCGCACCGCGAGGAAGCGAACCGGCGTCCCGGGGACTGCATGGGCGGCTGCCGCGACGTCGGTGGCGCGGACGACGCAGTGCCACCCCGCGCGGCACCAGCGCCCGCATCGATCATCGGGGGCCCACGCGGCATCGGCGGCACTGTCTGTGGCCGAGCGCCGGACGCGGCGTAGCAGGCTCCGGGGACCGGCTCAGCGGCGGCGTAGCGGGCTCCAGGGACCGGCTCAGCGGCGGCGTAGCGGGCCGCAGGGACCGCCTCAGCGGCGCCGTACCGCCAGAAAACGGACCGGCGTGCCCGGGACCGCCTGGGCGGCCGCCGGGAGGTCGGCGGGGCGGACGACGGCGATCACCGGGTAGCCGCCGGTGGTCGGATGGTCGGCCAGGAAGACCACCGGGCGGCCGTCCGGCGGCACCTGGACCGCGCCCAGCACCATGCCCTCGCTGGGCAGCTCGCCGGGCCGGGCCCGCTCCAGGGCGGGCCCCTCCGTGCGCAGCCCGATGCGGTTGCTCGCCGCGGACACCCGGTAAGTGCGGGAGGTGAAGTCGCGGAGTGCCCGGCGTGTGAACCAGTCGTCGCGAGGGCCCAGGGTCACCCGCAGGAGCAGTTCGGCGGGCGGCGCGGGCTGGGGGGCGGCGTCCACGCGCGCGTGGGGCTCGCCCGGAGTGCCCAGGGGCAGCACCGCGCCGTCCGTGAGCGGCGTCGGCCCCAGGCCCGACAGCAGGTCCGTGGAGCGGCTGCCGAGGACCGGCTCGACGGCGATGCCGCCGGAGACGGCGACGTAGCTCCGGACGCCCGCGCGGGCCGGGCCCACGTCAAGGAGCGCCCCGGCGGGCACCCGGACCGGCGCGCCCCAGGCCGCCGGCCGCCCGTCCACGGTCACCGCGCAGGGCGCGCCGCCGACCGCCACGGTGACGGCCGACCGGGGGCGCACCGCGCAGCCGGTGAGCGTCGTCTCCAGGACGGCCGCCGTGGTCGGATTGCCGACCAGCCGGTTGACCAGCGCCGCCGCAGGAGCGTCGAGCGCCCCGGAGCGTGGCACCCCCAGGTGGGCGTGACCGGGACGCCCGAGGTCCTGGACGGTGGTCAGGGCTCCCGCGCGGACGACGGCGAGGGCACGGTCGGTCATACGGCACCCACTCCGGCCTCCGGCACGAACCGCACCCGCCTGCCCGGCGTGAGCAGCGCCGCCGGTACGCGCGCGTGGTCCCACAGCACCGCCTCCGTGCTGCCGATCAGCTGCCAGCCGCCGGGCGACGACCTCGGGTAGACACCGGTGTACGGCCCGGCCAGCGCCACCGACCCCGCCGGCACCGCGGTGCGCGGCGTGGCCCGGCGCGGGACGTCGTAGCGCGGTGGCAATCCGGTGAGATAGCCGAAGCCGGGGGCGAACCCGCAGAAGGCGACCCGGAACTCGGTCTCCGCGTGGATGCGGGCGACCTCCTGTGTGGACACGCCCCAGTGTGCGGCGACCTCGGCCAGGTCCGGGCCGTCGTAGCGCACGGGGATGCGTACGACCGTCCCCGGGCTCGGCGGGGCGGGCGGTACGTCGGCGGCGGCCAGGTCGGAGGCGACCCGGTCCGGGTCGGTCAGGCCGTCGAGGAGGACCGTCCGCGCGGCGGGCACGATCTCCCGCACCGTCAGCGAGCCCTCCGCGCGGCGGCGCAGCAGCTCCGCGTGGAGCGCCTGCGCCTCCTCGCCCGACGACACCTCCACGAGCAGCGCGCCGTCCCCGACAGGCAGCACCCTCATGCGAAGGCCTCCACCCGCACGCCCGCCGACTCCAGCCGTTCGCGCACCCTGCGGGCCAGCTCGACCGCGCCGGGCGTGTCCCCGTGCAGGCACAGGGATCGCGCGCGGACCTCGATCGGGGTCCCGGAGTGTGCCACCACCGTGCCGAACCGGGCAAGGCTCACCGAGCGCTCCACGACGGCCTCCGGGTCGGTCACCACGGCGCCCTCCTGCCCGCGCGGCACCAGCGTGCCCTCCTCGGTGTACGCGCGGTCCGCGAACGCCTCCGTGACAGCCGGGAGCCCCGCCTTGGCGGCCAGCTCCAGCAGCCGCGAGCCGGGCAGGCCCAGCACCGGCAGCGTGGCGTCCGCCAGCAGCACGCCGTCGACGACCGCGGCGGCCTGCCGCTCGTCGTGGACCACGCGGTTGTACAGGGCGCCGTGCGGCTTGACGTAGGCCACGCGTGCGCCCGCCGCGCGCGCGAAGACCTCCAGGGCGCCGATCTGGTAGGCCACCTCGGCCGCCAGCTCGGCGGGCGGCACGTCCATCGCGCGCCGCCCGAATCCGGCCAGGTCCCGGTAGGAGACCTGGGCGCCGATCGTCACCCCGCGCTCGGCCGCCAGCTCGCACACCCGGCGCATGGTGGCCGCGTCCCCCGCGTGGAAGCCGCAGGCCACGTTGGCGCTGGTGACCACGGACAGCAGCTGCTCGTCGTCGGTCAGCCGCCAGCGGCCGAAACCCTCGCCGAGGTCGGCGTTCAGATCGATCGCGGTCATGGTCCCCTCTTGTCCTGCCTGCTCAGGCCACGCGGTACTGCTCGTCGCGGGCGTCGGTGAGGAACATCTGGCCCGGTGCGTGGGTGATCGCGAACGGCGGGCGCGAGGCCATCACCGCGGCCTGCGGGGTCACGCCGCAGGCCCAGAACACCGGGATGTCGTCCGGCTCGGCCGTCACCGGGTCGCCGAAGTCGGGCCGGCCGAGGTCGTCGATGCCGAGTGCCGACGCGTCGCCGCAGTGTACGGGGCTGCCGTGCACGGCCGGGAGCAGGCTGCTCTCCCGGATCGCCGCCGCCAGGTGCTCCGGCGGCACCGGGCGCATCGACACCACCATCGGGCCGTGCAGCCGCCCGGCGGGCCGGCAGGGGCGGCTGGTGACGTACATCGGGACGTTGCGGCCCTGCTCGACATGGCGGATCGGGACGCCCGCCGCGGTCAGCGCCCACTCGAAGGTGAAGCTGCACCCGATCAGGAACGTCACCAGGTCGTCGCGCCAGTGGCCGAGAACGTCCGTCGGCTCGGCCACCAGCTCTCCGTCCTCCCAGACGCGGTAGCGCGGCAGGTCGGTGCGCAGGTCTGCGCCGTCCGCGAGCACCGTGGTCCAGGAGCCCGCGTCGGTCACGTCGAGCACCGGACAGGGCTTGGGGTTGCGCTGGCAGAAGAGCAGCATGTCGTACGCCCAGTCCGCCGGCACCGAGATCAGATTCACCTGGGTGTGGCCCGCGGCGACCCCGGCGGTGGGGCCGGTGAGCCCCGCGCGGAAGCGGGCCCGGGCCTCGCGCGGGGTCCACGCGTGCGCGTGCCCGTCGACGACGGTCAGGGGGCGGTCCCCGGTGGCGGTCGGGGCGGACTGCTGCGGGAGGGTCACACCAGCCCCTCGGGGGAGGGCCACACCAGCCCCTCGCGGACGGCTCACGCCCGCCCCTCGCGGACGGCTCACGTCAGCTCCTTCCCGCGGGTCTCCGGCAGCCCGAGCAGGGCCAGCGCGGCGAGGCCGTAGCCGACCGCGCCGAACACCAGCGCGCCGCCCACGCCCCAGCTGTCGGCCAGGAAGCCGACCGTCGTGGGGAAGACCGCGCCCACCGCGCGGCCGGTGTTGTACGTGAACCCCTGCCCCGTGCCGCGCACCGCCGTCGGGTACAGCTCGCTCAGGAAGGAGCCGAAGCCGCTGAAGATCGCCGACATGCAGAACCCGAGCGGGAAACCGAGCACCAGCAGCAGGGAGTTGGCGCCGCTGGGGATGTTCGCGTACGCCAGGATGCACACCGCCGACAGCAGCGCGAACAGCCAGATGTTGCGGCGCCGGCCCAGCCGGTCGGTGAGGTAACCGCCCGTCAGATAGCCGAGGAAGGCGCCGGAGATCAGGAAGGTCAAGTATCCGCCGGTGCCGACGACCGAGAGGTCGCGTTCCGTCTTCAGGTAGGTCGGCACCCAGGTGGCGAGTGTGTAGTAGCCGCCCTGGACGCCGGTGGACAGCAGCACCGCGAAGACCGTGGTGCGCAGGAGACCGGGCTTGAAGATGGCGCCGAACGAGCCCTTTCCCGGGCTGTGTTCGCGTACGGCGACGGCCTGGGGCGCGTCCTGCACCCGGCGCCGCATCCAGACCACGAGCAGCGCGGGCAGCGCACCGGTCCAGAACATCACCCGCCAGGCCAGGCCGTCGTCGAGGACCGAGAAGACCAGCGTGTAGACGATCGCCGCCAGCGCCCAGCCGACGGCCCAGGAGCTCTGGATGGCGCCCAGGGTGCGGCCGCGGTGCCTGGCGCTCGCGTACTCCGCGACCAGGATGGCGCCGACCGCCCACTCACCGCCGAAACCGAGGCCCTGAAGGGCCCGGAAGACCAGCAGTGTCTCGTAGTTGGGCGCGAAACCGCAGGCCACGGTGAACACCGCGTACGTGATGACCGTGATCATCAGGGCCTTGACCCGGCCGATACGGTCCGCCAGCACGCCCGCGAGGGCGCCGCCGACGGCCGAGACGACGAGGGTGACCGTGGTGAACAGGCCGGTCTGGCCGCTGTCCAGGCCGAAGTACGCGGCCAGCGCGACCATGCTCAGCGGCAGCGTGAAGTAGTCGTACGAGTCCAGGGCATAGCCGCCGAACGCGCCGGCGAAGGCGCGCCGCCCGCGCGGTCCGAGGGCGCGCAGCCAGCCCAACGGGCCGTCGTCGCCGGGGTGTTCGCTTGCGTCGGGGCGTATGTCGCCGCTCAGGGCCTTCGGTGGAGGGGTCGTGCTCATGGGCACCTCGCAGTGGGAGGACGGAGGGTGCTTCAGCTGTGAGCCAACGCACAGCAACGTAGAGGATCGTTCAACGATCCTTCAATACCCCTGTTGTTTCGTTCTGGTGTCTGCGCTTGAATTCCGGGCATGGCAGAGCAGTTGACGGACCTGGCCGACGACCGGGCGCTCCTCGGGCGCACCAGCACCGCCGAGCGGGTCTCGGACATCCTTCGCAGCCGTATCGCCGACGGGTACTTCCCGCCCGGCACCCGGCTGTCGGAGGACAGCATCGGCGGGGCGCTCGGCGTCTCCCGCAACACGTTGCGCGAGGCGTTCCGGCTGCTCACCCACGAACGGCTGCTCGTCCACGAGCTGAACCGCGGGGTCTTCGTCCGGGTGCTGACCGTCGAGGACGTCGAGGACATCTACCGCACCCGCCGGCTCGTGGAGTGCGCCGTCGTCCGGGGTCTGGGCGAGCCGCCGTACGGCGTGGGCGCGCTCGCCGAGGCCGTCGAGGCGGGTCGGCGCGCGGCGCGCGAAGGTGACTGGAATGCGGTGGGTACCGCCAACATCCACTTCCACCGGGAACTGGTCGCCCTGGCCGGGAGTGAGCGCACGGACGAGCTGATGCGCAGCGTCTTCGCCGAACTGCGGCTCGCGTTCCATGTCGTGGACGAGCCACAGCGGCTGCACGAACCGTATATGGCGCGAAATGTCGGGATTCTGGAAGCGCTTCAGGTCGGAGACCGCGACAAGGCCGAGACCCTGCTGGCCGGCTACCTCGACGACTCGCTCAAGCGGGTGGTGGAGGTGTACCGGAGGCGGGTCGGGGACGAGGGCTAGCGGCGTCACGGAGTCGGTGTGACCCCTGCTGCGGCGGAGCCGATCCGCGCCGTTTGGGTCGTTGTCAGACCGAGGACCTAGTCTGTGCACCGTGACTTCGCCTGCATCGACGGACAGTGTTCCGCCCCAGCTCAGCGCGGGGCCGCGCCCCGCACCGGGCCCGGCCGCCGACGAGGGACTGGCGCGGCGGCTGCGCGCGCTCGCCTGCACCGCGCCGCTGCACGACCTTGACGCGCGCAAGGCGAACCTCGCGGGCGAGTACTCGGTGTACGGCATGGCGGAGATCGCTCTCGCCGCGATCGACCTCGTCACCCTGAACATGGACTTCGACACCGGCGCCGACCACGACCAGGTCGTCGCCCGGCTCGTCCCCCGGATCGCCGCGCAGGCCCCGCGGCGGCCCGCCGCCGAGCACGAGCGGGTGGCCCGCTGGGTCCTGGAGAACCTGATCAACGTCGGCAGCGTGGACCGCGGCTTCCGCGCGGTGTACGGCACGTTCGCCCCGGACGGCACGTATGTCCGCCGTGACTACGACTTCAAGCTGATCGAGGAGGTCCCCGGCCCCGGCGGCAGCGTCTACCTGCGGACCACCGACGAGGCAGTCAACGTCCTCGTCGGCGCCCTCGACACCGATGTCACCAGCGCCCAGATCGCCGCCGAGGTCAAGCTGGAGGTGCTGATCAGCCGCGGCCGCCTCGCCGACGCCCAGCTCGCCGCCGAACAGGCGCGGTATCGCACGGTGCAGTACTCGGAGACCCTCCGCAAGGCCCTGGACGCCACCCGGCGCAACGTCCGCGCGGTGGACTGGCTCAACGCCGTGCCCGACATGATCGCCGAGGCCCTGGACCACGTGGCCGACCGGTACCGGCACGAGAACGCGATCCTCACCAACATCCGCAAGGCCCGCGACGAGTCCGAGGACCCCGAGCACAAGCGCCGCGCCGCCGAGCTGGTCGACATCGTCAAGGACTGCATCCGCCGCCACACGCAGCTCCAGTCGCGCCTGCTGGAGGCCGGACCGCTGTTCCGCGCCGAGCAGGACCGCCAGGCCTTCGCGACCCCGGCCTCCAGCGCGGGGATAGACCTCTACGGCCATCTCGTCGCCCCGGTCCTGCCCCTGCCCCTGGAGCAGGCGATCCGCGTCACCGACGCCTGGTTCGCGAAGGGCACCGGCCTGCGCACCCCCGTGTCGGTCCGGGTCGGCGACCTGGTCGACATCCTGCTCACCCCACCCGTCGAGCGGGAGCACCTGGGCGCCGAGATGCCCGAGCCCGACCTCATCGCCACCCCCGACGACAGCCGGTTCAGCGAGGAGCAGCTGGCCGCCGCGATGGAGCTGCTGGACCTCCCGGCCGACGCGCCGCGCCGGCTGTCCGGCCTGCTGGCCCAGGCCCGTCGCCAGGATCCCGATCTGCCGTACCTGGTCGCCCTGTTGGCGGTCCACGCGGCCAGCCCGCCCGTCGGCACCGCCTACCGGCAGGGCGAGGAGAAGCTCCTGTTCGCCGTGGACGACGGCACGGAGCTGGACGATCCCGAGTTCGGCGGAGCCGACCTCATCGTGGGGACGGCGCTGCTGGACGCGGCCGGGATGGCGGCGGACAGGACGGAAGCAGCATGACCGAGCACCAGCGCAGCAAGGAGCACCGACCGTGACCGAGCACGTCGAGTGGAGTGAGCCGGAGGCACCCGCCCCGTCGGCGCAGGCCCCCGTCACCCCCGCCGACGCCGCCGACGCGGCGCGGCTCGTCGCCTTCGGGCTCCAGCCCAAGCTGCTGCCCGCCCGCGACCAGGAGTACGCCGACCTGCTGCGCCGTTACCGGGAGGACCCGCCGTTCGCCCGCCTCGCGGACGCCGTCGCCGCCGGTCTGGGCCTGGTCGTGCTGGAGGTCTCCCCCCGCGCGGGCATGGCGGTGACGGCCGCCGAGGACTCGGTGTTCGCCGTGCGCATGGGCGACTACGCGCGTCGCACGGCCGCCGACTCCGGCGACCGCTTCCTGCACGGCCTCGCCCACCTCGCCGTCGCCGCGATGGCCTTCCCGCGCCCCGAGGACCTGGCCGACGACGGCTACATCGGCCGCGTGACCGTCAACGGCGTCGACGCCTTCGTCCGGCAGGCCTGCCGCCGTCTGGAGGAGCGCGCCGCCGAGCAGGGCGAGAACACCGACCCGGCGACGGACGCGCCCGGCCTGGAGGCCGCCTGGCGGATCTGGGCGAGACGCAGTGCGACCGGCGCCACCAAGGACGCCCGCCGGCCGGCCGCCTCCACGACCGGCATCGTCGCCAAGGCCGTGACGTTCCTCACCGACTCCGGCTTCCTCCAGCGCACCGGCGACGACAGCGGCGGCACGTACCGCACCACCGCGCGGTACCAGCTCCAGGTCCGCGACATGGCGGGCAGTGCGGCGCTGGCCGAGCTGCTGGAGCTGGGCGTCGTGCCGGTCACCGACGGCACGCCGACCCTGCTGCCCGCCGAGGAGACCGACGACCTGGAGCTGGTGGCCGACGCGGGACTGCCGTTCCACTCCGCCTGAGCCGCCGCTCCCGACGAACCCCCGTTCCTCCCCGATCTGACGAAGACTTACGAGAGTCCGCCATGTACGAGCTGTCCCGGGTCCGCCTCTACTCCATCGGACCCGCCGGTGCGCGCTACGCCGACACCGTGCTTGACCTGCGCGGTGTGGGCGAGCCCGTGCCCGACCCCGCGCCCACCCAGGCGGAGTTCTTCGAGGAGGAGCCCGTCGGGCCGCCGCGGCGGCCCGCGCCCGCCGGTGTGCTCTTCCTGGAGAACGGCGGCGGCAAGTCCGTCCTGCTCAAGCTGATCTTCTCCGTGATGCTGCCGGGCCACCGCAACACCCTCGGCGGCGCCAGCTCCGGCGTGCTGCGCAAGTTCCTGCTCGCCGACGACTGCGGGCATGTGGCGCTGGAGTGGCAGCACGTGCAGACCGGCGAGTGCGTGGTCGTCGGCAAGGTCAGCGAATGGCGCGGCCGCCAGGTCTCCAACGACCCGCGGAAGTTCGCCGAGGCCTGGTACTCCTTCCGGCCCGGCCCCGGGCTCACCTTGGACAACCTGCCCGTCGCCGAGGCCACCGCGGTACGGCCGCCCGTCGAGGGCCAGTCCGGCGCCCAGGGCCGCCGCCGCACCATGAAGGGCTTCCGGGACGCGCTCACCGAGGCCGGCAAGGCGTATCCGCACCTGGAGGTGCACTGGGAGGAGATCCACGAGCGCTGGACCGAACACCTCGGCGAACTCGGCCTCGACCCCGAACTCTTCCGCTACCAGCGGGAGATGAACGCCGACGAGGGCGAGGCGGCCGGCCTGTTCGCGGTGAAGAAGGACTCCGACTTCACCGACCTGCTGCTGCGCGCGGTCACCGACACCCGGGACACCGACGGGCTCGCCGACCTCGTCAGCGGTTTCGGCAACAAGCTGGGCCGGCGCGCCGAGCTGATCGCCGAACGGGACTTCACCGCCGGGTCGGTGGACCTGCTCGGCCGGATCGTCGAGGCCGCCGAGGCACGCTCACGCGCGCGTGACATCCACGCCGGGGCCGAGCGACGCACCCGTACCCTGGCCCGGCGGCTGTCCGCGCGCGGCGCCCAGGAACGGCTGCGGGCCGCCGACCTCGCCCAGCGCGTCACGGCCGCCGCCTACGCCGTCACGCACGCCGAGAGCGCCCGCGAGCGCAGCGCCCTGATCACCGCCGAACTCGCCTACCGGCACGCCTCGTTGGCGCTCGCCGCCGCCGAGAAGGCCGCCGCCGCGCAGAAGCGCGAACTCGCCGACGCGCGCACCCTGCACTCCGCCTGGCAGGCCGCCGAGGCCGTGCTGCGCCACCGGGCCGCCGCCGACCGGGTCGCGCGCGTGGCCGCCGCGATCCAGGAGGCCGAGCGGGACGCCGCCCCCGCGCTCGCCGCCCGCACCAAGGCCGCCGTCGACCTCGTCCGCGCCCTCCACGCGGCCGCCGAGAGCGCCGAGACGCTCGCCAACGAGGAGGAGGAGCGCTCGGCCGCGCTCCAGGAGGTCAGCGACTCCGCGTACCGGGACTCCACCGCCGCCGCCACCGAGGCGCAGCGCGCCCGCAGCGAGACCGGGCACCTGCGCCAGCGGCTCGCCGAGGTCGAGCAGGAGACCGCCGAGGCGGTCCGCGCGGGCTGGCTCGACGACAGCGCGCCCGACGCCGACCCCGCGCGCGCCGCCCTCGCGGCCAGCGACGCCGAGAAGACCGCCGTCGCCGCCTGGGACACCGCCCGCGAGGCCTCCCGCCGGGCCACCGAGCACGCGCGCGAGGCGGCCTCCGCCGAGTCCCGCGCGGAACTCACCGCCGCCCGCGCGGCCGACGCCGCCACCGCCGCGGAGCGCGGCTACGACGGCGAGCGGCGCACCGCCGAGGCGCTTGCCGCGGAGGAGCGGCTGGCGGAGCTGCTGAGCCTGCCCGGCGCCTCCGCCGGAGCCCGGGCCCTGGTGCCGGGGCCGCGCACGGGCGAGGGCGCCCCCGAGGAGGGGACCGGCCGCACCGAGACCGGTCTCAGCCCCGAGGAGCTGGACCGCTTCGCCGACGAACTGCGCGAACTCCTCGACGACGCCGTCTCCTCCGCCGAGCGCCAGCTCTTCGACCTGCGCACCGCCGCCGCCGACGACGCCCGGATCCTCGGCGCCCTCGGCGACGGCGGGCTGCTGCCGCCCGGCCCGGACGTGCTGGCCACCGTGGAGTTCCTCGGTGAGCACGGCATCCCCGCGCTGCCCGGCTGGCGCTATCTCGCCCAGGCCGTCGACCCCGCCGACCACGCGCGCGTGCTGGCCGCCCGGCCCGAGCTGGTCGACGGTGTGATCATCACCGACCCGGACTCGCACGCCCGCGCCCGGGAGGCGCTGAGCGACGCCGCCCTGCTGCCCCGGTCCGCGGTGGCCGTCGGCACGGCCGCCGCCCTGCTCGCCCCCACCCCGGCCGCCGACTCCGCCGACAGCGGCGTCTTCCTCGTACCGCCGAACCCGGCCATGCACGACGAGCACGCCGCCGACGAGGAACGGCAGGCCCTGCGCGCCCGGGCGACGCAGCGCGACGAGGAGATCCGCACCCTCGCCGCCCGCCTCGGCAAGGACCGTGAGCTGGCCGCCCGGCTCGCCTCCTGGCGCACCGGCTGCCCCGCCGGACGGCTCGCCGAACTCGCCCAAGCCGCCCAGGACGCGCGCGCGTTCGCCGAGGAGGCCGAGGCCGAGCTGGCCGAGGCGCGTACCGTGCGGGCGGAGGCCGAGGAGGCCGCCGCCGAGGCGGCCCGGGTCCGCGACGAGAAGCAGGAGGCCGCGCAGAAGGCCCGGCGCGCCGCCGACGCCCTCGCCGGACTCGCCTTCCGGCTGCGTGAGCGGGCCGGCTGGCAGGTCAAGCTGCGCGAACTCGCCGACGAGGCCGCCGAGTCGGAGGCCCGCGCCCAGGTCTGTCTGGAGCGGGCCCGCGCCGCCGACGAGGACCGCCGCGCCGCCCAGCGCGCCGCCGACGACGCCCGCCGCACCGCGCGGGCCCTGCGCGCCGAGCGCTCCGAGATCGCCGGCGCCCCCGACGACGTACCGGAGAGCGACGGCGACACGCCCAAGGCGTCGCTGCCCGCCCTGCGCGAGGCCTACCGCGCGGCCTCCCAGGTGTACGAGAAGGTCGGCGTCGGCGCGGACCTGCGCGCCGAGCAGGCCCGCGCGGAGAGCGACGAGAGCGCGGCCCGCGCCGAGCTGGACCGGCTGAGCAACAAGGTCCGCACCCGCGCCGAGCAGCTGCTCCAGTCACCCGACGGCTCTGACGGGCCGTCCCGGCAGGCGGCCGCCGCCCGCGCGGAGGAGCTGGTGCAGCTCCTGGAGACCCGCATGTCCAGCGCCAGCGAGCAGCTGGGCCGGCTGCGGGGCGAGGCCGAACGGCACGCCCCCGAGGACGGCGAGGCGCACACCGAGCTGCCCGAGGAGCTGGTCCCGCGCGACGCCGAGCACGCCCAGGCGCTGCTGCGCACGGCCACCGGCGAACTCGCCTCCCGCACCGAGGCACTGGCCCAGGCCCGCGAGGCGCACGCCGAACTGCTGGACGCCCACCGGGCCGCCGAGGACGCCGCCGGCGGCTTCGACGAGATCGCCGCGCTCCTGCGCGACCTGCTGCGCGAGCACACCGTCGAGGAGGAGCGGGAACAGCCGGAGCCGTACCCCGGCAGCCTGGAGGAGGCCCGGCAGTCCGCCGCCGAGGCCCGCCGGTCGCTGCGCGGCTGCGCGGCCGACCTCTCCGCCGCCGAGGCCGCCGTCCGCGAGGCGAGCGACGTCCTCGTCCGGCACGCCAACTCCACCCGCTACGAGCAGGTGCGCACGCCCGCGCGGCAGCAGATCCGCGAGCTGCCCGCCGCCGCCCTGCCCGAGCACGCCCAGCGCTGGGCCGACGCCTTCGCGCCCCGGCTGCGGGTCCTCACCGACGAGCTGGCGCAGCTGGAACGCAACCGCGACTCGATCGTGGACCGACTGCGGGGACTCGTCGAGTCGGCCCTCGCGACCCTGCGCTCCGCGCAGCGGCTGTCCCGGCTGCCGGAGGGACTCGGCGAGTGGTCCGGGCAGGAGTTCCTCCGCATCCGCTTCGAGGAACCCGACCAGGCGACCCTCACCGAACGGCTCGGCGAGGTCATCGACGAGGCGACCCGCGCCGCGGTGAAGAAGAACTCCGACCTGCGCCGCGACGGCATGTCCCTGCTGCTGCGCGGAGTCGCCGCCGCGCTCCAGCCCAAGGGCGTCGCCGTCGAGATCCTCAAACCCGACGCGGTGCTGCGCGCCGAGCGCGTCCCCGTCGGGCAGATGGGCGACGTGTTCTCCGGCGGCCAGCTGCTCACCGCCGCCATCGCCCTGTACTGCACGATGGCCGCCCTGCGCTCCAACGACCGGGGCCGCAGCGACAAGCACCGCCACGCGGGCACCCTGTTCCTCGACAACCCGATCGGCCGCGCCAACGCGACATACCTGCTGGAACTCCAGCGGGCCGTCTCCGACGCGCTCGGCGTCCAGCTCCTCTACACCACGGGCCTCTTCGACACGACCGCCCTCGCCGAGTTCCCGCTGGTCATCCGCCTCCGCAACGACGCCGACCTGAGGGCAGGCCTGAAGTACATCAGCGTGGAGGAACACCTCCGCCCGGGCCTGCCGCGTGAGGCTCCCGCCGGGGAAGCCGGCCACAGCGAGATCACCGCCACGCGTATGTTCAAGCGCCCGGCGTCGAGCTTGCCGTAGCGGCACTGTCGTGGGAACCTGCGGGCCGTCCGTGGCCGGTCGCGCAGTTCCCCGCGCCCCTGGGTACCTTCAGGCATCCTCCTTCAACAAGTCAGCGCACTTCTCGCCGATCATCATCGTCGTGATGCACGGGTTCACCGTGACGAGATCCGGCATCACCGACCCGTCCGCGACCCTGAGCCCCTCGACCCCCTTGACCCGCAGCCGCGCGTCGAGCGGGGCCGAGGGGTCGTCGGCGGCGCCCATCTTCACGGTGCAGGACGGGTGGTAGACGGTGTTGTGCGTCGTGTGGATGTAGTCCAGCAGCTCGTCGTCGGTCCGCACGTCCGGCCCAGGGGCCAGTTCCGCGCCGGCCCAGCCGCTCAGCGCGGGCTGCTCGGCGATCTTCCGCGCGAGCCGCAGCCCATACGTCATCACCCGTACGTCGTGCTCGTGCGTGAAGTACCGAGGATCTACCTTCGGCTTGTCCCGGAAGTCCCGCGTCCGCAGCCGCACCGTGCCCCGGGACTTCGCGCGCGTGACGTTCGGAGTGAGGCAGAACGCGTTCTCCGAGGTCGGATAACCGTGCCGCGCGGTGTTCATGTCGAACGGCACGGACCCGTAGTGGAACATCAGGTCCGGCCGGTCCAGGCCTGGCTCGGTGTCGTAGAAGATGCCCGCCTCCCACCACTGGCTGGACGTGGTGGTCATCGGCTGCTTCGCCTCCCACATGATGACGCCCTCGGGGTGGTCCTGCAGGTTCTCGCCGACGCCCGCCGAGTCGACGACCACCTCGACGCCGACCTCCCGCAGATGCCCGGCCGGTCCGATGCCGGACAGCATCAGCAGCTTGGGCGAGTCGATCGCCCCGCAGGACACGATCACCTCGCGCGGGGCCCGTACGGTCCGGGTGTGGATCAGATCCGGGTCCAGATACTCGGCGCCGACGCACCGCCGCCCTTCCAGCACCAGCTTCCTGGCCCGCACCCCGGTCCGTATCTCCAGGTTGGGCCGCTTGTCCATGACCGGGTGCAGATACGCCACCGACGACGACTGGCGGATGTTGTTCTCGTCGGAGTTGATCTGGAACCAGTTGGCGCCCCGGATCACCGTCCGGCCGGTGTTGAAGGGCACGGTGGGTATGCCCGCCTGCGCGCACGCCTTCAGCAGCGCGGTGCCGCATGGGTCGTCGCCCTTGAGGGTGCGCAGCTTCACCGGGCCGGTGCGGCCGTGGTGGTCGCCGGGGGCGTCGTTTGTTCTCCAGCCGCTGGTAGAGCGGGAACAGGTCGGCCGCGCTCCAGCCCGTACAGCCGCCCGCCGCCCAGTCGTCCAGGTCCTCGGCCGGAGCCCAGAACGCGATGCACGAGTTGTGCGAGGAGCAGCCGCCGAGCACCTTGGCGCGGGCGTGCCGGAGGAAGCTGTTTCCGCTGCTCTGCGGCTCGACCGGGTAGTCCCAGTCGTAGCCGGACTCCAGCAGCCCCATCCAGCGCTCCAGCCGCAGCACGTCGTCGTCGCCGACATCGCTCGGCCCCGCCTCCAGCACGCACACCGTGACCGACGGATCCTCCGACAGCCGCGCCGCGACCACGTTGCCGGCCGTGCCGCCGCCCACCGCGACGTAGTCGAACTCGTCCATGCCCATGAGTCGTTGACCTCCTTCAGTCGGCCGCCGGGGCGGCGAGGGACGCGGGGACGGTCTCCAGCCGGTGCTCGGCGAGGACGCCGGTGCGGTGCCGCTGGACGAACCAGTAGTAGGCGAAGGGATGGCAGGGGTGGTCAGGGTGGCGGGGATGCCGGGGTGGTCAGGGTGGCGGGGATGCCGGGGTGGTCAGAAGTGGTTCATGCCGCGGGCACGGTGGACCGCTCGGCGGCGATCGTCGTGTCCTGGCCGTGTCCGGTGCGGACGACCGTGTCGCCGGGCAGGGTGAGCAGCCGCGTGCGGATGGACGCCTCGATGGTCGGGCGGTCGGAGTAGGAGCGGCCGGTGGCGCCGGGGCCGCCGTGGAAGAGGGTGTCGCCGGTGAACACGGTGTTCAGGGACGGCGCGTGGAGCGAGCAACTGCCCCAGGTGTGGCCCGGGGTGTGGTGCACGTGGAGTTCGGTGCCGGCGACGGTGAGGACGCGGCCGTCGGCGAGTTCGCCGTCCGGCTTGCGGGCGGGGTGGGTGTGGGACCACAGCTCGTGGTCGTGGGGGTGGAGGAGGACCGGGGCGCCGGTCAGGACGGAGAGCGCGGGCGCCGCGTCGATGTGGTCGTCGTGGGCGTGGGTGCAGACGATGGCGGTCACGTGGCGGCCCGCGATCGCCTCGTGGATCGCGCGGGCGTCGTGTGCGGCGTCGACGACCAGTACCTCCTGGTCGTCGCCGACGAGCCAGACGTTGTTGTCGACGTCGAAGGTCTCGCCGTCGAGGGTGAAGATGCCCCGTGTGACGACCTTCTCGATGCGAGCCCCGCTCACATGACCACCACCGAGCGCAGCACCTCACCCCGGTGCATCTTGGCGAACGCCTCCTCCACCTGGTCGAGGGCGATGGTCTCGGTGACGAAGGCGTTCAGATCCAGCAGCCCGTACAGGTACTGGTCGATCAGGAACGGGAAGTCCCGGCTCGGCAGACAGTCCCCGTACCAGGACGACTTGATCGCGCCGCCCCGCGAGAACACGTCGATCAGCGGCAGCTCGATCCTCATCGCGGGAGAGGGCACGCCGACCTGGACCAGCAGGCCCGCATGGTCGCGCATGTAGAAGGCCTGCCGGAACGTCTCCGGGCGGCCGACCGCGTCGATCGCGATGTCGACGCCGTGGCCGTCGGTGAGGGCGCGGACCGCCTCGATGGGGTCGGTGCCCCGGGAGTTGACGGTGTGGGTGGCACCGAACTTCTCGGCCTGGTCGAGTTTTCTGTCGTCGATGTCGACGGCGATCACCTTCATGGCGCCGTTGAGGCAGGCGCCCGCGATGGCCGCGTTGCCGACCCCGCCGCAGCCGATGACGGCGACCGAGTCGCCGCGGCCGACCTTGCCGGTGTTCACCGCGGCGCCGTAGCCGGCCATCACCCCGCAGCCGATGAGGCCCGCCGCCTCGGGGCGGGCCGCCGGGTCGATCTTCACCGCTTGACCGGCCGCGACCAGGGTTTTCTCGGCGAAGGCGCCGATGCCGAGGGCGTTGCTGAGCGGGGTGCCGTCCGTGAGGGTCATCGGCTGGGTGGCGTTGCGGGAGTCGAAGCAGTACCAGGGGCGGCCGCGACGACAGGAACGGCAGCTGCCGCAGGGCGCCCGCCAGGCCAGCACCACGTAGTCGTCGGGCGCCAGATCGGTGACGCCCTCGCCGACCGCCTCAATCGTGCCGGCCGCCTCATGGCCCAGCAGGAAGGGGAAGTCGTCCGTGATCGCGCCGTCCCGGTAGTGCAGATCCGTGTGGCAGACCCCGCAGGCCTGCACGGTCACCAGGACCTCCCCGGGCCCCGGATCGGGGACCACGATCGTCTGCACCTCGACGGGTGCGCCCTTCTTCCCAGCGACTACGGCACGGACCTCGTGTGGCACGACAAGCTCCTCTGCTGTTGCGCACTGCACGATGGGTTGCGCGATGGGGAACATATTGAGAACGCCATCAAGCGGCCGTCAAGGGGTGCGAGTTAACCCTTGGCAAAAGGAGCGGGAGGGCGGAAACCTCGCGGACACACAGCTGCGCGGGACCAGGGAGTTCCCGGTCCCGCGCTGGGGGGCGTGCGTCAGACGATCGCTCGGTGGGGGTCCGTCAGAAGCCGTACCCCATACGGCGCGACAGCTCGGCGCCCGCCGCCACCGTGCGCTTGGCCAGCTCCGGCAGCCGGTCCGGGTTCAGCCGGTACACCGGCCCCGAGGCGCTGATCGCCGCGATCACCTTGCCGTCGTGCGCCCGGATCGGCGCGGCCACGGCGGCGAGCCCCAGCTCCAGCTCCTCGATGGTGACCCCGTACCCCTGCTCCACCACGGCCTCCAGCTCGCCGCGCAGCATGGAGGCGCCGGTGATGGTGCGCTCCGTGAAGCGGGGCAGCGGGCGGGCCAGCAGGCCTTCGCGCAGGGTGGGCGACATGTGCGCGAGCAGCACCTTGCCACTCGACGTGGCGTGCAGCGGGGTGCGCCGGCCGAGCCAGTTCTGCGCGGTCACCGACGCGGTGCCGCGGGCCTGCATGATGTTGACGGCCGCGTCGTCGTCCAGGACCGCGATGTTCACGGTCTCGCCCAGCTCGTCGGCGAGCTCTCGGCACACCGGGACGCCCTCCTGCGAGATGTCCAGCCGCACGGCCGCCGCCCCCGCCAGCCGCAGGACGCCCGCCCCCAGGTAGTACTTGCCGCGGTCCTTCGCCTGGGCGACGAGGCCGCGGTTCTCCAGGACGCCGAGCAGCCGGAACGCGGTGGACTTGTGCACGTCCAGCTCGTCGGCGATCTCGGTGACGCCCGCCTCTCCGTGCCGGGCGAGGATCTCCAGGACACTCACGGCGCGGTCGACCGACTGCACGGCGCTGGCGGCTCCCCGGCCGCCCTGCTTCGCCGCGCCCCCGGTTCTGTCCTCACTGTGGTCGGACTGCTTCTGCGTGCGGGCCATAGCTCAACTCTCACCACCTGACGGCCCGGTTTGGGCCGCATCTGCGGGAAACCCTTGACGCGACGGTCGCCCCGCCCGGATTCTGTTGCGCATAGCGCTCGACAGTGCGCCATGTGAAAAATCATGTTACCGAAGCGTCCGGATCTCGGAAGAGGACGCCCACCACCGGGTCGGACCGCGCGGACCAATGACGGTCCGATCCTGCGGAACCTCCCGGATTCCCCGAACTCCTCGGGATTCCTCGAACTGCCCGAACTTCCCGAACTTCCCGACTGCTGGACCAAGAGGTCCGGACCCCGTGCCCGGACCGAGAGGGGGCCCCGTGATACCCGTCTGCCGCCTCGAAGACCTCCCCGAGGGCGAGTCCATCCGCGTCGAGACGACACCGCCCGTCGCCGTGTTCCACACCGACGACGGCGAGCTGTACGCCATCGACGACACCTGCACCCACCAGGACGCCTCCCTCTCCGAAGGCTGGCTGGAGGGCTGTCTGGTCGAATGCCCGCTGCACGCCGCCTCATTCGACCTGCGCACCGGACAGCCGACCTGCCTCCCGGCCCGCCGCCCCGTCCGCACCCACCGCGTCACCGTCGACGAGGGCATGATCCACGTCCACCTCGCCGCGGAGGAGGGCACCGCCGCATGAACGCCGTGACGGCACTCGGCACTCTCCTCCGTCCCGCCGCCGGGGTTCCTGTCGCCGCTGCGACTTCCGCCGGGAGGCACGTCGGGACGCGCGGCGGGAGGCACATCGGGACGCACGCCGGGGGCACGCCGCGAGGCACGTCGGGACGCGCGCCGCGATGCACGTCGGGCCGCACGCCGGGAGGCACGCTGCGAGGAACGCCGGGACGGTGCGCTCTGCCACGGCGACCGTCGCCGCGGTGTACGCGCCCGCCGCCGCGGTGTATGCCTCCGCGGGCATGGTGCACGCCTCCACGGTGCGTGCCGGGACGGTGCCTGCCACCAAGGTGTCCGCCGGGACGGTGCCTGGCACCAAGGTGCCCGGCGGCGCGGCGCCCGCCACCGCCGTTCCCGCCACGGCGGACCGCGCCGAGAGGAGCCCCGCCTCATGAGGACCGTGACCGTCGTCGGCGCCTCCCTCTCTGGCCTGTACGCGGCCCGTGAGCTGCGTGCCCAGGGCTTCGACGGCCGGCTGGTGATCGTCGGCGACGAACCCCACCTGCCCTACGACCGGCCGCCCCTGTCCAAGGACTTCCTCACCGGCCGTGCCGACGAGACCCGTCTCTCCCTTCTCGACGCCGAGGAACGCGCCGAACTCGACGCCAAGTGGCTGCTCGGCGTCCGCGCCCGTGGCCTGGACGCCCGCGGCCGCACCGTCCTGCTCGACGACGGCCGCACCGTCTCCACCGACGGCGTCGTCATCGCCACCGGCGCCTCGGCCCGCCGGCTACCCGGCGACAGCCTGGCCGGCGTGCACACCCTGCGCACCCTCGACGACGCCCGCGCCCTGCGCGAGGACCTCACCCGTGGCCCGCGCCGGGTCGTGGTCATCGGCGCCGGCTTCATCGGAGCCGAGACGGCCTCGTCCTGCGCCGCCCTCGGCCACACCGTCACCGTCGTCGAGGCCGCCCCGCTGCCGCTGCTGCCCCAACTCGGTGCCGAACTGGCCGCGGTGTGCGCCGCGCTGCACCGGCGCGGAGGCGTGGAGCTGCTGACCGGCGTCGGCGTGGCCGGGCTGCGCGGCACGGGCACCGTGACCGGCGTGCACCTGTCCGACGGCCGTACCCTCCCCGCCGACGTGGTCGTCGTCGGCATCGGAGCCACCCCCAACACCGCCTGGCTGGCGGGCTCGACGCTCGCCCTGCACGACGGTGTCCTGTGCGACGACGGCTGTGTCACCTCCCTCCCGCAGATCGTCGCTGTCGGTGATGTGGCCCGGGTGGGCGGCACCCGCGCGGAACACTGGACGTCCGCGACCGAGCAGCCCCCGGTCGCCGTCGCCAACCTCCTCGCCGGACACACGGCCGAGACCGTGCGATCCGTGCCCTACTTCTGGTCCGACCAGTACGGAGCCCGCATCCAGTTCGCGGGGCGGCGGCGCGAGGGCGACGCGGTGCGGATCGTCGAGGGGGACACGGCCGGCCTACTCGAGGCCCCGGCCGGGACCGCTCCCGGACCGGGCCCGCGACGCCGCCGGCCGTGCGGTCGTCGGCACCGGCACCGGCACCGGCGGCAGGCGGCTTTCTCGCGGTCTACGAACGGGAGGGCCGTACGACCGCCGTGCTCGCCGTCGATCGGCCCCGGCCCTTCATGCGGGCCCGGCGCGAACTTACCCGCGCGGAGGGCCGGATGGTGCCCTCAGGGATGTGACAACTGCTCGGCGCCGCCGTGCCGGCGTATGCGCTCCTGCGCCCGCTCGGCGGCCCGGGCCTGCCGACGCGCCCGGCGCCGCTCGCGGCGCAGCGCGCGTGCCGTGCTGCTCGGCGCCGACACCACGCCGTTGCGCTGGTTCCACACCTGGCGCGTCACCCAGACGTCCAGCACCGCCCAGGTGGCCACCACCGTGCTGGCCACACTGCTGAGCACCATGGGGAACGCCAGCCAGGATCCGGCCAGAGTGCTCAGAAACGCCACCATCGCCTGTATCAGGGTCACGGCGATGATGAGCACCGCCCGCACGGCCGCCGTACGCACCGGGTCGGGCAGCCGACGCCGCTTCGCGGGCTCCTCGATCCACAACGGCCGGTAATACGGCCGCGCTTGGCCGCCGCCGGGTTCGCCGGACCTGGGGACACCCACCGTGCCCTCCACGGGCGCCTCGCGCCGCTCCGCCGTGCCCATCACCGTGTCACTCCCCACCGCCAGCAGACCGCTCGCCCCGGTCCGAAGACCCGACTCCCCAGTGGCTGCCCGGCTTGCGCTGATTTACGCCGCCGGGGTGCGGGATGCGGCTCCTGTGGCCGATTCCGCCCCCATTCCCTGTCATGAAGGACGAACGGCGCTCCCCGAAGATTCCCCACCAGCGAAAAATTCCGGCCAATCGTCCGGCCGCGTCCACCCGGTCCGGCCGCCGACGCGCCGCCCGAATCGGGGCGGCAATCTCCCGCAATGACCGGACAACTCCCCATGCTCGGCGTCCAGTACGGAAGTTCGCCTTCCGGAACGCCCTTCGAGTTACCTGTGTGTCGGTAGTAGGCTCGCGCCGTTTGTTGACGCACATGTGTACCCCCTGCCGGTGGGGGTCGAGCTGGGGGAGGCCATGCGCTTTCGCGGGAAGTCCATCCGCCGGAAGATCGTGGCGCTGCTTCTCGTGCCGTTGGTGTCCCTGACCGCGATCTGGGCGTTCGCCACGGTGCTCACGGGGCGTGAGGCAGGCCGGCTGTTCAGTGTGTCGTCCCTCGTCGAGGAGATCGGCTACCCCACCGAGGACACCGTCCGCGTGCTCCAGCAGGAGCGCCGCCAGACCCTCGTCTACCTCGCCGATCCCCGTGCCTCCAACGGACTCGCCGCCCTCAGGCGCAGCCAGGCCGCCACCGACGAGGCGGTCGCCGAGATCCGCAGGAACGCCCGCGACCCCGATGTGCGCGAGGCCCTGGGCGCGGCCACCGGCGAGCGCCTGACCGCCATGCTGGAGGCGTTCGAGGGCATCGCGTCCCTGCGCCGCAGCGTCGGCGACGGCACCGTCGACCGCTCCCAGGCCTACCGCCTGTACAACCGGCTGGTCGACCCCTGCTACTCGCTCCTGGCCAACCTCCACGTCATCGACAACGTGGAGATGGACACCCAGTACCGAGCCCTCGTCAATCTCTCCCGAGCCCGCGAACTCCTCTCCCGCGAGGACGCCCTGCTCGGCTCCGCCCTGATCGTCGGCAGGCTCTCCCGCGCCGAGGTCCGTGCGATCTCCGACCTCATCGCCCAGCGCACGCTGCTGTACGAGGTCAACCAGTCGCTGCTCCCGACCGCGGAACGGGACCGCTACCAGCGCTTCTGGAAGAACGCCGAGACCGCCCCGCTGAGGGTGGCCGAGGAGGCCGCCGTCGCCGTCCGGTCCGGCACTCCCAGCGGCGTCACCGCCCAGAGCTGGGACACCGCCGCCGGGAGCGTCCTCGCCGGACTCGGCACCCTCGACGACGAAGCGGCCGAACGCTACCAGGAGCGGGTCCGCCCGATCGCGACCGGCGTCATCGTCAAGGTCGTCGTCGCCGGCGTCTTCGGCCTCGCCGCCTTGCTGGTGTCCCTCTTCGTGTCCGTGCGCATCGGCCGCGGCCTCATCCGCGATCTGCGCCAGCTGCGCCTGGAGGCCCACGAGGCGTCCGGCGTGCGGCTGCCCAGCGTGATGCGCCGGCTCTCCGCGGGCGAGCAGGTCGACGTCGAGACCGAGGTCCCGCGGCTCGAGTACGACAAGAACGAGATCGGCGAGGTCGGCCAGGCCCTCAACACCCTCCAGCGCGCCGCCGTCGAAGCCGCCGTCAAACAGGCCGAACTGCGCGCCGGCGTCTCCGAGGTCTTCGTCAACCTCGCCCGCCGCAGCCAGGTCCTGCTGCACAAGCAGCTCACCCTGCTCGACACCATGGAGCGCAGGACCGAGGACACCGAGGAACTGGCCGACCTGTTCCGCCTCGACCACCTCACCACGCGGATGCGCCGGCACGCCGAAGGCCTGGTGATCCTCTCCGGCGCGGCGCCGTCCCGGCAGTGGCGCAAGCCGGTCCAGCTCATGGACGTCGTGCGGGCCGCCGTCGCCGAGGTCGAGGACTACGAGCGCATCGAGGTCCGCAGACTGCCGCGGATCGCCGTCACCGGTCCGGCCGTCGCGGACGTCACGCATCTCGTGGCCGAACTCCTCGAGAACGCCACCGTGTTCTCCCCGCCGCACACTGCCGTCCAGGTCGTGGGCGAACGGGTCGCCAACGGCTTCACGCTGGAGATCCACGACCGGGGCCTCGGCATGGCGGCTGACGCGCTCCTCGACGCCAACCTGCGGCTCGCCGAGACACCGGAGTTCGAACTCTCCGACACCGACCGGCTCGGCCTGTTCGTGGTCAGCCGGCTCGCCCAGCGGCAGAACGTCCGGGTCTCTCTCCAGCCGTCCCCCTACGGCGGCACCACCGCCGTCGTCTTCATCCCTGACACCCTGCTGACGGACGACGTCCCGGACACCAACGGCATCGGCTTCCGCCTCGACCGGCCCCGGCCCGCCAAGGAGACCGAGGCCGAGACGGGCCGCCGCACCGCACTCTCCCCGGCGCCGGTGAAGCTGCCCGGCCTGCCCGCCTCGCTGCTCGACGGACCGGTCGAACTGGAGGCCCCGGTCGACCTCGACGCGATCGAGGACTTCCCCGGCGTGCTCGACAGCGAGGAGAGCGAACGCGGTGGGCTGTTCCGCCCCCGCCGCTCCCTCGTCCCCGCGGACGAGGAGACGCCAGGGCGCCCCGCTGACCGTCACCATGCCGCCTCCCGTGCCCGTGACGTGTCCGCGCGCGACGGCAACGACGAGGACGACCACCTCGACGCTCCCGTCCCGCTGCCCCGCCGCCGCACGCCCAAGCTGGTCAGCTCCCACGGCCGCCCGGTCACCGAGCAGCGCCCCCGCCGCCTGGACCCGGACGACGAGACGACGCCCCTCGCCGCGCGCAGGTCGGACCCGGACCGCATGACCCCCCTCCCGACCCGCCGCCGCGGCAGCTCCCCCCTCGGCCGCGGCGCCACGTCACCGAGCCACCGAGAGGACCGCTCCGCTTCCGGCGACGGCACGGATCCCACGCCGATCCCCGGCCGCCGCGACGGCTGGACGGATGCCCGTGAGGGGGTGGATGCCGTGGTCTCCCCGGGCCGTGGGGAGGGCCGCACGGACGTGCGCGAGGGCGTGGATGCCGTGGTGTCCCCGGGTTGGCGGGAGGGCCGTACGGATTCCCGCGAGGATGCGGATGCCGCTTCCCGCGAGGATGTGGATGCCGTGGTTTCCCCGGCTCCGCGCGAGGGCCGCACGGAAGCGCGCGACGGTGTGGACGCCGTCGTGTCCCCGCGCCGTCGCGACGGCCGCAGCGACTCCCGCGACGGCGCGGGAAGGCCCGAGGCCTCCACAGGCGGCCCGGCCCACGGGAACACAGGCGCGCCCGAAGACCCCGGCACCGGCTCCGGCCCGCTGCCCCGGCGCGTGCGGCAGGCCAGCCTCGCGCCGCAGCTGCGGCAGGAACCGGCACGCCGTACCGACGACCGGGCGGCGCCCGCCGAGCGGGACGCCGACGAGGTCCGCAGCCGTATGGCCTCGCTCCAGCGTGGCTGGCGGCGCGGCCGCGAGGAGAACGCCGCGGGCGACGACGCCCACAGCGGCACAGCACCACAAGGAACGACTAAGGGGGACGGTCGATGACCGCACCGAAGGCGACCGACCACGCCACGACCGGCAAGTCCGGGGAGCTGAACTGGCTGCTCGACGATCTGGTGGACCGAGTGGCGAGCATCCGCAAGGCCGTCGTGCTGTCCGGCGACGGACTGCCCACGGGGGTCTCCAAGGACCTGACCCGGGAGGACAGCGAGCACCTGGCCGCCGTGGCCTCCGGATTCCACAGCCTCGCCAAGGGTGTCGGCCGCCACTTCGAGGCGGGCAGCGTCCGGCAGACGGTGGTCGAGCTCGACGACGCCTTCCTGTTCGTCACGGCCGCCGGCGACGGCAGCTGCCTCGCCGTCCTCTCGGACGCCGACTCGGACATCGGCCAGGTCGCCTACGAGATGACGCTGCTCGTGAAGCGGGTCGGCCCGCATCTGGCCACCGCTCCGCGCACCGATCTGCCCGCGGGCGGGTAGTGGGATGGCATGAGCGCAGACGGTCAGGTACGCAGCCACTGGTTCGACGACGAGGCAGGACCGGTCGTCCGTCCCTACGCCATGACGCGCGGCCGCACCAGCCATGCGGCCCAGCACCGCCTCGATCTGATCGCGGTGGTCGTCACGGAACCCCACGCGGACGACCCGGAAAGAGACCCGACGCTGTCCCCGGAGCACGTGGACATCGTCGAGCTCTGCCGCGACACCCCGCAGTCGGTCGCCGAACTCGCCGCCGAACTCGACCTTCCCATCGGCGTCGTACGGGTCCTCATCGGCGATCTCGTGGACGCCGAACTCGTCCATGTGACACGCCCGGTGCCCCCGGCCGAACTGCCGGACGAGAGTATTCTGCGCGACGTGATCAACGGCCTCCGGGCGCTGTGAGCAGCGCGGAAGCGAGGTGGAGACGTGACAGGCTGGCAGTTCTGGGTCGACCGGGGCGGCACCTTCACCGACATCGTCGCGCGGCGCCCGGACGGCCGGCTGCTGACCCACAAGCTCCTCTCGGACAGCCCGGCCTACCCCGACGCGGCCGTCGCCGGCGTCCACCGGCTGCTGGCCGGCTCGCAGGATCCCGTGGAGGCCGTGCGCATGGGGACCACGGTCGCCACCAACGCCCTTCTCGAACGCAAGGGCGAGCGCACCCTCCTGGTCATCACCCGCGGCTTCCGCGACGCCCTGCGCATCGCCTACCAGAACCGCCCGCACATCTTCGCCCGCCGCATCGAACTGCCCGCACTGCTCCATGAACGGGTCGTCGAGGTCGACGAGCGCATCGCCGCCGACGGCACCGTGCTGCGCGCACCCGACCTGGACGCCCTCGCCGGGCCGCTCCGCCAGGCCTACGACGACGGGATCCGCGCCGTCGCCGTGGTCTGCCTGCACAGCCATCTCCACCCGGCGCACGAACGCGCCGTCGGGGACCTCGCCGCCCGGATCGGATTTCCGCAGATCTCGCTGTCCAGCGAGGTCAGCCCGCTGATGAAACTCGTCCCGCGCGGGGACACCGCCGTCGTCGACGCCTACCTCTCGCCCGTGCTGCGCCGCTACGTCCGGCAGGTCGCCGATCAGCTCCAAGGCGTGCGGCTGATGTTCATGCAGTCCAACGGAGGCCTCGCCGAGGCCGGGCAGTTCCGCGGCAAGGACGCCATCCTGTCCGGCCCGGCCGGCGGCATCGTCGGCATGGCCCGGATGTCCCGGCTGGCCGGCTTCGACCGCGTCATCGGCTTCGACATGGGCGGCACCTCCACCGACGTGTCGCACTACGCCGGCGCCTACGAACGCGTCTTCACCAGCCAGATCGCCGGCGTCCGGCTGCGCGCCCCCATGCTCGACATCCACACCGTCGCCGCGGGCGGCGGCTCGATCCTGCACTTCGACGGCTCCCGCTACCGCGTAGGGCCGGACTCGGCGGGCGCGGACCCGGGCCCCGCCTGCTACCGCCGCGGCGGCCCGCTCACCGTCACCGACGCCAACGTCATGCTGGGCCGCGTCCAACCCGACCACTTCCCCCAGGTCTTCGGCCCCGACGGTGACCAGCCCCTCGACGACGCCCTGGTCCGCGAGCGCTTCGCCGCCCTCGCGGGCGAGATCCGCGAGCGGACGGGCGACGACCGCACCGCCGAACAGGTCGCCGAGGGCTACCTGAAGATCGCCGTCGCCAACATCGCCAACGCCGTCAAACGGATCTCCGTGCAGAAGGGCCACGACGTCACCCGCTACGCGCTCACCACCTTTGGTGGCGCGGGCGGCCAGCACGCCTGCATGGTCGCCGACTCGCTCGGCATCCGCACCGTCCTCGTCCCGCCCATGGCCGGTGTCCTCTCCGCGCTCGGCATCGGCCTCGCCGACACCACCGCCATGCGCGAGCAGTCCGTCGAGGCACCCCTGGGACCCGCCGCGATGCCCGGCGTCCTGAAGACCGCGGACGATCTGGAGGCCGCCGCCCGCGCCGAACTCCTCGCCGAGGACATCCCCGAGGACCGCATCGAGGTCACCCGTCGCGCACAGCTCCGCTACGACGGCACCGACACCGCCCTCACCGTCGAACTCACCGACCCCGCCGGCATGCGGCAGGCCTTCGAAGCACGTCATCGCACCACGTACTCCTTCACCCTCGACCGCCCGATCGTCGTCGAAGCCCTCTCCGTCGAAGCCACCGGCCTCACCACACCCCCCGATCTCTCCGCCCTCGCCCCTTACGAGGGCCGCACCGCCGACCCGCACACCGTCCGCCTCCACACCGGCGGAACCTGGCGCGACGTACCCCTCCACCGCCGGGAGGCGCTGCCCCCCGGCCGGACCGTCACCGGCCCGGCGATCATCACCGAGGCCAGTGCGACGACCGTCGTCGACGACGGCTGGCAGGCCGCGGCCACCGACGACGGGCATCTGGTCATGGAACGCGTGGCGATTACGGAGAGTTCCGAACTCGACACAAGAGTCGATCCGGTTCTCCTCGAGGTCTTCAACAACCTCTTCATGTCGATCGCCGAGCAGATGGGCGCACGGCTGGAGTCGACCGCCCAGTCCGTCAACATCAAGGAACGTCTGGACTTCTCCTGCGCCCTCTTCGACCCGGACGGAAACCTGGTGGCCAACGCCCCGCACATCCCCGTCCACCTGGGCTCCATGGGCACCAGCGTCAAGGAGGTCATCCGCCGCCGCGGCTCCCGGATGCGGCCCGGAGACACCTACGCCGTCAACGACCCGTACCACGGCGGCACCCATCTGCCCGACGTCACCGTGATCACCCCGGTCTTCGACACCAAGGACACGGACAGTAACCGGATTCTCTTCTACGTCGCCTCCCGCGGCCACCACGCCGAGATCGGCGGCATCGCCCCCGGCTCCATGCCCGCCGACAGCCGCACCATCGAGGAGGAGGGCGTCCTCTTCGACACCTGGCTGCTCGCCGAGAACGGCCGCTTCCGGGAGGCCGAGACCCACCGCCTGCTCACCGAGGCGCCGTACCCGTCCCGCAACCCGCGGACCAACCTCGCCGACCTGCGCGCCCAGATCGCCGCCAACCAGAAAGGCGTCGAAGAAGTCACCCGCATGATCGAGGACTTCGGCCTCGACGTCGTGCAGGCCTACATGCGGCACGTCCAGGACAACGCCGAGGAAGCGGTGCGCCGCGTCATCGACGCCCTCGACGACGGCGACTACGCCTACGAGACCGACTCCGGGGCCGTCATCCGGGTACGCGTGCGCGTGGACCGCGAGAACCGCTCCGCGACCGTCGACTTCACCGGCACGTCCCCCCAGCTGACCACCAACTTCAACGCCCCCTACGCGGTCGTCAACGCGGCCGTCCTCTACGTCTTCCGCACCCTGGTCGCCGACGACATCCCCCTCAACGACGGCTGTCTGCGCCCGCTCAGGATCATCGTGCCGCCGGGCTCGATGCTCGCCCCCGAGCCGCCGGCAGCCGTCGTCGCCGGCAACGTGGAGACCTCCCAGGCGATCACCGGCGCCCTCTACGCGGCACTCGGCGTCCAGGCGGAGGGCTCCGGCACGATGAACAACGTCACCTTCGGCAACGAGCGCCACCAGTACTACGAGACCGTCGCCTCCGGCTCCGGCGCCGGCGACGGCTTCCCCGGCGCGAGCGTGGTGCAGACCCACATGACCAACTCCCGGCTGACCGACCCGGAAGTCCTGGAGTGGCGGCTGCCCGTGCTCCTGGAGGAGTTCTCGGTCCGGCACGGCAGCGGCGGAGCGGGCCGCTGGCGCGGCGGCGACGGAGCCGTGCGCCGCATCCGGTTCCGGGAGCCCATGACCGTCACCACGCTGTCCCAGCACCGCCGCGTCCCGCCGTACGGCGTGGCGGGCGGCGAGCCCGGCGCCCTGGGCGCCAACCGCGTCGAGCGCGCGGACGGCACGGTCACCCGCCTCGCCGGCAGCGACACCGCGTCCGTCGGTCCCGGCGACGTACTCGTCATCGAAACCCCCGGCGGCGGAGGCTACGGCCCACCGCCCACCCACCCCCATCAAGCAGGAGAAGAGATCGATGATCTTCGGGCGTTCTGAGCGCGGCAAGCCCCCGGTCGAGCCCGTCACGCTCAAGATCCTGGTGGCCGGCGGCTTCGGCGTGGGCAAGACCACCCTCGTCGGCGCGGTCAGCGAGATCAGACCGCTGCGCACCGAGGAACTGCTCACCGAGGCCGGACGCCCGGTCGACGACACCAGCGGCGTGGAGGGCAAGCACACCACGACCGTGGCGATGGACTTCGGCCGCATCACCCTGCGCCGGGACCTGGTGCTCTACCTCTTCGGAACGCCCGGCCAGGAGCGGTTCTGGTTCATGTGGGACGAGCTCTCCGAGGGCGCGCTCGGCGCCGTCGTCCTCGCCGACACCCGCCGCCTGGAGGACTGCTTCGCCGCCGTCGACTACTTCGAGCGGCGTTCCATACCCTTCCTCGTCGGCGTCAACTGCTTCGAGGGAGCCGCCCGTTACCCGGCCGAGGAGGTCCGCAGGGCCCTCGACCTGGACGACCACGTGCCCGTCGTCCTGTGTGACGCCCGCGACCGCGAGTCGGTCAAGGAGGTCCTCATCGGCGTCGTCCAGCATGCGATGGCCCACGCCGCGGACCGCCGCCAGGCCGTCACGACCTGACGCCGGCCCGCGGGCGGTGCGGCCCGTACCCCCGCCGACTGGGGTACGGGCCGCAGTTTCGGATACCCCGCGCGCGCGTGCCTAGGCGTCCCCGTCCTCGACCCAGCCGAGGCTCTTCTCCACGGCCTTGCGCCAGTTGCGGTACTCGCGGTCCCGCACCGACGCCTCCATGGCCGGAGTCCACTCGGCGTCCTTCTGCCAGTGCGCCCGCAGCTCGTCCAGGTCGTTCCAGACCCCGGTGGCGAGCCCGGCGGCGTACGCGGCCCCCAGACAGGTCGTCTCCGACACCCGCGGCCGGATCACCGGCACGCCCAGCACGTCCGCCTGGTGCTGCATCAGCAGGTTGTTCTTGGTCATCCCGCCGTCGACCTTCAGGGTGCTGATCCGCACCCCGGAGTCCTGGTACATGGCGTCCACGACCTCGCGGGTCTGCCAGCTCGTCGCCTCCAGCACCGCGCGCGCGAGATGCGCCTTCGTGACGTACCGGGTGAGGCCCGTGACGACCCCGCGCGCGTCGGAGCGCCAGTACGGCGCGAACAGCCCCGAGAAGGCGGGCACGATGTACGCGCCGCCGTTGTCCTCGACGCTCGCCGCCAGTGGCTCGATCTCGTCGGCGGTACGGATGATTCCGAGCTGGTCGCGGAACCACTGCACCAGCGCGCCCGTTATCGCTATCGAGCCCTCCAGACAGTAGACGGGCGCCTCGTCGCCGATCTTGTAGCCCATCGTCGTCAGCAGCCCGTTCTTCGATGGCACCGGCCGGTTCCCGGTGTTCAGCAGCAGGAAACTGCCCGTCCCGTAGGTGTTCTTCGCCGTCCCCACCTCGTAGCAGGCCTGACCGAACACCGCCGCCTGCTGGTCCCCCAGCGCGGACGCGACGGGCACCCCGCCGAGCTGCCCGACGGCCGTGCCGTACACCTCGGCGGACGACCTGATCTCGGGGAGCACGGCCTCGGGGATGTTCATCGCGGAGAGGATGGAGGAGTCCCATTGCAGGGTCTCGAGGTTCATCAGCATGGTCCGCCCGGCGTTGGTCACGTCGGTGACGTGCCGACCGCCGTCCGTGCCGCCGGTGAGGTTCCAGATGAGCCAGGAATCGATGGTGCCGAAGGCGATCTCGCCGCGCTCGGCCCGCGCCCGCAGTCCCGGCACGTTGTCGAGCAGCCAGGCCGCCTTCGGCCCGGAGAAGTAGCTCGCCAGCGGCAGCCCCGTCTGCTCGCGGAAGCGGTCCTGCCCGTCCGTCCCGCCCAGTTCGGCGCAGAGCGCGGCGGTGCGGGTGTCCTGCCACACGATGGCGTTGTGCACGGGCTTGCCCGTCGCCCGGTCCCACAGGACGGTCGTCTCGCGCTGGTTGGTGATGCCGAGCGCGCTCAGCTGGTCGGCCCGCAGCCCGGCCTTGGCGATCGCCCCGGCGACCACCGCCTGCACCTTGGACCAGATCTCGGTGGCGTCGTGCTCCACCCAGCCGGGCTTGGGGAAGATCTGGCGGTGCTCACGCTGGTCCACGGCGACGATCGCGCCGCCCCGGTCGAAGATGATGCAGCGGCTGGACGTGGTGCCCTGGTCGATCGCGGCGACGTACTTCTCGGCGTTGTCCGTCATGGCTACCCCTTGGGCTCGGTTCAGAAGGCTGCGTTGTAGACGAGACCGGCGAGCGCTCCTCCGATCAGCGGGCCGGCCACCGGCACCCAGGCGTACCCCCAGTCCGAGGTGCCCTTGTTCGGGATCGGCAGCAGGCTGTGCACGATGCGCGGCCCGAGGTCCCGCGCGGGGTTGATGGCGTAGCCGGTCGGCCCGCCGAGCGAGAGACCGATGCCGACGACGAGCAGCGAGACGATCAGCACCTGCGTGCCGGACTCGCCGAGTCCCTTGGTCAGTCCGAAGGCGAGGATCGGCAGGACGAGCGCGACCGTCGCGATGATCTCCGTGACCAGGTTGGCGACCGGGTGACGGATCTCCGGGATGGTGGAGAAGATGCCGAGCGTCGGCGTGGGCTCGTCCGCCGTGTCCTTCGCCCGGACGTTGGCCTGGAACTGCGCGAAGTACACCAGATAGGCCAGGACCGCGCCCAGCATCGCGCCGATCATCTGCCCCAGCAGATACACCCAGACCTTGCCCCACTCCCCGGTGTCGACGGCGATGCCGATCGTGACGGCCGGATTCAGATGCCCGCCGGAGAGAGGAGCGGCGGTGTAGGCGCCCGCCAGCACGGCGAAACCCCAGCCGAACGCGATGACGACCCACCCGGAGGCGCGCGCTTTCGAGTGTCTGAGGGTGACGGCGGCGCAGACGCCGGCACCGAAGAGGATCAGGATGGCGGTACCGATGATCTCGCCGACGAAGATGTCTCCGTTGCTCATGGCGGCTCCTAGGGCGTGGCCCGGGGGTGATCGACCCCGGCCCCTTGTGCGGGGTGCGGTTTCCGGTGGCTCCCGTTGCTCCCGTGGCTCCGTGGCTTTCGTGGCGACTTCAGCCGAAGGCAGGGAGAGTCCCGCGCCCCGCCCGGCGTCCGTGACGAGCGTGCCGTCGCCGCCGCATCACCGGTGGGGGAGTGGGCCGTGGCTCAGCAGCCCATGCGGCGCAGTGCCTGAATACGCCGAGAATGTACGGCGATGTCGACCGACAACGGGAAGTGTTCACCGGCGCCCAGGGGCCGTCAAGGTCGCCGACGGCAACGGTTCTCGGCCACGCGCGCGTGTACGAGCGCCGCACAGCAGCCGGAGCGGTCCCGGGGTGCCGCGCCATCACTTTGACGCCCGGTCAGCTCCTGCCCGTCTCCGGCACCGGACACCCGGCCTGCCGGGGCACCGTCTCCGTGCCCCGCAGCACCTCGTGCCCCGGCTGCCCCGCGCGGCCCAGGACCCAACTCGCCCCGCTCAGCGCCTTCGCGGCCTTCTTCAGCGGTGCCAGACAAGCCGCCGCCTGCCGGTGGTCCGCCACGCTGCCGGGCCCGCACACGACCGTGGCCAGGGACAGCGTGACGGGCCGCCCGCCCGCCGACCAGGGGGCGTCGAGCACCAACGCGGCGAGCGGATCGAGCCCGTCCAGGTCCGCCAGCACCAGGAAGTCGTCCCCACCGATGTGCCCCACGCGAGCACTCCCCGACGCCGCGAGCTGCAACGCCCGCCCCACCGACCGGATCAGCTCGTCACCCGCCGCGAACCCGGCTCCGTCGTTCACCTGCTTGAAGTGGTCCACATCCAGCCAGCTCAACGCGAACGTCCGCCCGTCAGCGATGCGCCGGTCCACCTCACCGGTGATCGCGTCCGAACCCGGCAGCCGGGTCAGCGGATTGAGCCCGGCGGCCTCCTCGACGCGGGACTCGGCCAGCGCCCGCACCAGGTCCGCGAGACGTACGACGCCCACGCACCGGCCGTAGGCGTCGACGACCGCGACATCGTCCGACGTACGGTCCCGCTCGCCGTCCGCCACCACGTCCAGCACCTCCCACGCGGTGGCGTCGACCCCCACCGTCCGCGGCGGATCGCCCAGCTTCGCCGCGGGCCGGTCGGCGTACAGGGCGTGCCCGTACCGCCCCGACATCGACAGCAGGAACCGGGACCGGTGCACCGAGCGGACCGGCACCCCGTTGCGGTCCACGAGCAGCACCCCGGACACGTCCGGCGACCCGGTCAGCAGCGACCGCACCTGGGAGGCTGACGCGCTGTCGGGCAGCAGCGCGGCCGGCCGTACGAACTCCCGCACCGACGGCCCCGATCGCGGCACCCCCTCGATGGCGGTGGAGCGGGGCGGAACGTACACATCCGTCGCGGGCAGCCTGGCCGGCGGGGCGAACAGCGTTCCCTGGGCCAGCTGCGCCCCGGCCGACAGCGCGGCCGCACACTGGAGTTCGGTCTCCACGCCCTCGACGGCGAGGAGCGCTCCCAGCTCCTCGCACAGTGTCCGCATGGCCCGCACGGCGGCCGGCCGGAACAGCAGCGACGCGTCCAGCTTCACCAGGTCGGGCGCCAGGTCCGTGAGCAGCCGCAGGGGTACGTCGCCGTCCCCCACCCCGTCCGCGCTGATCCGGAAGCCCTGCCCCCGCAGGGTGCCCACGGCGTCCAGCAGACCCTGCTGCGGTACATGGGTGTACGGCGGGCCGATGTCGACGGTCACCTCCCACGGCAGCCGTCCGGCCGCGCGTACCGCGTCGTGCAGCGGGGTGAGCCCGCCGAGGTCCGCGAGGGTCCCGGCGAACACGTTGACGTGCAGCGGCAGCAGCGTCTCGTGCCGCACGGCCGACCGGACCGCCAACACGGCGAGCCGAGTGTCGACTTCGGGATCCCGGCGGGCTTCGGCCAGGATGTCACCGGTTTCCGGGCGGGCGAGGATCTCCAACGCCGCGATCCCGCCGGTGGACAGGTTGACCACCGGCTGGAAAGCGAAACGGAGCGTGTCCGACCAGGAGTGCACGGGAGCATGATGTCGCCGCCCGCGCACGCGTTGGCGCAGTTCATAAGACGTTCACGCAGCATTCCTGGTTGGTCACACAGCGTACGAACAGCTTGCCGCCTGCGGGTTACGGCGGTGAGGTCGTGTTCGTACGCCCGCGAGTCCGCCCGCCGACGCCGCGGTCCGGTGCCCCGGGCAGCCGGGCCGCTCTCAGCGCACCGCTATCACCGCCGATCCGTGCCCGAACAGCCCCTGGTTGGCCGTGATGCCCACCCGCGCCCCGGCGACCTGCCGGGCGCCGGCCTCACCTCGCAACTGCCAGGTCAGCTCGCAGATCTGGGCGATCGCCTGGGCCGGGACGGCCTCCCCGAAGGAGGCCAGTCCGCCGCTGGCGTTCACGGGTATGCGCCCGCCCGGCGCGGTCGCGCCCTCGCGTAGCAGCTTGGCCGCCTCGCCCGCGCCGCACAGCCCCAGGTCCTCGTACCACTGCAACTCCAGCGCCGTGGACAGGTCGTACACCTCGGCGAGGGACAGGTCCTCGGGGCCGACACCCGCCTCCTCGTAGGCGGCCCGCGCGATCGACGCCCGGAACGTCTCGGCCGAGGGCTCGGCGGCGAGCGCCGAGTCCGTGGCGATATCGGGCAGGTCCAGCACCGTGTTGGGATAGCGCGGGGTCACCGTGGACACCGCCCGGATCCGCACCGGCCGCGTCACTCCCCGCCGCCGCGCGAACTCCATCCCGGCCAGCACCAGCGCAGCTCCGCCGTCCGAGGTCGCGCAGATGTCCAGCAGCCGCAGGGGGTCGGCGACCACCGGGGACGCGGCCACCTCCTCGGCGGTGACCGGTGTGCGGTACCGCGCGAACGGATTCAGCGCGCCCTGTGCCGCGTTCTTCACTTTGACCCGCGCGAAGTCGTCCAGTGTGTCGCCGTGCACGGCCATGCGCCGCCGGGCGTACAGCCCGAAGTACGCCGGATTCGTCGCCCCGAGGACCCGGAAGCGCAGCCAGTCCGGATCATCGGGCCGCTCTCCGCCCGCCGGCCGGAAGAAGCCCTTGGGGGCGGCGTCCGCGCCCACCACCAGCACCACGTCCGCCAGCCCGGCCAGGATCTGGGCCCGCGCGGTGTGCACCGCCTGCGCCCCCGACGCGCACGCCGCGTACACGCTCGTCACCCGGGCGCCCTGCCAGCCGAGCGCCTTGGCGAACGTCGCCCCGGACACATAGCCCGGATAGCCGCCGCGCACCGTGTCCGCGCCGACGACCGAGTCCACCTCCCGCCACTCCATCCCCGCGTCGGCGAGTGCCGCGCGGGCCGCCGCCACGCCGTACTCGACGAAGCCGCGCCCCCACTTGCCCCAGGGATGCAGCCCCGCACCGAGCACCGCCACGTCCTCCGTCACACCGTCACCCCCTTCGGGCGCCACCGCCATGTCGTCCACACCGTCTCCGCGTCCTCGTGCAACACGCCGGGGACCACCTCCACCGCCATCCCCACCGCGAGATCGGCGACGGTCACGCCGGGCACCGCCTGCCCCAGCACCACGAGCCGCTCCGCCGCCAACTCCACAGCGATCAACGTGAACGGCTCCCACGGGAGTTCCCGATCGGTCACGTACGGTGACGGAGGCCGGTACCGGCTGTCCGTGTACGACCAGATGCGCCCCTCGCGCGAGAGCGGGATCTCGACCAGTTCCCCGCCCTGGCAGCCGGGATTGCGGCAATGGACGTCCTCGCGCGGGAAGAACACGGCGGAACAGCCCGAACAGCGCGTGCCCAGCAGCCGGAAGTCGTCCCCGTCGCCGGTGAACCAGCCGGCGACCACGGGGGTACGAGTGCGTGACAAGGGCCCTCCCTGGCGCTCGGATCGACCTGACGGATCGTCAGAAGTGTGCCACGGTGAGGGCCCGCGGGGCAGGGCCCGGTGCGAAGCGGCGATACGCCCGATCGGGCGCCGACCGCATCCGATCGCTTCCCCGCCGGAACCCCCGCTTGATAGATGCAGGGAACATGACACGACTCTCCCTCGTGGCCCGCGGTCTGGTCACCGCGGCCGCCGCCCTGCTGGCCATGACCGCCGCCACCGCCACCACCCAGGCCGGGACCGAGCCCACAGCGCCGGAGGACTTCGTGGCGCTGCGCACCGTGGACCGGACGATCGTCCAGGAGATGCGCTACTTCACCCCGCACAACTTCGTCGGCGAGCGCGTCGACGGCTACCGCCAGCCCCTGTGCATCCTCACCCGCCCCGCCGCGGAGGCCCTCCACCAGGCCCAGTCGAGGCTGCTGCGCCAGGGCTACACCCTCAAGGTCTACGACTGCTACCGGCCGCAACGCGCGGTGGACCACTTCGTCCGCTGGGCGAAGGACCTCGACGACCAGGCGATGAAGGAGGAGTTCTACCCGAACGTCGACAAGACCCGGCTATTCGCGGACGGTTACATCGCGGAGAAATCCGGCCACAGCCGTGGCTCCACCGTCGACCTCACGATCGTGAAACTCCCGGCGAAGCCGACCAGGCCGTACGTCCCCGGGCAGCCCTTGGTGCCCTGCTACGCACCCCAGGAGGAGCGCTTCCCCGACAACTCCGTCGACATGGGCACCGGATTCGACTGCTTCGACACCCTCTCCCACACCCTGGACCCGCGCATCCAGGGCGAGCAGCGGGCCAACCGGCTGCTGCTGAAGAGCACTCTCGAAGACCTCGGGTTCGTGAACCTCGCCGAGGAGTGGTGGCACTTCACCTACAAGCCCGAGCCCTACCCGGACACCTACTTCGACTTCCCGGTGTCCGCGAAATCCCTCGCCCACGGCCACTGACCCGCCGCCCCGACGACGCCCTCTCCATGTTCGGATACAGTCCGCGACGTGTTCGAAACTCAGCACTCCAACTCCAGCCCAGGCTCGCACTGTTCGAGCTGCGGCGCGCCCTATGGAGAGGGCGTCTCCGGCTGGCCCCGCACCTGCCCCACCTGCGGCACCGTCGCGTACCGCAACCCCCTGCCGGTGGCGGTGGCCCTCCAGCCCGTGTACGACACCCGGGGCACCGCCCTCGTCGTCATCACCCGAACCGTGGCCCCCGCGCGCGGGGGCATCGCGTTGCCCGGCGGCTACGTCGACGACCGCGAGGACTGGCGCCAGGCCGTCGTCCGGGAACTCAAGGAGGAGACCGGCATCGACGCGGCGGCCCGCGACGTGCGGCTCGCCGACGCCATGAGCTCCCCCGACGGTCACCTGCTCCTCTTCGGGCTGCTTCCGGAATGCCCCGCCGACGGCCTGCCCGCCTCCGCCGCCACCGACGAGACGGAGGGCCGGCACCTCCTGCGCAGGCCGGAAGAGCTGGCTTTCCCCCTGCACACGCTCGCCGCACGGGCCTGGTTCGAGGGCCGCTACGTCTGAGCGTCAGTCCTCCCCGAGCCCAAGCACACGCACCGGGTAGGGCGGCTCACCCCCGTCGCCCTCCCGCTCGACCACCACCCGCCGGCCCGACCGGCGGGACACATAGCGCTCGATCTCGAACTCCTCCCAGCCCTCCCCGGCATCCGGCACGACCAGCCCGCGCCCGGTCCGCCCCCGCGCGGGAGCCCACACCTCCAGCTCCAGACCACCGTCCTCCCCGCGCACGGGCAGGACGGCACCCGCGCGCGCGAACACCGGAATCCGCGACAGAGGCGCGTCGACCAGCACCTGCGCCGGCCCCTCGTACGCCCGCCCCGTCGCCGTGTCGTACCACCGCCCCCGCGGCAGCTGCACGGCCCGCCGGTCCGTCCCCGGGTCGAGCACCGGCGCCACCAGAAGGCAGTCGCCCAGAAGGAAGGCGTCCTCGCAGTCACGCAGCGCCCGGTCCTCCGGCGCCCCCCACCACAACGGCCGCACATAGGGAGCCCCCGTACGCCGGGCGAGATGCGCCAGCGTCACGAAGTACGGCAACAGCCGCCGCCGCTCCAGCAGCGCCACGCGCGCGTGCTCCAGCACCTCGGGACCGAACTCCCACGGCTCCCTGCGCCCGGCCCGCAGCCCGGCATGGGTGCGGAACAGCGGCAGATACGCGCCGAGCTGGAACCAGCGCAGAAACAGCTCCGGAGACGGATGGCCGTCATAGCCGCCGACATCCGGCCCCGAGTACGGCACCCCGCACAAGCCGAGCCCCATGACCAGCGACAGCGACGCCCGCAGCCCCGGCCAGCCCGTCGCCACATCACCGGACCAGGTCCCGCCGTAGCGCTGCATGCCGACCCATCCGGAGCGCGAGAAGACGAACGGGCGCTGCCGCGGTGCCAGCTCGGCCAGCCCCTCGTACCCCGCCCGGGCCATGCACAGCGCGTAGACGTTGTGCGCCTCCCGATGGTCACCCCCGCGCCCCTCCAGGGAGTGCCGGGCCGAACGCGGCAGCGTCGTCTCCCCGAACGCCGCGAAGGACGTCGGCTCGTTCATGTCATGCCAGAACCCGGAGAAGCCCTGCGCCAGCCGCTCCTCGTACAGCCGGCCCCACCACTGCCGCACGCGCGCGTGCGTGAAGTCCGGGAACACCGACTCCCCGGGCCACACCAGGCCCCGGACGAGCCGTCCCGAGGCGTCCCGTACGAACGCGTCCTCTGCCGCCCCGCTGTCGTACACGGCGTCGCCCGGCTCGGCCTTCACCGCCGCGTCCACGATCGACACCAGCCGGATCCCGTCCCGCCGCAGCTCCTCGGCGAGCTGCGGCAGCTTGGGGAAGCGATCCGGGTCGACGGTGAAGACCCGGTGATCCTCGTAGTGATCGATGTCCAGATGGACCGCGTCGAGCGGCAGACCGTGCTCCTGATAGCCCGCGACGATCCGCCGCACCTCCTGCTCGCTGCCGAAACCCCACCGCGCGTGATGATGACCGAGCGCCCACGCGGGCGGCAGCGCGGGCGCCCCCGTCAGCGACGCCCACGCGAGCAGCACGCGCGCGGGGGTGCCCACCACCACCCAGCAGCGCAGCGGACCGCCGTCCATCCGCAGCTCGCACATCCCACTCCGGTCGTGCCCCGAACCGGCCCCCTCCTCGCCCTCCCGCAGCAGCACGGTGCCGTCCCACGTGGTGTCGTGGAACACCAGATGCGTGCCCGCGTCGGCCACCACCACGTGGACCGGCATCGTGATGTACAGCGGATCGTCCCCGGGCGCGAAGGCATGCCCTGGGTCGGTGTTCCACAACCGGTAGGCGCCGCTCCGCAGCCTGGGCCCGGACGCCCGTCCGCCCAGCCCGAAGAACCGCGCGTCCGCCGGCACCTCCGACCGCTGCATCCACCGTGCCGTGCCCCCGCCCACCGGTTCCCACCAGCGGGGCGGCAGATCGCGGCGCAGCGTCACGCCACCGGGCGTGCGCACCTCGACCGCCCCGTGCCGCGAGACCACGACCGTCATCCGCTCGGCCACGACCCGCCAGCCGCCGTCCTTGTCGGGCTCCAGCACGGCCCGCGGATCGGGGTCCGGACAGTGGCCAGCCAGCGCGTACGACGGCTCCGGACCGGCCCCGTCCCAGCCCCAGAAGACCGCTCCGCTCACCGTGACGGTGATCCGCAGTTCCGACCGGGCGAACCGCAGCGTGCCGCCGCCCGGCCCCGGCTCCGCGGACTCCAGGGCACCGGGCACCCGCGCGCGCTCCGCGCCCCGCGGCGGCAGCCCCGTGGCGTCGGCGCGCTTCCTGCGCCACGCCGCCCGTACCGTACGCAACCCCTGCGCCGCCCCCACGGAACCGACCGCCTTCATCGAACGCACCAGGTCACGACCGTCCATGCTGCTCACCCTGCCACTGTCCGGACGGTACACGCGTCCCGTTCAACTGCCGTTCACCCGTGCCGGGACCACATCTTCACGACACGGACTGTGTGGGGCGCACCCTGGTGTAGAAGTCGATCACATGGCATCGTCCGTGTCAGCCGCGTCACGCGCACACCCCAGCACGTGCGCGGAGGACGCACACGACGCGCACAGTCCGGGAGCCGCCCCATGTCGACCGTGAACCCCCAGCCGCTCTGGCAGCCCGATCCGGAACGCATCGCCCAGGCGCAGATCACCAGATTCCAGACCTGGGCAGCCGAGCACCACGGCGCTCCGGCCGAGGGCGGCTACGCCCCACTGCACCGCTGGTCCGTCGACGAGCTGGACACCTTCTGGAAAGCCGTCACCGAATGGTTCGACGTCCGCTTTTCCACCCCCTACGCGCGCGTGCTGGGCGACCGCGCCATGCCCGGCGCCCAGTGGTTCCCCGGGGCCACCATGAACTACGCCGAGCACGCCCTGCGCGCGGCCGCCACCCGCGCGGACGAACCGGCCCTCCTCTGCGTCGACGAGACCCACGAACCGCGCCCGGTGACCTGGTCCGAGCTGCGCCGCCAGGTGGGCTCCCTGGCCGCGGAACTGCGCTCCCTCGGCGTACGCCCGGGCGACCGCGTCAGCGGCTACCTGCCCAACATCCCGCAAGCCGTCGTCGCCCTCCTCGCCACGGCCGCCGTGGGCGGCGTCTGGACCTCCTGCGCCCCCGACTTCGGCGCCCGCAGCGTCCTCGACCGCTTCCAGCAGGTCGAACCGGTCGTCCTGTTCACCGTCGACGGCTACCGGTACGGCGGCAAGGAGCACGACCGCCGCGACACCGTCGCCGAACTGCGCCGCGAACTGCCCACCCTGCGCGCCGTCGTCCACATCCCGCTCCTCGGCACCGAGGCGCCGGAGGGAGCCGTGGAGTGGTCCGCGCTGACGAGCGCGGACGTGGAGCCCGAATTCGAGCACGTCCCCTTCGACCACCCCCTGTGGGTCCTCTACTCGTCCGGCACCACCGGCCTCCCCAAGCCGATCGTCCAATCCCAGGGCGGCATCCTCGTCGAGCACCTCAAACAGCTCGGCCTGCACTGCGACCTCGGCCCCGAGGACCGTTTCTTCTGGTACACCTCGACGGGCTGGATGATGTGGAACTTCCTCGTCTCCGGCCTCCTCACCGGCACCACGATCGTCCTCTACGACGGCAGCCCCGGATACCCCGACACCGGCGCCCAGTGGCGGGTCGCCGAACGCACCGGAGCCACCCTCTACGGCACCTCGGCCGCCTACGTGATGGCGTGCCGCAAGGCGGACGTGCACCCCGCGCGGGACCACGACCTGTCCGCCGTGCGGTGCGTCGCGACCACGGGCTCCCCGCTGCCGCCCGACGGCTTCCGCTGGCTGCACGACGAGGTCCGCGACGACCTGTGGATCGCCTCCGTCAGCGGCGGCACCGACGTGTGCTCCTGCTTCGCGGGAGCCGTCCCCACCCTCCCCGTGTACGTCGGCGAACTCCAGGCACCCTGCCTGGGCACCGACCTCCAGTCCTGGGACCCGAGCGGCAAACCCCTGGTCGACGAGGTCGGCGAACTCGTGGTCACCAACCCCATGCCGTCCATGCCGATCTACTTCTGGAACGACCCCGACGGCAGCCGCTACCACGACAGCTACTTCGACACCTACCCCGGCGTCTGGCGCCACGGCGACTGGATCACCGTCACCTCCCGCGGCTCCGTCGTCATCCACGGCCGCTCCGACTCCACCCTCAACCGGCAGGGCGTGCGCATGGGCTCGGCCGACATCTACGAAGCCGTCGAACGCCTCCCCGAGATCAAGGAATCGCTCGTCATCGGCATCGAACAGCCCGACGGCGGCTACTGGATGCCCCTGTTCGTCCACCTGGCACCGGGAGCCGTCCTCGACGACGCCCTCCGGAACCGCGTCAAGCAGACCATCCGCGAACAGCTCTCACCTCGCCACGTCCCCGACGAGATCATCGAGGTGCCCGGCATCCCGCACACCCTCACCGGCAAGCGCATCGAGGTCCCGGTCAAGCGGCTGCTCCAGGGCACCCCCCTGGAGAAGGCGGTCAACCCCGGCTCCGTCGACAACCTCGACCTGCTCCACTTCTACGAGGACCTGGCCCGCAAGCGCACCTGACCCCGCAAGGGCCGATCACCCCCACAGCGGCCTCGGACCGCCGAGCACCAGGCGCCGGCCGAGGCCGCTCGGACGCCGTTGTCAGTGCCGCCCGTTACTGTGAGTGAGCATTGATCGACCGCACGCACAGGGGGAATCATGGCGCACACCGACAACCTGACCATGCGACGCGTCCTGCGCCGCGAAATCGCCGGAACCATCGGCCTGCTCACCGACGAGCACGACTTCCGCGCCATGCGGCGCTATCGCAGCTTCACCTTCGAGGACCACCAGACGTACCTCCAGCAGGTCGAGGCACTGCTCCAGACCCGGGCCGCCCAGGGCAGCCACACCACGGTGGCCCTCTTCGACCCGCAGGAATACGCCGACTACTGCGCCGACGCGGGACTCGACCCCGACATGCCGTCGAGCCGGAGCCGCTTCACAGCCGAACTGGCCGCCGGCGGCCCCACCATTCCCTACGAGGGCCAACCCCTCAAGGATCTCGTCCCCGCACTCGTCGACGAAGCCGTCCGACAGGCGACCTGGGACTACGCCTCCACGCTCCTCGCCCGCCTGGGCTCCTGCACCACCTGCGGCGAGGACTTCGGGCGCTCCGCCTTCACCCGTGCCTCGGCCCTCCTCGCCCGCATCCTCGACACCGCCCCACCGGGCAACCGCCACCTCGTCTGCAGTGTCTCGGGAACCCCCGAGCCCCTCGTCGCCGTCCTGCACGCCGACGACGACAGCCACGGCACCACCGAACTCGACGAGGCCGAGGCCCTCGAATTCACCACCGTCCTGGCCCTGGGCCTCGCCACCCACAGCCCCGGCGGACTCGTCATGCGCACCAGCGCACCCGGCAGCGCCGACCGCATCTACGGCTGGCGCCTGCGCGGCAACGGGCTCGAGCCCCTCACCGCCGGCGAGGTCTTCGACGCCTACTGCACCGACGTCGACTCCGGAGACCTGATCTCACCCGAATCAGGCGTCGACTACTGCGAGCCGCCCGACCTCGGAGACGACGGACCGGCACCGCACCACCAGCACTGAACGCGCCAGGGGCGCCCCACCCGAAGGTGGAGCGCCCCTGGTCGACAGGCCTCACTCGGCTCGGTCGGCCTACTCGCCGGACAGCACCGCCTGAGCGGCGCTGCGCGCCTCCTCGGCCGTGTCCGCCGCACGCGCGGCCGCCGCGGCACGCTCGCACTGCGCCAGCGTGTACTTCGCCAGCGTCGCCCGGACGTAAGGAATCGACGCCGCACCCATGGACAGGGAGGTGACACCCAGACCGGTCAGCACACAGGCGAGCAGCGGGTCGGACGCGGCCTCACCACAGACACCACAGCTCTTGCCCTCGGCCTTGGCCGCCTCGGCGGACAGCGCGACCAGGTCGAGCAGCGCGGGCTGCCACGGGTCCTGGAGCCGGGACACCGCGCCCACCTGACGGTCGGCGGCGAAGGTGTACTGAGCGAGGTCGTTCGTCCCCAGCGACAGGAACTCGACCTCCTGAAGAATCGAGCGAGCCCGCAGCGCGGCCGACGGGATCTCCACCATCGCACCGAACTTGGCCTGCAGCCCGGCCGCCCGGCACGCGTCGGCGAACGCCTTGGCATCGGTACGGTCCGCCACCATCGGCGCCATGACCTCGAGGTAGACCGGCAGACCGTCGGCCGCCTTCGCCAGCGCCGTCAGCTGGGTGCGCAGCACCTCCGGGTGGTCCAGCAGCGTCCGCAGCCCGCGCACACCGAGCGCCGGGTTCGGCTCGTCCGCCGGGGTCAGGAAGTCCAGCGGCTTGTCCGCACCCGCGTCCAGCACCCGGACCACGACCCGGCCCTCGGGGAACGCCTCGAGCACCTGCCGATAGGCCTCGACCTGCTTCTCCTCGGAAGGAGCGTTCTTGTTGTCGTCCAGGAACAGGAACTCGGTCCGGAAGAGACCGACACCCTCCGCTCCGGCCTCGACCGCCGCGGCCACGTCAGCGGGACCGCCGATGTTGGCGAGTAGCGGCACCTTGTGACCGTCGGACGTGACACCCGGCCCCGTCGACGCCGCGAGCGCGGCCTTGCGCTCGGCAGCCGCCGCTCGCAGCTGCGCCTTCTTCTCCTCGCTCGGGTTCACGAAGATCTCGCCGGTGCTGCCGTCGACGGCGACGACCGTCCCCTCGGCGAGCTCACCGGCACCCGGCAGCGCCACCACGGCCGGCACCCCGAGCGCCCGCGCCAGAATCGCGCTGTGGCTGGTCGGCCCACCTTCCTCGGTGACGAAGCCCAGCACCAGCGTCGGGTCGAGCAGCGCCGTGTCGGCCGGCGCCAGGTCACGGGCGACCAGTACATACGGCTCGTCGCTGTCCGGCACACCCGGCATCGGCACGCCCAGCAGCCGGGCGACGATACGATTCCGCACATCGTCGAGGTCGGCGACGCGACCAGCCAGGTACTCACCGGCACCCGCCAGCAGATCCCGGTAGGCGGCGAACGCGTCGTACACCGCACGCTCGGCCGTGCTGCCCACGGCGATCCGCCGGTCCACGTCGGCGATCAGCTCGGGGTCCTGCGCCATCATGGCCTGCGCCTCGAGCACCGCTTGGGCTTCGCCCCCCGCCAGATTGCCGCGCGCAATCAGGTCGGCCGCCACAGCTTCCACGGCCTGGCGGGCGCGCCCCTGTTCACGCTCCGCCTCCTCCGCCGGGATCTGCTTGGCAGGCGGTTCGAGCACCGCCGTTCCCATGTGCCGAACCTCGCCGATCGCCACACCGTGGCTCACGCCGACGCCTCGCAGCGTTGTCTCCATCTCACCCGTCTCCGATAGTGCGGCGGGCCCCGCCGCCGCGGTGGTTGTCCTACCTCGCCGTCCTACGACGGCAGTGACGTCACTTCCAGACGAAGAGACTGTCGCCGGCCTTGACGTCGCCGTCCTCACGCAGCTCGGAGAGCGCCTCGGCGGTGGCCTCCAGGGCGACGATGGGGCACACCGGGGACTTGCCCGCGGCCTCGACGGCGGCCGGGTCCCAGCGCACGACAGCCTGGCCACGCGTCACGGTGTCGCCCTTGTTCACCAGCAGCTCGAAGCCCTCACCGTTGAGCTGCACGGTGTCGATGCCGAGGTGGGTGAGCACGCCGTGCCCGTTCGCGTCCACCACCACGAAGGCGTGCGGGTGGAGAGAAACGATGACTCCGTCCACGGGGGAGACCGCCTCGGAAGGCTCACGTACAGGGTCGATGGCGGTGCCCGGGCCGACCATGGCCCCGGAGAAGACCGGATCCGGCACGGCGGCCAGTCCGATGGTGCGTCCTGCCAGCGGGGACGTCACGGTGGTCATGGGAAGCCTCCCAGGGGTGGAGATATATACGGGCCGTCACTGCCTGTCCCGGACGGCGCACTGAGGAGCAGGGTATGTCATAGGAAGTATCGGTTCCGGATGAGAGCTCCCGATTAGAGGTCTAGACCACATCCTCTATCGATTTGCACCCGCTCGGCGGCCCCGTGTACAGTCGTACCCCTGCTTGAGGCTGAGCGACGCGACCGAGCGTCCTTGCCCGGCGGCACCCAACTTGTCAGATCCTATCTCGGGGTCTCCTTCTGCATGCCCGCAGGAGGGTGGTCAGAGAGACGGAAAAACCCTGATAGAGTTTGGAACACCGAAGGGAAGCGCCCGGAGGAAAGCCCGAGAGGGTGAGTACGAAGGAAGCGTCCGTTCCTTGAGAACTCAACAGCGTGCCAAAAGTCAACGCCAGATATGTTGATACCCCGTCTCCGGTCATCATGACTGGGACGAG
>NZ_JBVIED010000013.1:110271-298665 GCF_055572035.1 Streptomyces sp. NPDC030838 | reverse complement strand
TGCCTCCTTTTTTTTTTATTCTCCCCCCCCCCCCCCCCCCCCCCCCCCCCCCCCCCCCCCCCCCCCCCCCCCCCCCCCCCCCCCCCCCCCCCCCCCCCCCGCTCCCGCGTCACCAGCGGACAGGCAGGCGCTCCGGAATGCGCTTCATGAACCCGGTCCGCCACACCAGTTGCTCGACGGGGACGGCCAGGTCCAGCCGCGGCATGCGCTCCAGCAGGGCACGCAGGGCCACCTCGGCGTGCTTCTTGCCGAGGGCGGTGGCCGGGCAGTAGTGGCCGCCGCCGCCGAACGACAGGTGCGTGCCCGCGTTGGGCCGGTCCAGGCGGATCGTGCGCGGGTCGTCGTACTGGGCGGGGTCGTGGTTGGCGGCTTCGACCAGGACCAGGACCAGGTCCCCCCGGCGCACGGTGACGTCACCGAGCCGCACGTCGTCGAGCGCGATCCGGGGCAGCCCGTCGGCGATGGACAGGTTGACGCGCAGCAGCTCGTCGACGGCGGTCGGGACCAGACCCGGGTCCGCGGCCAGCCGGTCCCGGACCTCCGGGTTGAGCAGCAGCGTCACGCACATCATCGTCAGCGCGCCCATGACCGAGATCACCCCGGCGCCGAACATGGTCACGCCCACGGTGGCGAACATCTCGTCGGAGACGTGCGCGTACTCCGGGGTGCCGCGCAGCGCGGCGAGTTCGCCCATCAGACCGGTGGTGTCCGGGTCGTCCAGGCGGCCCTTCATATACGCGATGTCGCGGTCCCAGTTGAGCGCGGCGGCGGGGATCGGGCGGGGGCTGTTCATGAACGCGACGTGCAGGCTGCGGTAGAGGCGGTCCGCGTCTTCCACGGGGATGCCGAGGAGGCGGCAGTGCAGCCCCGTGGAGTAGGGGACCGTGAAGTCCCGCCGCAGGTCGGCCGGGGCGCCGTCGGCGAGCAGGCGGTCGGCCAGCTGACCGGCGTACTCCTCCAACCAGTCGGCGTGCGCCTTGGGGTTGATGGCGCGCATCACCGCCCGGCGGAGCCCGGCCCCGGTGATGTTGCCCATGTTGTTGACGACCTCCGGGGGAATGGTCAGCGCGTACTGGCGCGGCACCCCGGGAGCGGAGGTCTCCTTGAGGCTGAACCGGTCGTCCTCCAGGACCTGCTTGCACAGGGCGTGCGAGGACACCAGCCAGGCGACGTCTCCGGCGATGGTGCGCACCCGGGTCACCGGCCGGTCGCGCAGCAGGGAGGGGACTTCGTCCGGGAGGCCGTCACCGCGCGGGGAGAACGGGAAATCGAGCAGGTCGGTGTCGGTGGCGGTGGTCACTGGGCGTCCTCCGGAGCGGTGAGAGCGATGATGCCGTGGCCCTGGTTACGGGATGCGCGCAGCCCGTGCCCCGGCCCGTAGAGAAGGTCCGCCAACGGCAGCACCTGGTGGTAGCAGTTGAGCGACGAGGCGACGCCGAAGATCGCCGGAGAGTCGATGAAAAGCGGCAGCTCGGCCAGGATGTAACGGGTGCACACCTCGCGTTGCAGGTCCGTGGCGTCCCGGCCGGTGACCTTGTCCCTGAGGAAACGGTCCACCAGGCCGGAGACCGTGGCCGCCAGCGCGGCGTCCTCGGTCATCAGCGCGTCGATGTGACGGCGAAGACGCTGGTACTCGGGCCGGCCGGTGAGCGCGGAGACGGGCTGTGCCCGCACCCGGAACCCGTCGGGGTCGACTGCCAGGGCGGCGTTGGAGACCTTGGCGCGCACCCCGCGCAGGTTCTTGACCGCCTTGCGGCGGGCGTCGTCCGCGGAATAGCCCAGGGCCTCGTACATGTCGGCGATGCAGAGGTCCGTATAGACGAGGTCGACGCGGGCGAACCGCTCGGCTGCCCAGTGGGCCAGGCCGGTCACGGTGTCTGCGGTGAAGAAGCTGTTGCCGGGCGAGACGCCGATCACGGCGTGCTGCGCCTCCTGCTCGATCACCTGACAGTGAGGGGTGTACGGCCGCACGGTGAATATGTCGGTCGCGATGGTCGTCAAGAGGACGAATCCCTTATCGAGCCACTAGTCCCTTGGGGCCCCGTGCCCCAGGTGTGGCGGCTCCGCGGAGAACTTAGCCCAGCCTGGCGCGTCACGCACCATGATCGAGAAGTAACTCAGCGGTAGATCCGGACGGTTGAACTCCGGACAAACGGAGCGTGGGGGTGCGAGCCGCGCTCACGCCGCCCCGAACGCCGTGAACGCCCACCCCGTCGCCTGGTGCAGGGCGTCCCCCGGCAGGGCGGCGCGGGCGTCGCGCAGGGCCTCGGCCAGGGACAGTCCGGCGCCGAGGCCCTTGTGCAGGGCGAGCATCAGCGGGACGACCGCGGCGTCGTTGACCGGCGCGCTGCTCGCGACGACACCCGCCGTGCCCAGCGGCAGCAGCGCGGTGACGAGGCCCAGCAGCTCGTCGGCGCCGACCGAGGCGAGCCGCGCGGTGTCGCAGCTGGAGAGGATGATCCGGTACGGGCTGCGGGCCAGGCGTTCGAAGTCGTGGACGATGAGCGGGCCGTCCGCCATCCGCAGCGAGGAGAACAGGGGGCTGTCGGCGCGGAACGTGCCGTGCGCGGCGATATGGGCGAGCGCCGCGCCGTCCAGCTCCTCCAGGACGCGCGGGACACGGGCTTCCTCGTGCTCCAGCACCCGCGCCTCCGCGTACCGGTCGGCGACCTCCGGCACCTCGGCGCCACCGGTCGCCAGGCCCGGACCGCGCACCAGCACATGGCGGCCGCCCGGCGGCGGCTCGGTCTCCCGGGCGCGCAGCCAGCTGCTCGCCGACGGCGACACGCTGACCACCCGCTCCCGCAGCGAGGGCAGCAGTGCCCACGGCACCCGGTGCAGCCGCGCGGGCGGCACGATCACCACCGGTCCCGGGCCCAGATGCGCGGCGGCCGGCCCGAGCAGCAGCTCCTCCAGCCGCCGCCCCGCCGCCTCCACCACCGGCAGCCGGGCCTCGGCCCCCGGATGCGCCAGCCGCCGCAGCCCCGCCTGGACGTGCTCGGCCTCGACCTCCGCCTCCGCCAGCAGCCCCGCCTCGAACCGCCGCACCCGGCCCCGGCCGCACAGCAGCACCTGCACCCGCCCGTCCAGCACCGCCAGTTCCACCAGCCGGGCCTCGCCCAGCCGGTCCAACAGCCGCCCCACGTCGAACCGGTGGCCGTCACCCGGCGCGTCTCCCCGCATGTGCAGCGTCCGGGATCGCACCTCGCGCTCCAGCCGCCGCTGTTCCCGCTCCAGCGCCGGTACGGGGCGGCCCTCCCAGCGGGCCGCCTCCGCGCGGGCGGCGATCTCCCGGAAGGCGGTCAGCCCGCTCAGCAGCGCGGGATCGGCCGGTGGCCGGGTCGGCGGCGCGGACAGCACGGTGGCCCGCCAGCGCTCGCTCCACACCAGCAGCCGCCGCGGCCCGCCCCCGGCGAGACTCGCCTGCTGCGCCAGCGCGGCCAGTTCGGCGCCCTGCTCGGTGGCCCGGGCCCGCAGCTCCGACGCGCCCAGCGTCATCCGGTGGTCGTCCAGCACGTCCAGCCCGCGCCGGCAGGCCTCCAGCACACCCCGCGCCGAACCGGCCGCCCGGGCCCGCAGCGCCTGCGCCGCCCACCCCGTCATCCGGGCCAGCGGCGGCCCGCTGTGCCGGCTGCGCGCGGCCACCGCCAGATGGCGCTCGGCGTCCGCCGTCCAGCCCAGGCACAGCGCGATCCGGCCCGCCAGCAGCGACGCCTCCGGCGCGGCCGGCGCCCCGAACGACGCCAGCCGCTCGGCCACCGCGGCGGCGTCCGCGACCAGCCGCCCCGAACTGCGCCCGGCGGCCACCCGCGCCTCGATCAGCACGAGCCGGGCGTGGGTCTCCCACCAGGTGCGCCGCTGCCCGGAGAACAGCCGTACGGCCACCGCCGCGCGGGCGATCGCGGTGTGCGGGTCGCCCGCCAGCCGGGCCGCGCGCGCGGCGGCCAGCAGCAGCTCCGCCTTACGCGTGGACTGCCCGCCCATCTCGTCCAGTACGGCGATCGCCGCGTCCGCCTCGGCCAGCGCCTCCGGGGCCAGACCCGCCGCCATCAGCACCTCGCAGCGCCGGATGTTCAGCATGAACGTCGGCGTGCCCAGCTTGGCGTACCGCTCCTCCGCCTCGTCCAGCAGCCGCAGCGCCGCCGGGATGTCCCCGGACCGGAACGCGGCCAGACCCCGGCTCTCCACCGCGTCGGCCTTGTCGTGCTCCTGGCCGGTGGTCTCCCACAGCGCCTCCGCCGCCGTGAAGTCGGCGTCCGCCCGCTCCACCGCGCCCAGCGCCAGATGCACCGTCGCGCGCAGGGTGAGCGCCCGCGCCGTCCAGATCACGTCGTCCGCCTGCCGCAGCACGGGAATCGCCCGGCGTACGTCCTCCAGCGCCTCGCGATGATGGCCCAGCACCCACCAGACGTAGGCCCTGCGGTACCGCACCCGGGCCCGGGTGTGCCCCGTACCCCGCGCCACACCGCGCTCGAACGCCGCCAGCCCCTGCCGGGTGCGGCCCGCGTGCACCAGCGCCACCCCGAGCGTGCCGAGGACGTCCGCCTCCCGCTCCGCGGAGTCCGCGCGCGCCGCCAGGTCGCGGGCACGCCGAAGATGGTGCAGGGCGATCCGCAGATCGCCGAAGTCCCGCTGCCAGATGCCGATCACCTGGTGCGCCACGGAGGCGTGCAGCGGTGACGGATCGGTGGCGAGCACCTCCTGTGCCTGGTTCAGCGCCTCGTTCGGGGCGGCGAACACCATCGGCAGCAGTTCGAGAACCGAGTCGCTTCCCGCTCTCACCCCACGGATGGTAGTGGCCCCGGTTCCACGGAACCACGTCACACCGGTTCGACTCTGTATCAATCAGCGGCGGCACCGCTCTAGTTGAGGACCGTCGCCTCAAACGGGAGGACACGCCATGGCACCACAGCGATTCCGCGAGCAGTTCGACCAGATCCAGCGCGCGATGCCCGGCATCCCGCTCGCCATGGGACCGGACGACTCCGCCGAGTTCCTCTACGAGAAGGGCGTCGTCCTCGCCCGTGACGGCGAGGAGGCACAGCTGGTCGAGGACACCGTCCGCACCTTCTTCACCGAGGCGGCCGACCTCACGCCCGACACCGTGCGCCGGGCGAGCCCGCAGCGCAACCGCTCCGGCATCACCCGGATCCAGGTCGGCGACCCCGGCGAGGGCGCCCGCGGCGCGGACCGCGCGGTGGCCGGCGCGCTGCGGGCGCTGCGGCAGGCGGAGGGACGCGCGGGCCGCCGGCTGGTCAGCCGCAACCACGTCGTGTCGATCGCGGTCAACGCCTGCCCCGGCGACGAACCCGCCCCCGCCCCGCGGAACGAGCCGCCGAACCCGTCCGCCGCCGAGGGCCTGCACGACCCGGACACCGCCGTCGGCGTCCTCGTCGTCGACACCGGCCTGATGAGCGACTACCGCTCCTACCCGCTGCTCGCGCACACCGACGGCGACCTCCAGATCCAGGAGACCGACGAGCAGGGCGTCCTCCGGCAGTACGTCGGCCACGGCACGTTCATCGCCGGGCTGGTCGCCGCCGTCGCGCCCAACACCGACGTCACCGTACGGAACTCGCTGAACGACGCCGGGGCGATCCTGGAGTCGGAGTTCGGCGAGAAGCTCTTCGAGGCCGTCGACGCGAGCGGCTGGCCCGACATCCTCAGCCTCTCCGCGGGCACCTCCAACGGCCGCACCGACGGACTGCTCGGCGTCCAGGCGTTCATGGAGGAACTGCGCGAGCAGCACACCCTGCTCGTCGCCTGCGCCGGCAACAACGCCAGCGCCACCCCCTTCTGGCCCGCCGCCTACGCCGACCTGCCCGACTGGCAGGACAGCGTGCTCTCGGTCGGCGCGCTGCGCGGCGACGGCGAGTTCGGCGCCTGCTTCTCCAACCACGGCGGCTGGGTGAAGGTCTACGCCCCCGGCGAGCGGCTCACCAGCGCGCTGACCGGCTGGGCCGCTCCGGTGCCGTACGTCTACCAGCACTCCACGTACGACGCCTGCCGCTACGGCTTCGGCTACGGCTGCACCTGCCAGTACCCGCGGCACACCGGCGTGCTCAGCGAGGAGAACGCCGCCGCCAAGCCGGACCAGGTGATGTTCCAGGGGCTCGCGCAGTGGAGCGGCACCTCGTTCGCCACCCCCGTGGTCGCCGGGCTGCTCGCCGCCTACATGACGGCGCACAAGGAGACCGACCCGCGCGCCGCCGCCCGGCACGTCCTCGCGGGGAACACCGAGTTCGCGGAGGTGCGCGGGGCGCACGTGCCGGCGCTGCTGCCGCCCACCTGGCGTGCCGTGCCGGTCGACCCGCCGGTCACCGGCGCATGAGTACCGGAGCAGTCCCCGCCACGGCGTACGATGACTTGCCGTACACGAGGGGTGGGGCCGTGGACCGTTCAGATGTCGGCGCGCTCGTCCAGTCCGCCGTCGACGGCGACGCGGCGGCCTGGAAGGCGCTCGTGGAAGGGCTGAGCCCGCTGGTGTGGTCCGTGGTGCGCGCCCACCGGCTCTCCGACGCCGACGCACACGAGGTCTACCAGACGGTCTGGTTCCGCTTCGCCCAGCACCTCGGGCGGATCCGTGAACCGGACAAGGCGGGATCCTGGCTGGCGACCACCGCGCGGAACGAGTCGCTGAAGGTGATCAGGAGCTGGCAGCGGCTGACGCCGACCGACGACCCGCAACTCCTGGACCGGGTCAGCGAGGACCGTACGCCGGAGCAGTCGCTGCTCGACTCCGAGGAGGCGGCCGCGCAGAGCGAGCGGGTCCGGCGGCTGTGGCAGGAGTTCGAGGCGCTGGGGGAGCGGTGCCGGCAGCTGCTGCGGGTGCTGATGGCCTCGCCGCCGCCCAGCTATCAGGAGGTGTCCGCCGCTCTGGGCATCGCCGTCGGCAGCATCGGGCCGCTGCGCCAGCGCTGTCTGCGCCGGCTGCGCGCCCGACTCGACGCACGGGGAGCATCGTGAACGACATCGACCACGGCGCCGACGGCGCCGACGACGGCTTCGGCGACGAAGCCGCGCTGAACGAGGCGGAGTTCGGCGCCGGGCTGCTGGAGGAGGAGCTGCGCCAGGCCGCCGCCATCCTCGACCCGGTCCCGCCGGAGCTGCGGCGGCTCGCCGTCGACGCCTACGCCCTGCACGACCTCGACGCCCGCCTCGCCGAGCTGACCTTCGACTCCCTGACGGACGCCATTCCGGTGCGCGGCGCGACCGACGTACCGCGGATGCTGACGTTCCGCAGCGGCGAGCTGAGCGTCGACGTGGAGGTGACCGGGCAGGGGCTGATCGGGCAGGTGCTGCCCCCGCAGCCGGCCCGTATCGAGGTCCTGGGCGGCCCCCACCCGGCCGCGCCCGACACCCTCACCGCCGACGCCATGGGCCGCTTCACCAGCGACCTGCCGCCCACCGGCCCCTTCGCGCTCCGGCTGCGGACCGGCGGGGAGGTGGTCGTGACGGAGTGGCTGCGGGCCTGACGCACCGGGCGCGGAGTCAGCGCGACACGGCGCTGACGAGCGCCGCCAGCGCGTGGGCGAGGTGGTCCATGCCCGGTCCGGCCGGGCCGCCCGGCTCGGTCATGTAGGTGTCCCGGCGGATCTCCACCATGAGGGCGTGCACCCGCGGCTCGCTCCCGTAGTACTCCAGCGGTACGTACGTCCCGCTGAACGGGCTGTCCAGCCCCACGCCCTCCCCGAACGCCTCCCGCGCGGCGGCGACCAGCTCCGGCGGCGTGTGAAAGGCGTCGGTGCCCAGGCAGACGGGCGGCCGGGGCCCCTCGCCGTGCAGCTCGTACGGCAGCCGCACGCTCGGATACGAGTGCACGTCGATGATCACCGCCCGCCCGGTCGCGGCCAGCCGCGCCGCGACGGCCTCGGTCATCGCCCGCGCGTACGGCCGGAAGTACCGCTCGATCAGCGGCTCGGGGTCGTGGCCGTCGGCGCGCAGCACCTCCCGGTGCGTGGTCCGCGTGTACACGGCCCCCATCCCCACGGCGAGCATCTCCTCCCGCTCGTCCGGGAACCGCTCCGGATCCACGACCAGCCGCGACAGCCGGTTCACGAACCGCCACGGCGTCACACCCGTCAGCCCCGCAGCCCGCGCCGCGATCTCCGCCGTGTGCGCGTCGACGATGTGGTCCAGCTCCCGCTCCAGCGCAACGTCGTCCAGGACGATCCCCGCCCGCACGTCCGCCGGTATCTCCCGGGAGGAATGCGGCACGTGGAGGATCACCGGCGAGTCGTCGGCGCCGGGCAGCAGCTCGAAGGACGGACGGGACATGGGTCGGCTCCAGGGACGTGGGGGCGGACGAGACGGGTCCGCCCCGGTCGGGCAGCGGGCCGACCGGGGCGGATACGGAGAACCCCCGTGCGGGGGTGAGCGTCAGCTCAGGGAGGCCAGGGCCTCGTTCCAGGTGGCCGAGGGGCGCATGACCGCGGCGGCCTTGGCCGGGTCGGGCTGGTAGTAGCCGCCGATCTCGGCCGGCTTGCCCTGGACGGCGATCAGCTCGTCGACGATCTTCTGCTCGTTCGCGGCGAGCGTCTCGGCGAGCGGGGCGAAGGCCTTCGCCAGCTCCGCGTCGTCGGTCTGCTTGGCCAGCTCCTGCGCCCAGTACAGGGACAGGTAGAAGTGGCTGCCGCGGTTGTCGATGCCGCCGACGCGACGGGTCGGGGACTTGTCCTCGTTGAGGAAGGTCGCCGTGGCGCGGTCGAGGGTGTCGGCGAGAACCTTGGCGCGGGCGTTGCCGGTGAACGTCGCGTACTGCTCCAGGGACGGCACCAGGGCGAAGAACTCGCCGAGCGAGTCCCAGCGCAGGTAGTTCTCCTTGACCAGCTGCTGGACGTGCTTCGGCGCGCTGCCGCCGGCGCCCGTCTCGAACAGGCCGCCGCCCGCCATCAGCGGGACGACCGACAGCATCTTGGCGCTGGTGCCCAGCTCCAGGATGGGGAAGAGGTCCGTGAGGTAGTCACGCAGGACGTTGCCCGTCACCGAGATGGTGTTCTCGCCGCGGCGGATGCGCTCCACCGACAGCTTGGTGGCCTCGACCGGGGACAGGATGCGGATGTCCAGGCCCTCGGTGTCGTGCTCCGGCAGGTACTGCTTGACCTTGGCGATCAGGTTGGCGTCGTGCGCACGGGTCTCGTCCAGCCAGAACACGGCCGGGTCGCCGGTGGCGCGGGCACGGGTGACGGCGAGCTTCACCCAGTCCTTGATCGGCGCGTCCTTGGTCTGGCAGGCGCGGAAGATGTCGCCCTGGGAGACCGGCTGCTCGATCACGACGTTGCCGGCCTGGTCGACCAGGCGGACGGTGCCCGCGGCCGGGATCTCGAAGGTCTTGTCGTGGGAGCCGTACTCCTCGGCCTTCTGCGCCATCAGGCCGACGTTCGGCACCGAGCCCATGGTCGACGGGTCGTAGGCGCCGTTGGCGCGGCAGTCGTCGATCACGGCCTGGTAGACACCGGCGTAGGAGGAGTCCGGCAGCACCGCGAGGGTGTCGGCCTCCTGGCCGTCCGGGCCCCACATGTGGCCGGAGGTGCGGATCATGGCCGGCATGGAGGCGTCGACGATGACGTCCGACGGGACGTGCAGGTTGGTGATGCCCTTGTCGGAGTCGACCATCGCCAGAGCCGGACCCTCGGCCAGCTCGGCGTCGAAGGAGGCCTTGATCTCGGCGCCCTCGGGCAGGGACTCCAGGCCCTTGAAGATGCCGCCGAGGCCGTCGTTCGGGGAGAGGCCGGCGGCGGCCAGCGCCGCGCCGTAGCGCTCGAAGGTCTTCGGGAAGAAGGCGCGGACCACGTGGCCGAAGATGATCGGGTCGGAGACCTTCATCATCGTGGCCTTCAGGTGCACGGAGAACAGCACGCCCTCGGCCTTGGCGCGGGCGACCTGGGAGGCCAGGAACTCGCGGAGGTGGGCGACGCGCATCACGGAGGCGTCGACGACCTCACCGGCGAGCACCGGTACGGACTCGCGCAGCACGGTGGTGGTGCCGTCCTCGGCGACCAGCTCGATCTTCAGCGCGCCGTCCTCGGCGATGACGACCGACTTCTCGGTGGAGCGGAAGTCGTTCTGGCCCATGGTCGCCACGTTGGTCTTGGACTCGCCGGTCCAGGCGCCCATGCGGTGCGGGTGGGTCTTGGCGTAGTTCTTCACCGAGGCGGGGGCGCGGCGGTCGGAGTTGCCCTCGCGCAGGACCGGGTTCACGGCGGAGCCCTTGACCTTGTCGTAGCGGGCCTTGATCTCCCGCTCCTCGTCGGTCTTCGGGTCGTCCGGGTAGTTCGGCAGCGCGTAGCCCTGGGCCTGCAGCTCGGCGACGGCGGCCTTCAGCTGCGGGATGGACGCCGAGATGTTCGGCAGCTTGATGATGTTGGCCTCGGGCGTCTTGGCCAGCTCGCCCAGCTCGGCGAGCGCGTCCGGGATGCGCTGGTCCTCGGTGAGGTACTCCGGGAACACGGCGATGATGCGGCCGGCCAGCGAGATGTCCCGCGTCTCCACGGCGACACCCGCCTGCGAGGCGTACGCCTGGACCACCGGCAGGAAGGAATACGTCGCCAGGGCCGGGGCCTCGTCAGTGTGCGTATAGATGATGGTCGAGTCAGTCACCGGGTGCTCCGCTCCACGTCTGCAACATTGCTCGACATCAAGATATCTCGTGATCGTGTCCGCTGGGCCATGGGGCCGGACCCAATCGCCGGGGACTCCCGGCGCCCCTCACGTTCCGTGACGGAGAGGTGACCGGGAGGCGGCTGCGGCCGGGGCGGATGTGCGGGATGCCGCCGGGGCGGATGTGCGGCATGCGGCCGGGGCGGACCTGCGGGCTAGGGCCGGGGCGTGGACTCCTCCCGCTGGTGCGGGATGGCGGCCTCGCCGAACGTGCCGCCCGGCTGCTGGAGGGAGACCGTGCGGGTGGGGGCCGGGATGCTGATGCCCTCCGCGCGGTAGCGGCGGTGCAGGCGCTTGATGAACTCGTGCTTGATCCGGTACTGGTCGCTGAACTCGCCGACCCCGAGGATCACCGTGAAGCCGATCCGCGAGTCGCCGAAGGTGTGGAAGCGGACGGCCGGCTCGTGGTCCGGAACGGCGCCGGTGACGTCCGTCATCACCTCGGTGACCACCTCGCAGGTCACCCGCTCCACGTGCTCCAGGTCGCTGTCGTAGCCGACCCCGGCCTGGACCATGATGGTCAGCTCCTGCTCGGGCCGGTCGTAGTTGGTCATGTTCGTCCCGGCCAGCCGGCCGTTGGGGATGATGACCAGGTTGTTGGAGAGGTTGCGGATGGTGGTCTGCCGCCAGTTGATGTCGGTGACATAGCCCTCCTCGCCGCTGCTCAGCCGGATGTAGTCACCCGGCTGCACGGTCTTCGAGGCGAGGATGTGGATGCCCGCGAAGAGGTTGGCGAGGGTGTCCTGGAGGGCCAGCGCGACGGCCAGACCGCCCACGCCCAGCGCGGTGAGCAGCGGCGCTATGGAGATGCCCAGGGTCTGCAGCACCACGAGGAAGCCGATCGCCAGCACCATCACGCGGGTGATGTTGACGAAGATCGTGGCCGACGCGGCGACGCCCGAGCGGGACTGGGCCACCGACCGCACCAGATTGGCCACGATCCGGGCCGCCGACACCGTCACCACGAAGATCAGCAGCACGGTGAGGACCTGGTTGGTGTGGTGCTGCACGGTCCGGGTCAGCGGCAGCACCGCCGCCGCGGCCGCCGCCCCGCCGACGACCGCCGCCCACGGCACCACGGTGCGCAGCGCGTCCACGATGGCGTCGTCCCCGCTCCAGCGGGTGCGGTCGGCCTGCTTGCCGAGCCAGCGCAGCAGCAGCCGCAGCAGGAACGCGGCCAGCAGGCCCGCCGCCAGCGCGATGCCGGCGAGGATGAGGTCGTCCAGGGTCAGCGCGCGGGTCATCGGTCACCTCCGGAGGGACGATCCGCGGCAAACGGGGCCGCCGGCGGCCGGATGTGAAGTCTCGTCACGTTGTCACCTGCTCGAGTTCCGGGATGTGCGAGCGCTCATCCTGCCGTATCCGGGACACCAGTTCGCACCGGGACCGGCGGCGGCCGCATCCCGGTCAGACGATGCCCTCGGCGAGTTCCGCCTGCTCCCGGTCGGTTCCGTACGCGGCGGTCGTCGGGGTTCCGTACGAACGGCGGGCGACGAACCACCACACCGTGGCGAGCACGAGTACGACGGCGAGGGCGACGGACGCGTAGTTCATCGTGTCGACCGTGACCGGCGAGGACTGCGGCAGACAGAACAGCACCGTCACACACGCCACCCACACCACCGCGACCCAGCCGATCGGCCTGCTCCACCGTCCCAGGTTCCACGGTCCGGGGGTGAAACGGTCCCCGGCGCGCAGTCGCAGGAAGACGGGGATGGCGTACGCGGGCGTGATGCCGATGACGTTGATGGCGGTGACCGCGCCGTACGCCGTCGCCGAGTACAGGGACGGCAGCGCGAGCACACAGGCCACCGCCACCGACAGCCACACCGCGGCGACCGGCGTCTGGGTGCGGGCGCTGACCTTGCGCCACAGCTGCGAGCCGGGCAGCGCCCGGTCCCGGCTGAACGCGAACACCATCCGGCTGGCCGCGGCGACCTCGGCGTTGCCGCAGAACAGCTGGGCCACGATCACCACCAGCAGCAGCGCGCTCGCGCCGTCCGTGCCGAGCCCGTCGAGCAGGATCTGCGCGGGCGGCACCCCCGTCTCGCTGGCGCGGGTGGCGTCGTAGTCCTGGATGGCGAAGGTCAGCCCCGCGAGCAGCACGAAACCGGCGATCCACGACACCCAGATGGCGCGGACGATGCCGCGCGCCGCCGCCACCGAGGCGCCCGCGGTCTCCTCGGAGAGGTGGGCGGAGGCGTCGTAGCCGGAGAAGGTGTACTGGGCGAGCAGCAGGCCTATCGCGGCCACGTAGAGCGGGTTGCTCCAGCCGGTGTCGTTGACGAACTCGGTGAACACGAAGGACGGGGACTGGTGGTGGTCGGGGACGATCGCCAGGGCGCCGACGATCAGCGCGACACCGCCGAGGTGCCACCACACGCTGATCGAGTTGAGCACGCTGACCAGGCGGACGCCGAAGAGGTTCAGCACGGCGTGCAGCAGCAGGATGACGACGAAGATCAGCATCGTCTTCTCGGGCGTCGGCTCGAACCCGAACTGGAGGTTCAGGAACGCGCCGGTGAACAGCGCGGCGCCGTAGTCGATGCCGGCGATCGCGCCGAGCAGACCGAGCAGATTCAGCCAGCCCGTGTACCAGCCCCAGCGGCGGCCGCCGAGCCGGTCGGCCATGTAGTACAGCGCGCCGGAGGTGGGATACGCGCTGGTGACCTCCGCCAGCGCGAGCCCCACGCACAGCACGAACAGGCCGACGCCGGCCCAGCCCCACAGCATCACCGCGGGCCCGCCCGCGCCCATGCCGAAGCCGTACAGGGTCATACAGCCGGACAGGATCGAGATCACCGAGAAGCTGATCGCGAAGTTGCCGAAGCCGCCCATCCGGCGGGCGAGCACCGGCCGGTAGCCCAGTTCGCGCAGGCGTTGCTCCTCGTCCTGCTGATGGGCGCCAAGGGTGGTGCGGGGCATGCGGAACCTCCTGGAAGACGACGGGGGGACGAGCGGGGGACGTCAGGGGCGGCGTCGGGCCCCCGACCTGCTGCGGGCACGGGCCAGCTGGAAGACCTCCACGGCCTGCGCGTGGTCGCCCGGCGCGGTGCGGTGGGCCCAGGGGAGCGGCGTCCAGTACGGGCCGAGCGCCTCGAACACCCGGTCCGCCTCCGCGAACTGGAGCGCGCCCCACAGGGCGTGGGCGAGGTGGTTGAGGTCGAGCGGGCCGCGCTCGGCGGCCGTGGTGTGCTCGAACCAGCCGTGGAACGCCCGCAGCGCCTCACGGCAGGCGTCCTCGGCGACCCAGTGCAGATCGAGCGCGGCGTCCCGTCCGCCACCGCGCCGGTAGCGCTCGACCCGGACGTACAGCGGCAGCAGATGCAGCGGCGAGCCCGGCGGCGCCGCGTCGGCCGCCCAGTGCGCGAAACCGGCCGCCTCGGCCAGCCGCCCGGACGCCGAGCGGCCGTACAGGAACTGGAGCATGCGGTGGTGGGCCTCGCGGTTGTACGGATCGCGCTTGTCGGCCTCCGCGAGCAGCCCCCAGGGGCCCGGCGGCAGCATCGGCTCCGGCGGCGCCACCCGGTGCTCCGCCCAGCGCTGCTCCTCGTCGAGCCGGGCCAGCGCCAGCAGGCACACCCAGGGGACCGGGTCGTGCGGCGCCACGCGGCTCACGGCGTCGCACGCCCGCCAGGCCTCGTGCCACAAGTCGCGGGTCGCGCCGTGCTGTTCGCGGTGGGCGCGCAGGGCGCGCTCGACCGCCACCCGGGCGTGCATCAGGGCGGCCGGGACGCTGTCCGGCTCCTCGGCGAGCCAGGCCCGCACCACATCGGTGCCGGCGGCCGCGGCCGCCAGGACCTGGGTGCGCTGCGTCCACTGCCACCAGGACGCGGTCTCGGCGAGCAGGGTGCGCATCGACATCCAGCGCCCGGCGCGCACCTCCTGGAGGGCGGCGCGCAGCGCGGCGTCGGGTCCGGCCGGATCGTAGGCGAGGCGTGCTCCGTCTCTGGCCATCAGCCTCCCGCCCCGGTCCACGGGCGGGTCAGGACGGCAAGGTGGTGTGACAACAGCCCTCCCCCGAGCGGCGGTTGAGGAGATCGTGTTCGGTCGGCGGTCACTATAGAGGCGTGAGTTCCGGATGAGACGTCGGTTTCGCCATACGGGAAAACAGCCCCGCCTCTTCAGGAGGTTGACGGTGGGTCAGCGAGGCTTGACGCGGTGTGGCCGACGACGGCAGGCTGTCGCACCGTGATCACCACGGCCCGGGAGGCGCGATGACAGGACCCGTACTCGCCGTCGACCAGGGCACCTCCGGCACCAAGGCGCTGGTGATCTGCCCCGAGCGTGGTGTCCTCGGCACCGGCTTCACCGCCGTGCGCCCCCGCTTCCTGCCCGGCGGCCTGGTCGAGGTCGACCCCGCCGAGCTGTACGACTCGGTGGTCGACGCCGGACGCCAGGCACTCGCCGAGGCCGGCGAACCGGTGACCGCGCTCGGCCTCGCCAACCAGGGCGAGACCGTGCTGGCCTGGGACCCGGCCACCGGCCGCCCGCTGACCGACGCCCTCGTCTGGCAGGACCGCCGCGCCGAGACCGTCTGCGCCGAACTCGCCGAGCATGCCGAGGAGTTGCGCCGGCTGACCGGACTGCCGCTGGACCCGTACTTCGCCGCGCCGAAAATGGCCTGGATACGACGGAACCTGACCGCCGAGGGTGTGGTCACCACCAGCGACGCCTGGCTGGTCCACCGGCTCACCGGCGCCTACGTCACCGACGCCGCCACCGCCGGCCGCACCCAGCTCCTCGACCTCGACCGCGCGGAATGGTCCCCGCGGGCGCTGGAGGTGTACGGCCTGTCCGGCGAACGGCTCCCGGACGTCGTCGACACGGCGGGCCTCGTCGGCACCACCACGGCGTTCGGCGACCCGATCCCCCTCACCGGCCTCGTCGTCGACCAGCAGGCCGCCCTGCTCGCCCAGCGCATCACCGCACCCGGCGGCGCCAAGTGCACCTACGGCACCGGCGCGTTCCTCCTCGCCCACACCGGCGAGCGCCCGCGGCGCGGCACCTCCGGCCTGGTCAGCTGTGTCGCCTGGCGGCTCGCCGGACACACCAGCTACTGCCTCGACGGCCAGGTCTACACCGCCGCCTCCGCCGTCCGCTGGCTCACCGACCTCGGCGTCATCCGCGGCGCCGCCGACCTCGACACCGTGGGCGGCGCCGTGCCCGACAGCGGCGGCGTCACCTTCGTGCCCGCGCTGGCCGGACTCGCCGCCCCCTGGTGGCGCGGCGACCTGCGCGGCTCGCTCACCGGACTGGGCCTCGACACCGGCCCCGGCCACCTGGTGCGCGCCCTGTGCGAGGGCCTGGCCGCCCAGGTCGCCGAACTCGCCGACGCCGCCGCCGACGACCTCGGCACCCCGCTGGACGTGCTGCGCGTCGACGGCGGCCTGACCCGCTCCGCGCTGCTCATGCAGACCCAGGCCGACCTGCTGCAACGCCCCGTCGAGGTGTCCGCCCTGCCCGACGCCACCGCCCTCGGCGCGGGCGCCCTGGCCCGGCTCGGCGCCACCCCCGGGCTCGGCCTCGCGGACGCCCTGCCGGACTGGAAGCCGTCCGCCGTCTACGAGCCGCGCATCACGGCCGACGAGGCCGCCGAGCGCCGCGCCGGCTTCCGCGGTGCGGTGGCCGCGCTGCTGGAGGGGGAGCCCGCATGACGGGCTCCGGTGTCATGGTCACCGCCGAGGGCGCGACGGTCACCGCCGAGGGCCCGCTGCCCGCCGAGCCGTACGACGTTGCGGTGGTCGGCGCGGGCGTGGTCGGCGGCGCGATCGCCCGGGCCCTCGCCCGGCACCCCCGGCTCCGGGTGGCGCTGGTCGAGGCGCAGGACGACGTCGGCCAGGGCACCTCCAAGGCCAACACCGCCATTCTGCACACCGGTTTCGACGCGGTCCCCGGCTCCCTGGAGGCCCGCCTGGTCCGCGAGGGCGCACGGCTGCTCGCCGCCTACGCCGCCGAGTCCGGCATCCCCGTCGAGCGGGTCGGCGCCCTGCTCGTCGCCTGGGACGAGGAACAGCTCGCCGCCCTGCCCCGGCTCGCCGGGAAGGCCGTCCGCAACGACTGCCACGACATCCGCCTCCTCGACCCGGCCGAGCTGTACGCCCGCGAGCCGCACCTCGGCCCCGGCGCGCTCGGCGCCCTGCACGTCCCCGGCGAGAGCATCGTCTGCCCCTGGACGACCCCCCTGGCCTACGCCACCCAGGCCGTCCGCCACGGCGTCCACCTGCACCTGAACTGCCGCGTGGAGCGGGCGACCCGGAGTGACGGCGTCCACGAGCTGGCGACCTCCCGGGGCACCCTGCGCGCCCGCCGGCTCGTCAACGCGGCCGGACTGCACGCCGACACCCTCGACCGGCAGCTCGGCCACGACGACTTCACCGTCACCCCGCGCCGCGGCCAGCTCCTGGTCTACGACAAGTTCGCCCGCCCCCTGGTCCGGCACATCCTGCTGCCCGTCCCCACCGCGCTCGGCAAGGGCGTCCTCGTCGCCCCCACCGTCTATGGCAACGTCCTGCTCGGCCCCACCGCCGAGGACCTGGACGACAAGCAGGCCACCGGCTCCACCGCCGACGGAGTCGCCGCGCTGCGCGAACAGGGCCGCCGCGTCCTGCCCGCCCTGCTCGACGAGGAGGTCACCGCCGTCTACGCCGGGCTGCGGGCCGCCACGGAACACGACGACTACCGCGTCCGCGCCCACCCCGGCCAGGGATACGTCACCGTCGGCGGCATCCGCTCCACCGGCCTGACCTCCTCTCTGGCCCTCGCCGAGCACGTGATGGGCCTGCTCGCCGAGACCGGGCTCGACCCCGGACCCGCCCGCGACCTGGAGCCGGTGCGCATGCCCAACCTCGGCGAGGCCTTCCCGCGCCCCTACCAGCGCGCCGAGCTCATCGCCGCCGACCCGCGCTACGGCACCCTCGTCTGCCACTGCGAACGCGTCTCCCTCGGCGAGATCCAGGACGCCCTCGCCAGTACGGTCCCGCCGCGCTCGCTCGACGGACTGCGCCGCCGCACACGCGCGCGTGCGGGCCGCTGCCAGGGCTTCCACTGCGGGGCCGCCGTCCGCGCGCTGTTCGAGGAGGCCCGGAGGTGACGGCCGTACGAGAGGTCGACGTGCTGGTCGTCGGGGCGGGACCCGCCGGGCTCACGGCCGCCGCGGGGCTGGCCGCGCGGGGCGTGGGCCGCGTGGAGGTGCTGGAACGGGAGCGGGCGGCCGGGGGAGTGCCGCGGCACTGCGCGCACGGCGGATTCGGCACCTGGCGCCGCCCGCTGACCGGCCCGCGCTACGCGCAGGAGGTCGCGGAGGCGGCCGTCCGCGCGGGAGCGGTGGTGCGCACCGGCGTCACCGCCCTCGACTGGGCGGGCCCGCTGGACCTGGCCACGGTCGGCCCGCAGGGCCCGGAGACGATCCGCGCGCGGGCCGTCGTCCTGGCCACCGGCGCCCGCGAACGCCCCCGCACGGCCCGCCTCGTACCCGGCACCCGACCCGCCGGCGTCTACACCACCGGGGAACTCCAGCAGGCCGTGCACCTGTACCGGCAGCCGATCGGCACCCGCGCGGTGATCGTCGGCGCGGAGGGCGTCTCGTACGCCGCCGCCGACACCGTGCGCCGGGCCGGAGCCGAGGTCGTCGCCCTGGTCACCGACCTGCCCGGGCACCGCACCGCACCCGCGCGGGCCCTCGACGCGCGGCTGCGCCGGGGCGTTCCGCTGCTCACCGGCACCACGGTCGCCGAACTCCTCGGCCACGGCCGCCTGTCCGGCGTCCGCGTCCGCCACCACGACGGCCGTACGGCCGTCCTGCCCTGCGACACCGTCGTGTTCACCGGCGACTTCGTGCCCGACCACGAACTGGCGCGGCACGGCGGCCTCACCCTCGACTCCGGCACCCGCGGCCCCGCCGTGGACGGCGCCCTGCGCACCTCGCGGCCGGGCGTGTTCGCCGTGGGCAACGTCCTGCACGCCGTGGAGCGGGCGGGGGCGGCGGCCCGGGAGGGAGCCTGGGCGGCCGGCGCCGTACGCGACGCGCTCGCCGGAGCGTCCTGGCCGTCCGGGGTGCCGCTGACCGTCGACCCGCCCCTGCGCTGGATCACCCCCAACCGCGTCACCCCGGCCGACGACCTGCCGTACACCCTGCGCACGGCGGCCCGGCTCAGCCGACCGCTGCTCGAGGTCACCCAGGACGACCGCGTCCTGCACACGGAACGCGTACGCGGCGCCGGAGCGGGCCGCTCCCTGACGCTGACGGCGCGCTGGACGCACCGGGTCGATCCGAAGGGCGGTCCGGTACGGGTGGCGGTCGGCTGACCGGGCCGGGGCCGTTGTCAGTGCCGTGTGCGAGATTGCCTCGTGTGACAGACACGACGAGCCCGCTGGCCGGGCTGGACGCGATCGACTGGGCCGAACTCTCGCACGCCTACGGCGAGGCGGACGACGTCCCCGGGCAACTGCGCGCCCTGTGCGGCCCCGACGCGGAGGAGCGCCGCAAGGCACTGCACGCGCTGTACGGCAACATCTTCCACCAGGGCAGCCGCTACGAGGCCTCCGCCGCCGCGGTGCCCTTCCTCGCCCGCCTGGCGGCCGACCCCGCGCTGCCCGGCCGCGCCGACGTGCTGGCGCTGCTGGCCGCCCTGGCGATCGGCTACGACGAGTCGCATCTGCCGGACGGCGTGGACATCGCGGCGTGGCGGCGCGAGATCGCGGAGTTCGCCGCCCAGGACCCCGGGGAACTGCTGGCCCAGTACGACGCGTGGGTCGAGGAGGCGACCGACGACGGCGACCGGGCGGTGCGCGAGATGCGGCGCGCCATGTTCGACTTCGACCTCCACCTGTCGGCCGGGCAGGCCGAGTTGCGCGCCTACGACGCGGTGCGGCGGGAGATCCCCGGGCTGTCCGCCCTGCTCGGCGATCCCGATCCGGCGATCCGGGCCGTCATCGCCTCCCTGCTGGCCTGGTTCCCGGAGGAGGCCGGGCACAGCCTGCCCCGGCTGCTGCGGCTGGTCGACGACGAGCCCGTACCCGCGGTGCGGGCGACCGCGATCGTCGCCGCCGGGCTCCTGGCCGACTCCGACACCGACGCCGTCGTCGTGGACCGGCTGCGGGCCCACCTCACCGACGGGGAGCCGGTGGTGCGCTGGGCGGCGGCCACCGCCCTCGCCCGGCTCGACCACGGCGGCGACCCCGCCGTCCTCGCCGAACTGGCCGCCACGGCGGCCGCCCCGCCCGAGCCCGGCCCGCCCGGCATCCCCTTCCACGAAGGCGACCTGCGCGGCTTCGCGACCCGTTCCCTGACCCAGCTCGCCGAGCGCTTCCCCGACGAGGCCCTGGACGCCGTGACCGACGGCCTGGCCGCCACCTCCGGCCCGGCGAGCTTCGCCGTCACCGCGGCCGCCCTCCGGCTGGCCTTCGGCCCGAAGCGCCCCGACCCGCTCCCGGCCTACGCCGACCTCGACACCCGTCGGCAGCGCCTCATACGGGTCCTCGCCGACCTGGACGAGGACACCTGGCGGTGGGGGAACTTCCTGTCCATCCTGCGCGATTGGGGCCTCCCGGCCGATCGTGAGGCCCTGCGCGCCTACGCGGGGCGGCGGCTCACAGATCGCTGAACGACCCGTGCCGCCCCGCCCCGCCCGCGAACCGGGCGGCGCCCTCCAGGCTCTCCGCCAGCACGCCCATGCCATGGCGGAGTTCCGTCCGCAGCGCCGCGCTCTCGTCGAGGCCCTCCTGGTCGAGGGCCGAGGCGCGGTCGGCGCGCAGACAGGCCTGGGGGAAGCGGGCGACGGCGGCGGCCAGCTGCTCTGCCTCGGCGCGGGCGCGGCCGGGCGGGACGAGGCGGTTGGCCAGCCCGATCCCGTATGCCTCGCGGGCCGGGACCGGGCGGCCGGTGAGAATCAGGTCCATGGCGCGGCTCGCGCCGATCAGCCGGGGCAGCCGCACCGTGCCGCCGTCGATCAGCGGCACGCCCCAGCGGCGGCAGAACACCCCGAAGACGGCGTCCTCCTCGGCGACCCGCAGATCGCACCAGAGCGCCAGCTCCAGCCCTCCGGCCACGGCATGCCCAGCGACGGCGGCGATCACCGGTTTCGACAGCCGCATGCGGGTCGGCCCCATGGGGCCGTCCCCGTCCTCCGCGACCCGGTTGGCCCGCTCCGTGCCCATCGACTTCAGGTCGGCACCCGCGCAGAACGTGCCGCCCTCGCCCCACAGCACCGCCACCCGCGCCTCGTCGTCCGCCTCGAACTCCCGGAACGCGGCGGCGAGCGCGGCGGCGGTCGGACCGTCCACCGCGTTGCGGACCTCGGGGCGGGAGAGGATCACCGTGGTGACGGGGCCCTGGCGCTCGACGCGGACCGGCATGGCGGACACTCCTTTTTCCGTACGGTGCCTTGGTGACCGAGGGAGGGGCAACACCCTAGGGGCGCGGGGCTGTGGCGACATGCGGCCACCGCCGCGTGGGCGCGACCAGCCCCGACGGTCCCGCACACGGCAGATCACCCGAACCCCCGGCTCCGACCCGGCCCTCAGATCACCTTCAGCCGCACCAGCGCCCCGAGCGTCAGCGCCCCCGGCAGCAGCGGCAGCCAGAAGGTGATGATCCGGTACCCCAGCACCACCGCCGTCGCCACCGCCGCCGGGCCGCCCGCCGCCACCAGGGCCACGATCAGCGCCGTCTCCACCGAGCCGATCCCGCCCGGCGTCGGGATCAGCGCGACCGCGACGGTCGCCGCGAGGTACGCGACCGCCATGTGCCACAGCGGCACCGGCAGCCCCAGCGCCCGCCCCACCGCGACCAGCCCGGCCGCCTGCAACGCGGGGAAGGCCAGCGAACCGCCCCACAGCGCCAGCGCCCGCGACGGGCGGCTGTGGATCGAGCGCGCCTCGCCCAGCGCGGTGCGCAGGAAGGAGCCGGCGGCCGTGCGCAGGCGCCGTACGCACAGCAGGGCCGCCGTCGCCAGCACGGCCGCCGCGCCGAGGGTGAGCAGCAGCGGGCCGACCGCGCCCTCCGGGACCAGCGAGCCGAGCCGCAGCGCGCCCGGGAAGGCGATGAGCAGGGCGGCCAGCAGACCCACCCGCCCGATGCTCTCCGCCAGCAGATAGAGCGCCAGCGCGGCCGAGGAGCGGGCGAGCGGCAGCCCGCACACGGTCATGAACCGCAGATTGACCGCGCTCGCACCCAGCCCGCTGGGCAGCAGATGGTTCGCCGCGCCCGCCGCGAACTGGGTGGCGAGCAACCGGCACCGCGGCAGCCGTTCGACGACCGCGCCCTGCCGGGTGACGGCCGCCGCCACCCAGGTCAGACAGGTCGCGCCGACGGCGGCCAGCAGCCAGGGCCAGCGGGCCGTCGCCAGATGACCGAACCCCTCGGCGAGCACGGCCCGGTGCCGCACGGCCAGCACCGCGACCAGGGCGAGCGGGAGCAGGCACAGGACCGTGCGGAGGGGGACGCGCCGGGAGAGCCGTATCGCTGTCACACCGGGAGAGGCTCTCCGTACCGCCTCAACTGCGGGTTGCGCACGCGGGGACGCCGGCTTACGGACATCCGTCCGGCCGGGTCTCGACCTCTTGACCTCAATATTGGTCGAGGTTCTACCGTCGGCCTCATGAGCATGGAGACCACGGCGTGGACGCAGTTGCACAGCGTCCTCCACGCCCAAGAGGACCGCCGCCCCTTCGCCCGCGCCACCCTGCGCCGCATCGGCGCCTTCGCCCGCCCGCACCGCCGCCGTATCGCGCTGTTCGTGCTGCTCGGCGTGGCGAGCGCGCTGCTCGCCGTCGCCACCCCCGTGCTCGCCGGGCGGGTCGTCGACGCGATCGTGTCGGACGGCGACGAGGGCACCGTCGTCCGGCTCGCCCTGCTCATCGCGCTGATCGCGGTCGTGGAGGCGGCGCTCGGCATCCTCGCCCGGAGGCTGTCGGCGACGCTCGGCGAGGGGCTGATCCTCGATCTGCGGACGGCCGTGTTCGATCATGTGCAGCGCATGCCCGTCGCGTTCTTCACACGGACCCGTACGGGAGCGCTCGTCAGCCGTCTCAACAACGACGTCATCGGCGCCCAGCGCGCGTTCAGCAACACCCTGTCCGGGGTGGTCAGCAACCTGGTCACCCTGGTGCTCACACTCGCCGTGATGCTCACCCTGTCCTGGCAGGTCACCCTGCTCGCGCTGGTGCTGCTGCCGGTGTTCGTGGTGCCGGCGCGCCGGATGGGCCGCCGGATGGCCCGGATGCAGCGGGAGGCGGCCGCGCTCAACGCGGCGATGGGCACCCGGATGACCGAGCGGTTCTCCGCGCCCGGCGCCACCCTGGTCAAGCTGTTCGGGCGCCCCGAGGAGGAGTCCCGCGAGTTCGCCGACCGGGCCCGCCGGGTCGCCGACATCGGCGTCCGCACCGCGACCGCGCAGGCCGCCTTCATCACCGCCCTGACCCTGGTCTCCGCCCTCGCGCTCGCCCTCGTCTACGGACTCGGCGGCACCCTCGCCCTGCGCGGCACCCTCGAACCCGGCGCCGTGGTCTCCCTCGCCCTGCTGCTCACCCGGCTCTACGCCCCGCTCACCGCGCTCGCCGGCGCCCGCGTGGAGGTGATGAGCGCCCTCGTCAGCTTCGAGCGGGTCTTCGAGGTGCTGGACCTGAAGCCGCTCATCGAGGACCGCCCCGACGCCCGGCCGGTGCCCGACGGACCGGTCACGGTCGAGTTCGACGACGTCCGCTTCGGCTACCCGTCCGCCGACAAGGTCTCCCTCGCCTCCCTGGAGGAGGTGGCGACCCTCGACACCCGGGGCGGCGCCGAGGTGCTGCACGGCGTCTCGTTCCGCGCCGAACCCGGCCAGACCGTCGCCCTCGTCGGCTCCTCGGGCGCCGGCAAGTCCACGATCGCCCAGCTGCTGCCCCGGCTGTACGACGTCGACGCGGGCGCCGTGCGGGTCGGCGGCGTCGACGTACGCGACCTGAGCGCCGAATCCCTGCGCGGCACGCTCGGCATGGTCACCCAGGACGGCCACCTCTTCCACGACACGGTCCGCGCCAACCTCCTCCTCGCCCGCCCGGACGCCACCGACGACGACCTGTGGGACGCCCTGCGCCGGGCCCGCCTCGACGCCCTGGTGCACTCCCTGCCCGACGGCCTGGACACGGTCGTCGGCGAGCGCGGCTACCGCCTCTCCGGCGGCGAACGCCAGCGGATGACCATCGCCCGGCTGCTGCTGGCCCGCCAGCGGGTCGTCGTCCTCGACGAGGCCACCGCCCACCTCGACAACACCTCCGAGGCGGCCGTCCAGGAGGCGCTGACCGAGGCGCTGCGGGACCGCACCGCCATCGTGATCGCCCACCGGCTGTCCACGATCCGGGCCGCCGACCAGATCCTGGTCCTGGAGGAGGGCCGCATCGTCGAGCGCGGCACCCACGAGGAACTGCTGGCGGCGGACGGCCGGTACGCGGAGCTGTACCGCACCCAGTTCAAGGAGCGCGGCCCGGTCGCGGCGGCGGCGTGAACCGCGCTCCGTTCACCATGTCGACAGGCTGCGCAGCGCCCACTCGCTGGTCGCGTACGCGACGGGGCAGTGGGCGGTGAGCGCGGCGGACGAGCCGACGTCGACGACGGCCGACCCCGGCGGCGTCAGCGGGGCCAGGTGCCGGATGCCGGGCAGCGGCCCGGTGACGCTGACGGCGTGGACGCGGGCACCCTCCCGGGCGGGCGGGTCGGCCTCGGTGGCGCCCTGCCCGCGGGCCGCGCCGGTGACGACCACGACCTTGCCACGGAGCCTCACGGCCGCTCCCGGGACCGGCGCCGTCCGGGGGCAGCGGTAGGGGGTCGACGGCCGGCACCACGGTGGTGGAGACCGTACCGATGCCCTCCACGGTGAGGGTCACCGTGTCGCCGGGCTTCAGCGGCGGCGGAGTCCGCTCTGCGCGTACGCAACCGACCGCCCGTCCAAGATGGACCGCCCGCCCGGATCACGTGTCACGTGCCGTCGGGGGCTTACGGGCGTAGCGTCCCCCTATGGGCGGCATCACTGACGAACCGGCCACGGAGCACGACGAAGCCACCGAGCACGACGAACTGGATACCGCGTTCGCGGAGACGGTCCGCCACATCGGCGCGTCCATCGGCGCCCTCTACCTCCTCGCACCGGACGAGCGGGTGCTCTGCCTGGACCTGCTCTGCGGGGCGTCGGCCGAGCTGGCCGCCCCGTGGGCGAGGGTGCCGCTCGCCGCGCCCGCCCCCGTCGCCGAGGCGGCCCGCCGGAACCGCCTGGTGTGGGTGGGCAGCCAGGAGGAGATGGTCCACTCCTACCCGCGCACCGCGATGGCGCTGCCCTATCCCCTGGCCCTGGCCGCCGCCCCGGTCACCGGCGTCCGCCGGTGGGGGACCCTGCTGCTGATGTGGCCGGCCAACCGCCCCGCGTACATGACCGGACGGGAACGCCGGTACATCCAGGCCAGCTGCCGGAAACTGGCCCGGCTGCTGGAAGAGGGCAACGAGCGGGGCAGGGCCCCGGTGCGCCGCGGCGGTCCCCGCGTGGTCCCCGCCACCGCCCGCCGCGGCTCCGCCGGCCCGGTCATGGCTGCCGCCGACTTCATCGAACGCCTGCCCGGGGGCAGCTGCTCCCTCGACCTGGAGGGGCGCTTCACCTACCTCAGCTCCGGCGCCTGCGAGCTGCTGGGCCGCGACGCCGACCAGCTGCTCGGCACCCGGCCCTGGCAGTCCCTGCGCTGGCTCGACGACCCCACCTACGAGGATCGCTACCGGGCCGCGGTGCTCAGCCGCGAACCCGTTTCGTTCGTCGCCTGCCGCCCGCCGGACACCTGGCTGGAGCTGCACCTCTACCCGGACGCCAGCGGCATCAGCGTCCGTATCGTGCCCAGCGGCGCGCAGCCCCCGCCCGCCCCGGCACCCCGCCGGTCCACCCGCACCGTCACCCCGACCCGGGTCGGCCAGCTCTACCAGCTGATGCACCTGGCCGCCGCGCTCACCGAGGTCGTCGGCGTCCAGGACGTCATCGACCTGATCGCCGACCAGATCATGCCCAACTTCGGCGCCCAGGGACTGGTGCTGTCCTCCGCCGACGCAGGCCGGCTGCGCATCACCGGCTACCGCGGCTACACCCCGGAGGCCATCCAGCAGCTCGACGCCCTGCCCCTCGACACCACCCTCACCCCGGCCGGGCGGGCCGTCGGCACCGGCATCCCCGCCTTCTTCGCCAACCAGGAGGAGATGCGGCGGACCTATCCCAATGCCCCGATGATCAGCGGCAAACACGCCTGGGCCTTCCTGCCGCTGGTGATCTCCGGCCGCCCGGTCGGCTGCTGGGTCCTGTCGTACGACCAACCGCACGAGTTCCCGGCCGAGGAACGCGCCGTCATGACCTCCCTCGCCGGGCTCGTCGCCCACGCCCTCGACCGGGCCCGGCTCTACGACACCAAGCACGAACTCGCCCACGGCCTCCAGCAGGCGCTGCTCCCGCGCACCCTGCCCGCCGTCGACGGCCTGCGGGTCGCCGCCCGCTATCTGCCCACCACCCGCGGCATGGACATCGGCGGGGACTTCTACGATCTGATCCGGCTCGGCGACACCGCCGCGGCCGCCGTCATCGGCGACGTCCAGGGCCACAACGTCGCCGCCGCCGCCCTCATGGGCCAGGTCCGCACCGGCGTCCACGCCCACGCGACCGTCGGCACCGCCCCCGACCAGGTCCTCGCCGGGACCAACCGGCTCCTCGCCGACCTCGCCCCCGACCTGTTCACCAGCTGCCTCTACGCCCACCTCGACTTCGCCGGCCGGCGCGCCACCCTGGCCAGCGCGGGCCACCCGCCCCCGCTGCTGCGCCTCCCCGACCGCACCACCCGGCCCGTCGACGTCACGCCCGGACCGCTCCTCGGCATCGACCCCGACGCCGTGTACCCGGTGACCGAGATCGCGCTCACCCCGGGCCTGATGCTGCTCTTCTACACCGACGGCCTCATCGAGAAGCCCGGCGCCGACCTCGACGACTCCATCGCCCGCCTCGCCCGCCATCTCGCCGAGGCCGACGACCGGGACCTGGACGCCCTCATCGACGAACTCCTGCGCAGAGAGGGCACCACCGGCCAACGCGCCGACGACATCGCCCTCCTCGTGCTGCACCACGGAAGCCGCTGACCGGCCACCGCTCACGCACGCCGACTCACCCGCCGCCACCGCGGCCGCGCCTCACCGCCCCGCCGCCCCGCGACGCGGCACAGCGCGGACACACCCTCCGCACCCGGTCCGCCGCGCCGCCGGGCTCGGGAGAGATGCCGTACGACGTGAGGCGTGCCATGACGGCGACGGCCCGCGGATCAGCCGGCCGGGTTGTCGACCCGCAGCCGCACCTGCTCCTCCAGCCGGCGCAGACTGCTGTCCAGGGCGTCGCGCACGACCTGCTCGCCCGGATCATGGCTGTCGTCGAAGAACGACAGGTGCACGGTCACCTCGCTGGCCCCGCTGCCGATCCCCGCGACCTGGAGCCAGCCCGCGTAGCTGCCCTGGTCACGTGTGCCCCACTCCAGCCGCATCTGCTCGGGCCGGGTCCGCAGCAGCGCGGAGGTGTCCTCGTCGGTACGGTCCTCGTGCACCGTGACCGCGGGCAGCTCCTCCGCCGCCACATGCAGCTCGGACGGCAGCCAGGTGTCCAGCTGCCCGACATTGGCGGCCTGATCGAAGACCTGCTCCGGCTGCGCGGGCATCGTGCGGGAACGTTCGTACTCGGTCATCGCGGCACCGTCCTCGGCTCGGGGTCGTACAGCGGACCGCGTGCCCGGCTTGCCCGGAAATAAGCGTGGGAGGGCCCGAGGAGACCCGAAGGTGCGGAACGCGGGCGGCGGACGCAGCATGGAAGAAGGGAGGGAGAGGGGCCGGGGGACTTCCATCCGCAGCTGAGGAGTCGTCATGCCCATGCTGCTCATCCAGGGCTTCTACGATGTCAAGGACTCGCAGCCGGACGGCGACACGGTCCATTTCACGGCCGCCGACCCGGCCGAGTGGACCCTCGTCGGCGGCGGACGCGGACGCGCGGTCGAACACAGCGCGACGGGCCGCGCCGCACTGCGGCTCGAAGCGGTCGACGCGCTGGAGACCCACTACGGCTCGAACCGTGACCACCAGCCACTTCCCTTCGCCCACGCGGCACGTGACGAGCTGTTGAGCTGGCTCGGCTTCGCCGACGTCCAGCGCCGCCCCGACGAGACGGTCACCGCCACCACACCGGCCACGGTCCCCGGCTTCGTCCTCACCCGCGGCGCCGACGTCCACGGCCGCTGTGTGGCCCTGGCGGGCCGCGGTGCGCCGCCCGGCACCAGCGGTATGGAGATCGACGTCGACGAAGGCGTCCTGCAGACGACGGTCAACCACCGCCTGGTCAGTTCCGGCCTGGCGTACCCGACGTTCTATCGCAGCCTGTTCACCAGCCTGCGCAGGGAGTTGACCAGGGTCGCCCAGGAGGCCCGGTCGGCGGGTCGGGGCCTGTTGCCGAACGATGTCACCACGACCGGAGCCAAGATCACCGGCCCGGCCTCGCTCACCGACGACGTCGTCATCCTGCCCAAGCTGTTCCGCCGGCTGGTGGACTACCTCAGGCTCGGCACCATGCCCCTCACCTGCTTCCCCGCCTACCTGGCCGGCGTGGAGGACCGCTTCTCCGTGCTGTCCACGGGCGAGCGCTGCACCGGCCTGCACCGCATCGTCGAGGTCTCCAACGGCGAGACGGTGAGGATGACCCATCGGGCCGAGGACCTGCTCTTCGAGGACGCCTGACCCCGCGCCACCCGACCTCTTCCGGAGCCGCACCATGCCCAGGGCGTACCTCCTGATCGACGTCGACCCCGCCCACCCCGACGCGGCGACCCGCCTGGCCCAGCACAGCCTGCGCAACTGCCTTCTGCTCGTCCACACCTTCCACCCGGACGAAGTCGTCGCCCACCTGGCCGCCCAGGAGGCGGCCGACCTCAACGTCGCGCTGACGGAGCTGATGTCCGAGGTGGCCGGCGTACGCCGCATCACGGTGCTCGGTCTGGCCACGCCATGAAAGAAGGGGCGTGCTGTACCGCGCACTTCGCGGGCCGGCCGACTGAGGGGCACCGATGGAGCCGTATCTGATTCCGGTCGTGTTCTTGGCGGTGGCTGCCGCTTTCACCCTCTCCGCCTCCGCGGGATTCGGCGGCAGCCTGATTCTCGTTCCCACCCTGGCGCTCGTGCTCGGCACCAAGTCCGGGGTGGCGCTGGCGGCGCTGCTGCTCGCCGCCAACAACCTGGTCAAGGTTTTCGCGTATCGGAAGACACTGCCGTTCCGGAAGGCCTTCGTCGTCATCGCGCTGGTCGCCGTGGGCACGTATCTGGGGGCCAGACTGCTGGTTTCCGCGCCCGAGCGGGCGGTGACCATCGCCGTCATCATCGGCTTCGCCGCAGCGTTCGTGGTCGAATCGCTGGATCTCACCCGCTGGCGCCGGGTGAGTTCCCCGGTCATGGCGTTCGCCGCCGGGGCGACCTCCGGGTTCAGCGGCACCTCCGGACCCCTCAAGGGGCTGGCCGTCCGCGGGCTCGGCCTGGACCGTCTGCACCTCGTCGGCGCGCTCTCCCTGACCTCTCTCGTCGGCGACGCCACCAAGACCGCCGTATGGACGGACGCCGCACTGCTGACGGGCGGCGATTACCTTGTCGCTCTGGCATGTGTGCCGCTGATGCTCTCCGCCACATTTCTCGGCAGGAGATTCAACGCGGAAATCGGCGAGCGCGGTTACACCGGACTATTCTGGACCGTGATGGTGGGATACACGGGGCGTCTGGTGGCAGGCCTTTGACGGTGGGCACCGTTGACGGCGCAATAACTGAAGCACCAACCTGTGAAATGCGAATCAATCACATATTCGCCGAAAATTTCAAAGATTTCCGCATGCCGGCGAATAGTCCAGAATTGAGGAGACGGCACATGTCGAACGAACAGCGCGGCACGGGCCCTGAGTACACCGCTCAGGACGCCTCGGTGGCCCACGCCGGACCGGCCCAGTCGCTGCCCGAGGGGCTGACGGACGAGGCGGCCGGCGAGACGCCGACCGATGAGCAGCTCGACAGGCGCGAGAAGAGGTTCACGAAGCCTCGCAAGCCGATGGGCCCCACGCAGGGCCAGGCGCCCGAGACCGTCCCCGAAGAGCCGTGACCGGCGGCCCCGCGTGACTGCGGGGCGCACCGACGCAGCTCGCCAAGGAGCGCAGCAACGATGGCGAACGTTCAACTCATCAACAACATCGGCCTCGACGACTCGGTCACCGGCACCCGGACGAGCACGGTCAACGAACCCACGGTCGCCTCGGCCAACAGCAACATCTTCTTCACCGGCAACTGGATGGCCGCCGGCAGCGCCGACGACGGCAAGAACTGGACGACCATCGACCCGTTCACCGCACTGCCGTCGGCCGCCGCGGGCTTCTGCTGCGACCAGATCGTCCTCCACGATCCCAGCCGCAACATCTGGATCTGGATCCTTCAGTACATCGCGCACCCGGGCGGCAACAACGTCTTCCGGGTCGCCGTCGCTCCCGGTACGAGTCCGACGACCTGGCACTGGTGGGACTTCAGCCCCGTCGACCTCGACCCCACCTGGACGAACCTGTGGTTCGACTACCCGGACGCGGCGTTCAGCAACAACCACCTGTACGTGACCTTCAACGTGTTCAACGCGTCCGACAGGTTCGAGCGCGCGGTGGCCTTCAAGATGCCCCTCGACGCGCTGCGCGCCGGATCCGGCCTGACGTACCAGTGGTGGACGACGGTGCAACACGGTTCCCTCCGGCTCACCCAAGGGGCCACGGACAGCATGTTCTTCGCCAGCCACGACCGGGCCAGGACGCTGCGGGTCCACGGCTGGCCGGACAACTCCAACACGGTGGGCTCCTTCGACGTCCAGGTGAGCCCGTGGAGCTCCGGTCCGTACAGCGCCCCGGGACCCGACGGCGCGGACTGGATCGCCCGCGTCGACTCGCGGATCACGGGCAGTTGGGTCAGCGGCACCCGTGCGGGCTTCCTGTGGACCGCGGCGGCCAAGACCGGCCGGCCGATGCCCTACGTCAAGGGCGCGGTCGTCGACGTCACCACCCAACTGCTGGTGGAGGAACCCGAGATCTGGAACGCGGAGTCGGCCTTCGCCTATCCCGCGGCCTGCCCGAACGCCGCGGGTGTCGTCGGTGTGTCGCTGGCCTTCGGCGGCGGCCCCCGGCATCCCTCGCACGTCGTGGGCTTCCGCGACGGCGGCGAGTGGCGCCTGGTCGTCGCGCGCGCGGGGACCGACGGCCCGGCAGACGACGCGTGGGGCGACTACGTCAGCTGTCGCCGGCACCACCCGAACTCCGCCGAATGGGTGGCCGCGGGCGTCACCCTGCAGGGCGGCAGGGACCGGCGTCACGTCGAGCCGCAGTACGTGCACTTCGGCATCAGCTGAAGCCCCCGCCCCCCGGTTTCCCGCGGCCGTCAGCTCCCCAGCCTGCGCGCGCTGACGGCCAGCCCGGCCAGCGCCGGCAGCATCCAGGCCGCCAGATACGCGAAGGCGACGGTCGGTGAGACGGCCGTCCAGAGGACCCCGGCCACCGTGGAGGCGGCGAGGTTGCCGAAGGACTGCACGGCGGCGAGCATGCCGAAGGCGGAGCCGCGCAGCCCCTCGGGGGCGAGGGCGGCGACCGCCGAGTGCTGGGCGGTCTCGACCGCGCCGATTCCGGTCCCGGCCAGGACGAACGGGACGGCCAGGAACACGACGGCGGCGGCGTCGACGGCCAGCAGGCCGTAGGAGAAGGCGAAGGCGGCCACCCCGGCGGCGAGGACCAGCACCGGGCCGCGCCGGCCCAGACGGTCGGCGAGCCGGCCGGCGGGTACGGAGGCCAGTGACGCGGCGATGTTGTACGCGGTGTAGAGGCCGAGCGCGGTCGTGGTCGCCGCCTTCGCGCCGTGCTCGGGTTCGAGCAGCTCGGAGGCGCGCAGGATCAGCAGGGTCGCGGCGACGTTGCCGAGCTCGAAGGCCGCCACCGCGGCCATCAGCCGGCCGAGGTCGCCCCTCAGCACCGGCCTGATCCGGATCCTCAGCGGCACCCGGGCCCGGCTGGTGGGGCGGGGGATCCGGCGGATCGCGTAGACGATCGCGGCAGCGGCCAGCAGGCCGGGGATGACGGAGAGGGCGATCGCCCAGGTGACGCCGAGCCAGGCGACCAGTCCGAGGGCCACCAGGGGGCCGAAGATCGCACCCAGGTTGTCCATCATCCGCTCGAAGCCATAGGCACGTCCGTACGCCCCCGCGGGGACGATGTCCGCCAGGAGCGCGTTGCGGGAGGGCACGCGCAGGCCCCGGGCGGTCCAGGCCGCCGCCCGCAGCACACCGACCTGCCAGACGGCGGTCGCCCCGGCGGTCGCGGCGCCGAACACGGCGGTGGCCGTGTACCCGCCGACGGCGACCTTGCGACGCCGCGACGGATCGTCCGCCAGCGCGCCCCCGCCGAACCTGGCCGCACCGGCCAGGGCGTCGGAGACCCCCTCGATCGCACCCAGCGCCGCCGCCGGGGCCCCGAGGGAGGTCAGCAGCGACGGCAGCAGGGCGGTGGGGATCTCGTGACCGACGTCGGCGAGCAGGCTGGCGGAGCCGATGCCCCTGACACCTGGGGTGAGCCAGCGGCTCCCGTCGGGCGGCACGATGTCGTTCATGCCCGGCAGTCTGCCGGGTCCGCCCACTCCTCCGTCACCTCGCCCCCGGCGACCGCGTGTCCGCCGATCCGCTGACCACGACGGAATCCTCGTCGGCGCCTGCCCGGGGCGATGGCCCGTGCCACCGACGCCACGACAGTGGTGCGCACCGCCGCCGAGCGGCCGAGAGCCGTCCTTCGACGTGGACGATCTCGACGGAGAGGAGAAGCGAGCGCTCTCCCTGGGCGCGACGTGCTGGAGCGGACGGACCAGCTCCGCCCGGAGGCCAACTGGCGGGTCTACGCGGACCCGGCCGGCCATCCGTTCTACCTCTGCCTCCACTGAGTCCATCGCGGGCGAACCGCCCGCCGGCGGGGGCCAGCGGTGGCGGCGCGCCGATCCGCGACCTCGGCACCCGTCCGGGCCGCCCGGCGAAGAAGCCCGCAGGACCGCTGAGGCCCGCAAGATCGCGGCGGCGCGTGCCGCGGCCCGGGTACGCAGGGGCCGCTGAACAGGTCGGTGGATCACCGCTTGCCGCTCTCCGAGGCACGGCTGCGCAGGACGTGTGTGGCGGCCAGTTCGCGGTAAGCCGGGCTCGTGGCGAGAAGTTCGTCGTGCCGGCCGGAGGCCACCGTACGGCCGTCCTCCAGGACGACGATCCGGTCGGCGTGCTGCACGGTGGAGAGGCGGTGCGCGATGACGAGGACCGCGCAGTCCTGGGTGACGGCGCTCAACGCCTGGGTGAGCGCCTTCTCGTTGACGGCGTCCAGATGCGAGGTGTGCTCGTCGAGAAGGAGCAGCCGTGGACGGGCGAGCAGGGCGCGGGCCAGGGCGACGCGCTGGCGTTCCCCCGCGGAGAGGGTGCCGCCGTGGTCGCCCAGTCTGCCGTCCAGGCCGCCGGGCAACCGCTGCACCACGTGGTCGAGCCGGGTCAGCCGTACGACGCGGAGGATGTCGTCATCGGTGGCGTCGAGGGCGGCGTAGGTGATGTTCTCCCGGAGTGTGCCCTCCAGTACGTGGGTGTTCTGGTCCACGAGGGCGATGCCCGCGCGGCACTCCTGGCGGCTCAGGGTTGTCGCCGGGCGGCCGTCGAACCGGATGGTCCCGGCGTCGGGGTCGTAGAGACGGGCGACCAGTGAGAAGAGTGTGCTCTTGCCGGCTCCTGAGCGGCCGACGATGGCCACGAGTCCGTGGCGTGGCACGGTGAGGGTCGCCCCGCGCAGGACGGGCCGGTTCGGTACGTAGGCGAAGCGGATGTCCGTCAGTTCCAGCGCGGGCGCCGGACGTTGCCGCGTGGCCGGCGATGTGCCGGGGACCGCGTGGCGGGGCTGCTGTGCGGGTTCCTCGGGGAGGGCGAGGGCTTCCTCGATCCTCAGGTACGCGCCCGTGCCGCGCTGGATCAGGCCGATGGCGCGGAACACCGACGACAGGGGCATGACCAGGTACGACGCGTACAGCAGGAAGGCGACGAGGTCCCCGAGGGAGTCCGTTCCCCCGCTCCCCACCCGCATGCCCCCGACGACCAGGACGAGCAGGAACGAGCCCTGGACCGCGAGTTCGACGGCGCTGCTCATGACCGCGGCCAGCTTCGCGGCCCGTACGCCCGACCGGTAGGCCGAGTCCACCCGCTCGCCGATGCGGCGCGCCTCACGTTCCTCGGCCCGGTACACCCGTACCACGGGCAGTGCGCCGAGGGCTCGCTCCAGTTCCGCGGCGATGGCGCCCACGGAGGACTGCATGTGCTCCGACGCCACCCGCATGCCTTTCAGGAGGGTGGTGACGACGGCTGCGGCGAGGGCGACCGTCGCGACGACGAGGAGCAGCAGCAGTGGGTCCAGCCACAGCATCAGCAGCAGCGCCCCGGCCGAGACGAGACAGCCGGTGAGGAGGTCGACGAGTGCCTGCGACACGACGTCCCGCAGCAGGGTGGTGTCCGCGGTGACGCGGGAGACCAGGTCGCCGCGGCGGCGCCGGTCCACCTCGCGCATCTCCAGCCGCAGCAGCCGCGAGACGAGTCCGTGACGCACCATGCGGACCACGCCCTCGCCCATGCGGTCCAGCAGGAACCGGCCGGTCGCTCCCGCGGCGGCCTCGGCGACGAAGAGTCCGGACAGCAACAGCAGGAACGGCCACAGCACCTCACCGCGGGCGCTGGAGTCCACGACGTGCTTGGCGACGAGCGGCTGGGCGAGTCCCAGAGCCGACGCGGCCAGGGTCAGCCCGGTTGCCACGGCGATGCTGGGCCGGTGGCCGGACGTCAGACGGAACAGGGCGGCGACCGAACCTCCCGTCGTCCGCTCCGCGGGCGGTACGGGCCGCCCCGCTTCGTCGCCCGGCCGGATACCGGCCGGGGTGTCGTCCGAGATGACCGTGTCGCTCACGTCCCCGCCCGCCGCGCCGGGGCCACCGTCACCAGCCGCGCGAAGTAGTCGTCCGGGACGCCTTCCCCCACGGGGCGGCCGTCGGCCTCGATCCAGGCATGGGCGGAGAACGGCGGTACTTTGCGCACCCCGGTGCACCAGGTGGGCCAGGCACCGTACATCCGGCACAGCAGGGCGGCCCCCAGCGAGCGCGGCAGGCAGCCGCGTGGCCCCGCGCAGCGCAGGCTGACCGCGCACATCGCCTCACGGGCTGCCGCGGCTTGTGCGGGGGTGGCGGGCCGAGCGCCGCGGCGTGCCAGCTCCAGTACGGCACGGATGTGACGCGGCGGCAGGAACGACAGGGCCAGCGCGGGTACCAGGACGAGGCGGGCAGCCAGCCGCCGGGCGAGGGGGACTCCGGTGGGCCGGTCCAGGGCACTGGGCGTGGTCATGAGATCAGCCCCGCGTCCCGGAGGTCACGTACCAGTGCCGTCACGTCCTGTGCCGCGCGGTCGCGGTCGATGTCGAACTGCGCGACGAGCGCGGCGACGGCGGCTGTCTCGTCGCCGCCGTCCATGAGTGTCCTCACCACCAGCGCGCCCGTGGGGTTGAGTTCCCAGTACTCGCCGGTGCGTTGGTCGAGCAGTACCGTTCCGTACTGGGTGTCCGCGGTGGAGACGTCGGAGTTGAATCGGAGCTTCATACGGTCGGCGCCTTTCTGCTGTCGTCCGTCATCCGACGGCGGATCCCGGTTGCGGTGCGCGGTCCCGGGAGCGCAGCCACACCTCGCACGCGATGGTCGAGTAGAGGATCGCGTCGCGCAGGCCGGGGGCGGAGGGCCGCTGCGCGAGCCGGCGCAGTTCCTCGCCGTCCACCAGGCCGAGGCGTTCGAGCCGGGAGTCGGTCCACAGGGTCATCAGGTCGCCCCGGTGGCGACGCAGCCCGTCCGACGCGTCCATCGACGCCTCGGCCTTGTTGGCACGCCGCAGGCACTCGTCCGGGACGACTCCGCGCATCGCCTCGGTGAGCAACGGTTTGTACTGCCACGGGGTGACGCGTTCGTCCGGACGGACCGCCAGGCACGCCTCGATCACCCGGTCGTCGAGGTACGGCGACGCCATCGGAAGTCCCGCTCGGGTCGCCATCCGCTCCCACTGACGGATGATGCGCGTGCAGGTGCGGATCAGCTCCAGGTCGGTGTGCAGGCCACGGTCCGGGTGCAGCGGCTCGGCTTGCGCGGCCGAGTCCAGCAGGGCTTGGCGGGCCAGCCGTTCCGTCTCGGGGGTCATCCAGGGAAACAGGCGGGGCGACATCCCCCAGCCGAGGCTCCCGGTCACCGAGGACGCCGGCATCGGAGTGCGCAGATGGTGGACGGAGTGCGCCAGCCAGTCCCGGTACGTGCGGGAATCGGCGAGGGCACGCGCCGTCGCGCCGAGCGGCCAGTTCCACAGGGCGCGGAAGCCGCGCAGTTGGCGCAGTGCGAACAGCGGGTGGGTGCGCAGCAGCCGGTGGTAGTACGCCTCCGAGCACCAGGCGACGTGGTCGCCGCCGATGCCGGTGAGGTGCACCCGGCTGCCGCGTTCGGCCAGCCAGGGCAGGTGCTGCAGGACACGGGAGCGGTCCATCACCCCGATGGTCGGCTCGTCGAGCAGGTCGTCGATGCCGAGCAGGTCCGAGTAGACCAGGGCCGACGCGTCCGCGTCCCAGACGACGTGGTCGACCTTGGGCAAGTGGTCCGCCGCCTGCCGGGCCCAGGCCAGGTCGGTGTCCGCGGGGTCCCGTCCGGGCCAGGTCGCCGCCACTACGGAGGCGGTGGAGCGGGCGGCCAGGAAGCAGACGGAGGTGGAGTCCAGTCCGCCGGACAGGTCGCAGCTGACCACGCCGCCCTGCCGGGTCCGGACGTCCACGGCCTCGGCCAGTGCTTCGCGCACGGCCGGCGCGCCCTGTGTGAGGGTGCGGGTCGGCTCCGGGGGCTGCCACCAGCGTGATCTGCGGACCCGGTGTCCGTCCGCCGAGATGAGCAGGGCGTCCTCCGGGGAGACCGCGTCGACTGCCTGCCAGACCGAGGTCTCGTACAGCGGATGCGGCACGGGCCACAGGAGCCGGACGGCCAATTGGCCGGTGTCCGGCCTGCTCCCCAGGGCCGTGGCGAGCAGGTCCGCGCTCGTCGCGGCCACGTGGACACCGCCGATCCGCGCGTGGAAGACCAGCCGCAGACCGGAGGCGGTGCCCTGCACCCTGAGCTGCCCGTCGTGGGTGGCGACCAGGTGGAAACTGCCCGGCAGGGACCGGGCCAGGACGTCGAGTTCGGAGAGGTCACGCATGCGGGCGGCCTGGCGTTCGAGCTGCCGCCGGTCGGCCGCACACCAGCCGATGGCGGCGAGGGCCGTTGTGCCGGCCCGGACCGTGGTCATCTCCGTGCCGGACCAACGGCCGATGAGCCAGGGCCGGCCCGAGGCGTGGGCCAGGACGCGGGTACCGGGGTGGCGGAAGAAGCGGGCCGCGGCGGCCGCCTCCGCGCAGTCGGGAAAGACCGCGAAGTGGGCGTCGCCACGGCCCGGTTCCGCGCTCTCATGCATTCCGGACATGGAGTCGCGTCACGTGCCGGTCGCCGTCAGTTCTTGCTGAGGATCAGACGGTCGTTGCCGCTGCGCTGCAGCAGCCCGGTCTTCTCGCGGAACGACCCCAGCCGGACGAGCGTCGGGGCCTCATACGCCTTCTTCATGTCATCACCTCGATGTGAGCGGTGCCGTCGGCCTCCTTGCGGCCGGCGGCTGTGTCACCAGCTAGCGGGGCGGCACGTGACACGAGCAAGACGCGCGGCATAAGTCATATCAGCAGACCTTATGGGCTTGATGTGGCGACATTCGCCCTGCCGGAGGCCTCTGTCGCATGCGAAGGGGGGTGGCGTAGGGAGGCGATTGAGCAGCGGAGACCTTCTGACCTGCACAGGCGGTCGGCGTACCGGCCAGGGTGGTGGAGGGCCGTGCACCCTCGGTGTGAGGGCGCCGCCCGGCGCACTGCATGCCGGGAATGCAACAGCCCGCAGGGCGCGGGTGCAGTGCGTCGGTGCCGCAGGGGGAGGCGAGCGCCGCCTCCTGCTGCGGTGCAGCTGCGCTCGGTCGGCGGAGCGGTCAACGACACACCACCCATGGCCTTCGCAGGCCGTGGTCGGCCGACCACGGGACCGACCGGGTCAGTCGTGATCTCCTGGCGCGGATCGAGGCGGCGGAGTGACGAGAGCAGCCTTCACGGGTGTCGCCGGTCCATGGTCCGCCCCCCTCACCCACTGGGCCCGCGCCGAATTGCCCACGCAGCCTCCGCGGCGAGACGCTGAAGGAGTTCCGGCACGGCGCCGAGTCCGCGTGACATCAAAAGGGCGGCCGCCCGGAGGCCTGCATGCCGCGCCTTCCGCACGGCCGGGTACGCACCGACTGCCGCCGATTCGGAGCTCCACCCACCGGAACGCCGCGCAAGGACACGTGGCGCCCCAAGTGATCAGCGAAGGACTGCCATGAACCTCAGCACCTCAGCGACCGGCGTACTGGGGCCGGACGAGGGCGAAGCACTCTGGGCCTTCGGATGCCTGCTGACCTTCAAGGCGACGGCGGGGCAGACCGGAACGCACGCCATCGTGGAACTGCTCGGCCGCCCGGTGTTCAACACGCCGCTGCATATCGCACCGCAGGACCCCGCCAGCGTCTACGTAACCCAGGGAGTCCTCACGTGCGTCGTCGGGGACCAGCCGCCGCGTGCCATGCCGGCCGGCTCGTTCGTCCACATTCCCGCCGGGGTGCCCCACGCCCTCCGTGTCGAGCCGGACACGGCACGAGTGCTCATCGTGTGCACGCCGCAGCACGAGAAGTTCTACCGCGCCGCAGGAGAACCCGCGCCGGCCCGCACACTCCCTCCCCTCGACGACCCGCGAAGCCAGATGGACATGGAGCGGGTCGGCAAAGCCGCGGAGCAGTACGGAGTCGAGATCATCGGGCCGCCCATCAGCTGACCGCCTCGCCCGCGCCCCGCCACCTGTGGGTCGTATGACGTGGCGAGCGTCACGAAGGTCTGCCAGGGCAGTTGCGTACGCTGGTCCCGGCCGTTCGCGAGGGCAGCCCGCTGGGCGTGAGGACGTCATCGAGCACCGCAGCTGCCCGGACACGCCACTCGCTGTAAGGTGTGGAAACAGCCCTTGACCTGCAAAAACGCAGGCAGGGAGCCTAGATCCGGGAGTATCTCGATGCTGCGCACCATGTTCAAGTCCAAGATCCACCGCGCCACCGTCACCCAGGCCGACCTGCACTACGTGGGATCGGTGACCATAGACGCGGATCTCCTCGACGCCGCCGACCTGCTCCCCGGTGAGCTGGTGCACATCGTCGACATCACCAACGGCGCCCGGCTGGAGACGTACGTCATCGAGGGCGAGCGCGGCTCGGGGGTCGTCGGGATCAACGGGGCCGCGGCCCACCTCGTCCATCCCGGAGACCTGGTGATCATCATCAGTTACGCTCAGGTCACCGACGCCGAGGCGCGGGCGCTGAAGCCCCGGGTGGTGCACGTGGACCGCGACAACCGGATCGTGGACCTCGGCAGCGACCCGGGGGAGCCGGTGCCGGGCTCGGACCAGCAGCGCAGCCCGCAGGCCGTACGGGCCTGACGGCCTGACCGAGGACCAGGAGCGTGCCCATGGGTGACATCGAGATCCGCGACGACCGGGCGGCGGGCCGCCTGGAGGCCCTCGGGGAGGGCGAGGTCGTCGGGCATATCGAGTACTTCGTCCTCGACGCGCCGGCGCGCGCCCTGGTCCCCGTCCACACCATCGTGGAACCGGCCCACGAGGGGAAGGGCATCGCGGGCTCGCTGGCGCGTGAGCTGTACGTCATTGCCGCCCGCGAGGGCGTTCCCGTCGCCCCCCTCTGCCCGTACGTCGTGAAGTGGGCCGAACGCCACCCCGACGAGGCGCCCCCGGCCGACCCCGAGCTGCTGCACGCGGCGAAGAAGTGGCTGGCGGCGCACCCCGAGCGGTTCTGAGCCGGGGCAGCCGTCACGTGCTCGCTCTGCTGCACACCTCGCCCGTCCACGTCCCGGTCTTCGACGCCCTGCGCGACGCCGACCGGCCGGGGCTGGAGCTGCGCCACCTGGTCCGCGAGGACCTGCTGGACCGGGCCCGGCGGGACGGCCCCGCGGCGGTGGCCGACGAGGTGCGGGACGTGGTGGCGCGGGCCGCCGGTGACGGGGCCCGCGCCGTGCTGTGCACCTGCTCGACCATCGGCGGCGTCGCGGAGGCGGCCGCCGCCGGGGCCGGGGTGCCGGTGCTGCGGGTCGACCGGCCGATGGCGGCCGCCGCGGTGGCCGCCGGCCCGCGCGTCGTGGTGCTCGCCGCACTCGAGAGCACGTTGCGGCCGACCGCCGAGCTGATCGAGGAGGAGGCTCGCCGCGCCGGACGTCCCGTCGCGGTGCGGACCGTGCTCGTCGACGGCGCCTGGGAACGCTTCGAGGCCGGCGACACCGACGGCTACGTACGACGGGTGGCGGCCGCAGCCGACGCGCTGACCCCCGCCGACGCCGACGCGATCGTCCTCGCCCAGGCCTCCATGGCACCGGCCGAGCGGCTGACGGCGACCTCCGTGCCGGTCCTGTCCAGCCCCCGTCCGGGCCTCGTCGCGGCCGCCGAGGCGGCGCTCGCCGGGTGAGGCCACCTGGACCGGCCTATTGACGCCCCTGGGTGAGTGCCGGACCGGACGCCGGGTAGGTGGGGGAGTAGTCCAGAGCCACCGTTCACCGACTGGCTGGAGGACACCGTGACAAACCCCTACCCGGATCCCGTACAGCCCCCGCCGACCCCGGGCCCGGATCCCACGCACCCGGAGCCGCCCCCCAACCCGGTGCCGACCCCCGAGCCGCCGCCCGGCCCGGAGCCGACCCCTCCGCCGCCGGCCCCCGGACCGCCGCCGGGACCCAGCCCCGTCCCCGAACCCAACCCCTCCCCGATCCCTCCAGGCCCGGAGCCGGTCCCGAACCCGGAGCCCGGCCCTCCCCTGAGCTGAGCAAGAGAGACGAAAGCGGTGGGCACGTCCTGAAGGACACGCCCACCGCACCCACCTCAGGCTAGGCGGACACCTCCGACCGATCCCCACCCCACAGCGTGTGGAACGAACCCTCCCGATCCGTCCGCCGATACGTGTGCGCCCCGAAGAAGTCCCGCTGCCCCTGCGTCAGCGCCGCGGGCAACCGCTCCGCGCGCAGCGCGTCGTAGTACGCCAGCGCCGCCGCGAACCCGGGCGTCGGCACGCCCTGCCGGGTCGCGGCGACCAGCACGTCCCGCCAGTCGTCCTGCGCCGCCGCGATCTCCTGCGCGAACGTCTCGTCGGAGAGCAGGCTCGGCAGGTCGGGACGGGCGTCGTAGGCGGCGCGGATCCGGTCCAGGAACGCCGCGCGGATGATGCAGCCGCCCCGCCAGATGGAGGCGACCTGGCCGAGGTCGATGCTCCAGCCGTACTCCTCGCTGCCCGCGGCGATCTCGTGGAAGCCCTGGGTGTACGACACGATCTTCGAGGCGTAGAGGGCCTGCTCCACCCGGTCCGCGAAGGCCGCCGCCTCCGCCTCGCCCAGCGGCGACGGCGTCGGGCCCGCCAGCCCGCGCGAGGCCTCGCGCAGCGCCCCGTGGCCGGACAGGGACCGCGCGAAGACCGCCTCCGCGATGCCGGAGACCGGGACGCCCAGGTCGAGGGCGATCTGGACCGTCCAGCGGCCGGTGCCCTTCTGCTCCGCCTGGTCCACCACCACGTCCACGAACGGCTTGCCCGTCGCCGCGTCCACGTGCGACAGCACCTCGGCGGTGATCTCGATCAGGTAGGAGTCCAGGCGGCCGGTGTTCCAGGTGCGGAAGATCTCCGCGATCTGCGCGGGGGAGTACCCGGCGACATCGCGCAGCAGCTGGTACGCCTCGCCGATCAGCTGCATGTCGGCGTACTCGATGCCGTTGTGCACCATCTTCACGAAGTGCCCGGCGCCGTCGGGACCGACGTGCGTCACGCAGGGCGCCCCGTCCGCCGCCTTGGCGGAGATCTTCTCCAGCATGGGGCCCAGGGACTCGTACGACTCCTTCGAGCCGCCCGGCATGATGCTCGGGCCGAGGAGCGCGCCCTCTTCGCCGCCGGAGATGCCGGTGCCGACGAAGTGGATGCCCCGCTCGCGCAGTTCGCGTTCCCGGCGCCGGGTGTCGGCGAAGTGCGCGTTGCCGCCGTCGATGATCATGTCGCCCGGCTCGAGGAGCGGGGCGAACTCCTGGATCACGGCGTCGGTCGGCTCACCGGCCTTCACCATGATGACGAGACGGCGGGGCCGCTCCAGCGCCGCCACGAACTCCTTGGCGGTCTCGGCCGCGATGAACTCACCCTCGCCTCCGAACTCCTCCACCAGCGCGTGGGTGCGCGCCGAGGTCCGGTTGTGCACCGCGACCGTGTAGCCGTTGCGCGCGAAGTTGCGGGCGAGGTTGCGGCCCATGACCGCGAGTCCCGTGACGCCGATCTGGGCTGACGTGCTCATACGCTTGGCTCCTAGCTGTCCGGATATCGGGTGGTGCCGGTTGTGCTCGGCGTGGTGCCTGCGGCCATCCTGACGTGCCGGTCCGTCGATCGCACACCCGGGTTCCCCGTGCAGGGGGTGTCGGCAGATACGGGCGGGGAGGGCGGGGTGCTCAGTTCGCCGGGGCGGCGGCCGGCCAGACACTCTCTGACGTCCTGTCAACGTCCTTTCATCCGGGGTCACAAGCCCGGCGCGAGGCGGCTGATTGCTGTCTTGTCATGGCCTGTTCCGCGCGCTTACTTTTGGCCCTCCTGACGCATGTCGAGGGGGCTCTTCATGGCCGTACGCGGCCGGCACCGCCGGTATCAGCCGAACAGGATCAACCGCGCCTCACTCACCGTCACGGCGGGCGGGGCCGGGATGGCCCTCCCGTTCGTCGGTACCGGTGCCGCCCAGGCGGCCGACGTGGCGACCTGGGACAAGGTCGCCGCCTGCGAGTCGAGCAACGACTGGAACATCAACACCGGCAACGGCTACTACGGCGGACTCCAGTTCAGCCGGTCCACCTGGGAGGCCTACGGCGGCACGGCCTACGCGCCGCGCGCGGATCTGGCCACCAAGGACCAGCAGATCGCCGTCGCCGAGAAGGTGCTCGACGGGCAGGGCCCCGGGGCCTGGCCGGTCTGCTCGCAGGAGGCCGGGCTCAGCCGGGGCGGCGACAGCCCCGGCGTCCGGCCGGACGCCGGCACGTCGGCCCAGCCCGCTCAGGCCCAGCCCGCTCAGACCCGGCCCGCGCAGCGCCCGGTCGCGGACGTCCAGCCGCAGACCACACCCCAGTCCCGGGCCGGCCAGGCCGAGATGTACACCGTGGTGCGCGGCGACACGCTCTCCGCGATCGCCGAGGAGCAGCGCGTCAAGGGCGGCTGGCAGGGCCTGTACGCGGCGAACCGCACGACCATCGGGGCGGATCCCGACCTGATCATTCCCGGGCAGCGGCTCAGCCTGCGCGGCAAGCCGTCCGGCACCACGACGACGACCGCGTCCGAGCCGAAGAAGGAGCCCGAGGCGGCGTCCTCCGGCGCGACGTCCGGTTCCCACACCGCCGCCCCGGAGCGGGACGAGGACACGCTGGTCGCCCCCGTGAGCGGGTCCCTCGGCACGCCGTACCGGGCCACGGGCTCCAGCTGGTCCAAGGGCTACCACACCGGTGTCGACTTCCCGGTGCCCACGGGGACCTCGGTGAAGGCCGTCGCGCCGGGCCGGGTGGTCAGCGCGGGCTGGGGCGGCTCGTTCGGCTACGAGGTGGTCATCCGGCACGGCGACGGCCGCTACACCCAGTACGCCCATCTGTCGGCGATCGCCGTCAAGGCCGGGCAGACCGTGGGCGGCGGCCAGCGCATCGGCCGCGCGGGCTCCACCGGAAACAGCTCGGGCCCGCACCTGCACTTCGAGGTGCGGACCGGGCCGGGGTTCGGCACGGACGTCGACCCGGTCGCCTATCTCCGGGCCGGCGGCGTCAGGATCTGACCCGCGCGCGGTGCCGGTCCAGGACGGGCAGCGGCACGTAGGAGGCGCCGTACAGGGCGGTGTGGTACGGCGTGTACGGGAGCGGACCCACGCCGGCCGGCGCCCGGTTCTCGTGCCCGCCCTCCGTCCCGGACACCGTCTCTTCCCGGAGAGGCGCGGGCTCGTCGGGGAGGCCGGTGCGCGGCTTCGGCACGGGCACCGGGGCCGCAGGGGCGGGCTCGGGCACCGGTGCGGGCACGATCGCCTCGGGAGCGGGCATCCCGGCAGCCTCGGGCAGCGCCTCGATGCGGGTCTCGTCGTGGGCGATGCGCTCGGTGGTCAGCAGGATCAGGCCGCCCGCCGCGACCACACCGCAGCTCAGGGCGAGCACGGTGCCCGTGGTGCCGTAGCGGAAGGTTTCGCCGAACATCGTGATGCCGACCGCGGCGGCCACCACCGGGTTCACCACCGTCAGCGTGGCCAGCGGGGCGGCGAGCCCGGCGCCCCGGTAGGCGGCCTGGGACAGCAGCAGACCGGCCGTGGCGAGCACGCCGATCGCGGCCAGGGACGGCACATCCGCCGCCGACACCCCGCCGGTCCAGTCGACCGCGACCGTCTTGGTGAAGACCGAGGAGATGCCGAACGCGATACCGGACGCGGTCGCGAGGAGCATCGCGCGCACCGCCGGGTGCCGGTGCGCGGCGCGGCCCGCGATCATCAGGGCGACCACCGCGCCGGAGGTCACCAGGAAGACGGCGAGCTGCTGCGGCCCGCCCAGCGACTGGGTGTCGGCCGCGCCCACCAGGGACAGCAGTCCGGCCAGACCCACGGTCGCCATGACGGCGCCCCGCCAGGCGGTCGCCCCGGCCCTGCGGCCCACGAACAGCGCCGCCATGGGCAGCGCGAAGACGATGGTGAGCGCGCCGAGCGGCTGCACCAGGCTCAGCGGGCCGTAGGCCAGCGCCACCACGTGCAGCAGCCCGCCCAGGCCGTTCAGCGCCACCGCCGCCCACCAGCCCGGCCGGCGCAGCGGCGCGTACTGCTGCCCGCCCGGCGAGGACACCGCGACGCGCTCCTGCACGATCGCCCCGCCCGCGTAGGCGACGGCGGACACGAGCGAGAGCAGGACGGACAACGCGAGGGCGCTCATGAGCTGCTCCTCTGCGTGAGGCGGGGGCGCGGGGCCCGGCGCGGCAAGCGGTCGGCTTCCATGCCAACACGATGCCCCGCCGACCTGTTCCGCGTCGTCGTACTTGAGCACGCAATGCGTACTACTGCCGATGGAGTACGCACCGCGCGCAGTCATCCCCAAGGGGGGCGCCGACCGGCGGGGCCCCCGGGAGCGCATCCCCGGGGGGCTTGGTAGTACTGCTCCTCGTGGACCTCGACCCCGGACTCGCCGCCCTCCGCCCGCTCGGCGGCTTCTTCCTCCTGCGTGCCGCCGTGGCCCCGCCCCGACCGCTGCCGACCCTCGCGGAGGTATACGCCGGCGGGGCCTCGGACGTTCACGGCGATCCCCTGGAGTTCCGCGTCCGGAAGGTCGCCGGAGCGCTGCGCGCCCCCGAGCCGCGGATCGCCGCCTCCGTGGCCCACCTGGGGCTCGCCGCCCGCCTCTGGTCCGCCGCCCTCGGCTGCGCCGCGCTGTACGGCCGCCTCCCCGACCTCGACCCGGGGCTGCTCCACTGGGACCCCGACGGCAGCGCCCCGGACGACCTGTGGCTCCCCGAGGTCCGCCCGGCGGAGCGGGCGGCCGACGCGACCGCACTCGCCGACGCCGTGCTGCACGGGCACCTCGTCCCGCTGGCCGCCGCCCTGCGCGCCCGGCACCGGCTCGCACCCGGCCTGCTGCGCGGCAACGCCGCCTCGGCGCTGGCCGGCGCCGCCCGTACGCTGGACCGGTGGGCGGGGGAGCGCGGCCGTACGGACGCCGCCGACCGGGCCCGCGCCCTGACCGCCGAGCTGTTCGCCCACCCGTTCCTCGCGGACACCGGCACCCTCACCGGCACCGCCTTCCGGCGCCGCAGCTGCTGCCTCTACTACCGGGTGCCCGGCGCCGGAGTCTGCGGCGACTGCTGCTTCACCCGGCCCCCGCGGTCTTCCCCGCGCGCCGCATCTGGGTGACCATGAGGGAACCAGCCGCTGAGACAGGGGGTCGCGGGTGCGTGTGGGACTGCTGACCCGGGAGTACCCGCCGGACGTCTACGGCGGCGCGGGCGTCCATGTGGAGTTCCTGGCCCGGGAGTTGCGGTCCCTGGTCGACCTGGAGGTGCACTGCTGGGGCGAGGTCTCCCGCGCGGAGCGGGCGGCGGGCGTCGTACGCCACCGCCCCTGGTCCGCCCTCGACGGCGCCAACGACGCGCTGCGCACCTTCTCCGTGGACCTCGCCGTCGCCGCCGCGCTGGAAGGCCGCGACCTCGTCCACTCCCACACCTGGTACGCCAACCTGGCCGGCCACCTCGCCAAGCTCCAGTACGGCGTCCCGCACGTGCTCACCGCCCACTCCCTGGAGCCGCTGCGGCCCTGGAAGGCCGAGCAACTGGGCGGCGGATACGCCCTGTCGAGCTGGGCCGAGCGCACCGCGATCGAGGCCGCCGACGCGGTGATCGCCGTCTCCGGCGCCATGCGCGAGGACGTCCTCGCCTGCTATCCGGCGCTGGACCCGGCCCGGGTGCACGTGGTCCACAACGGCATCGACACCGAGCTGTACCGGCCCGACCCCGGCACCGACGTGCTGCACCGCCTGGGCGTGGATCCCGCCCACCCCTATGTGCTCTTCGTCGGCCGCATCACCCGTCAGAAGGGCGTGCCCCACCTGCTGCGCGCGGTCCGGGACATCGACCCGGCCGCCCAGGTCGTGCTGTGCGCGGGCGCGCCGGACACCCCCGAGATCGAGCGGGAGTTCCGCGAGCTGTACCAGGAGCTGAGCCGGGCGCGCGAGGGCGTGCACTGGATCCCGCGGATGCTGCCGCGCCCGGAGGTGATCCAACTCCTCACCCACGCCGCCGTGTTCGTCTGTCCGTCGGTCTACGAGCCGCTCGGCATCGTCAACCTGGAGGCGATGGCCTGCGGCACGCCCGTCGTGGCCTCCCGGGTCGGTGGTATCCCGGAGGTCGTGGCGGACGGCAGGACCGGCCTCCTGGTGCCCGTGGACGACGACTTCGAAGGGGGCCTCGCCCGGGCCCTGGACGGGGTGCTCGGCGATCCGGAGGGCGCCCGGCGGATGGGCGAGGCGGGGCGGGAGCGTGCGGTCGGCGAGTTCGGCTGGGACACGGTCGCCCGGCGCACGGTCCGGCTCTACGAGCGGGTCGTCGACGGGACGTAGTACGCCGGAACGATCCTCCAACAGGATTGTTCCGATCAGTGCACGGGCAGGCATGCGGCAACCAGCGTGAGGGGAGCGGCCATGCGTCGTGGGGGACCTTCGGTGCTCGGAATCGTCCTGGCGGGCGGCGAGGGCAAGCGCCTGATGCCGCTGACCGCGGACCGCGCGAAACCCGCGGTCACCTTCGGCGGGACCTACCGCCTCGTCGACTTCGTGCTGTCCAACCTCGTCAACGCCGACATCCTGCGCATCTGTGTGCTGACGCAGTACAAGTCGCACTCCCTGGACCGGCACATCACCACCACCTGGCGGATGTCCAGCCTGCTCGGCAACTACGTCACCCCGGTCCCCGCCCAGCAGCGCCTCGGCCCGCGCTGGTACCTGGGTAGCGCGGACGCCATCCTGCAGTCCCTGAACCTGGTGTACGACGAACGGCCCGAGTACGTCGCGGTGTTCGGCGCCGACCACGTGTACCGCATGGACCCGCGGCAGATGCTCGCCCAGCACATCGAGTCCGGGGCCGGTGTCACGGTCGCGGGGATCCGTATCCCGCGCGCCGAGTCGTCGTCCTTCGGCGTGATCACGCCCGGCTCGGACGGCCGGACCGTGGAGCGGTTCCTGGAGAAGCCGGCCGACCCGCCCGGCCTGCCGGACCGCCCCGACTGCGTCTTCGCCTCGATGGGCAACTACATCTTCACCACCAAGGCCCTGATCGAGGCCCTCCAGCGGGACGCCGAGGACGAGAACTCCGTGCACGACATGGGCGGTTCGATCCTGCCCCAGCTCACCGAGCGCGGCGAGGCGCGGCTGTACGACTTCGGCGACAACCACGTGCCCGGCGAGACCAGCCGCGACCAGGGCTACTGGCGGGACGTCGGCACCCTCGACGCGTACTACGACGCGCACATGGACCTGATCGCCGAGCGGCCCGCGTTCAACCTCTACAACCGCAGCTGGCCCATCTACACCCACTCCAACCAGCTCTCCCCGGCCCGCTTCAACGCGGGTGGCATCGCCGGCGAGTCGATCATCAGTGCCGGCTGCCTGATCCGCGGGCAGGTCACCCGGTCGGTGCTCTCGCCGGGTGTGGTGGTCGACCCGGGGGCGGTGGTGCAGGGGTCGGTGCTGCACGACAACGTGCACATCGGCCGGGGCGCGGTGGTGCGCGGGGCCGTCCTGGACAAGAACGTCGAGGTGCCGCCGGGCGCCACGATCGGGGTCAACCCGGACCGCGACGCCGAGCTGTACACCGTGTCCAAAGGCGGGGTGATCGCGCTGGGCAAGGGGCAGCGGGTTTCGTAACTTAATCCGCTGTTAACTGAGCGTAATCCGGCAATCCTTGACCGTAATCGTTCACGGAGGATTGACTGCTTGCCCACCCGTCGTCGACGCGAGGCAAGCCATTGACTTCTGACGACCTGCTCGCACCCCTCGACCTGGCGTTCTGGAACATCGAGTCCGAGCGGCACCCCATGCACCTGGGCGCCCTCGGCGTCTTCACCGCGCACTCGCCCACCGCGGGCGCCCACGCCGCGGACCTGCTCGCCGCCCGGGCCGCGGCCGTGCCCGGACTGCGCATGCGGATCCGGGACGTGTGGGGGCCGCTCGACGTGAGCCGGCCCTTCCCCCTCGACCTCAGACGGTCCCTGGCCTTCGGCGGCGCCGCCCGCGAGCCCGACCCCGGCTTCGACCCGCTGCACCACGTCCGGCTGCACGCCCCCACCGCCGACTTCCAGGCCGCGGCCGGCCGGCTCATGGAGCGGCCCCTGGAGCGCGGCCGGCCGCCCTGGGAGGCCCATGTGCTGCCCGGCGAGGACGGGGTCTCCTTCGCCGTGCTGTTCAAGTTCCACCACGCCCTGGCCGACGGGCTGCGGGCGCTCACCCTGGCCGCGGCGGTGCTGGATCCGATGGACCTGCCCCCGTCCCGGCCCCGCCGCCCCGAGCCCCCGCGCGGCCCGCTGCCGGACGTCCGCCGGCTGCCCGCACTCCTGCGCGGCGCCCTGTCCGGCGCGAGCCGGGCCGTCGGCATCGGCGCCTCGGTCGCCCGCTCCGGTCTGAACGTCCGCTCCTCCCCGGCCCTGGCCGCCGCGCCCTCCGGCACCCGCCGCACCGCCGGAGCGGTCGTCGACCTCGACGACGTGCACCGGGTCCGCAAGGCCGTCGGCGGCACCGTCAACGACGTACTGATCGCCGTCGTCGCGGGCGCCCTGCGGCGCTGGCTCGACGAACGCGGCGACGGCAGCGAGGGCCTCGCGCCCCGCGCCCTGATCCCCGTCTCCACCCGCCGCCCGCGCACCGCGTCCCCGCAGGGCAACCGGCTCTCCGGCTATGTGATACGTCTCCCCGTCGGCGAGGCCGACCCGCTGTGCCGGCTCGGCGCGGTCCGCACCGCCATGGACCGCAACAAGGACGCCGGACCCCACCGCGGCGCGGGCGCCGTCGCCCTGCTCGCCGACCATGTGCCGGCCCTCGGCCACCGGCTCGGCGGCCCGCTGGCCGCGCAAGCCGCCCGGCTCTGGTTCGACATCCTGGTCACCAGCGTGCCGCTGCCCTCGCTCGGCCTGAAGCTCGGCGGCGCCCCGCTCGCCGAGGTCTACCCCTACGCCCCGCTGGCCCACGGACAGTCCCTCGCGGTCGCCGTCTCCACCTACCGGGGCACCGTCCACTACGGGCTCGTCGCCGACGCCGAGGCCGTCCCCGACCTCGACCGGCTCGCCCAGGCCCTCACCGACGAGGTGCGGACGCTGATCACGGCCTGTACGCCCTGATCGGGACGGGTTTGGCGAGGGGGCCCGGCGCTCCGTAAAATCCGACGTTCGAATGCGGGCGCGAGTCGGAGCGCCGCCAGGGCAGAAACAGGGAACGCAGCGGCGATGACGGTCACACAGGACGGCACCCAGACCCCGGACGAGGTGGTCTACGGGCCCGGCATCGACCCCGAGCGTCTGGCGATCTGCCTCAGCGTGCTCGAAGAGCTGGACAAGCTCGAGGTCGACCACCCCGACGCGATCAAGGTGCGCCGGGCCACCTCGCACATCTACCGGACGGTCAAGCAGCGCCGCCGCCAGGAGCGCCGCGCCGCCAAGACCGCCCACGACCGGCAGGTCACCGAGGCCACCGCGACCGGCTCCGCCGAGCGCATCGACGACGAGACCGAGGGCATCCTGCCCTCCTCCAAGATCGAGGCGGGCCGGATCGCCGGGATACTCCAGCGGCCGCGCTCCTGCTACGTCTGCAAGACGCGGTACGTCGAGGTCGACTACTTCTACCACCAGCTCTGCCCGGACTGCGCCGCCGAGAACCGGGCCAAGCGCGACGCCCGCGCCGACCTCACCGGCAGGCGCGCGCTGCTCACCGGAGGCCGCGCCAAGATCGGCATGTACATCGCGCTGCGGCTGCTGCGCGACGGCGCGCACACCACGATCACCACCCGGTTCCCCAAGGACGCCATCCGCCGCTTCAAGGCCATGGACGACTCGGCGGACTGGATCCACCGCCTGGAGGTCGTCGGCATCGACCTGCGCGACCCCGCCCAGGCCGTGGCCCTCGCGGACCAGGTCGCCGAGGCCGGCCCCCTCGACATCCTGATCAACAACGCGACGCAGACCGTGCGCCGCCTGCCCTCCGCCTACGCCGCCCTGGTCGAGGGCGAGAGCGCCCCGCTGCCCGCCGGCGAACTGCCCGCCCATCAGGTCATCGGCGCCTTCAACTCCGGCGCGGTCGACGGTCTCGCCGCGCTGCCCGTCGGCGTCAGCGGGCTCGACGCGCAGAAGGTGGCCGACCTCGCCCTGGTCGCGGGCAACGCCAGCGTCGCCCGCCACCTCGACGGCACGGCCATCGACGCCGGCGGCCTGGTGCCGGACGTCGTCGACACCAACACCTGGGTGCAGACCATCGAACAGATCTCCCCGGTGGAGCTGCTCGAGACCCAGCTGTGCAACTACACCGCGCCCTTCATCCTGATCAGCAAGTTGCGGTCGGCGATGGCCGAGGCCGCCCGGAAGGCGCCCAGCGGGCGCTCCTACGTCGTCAACGTCTCGGCGATGGAAGGCGTCTTCAGCCGCGGCTACAAGGGTGCGGGGCACCCGAACACCAACGCCGCGAAGGCCGCGATGAACATGGTGACGCGGACCAGCGCCCAGGAGATGTTCGAGACCGACCGCATCCTCATGACCTCGGTCGACACCGGCTGGATCACCGACGAGCGTCCGCACTTCGACAAGCTGCGCCTGGCCGAGGAGGGCTTCCACGCCCCGCTCGACCTGGTCGACGGCGCCGCCCGCGTCTACGACCCGATCGTGCGCGGCGAGGCGGGCGAGGACCTGTACGGCGTCTTCCTGAAGGACTACGCGCCGGGCAAGTGGTAGTCGTCCGCACATCAGTTCAGCCGGATAGGCCGAGCGGGTGAATCGCGAACGGCGCATCACGGAGCAAACGGGTGCAAGGGGTTGTGCGGTGCAGGCGGGGTGACTTGGCAGAGTCACCCCTAATCTCCCCCTAGTTCCAAACCCCATCGAGCGGAGGCCCGCTCATTTGGTTAGTCTGGAGCGGACGGACAGCAGCACGGGTCCCTACCCACACCCACCGTCCGTCCCGGGATGAGCCGGTGCACAACGGCCTGCCCTCCCGCGAGTTGTCGACGCCACCGCGTCCGGACGGTTTTCGACCCAGACCCGAGTGTGCGTCGCGCCGCGGACCGCGGACCGGCCGGCGAGCCCGAGGGTGACCCGACACATAAGGAGTGCGCGGTGACACCGGAGAAGAAGAATCGCGATCAGCGCCCCAAGGAACGCAGCGAGCGCGCGGGCCGGCGCCCCGGAGAGATCGGCAGCCTCGACGTGTGGGCCCGTTCGGCCCCGATCCGCCTGGCGGGCTACGAGGACGACCTCGCCGAGCCGCACATCCTCCCCAGCGTGGACTGACCCCCCGGGCGGTCCGCCGCGATCAGGTCAGCTGGGCGTGCGAGACTCACGCCCATGCTGATCAGAGAAGCCACCGCCGACGACTGGCCGCGCATCTGGCCCTTCTGGCATCGCATCGTCGCCGCCGCCGAGACCTACGCCTGGGATCCCGACACCGGCGAGGAAGCGGCCCGCGCCCTCTGGATGAGCCCGGCCAAGCGCGTCTACGTCGCCGAGGACGCCTCGGGAGCCGTCGTCGGCTCCGCCTATCTCACGCCCAACTACGGCGGCCCCGCCGCGGGTATCGCCAACGCCGGCTTCATGGTCGACCCCGACCAGGGCGGCCGGGGCATCGGCCGCGCCCTCGCCGAGCACATCCTCGCCGAGGCCGCCGCGCACGGCTACCGGGGCATGGTGTTCAACGCGGTCGTCGAGACCAACCCGGCGGTGAAGCTCTGGACGTCCCTCGGCTTCACGATCCTCGGCACGGTGCCGGAGGCCTTCGACCACCCCCGGCACGGACGCGTCGGCCTGCACATCATGTACAAGGCCCTCCAACCGGCCGAGCAGGCGCCCTAGTCGAGCGGCGCGGTCCGCTCCCACGGGCGCAGCCGCTCCAACTGCCCGGCCAGTTCCAGCAGTTCCGCCTCCGACCCCGGCCGCCCCACCAGCTGTACGGCGCACGGGGCGCCCGACGGCAGTGTGCCGAGCGGGACGGCCATCGCGGGCCAGCCGGTCAGGTTCCACGGCGGAGTCATCGGCGAATAGGCCGAGTTGGCCGCGATGTTGCGCAGCCAGCCTCGCTCGTGCCATGGCACCGACCGCGGCGAGCGGCGGGCCAGCGCCGGCGTGAGCAGCACGTCGTATTCGGCGAAGAACGGCTCCAGCCGCCGGCGCAGCGCCTCCCGGCTCGCCCCGGCGCGCACCCGCCCGACGAACCGCCGTCCGACGGCCGCGTGGACGCGGGTGCGCCGGGTCAGCAGTCGCGCGTCGAGGCCCTGCGCGTCGACCGACGTGCCGGCCGTCCAGTGCGTCAGCGCGGTGACGCCCAGCGACTGCGGATACGGCGGGTCGGCGCGCCGCACCTGGTGCCCCGCCTTGATCAGCAGCCCGGCCGCCTCCCGCGCGGCCGCGGTGTACGGCTTGCTGAGGGGCACTCCGGCGAGCGGGCTGCGCAGCGACAGGGCGACCTTGCGGGTGGCGGAGGCGTCCGGCCGTACGGCGTCGATCTCCCGGTCCGCGAGGACGGACAGCATCAGCCGCGCGTCCGCCACGGTCGTGGCGAGCGGGCCGTTCTCCGCCATGCCGAACCAGTCGCCCTCGCCGATGCCCGCCGGGACCACCCCGTGGCCCGGCTTGATGGTGACCAGGCCGCAGTTGGCCGCCGGGATGCGCAGCGACCCCATGCCGTCGTTGCCGAGCGCGATCGGCACCATCCCGGCGGCCACGGCGGCGGCGCTGCCGCCCGACGAGCCGCCCGCCGTACGGGAGGTGTCCCACGGGTTGCGGGACGTGCCGTGCACCCCCTCCGTCGTACCGAAGACACACAGCTCCGGCACGTTCGTCAGCCCCACCACCACCGCGCCCGCCGCCCGCAGCCGGGCCACGGTGACATGGTCGTGTTCGGCCCGTGTGTCCGAGGTCGCCGCCGAGCCGTTCCGGGTGGACTCGCCGCGTACCGCCAGATTGTCCTTGACGGCCACGGGCACCCCGGCGAGCGGCAGTTCGCCCAGATCCCCGCGCGCCCCGACCTCGTCGGCCTCCCGCAGCGCCGCCTCCGCCCGGACCGTACGGAAGGCGCCGATCCGCCCGTCCAGCCGCTCGATCCGCGCCAGATGCTCCGCCACCACCTCCCGTGGCGTGACCTGCTTCTCCCGCACGGCGACGGCGATCTCGACGGCGGTCCGTCCGACCCAGTTGGTCACGGGCGCTCCTCGGCGATGAGTGGGCTACTGGCGAGTACGTAGGGAGCACTCTGCCCAACGGAACGGGGGCGCGTCGAGAGGCACGGAACAGGCATGGTTCGAACCGGCCGCCGCAGGGGAGCTGTATCCCATGCATGACGACCGCAGCCTCGTCGAAGGGCGTCTGAGGCGCGTCCTCGACGAACGCGTCCGGCCCGCCGTGTACCCCGAGACCGTGCCGCTGGAGGTGACCGTGTGGCACGCCCCCGACGAGCCGGTGCCGGTCGAGGAGGGGCTGGCGGCCGAGGGGCAGCCGATCGCGGCGGGGGAGCGGTGGGGCGCGCCCTGGGGGACCAGCTGGTTCCGGGTCACCGGGACCGTACCGGAGGAATGGGCCGGGCGGACCGTCGAGGCGGTGCTCGATCTCGGTTTCGAGGCCGGGCTGCCCGGCTTCCAGTGCGAGGGACTGGTCTACCGGCCCGACGGCACCCCGGTGAAGGGCCTGCACCCGCAGAACCAGTGGGTGCGGATCGGCGCGCCCGTGACCGGCGGGGAGGAGGTGCGGCTGCACATCGAGGCCGCCTCCAACCCCGTCGTCCTCGGCTTCCCGCCCTTCCGGCCGACCCCGCTCGGCGACAAGAAGACCGCCGGGCGCGAGCCGCAGTACACGCTCGGGCGGATGGAGCTGGCCGTCTTCGACAAGCCGGTGTGGCAGCTGGTGCTCGACCTGGAGGTGCTCGGCGAGCTGATGGCCGAGCTGCCGGTGGAGTCGGCGCGCCGCTGGGACATCCTGCGAGCCGTGGAGCGGGCCCTCGACGCCGTCGACCTCCAGGACGTTGGGGGTACGGCGGAGCGGGCGCGGGCCTGCCTCACGGACGTCCTCGCCGCGCCCGCCGCCCCCTCCGCGCACCGGATCAGCGCGGTCGGGCACGCCCACATCGACTCGGCGTGGCTGTGGCCGCTGCGCGAGACGGTGCGCAAGGTGGCCCGCACGGCCGCGAACATGACGGCGCTGATCGACGACGAGCCGGAGTTCGTCTTCGCCATGTCCCAGGCCCAGCAGTGGGCGTGGATCAAGGAGCACCGGCCCGAGGTGTGGGCCAGGGTGAAGAAGGCCGTGGCCGACGGGCGGTTCGTGCCGGCCGGCGGGATGTGGGTGGAGTCGGACACCAACATGCCGGGCTCGGAGGCGATGGCCCGCCAGTTCACCCACGGCAAGCGCTTCTTCCTCGACGAGTTCGGCATCGAGAACGAGGAGGTCTGGCTGCCCGACACCTTCGGCTTCGCCGCCGGGCTCCCGCAGATCGTCAGGGCGGCCGGCGCCAGGTACCTGCTGACGCAGAAGATCTCCTGGTCCCGTACGAACGCCTTCCCGCACCACACCTTCCGCTGGGAGGGCATCGACGGCACCCGGATCTTCACCCACTTCCCGCCCGTCGACACGTACAACTGCGCCATGCGCGGCGCCGAACTCGCCCACGCCGCCCGCAACTTCCGCGAGAAGGGCCGCGCCCGCCACTCCCTCGCCCCCACCGGCTTCGGCGACGGAGGCGGCGGGACCACCCGCGAGATGGTCGCCCGCGCCGCCCGGCTGCGCGACCTCGAAGGCTCCCCGACGGTCCGGTGGGAGACCCCGGCGGCGTTCTTCGCCCGCGCCGAGGCCGAGTACCCCGAGCCGCCCGTCTGGGTCGGCGAGCTGTACCTCGAACTCCATCGCGCCACCCTCACCAGCCAGGCCGGCACCAAACAGGGCACCGCCGCAGCGAACACCTGCTGCGCGAGGCCGAGCTGTGGGCGGCGACGGCCGCCGTACGGACCGGATTCCCCTACCCCTACGAGGAGTTGGACCGCCTCTGGAAGACGGTGCTGCTGCACCAGTTCCACGACATCCTGCCGGGGTCCTCCATCGCCTGGGTGCACCGGGAGGCGCGGCAGACGTACGAGCGGGTGGCGCGCGAGCTGAACGACATCATCGGCGCGGCTCAGCGGGCGCTGGCCGGGGAGGGGGAGCGGGAGCTGGTGTTCAACTCCGCGCCGCACCGCCGGCACGGGGTCCCCGCGGGCGGGGCGGGCCCGGCGGACCTGCCGCGCCCCGCCCGGCTGTCGCCGCGCGCCGACGGCGGATTCGTCCTGGACAACGGCCTGCTCCGGGTCGAGATCGACGCCCGCGGTCTCGTCGTCTCCGCCCACGACCTCGAGGCCGACCGCGAGACCGTCGCGCCGGGCCGGGCCGCGAACCTCCTCCAGCTGCACCCCGACTTCCCGAACATGTGGGACGCCTGGGACGTCGACGAGTTCTACCGCAACACCGTCACCGACCTGACCGACGCCGACGAGGTCGCCGTCGGCGAGGACGGCGTCTCGGTCCGCGTCGTCCGTACCTTCGGCGCCTCCCGCGTCACCCAGCTGCTGACGCTCGCGCCGGGGGAGCGGCGGCTGGTGCTGGACACGGAGGTCGACTGGCACGAGACGGAGAAGTTCCTCAAGCTGGCCTTCCCGCTCGACTTGCACGCCGAGCGGTACGCCTCGGAGACCCAGTTCGGCCACCTCTTCCGCCCCACGCACGCCAACACCTCCTGGGACGCCGCCAGGTTCGAGGCCTGCAACCACCGCTTCGTCCACCTGGCGGAGCCCGGCTGGGGCGTCGCGCTCGTCAACGACTCGACGTACGGCCACGACGTGACCCGGACCGTCCGCACCGGCCCCGACGCCGGTACGACCACCACGGTCCGCGTCTCCCTGCTGCGCGCCCCGCGCTTCCCCGACCCCGAGACCGACCAGGGCGTCCACCGCTTCCGGCACGCCCTGGTGCCGGGCGCGGACATCGGCGACGCGGTGCGCGAGGGCTGGTGGATCAACCTTCCGGAGCGGCGGCTGAGGGGCGCGCGGGAGGTCGCCCCGCTGCTCTTCGTCGACCACGACGCCGTGGTCGTCACGGCAGTGAAACTGGCCGACGACGGCAGCGGCGACGTCGTCGTCCGCTTCCACGAGGCCCACGGCGGCCGGGCCCGCGCGACCCTGACGGCCGGTTTCGCGGTCGCCGGGGTCACGGTCACCGACCTGCTGGAACGCCCGCTGCCGGACGCCCCGGCGCCGATGGTCGACGGCGAGCGGATCGCCGTACGGCTGCGGCCGTTCGAGCTGATGACGCTCCGGTTGCGGCGGGCCTGACGGCGGGGCCGGGCGCGGCACGGGCGAGGGTGGTCACGCCGGGGTGGTGGCGCGTCCGTCCCAGTGCCGCTCCCACCAGCGCAGCAGCTGGGGGTACACGACGAGATACCGGAACGGCTTGATCGCGGCCATGTAGGCGCTGCCCCAGCGGCCGTTGGGCCGGACCAGGACGGCCATCTGGCCGCGATACCCGCCGTGGCCGTCGGGCACCCAGGCGAGGTGCAGGATGCCGTGCACCGTCCGGTTGGCCATCTCGGCGGCCCACTCGTTCTCCCGCCTGTACAGCGTCGAGAAGGGCGGGCCCGCCTCCGGCACCGTGGGAAGGTCCCGCGCCTCGGCGGGGAGCCGGTCGCGCAGGGTTCGCACCCGGGTGCCCAGACCGTCCTTGTCCTTGTCCCAGCCGAGCAGCGCGCCCAGCTTCCAGCGCGCCGCCCACAGGAACCGCGTGGGGAGGTTGGCCTGGCTGACGAAGTCCCGCTCGGAGAAGGTCGAGAGCAGGCGCGGGAAGTCGTCGGGGCCGCCCGGTGTGGGCAGGGCCCATACGTCTTCCAGGCGGAAGTCGTGGGAGATGGCGTGGAGGAGCCAGTCCTGGGAGGTGTGTGCGGTCCGGGGCAGCTTCATGAGGAAGGCCTCGCTTCCATACGCTGGTGTATGGATGACAGCGTAGCCCCTTCCATACGGCGGCGTATAGAAAATCCATACGGTCGCGTATGGACGATGTGGAACAGAAGGAGACCGACCGTGGCCCAGGCCCGCACCCCGCGCGGCAAGTGGATCGAGGAGGGCCTGCGCGCACTCGCGGCCGGCGGCCCCGACGCGGTCCGCGTCGAACCGCTCGCGCAGTCGCTCGGCGTCAGCAAGGGCGGCTTCTACTGGCACTTCGGGGACCGGGAGACCCTGCTCGGCGAACTCCTCGACACCTGGGAGCGCGACGTCACGGAGCAGGTCATCGAGCGCGTCGAGAGCGAGGGCGGGGACGCCCGGGAGCGGCTGCGGAGGCTGCCGGAGGCCATCGTGCCCAAGGTGACCACCGACATCCGCACCGACCTCGCGATCCGCGAGTGGGCGCGACGCGACGAGCGGGTCGCCGAACGGCTGCGGCGGGTGGACACCCGGCGCATGGACTATCTGCGGTCGCTGTTCGCCGCGTTCTGCGAGGACGACGACGAGGCCGAGGCCCGCGCCATGCTCGCCTTCTCGGTGTGGCTGGGCGGCCATCTCATCGCCGCCGACCACCACGGCCGCGACCGCGAGGAGGTACGGGAACTGGTGTGGCGGCGGCTGCTCCGGTGAGACCCGGCTACCGCCCGAGCCGCCCCCGCAGCCACTGCTCCACCTCGCCCACGTGCGCGGCCGCCGCCGCGCGGGCCGCCTCCGGGTCGCGGGCGGCCAGGGCGCGGTGGATGGCGGCGTGTTCGCGGCGGGTGCGGGCGATCGCGTCCTCCTCCTGGTAGCCGCGCCAGACCCGGGCGCGGAAGGTCCGCGTCGACAGGCCTTCCAGGATGGCGGCCATCGTCTCGTTGCCGGCCGCGACGGCGATCACCCGGTGAAAGGCCAGATCGTGGGCGAGGATCCGGTCCGGGTCGTCGGTGGCCTCCATCGCCGCCAGGTGCTCCTCGACCTCCGCCAGCTGCTCAGCCGTGATGCGCGCGGCGGCCAGCGCCGTCGCCGTCGACTCCAGGACGCGGCGGATCTCGAGGAGTTCGACCAGCCGCTCGCCCTGGGAGAGGTCGGCCACCACGCCGAAGGTCTCCAGCAGATCGGCGGCCTGGAGCCGGGTGACGTAGATGCCGGAACCGTGCCGTGCCTCCAGCACGCCGAGCACGGTCAGCGCGCGGATCGCCTCGCGCATGGAACTGCGGGAGATGCCCAGGCCGGCCGCGAGTTCGCGTTCGGTCGGCAGCCGCTGGCCGGGTTCCAGTCGCCCCTCGGCGATCATCGCCTTGATCCGCTCGATGGCGCGCTGCGTCACCGTGCCCTTCTGCGGGGCCGCTTCCGTCTCCGTCACGCCGTCGCTCCCCTCCTCGGTGCGCCGCAGTCTAGCCAGCGAAGTGGTCCGACCACATTGGGTCAATCGGCCGTCATGGCCGTGCACAGGGGTGTCGGTGCGGCCAAGTGGTCTGATAAATAAGCGACATGGCGTCCCAGACTCCCGCCCGCGTCACCGTCCTCGACACCTACGACATCCGCTTCCCCACCTCGCGCGAGCTGGACGGCTCCGACGCGATGAACCCCGACCCGGACTACTCGGCCGCCTATGTGGTGCTGCGCACCGACGCCGCCGACGGACACGAGGGCCACGGGTTCGCCTTCACCATCGGCCGGGGCAACGACGTCCAGGTCGCGGCGATCGAGGCGCTGCGCGGACACGTGGTCGGACGCTCCGTCGACGCGCTGTGCGCCGACCCCGGCACGCTCAGCCGGGACCTCGTCGGCGACAGCCAACTGCGCTGGCTGGGTCCGGAGAAGGGCGTGATGCACATGGCGATCGGCGCCGTCGTCAACGCCGTCTGGGACCTCGCGGCCCGGCGCGCCCGCAAGCCGCTGTGGCGGCTGCTCGCCGACGCCGACCCCGAGTGGCTGGTCGGCCAGATCGACTTCCGGTACCTCACCGACGCCCTCACCCCCGAGGAGGCGCTGGACCTGCTGCGCCGCGGCCGCGAGGGCGCAGAGGAGCGGCGGGCCCGGCTGCTGGCGGGCGGCTACCCCGCCTACACCACCTCCCCGGGCTGGCTCGGCTACGACGACGAGAAGCTCACCCGGCTCGCCCGCCAGGCCGTCGCCGACGGCTTCACCCAGATCAAGCTGAAGGTCGGCGCCGACCTCGACGACGACATCCGCCGCTGCCGGACCGCCCGCGCCGCCATCGGACCGGACATCCGCCTGGCCGTCGACGCCAACCAGCGCTGGGACGTCGACGAGGCGATCCGCTGGACCACGGCCCTCGCCGCGTTCGACCCGTACTGGATCGAGGAGCCCACCAGCCCCGACGACATCCTCGGCCACGCGGCGATCCGCCGGGCCGTCGCCCCGGTCAAGGTCGCCACCGGCGAGCACGCCCAGAACCGGATCGTCGTCAAGCAACTGCTCCAGGCCGGCGCCATCGACGTCCTCCAGCTCGACGCGGCCCGGGTCGGCGGCGTCAACGAGAACCTGGCGATCCTGCTGCTCGCCGCCCGGTTCGGCGTCCCGGTCTGCCCACATGCGGGCGGCGTCGGACTGTGCGAACTCGTCCAGCACCTCGCGATGTTCGACTATCTGACGGTCTCCGGGACCACCGACGACCGGGTGATCGAGTACGTCGACCACCTCCACGACCACTTCCTCGACCCGGTGGTGATCCGGGACGGGCACTACACCGCACCCACCGCGCCCGGCTTCTCGGCCGCCCTGCGCCCGGAGTCGATCGCGCGGTACACGTTCCCCGGCGGCACCTTCTGGGCCGCCGACCTCGCCGAGCGCACGCGGAAGGGGCAGGCGGAATGGGCGACTTCGAGGGACTGAGGGCCCTGGTGACGGGCGGGGCCTCCGGGATCGGCCGGGCCACCGCGGAGCTGCTGGCCGAGCGCGGCGCCCGGGTCGCCGTCCTCGACCTGGACCCCACGACGGTCGAGAAGCCGCTGCTCGGCTACCGCGCGGACGTCACCGACGACACCTCCGTACGCCGGGCGGTCTCGGCCGCCGCGGACGACCTCGGCGGACTCGACATCCTCGTCAACAACGCCGGCATCGGCGCCCAGGGCACCGTCGAGGACAACGACGACGCCGAATGGCACCGCGTCCTCGACGTCAACGTCGTCGGCATGGTCCGCACCGCCCGCGCCGCACTGCCGTACCTGCGCCGATCCGCGCACGCCGCCATCGTCAACACCTGCTCCATCGCGGCCACCGCGGGCCTGCCGCAGCGCGCGCTCTACAGCGCGACCAAGGGTGCCGTGTACTCCCTCACCCTCGCCATGGCCGCCGACCACGTCCGCGAGGGCATCCGCGTCAACTGCGTCAACCCCGGCACCGCGGACACCCCGTGGATCGGCCGCCTCCTCGACGCCGCCGCCGACCCGGCCGCCGAACGCGCCGCCCTGGAGGCCCGCCAGCCCACCGGCCGCCTGGTCGGCGCCGCCGAAGTCGCGGGCGCCATCGCCTACCTGGCGAGCCCCCTGTCCGGCGCCACCACCGGCACCGCGCTCGCCGTCGACGGCGGCATGCAGGGCCTGCGGCTGCGCCCGGCGGCCCGGTGAGCGCCGCCCTCGCCTTCGGCGCCGCCGCCCTCGGCAACCTCTACACCGAGGTCGGCGACGAGCAGGCGTACGCCGCCGTGGCCGCCGCCTGGCGGCAGGGCATCCGCGCCTTCGACACCGCGCCCCACTACGGCCTCGGCCTGTCCGAACGCCGCCTCGGCGCCGCCCTGCGCGCACACCCCCGCACCGCGTACACCGTCTCCACCAAGGTCGGCCGCCGCCTGGAACCCGCCGACGGCACCGGCGACGACCTCGCGCACGGCTTCGCCGTCCCCGCCACCCACCGCCGCGTGTGGGACTTCACCGCCGACGGCATCCGCCGCACACTCGACGCCAGCCTCGAACGGCTCGGCCTCGACCACGTCGACACCGTCTACCTCCACGACCCCGACGACCACGCCGAACAGGCCTTCCGTGAGGGCTATCCGGCGCTGGAGCGACTGCGCGCGGAAGGCGTGGTCGGCGCGATCGGCGCGGGCATGAACCAGACCGCGATGCTCACCCGGTTCGTCCGGGACACCGACGTGGACGTGGTGCTGTGCGCCGGCCGCTACACCCTCCTCGACCAGAGCGCCCTCACCGACCTCCTGCCCGCCGCGGTCGAACGCGGCACGGCCGTCGTCCTCGGCGGCCCCTTCAATTCCGGCCTGCTGGCCGACCCGAAGCCGACGGCGACCTACGACTACGCCCAGGCGCCCCCGGAACTGCTGGAGCGCGCCCTGCGCCTGAAGACGCTCGCCGAGGAGCACGGTGCCACCCTGCGCGCCGCCGCCCTGGCCTTCTGCGCCGCCCACCCGGCCGTCACCGCCGTCCTCGTCGGCGCCCGCTCCGCCGCCGAGGTCGACGACTGCGCCGCGCAGTTCCGCAGCCCCGTACCGGCGGCCTACTGGCAGGAGCTGCGGGACACCGGCCTGCTGCCCGCCGACGCCCCCCTGCCCGCCGAGGACCGGCCGTGATCGTCGACGCCCACCACCACGTCTGGGACCTGTCCATACGCGACCAGGACTGGATCACCGGTCCCGAACTCGCCCCGCTGCGCCGCGACTTCACCGTCGACGACCTCCGGCCGGAGACCGAGGCCGTCGGAGTCGGCCGCACGGTGCTCGTCCAGACGGTCACGGTCCCTGAGGAGACCCCCGAGTTCCTGGCCCTCGCCGACCGCCACGACCTGATCGCGGGCGTCGTCGGCTGGACCGACCTCACCCGCCCCGGCGTCGCCGACGAACTCGCCCGGCTGCGCGCCCTCCCCGGCGGCCGTCACCTCAAGGGCATCCGCCACCAGGTCCAGGGCGAACCCGACCCGGAGTGGCTGCTGCGTCCGGTCGTACGCCGCGGCCTGGCCGCCGTCGCCGACGCGGGGCTCGTCTACGACCTCGTCGTCCGGCCCCACCAGCTCCCCGCCTGCCTCCGGGCCGCCGCCGAGCACCCCGGGCTCACCTTCGTCCTCGATCACCTCGGCAAACCGCCCATCGCCACCGGCGACCTGGAACCGTGGACGACGTCGATCCGGGCCCTCGCCGCCCTGCCCAACACGGTGTGCAAGCTGTCCGGCATGGTCACGGAGGCCGACCTGACGTCCTGGACGGTCGACGACCTGCGCCCGTACGCCGACGTCGTCCTGGACGCCTTCGGACCGCACCGGCTGATGTTCGGCTCCGACTGGCCGGTGTGCACACTGGCGGCGACCTACGGCGAGGTGCTCACCGCCGCCGCCGAACTGACCTCGGGGCTGAGCGAGGCCGAACGCACCGAGGTCTTCCAGGGGACCGCCACCCGCGTCTACGACCTCTGAACCGCCTCCGCCAGCCGCGTCGGCGGCATGTAGTCGCGGACGTACGTCCGGTGCCAGCACGCCCCGGTCTCGCGCAGCTCCCGCCAGGTGGTGTAGCGGTAGCGGAACAGACGGGCGCGGATGTGGCGGGGCGGCTCGTCGGGTGGGAAGGGGGAGCGGCGGAGCAGTTTCAGGGTGTCGCGGTCGTTCTCCAGGAGCCGCTCCACCAGCGCGCCGAACCAGGACCCCGCGTAGGCCGGCGACAGCGCGGCGAACCACATCAGCCAGTCGAGCCGCAGATGGTACGGCGCGAACTGGCGCGGCCAGTGCCGGGGATCGCCGGGTTTGCCCTTGAACTCGTACTCCCGCCAGTCGGAGTCCTGGCGCGGCACGGCCTCCGCGGTGCCCTCGATCACCACCTCGTACCGCACCCGGCTGATGCTGCCGAACGCGCCGTAGGTGTTGACCAGGTGGAGCGGGTCGAAGGAGCGGTTCATGATCTGGCGGCGGGAGACCATGTTCGCCACCGGGCGGTAGCTGAGGAACAGCAGCAGCGCGGCCACCGCGAGCACCACGACCACGTACCAGAGCGGGGCGTCGGGCACCGACGGCGGGTCGGCGGGGAACCGGACCGCGGACAGGGCCAGCACGATGGTGATCCAGTTCAGCCAGGAGAAGTTGCCGGACAGCACCAGCCACAGCTGAGTGACGATCATCAGCGAGGCGGCGGCGGTGGCGATCGGCTGCGGGGTGAACAGGAGCACCGGCACCGCGAGCTGGGTGACGTGGTTGGCGGCGACCTCCGCCCGGTGCAGCGGCTTCGGCAGATGGTGGAAGAACCAGCTGAGCGGGCCCGGCATCGGCTGGGTCTCGTGGTGGTAGTCCAGGCAGGTCAGTTTCCGCCAGCAGGCGTCGCCGCGCAGTTTGATCAGACCCGCGCCGAACTCGACCCGGAACAGGATCCAGCGCAGCAGGAACAGCACGACGATCGGCGGGGCCACCTCGTCGTTGCCGAGGAAGACGGCGAGGAATCCGGTCTCCAGCAGCAGGGACTCCCAGCCGAAGCCGTACCAGGTCTGGCCGACGTTGACGATCGACAGATACAGCAGCCACGGGACGAGCCAGAGCAGCATCGCCGCCCACAGCGGCAGCCACCCGTCGAGCCCCGCGAGTAGCGCCGCCGACACCGCGACGCCCGTCCAGGCGCATCCGGCGAAGAAGCGGTCCGAGTAGTGCAGATGGAACAGGCTGGGCGCCTGCCGGAAGGGCACGCGCGCGACGAAGCGGGGGATCGGCAGCATCCCGCGCGTGCCGAGCAGCGCCCGGAACTGGAGGGCCGCGGTGAGAAACGCGACCAGGTAGACGGCTGCCAGCGCTCGTTGGAAGACCAGCCGGCTCAGCCAGTAGTCGGATGCGGTGAACCAGTCCACGGCCGTTGCACTCCTCTCCCTCCATTCTGACGTCGGAGGCGATGGCGACCTTCCGTAGTCACCTGCTCCGCTTGCGTAACCCATGTGAGTGAAGCAGACAATGGTGCACGAGTTGCCCCGAACAGGGTCATGGGCCCGGACAAGGCGGGAGAACGTGGTGCGCAGATCCACCGGAACCCTCGCCACGGCCTGTGCGCTCTCGGCGGCGCTCCTCGTCGCCGGCTGCGGCGGCGACGGCGGCACGGACAGCGGGGCCGGCGACGAGCTCGTGCTCCGTCCGGCCGCGGCCCGGGGGCCGGACCCCTTCACCGCGTCCACCGTGGCCTCCACGACCACGGCACCGCCCGTCACCCGAACGCCGGACACCGCCCCGGCCGCACCCGGCCCGCGCGCCTACCCCGGCTCCACGCCCGGCCTGTACGGCGGCACCCAGCGCCGGGGCAGCTGCGACGTCGAGCGGCAGATCGGATACTTCCAGGCCGACCGGACCAGGGCGGATGCCTTCGCCCGCATCGCCGGCGTCTCCCGGGACGCCGTCCCGGCCTATCTGCGCGGGCTGACCTCGGTCGTGCTGCGCGCCGACACCCGGGTCACCAACCACGGCTACCGGGACGGGCGGGCCACCGGCTACCAGTCCGTGCTCCAGGCGGGCACCGCCGTCCTGGTCGACGACCGGGGCGTGCCCCGGGTCCGCTGCGCCTGCGGCAACCCGCTCGCCCCGCCCGCACAACCGCGCGGCACGGTCCGCCACAGCGGCACGGCGTGGTCCGGCTACCGGCCCGCCGAGGTGGTCGTCGTGACCCCGGCGCCCCAGGTGATCACCAGCATCACGATCGTCAACGTCGGCGACCGCACCTGGATCGAGCGGCGGATCGGTCACGACGCCCGCCACGACAAGGCCGTTCCGCGCCCAGACAAGCCTGACAAGGGAGACAAGTGGACGAAGGTGCCCGCGCCGGCGAGCGAGAGCCCTTCCAGCGCGTCTCCGTCCACGCTGTCGAGCAAGAACCCCTCGCTCGCCCCGTCCGCGCCGTCGGGCAAGAACCCCTCGCCCGCCCCGTCCACGCCGTCGGGCAAGAGCCCCTCGAAGCCCAGCCCGGACGGCAGCGAGCCCGGTGCCCTGCCGCACGAGCACACCGCCGCACCGCACGAGCACACCACCGCGCCGTACAAGGACCCCGCCGCACCGGACACCGCAGCGCCGGACAAGGACACCGCTGCCACACCGGGCGAGTCCACCCGCGAGGAGTCCTCGCCCGAGGACCCGTCCCCCGCCTGCGCCACCCCGACCGTGACGGTCACCCCGAGTCCCGACCCGGAGGCGGGCAGGCCCGGCTCCGCCCGCTGCCCCTCCGGCACCGTCACGGCGAGCCCGCCCACCGTGGGGTCGGAACCCGAGTCGCCCCTCGACTCCTCGGAGGCCGCCGAGAGCATCTTCGGCAGCCCGACGGACGTGTTCCTGAGCTGAAGTCGAAGAATCGGTCGATTCCTGGCAAGGTGGGCCCATGGCTGATCGGGGAGCGAGCGCCCTTTCACTCCCGGACGACTGGCCCTCCCACCCGGATGCGATCCTGGCGCTCAACCGCATGGGCAGCTTCGACTGGGACCTGGACTCCGGTCTGTTCCACATGGACGCCCAGGCCCACGAGATCTTCGACGTGCGCCCCGACGAATACGACGGCCACCCCGAGTCGCTGGGCATCCGGGTCCCGCCGGACGAGGGGCGGCGCCTCGACACCCTGGTCGCCCAGGCCATCAAGGACGGCAGCGAGAACTACGGCGCCTACTTCCGCATCCGCCGCCGCGACGGCCGTCTGCGCTGGACCCACACCCAGGGCTACATCCGGCGCGACGCGACGGGCCGCCCGCGCCGGATCGTCGGCATCGTCCGCGACGCCACCCAGGAGCTGAACGAGATCGAGGCCCGGGGCGCGCAGGGCGGACCGGAGGACGGGCCGCGCGACCAGGGCAGCGTCGTCCAGTCCACCACCGCCGCCCTCGCGCACGCCCGCACCGTCCAGGACGTCATCGACGTGCTCAAGGACTCCGACGGCGTCACCCATCTCGGCGCGACCAGCCTGGTGATGGGCCTGGTCGAGGCCGGCCGCATCCGGCTGATCGCCGAGGGTCCCAAGGGCAGCCGGGTGCCCGGCACCGACATCACCCGGATCGACGAGCCCTACCCGATGAGCGAGGTCGTGCGCACCCTCAGCCCCCGCTTCATCGAGTCCCCGGAGGAGTTCGCGTCCGGCTACCCCATCCTCTGGCCGCACATCACCGACCTCGGCATCACCTCGGCCGCCTATCTCCCGCTCATCGTCCAGGCCCGGCCCATCGGTGCCATGGGCCTGCTCTACGACGACCGGCGCGGCTTCAGCAGCGAGGAAAGGGACATCCTCGTCGCACTCGGCAGCAGCATCGCGCAGAGCCTGCAACGGGCCATGTTCTATGAGCAGGAGAAGGACCTCGCCACCGGCCTTCAGCAGGCCATGCTGCCGCGCACCATCCCCAGCGTCCCCGGCGCGGACGTCGCCGTGCGCTACCGCTCCGGCAGCGCCACCGGCACCCTCGGCCGGGACATCGGCGGCGACTGGTACGACCTGATCCCGCTGCCGGGCGGCCGGGTCGGCGCCGTCATCGGCGACGTCCAGGGCCACGACACCCACGCCGCCGCCGTCATGGGCCAGCTGCGGATCGTGCTGCGCGCCTACGCCGCCGAGGGCCACACCCCGGCCACGGTGATGGCCCGCGCCTCCGTCTTCCTGCACGAACTGGACACCGACCGCTTCGCCACCTGCCTGTACGCCGAGGCCGACCTGGCCACCGGCGTCGTCCAGGTGGTGCGCGCCGGGCATATCGACCCGGTGCTGCGGTCCGCCGACGGCAGCTGCCGCCGGGTCAGCGTGGAGGGCGGCCTGCCGCTGGGCCTGTCCGCCGAGTTCGGCAGCCTCGACTACCCCGTCGGCACCCTCGAACTCGACCCCGGCCACACCCTGCTGCTGCTCACCGACGGTCTCGTCGAGACGCCCGGCGCCGACCTCGACGACGGAATGCAGGCCCTCACCGGGATGATCGCCTCCGGCCCCTCGGACGTGTGGAAACTCGCAGACCGGCTGATCGAGGTGGCCGAGCAGCGCGGCGGCGACGACGACGTGGCCCTGCTCCTGCTGCGCCGCCGCGGTATGGACGCCCCCAAGACCGGGGGCCGCCTCCAGCAGCACGTCGCGCCCGGCGACCCCGAGGCCCTGACCGGCGCCCGGCACATGATCCGCGCCGCCGTCCGCGCCTGGGGCGCCGGGGACCGCGCCGACGAGATCGAACTGGTCGCCGACGAGCTGATCACCAACGCCCTGATGCACACCGAGGGCGCCGCGATCGTCACCCTCAGGGTCCTCACCGGGCCGGAGCGCCGGCTGCGGGTCGAGGTCGAGGACTCCTCCAGCGCCCTCCCGCGCCGCCGCGAGGCCGGCGAGTCCGGTGTCTCCGGCCGCGGCCTGCTCCTGGTCGACCTGCTCTCCGAGGTGTGGGGCGTGGAGGCGCGGGGCGGCGGCAAGTGCGTGTGGTGCGAGTTCTCCGTGCCCGAGCGGGCCGAGGCGGCCGCGCGGAGCTGATCCGGGGTGAGGCTGTCAGTGCCGGGTGGCAGTCTGGACGTATGCCGGAACTGCCCGAGGTCGAAGCGCTCAAGGACTTCCTGACCGACAACCTCGTCGGACACGAGATCGTCCGGGTGCTGCCCGTCGCGATCAGTGTCCTGAAGACGTACGACCCTCCCCTCTCCGCCGTCGAGGGCCACGAGGTCACCGCCGTGCGGCGGTACGGCAAGTTCCTCGCCCTCGCCACGGACGGCGGCCCGCATCTCGTCACCCATCTGGCCCGCGCGGGCTGGCTCCAGTGGAAGGACCGCCTGCCCGACGGCCCGCCCCGCCCCGGCAAGGGGCCCCTGGCGCTGCGGGTGGCCCTGGAGACGGGCGCCGGCTTCGATCTGACGGAGGCGGGCACCCAGAAGCGGCTCGCGGTGTACGTGGTCCGCGATCCGCAGGAGGTCCCCGGCGTGGCCCGGCTCGGCCCGGACCCGCTCGCCGACGACTTCGACGAGGCCCGCCTGGCCGCCCTGCTGGCCGGCGAGCGGCGGCAGCTCAAGGGCGCGCTGCGCGACCAGAGCCTGATCGCCGGCATCGGCAACGCCTACAGCGACGAGATCCTGCACGCGGCGAAGATGTCCCCGTTCAAACTGGCCGGGGCCCTCACCGCCCAGGAGACCACCCGGCTGTACGAGGCGCTGCGCACCACCCTCACCGAGGCGGTCGAGCGCTCCCGGGGCCTGGCCGCCGGCCGCCTGAAGGCCGAGAAGAAGAGCGGCCTGCGGGTCCACGGCCGCACCGGTGAGCCGTGCCCCGTGTGCGGCGACACCATCCGCGAGGTCTCCTTCAGCGACTCCTCGCTCCAGTACTGCCCGACCTGCCAGACGGGCGGAAAGCCCCTGGCGGACCGCAGGCTCTCCCGCCTGCTGAAGTAGACCTGCCGAAGGAGCGGGCGGGCGCCGGGCTCAGCCGGTCGGCGGCCACCACTCGATCAGCACGATCGTCGCGTCGTCCCGCAGCCGCCCCGGCTGGGCGTCGAGGATCGAGTGGATCAGCCGGCGCAGCGTCTCGGGCGCCAGCTCGCCCGCGGCGGTGGCGCGGATGACCTCGTCGACGAAGCGCTCCAGGCCGAACTCCTCGCCGTCCCGGGTGCGCGCCTCGGTGACCCCGTCCGTGTACAGCAGCACCCGGTCGCCGGGATGCAGGTCGATCTCGTGGGTGAGCCGTGACCGCTCCGCGAGGAGTGACGGCAGTCCCATCGGCGGATCCGGCTCCCGCTCCATCGCGTCGACCAGCAGTCGCTGGTCCCGGATGAGCAGCGGCGTGGGATGCCCGCAGTTGCACCAGCGCAGCGCACCGCTCGCCAGGTCGAGCTGGGTGAGCACCCCGGTGCAGAACTGGTCCGGCAGCCAGTGCGACAGCGCGTCGTCGACGCACTTCACCAGCTCCGGCAGATCGGCGCCGGTGCGCCGGGCGTTGCGGCACGCGGCCAGCGTCACCGCCGTGGTCAGCCCGGAGGCGAGGTTGTGGCCCATGGCGTCGAGGACGGACGCGTGCAGTGTGCTCTCGGTGAGCGAGTGGTCGAAGGCGTCGCCGCCGATCTCGTACGCGGGCTCCAGCACGGCCGTGGACACCACGTGCGTGGTGCCGATGGTGCGGGGCGGCAGGAAGGCGCGCAGCATCTCCGCGGGCAGCCGCATCGGCTCGGTCCTGGTCCGCCGTACGAAGGAGTCCTTGTAGGCCCGCTTCGAGGTGACCATCATCGCCAGCAGGGTCGCGAGGCTGCGGCTGCGGCGCAGGGTGACGGGGGTGAGCGCGGGCTGGTGCACCGCGAGGACGCCCAGCCGCTCGGCGCCGTCCACCAGCGGCAGCCAGGCCGTCATCCCGCCGGTGTCGGACTCCTCCACGCGCAGCGACTGGGTGCGGTAGGTCCAGCCGGCCAGCGACTCGTCGATGGGCAGGGCGGAGACGACGTCGGTCAGCGGGACGAGCTGGCGCTGCTGGAGGTCGGCGAGATAGACCACGGAGTGCTGGAGGCCGAGCGCCTTGGAGCAGCGGGCCACCGCGGTGGACAGGTCCAGTGCCGGGGTCTCCGGGTCGGAGAGGAACTCCTCCAGCAGACCGTCACCGGTCTCTGCCGTCGCCAACCGTCTCTCCCCTCGTCGGGACCGCGGGAGCGGTCGTCTCGCCTCCCTCAGCAGTCTCACACCGTGGCCCGCGGCCCGCCCGGCGGCCGGGGAGGCGGGACCGACGGCACCGCCGCACGGGTGAGAGGTCCCCTACATAAAGGGCCGAAAGTCCCGAATACGGCAGAGCGGACAGAGGGCACGTACCAGGGCAGAACATCTGACCGAGCCGACGTCGAGGACATCGACCATGCCGACCGAAGCCATCGCACGGACGGACCGCACCGCCCGCCCCGCTCCCGTCACCCCGCACGAGCCCGCGTACCCTTCGCACCCCGCACACCCCTCCCACCCCGACGCTCCCGACACCACCGCCGGTTTCCGCCTGCTGGTCACGCTGCCGGACGGGCCGGAGCGGGAGCGGGTGCAGGAGGAGGTGCTGCGGGCGTGGCTGCCGATGGCGCACCGGCTCGCGGGGCGGTTCCGCGACAAGGGGGAGAGCGTGGAGGATCTGCGCCAGGTGGCCGCGCTGGGACTGGTGAAGGCGATCCGCCGGTTCGACCCGGCGCGGGGACCGTTCGAGCCGTTCGCGATCCCCACGATCAGGGGCGAGCTGCGCCGCCACTTCCGGGACCGGATGTGGGACGTGCGGGTGCCGCGCCGGGTGCAGGACCTGCGCAACAAGGTCCGTACGGCCTGTGTGGAGCTGGCCCACACGCCGGGCAGCCCCCGCCCCACCGTGGACCGCCTCACCCGGCACACCGGACTCTCCGCTGCCGAGGTCCGCGAAGGCCTGGAGGCCCTGGAGAGCTACCGCGCCCTGTCCCTGGACGCCCAGAACGCCGAGCCCGACGCCGACGGCACCAGCCTGGCGGACCTCCTCGGCGAACCGGACCACGGCTTCCAGCTCGTGGTGGACCGCGAGAGCGTCAAGGAGGCGGTGCGTCGACTGCCCCACCGCGAGCGGGCCATCCTCTACCTGCGCTTCTTCGAGGACTGGTCGCAGGCCCGGATCGCCGAGCGCCTCGGCATCTCCCAGATGCACGTCTCCCGGCTGCTCGCCCGGACCTGTGACCGGCTGCGCCACGAGACCCTGCACCCGGGGGCGCGGGAGACGGGTCACGGCGGGTCGAGCACCACCAGCCGTTCACCGGTGGCCGCGCGCACCTCGTAGCGGTCGATCTGGTCGGGGTGCAGGGCCGCCGAGCCCTCCACGGTGGTCTCGCGGGCGTCGTGCCGGGGGACGGCCCAGGTGGCCAGGGTCTCCTCCGAGCCGTCGTGACCGACGGCGACGAGCCGGCAGACGCGGGGCCCCGCCCCGTGCCTGACCCTCAGCTCCACCCGGCTGCCCGACGCCGCGTCCTCGGCGGTGACCTGCGCCCACACCCCGGACCGCGCGTCGGTCGCCGCGATCCGCGCCGGGGTGTCCCCGCCCTGGGCCGCGAGCGTGATCCACGGGCCGGCCACGGCCGCCGCGACCGTCGCCGCGACGGCGAACAGCAGGCGCCGGCGCCGGGCGCGGTGCCGGGCCCGCACCTCGCCGAGCAGCCGGTCCAGCAGGCGCGGACCGGGCCGGGCCGCCGGGTGCACCGAGCGCGGGGTCGCCCGCCGGTAGAGCATCAACTGCCGTGTCACCGGCCCGAACTCGGTGACATGGGACGTACAGCGGGGGCATTCCATGAGGTGGTCCTCGAAGTGGAAGGCCTCCGCCTCGTCCAGCACGCCGAGCGCGTACGCGCCGGCGTCGCGATGCCTCTCCAGGGACATGCCGCATCCTCGTGCCGTGGGGTGGGGGTGGGGTCACTCCGTGCACCCACCGGTACGCACAGCGCGGCCGAATCACTCAAGCCAGGCCGCAATCGCGGCCGAGTGATTCGGAGCCGCCGGGCCCGAGGATTGGTCGGACCGGAAAAAAATCCGGAAGTCGAGAAGAGGCGCGCGCCCAGACCGAAGTCGAGAACAGGCGCAGGCCCGGAACAGGACGAGAGGTGCAGCTCCGGAACGAGGACGAGCAGAGGCGCAGCTCCGGAACGAGGACGAGAAGGAGGCGCAGCCCCGGAACGACGGCTAGAACAGGTGGATGGCGAGATGCCCCAGCGGCAGCCCCAGCTGCCACGCCGGCGTCCACACCTTCGGCCCGTCGTCCTCGCCCATCACCGGCACGCCGCCCGGCACCGCGTCCAGATCCGGCGCGAGGAGTTCGGTCTCCTCCAGCCAGCGCCAGGCCGCCCGCGCCAGCTCCAGGTCCGGTGCCGGCCCGCCCGCCTCGGCGGCCTCCGCGGCGAGCTGCGCCATGCGCTCGCGCACCCAGTCCTGCCAGGGCTGGTCGTACGCCGTGAGGGACAGCCAGGTGTCCAGCTGGGAGACGACCCGGATGCCGGACAGCTCGCGGCCGGTGTCGGCCAGGAAGACGGTCAGCGCCAGCGCGTCCCGGCCCGCCCGGAACTCGAAGGACGTCGGCGGCATCAGATCGCCGCTGCGCAGCAGTTCGTCGGCGATGTACTCGGCGTACAACCAGGCCATGGGGACGGTCAGTTCACCGCCGTCGGCGCCGTCCGTGCTCTGATGACCTCTGTGCAGCATCCCTTCCTGCCTTCCTCCGGTGCGTGCGCGTCGCCCGACCCCGGGCCCGGGGGACCTTTCCCCGTCCGGAAGCACGGATGAGGACAGCCGATTACTCAACGGGGGTCATCGGCAAGGCGCTTTACGGAGGTTTGACTCGGCCGTCGGTTTCACCGCAGGTCGGGTGCGTATCCCGGAAGCACCCGACGCAGGGCGCGCAGCGCGTAGTACGCGCGGGACTTCACGGTACCGGGCGGAATCCCCAGCGTTTCCGCCGCTTCCGCCACACTCGCCCCCTGGAAGTACACGAGCACCAGGACTTCACGGTGTTCCGGAGTGAGTGTCTTCACAGCCTCGCGGACGTCGAGCATCGCCGCGGCCCGCTCGGCGTGATCGGAGATCACCCGGGCGTTCTCCAGGACCGCGTCCCCGACCTCCGCCGGGCGCGCCTGCCGGGCCCGCCGGGCGTCGATCGCGAGCCGCCGGGCCACGGTCAGCAGCCAGGGCCGTACGGAGTCGAAGTCGGCGGCGCGCAGTGCCTCGGGATGCTGCCAGGCGCGCACCAGCGTCTCCTGGACCAGGTCCTCGGCGCGCTGCCGGTCGCCGTCGCAGAGCCGGAGCAGCAGCGCGAAGAGGGGCCGGCCGTGCTCCCGCTGCAGTGCGGCGAGCTCGTGCTCGGCGGTCGTCGTCCCGTGGGTGAGGGTGGTTCCGGCCGTCATGGCCGTATGGCATCGCAGGGCGCCGCCGCGGGACAGGGCACGCACACGGATCTGCGACGGACGGTCGAACCCGTCGGCGAACGGTACGACGAACGGTCCGCGGCCGCCGATCGCGCACACCGGACGGGTTAAAGGGACCCCTGGGGCTGTTTGCCGTCCCGTACAGCTTCGTACCTATTTGTGGGTAAATGCGACCGCACTGGGGAAGCTGATGATCGTACGCATCGCATGCAGACGGCTGGTGGCCCTGGCCCTGACGGCCCTTCTCGCCGCGGCCGCCGCCTGGCAGGCCCAGCAGCATCAGGAACAGCAGACGCGGTCCGACCGCCCCGCGCGCACCGCCGCCGCCCCCCGCGGATTCACCCTTGTCGCCTCCGGGGGCGTCGTGCCGCACGGCTCGATCACCGACCGGGCACGGTTCGACGCGGGCGGCCGGGGATACGACTTCGGGCCCATGCTCTCCGGCATCCGCCCCGTCGTCGTCGGCGCCGATCTGGCGCTGTGTCACATGGAGACCGTCTACGGCGCGAACGACGGCTCCTCGACCCACCCCGCCTTCACGTCCCCGCCCGAGATGGCCCAGGGCCTCGCCGTCACCGGCTACGACGGCTGCTCCACCGCCTCCGACCACAGCCTCGACGACGGCGCCGAGGGCATCCGCCGCACCCTGGACGCCCTCGACATGGCGGGCGTACGGCACGCCGGGTCGGCGCGCACCGAGGGCGAGGCGCGCACCGTCACGATCCTGTACGCCGGTGCGGCGAAGGTCGCCCATCTCGCCTACACGCAGGGCACCGACGGCCGTCCGCTGCCCGCCGGGCAGCCCTGGGCGGTGGACCTGATCGACAAGGGCCGGATCCTGGCCGACGCGCGGGCCGCCCGCGAGGCGGGCGCCGACGTGGTCGTCGTGTCCCTGCACTGGGGGACCGAAGAGCAGGAGGCACCTGACCGGCAGCAGCTCTCGCTGGCCGAGTCGCTCACCGCGTCCGCCACCCGGGGCCGCCCCGACATCGACCTGATCCTCGGCACCCACGCCCATGTCCCGCAGGCGTACGAGAAGGTCAACGGCACCTGGGTGGTCTACGGCCTGGGCACCCAGATCGCCGGCCAGATGTACGACCGCGAGGGCACCCCCGACCCGCGCGGCAACCAGTCCACCCTCGGCCGCTTCACCTTCACGCCGCCCGCCCGGCCCGGCGAGCGCTGGAAGGTGACCCGGGCCGAGTTCGTCCCCCTGCTATTCGACCTCGACGCCGGCCGGGTGGTCGACCTCAACCAGGCCCTCGCCCAGGGCGCCGACGTGCGCGGGGTGCGCGACCGCATCCGGGACGTGGTGCTCAGCCGGGGCGCCGCCGAGGACGGGCTGGTGATGGGGGAGTAGGCCCCCGCGGTCCGCTCAGTTCACGTCCACGTGATCGAAGACTTTCAGCATCTCGCCGAGCACGCGCAGGCACGCCGCCACCTCGGCCTCGGTCAGATCGCCGCCGACCTCCCGCAGCACCGTGTGCTCGCGGCCGAGGACGGCGGTGATCGCCGCACGGCCCTCGTCCGTGAGCCGGATCAGTGACGACCGCTGGTGCGCGGGGTTGGGGATGCTCTCCACCAGGCCGCGCGCCGCCGCGTCGTTGACCATGCGCTGCACGAACTGCCGGCTGATCGCCTGCGCGCGGCCCATCTGGGGGACGGTCATGGGCCCGTGCTTGTGCAGCAGGTCCAGCACGGCCCGGACGCCGACGGAGAGGCCCTCGATGGCCTCGCCGTGCTCGACCTTGCGCTGCACACGCCGGTACAGCGGGCCGACCAGATCGAACACCTCGGTGAGGCGACGGCCGAGTTCGTCGGGCGGAAGTGGCTTGCCGGTGTCGTTCACCCACCCATCATGACATCTCGGTTGTCAAATTCTCGCGAAGATGACACCTTGGTTGTCATGAATGCTCCTGCGGACCTCCGCTTCTTCCCGTCTGCCGACGGCGACCTCGCCTACCTCGACACGGGCTCCGGGGAACCCGTCGTCCTGATCCACTGCGGGTTCGTCGACCACCGCTACTGGGAGGCCCAGCTCCCGGTTCTCGCCGCCGAATACCGGGTCATCGCCCCCGACGTACGCGGCCACGGCTGGTCCGCCAACGCCACCCAGCCGTTCCGCTGGGCCGACGACCTCGCCGCCCTGCTGCGCCACCTCGACACCGGCCCCGCGGTCCTGGTCGGTGTGTCGATGGGCGGGGTGGTCGCCACCGACACCCTGCTGGAATACCCGGAACTCGTCCGCGCGGCGGTCGTCAGCGGCTCCGCGACCGGCGACTGGCAGTACACCGACCCCTGGCACCAGGACATCCAGGCGGAGTACGCCCGCACGCTGGGCGCCGGCGACATCGAGGGCTGGCTCGACGCCTTCCTGCGGGTCGCGCACGGCGAGCACCGGACCGCCGACGACATCGACCCGGACATCCGGCGCCGGTTGCGCGAGATGGCCCTGCACACGATCTCGAAGCACACGCCCGACGAGAAGGACTGGCACGTCCACTCCACCGACAACTGGTCCCGCGTACCCGGAATCCGCGTCCCGGTGCTCACCGTCAACGGCAGCCTGGAGCCCGCCGACCTGCTCGCCGCGGCGGAACGGCTCGCCGGTGCCGCACCCGGCGGCCGTTCCGTGACCATCGAGGGCGTCGACCACTACCCGAACCTGGAGAAGCCGGAGGAGTACAACCGCGTCCTGCTCGACTTCCTGCGCGCCCTCTAGGCCCCGCGACGCCGGCATGATCCGGAAGGGAGGCCCTAGCGACGGCCGAGCACCGAGTGCCGGTATGAGTAGGCGAAGTAGATCACGAGCCCGAGCGCGAACCACACGGCGAACCGCGCCCAGGTCTGCCACTGGAGGAACGTGATCAGCCAGATGGAGAAGACCACGCCCACGGCCGGCACGAACGGCATCCAGGGCGTACGGAAGGTGCGGGGCAGCTCGGGCTGCCGGTAACGCAGCACGATCACCGCCACGCACACCACCACGAAGGCCAGCAGAATCCCGATGTTGGTCAGCTCGGCCGCCTCGCCGATGGGCAGGAACCCGGCGATGGCGGCCGACGCCACCCCCACGATCCAGGTCACCCGGGTCGGCACGTGCCGGGTCGGGTGCGTCTTGGCGAACCACGGCGGAAGCAGCCCGTCGCGGGACATGGCGAACCACACCCGGGTGACGCCGAGCATGAACGTGAACATCACGGTGAGGATGCCGATGATCGCACCCACCGCGATCACATCCGCCAGCCCGCTCAGCCCCACCGACTTGAACGCGGTGGAGAAGCCGCTCTCCTTGTCGATCTCGCTGTAGTGCTGCATCCCGGTCAGCACCAGACAGGCCGCCACGTACAGCACCATCGAGATCACCAGCGAGTAGATGATCGCCTTCGGCATGTGCCGCTGGGCGTCCTTCGACTCCTCGGCCGCGGTCGACATCGCGTCGTAGCCGAACACCGCGAAGAACACGGTCGCCGCACCGGTGAACGCGCCGCTGATCCCGTAGGGGAAGAACGGGTCGTAGTTGGCGGTGTTGATGTGGAACACGCCGACGCCGATGACCAGCAGCACCACCAGCACCTTGAGGACCACGACCACCGTCTCGAACCGGGCCGCGTTCCTGATGCCCAGGGTGAGCAGATACGCGATCAGCAGACACAGCAGCGCCGCGAACAGGTCGATCCGGTGGCCCTCACCGGTGCCGGGCGCCCCCAGCATCCAGTCCGGCAGATCGGCGCCCATCTCGCCGACGAGGAAGCTGAAGTAGCCGGAGATGCCGATCGCGACCACCGCCACGATCGCCGTGTACTCCAGCAGCAGGTCCCAGCCGATGAACCAGCCCGCCAGCTCGCCCAGCACCGCGTAGCCGTAGGTGTAGGCGGAGCCCGCCTTCGGGATCAGACCCGCGAACTCCGCGTACGACAGCGCCGCCGCGGCACTCGCCACACCGGCGATGAGGAAGGAGACGAGGACCGCCGGTCCCGCCGTACCGTTGGCCACCGTTCCGGCGAGGGTGAAGATACCCGCGCCGATGATGCCGCCGACCCCGATCGCGGTCAGCTGCCCCAGGCCGAGGGAGCGGTCCAGGCGGGTGCCTTCAACGACCTCCGTCTCCTCGATGTGTTCGATGGGTTTGCGGCGGAGAATCCCTTCGCCCGCCCGGAGCCCGGCCATGCGCCTCACCTCTTCGCGATCAGCAAACGGCTGACGGCGGATCATGATGGCCCAGCCGGAGGGCCGAGGGAAGACGCCACGCACAGAGCGCGGTGGGGAGGGCCTGTCGTTTGGATCAGGCGGGCCCGGACACCACCGTCACCGGCCGGCGCCCCGCCCTCACCGGGACCGGCTGCCGGCCGCAGGGCAGCCACCATTCTCGAACGTGCGTCCAGCTCCGGAAAATCACCCGCACCAAGAATTACCTCCTGTCTTTCCGGCGGAATTGGCGGTGTTCAGGCCGTGGCGATCTCCAAGACCCTGATGCTACGCTCACGCCGTTGCCCGAGGCGGCCCTATTCATAAAAGCAGGGGGCGGGGTCCATGAAGGTCGGCGTGACACTGCCCCTGGCGGAATATCCTCGTAAACAGCCCTCATACGAAGAGATCAGAGCCCTGGCCCGGCAGGCGGAAACCTCCGGATTCGACTCGGTATGGTGCTTCGACCACCTGCTCTTCCGGGAAGGTGACGGCCCCGCCGAGGGTATCTGGGAATGCTGGACGGTCCTCTCCGCGCTCGCCGAGGCAACCTCCCGGATCCAATTGGGCACGCTCGTCCTGTGCACCTCCTTCCGGAATCCTGCCGTCCTCGCGAAAATGGCGGTCACGCTGGATTCCGTCAGCAACGGGCGACTCATTCTCGGCCTGGGTGCGGGCTGGCACCGCCCGGAATTCGAGGCATTCGGCCTGGATTTCGGTCACCGGGTGGCCCGCTTCGAGGAGGACCTGCACATCATCGCGTCCCTGCTGCGCACCGGAAAGGCGGAATTCGACGGCCGGCACTCCTGGGTGCACGGCGGGGAACTGCGGCCGCGCGGCGTCCGCGCCTCGGGGCCGCCCCTGCTGGTGGGCGCGTTCGGGCCGCGCATGCTGCGGGCGGCCGCCCGCCACGCCGACCTGTGGAACGGCTGCTGGTTCGGCCCGCCCGCCGGCTTCGCGGACGCCCTCGACCGGGTGCGGGCCGTCTGCGCCGACGTCGGCCGCGACCCGGCGACGCTGAAGCCGACCGCCGGAGTGAACGTCGTGACCCCCGTCCAGGCGGCCGCACGGGACCCGCGCCGGCCGGCGCTCTGCGGCACCCCCGCCGAGATCGCCGAGGGCTTCGCCGGCTACCGCGACCTCGGCGTCGACCACCTCGTGTGCAACCTCAACCCCCACCACGCGGCCGCACAGCGCGAACTGGCCGAAGCCCTCCGGCTCTACCGCACCTACTTCGACCCGACCGGGGAGGGGACCCTCCGATGACCTGGACGATCGACGAGGCCCGTGTGATGCCCTTTCTCAAGGCGGCGCAACGCCGGGACATCCTCGCCCGGCTGTTGCGGCCGATACCCCCCGAGCCCACCGCTGTCCCGGCCGGGACCGTCGGCGCGCCGCACGTGCCGGACGTCCACGCCAAGAGCTTCAAGGACTTCAAGGACGGCAAAGACGGCAAGGACTCGAAGGACGGCAAGGACTTCAAGGACAGCAAGGACTACAAGGACAACAAAGATTTCAAAGACGGCAAGGACATCAAGGACTTCAAGGACTACAAAGACACCAAGGACTTCAAGGACGGCAAGGACGGCCCCGACGGCGCCTGGACACCCCCCGCTCCGGCCGCCCCCCTCGCCGCACGGCCGACCGACCAGGCGGGCCCCGCCGCACCGGACGGCCCAGCGACCGCCGCCGGAGAGGACGACGTCCTGGCCGTGCTGCGCGGCTCCCGCGCGAGCCGCTTCATCAAGGAGCGCGGACTTGTCATCTGACGCTCCGGCACCGGCCGCCGAAACCCTCGCCGCCTCCGGCCGGCCGGAGGCGTTCTCCGCCCCGGCCGACCTCGTCGTGGTCGCCGACCCACAGGACCCCGTGGCCGTCGAACTCGCCGACTATGTGCGCGAACAGGGCCGCTCCGTGGCGGTCCTCGACGTCTTCGACGCGGCGCAGCTGTTCACCGTGTCCGTCCGCGAGGGCACGGCCACCGTCGACCCGGTCGTCCCGCTCGTCCTGCTGCTGCCGCCCCCGCCCGCCCGCCGGATCGGATTCGACGCGGAGTTCCAGCTGGGGGAGTGCCTGGCCCAGCTGTGGGCCGCCGCGGCGCTGATGCCGGCACCCGTCGTCAACCGCCCTGCGGCCGCCCTCGTGGCCGGCCGCACCGCACGCTCAGCCGCGCTGACCGAGCACCGCGCCGGCGAGGCGGGCGGCTGCGAACTCTTCGCCTCCGCCTACCCGCAGCCACCGGACCGACCGCCGTCCGGCAGCCCGGAGGGCGACACCTTCTGGGTGGAGGACCTCGGCACACTCCGCACCCGCCCCTGGCCCGAGCGGCCGCCCGGCGACGGCCCCTACCGGGCCCGCTGGTCGGACGCCGACCCGGCGACGGAGACCGTCGTCGTCCTCGGCGACCAGGCCTGGCGCTGCACCTTCGCCGACCTCGGCCACCTGGACCTGGAGGCCCGCAGCATCGCCGCGGCCGCCGCGCTCGAGCTGGACCTGGCCGCCCTGGTCTGGCGGGTCACCGAGGACGCTGCCGAGGCACGCCTGGTGCACGTCGAACCCTTCCCCGCCGTGGAGCAGTTGCGCATGGTCTGGCTCGGCCTCGGGCCCCGGCTCATGGAGGTGTTGTTCCCGTGATCTACGCGGTCGGGGTCGGCGCGGACGGCACGCTCGACCACTTCGTGACCGAGGCCGGCGCCGACCGGTCCGCCGCGGTCACCCTCATCGACCTCGGCGACCTGGTCGACACCGGCTCCTGGCGCTTCGCCGTCCCCGACAACGGCGACAGCTGGGTGGTCGTCGGCGACCAGCGCCATGACCTCAGCCCCGGCGACGGCTGGTTCTGCCGGCTGGCCGACCTGTCGGCCCTGGAGGAGGACCCCGCCCGCGGCCTGCGCTGGCAGGGCCTGATGGCCGCGCTCCACGCCTGGCTCGACCGGGTGCCCGGCCCCGTGGTGAACCGGCCCGGGGCGCAGAGCGACAACGGGACCAAGCCGCTGCACGAACTCACCCTCGCCCGGCACGGATTCGACGTCCCGGAGAGCCTCATCGGCTCCGCCCCGGGCCGGCTGCGCGCGTTCGCCGCCGCCGGACCCACCATCGTCAAGGCGCTGTCGGGCGTGCGCGCCGACACCCGGCTCGTCGACCCCGCCGAGTTCGACGACTTCATCCCCTGGCAGGGTCCCGTGCACCTCCAGCGGTACGTCGCCGGCAGCGACGTCCGCGTCCACGTCTGCGGAACCGAGGTGCACGCCGAGGAGGCGGTGTCCTCCGCGGTCGACTACCGCACCGCACCCCAGGACGAGGTGACGTACCGCCCCCACGAACTGCCCGCCGCCCTGGCCGAGCGGATCGTCGCCTGCACCCGCGACCAGGGGCTGGCCTTCGCCGGCTGGGACCTCAAACGGGACGCCGACGGCACCTACTGGTGCCTGGAGGCCAACCCGATGCCCGGCTACGACTGGTACGACCGCCGGGCCGGCGGTGCCATCACGGCATCGCTTCTCCGCCTGCTGACGGGAGCGACGGCATGATCACCGAACTGCCCCTGCTCACCGCCGACGACAGCGCCGGCCTGCGGGAGCGCGTGTACGCCCTGCGAGAGCACTGGATCGCCCGCGGCGGCGAGCCGCCCGCCTTCCTCACCCTCGGCACACCGAGCTACCTCGACGTGGCCGAGCGGCCCGAGACCGGCACGTACGAGCGGCACGGCGTGGCCGCCCGGCCGCTGCTGTGGGAGCACTTCCGCGACCTGTACGACCTGGTCTCCAAGACGCTCGAGGACCACCTGGGCGCTCCGGTCCGCTACGCCGACCATCTGGCGCTGCCCGGCTTCCACATCTGGCTGGAGGCCGCCATCTTCACCAAGCCGCAGGCACCCATCCACTTCGACCTCCAGTACCAGGCGTTCGACTGGCCGCCCGGCACCGACACCGACCGGCTGCTGTCGTTCACCCTGCCGCTGCGGGTGCCGGCGGCCGGCGGCGGACTCAACCTGTGGGACGTGACGTACCAGGAGTTCCGCCTCGCCATCGACCGGGGCTGGGCGGAGAGCGCGGCCGACCTCCAGCGGTTCCACGCCCGGCAGTACGTCCCTTACACGCCCGGCCGCATGTACGTGCACTCCGGGCACACCCTGCACCAGGTCGCCCCCAGCAGCAGCGTGCAGCCGGGCGACGAACGCCTCACCCTCCAAGGCCACGGCGTCTGGTGCGACGGCCACTGGCTGCTGTACTGGTGATCCGATGACGGTCCTCGGTCGCAGCGACCTGGAGCACTTCACCGACCGCGGCTACTGCGTGCTGCGCGGCGCCTTCGACGAGCGACGTGCGGCCAAGGTCCGCGACCTCGTCTGGCGGCGCATGCACGAGAAGGCCGGCATCGACCGCGACGACCCCGCCACCTGGCCCGCCGTGTACGACATCGAGGAGCGCGTGGACACCCCCGAGGTGCGCGCCTGCTTCCCCGACGTGCTCGCCCGCGCCGTCGAGGAACTGGTGGGCGAGGGCCGCTGGCGCGGCGACCGGACCTGGGGGTTCTGGCCGGTCAACTTCTCCCACGGCGCCGACCGGCCGCCCGGCACCCTCAGCCGGGACGGCTGGCACATCGACGGCAACTGGTTCCGCCACACCCTCGACGCGCCCCACCAGGGGCTGCTGCTGATCGGCCTGTTCTCCGACATCGCCCCGGGCGGGGGCGGCACCCTCCTCGCCGAGGGCAGCCACCGCCGCACCGCACACGTCCTCGCCCGGCACCCCGAAGGGCTCCACCACCGCCGGCTCTTCGACCTGGTGCTGGCGGAGCCGCTGGGCGACATCACCGAACTCACCGGCCAGGCCGGGGACGTGGTCCTCGCCCACCCCTTCCTCTTCCACACCCGTGGCTTCAAGCACAACGGGCCGCCCCGCTTCATCAGCAACACAGAGGCCGGGCTCACCGCGCCGCTGCGCCTGGACCGCGCGGACGGCAGCGCCCGCTCGGTGCTCGAGGAATCCGTCCTCGCGGCCCTGGCGCAGCCTCCGCCGGTCTATGCCTCACCCCTCCGGTGCCGCTTCTGAAGCCGGGCGGGCACCGGGTACCCGACGTACGTGACCGGCCCGAGGTGCCGCGGCGACTTGGACAGGGACCGGAGCGGCTACGGCACCACCGTCACCGGCCAGCGCCCCGCCTTCACCAGACGGACCGCGACCGAGCCGACGAGCCGGTGGCCCGCCTGCTCGGAGGCGCCGACGACCACCGCGTCGGCCTTGAGTTCGTCCGCGGCCTTCACCAGGCCGTTGTACGGGTCGCCGCGGAACGTGTGGAACTCCCACCGGACGTCGAATATCCCCTTGACCCGTTCGGCCGCCTCCCGGATCTGCGCCACCAGGTCCTCGGCGATCTCCTCGGTCGTCCCGGCGACCGGCGCCCCGAGCACCGCGCCCGCCGCCAGCACCGGCTGCACGTACACCACGGCCAGCAGCGCGTGCTGCCGCCGGGCCAGACCGCCGGCGTAGGCCGCGGCCCGCAGCGACGAGTCGGAGCCGTCGACGCCGACCAGGATGACCTTCGGCCCGTCCGTCCCGCGTTCGAACCGGTGCGCGTGCTGTTCCGTCACGGCCCGAGGCTATCGGAACCGGCGGTTCCCGCCGCCGGCCGCGGGGCCGCCTGACCGACGGCCGTCCGTCTGGGCCGCACGGGTGGATTCGTGCCTCCGCACCGGTGTCGCTGTGGTGCGTCGGGGCCGGGGCGGGCGACTGATGAGTCATGAAGAAGGATCAGTTGCTCACCCGGCGCGGGGCGTTGCTCGCCGGTGCCGCCGCCGTGGGCGCGGCCGGCACCGCCGGACTGTTCACTCTGGGCCCGGGCGAGAAGGCCGTCCGCTCCGCCGCTCCCACCCCGGCCGCCGGCCCCGCGGCCCGCCGCCCGCTGAAGCCCTCCGCCTACCGCCTCCAGCCCCTGACCGGCTACGGCCCGCCGCGGGCAGCCCCCGGCCGCACCCCGGTCCGGCGCAGGCCGCTGCTCAGCGTCTCCGGCCTCGGCCGCACCATGGTGCTGACCTTCGACGACGGACCCGACCCCCGCTACACCCCGGACATCCTGAACACCCTGCGCGCCTACGACGTCCGCGCGATGTTCTTCGTCTGCGGCGAGATGGCCGCCGCCCACCCCGACCTGCTCGAGCGGATGGCCGACGAGGGACATGTCGTCGGCAACCACACCTGGTCCCACCCCCTGCTCACCGGGCTCAGCCGGTCCGGGATCCGCTCCGAGATGGAACGTACCTGCGAGATCATCGAGGAGACCTACGGCGACTGGCCCCGCTGGTTCCGCGCCCCCTACGGCGCCTGGAACCGCGCGGCCTTCCGGATCGGCGCCGAACTCGGCATGGAACCCCTCGCCTGGACCCTCGACACCCTCGACTGGACCGAGCCCGGCACCGGCACCATCGTCGACCGGGTGCAGGACGGCGCCGCCCCCGGCGTCGTGGTGCTCTCCCACGACGCCGGGGGCGACCGTTCGCAGAGCGTGCGGGCGCTGCGCCGCTATCTGCCGGACCTGCTGGACGCCGGCTACCACCTCACCGTGCCCCGCCGCCACCAGGTGTGACAGCCCGCCGCCCGCCGGGCCGGGGCCCGTTCAGCGGACCTCGACCAGGCGGGCGAAGGCCACGACGTTCCCGTCGTAGCCGTTCTGCCGGGAGAAACCGCCTCCGCAGGTGATGACCCGCAGTTCCGGGGCGCCCTTGGAGGCGTACACGCGGTCTCCGGGGAAGTTGTTCTTGTCGAAGACCTCGATGCCGTAGACCTCGAATACGGCCGTCTTTCCGTCCGCCCGCGCGATATCGACGCGATTTCCCTTCTTCAGCGCGCCGAGCCCGTAGAAGACGGCGGGCCCCTGCTGGTTGTCGACATGGCCGACGACGACGGCGGTGCCCTTCTCGCCGGGCGTGACCGCGCCGGTGAACCAGCCCGCCAGATTCGGGTCCGCCGCGGGCGGCGCGTCCACCCAGCCCTCGGCGTCCAGGCCGACCGGGACCACCGGTGCGTCCACCTGGATCGCCGGGATCCGCACCCGGTCCGGCACGGCGTACGGCAGCGGCTGCACGGCCTGGCCGAAGACGCCGCCCGTGGCGGAGCTGTCCGCGGCCGCCGCCGACGCTGGCTGCGGCGGGCCCACGTCGAACTCCCCCGAACCATTGCGAATGAGCGCGAGACCGGTCAGCAGAACAAGCGCTATCACGCCCCAGGGGGCGCGCTTTCTGCGCCGCTCCTCCTCTTCCGCCAGCTCGGACAGCTCGGATGCAAACATTCGCCATCCCCTCTCGACGCGGCCGTCGCCACGTCAATCGCGCATATGAGAACGCTAAATGCCGTCCGCGCAACCGGCGACGGGGGCAGTGGCGAACGGGTGGCCCGCGAGAAGGGCCGGTGCGCCATCCGTGTTGCCGTGACCAGGAAATTTTCCGACGGTCCGTGACCTGCGGCAATATCCGATTGTGTGGTTTTCGCCCGGCGTGTTGCCTCACCAGGACGGACCATCGCCGACATGCGCGCACGGGCAGCGCCACTGAGGGTCTATTCCGGGAGGCGCTTTCTCGCCGATCGACCGGGGACGGGCTCCGGGGCGTCTTCCGCGGAGGATCACATGCGCAACTATCGTGCCCTGGCGGTCTCCGCCGCCGCGGTCGCCGCCCTCGGCCTCGCCGCCCCCGCGGCCGTCGCCCGGGATGGCATGGGCGGCAATGGCGACCTGGGCCTCATTCAAGGGGGCGACGGCCAGGGCTTCGTTCTGGGGGGCAACGGCCACCAGGGCTTCAACCAGGGGGGCAACGGTCAACAAGGCTTCGGTCAAGGGGGCAACGGCCACCAAGGTGGGGGCGGTGGGGGGAATGGCAATCAGGGCGGGAACGGGAACGGTCAGGGCTGGAACTGGAACAACCAGGGCGGCAACGGGAACGGGAACGGGAACGGTCAGGGCGGAAACGGCAACAACCAAGGCTGGGGCGGGAACAACCAGGGCGGCAACGGGAACGGAAACGGGAACGGTCAGGGCGGAAACGGCAACAACCAGGGCGGGAACGGAAACGGGAATCAGGGGGGCAATGGTCACCAGGGCGGCAATGGTGGCGGAAACGGCAACCAGGGCGGGAACGGGAACGGCCAGGGCGGGAACGGCAACAACCAGGGCGGAAACGGCAACCAAGGGGGCAACGGCCACCAAGGCGGGAACGCCAACCAGGGCGGCAACGGCCAGTTCGGCGGCACCGCGAGCAACATCGTCGCGGTGCCCAGTGTGATCGCCCGCGGCGGACAGAACACGATCACCGTCGACGGCTGCCCCAACGGAGGCACGGCCTCGTCGGGCGCGTTCCGGACGATCAGGCTCACCCCGGTCAGCGGAGCCAACCAGACGGCCAGGGGCACGGTCGTGATCGACAGCAACGCCCGCCCCGGCCAGTACGACATCACGGTCAACTGCAACGGCAGGCCCCTGACGCGTCCCGCCGCCTTCACCGTCCTCGGCGGAGTGCGCGGCGGCATCGGCGGCAGCAGCTCCACCGGCGCCACGCCGGCCGACATCGCCATCGGCGGCGGACTCGTCGCCGCGGCCGTCATCGGCGGCGGGGTGTTCTGGATGCGGCGTCGATCCGAGAAGCGGATCTGATCCGGGCAGCGGGTCCGGCCGCCGTCCCCTCGGCCGGCACCGCCCGGACAGCGCGCATGTGCACAGGCCTTCGCCCCGGTCCCTGAGGGATCCGGGGCGAAGGCCTTGAGCTGTGCAAGCGTGTGGGCCGCTCAGGGGACGGCGGTGTTCCCGCCGTCCCCTGGTCCCGGGCCGTTGCGGGGCCGTCAGCCCTTGGCGTCGGGGAAGAGGGCCAGGAACGGGTCCGCCGTCGCCGTGATGCCCCGGCTGTACGGCGCGTCGAAGTCCCAGATGAGGAAGAGCAGGAAGGCGATCAGCGCGGAGAACAGCACCGCGAGGACCAGCTCCCGGGGGGTACGCCGGATCTGGAGGGCGAGGATCATGCCGATGGTGATCACGGCCCCGATGATCAGCCCGAACCACACCACGCCCGGCATGGTCGGCGCGGTCGCGTCCGCGCGCGCGTTGCGCGCCTGGTCGGCGGTGGCGACCTGGTCGAGGAGCGGCTGGTAGGCCTGGGCCTCGAAGTCGCTCCGCGGCTCGTAGTCGGTGACGTCCGCGCGGATGCGCCGCAGCAGCTCGTCGCCGCGCTCGGTCATCTTGCCCTGGTCGGACATCGCCTTCCACTCGGTGGTGACGACGTGTCCGACGTAGGTGTTGACATCCTCCCGGATCCGGTCGCGGATCTCGGGCGGATAGACCCGCACCCGCTCCGAGATCTCGTGCAGTGCCTGGGCCTCGGCGCGGACGTGATCCTGCGCGGCGCCGCGCGCCTCCCAGACCCCCGCGATGGCCAGGCCGAGGACGATGGCGTAGACCACACCGATCCACATCGTCATGTACTCGATGACGTCCGGGGTCTCGGTGGGGTCCTCCTCGTCGCTGGCGGTGCGATCGCGGAGGAGGGTGATGATGACCACCACCACGCAGGCGGCCACCATCGCGAGGGTGAGAACAAGCCATTCCGGCAACGGATTCCTCCAGGGATCAGCGCGGACGCAGCGCGGCGACGGCGACCACCGCGGGGACGGTGATGAGCAGGACGTAGGTGACCGGCCTGGGAGCGTGCCGGGTCTGCCGCGGGCGCGGCTTGGTGCGGTACTCCGGGTAGCTCACCGGGGTCGCCGAGGGACGCGGGGTGGGCGTCGGGGTCGGAGTGGGGGTGGGCGGGGGAGGGGGTGCCGGAGCCGGAGTGGCGCGGGGAGGCGCGGGCCTGGGGGCAGGCGGTGGCGGTGGTGGCGGGGGCTCCGGGGTGGGCGTCGGCTTCGGAGGCGGCTTCGGGGCGGGCTCCGGAGGCGGACTGGGGGTGGGGGTCGGCTTCGGCGGGGGCGGCGTGGGGGTGGGTGTCGGAGTGGGCGTGGGGGTCGGGGTGGGTGTCGGTGTCGGGCACGTGAGACTTCCCGCGACCGACACCGCCTCCGTGCCGCCCGGCCCGGTCGAGGCCCAGGCGCAGGCATCGGCGACCACCACGCCGGCCGGTGCGCCGACGAGGGCCCACGTCAGTGCCGTGAGGGTCAACACCCTTGCGGCCACGGGGAAATGGGTCGGTTCGGATCCATGCACGCCGAAGATCATGAGCTCTGCTCGCAGCCGACACGCCCGAGCACCGGGGGAATGCCCCGAAGGAGGGAACCGCCCGCGCCCAGGTTTGATCCCCGACCCCACCGCACGTTCGAACCCCTCGAATCCCCCGAACGCCGCGCCGCCTGTCCAGGCGGGGGGACGTCACACGTACGGTTCGGCCCACCTCCTCCGGGGTGCTGCGTGCCCCCCCCCGCAAAGAAATCCGTCCCCCGTTGAACACACCCCCCACCCCCGCCCGTACCCCTTGTCGAGCGGCGGCGCAGCAGAGAGCTGTGGCTGCAACAGCCTTGTATGTATGGGGAGTTGACGATGAAGACCTCCTGGCGGAGCGCCTCACTCGCGGTGGGTGCCGTGGTCGTGCTGGCGTTGACGACGGCGTGCGGCCAGGACGGCGGCGGTACTCAGCCGGCCAGCCAGAACGTGGGCGCCACGGCCGCGGCCGGTGACTACGGCGGCACGGGCATCGGGAACGGCGCGGCGGGTGCCGGAGCGGAGGCGGGGGCGCCGGAGCAGCAGGACGCCGCCGCCCAGGCCGCACCCGCCGGCAAGCTCGGCGTCACCGTCAACGCGGAGCTCGGCCGCGTCCTCACCGACGCCGACGGCCGCACCCTGTACCGCTTCGACGAGGACACCGCCGAACCCCCCAAGTCCAACTGCGACGGCGACTGCGCCACCGCCTGGCCCCCGGTCCCGGCGAACGACGCCTCGGCCGGCGCGGGCATCGACAAGAAGCTGCTCGGCGAGGTCACCCGCACCGACGGCACCAAGCAGCTGACGATCGGCGGCTGGCCCGCGTACCGCTACGCCAAGGACGTCAACGCCGGTGACACCAAGGGCCAGGGCGTCGGCGGCACCTGGTACGCCCTCGCCCCCGACGGCAAGAAGGCCACCCTCGCCGATCTGCCCGGACTGTCCACCCGTGAGGACCCCAAGCTCGGCGAGATCGTCGTCGACAAGAACGGCATGACCGTCTACCGCTTCATGAAGGACGAGGCCTGGCCCAAGCCGGTCTCCAACTGCACCGGCGCCTGTCTGCAGAACTGGCCGGTCGTCTCGCCGGTCGAGGCCGACGACACGGAAGGCGTGCAGAAGAAGGGGCTGATGAGCTTCACCCGCCCGGACGGGACCAAGCAGCAGACCGTCAACTGCTGGCCCATCTACACCTTCAGCGGTGACAACGCCCCCGGCGACACCAACGGCCAGGGCGTCGGCGGCACCTGGTTCGCCGTGGCACCCGACGGAAAGCCGGTCGGCGCCCCGGAGAAGGAGTAGCCGCACCGGCTCCCCCGGGAGCACGTCCGCCCCCTTCCGCTCCTCGCGGCAGGGGGCGGACCGGTTTGCCTCGGAACTCTCCGGAATGCCGTCGATACGTCGCGTAGAGGATTGCGGGCCCCCAACGGCCCCAATTCGGCACGTGCCGCTGGCAGTGACCGGGAACGGATGCTCAATTTCCGTTTCGGCTCGCTCCTTTGGCGGGCGATCAGTAGCCTCAGCTCGAACACCGGATCGCCTATGCCTTGGAGAGATAGATGGAGCGTCCCGCCTGGGCCCCACGGAGCATCGACATCTCGGTGCCGAGCGTTTCGCGAATCTACGACTACTACCTGGGCGGTTCGCACAACTTCGAGGTCGACCGGGAAGCGGCCCGCCGGGCCATGGAGTTCATGCCGGGACTCCCCAAGATCATGCAGGCGAACCGCGCCTTCATGCGCCGCGCGGTCCGCTACGCCGTGGACCAGGGCATCACCCAGTTCCTGGACATCGGCTCCGGCATCCCGACCTTCGGCAACGTCCACGAGGTCGCCCAGGCGGCCAGCCCCGGCGCCCGCGTCGTCTACGTCGACCACGACCCGGTGGCCGTCGCGCACAGCCAGGCGGTGCTGGAGGGCAACGCGCACGCGGACGTGGTCGCCGCGGACCTGCGCAAGCCGCAGGACATCCTGACCAGTCCCGAGGTCTCCCGGCTGCTGGACCTCGACCGCCCGGTGGCCCTGCTCCTCGTCGCCATACTCCACTTCGTGGAGGACACGGACGACCCGTACGGCGCGGTGGCGCAGTTGAGCGACGCACTGGCGCCCGGCAGCCTGCTGGTACTGACGCATGCCTCGTACGAGGGAATCCCGCTGTCACCGGAGCGGGCCGGGGGCGCGGTGGACGTATACAAGGACATTCGCAACCCGCTGATCATGCGCTCGCGCGAGGAGATCGCGCGGTTCTTCGAGGGGTACGACATGGTGGAACCCGGACTGGTGCCGATGCCGCACTGGCGGCCGGACACCGCACCGGAGGACGAGGATCCGTATGCCTTCTCCGGTTTCGCCGGCGTGGGGCGTACGGCGTGAGCGCGGAGCCGGACGGGCCGGAGGACAGACTGCGCCGGTTCGCCACGATCTGGAGCCGGGCGGTCTTCCCCGTGACCGTGACGTCCCTGACCCGACCGGAGTTCGAGGCGCAACTGCTGCCGCTCGCCCGGCGGCTGAGCCGGGCACTGCGGGCCAGGACCTTCGACGCGGCCGAGGGCCGGGCGGTCGGCGCCGCGCTCGTCGCCGCGCACTGCACCGACCCGGAGACGCTGAGCCGCACGCTGGACTGCGTGGACGCCTACCTGGTGCTCTACTGCGGCGAGGGCGGCGACCGGGAGGATCTGCGGGCCCGCTCGTCGCGGCTCCAGCACGCCATGGCCGCCGGGTTCGCCCAGGCGCTGCGCGAACGCACCCTTGCCGAGCAGGAGTCCATCGCCCAGGCCGCGCTGCGCGCCCAGGGCGTGGTCGCGCAGGCCCTGCACGCCAGCGAGGCCCGGTTCCGCGCGGTGTTCGAAGGGGCCGCCATAGGCATCGGCATCGCCGACCTGGACGGCAACGTCCTGGAGGTCAACGGCGCCCTGCTGCGGATGTTCGGCGGCGGCGAGCAGAACGTGCGCGGCCGCAACGTCCGCGACTGGACGCACGCCGAGGACGCGCCCCAGGTGTGGCGGCTCTACGAGGAGCTGGTGCGCGGCGAACGCGAGCACTACCACGTGGAGAAGGCCTTCTACCGGCCCGACGGAACGGTCCTGTGGACCAACCTCACGGTCTCCCTGCTGCGCGACGCCGACGGCAACCCGCAGTACCAGCTCGCGCTGATGGAGGACACCACCGAGCGCCGGCTGCTCAATCTGCGGCTGCGCTACGAGGCCACGCACGACGCCCTCACCGGCCTGCCCAACCGCACGCTGTTCTTCGAACGCCTGGAGAAGGTGCTGAACTCGGGCCCCGGCCAGCGTTTCGGTCTGTGCTATCTGGACCTGGACGGCTTCAAGACCATCAACGACAGCCTCGGCCACGCGGCCGGTGACCGGCTGCTCGTCGAGGTCGCCGACCGGCTCCAGTCCTGCGCCACGGCGCCCGGCGAGATGGTCGCCCGGCTCGGCGGGGACGAGTTCGTGGCGCTGACCACCGGCCCCGACACCCAGCGCGAGGTCGACGAGCTGGCCTCCCGGATCATGAACGCGCTGGTCGCCCCGATCAGCATCGACGGCCGGGAGCTGACCGTACGCGGCAGCATCGGCATCGTCGAGGGCCCGGCGGGGGAGCGCAGCGCCGCGGAGGTGCTGCGCAGTGCCGACATCACCATGTACCGGGCGAAGTCGGCGGGCGGCAACCGCTTCGAGCTGGCCGACGCCGAGGCCGACGCCCGCGCCATCACCCGCCACGGGCTCACCACGGCGCTCCCGACCGCCCTGGAACGCGGCGAGTTCTTCATCGAGTACCAGCCACTGGTCCACCTCGGTGACGGCAGCGTGCGCGGCGCCGAGGCCCTGGTGCGCTGGCTGCACCCGCAGCACGGCGTGCTCGGCCCCGACCGGTTCATCCCGCTCGCCGAGCACACCGGCCTGATCGTCCCGCTGGGCCGCTGGGTCCTGGAGCAGTCCGTACGGCAGGCCAAGGAGTGGCGCGAACGCTACGCCGGCACCACGACCGCCCCCCTGCGGATCAACGTCAACCTGTCACCCTGCCAGCTCACGCACCCCGGTCTGGTCCAGGACACCGTGGACATCCTGGAGGCGGCCGGCGTCGACCCGGACGCGCTCTGCCTGGAGGTCACCGAGTCCGCCCTGATCGGCGCCGACGACGACCTGCTCAAGCCGCTCCGACGGCTCGCCGAGATGGGCGTCGACATCGCCCTGGACGACTTCGGCACGGGCTACTCCAACCTCGCCAACCTGCGCCGCCTCCCGGTGAGCATCCTCAAACTGGACCGCTCCTTCACCCAGAGCATGCAGCAGTTCCCGGCGGACCCCGTCGACCTCAAGATCGTCGAGGGCATCGTCTCCCTGGCCCACAGCCTGAACCTCGCGGTCACGGTCGAGGGCGTGGAGACGGCCGCCCAGGCCGAACAACTCCGCATACTCGGCTGCGACACGGCCCAGGGCTGGTACTACGCCCGTCCGGGCCCGCCGGAGAGGCTGCACGAACTGGCGCTGGCGGACGCGACGTCCTGAGTCATGCCTTCGTGACGCGGCCGGCGGCAGGTTGTCTGCTGGGGTGGACATGGGCTGGGCGTACGCCCTGACCGCCGGCCGACACCGCAGGTGAAGAGCTGGGCCGTACTCATCGGATCATGCCTGGAACCAGGGCCGCGGCGCGGAGGGGGACACGTGGGATGCCTCTCCCGTCATGATCGCCGCCACCTGTCAAGTCCCGAGATGCAGCGGCGTGACGCCCCTCGCCTGCCCGGGGCTTACTTGAGACGTGGGTTCACGCAGAACCGGTGGCCGCTGAATCGCCCGGAACAGTTGCCGGCGGTCCACATTCACCGGTCAGGCGCCCCACTCTCCAAGGCCCGTGACTCGTCGGCCGACACCCTTCGCCCTTCACCTCAGAGGAGAATTCCCATGCACACCACCTCCCCCACCACTCGCAAGCGGCGTGTTCTGATGCTCGTGGCCTCGACCGCCCTGGCCGCAGGAGGCGCACTGGTGCCCACCGGCGCATTCGCCGCCTCGGCGACGCCACACACGGCAACCACCATCACAGCCGACTGGGACGACCGAGATCACGAGGACAGTGACAGCACGGACGAGGGCTCCGAGACCGCCCCCGAGTCCACGGACGGCACCGAGACCGCCCCCGAGTCCGGTGTGGTCCCGGAGAGCTACTGCAGCGACCCGATGCGGGCTCCGGGACTGTGTGTCGACGGCAAGCCGCTCCCGAAGGGCGACGGCACTGTCGTGGTCCCGCAGGGAACACTCGTGCAGAGCCCCACCGGCAGCCCGACCGCTGAGCTCGCAGTGTGACCTGCCCGCCTCACCGCTCCAGCAGCATCCGCTGAAGCTCGCGCGCGGCCCGAGGCGGCGCCACATCACTGCGATGCGCCAACGCGATCGTCCGATGCAGTCCGGGCCGGGCCAGCGGAGTGACCCGCAGGCCCCGCCCGGACCGCGCGGCGACCATGCGCGGGACGACGGCGACCCCCAGCCCAGCCCGGACGAACCCCAGCACCGCGTCCATCTCCCCGCCCTCCACCGCGAAATCCGGCTCGAACCCCGCGGAGCGACACGCCGCGACGGTCAGCTCCCGCAGGTCGTATCCGTGCCGGAACATCACCAGGCGTTCGCCCTCCAGATCGGCGACGCGCACGGTGCGCCGGCCGTTCCCCGGCCGGGGCGCCTCCGGGGAGGAGACCACGACCAGGTCCTCTCGCAGCAGCTCCACCGTGGTCAGCGCCGGGGACGGCGTCGGCAGCGGCAGCACGACCAGGGCGAGGTCGAGGGCGCCGCGGGCGAGGTGGCGTACGAGATCGTGGGAGCCGCCCTCCTCGATCAGCAGCTGAATGCCCGGGTAGCGGTCGTGGAAGGCCCGCAGCACGTCCGGCAGCAGACCCGTGCACAGGCTCGGCGTCGCGCCCAGCCGCACCCGGCCGCGCCGCAACTGCACCAGCTCCTGCACTTCGTGCCGCGCCGTGTCCGCGTCGGCGAGGATGCGCCGGGCCAGCGGCAGCAGGGCCTCCCCGGCGTCGGTGAGGGTGATGTTGCCCCGGGCGCGCAGGAACAGATCCGCACCCAGCTCCCGCTCCAGCGCCCTGATCTGCTGCGACAGCGAGGGCTGGGCGACATGCACGAGATCGGCGGCCCGGGTGAAGTGCCGGGTCTCCGCGACGGCCACGAAGTACTGGAGCTGCTGGAACTGCACAGGGGAATCATAGGCGTGCCCTATGGAAACGAGCCGGACCATGTCTTGGACCGATGAGGGGTGGCGCGCCTAGCGTGCTGTGACATGGCTCTGGCAACGCGGACGGACCGACGGCCGTCCATGGCACGCACGATGTGGGACAGCTCCGTCGGCAAGAAGACAGTGATGGCCGTCAGCGGCGTGATCATGCTGCTGTACCTGGTCGCCCATGTGATCGGCAATCTGAAGATCTTCTTCGGCCCGGAGGAGTTCAACCGCTACGGCCACTGGCTGCGCACGGTCGGCGAGCCGTTCATGCACTACGAGTGGACGCTCTGGCTGATCCGCGTCGTGCTGCTCGCCGCGGTCGTCGCTCACGCCGTCTCCGCGTACCAGCTCAGCCGCCGCGACATCAGGGCGCGGCCCAGCAAGTACGTGCACAAGAAGCCGCGCGCCTCCTACGCCACGCGCACCATGCGCTGGGGCGGGATCATCCTCGGCCTGTTCATCGTCTGGCACGTCCTGGACCTGACCACCGGCCACACCCACCCGGGCGGCTTCCAGGAGGGCCACCCCTACGAGAACGTCGTCGACACCTTCTCCACCTGGTACGGCAACGTCATCTACATCGTCGCGATGCTCGCCCTCGGGCTGCACATCCGGCACGGCTTCTGGAGCGCCGCCCAGACCCTCGGCGTCGGCAGCCGTACCCGTGACCGCGCCCTGAAGACCATCGCGAACGTCCTCGCGCTGCTGCTCACGGTCGGCTTCATCGCCGTACCCGTGGGCGTCATGACCGGAGTGGTGAGCTGACATGACAACCTACGCCGACTACACGACCGGAGCGCCGGTCACCGACACCAAGGCCCCGGCCGGGCCGGTCCACGAGCGCTGGGACAAGCGCCGCTTCGAGGCCAAGTTGGTCAACCCCGCCAACCGGCGCAAGCACACCGTGATCGTCGTGGGCACCGGTCTCGCGGGCGGCTCCGCCGGCGCCACCCTCGCCGAACAGGGCTACCACGTCGTCCAGTTCTGCTATCAGGACTCCCCGCGCCGCGCCCACTCCATCGCCGCGCAGGGCGGCATCAACGCCGCGAAGAACTACCGCAACGACGGCGACTCCATCCACCGGCTGTTCTACGACACCGTCAAGGGCGGCGACTTCCGCGCCCGCGAGTCCAACGTGCACCGCCTCGCGCAGATCTCCGTCGAGATCATCGACCAGTGCGTGGCGCAGGGCGTGCCCTTCGCCCGCGAGTACGGCGGTCTGCTCGACACCCGATCGTTCGGCGGCGTCCAGGTGTCCCGTACGTTCTACGCCCGTGGCCAGACGGGCCAGCAGCTGCTGCTCGGCGCCTACCAGGCGCTCAGCCGGCAGATCGCGGCGGGCAACGTCGAGATGCACCCGCGCACCGAGATGCTGGACCTGATCGTCGTCGACGGGCGGGCGCGCGGCATCGTCGCCCGGGACCTGATCACCGGGAAGATCGACACGTACTTCGCGGACGCCGTCGTGCTCGCCTCCGGCGGCTACGGCAACGTCTTCTATCTGTCGACGAACGCCATGAACTCCAACGCGACCGCCATCTGGCGGGCACACCGGCGCGGCGCCTACTTCGCCAACCCGTGCTTCACCCAGATCCACCCCACCTGCATCCCGCGCACCGGCGACCACCAGTCCAAGCTGACGCTGATGAGCGAGTCGCTGCGCAACGACGGCCGGATCTGGGTGCCCAAGGCCAAGGGCGACACCCGGCCGCCGCACCGGATCCCCGAGGACGAGCGCGACTACTACCTGGAGCGCATCTACCCGTCCTTCGGCAACCTGGTCCCGCGTGACATCGCCTCGCGTGCCGCGAAGAACGTCTGCGACGAGGGGCGGGGCGTCGGCCCCGGCGGACAGGGCGTCTACCTCGACTTCGCAGACGCCATCAAGCGGATGGGCCGCAAGGCCGTCGAGGCCAAGTACGGCAACCTCTTCGACATGTACCAGCGGATCACCGACGAGGATCCGTACGAGGTGCCGATGCGGATCTACCCCGCCGTGCACTACACGATGGGCGGTCTGTGGGTCGACTACGACCTCCAGACCACCATCCCCGGCCTGTTCGCCATCGGCGAGGCCAACTTCTCCGACCACGGCGCGAACCGGCTCGGCGCCTCCGCCCTGATGCAGGGCCTGGCCGACGGCTACTTCGTGCTGCCCGCCACCCTCAACGACTACCTGGCCCGCAACCCGCACCAGGAGCCGCTGACCGACGGCCACCCCGCCGTGCGCGAGGTGCTGACGGAGACCCGGGACCGGCTGGAGCGGCTGCTCTCCGTCGACGGCGACCGCACCCCCGACTCCTTCCACCGCGAGGTCGGCGAACTCATGTGGGAGTTCTGCGGCATGGCCCGCAGCGACGCCGGGCTGCGCAAAGCGCTGGAGCGGCTCCCGCAGATCCGCGAGGAGTTCTGGCGGCGGATCAAGGTGCCCGGCACCGGCGAGGAGTTCAACCAGTCGCTGGAGAAGGCCAACCGCGTCGTCGACTACCTGGAGCTCGCCGAGCTGATGTGCCTCGACGCGCTGCACCGCACCGAGTCCTGCGGCGGCCACTTCCGCGAGGAGTCCCAGACCCCGGACGGCGAGGCCGCCCGCAAGGACGACGAGTTCGCCTACGCCGCGGCCTGGGAGTTCACCGGCACCGGCGAGGCGCCCGTCCTGCACAAGGAAGACCTGGTCTTCGAGTACGTCCACCCCACCCAGCGGAGCTACGCATGAAGCTCACCCTGCGCGTCTGGCGGCAGAAGAACGCCGACGCCGACGGCGCCATGTCCACGTACGAGGTGGACGGCATCTCGCCCGACATGTCCTTCCTGGAGATGCTGGACACCCTCAACGAGGAGCTCATCCTCAAGGGCGAGGATCCCGTCGCCTTCGACCACGACTGCCGCGAGGGCATCTGCGGCGCGTGCAGCCTGGTGATCAACGGGGATGCGCACGGACCGGAGCGCACCACGACCTGCCAGCTGCACATGCGGTCCTTCCAGGACGGCGACACGATCGACATCGAGCCGTGGCGGGCGTCGGCCTTCCCGGTGATCAAGGATCTCGTGGTGGACCGGTCGGCGTTCGACCGGATCATCCAGGCCGGCGGTTACATCACCGCGCCGACCGGTTCCGCGCCGGAGGCGCACGCCACGCCGGTGCCGAAGCCGGACGCCGACTACGCCTTCGAGCACGCGGAGTGCATCGGGTGCGGGGCGTGTGTGGCGGCCTGTCCCAACGGCGCGGCGATGCTTTTCGCGTCCGCGAAGATCAACCACCTCAACGTGCTGCCGCAGGGGGCGCCCGAGCGGGAGACTCGGGTGCTGGACATGGTGGCGCAGATGGACGAGGAGGGGTTCGGGGGGTGCACACTGACCGGTGAGTGTGCGACTGCCTGTCCGAAGGGTATTCCGCTGATGTCGATCACCAGTATGAACAAGGAGTGGTTGCGGGCTGTGCGGAAGGTGAAGCGGTAGCGCCGTGGGGGGGCTCTGCCGTCGGGCGGCTGCGGGAGCGTCGTGGTTGATCGCGCAGTTCCCCGCGCCCCTCGAGGGAGTCCCCACGCCCGGCATTCAACAGTTCTGCACTCTCGCTCCTGGTGGCGGTCACTCACTCGCCAACCGGCGTCGGAAGAAACGGGGGGTACCGCCTCCGTCCCCCTTCCGGCCGTACCAGGAGTGAGCCATGACCGGCGTGTCCACCCTCGACCGTCCCCCGCAGCCCGCGGCACCCACCCGCTACACCGTCGCCCTCGCCCGCGACGAGGACGACGTGCGTGCCGCGCAGCGGCTGCGGCACGACGTGTTCGCGGGGGAGATGGGCGCCCTGTTGACCAGCCCGCAGCCCGGCCTGGACATCGACGCCTTCGACGCGTACTGCGACCACCTGCTGGTCCGCGACACGCTGACCGACCAGGTCGTCGGCACCTACCGGCTGCTGCCGCCCGAGCGGGCCGCGGTGGCGGGCCGACTGTACTCGGAGGGCGAGTTCGACCTCGCTCCGCTGGACGCGATCCGGCCGGGGCTGGTCGAGGTCGGCCGGTCGTGTGTGCACCCGGACCACCGCGACGGCGCCGTCATCGGGCTGATCTGGGCCGGGATCGCCCGCTACATGGTCGACCGGGGCCACGAGTGGCTGGCGGGCTGCTGCTCGATCCCGCTGGCCGACGGCGGCGCCCTCGCGGCGGCCACCTGGGACCGGGTGCGGGAGCGCAACCTGGCCCCCGAGGAGTACCGGGTGCGCCCGCTGCTGCCGTGGCGCTCCGAGGGCGTGGACCGGCCCGCCGGGCGCACCGAGCTGCCGGCGCTGCTGCGCGGCTACGTCCGCCTCGGCGCCTGGGTGTGCGGGGAGCCCGCGCACGACGCGGACTTCGGCGTCGCGGACCTGTACGTGCTGCTGTCGATGCGCCGGGTCAACCCGCGCTATCTGCGGCACTTCCTCTCCCTCGTCCCGGCCTGATGAGCGCCTGGCTGCCCAGCGCGCCCTGCACCCCGCGGGCCTGCGTGGAGGCGACGGCCCACGCCCGTGCCGTACCGAGGGCCGTGCTGCGGCTCACGGCGGTCACGGTGCTGCTGCTCGCCGGGATCGTGCTGTCGCCGCTCGGCGGCCGGATCCCGGCGGACCTGGTGCGCCGGTGGTGCCGGGCGATCGTACGGGCCGCGGGGGTGCGGGTCCGGATCACGGGGGCCGCACCGCCCGACGGCGGGGTGCTGCTGGTCGCCAACCACATCTCCTGGCTGGACATCCCGCTGCTGGCCGCCGTCCGTCCGGCCCGGATGCTCGCCAAGACCGAGATACGGCGCTGGCCGGTCGCCGGGCCGCTGGTCGCGCGCGGTGGGGCGCTGTTCATCGAACGGGACCGGCTGCGCGCGCTGCCGGAGACGGTGGCCCACATCGCGGGGGCACTGCGGGCCGGCGCGGCGGTCGGGGTCTTCCCCGAGGGCAGCACCTGGTGCGGGCGGGCGCAGGGCGAGTTCCGGCGGGCCGTCTTCCAGGCCGCGCTGGACGCGGGCGTGCCGGTGCAGCCGGTCCGCCTCCGCTACCGCCTGGCCGACGGCTCCGCCGGCACCGCCGCCGCCTTCGTCGGCGACGACTCGCTCCTCGCGTCGCTGTGGCGGGTGGCGTCGGCCCGGCATCTGGTCGCCGAGGTGGACATACGTCCCCTCATCCCGCCCGGCACCCATCGCGACCGCCGCAGCCTGGCCCGGGCCGCCCAGCCGACCCGCACCCCGGAGCCGTGCTGGACACACGCAGCCCTGGTGGCCTGAGGAGGCCTTACGACAGGGCGCGGGCCAGATAGGGCGCCGTCCGGCTCTCCGTGGCCCGCGCCACCTCGGCCGGCGGACCCGCCGCCACGATCCGTCCGCCCTCCGCCCCGCCGCCGGGGCCCAGGTCGATCACCCAGTCCGCGCCCGCGACCACCGACATGTCGTGCTCGACGACGATCACGGTGTGCCCGGCGTCCACCAGGCCGTGCAGTTGCCGCAGCAGGACCTCGACGTCGGCCGGGTGGAGCCCGGTCGTCGGCTCGTCCAGCAGGTACACGGTGTGGGCGCGGCGCCCGCGCTGCAGCTCGCTCGCCAGCTTGATGCGCTGGGCCTCCCCGCCGGACAGCTCGGTCGCGGGCTGCCCCAGCCGGAGGTAGCCGAGGCCGACGTCGAGCAGGGTGCCGAGACTGCGGGCCACGGCCGGGGTGTCGGCGAAGAAGTCCGCCGCCGACTCGACGGTCAGGTCCAGTACCTCGGCGATGGTGCGGCCCCGGTAGGTCACCTCGAGCGTCTCGGCGTTGTAGCGGGCCCCGCCGCAGTCGGGGCACGGCGCGTACGTGCTCGGCAGGAACAGCAGCTCCACGCTGACGAAGCCCTCGCCCTGGCAGGTCTCACAGCGTCCTCCCGCCACGTTGAAGGAGAACCGGCCGACGCCGTACCCCCGCTCCCGCGCCGCGTCCGTCGCCGCGAACACCTTGCGCACCACGTCGAAGAGCCCGGTGTAGGTGGCCAGGTTGGAGCGCGGGGTGCGGCCGATCGGCTTCTGGTCGACCGACACGAGACGCCCGACGTCCGGCAGCTCCTGGGTGATCTCGCCGATCAGCGTGGACTTGCCGGACCCGGAGACCCCGGTGACCGCCGTGAACACCCCGAGCGGGAACTCGGCCGTGACCCCGCGCAGGTTGTGCCGGGTGACCGGCCCGACCTTCAACTGCCCGCGCGGCTCCCGCACGTCGCGCGCCGGGACCGGGGAGCCGTCGAAGAGGAAGCGGGCCGTCGCCGAGCCGGTGACCCGCGCCAGCCCGGCCACCGGGCCGCTGTACAGCACCCGGCCGCCGTGCTCGCCCGCCCGCGGACCCACGTCCACGATCCAGTCGGCGCCCCGCACCACGTCCAGATGGTGCTCGACCACGAACACCGAGTTCCCGGCCGCCTTCAGTCGCTCCAGCACCGTGAGCAGGGACTCCGTGTCCGCCGGGTGCAGTCCCGCGGAGGGTTCGTCCAGGACGTACACCACCCCGAACAGCCCCGAACGCAGCTGGGTGGCGAGCCGCAGCCGCTGCAGCTCGCCCGCCGAGAGGGTGGGCGTCGCGCGGTCCAGGCTCAGATAGCCGAGGCCCAGCTCGACGACGGGTGCGATCCGCGCCTTGAGATCGTCGGTGAGCACCCGCGCGGTCTCCGTGGTGCCGTCGAGCACGTCCGCCAGCTCCGCGAGCGGCAGTGCCGCCAGCTCGGCGATGGTGCGGCCCGCGAAGGTCACCGCCAGCGCCTCCGGGCGCAGCCGGCTGCCCCCGCACCCGGGGCAGGGCGCACTGGTCAGGAACCGCTCCGCCCTGGCCCGCAGGGTGGGGCTCTTGGAGTCCGCGAAGGTCTTCATGACGTACCGGCGGGCGCTCGTGTACGTGCCCTGGTACGGCCGTTGGATCCGGTCCGCGTCCCGCACCGGGTGCACCGTGACCACCGGCTGCTCGTCGGTGAACAGGATCCACTCCCGCTGCTCGGCGGGCAGTTCGCGCCACGGCCGGTCGACGTCGTAGCCGAGCGTGTCGAGGATGTCCCGCAGGTTCTTCCCCTGCCAGGCGCCCGGCCAGGCGGCGATCGCGCCCTCGCGGACCGACAGCGAGGGATCGGGGACCAGCAGCTCCTCGGTCGTACGGTGGACCCGCCCCAGGCCATGGCACTCCGGGCACGCCCCGGCCGCCGTGTTGGGGGAGAAGGCGTCGGAGTCCAGCCGCTCGGCGCCCGGCGGATAGTCGCCCGCCCGGGAGAACAGCATCCGCAGGGAGTTGGACAGATTGGTGACCGTGCCGACCGAGGAGCGCGAGGTGGGCGCCGAACGGCGCTGCTCCAGCGACACGGCCGGCGGCAGACCGGTGATCTCGCCGACCTTTGGCGCGCCGACCTGGTGGATCAGCCGGCGGGCGTACGGGGCGACCGACTCGAAGTAGCGCCGCTGCGCCTCCGCGTAGACCGTGCCGAACGCCAGCGACGACTTCCCCGAGCCCGACACGCCCGTGAACACCGCCACCACGTCCCGGGGGATGTCGACGTCGACACCCTTGAGGTTGTGCTCGCGGGCACCGCGGACGCGGACGTACGGGTCGTGCGGGCTGGTCGGATTGGTCGGGCTGGTCGGGCTGGTCGGGCTGGTCATGCGGGGAACTCCGGGGCTGCGACCGAGGGCGGACAAACCCCGCGATTCTACGCCGGTGCCAGCCCCGCGATCCGCGCCAGCCGCCGGTAGGAGTCCAGCAGCGCCGTACGGTCGTACGTACTGGTCGTGACCAGCACCTCCTGTGCGCCGGTCTCCTTCAGCACCGTCTCCAGCTCGTGCGCGACCTCCTCCTCGGTGCCCGCGAGCTGCCCGGTGAGCCCGGACTCGTAGAAGCCGCGCTCCTTCTCCGTCATCGCCAGCGACTCCACCCGCTCGGCGGGCGGCAGCGGCGGGAAGGTGCCGTGGGTGCGGGAGTACGCCATGGACCAGGCCTCCGGGACCAGTAGCCGCCGGGCCGCCTCGCGGGTCGCGGCGACCGCGATCGTGCCGGAGATCACCACGTACGGCTCGCTCGCCCACGGGGAGGGGCGGAAGTGGGCGCGGTAGTGGTCGACGCCGCGCCGCATCTTCTCCCGGTCGCGCAGATCGCCGATGACCATCGGCAGGCCCGCGCGGGCCGCGATGGCCGCGCCCTCGCCCATGGCCAGCACGAACGGCGGCACGGTCAGCCCCTCGGCGGGGCGCGCGTGCACCCCCGTCGGAGAGGTGCCGCGGAACCAGCCCAGCAGCTCCTCCAGCTGGGCCGCGAAGTCCTCGGCGTCCCCCTTGTCCCGGCCCAGCGCCTTGCGCACCCCGTCGGTGAAGCCGACCGAACGGCCGAGTCCCATGTCGATCCGTCCCGGGAACAGCGACTCCAGCACCCCGAACTGCTCGGCCACGACCAGCGGTTGGTGGTTCGGCAGCATCACGCCTCCAGTCCCCACCCGGATCGTCCGGGTCGCCCCGGCCACGGCCGCGGCCAGCACGGTCGGCGCGGAGCCGGCGACACCGGGCACACCGTGGTGCTCGGAGACCCAGAACCGGTGGTAGCCGAGCTCTTCGAGCCGCTGAGCCAGCCGCACGGTGTCACGCAGCGCCTCGGCGCCGGTGTGGCCCTCGCGGGTGCGGGAGCGGTCGAGGACGGAGAAGCGCGTCTGCGCGATCACGGAACTCACACAGGGTTCAACACCCGGGAGCGCTCAGGATTCCGCGCGGCGCGAGGCGCCGGGTCTCAGGGCGCGATGTTGTGGTTCAGACGGAACACGTTCCGCGGATCGTAGCGTCGCTTGAGCGCCGTCAGACGGGCGTGGTTCCCGCGGTAGTTGGCCTGGACGCGGTGCTGGTCGTCGCGGTCCATGAAGTTCACATAGCCGCCCTCCATGGAGTGCGGGGTGAGCGCCCGGTGGAAGGCGCGCACCCAGTCCTTCTGTGCCTCGCACTCCTCGCGCGTGGTGAGGACGGGGCTGAGCGCGGTCGAGAAGTCGGCGTCCCGGTAGGAGAAGGCGGTGTCCTCGGGGCCGACCCGGTGGCAGGCGCCGTCGATGGGGAAGACGACGGTCACGCTCTGGACGGACGGGGTCCGGGCTCCGTACTCGACGTACGCGTCGATGGCACCGTCCAGCAGGCCCCGGCTGAAGGAACCCTTCCAGTACTGGTAGAGGCCGGCGGGCACCAGGTCGTCGAAGAGCGTGTTGATCACCGGGTACGGCATGCGCTGCAGGTACTGGCCCAGCACCGGTCCCAGGCCGGTGATCCGGGCCCGGATCCGGTCGTCGTCCTCCGGAGGTCCGGTCCAGCAGGTGACCACTCCGCACAGCGGGCGGCCGTGCCAGCGCTCGGGCAGGAACGGCACCGGCGGGCCGAGCCCGACGACGAGGGTGGCGCCGAGCGTCTCCTCGGACGTGGCGATCAGCTCCCGGTAGCGACGCAGCACATCGCCGTCGAGCGGGAAGAACGTCGGCCCGCCGAGGATGTCGGCCACGGGGTGCAGCCGGAAGGCGAAGGAGGTGACGACCCCGAAGTTGCCACCGCCCCCGCGCACCGCCCACAGCAGATCGGCGTGCTGGTCCTCCGCGCAGGTCACGAAGGACCCGTCGGCCGTCACCAGGTCCACCGCGAGCACGTTGTCGCAGGCCAGACCGCAGCGACGGGCCAGATAGCCCATGCCGCCGCCCGTGGTCAGACCGCCGACACCGGTGGTGGAGACCATCCCGCCGGTGGTGGCCAGGCCGAAGGCGTGCGTGGCGTGGTCGACGTCCGCCCAGGTGCAGCCGCCCTCGACCCAGGCCGTGCGGGTCGCGGGGTCGACGCGGACGCCGCGCATCCGGCCGAGGTCGAGGACGACACCGCCGTCGCAGGTCCCGTATCCGGGGACGCTGTGACCGCCGCCGCGCACCGCGAGGGCCAGGCCCTGCTCACGGGCGAAGTCGACGGTGGCCATGACATCGCCCGCGTCGACGGCGCGCACGACCAGCGCGGGCCGCTTGTCGTGCATCGCGTTGTAGACCCTGCGCGCCTGGTCGTAGTCCGGGTCGCCCGGCTCGACGACGGCACCGCGCACCGCCGTCCGCAGCCGGTCCAGCAGCCTGTCGTCCAGGGTCGGGGTGTAGGTGGTCATGGCCCTCACCGGCTCTCGCGGTCTCGGTCACAGTGGCGGTTCACTTCCGGTGTACGCCTGGTGCGCGGTGCGGCTCATCGCCGGAACAGCCCATCGCGGACGGCGGCGGCATGGGTGAAACGGCCCATGCGGGGCCCATGCGGGCGGCTACGCGAGGCCGTGCGTGTAGGCGTACGCCGTCGCCGCGGCGCGCGAGGACACGTCGATCTTGGCGAAGATGTTGTTGAGGTGCCGGGCGACCGTGTGCTCGCTGATGACCAGCTCGGCGGCGATGGACCGGTTCGTCGCACCTGCCGCGACCAGCCGCAGCACCTGGATCTCGCGCTCCGTGAGCCCGCCCGGCCGCCCGTCGCGCATGCTGGCGAGCAGGGCCGCCGCCCGCCGCTCGTCCGGTGTGGCGCCCAGCCGTGCGAAGGACCGCCCGGCCGCCCGCAGCTCCATCCCGGCCGCCTCGTCGTCACCTGCGGCGCGGGCGGCGGCCGCCAGAGCCATCCGCACCTGGGCCGCCTCGTACGGCACACCCAGTTCCAGCCAGAGAGCCAGCGCCCGGTGCAGCAGCGGCAGCGCGCGGTCGTACTCACCGGCGGCGGACGCCACCGCGCCGCCCGCCGACGCGGCGCTCGCGTGCAGCAGGGTCGTCGCCGAACCGCAGCGCCGCTGCCAGACCCGGGCCAGCGCGTCCAGCGCCCCGGCCGCCGCGCGCGCCTCGTCGAGCCGGCCGAGCGCGAGGCAGGCCTCCACCTCCGCCGCGAGCAGCCGGCACCGTCCGAGGCCGTCGGCCCCGGGATCGTCCGCGTGGCGGGACAGCGCCGCCCGCAGCGCCGTGGCGGCGGTCTCCGCCCTGCCCTGGGCCAGCCGCAGCAGGGCGAGACCGGGCTGCGGGTCGCGGCCCAGCTCGTGCGCCCGGCCGTACGACTCCTCGGCCGCCGCCGGCTCGCCGCGCCGCCGCTGGATCTCCCCGGTCAGGTAGAAGGTCTCGGCGGCGATCCGCGGCTCGTTGGGCAGCAGCTCCTCGCAGGTCCGGACGGCCTCGGTCAGCGCCCGGGGCCACTCGCCGCGCAGCTCCAGCACCTCCACCCGGTGGACCCTGCACAGCCCCCGGTAGTTGTTCTCCGCCGGCATCGACGCGCACCACCGCATGGCCGCGTCGGTCCATTCGGCGGCACGCTCCAGGTCGGCGCAGGCCATGCACTGCTGGAGGCCGAGACAGTAGACCCACCCGGTGAAGAAGCTGCTCAGCTCGCCCGCCATGGCCGAGCACATCGCGTCGTCGAGGAGATCGAGTCCGTCGGCGACCCTGCCCTGCGCCACCAGGACGCCCGCCTGTGCCTGGACGGCCATGGCGTGCAGATCCGCACTGCCGCGGCGCAGCGCGATCTCCGCCATGCGCCGGGCGGCGGCCGTCGCCTCGTCGAACGCCCCGCGCCGCCGTGCCTGCTCCGCGTCGACCCACGCCAGATAGCAGTGCTCGACGCACTCGGGCTCGCCGCGCAGATGGCGTCGGGCCCGGTGCAGCCAGCCGGCCGCCGCTCCCGTACGTCCCGCCAGCTGGTGCTCGTAGAACAGCAGCCAGGCCATGAGGCCGGCCTGTCGGGCGGCGCCCGCCGCCAGGTATCCGGAGTGGGCCCGCATCCGGTGGACGATCGACTCCTCGACGTGACTCGTCCACCAGGCGGCGTCGGCGAACGCGGCCCAGTCGTCCGGGGTCAGCCGGGCGGCGTCCACGCCGTGCAGCAGGCGGTACGCCTCGCCCCACGCCTCCCGGGCCATGGCGCGGCGAGCCGCGCGCAGCGCGTCCACGGCTGCCGGCGGGAGTGCCTGCCCGGCGTCGGCGTTCACATCGGTCACACCCGGCTCCTCTCGCTCCGCGCGAGCGGGACCGTCTCTCTCAGCATAGGCAGCGGCCGGGGCCCGGGCCCGGGAGCCGCCGGGGCGCCTCTAGGGTGGACGGCGTGACCGAGACCACGAAGGCCCCGCTGGCCGTGTTCGACCTGGACAACACCCTCGCCGACACCGCGCACCGGCAGCGGTTCCTGGAGCGCCGGCCGCGGGACTGGGACGCCTTCTTCGCGGCCGCGCCGCAGGACCCGCCGCTCCCGGAGGGCGTCGCACTGGCGCTGCGGAGCGCCGAGGAGTGCGAGGTGGTCTACCTGACCGGGCGGCCCGAGCGCTGCCGGCGCGACACGCTGGACTGGCTGGCCGCGCACGGGCTGCCGGAGGGGCGGGTCTACATGCGGCGCAACGACGACCGCAGGCCCGCCCGCCACACCAAGCTGGGCATCCTGCGCCGCCTCGCCCGGACCCGGGAGATCCGCGTCCTCGTGGACGACGACGAACTCGTGTGCGAGGACGCCGAGCGCGCCGGCTTCACCGTCGTCCGGGCCCGCTGGGCCACCCCCTCGGCCGAGCTGAAGGTGGCACAGGAGCGGGAGGGGCGGACCTAGGTCCTGTCGTCCGGTCGTCCCGGCGTCGCGGGGTCCGGACCGCGCGGAGCCGTGTGCGTCAGCCCGCGTCCTCCAGGCGGAAGCCCACCTTCAGGCCGACCTGCCAGTGGGCGATCTGCCCGTTCTCGATCTGGCCCCGCACCTGGGTCACCTCGAACCAGTCCAGGTTGCGCAGGGTCTGCGAGGCGCGGGTGATGCCGTTGCGGATGGCCTGGTCCACGCCCTCGGGGGAGGTGCCGACGATCTCGGTGACCCGGTAGGTGTGGTTCGACATGGGGTGCTCCTCTCCGCCGTGACTGCTGTGTCACGCGTCACTCCACCGTGCCCCAAGCTGCGGCGGTCCGCGAGACGTCGGGCTCTCGCCCGGAATCCCTTGACCTCCGCATTGGTCCATACCAAAATCCAGCACACCCGTACGAGCCTCCGGCTCGTCCCCCCACGTCGGGCTTCCTCCCCCTGTCCGCAGACAGAACAGGACCCCTCGTGAGACGTCGCCGCCTGCTCGCCCTCTGCTGCGTCATGACCGCCTCGCTCCTCACCGGCTGCGGCCTGGTGCCGGGCGACACCGGGCCGCAGCGGCGCACCGTCACCGTCTGGCTGATGAAGGACAGCGCGTCCAAGGAGTTCCTGGACCGCTTCACCGAGGAGTTCGAACGCACCCACGGCGACCTCGACCTGGACATCCGCATCCAGGAATGGACCGGCATCGGCGCCAAGGTGCACGCCGCGCTGGAGTCGGACGCCGCGGACGCCCCCGATGTGATCGAGGTCGGCAACACCCAGGTCCCGCAGTACATCGAGGGCGGCGGACTGCTCGACCTGACCCTGGAGTCGATGCGGGACTGGGGCATGGACGACTGGCTGCCCGGCCTCGCCGAACCGGGGCAGCAGCTGTCGGCGCAGTACGGCATCCCCTGGTACGCCGCCAACCGCGTCGTCGTCTACCGCAAGGACCTCTTCGCCCAGGCCGGTGTCACCGCCCCGCCGAAGACCCGCGAGGAGTGGCTGGAGGTCACCGAGAAGCTGAACTCCGGCGGCAACCAGGGCATCTACCTCGCCGGTCAGGACTGGTACACGCTCGCCGGGTTCATCTGGGACGAGGGCGGTGACCTGGCCGAGGAGAACGGCGGCGGCTGGCGGGGCAGCCTCGACACCCCGGCCGCCCTGCGCGGCATGGACTTCTACCGCCGCCTCCAGGCCCTCGGCGACGGCCCCGTCGACGCCGACGAGGAACACCCGCCGCAGGCCGGGGTGTTCGCCCGGGGGAAGGTCGCGCAGATCGTCGCGGTGCCGGGGCTCGCCCGGGCCGTGGTCCGGCAGAACCCCGACCTGGAGGGCGAGATCGGCTTCTTCCCGGTGCCCGGCCGCAGCGCCGCCAAGCCCGGCGCCGTCTTCACCGGCGGCTCCGACCTCGTCGTACCGAAGAACACCGACGTCCGCGACGGCGCGATCGCCGTCGTCGAGGCCCTCGCCGGCGCCGAGTGGAACACCGAACTGGCCCGCACCATGAACTACGTGCCCAACAAGACGACCCTGGCCGACAAGGTCGCGGCCGAGGAGGGCGTCGCCGCCATGGCCGCCGGCGCGGCACAGGGGCGGGCGACGCCCAGCACACCCGAGTGGGCGAACGTCGAGGCGGACAACCCGATCAAGGAGTACATGACGAAGGTGCTCACGGGCGCCGACCCGGCGACCGAGGCCCGCCGCGCCTCACGCCGGATCACCGAGGCACTGACGGCGCCCGCGAGCTGACCTCCTTCTACGGCACGACGCTGAGCGACAGCGCGAAGCGGCCCTCGCCGTCCGTCCACCAGTGGGCCAGCTCCAGCCCGGCGTCGGCCAGTTCGGCGCGCACCCCCTCCTTCCGGAACTTCGCCGACACCTCGGTGTACAGCTCCTCGCCCGCCGCGAACTCCACGGCGAGATCGACGGCCGGGATCTTCACGGTCTGCGCGTGACGGGAGCGCAGCCGCATCTCGATCCACTCCTGCTCGGCGTCCCACAGCGCCACATGGTCGAAGGCGCCGGGATCGAAGTCGGCGCCCAGCTCACGGTTGACGACGGCCAGGACGTTCCGGTTGAACGCGGCCGTCACCCCGGCCGCGTCGTCGTACGCCCGGACCAGCACCCGCTCGTCCTTCACCAGGTCGGTGCCGAGCAGCAGGGCGTCGCCCGGGGAGAGCAGGGTGCGCACCGAGGCCAGGAACACGGCCCGTTCGGCGGGCAGCAGATTGCCGATGGTGCCGCCGAGGAACGCCAGCAGCCGCGGCCCCGGCGTGTCCGGCAGCTCGAGCCGGGCGGTGAAGTCGGCGATCATCGCGTGCACGGCCAGGCCGGGCCGCTGTGCGACGAGCGCCTGCCCGGCCTGGGTGAGGGCGCTCTCGCTGACGTCGACCGGCACATAGACGCGCAGGCCGCCGAACGCGTCGATCAGGTGCCGGGTCTTCTCGGAGGAGCCGGAGCCCAGTTCGACCAGGGTGCGGGCGCCGGTCGCGGCGGCGATGTCGGCGGCCCGGGCGATCAGGATCTCCCGCTCGGCGCGCGTCGGGTAGTACTCGGGCAGCTCGGTGATCCGCTCGAACAGCTCGCTGCCCTGCGCGTCGTAGAACCACTTCGGCGGCAGTGTCTTGGGCGTCGCGGTGAGGCCGTGCAGGACGTCCGCGCGCAGGGCGGCGTCCGTGGCGTCCTCGGGGAGGGTACGGGTGACGAGGAACGGGCTCACGTGTGGGGCTCCTTCGGTGGTGCTGCGGGTGCCGGGGCGTGGCTCGGCTCCTTGAGCGGGGCGAGGCGCACCTCGGCGGGGCTCGCCGTGACCAGCGTGCGGTCCGGGACCTCCGTCCAGTGCGGGTCGTCGTCGTAGGGCTCCGACGCCACGACCGTGCCGCCGCCCGGGCGGGCCAGGTACCACAGGGTGTCGCCCCAGGTCGTGGCGGTGATGGTCGTGCCGTCGGTGAGCAGCAGGTTGAGCCGGGAGCCGGGCGCCGCCGCGGCGACCTCCGGGACCGTGTCGGCGAGCGCCCGGCCCGGATCGTCCCCGGCGCGCAGCCGGGCCAGGACCAGCGCCCACACCAGCGCGGAGTCGTTGCGGGCCTCCAGGGACAGCAGGTCCTCCGGCGGCAGGCTCCGCGAGAGCGCGGCCAGGGACCCCGGCCAGCCCCGCACCGCCCCGTTGTGGCTGAACAGCCACCGGCCCGAGGCGTACGGCGCCGCCGCGGCCTCGGCGTCCGCACCCGCGAGCGTGGCGTCCCGCACCGCGGCGAGCAGCGCCCGGGTGCGCACGACCCGGGCCAGGTCGGCGAAGGACTGGTCCGCCCAGATGGGCCCGGCGCGCCGGTAGCGGGCCGGCACCGGGTCGCCGTCGGCGTACCAGCCGACTCCGAACCCGTCGGCGTTGACCGTCCCGTACCGCTGGTGCCGCGGCGCCCACGACTGGCGGTACAGCGCGTGCGGCGGCGCGACCAGCAGGGCGCCGAGCGGCTCGGCGGGCCCCAGATAGGCGAGGTGACGGCACATCAGACGTCCTGCGAGCGGGCCGTGCGGAAGCCGGAGAAGATCTGCCGCCGGATCGGATAGTCCCAGTTGCGGAAGGTGCCCCGGCAGGCCACCGGGTCCACGGCGAACGAGCCGCCGCGCAGCACCTTGTAGTCGGGCCCGAAGAACACCTCCGAGTACTCCTTGTACGGGAACGCCCGGAACCCGGGGTACGGCAGGAAGTCGCTCGCCGTCCACTCCCAGACGTCGCCGATCAACTGCCGTACGCCCAGCGGCGATTCACCGGCCGGGTAGCTCCCGGCGGGTGCCGGGCGCAGATGCCGCTGGCCGAGGTTGGCGTGCTCGGGGCCCGGGTCGGCGTCGCCCCATGGGTAGCGCCGCGAGCCGCCGGTCGCCGGGTCGTAGCGGGCCGCCTTCTCCCACTCCGCCTCGGTGGGCAGCCGCCGCCCGGCCCAGCGGGCGTACGCGTCCGCCTCGTACCAGCACACGTGCAGCACCGGCTCCTCCGGCGGTACGACCTCCGTCACCCCGAACCGGCGCCGCAGCCACTGCCCGCCGTCCCGGCGCCAGAACAGCGGGGCGGTGATGGAGTGGCGGCGGATGTGCGCCCAGCCGTCGGCCGCCCACCAGCGCGGGTCGGTGTAGCCGCCATCCTCGATGAACGCCTGGTAGGCGGCGTTCGTGACCGGCGTGGTGTCGATGTGGAAGGGGGGTATCTCGCGGCGGTGCGCGGGTCGTTCGTTGTCCAGCGCCCAGGGCTCGGCGGAGGTGCCCATGGTGAACGGGCCGCCCGGGACGAGGACTTCAGTTGGTCCGGTGAACAGCGGCACGGGCTCCGGGTCCGGGGCGGTGAGCGCCTGCGGGCCCTTGCGCAGCTGATGGGTGATCAGCATGGTCTCGTCATGCTGCTGTTCGTGCTGCGCGATCATCCCGAAGGCGAACCCCGCCTCGGTGAGCCGGGTGCCGTGCAGGGCGGTGCCGTCCAGCACGTCCAGGACCCGGCGGCGCACCTGCGCGGCGTACGCGCGGGCCTCGGCGGGCGGCAGCAGCGGCAGCGACGGCCGCTCCGCGCGCGGGTGCTCGAAGGCGTCGTACAGGCTGTCGATCTCGGGCCGGATCGCCTCCTGCCCGGCGACCGCCCGCAGCAGCCACAGCTCCTCCTGGTTGCCGATGTGCGCGAGGTCCCACACCAGCGGGGACATCAGCGGCGAGTGCTGGGCGGTCAGGTCCGGGTCGTCGACGCAGGTGGTCAGCAGGGTGGTGCGGTCCCGGGCGGTGGTCAGCGAGTCCAGCGCCCGCTCGCGGAGGGCGTCGGTGTCCACGTCCGTGGCGGTGTCGGGGGCGGTGTCGGTCATGAGCGCAGGTCCTTCCCGTGCAGCCGGTCGAGCAGGTCGTCGGCGGGGCAGCGGCCGTGGACGACATAGCGGTCGCGGTACGCCGTGACGGCGTCCGTCACCCGGGGCGTGGCGCCCAGCCGGGGCAGCGCGTCCAGCGCCGCCGCGAAGCAGCCCAGGGCCGCCTCCCGCAGCTCCGGGTCGGCGAGGCCGTGGCGGGCCGCGTCGGACCACAGCGGGTTGTGCGGCGCGGGCAGCCCGAGAGCGCGCTCGGCCAGCGGTTTCACCGTGCGGTAGGCGGTCTCGGCGGCCTCCGGATCGTCGAAGAGGGCGGTCGTCACGGCGACCGGCACGATCCAGCCGTCGTCGCCGGGCTGTGCGTCGATCATCCGCAGCTCCAGATGGCCGCGTGGCCTGACCGGCGGGAACAGCGTCGTCAGGTGGTAGTCGAGGTCGTCGGAGGTCGGCGGCCGGGGCCTTCCCGACCGGGTCCACTCGCGGAACGTCAGCCCGTTGGGCACGTCCCACGGGCTGTCCTCGCGCCGGACGCACATCACCGGGGCGTCCAGCACCCGCCGGGCCCAGGCGCCGCGCGGATCGGCGTCCAGCACCGGCGCGCCCGCCCGTCCGGCGCCGATCTCCGCCCACCGCAGCTGGCGGGTGGACACCCAGCCCGTGGGCCGGTGTCCGGCCACCGGGGAGTTGGCGAACGCGGCCACCAGGACCGCGCCCAGCTGGTGGGCGAGCCACCAGCGCCGCACATGCCCGAGCGGGCCGGGCTCCTCGTACCCGGCGTCCAGACAGACCTGCACGGAGGCCGAGGCGCACATCATGGCGCGGCCGGCGGGTCCGGTGCGGTCGAGGGAGGTCTCCATCGCGTCGTAGCGCGGCTCGTGCAGGAACCGGCGGGGCGCGTGCCAGGGGTCGTGGCCGATGCCGACGAGGCCGAGACCCCGCTCGCGCAGGACCGCGCGGACGGTGTCCAGGTCGGCGGAGACGGTGTGCACGCACTCCATGAGGGAGGCGGCGGGCGGCGAGCTCAGCTCCAGCTGGCCGCCGGGTTCCACGGTGAGCGCGGACGCCAGGGGCGTGGCGCGCAGGGCGGCGTAGGCCGCTTCGAGTCGTTCGGATGTCACGGGGAGCCGCGGCTGCCGCAGCTCGTGGACCAGCCACTCCAGCTCGACACCGACGGAGCGGGGCGGTCCGGTCTTGAAGCAGATGCCGCGGACCAGGGCCTCCACCTCGGCCTCGGTGACGGCGGTGCGGTTCTCCGTACAGTGCGCTTCCGTACAGTCGCTTGCCGTATCGGACATGTCGGGATCCCTTCTGAGGTTCCTCCATGCCGCCGGTCCGGGCCGGTGGGCTCCGGGCCGGCACACTCGTCCCACCCAAGACCTTCGCGCCCGTTCCCACAAGGGGGCAAATCGGGGCGTTGGGGACGGGGTGCCGGGTCTCTCCATGGCCGAAACCGCGCGTTTGCGGGGCGGATGTCCGCCGTTTTCGGGCCGGGAAACTCTGTTGCACCGCAGGACCAGGATCGCTCACGATGCGTGCATGAGCACGACGGGGGAGGCCGCGCGGCGCGCGGCCACGGCGCCGACGGGGGTGGCGCCGTGAGCGCGCGCCTGCGCGGCCTCGCACGCGAGACGGAACAGATCGTGGCGGCGGGGGTCTACCGGGCGGCCGACGGCCGTGAGGTGCCCCTCGCGGACGCGATCGAGGCGGCCCGGGCGGGCACGCGGATGTACGGACCGGACCCTCTGCCGGTGCCGCCGGCGCCGACGGCGGACACCCGGGTCGAGGTGACCGGGGAAAGCAGCCTGGAGGCCGCCCGCCGCTTGGGCGCCGGAACGGCGGTGCTCAACTTCGCCTCCGCCCGCAACCCGGGCGGCGGCTATCTGAACGGCGCCCAGGCCCAGGAGGAGGCCCTGTGCCGGGCCTCCGCGCTGTACGCCTGCCTGCTGCGGGCCCCGGAGTTCTACGACCACCACCGCGCCCACCGCGACCCGTTCTACACGGACCGTGTCATCCACAGCCCGGCCGTCCCGGTCTTCCGCGACGACCGGGGCCGATTGCTGGACCAGCCCTTCACCGCGGGATTCCTGACCGCGGCGGCCCCCAACGCGGGAGTGGTCCGGCGCACCGCCCCGGACCGTGTCGCCGAGCTGCCGCAGGCCCTCGCCACCCGCGCCGAGCGGGTCCTGGAGACGGCCGCCGCCCACGGCTACCGGCGCCTGGTGCTGGGCGCCTGGGGCTGCGGAGTGTTCCAGAACGACCCGGCGCAGGTGGCGGGCGCCTTCCACGGGCTGCTGGGCCCCGGCGGCCGGTTCGCGGGCCGCTTCGAGCAGGTGGTGTTCGGGGTGCTGGACCGCACCCGCGGCGCGGTGGTCCGGGAGGCGTTCGCCCGGACCCTGCTCAGCCCGTCGGGAAGTCGTCGGGCGTCCTGATCCGGTCGCGGATCCAGACCCCGGCCGGCTTCAGCGAGGCGGTGCCCGCCCAGGGCCCGCCGGCGTTGCAGGTGCCGGTCTTGAAGACCGCCCCGGAGCGGTGGTCGTCGGAGAAGTTCCAGTTGACCCAGCTGATCTTCTTGCGTGCCATCAGGTCGAGGTACTGCTGGGTGCGGCTGAAGTTGTTCGGGCCGTCCCCGGTGGCCTCCTGGGTGCCGAACTCGGTGACGAAGACCGGTATCCGGTCGGAGGCCCGGTCGAGGGCGCTCAGGTACTCCTGGCCGTGCGACGCCGCGTAGAAGTGGAACGTGTACATGATGTTGCTCGCCCGGACCGGGTTGTTGATCACATCGGTCTCGTCGCGGCCGTCCGAGATGCCGAGCGAGCCCCACCCGTGGGTGCCGATCAGGATCGGCGTGTGGGGGTCCTGGGCGCGGATCACGGGGATGAGCTGCTCGGCGTACGACTTGATCCGCGACCAGCTGACGCCGTTGGGCTCGTTGGCGATGTCGTAGAGCAGGTTGGTCTTCCCGCGGTGGCGCCGGGCGATCTCGGTGAAGAACGTCTTGGCCCGCTCCAGGTTGTGGTGCGGGTCGCCGGGGGTGAGCTGGTGCCAGTCGACGAGGGCGTACATGCCGCGGGCCGTGGCCATCTCGATGAGCTGGTGCACCCGGTCGGTGAACTTCCGCGGGTCGGTCTCGTAGCCGCCCTCCTGCACGTAGAGGGAGATGCGCAGGACGTCGGCGTTCCAGTCACCGGCGAGCGCGTTCAGGGAGCCGTCGGTCAGACACTGGCCGTACCACTGCAGGCCGTGGCTGCTCATGCCGCGCAGCTGGACGGGCTTGCCGTGCTGGTTGCAGAGCTTGACGCCGCACACCTTCAGCCGGCCGTTGATCGAGGCGGGGGTCGCCGCGGCGGCGGAGGCGGCCGCGGGGGGCGGGGTGAGGGTGAGGCCGAGGCCGGCGAGCGCGGCGCCGGCGAGGAGCGTGGACAGGGTTCTGCGCATGACATCCTCCGGTGGGGGTCACTTGATGCCGCACAGCTGTTAGGAAAGTTTCCTTACAGTGACGGGCAACGTAGCGCCCTGACGGAACACGGTCAATAGCGGAGCCGGAACACGGTCAGTGGCGGAGCACGGTCAACAGGCGAGTGCTCCGCCGGGCGAACCTCAGCTCCAGCCGTAGCGCTCCCGCAGCCGGTGCCGCACCAGGTTGAACCGCATGCGGTCGAGCGCGCAGGCCTCCCGTCGCATCCCCTGCTCGTGCAGCCGCAGCACCCGGTCCACGTCCACCCAGGAGTCCCGCCCCGACCGGTCCCAGGGCCCGTGCCCGATCGGCACCCACTCCCGCCGGCCGTCGTGCCGCTTGCTGGTCAGCTGCACGGCGAGGAAGGTCCCCGCCGCCTCCCGCGCCACGACCAGCACCGGGCGGTCCTTGCCCCGCCCGTCGTTCTCCTCGAAGGGCACCCAGGTCCAGACGATTTCCCCGGGATCGGGGTCACCGTCGTGTGCGGGCGAGTACTCGGTCCGCACCCGGCCGACCTCGCGCGGATCGGCCTCGGTGGTCGCGAACGGGCCGTGGCGGCCGGGGGTGGTGTCATCGGTCAGCGTCACGGGGTCACGTTAGCGGGGCGCCCCGTCGCCGGGTCACGCCACTGGAGACTCCGTCACCGACCGCTCCGGCGGCCGCAGTTCGTGCCAGCGCAGCTCCGCCTCCAGCTGGGCGGCGAGCGACACCAGCAGCGGTTCGCTGTGCGCGGGGCCGAGCAGCTGCGCACCGACGGGCAGTCCGCCGTCGACGAAACCGGCGGGGACGCCGACGCCGGGCCAGCCCAGCACGTTCCACGGCCAGGCGTAGGGGCACGCGGCGATGATCGCCCGGTCGGTGGCCAGCGGGCCCAGGCCGAGCAGGGCACCGATCCGGGGCGGGGGAGTGGCCGTCGTGGGCGCGAGGATCACGTCGTACGACGTGAAGAATCCGCCGATACGGCGGTGCAGCACCGCCTCCGCCCGCCGTGCCGCCTTCAGCGGGGCCCCGCCGAGCAGCCGGCCCAGCCGGGCGGCGCCCCGGGTGCGCGGGTCGAGCAGGGCCGGGTCGGGGGCCTCGCGCACCCACTCGGCGACCCCTATGGTGGCCCGCGGGACGAAGGTCAGCCCGATCTGCCCGTAGGGCGGGTCCGCCTCCTCCACCACGTGGCCCAACGCGGCGAGCTTTTCGGCGAGTTCGGTGACCCGGGCGCGGATCGCCGGGTCGAGCCGGGCCGGCAGCGCGGTGAACGGCGGCTTGAGGGAGAGGGCGATGCGCAGCCGGCCGGGGTCGCGGCCCGCCGCCTCCGCGATCTTCAGGGCCGGGGGCCGGTGCGGATCCCGCTCGTGGTTGCCGCTCGCCGTGTCCAGCAGCAGCGCCGCGTCCGCCACCGTGCGGGCCAGTGGGCCATTGACCGTGATGCCCTGGAACGACTCGCCGCGCGGCCAGGTCGAGATGCGCCCGCGCTGCGGCTTGATGCCGATCAGATGGGTCCAGGAGGCGGGGATGCGGACCGAACCGGCCCCGTCGGAGCCGAGCGCGGCCGGCACCAGGCCCGCCGCGACCGCGGCGGCGCTGCCACCGGAGGAGCCGCCCGGTGTGTGGTCCGGGTGCCACGGGTTGCGGGTGGCGCCGAACGCGGGCCCCTCGGTGAACGGCCACTGCCCCAGCTCGCAGGTGTTGGTCTTGCCGACGATCACCGCGCCGGCCGCGCGCAGCCGCCGTACCGCCTCGCCGTCCTCGGCGACCGGCGGGAACGTGCCCCGGCAGCCGAAGGCGGTCGGCTCGCCCGCCACGTCCATGTCGTCCTTGACCGCGACGGGCACCCCGAGCAGCGGCCGGCGCCCGCCCGCGGCCAGTTCCCGGTCCGCCGCCTCGGCCTCGGCGAGCGCCGCCTCGGCGCGGACGATCCGGAAGGCGTTGACCGACCCCTGGGTCGCCTCGATCCGGGCCAGGGCCTCGGCGACGACGGTCCGGGACGTCACCTCCCCGGCGGCCAGTGCGCGAGCGGTCTCCGCCAGGCCTGCGGCAGGGGCGAGCGTCATGCGGGACACCTCCGGGAGCACGTGGTCTACCGAACGGTAACCTCTTGCGGCCCCGCGCGGAACGCCCCTGCGGAGAACGGCCGTTCACGCCGGGCCACGGACTTCACGGTAGGCGCGAACGGCCCTGCGTAAACCATTGACGCGCCGGTACCTCACCCCTACCTTCTGATCGACTTTCCGAACTCCGTTCGGCATATCGAACCTTTGAGTGGAGAGAGAGCCGCACCATGCCCCCACGTCCCCCCGCCACGCCGTCCCGTCGCACCCTGCTCAGAACCCTGGCCGCACTGCCCGCCTCGGTGGTCGTCCTCGGCCAGACCCCCGGCCTCCTCGGTACGGCCACGGCCGCCGCCCCGCCGTCCGGCTCCGCCACCCGCTACACCATCGTCCCGTTCCTGAACAGCAACGACGGCACGGTCAACGTCTACCAGTCCGACGACGCCACCGACTTCCGCCTGGCGAAGGCCTCCGCCTACACCCCGCCGAGCAACCGCATCCGCGACGCGAGCATCTTCAAGCACACCAACGGCTACTACTACGTCACCTACACCACCCACACCTGGCAGGACCCCAGCACCACCATCGGCTTCGCCCGCAGCGCCGACCGGGTCAACTGGACCTTCCTGTACGACTATCCGGTGCCGATCGCGAACCTCTCCCGGGCGTGGGCGCCGGAGTGGTTCGTCGACAGCGACGGCAGCGTCAACGTCATCGTGTCCTGCTCCACCGCCGACGACGAGTGGATCTTCACGCCGTATCTGCTCCGCGCCACCAACTCCGCGCTCACCGCCTGGACCTCACCCGTGCCCCTGGCCGGGATCGGCGCCAACCACATCGACACGTTCATCGTGAAGATCGGCTCGACCTACCACGCCTTCCCGAAGAACGAGACGACCAAGTACATCGAGTACGCCACCGCCACCAGCCTCACCGGCCCCTACACCATCCGCCGCACCGGCGACTGGGCGGGCTGGGGCAGCTACCGCGAGGGACCCGCGCTCGTCCAGCTCGACAACGGCGCCTGGCGGATCTTCTTCGACGGCTACGGCGACGGCAGTTACCACTACAGCGACAGTTACGACACGTTCGCCACCTGGAGCGCCCCGGTCAGACTGCCCGCCATCTCGGGAACGGCCCGCCACTTCACGGTGGTCAAGGAGACCGTCTCCGGCGGCCCGGCCCTGGCGAAGAACGTCACGCGGTCATTCCGCTCGGTCAACTACACCACCCGCTACTGGCAGGAACAGTCCTCGCTCCTCAACCTCCCCGTGGTGAGCGCCTCCAGCACCACCGCCGAGAAGCAGGCCGCCACCTTCACCGTCGTCGCCGGCCTGGCCGACCCGAACGGCTACTCCTTCCGCGACCCGGCCGGCCGGTACCTGCGCCACTGGGACTTCCGCGCTCGCTTCGACCCGAACGACGGCACCTCCACCTTCGCCAAGGACGCCACGTTCGTCCTCCGTGCCGGCACCGCCTCGGGCTCCGTCCGCTTCGAGTCGTACAACTATCCCGGCCGCTACCTGCGCCACTACAGCCACCAGCTCCGCGTCGACCCCTCCGACGGCACCGATCTGTACCGCCAGGACAGCTCCTTCACGCCGGTCACGGCCTGGTCGTAGCGGAAGGAGGCCATCCGCGGAGGTGGCGAGCGATGGCGCGGTGTGACCGGTTGATCCCAGAATGGTGTCGAACCCGTCAGACGGAGGCCGAAACCCATGCCACAGGACGCCACCTCCCCGAGCAAGCTGCGCAGCAACCGCGCCGCCCTGCCCCACAAGGTCGGCTACGCCCTGCGCCACCCCGGCCGGATAGCCCCCTACGTCCGCCGGGCCGGCCGGGACGCCTGGCTGCGCCTGAAACATCCCGACCACGTCGGCTACTACCGGGCGGTGATGGCCTACGACACCCGCCGCGACCCGGAGGCGGCGGTCGGCAGCCGAAGCCATGACCGGTGGCTGGCGCTGGGGCAGATGCAGTTCGACTACCTGCTGGAGCACGGACTGCGCCCCGAGCACCGGATGCTCGACATCGGCTGCGGCAACCTGCGCGGCGGCTGGCGCTTCATCGACTATCTCGACGCCGGGCACTACTACGGCATCGACATCTCCCCGGACATCCTCATCGCGGCGAAGAAGACCCTCGCCGAGCGCGGCCTGCAGGACAAGCTGCCGCACCTGACCATCACCGGCGACCTGACGCTGGACTTCCTGCCGAGCGACCACTTCGACGTCGTCCACGCCCACAGCGTCTTCTCCCACTCGCCGCTGGAGGTGATCGAGGAGTGCCTGGCCCACGTCGGCCGCGTGCTGACGCCGACCGGCTTCTTCGACTTCACCTTCGACCGCACGGAAGGCACCGAACACCAGGTCCTGCGCGAGGACTTCTACTACCGCACGGACACCCTCCTCACCCTGGCCCGCCGCCACGGCCTGGAGGCCTGCTTCATGGAGGACTGGGAGCAGCGGCCCCACGGCCAGTCGAAGATCCGCGTCAGCCGTTCGCCGCTGCCCCGTGGATGTCGACCATCCAGGTGACGCCGAAGCGGTCCGTGCACATGCCGAACACATCGCCCCACATCTGCTTGTCCAGCGGCACGGACACGGAGCCGCCGGCGGACAGCTTCTCCCAGTAGCCGCGCAGCTCGGCGTCGTCGTCACCGCTCACGCTCACCGCGAAGGCGTTGCCCGGCGTGTACGCGGACCCGGGCGGGGTGTCGGCGCCCATCAGGGTGAAGCCGGCCGGGGTCTCCAGCATGCCGTGCATGATCTTGTCGGCCTCCGGTGTGTCCGGCCGGCCGAAGTCGCCGTAGGTGTTGAGCTTCAGCGTGCCGCCGAACACCTCCTTGTAGAACTCCATGGCCTGCCGGGCATCGCCGCCGAAGCTGAGGTACGGGTTCAGACGCGAGGGCATGAAACCTCCCAAAACCGGATGAAGGGTCAGACCGGCGCAGCGTAACCCGGACTACGGCCGTACGCTTACCGCCGCGACGCCGGAGCGCCGCCCACCAGGCACCGCTCCGCACGGCGAGCCGTCGTACCCGACGCCGAAGGAGCTCGATGAACCCCGGCCCCACCGCCCCCTGTGCCGTGCGCACCGCGCTGCTGGAGGACTTCTCCCTGGAGATGACCGGCAAGGACGTGCCGCATCTGGAGGAGGCGCGGCACCTCATCCCGCCGGGCACCCGGATCAACGTCACCTTCCTCGGCAACGAGGACCTGCGGATGCGCCTGGAGGCCGCGCGGGCCGTCAAGCGGTTCGGCTTTCTGCCGGTCCCGCATCTCTCCGCCCGGCGTATCGCCTCCCAGGCCGCCCTGGAGGAGTTCCTGGAGGGGCTGAGGGCCGACGGCACCGCGGAACACGTGTTCGTCGTCGGGGGTGACCCGGTCCGGCCGCACGGCCCCTACGAGGACGCGCTGGCCGTCATCCGCACCGGACTGCTGGAGCGCTACGGCGTCCGCCACGTCGGCGTCAGCGGCTACCCGGAGGGCCATCCCGCCATCTCCGAGCGCGTGCTGTGGGCCGCGCTCACCGACAAGAGCGCGGCGCTCGCCGACAGGCGGCTCGGCGGCCATGTCATCACCCAGTTCGGCTTCGACGTCGACCCGGTGCTCGCCTGGGTGGCCGAAACCCGCAAGCGCGGGATCGACCTGCCGATCCGGATCGGCGTGCCCGGACCGGCCGGGGTGCGGCGGCTGATGTCGTACGCCACCCGCTTCGGGGTCGGCACCAGCGCGTCCATCGCCCGCAAGTACGGGTTCTCCCTGACCAACCTCATGGGTACGGCGGGACCCGACCGCTTTCTGCGCGCGCTCGCCGCGGGTTACGACCCGGCGATCCACGGCGATCTGAAGGTGCACTTCTATACGTTCGGCGGACTCCGGGCGACGTCCGAGTGGGCGGCGGAGTTCGGTCGAAGCCTCTGACGGCGCGCGGGCGGCCATACCGGTTCATGACCTGTTCTTCACTTCCAGAAGACCGGTTGTTCACCTCGGAAAGGTGGAGGCGGCCGAGGTCTGTGACCATGCTGTGAGGTCCCGCAAGCACCAGGAGCACCACCGTGAACGTCACCCTGACCGTCTGGCTGCTGACCGTCGCGGCCCTCTGCGTCCTCGTCGCCGTCGACTTCTTCATCGGCCGGAAACCCCATGAGGTCTCCCTGCGGGAGGCGGGCACCTGGACGGTGGTGTGGATCGTGCTGGCCTGCGCCTTCGGTATCGGGCTGGGGTTCACCGGGGGCTGGACACCGGCCGGGGAGTTCTTCGCCGGGTACATCACCGAGAAGTCGCTGAGCGTCGACAACCTCTTCGTCTTCGTGCTGATCATGGCGAAGTTCGCGGTCCCGCCGCAGTACCAGCAGCGCGTGCTGATGGTCGGCGTGCTGATGGCGCTGGTGCTGCGCGCGATCTTCATCGCCGCGGGCGCCGCGATCATCTCCGCCTTCTCGTGGGTGTTCTACCTCTTCGGCGCCTTTCTGATCTGGACCGCCTGGAAGCTCATCCAGGACGCCCGCAAGGAGGAGCACGAGGAGGAGTACCAGGAGAACAAGCTGCTCAAGTCCGTCGAGCGCCGCTTCGGCGTGGCGGACCGGTACCACGGCACCAAGCTGTGGATCGAGCAGAACGGCAAGCGCGTGATGACGCCGATGCTGGTCGTGATGCTCGCCATCGGCTCCACCGATGTCCTGTTCGCCCTGGACTCCATCCCCGCGATCTACGGACTGACCCAGGACCCGTACATCGTGTTCACGGCCAACGCCTTCGCCCTGATGGGCCTCAGGCAGCTGTACTTCCTCATCGGCGGCCTGCTGAAGAAGCTGGTCCACCTGTCGTACGGCCTGTCGGTCATCCTGGGCTTCATCGGCGTCAAGCTGGTGCTCCACGCCCTGCACGAGTCCGGGGTGCATGTGCCCGAGATCAGCATCCCGGTCTCCCTCGGCTTCATCGTGCTGGTGCTCGCCGTCACGACCGTCACCAGCCTGCGGGCCGCCAGGCGGCAGGACGCGGAGGAGCGGCGCCCGGTCAGCTAGCCGGCTCGGGAGCCGCCTTCGGGCGCATCATCACGCAGTCGAACTCGACGACCCGCCCCGTGGCCGCCTCCCGCGTCACCGGATACATCCCGGTGATCTCGAAGCCGCCCGCCTCGTACGTGGCGATGGCCTCGCTCATCCGCGGGCTGCCCTCGTACAGCCGCAGGACGGCGACCTCCGACTGGAGCCCCACGAAGTCGGCGACGCGCTCCCCGGCGCCGGCGAACACCTCCAGGTCGTAGCCCTGGGTGTCCATCTTCAGATAGGGGCGCGGCTCCGCGATGCCGTCGAGTGCCTCCTCCATCACCCCGTCCAGCCGCCGGATCTCGATCTGCTCGGTGCGGGTGGTGGAGAACCTGCGGTAGCGGTCGCGGCCGTAGTCGCTGGGTGGCAGCAGCGAGTTCATGGTGTTCCAGCCGGTGTGGATGGTGCTCACCGTGTCCTCGCGGCCGAGCCCGCAGTGGTGCACCCGCCAGTCGGGGTCGTCGCGGGCGGCCTCCCGCAGGCGCGCGAAGGCGTCGGCGGTGGGTTCGAAGGAGACGATCCGGCCCGTGTAGCCGAGCCGGCGCAGCCGTCTGGCGTACTGCCCGGCGTTGGCCCCGACGTCGAAGACGCAGTTCACTCCGTACAGGTCGAGCATGGCGGCCACGTGCTGGGTGCACAGATACTCGGCGGCGGCCAGCTGGAGCCGGCGCTCGTCCTTCTGGGCCCGCCGGTCGAGGAGCAGTCGCGCGCCGGTGTCGCCGAGCCGGACGCCGGTCCACTTCCGGGCCCGCTCGCCGGCCCGCGCGGTCCGGTCCCGCAGCACGACCCAGGTGTCCTTTCCGGCGCTCGTCACCGTGTACTGGCCGTTGTCCCGGGCCACCAGGTCCGCCCCCGGTTCCAGGGGGATCCGGGCGCGTCCGCCGCGCCGGGAGACCACGGCGGCCCCTGGGCCCAGGTCGGTCACCTTCACTCCGAGACGGGGCATCAACGTGAGCAGTCTTCTGTAGAGGGTCTGCATTGGCCCACCCTGGCAGAGCTGGCGGGAAAACGTCCCTGGTTTGAACAAGCTTCAACGAACATATGTCGGACGAGGGCCACCCCGGTCGCCGGACACGGCCAGGGGGCCGGAGCGGTGTGCTCCGGCCCCCTTGGCGTGGGTGCGGCGCGGGTCAGGCCGCGACCGCCTGGCCGTGCAGCCGGGCGACGACCTCGGTGAGCTGCGCGGCGACCTCGGTGTCGTCGGCCGGGTGGGTCTCGGCGAAGCGGTGCGCGGAGCCGGGGATGGAGAGCTTGACGTCCTCGAGCACCTTGCCGCCCGCGACGCCGACCGACTTGCGGGTGTCGTCGTGCGCCCAGACACCGCCGTACTGGCCGAGCGCGGTGCCGACCACGGCGACGGCCTTGCCGACGATGGCACCGGAGCCGTACGGGCGGGACAGCCAGTCGATGGCGTTCTTCAGCACGGCCGGCATGGTGCCGTTGTACTCGGGCGTGAACAGCAGCAGCGCGTCGGCGGCGGCCACGGCCTCGCGCAGCCGGACGGCGGCGGCCGGGACCGAGCCCTCGACGTCGATGTCCTCGTTGTAGAACGGGACCTCGGCCAGCCCGTCGAACAGCTGGACGTCGGCGCCCTCGGGAGCGTGCTTCACGGCGGCTTCGGCGAGCTGGCGGTTGTGCGAACCGGCGCGGAGGCTGCCGACGAGCGCGAGGATGCGAACGGACATGGGGTACTCCCGATGACTCAAGAAACGGCGGTTGGGTGGGCCGAGGTCCTATCCGGACCGGGGTCCGTTTAATGTTGTAGCAGTTAACCGGACCGCGGTCCAGTTTCATTCCCGATGCTTTACGCTGTCTTCATGTCCGCCTCCGTGCCGCCCCTCCCGCCGCCTCAGGAGTCCGTCGCCGCACCCGAGTTGCTGGAACTCGGCGTCCCCGGGCAGGAAGACCCCTGCCTGCGCGCCGACGCCGCGCGCAACCGGGCCCGGCTGCTGGAGGCCGCCGCCCGGCTGATCGCGGAGCACGGCGCGGCCGGCGTCACCATGGAGGCGGTGGCCGCGGCGGCCCAGGTGGGCAAAGGAACGGTCTTCAGGCGCTTCGGCGACCGCGTCGGCCTGCTCACCGCGCTGCTCGACCACTCCGAGCGCAAGTTCCAGGCCGCGTTCCTCAGCGGCCCCCCGCCGCTCGGCCCCGGAGCCCCGCCCGTGGACCGCCTGAACGCGTTCGGTCACGCGACGCTGCGCCACTCGGTCGAGGCGCTCGAACTCCAGATCGCGGCCGAGCCCACCCCGGACCGCCGCTTCACCGCCCCGCCCCGGCGGCTGCTGCGCGGCCACGTCATGATGCTGCTGCGGCAGGTGGTCCCCGACGCGGACTGCGAACTGCTCGCGCTGACGCTGATGGGCTATCTCGACCCCGTCGCGGTCCAGCACCTGACCCGGCAGTGCGGAATGCCCCTGGAACGCCTGGAGGCGGGCTGGACCGACCTGGTCACCCGCGTCACAGGCGTCGCGCCCACCGCGAGCGAGGGGCACTGACGCAGGGCGCCCGTCGCCGGCCCGCGGGCTTCTGCCAAGATGCCGTACGTCATGGTGCAGATACCGAAAACGCCCGCGCCCGTGCAGCGTTCCGTGCCCACGAGTGCCGATGTGGCCCGTCTGGCCGGCGTCTCCCGGGCGACCGTCTCCTACGTCCTGAACAACACCAGCGCCGTACGGATCAGCGAGCCCACCCGTCGCCGGGTCCACGAGGCCGCGAAGGAACTCGGATACGTACCGCACGCGGCCGCGCGCAGCCTGCGCGCCGGGCACAGCCGGATGGTCCTGATGCCCGCCCCGACCATCCCGGTCGGGCCGCTCTACAGCCAGTTCATCAACGACCTGCAGTGGGCGCTCGGCCGCCTCGACTACACGGTCGTGCAGTACGGCAGCCTCGGCCTGACCGGCGACGACGCCGCCCGCGCCTGGGCCGAGCTGCGGCCCGTGGCCGTCCTGGTCCCCGGCTCCGGCCTCGGCCCGCAGGGCGTGGCCCTGCTCAAGCGCTCCGGCGCCCGTGCCGTCGTCACGCTGGGCCCGGAGCCCGTCCAGGGCGCGCACGCCCTGCTCATGGACCACGCGGCGGTCGGCCGGGTGGCCGGCGCGCACCTGTACGCGCGCGGCCGGCGCCGGATCGGCGTCGTCGTGCCCGAGGAACCCGGCCTGGAGACCTTCTCCCGGCCCCGCCTGGACGGCGTACGCCAGTCCCTGCGCGGCACCGACGCCACCGTGACCGAGTTGCCGCTCGGCTACGAGGAGGAGGCCGCGGTCCGGCTCGCCGCACGCTGGCGGGACCTCGGCCTCGACGGGGTGTTCGCGTACAACGACGAATACGCCATGCTGCTGATGCGCGCGCTCCAGGACGAGGGCGTCGCCGTACCCGGCGAGACGGCCGTGATCGGCGCCGACGATCTGATGGTGGGGCGGCTGCTGCGGCCCCGCCTCAGCACCGTGCACATCGAGCTGCCGTCGGGCCGCGACCTCGCCGAACTCGTCGACCGCGCGGTGCGCGACCCCGGCGCCGCACTGGAGCGCCGCGAGGTGCTGGGAGCCGCGGTGGTGCACCGCGACTCCAGCTGACCACGCGTCACATCACTGACACGGCAAGCGTGACGGGGGAATCACTGCCCGTTCTGCTGGGCCTGCGCCTGCTGCTCGGCGACCGCCTTGCGGACCGCGTCCATGTCGAGCTTGCGGGCCTGCCCGATGACGTCCGCCAGCGCCGCCTCGGGCAGCGCTCCGGGCTGCGCGAACACGGCCACCTGGTCACGGACGATCATCAGTGTGGGGATCGACTGGATGCCGAAGGCCGCGGCCAGCTCCGGCTGCGCCTCGGTGTCGACCTTGCCGAACACCAGGTCCGGGTTGTCCTGCGCCGCCTTCTCGTACACCGGAGCGAACTGCCGGCAGGGACCGCACCACTCCGCCCAGAAGTCGATCAGGACGAACTCGTTGTCCGTGACCGTCTGGTCGAAGTTCTCCTTGGTCAGCTCCACGGTGCTGCTCATGGCGTATCCCTGCTTCCTGGTGGGGGTCCCGGTATGGGGCGAGCCGTCCGGACAACACGGCCCGACGGACGTCTATTCCATGCGTGCACAGTCACGCATCCGCGCGCGTACCCCTGTGGCCACGCCGCACACCACCCACCAGACTGACTCCATGACGGAAACGGATTCCATCGCGTACGACGTCGTGGTCCTCGGGGCCGGGCCCGTGGGGGAGAACGTCGCCGACCGCACCCGCGCGGCCGGTCTCACCACCGCGGTCGTGGAGAGCGAGCTGGTCGGCGGCGAGTGCTCCTACTGGGCCTGCATGCCCAGCAAGGCCCTGCTGCGCCCGGTCATCGCCCGCGCGGACGCCCGCCGGGTACCCGGCCTGCGCCATCTGGTCCAGGGGGCCCTCGACGCACCCGCGGTACTCGCCCACCGGGACGACTACACCTCGCACTGGCGGGACGACGGCCAGGTGAGCTGGCTGGACGGCATCGGCGCCGACCTCTACCGGGGCCACGGCCGGCTGGCCGGACCCCGCACGGTGACGGTCACCGGCCCCGACGGCACCCGCCGCACCCTGACCGCCCGGCACGCCGTCGCCGTCTGCACCGGCAGCCGCGCCCAGCTGCCCGGCCTGCCCGGGCTCGCCGACGTCCGGCCCTGGACCAGCCGGGAGGCCACCAGCGCCAAGGAGGTGCCCGGCCGGCTGATCGTGGTGGGCGGCGGTGTGGTCGCCACCGAGATGGCCACCGCCTGGCAGGCCCTCGGCTCCCGGGTGACCGTGCTGGTCCGCGGCAAGGGCCTGCTCGCCCGGATGGAGCCGTTCGCCGGGGAGCTGGTGGCCGAGGCGCTGACCGAGGCCGGCGCCGAGATCCGCACCGGGACGTCCGTGAAGTCGGTGAGCCGCCAGAACGGCACGGTGGTGGCCGTCACCGACGCCGGCGACCGGATCGAGGCGGACGAGATCCTCTTCGCCACCGGCCGCGCCCCGCGCACCGACGACATCGGGCTCGACACGGTCGGCCTGGAGCCCGGCGGCTGGCTGCCGGTCGACGACAGCCTGCGCGTCACCGGCACGGACTGGCTCTACGCGGTCGGTGACGTCAACCAGCGCGCCCTCCTCACCCACCAGGGCAAGTACCAGGCCCGGATCGCGGGCGCCGCCATCGCCGCGAGGGCCTCCGGCGAAGCGGCGCTGGAAGCCGACCCGTGGGGCGCGCACGCCGCCACCGCCGACCACGCCGCCGTTCCCCAGGTCGTCTTCTCCGACCCCGAGGCGGCGGCCGTCGGGCTCTCCCTGGCCGAGGCGGAGCAGGCCGGACACCGCGTCCGCGCGGTCGACGTCGACCTCTCCTCGGTCGCCGGGGCCGGGCTGTACGCGGACGGCTACCGCGGCCGGGCCCGCATGGTCGTCGACCTGGAGGACGAGATCCTGCGCGGGGTCACCTTCGTCGGCCCCGGCGTCGGCGAGCTGATCCACTCGGCCACCGTCGCCGTCGCCGGCCAGGTCCCGGTCAGCCGGCTGTGGCACGCCGTCCCGTCGTATCCGACGGTCAGCGAGGTGTGGCTGCGGCTGCTGGAGGCGTACCGCGACAGCTGACGAAGGACGTGGACGGCCGGTCCGGGTTCACTCCGGCAGGCCGAACCCCAGCGCCCGCGCGGCCTCATGGGGCGTCGGCTGGGTCCAGCGCTCCGCCATCGCCTGGTTCGACGACAGCGAGCGCGGCTCGGCGCGGTCGAGGTAGAGCACGCCGTCGAGATGGTCGGTCTCGTGCTGCACGATCCGCGCGGGCCAGCCGGAGACCACCTCGTCCAGGGCACGGCCGTGCTCGTCCGCGCCCGTCAGCCGTACCCGCGCGGGCCGGGCGACCACGGCCTGCCAGCCGGGCACACTCAGACAGCCCTCGAAGAACGCGGCCCGCGCCGCGCCGACGGGCTGGTACGCGGGGTTCACCAGCACCCGGAACGGCAGCGGCACCCGCCCGCGCGCCCGCCGCACCTCCTCCGGCACCGGCGCCGGATCCTCGACGACCGCGATCCGCAGCCCGACCCCGACCTGCGGCGCGGCGAGCCCGACCCCCGGCGCCGCGTGCATCGTGCGGCGCAGGGCCTCGATGAAACGGGCCAGCAGCGCGGGCTCCAGCTGCCCGTCGAACGGCTCGGCCGGCCGGCGCAGCACCGGATCCCCCGCCGCGACGATGGGCAACGGCCCGTCCGTGGCCAGAAGTTCCTCGACCTGCTCGGCAAGAGGCGCGCGACGGTTGGGAGTAGACATCCCGCCAGCATGCCACGCACCCCCGGCGTGTGACACAGGTCACTCAAATCCCCGGGAACTCGACGCCGTCACCATCCGACCACTGGTGCACCACGGCCGAAACACCACTCGTCCCCGGAGAAACCCACCGATGACCACCGCTCCCTCGCCCGACACGGACGAGGCCACCCAGCCGGCCACGCCGACCGCGCCGCCCCGCGGCTGGGCGCCCCTGCGCCCGCTGATCCTGCGTCTGCACTTCTACGCCGGAGTGCTCGTCGCCCCGTTCCTGCTCGTCGCCGCGGTCACCGGCCTGCTGTACGCCGCGTCCTTCCAGGCCGAGCGGATCGTGTACGCCGACGAGCTGACCGTCCCCGTCGGTGACACCAAGCTGCCCGTCTCCGAGCAGGTCGCCGCCGCCCGCGAGGCCCACCCCGAGGGCACGGTCACGGCCGTACGGCCCTCACCCGAGGCCGACGCCACCACCAGGGTGCTGCTCTCGGGCGTCCCCGGCGTCGACCCCGACCACACGCTCGCCGTCTTCGTCGACCCGTACACCGCCGAGGTGGAGGGCGCCCTCGAACAGTACGGCGCGTCCGGAGCGCTGCCGCTGCGCACCTGGATCGACGAACTCCACCGCGATCTGCACCTCGGCGAGACCGGCCGGCTCTACAGCGAACTCGCCGCCAGCTGGCTGTGGGTGATCGCGGCCGGCGGCCTGGTGCTCTGGTTCTCCCGCCGCCGCGCCCTGCGCAAGCTGCGCGGCACCAGCGGCCGCCGCCGCACCCTCGGCCTGCACGGCACGGTCGGCGCCTGGGCCGCGGCCGGCTTCCTCTTCCTCTCGGCGACCGGCCTGACCTGGTCGGCGTACGCCGGGGCGAACATCGACGAACTGCGCACCTCGCTCGGCGGCGCCACCCCGACGATCTCGGCGGCGGTGGCGGGGGAGCACGCGGAGCACGGCGGCGCGGCACCCTCCGGCGGCGAGCAGACCGCGCCCGGCGTCGGCCTCGACAAGGTGCTGACCGCGGCACGCTCCGAGGGGCTGACCGACCCCGTGGAGATCCAGCCGCCCGCCGACGCCTCCTCCGCGTACGTCGTCAAGCAGGTGCAGCGCAGCTGGCCCGAGAAGCAGGACTCGGTGGCGGTCGACCCGGCCACCGGCGAGGTCCTGGACGTGCTGCGGTTCGCCGACTACCCGATCCTGGCCAAGCTGACCCGCTGGGGGATCGACCTGCACTCCGGCGTCCTGTTCGGCCTGGCCAACCAGATCGCCCTGATGCTGCTCGCCCTCTCCCTGATCGTCCTGATCCTGTGGGGCTACCGCATGTGGTGGCAGCGCGGCCGCGGCTCCGCCTTCGGCCGCCCGATCCCGCGCGGCGCCTGGGCCGAGGTACCCCCGCAGATCCTCGTCCCGCTGCTGGCCGTGGTCGCGGTCGTCGGCTACTTCGTCCCGCTGCTCGGCATCCCGCTGACGGCGTTCCTGGTCGTGGACATCATCCTCGGCGAGATCGCCCACCGGCGGGGGCGACGGACGTACGCGGCGAAGTAGCCACCCCGGACGAACGACGGGCCCGGCTCCACAGGGGGGAGCCGGGCCCGACGTGTGAACTGCTCTCAGAAGAACTGTTCTGAGATGAACCGTTCTCGGAGGAACTGCTCTCAGAGCTGTTCGAAGTCACCGGCGAGGGCGGAGGCGATGCGCAGATGCGGCTCGGCCTCCTCCTGACGACCCTGGCGCTGGAGCGTACGGCCCAGCATCAGCCGGGCGTAGTGCTCCACCGGATCGCGCTCCACGATGACCCGCAGCTCGGCCTCGGCGCGGCTCAGCTGGGCCGAGTGGTAGTAGGCACGGGCCAGCAGCAGACGCGGACCGGTCTGCTCCGGCTCCTCCTCGACCAGCCCGTCGAGGACCCGCGCCGCGGCGGCGTAGTCCTTGGCGTCGAAGAACATCCGCGCGCGCTCCCAGCGCTCGGCGGGTGTCCCGTGGTCGTAGTACGTGATGTCCACTGGTGACCTCCTTCGGGCGCTACAACCGAGGCGGATCGTCAAAGATTCCACTACTTGCCGGCGCTGGGGGAGTCGGCTGCCCGCTCAGCCGTTCCGCGCCGCCAGCTCCGCGTTCTCGCGCTCGGTGACGAGGGTGAGCACCCGCCCGGTGGTGGCCAGGTCCTCCGCGGGGATCCCGCCGTAGATCCGGGCGGAGATCTCCTGGGTCTCGGCGGCGATCGCGGCGTACAGCTCCCGCCCGGCGTCCGTGATCCGCACGAGGGCCCCCTCGCTCTCGACCAGCCCCTTGCCGGCCAGCTCGGCCACGGTGCGGTGCGCGTCGGCCGGATCGACCTTCAGCGCGTCGACGACCTGCCCGGCGAGGGCGTCCCGGTGCATCGGCGCCTCGGCGACGGCGACCGGCCGGAGGGCCACCGACTGCTGGAAGGCCAGGCCGTGCCGAGCGAGGACGGATTCGAGGACCGCGCGTGCGGCGTAGTGGGCCAGGGCTATGACGCGGCTGTCGACGATGGGTGCGGTGGTGGTCATGGCTGCTCCTGCTTGTTCTCGTCGTGGTCGGTGGATGGATCAAGCGGTGCGTCGAGCAGGGTGAGGAGATCGCGGCTGAACTCCCGGACGCGCGGGCTGTCGGGGCCGCCCAGCGGCTCCAGCAGCTGTCGCATCAACCCCTGGACGACCTCGATGGCCCGCAGGGTGACCTCCCGCCCCCGCTCGGTGAGCGCCAGCTGCATGGCACGCGGGTCGCGGGGATCGCGGGTGCGCTCGATGATGTCCGCGGACTCCAGGGCGCGCGCCAACTTGGACACGTAGAGCGGCTCCAGCCCGGTGTGGTCGGCCAGCCGGCGCTGGCTGGGCCGCTCGCCGGCGCGCTGCATACCGTGCAGCGAGGCCACCAGCGAGTACTGGGCGTGCGTCAGCCCCAGCGGGGCCAGCGCGCGGTCCACGGCCACGCGCAACTTCATGGACAGCCGCCAGACCAGGAAACCGGTCGACGGGCCCTCGTGTGCCGTACTCATGACAGGTACATTACATGGCTACTATAGCCATGGCTACTATCTTTCTTCGGTCCGCCAGCGTCACCTCCCGCCCCGCAGGTGAACCGGGGCGTTGGCCTGCCGCCGGGGCCGTCGGAGGGCTAGGTTGAGCGGCATGAGCAATCTCGACCGTCAGGCGGTGCCGAGTGTGTGCGGGGGACGCGGCTTCGTGGTGGCGGAACCCGTACGTGAACTCCTCAGCCCGCGCCACGTCCAGCTCGGCGAGTCCTCCGAGGTGCGCCGGCTGCTGCCCAACCTGGGCCGCCGCATGGTCGGGGCCTGGTGCTTCGTCGACCACTACGGTCCCGACGACATCGCCGACGAACCCGGTATGCAGGTGCCGCCGCACCCGCACATGGGCCTCCAGACCGTCAGCTGGCTGCACGAGGGCGAGGTCCTGCACCGCGACTCGACCGGCAGCCTCCAGATGATCCGCCCCCGTGAACTCGGCCTGATGACCTCCGGCCGGGCGATCAGCCACTCCGAGGAGAGCCCCCGGCCGCACGCCCGCTTCCTGCACGGCGCCCAGCTCTGGGTCGCCCTCCCGGACGCCCACCGCCACACCGACCCGCACTTCGAACACCACGCCGACCTCCCGGTCGTCACGGCACCCGGCCTGCGCGCCACCCTGATCCTCGGCGACCTCGACGGCGCGACCTCACCCGGCACCGCGTACACCCCGATCGTCGGCGCCGACCTCGCCCTCAGCCGCGGCGCGGACGTACGCCTCCCCCTGGAACCGGACTTCGAGTACGCCGTCCTCGCCATGTCCGGCGAGGCCCACGTCGACGGCGTCCCCGTCCTCCCCGGCTCCATGCTCTACCTCGGCTGCGGCCGCACCGAACTCCCCCTGCGCGCCGAGTCGGACGCGGGGCTGATGCTCCTGGGCGGCGAGCCGTTCGAGGAGGAGCTGATCATGTTCTGGAACTGGATCGGACGGTCGCAAGAAGAGATCGCACAGGCGCGGCATGACTGGATGGAAGGGACACGTTTCGGCGAGGTGAAGGGGTACGACGGTGCTCCGCTGCCTGCTCCGGCACTGCCGGCGACTCCACTGAAGCCGCGGGGAAGGGTGCGTTGACTGCACAAATAGTGGATGGGTGGATGACGGTGGACGCTCCGTCGTTTGCGCTGCCTCCTGTTGTCCCACCGTGCCTCAGCCGCTAAGACGCGCCGCCGCCCGGCTCGAGGCGCTGTCGCTGCGGAGTCACCACGTACGCCGGGTCCTCGGCGGACGCGATGCCCGCTGCGAAGATGCCGAAGCGGGTGCACAGTCCCGCTGCCAGGTACGCCCCTCCGGCCAGGACGGGGGCCGGGACCGGGACCGACCGGCGATCCGGGAGAACCGACAGCACGGCTCCGGCCCCGGCCAGCGCTTTGGCCAGGGTCAGCAGCCGGCCGGGCCGGCCCGTGACGTATGGCTCACCGACCAGCCCGAGCCGTCGCTCGATGCGGTGCATCGCGGCGATTTCCATGACCGTGCCGAGGAGGCCCATCCGGGTCGGCGGCCCGTGGTCCGCGGCGGGTGCGCAGAGCAGCGCGGCACCCGCGGCGCCGGCCAGCGAGCTGCCGGCGAACAGATACGGCAACTCCGGATACGCCTCGTGCCACGCCGGCACCGCCGTGTCGGAGAGCAGCACCGCGGTGTAGGTGCACATCGCCGGTCCCAGCACGCCGGAGCCGAGGGCGGCGAGTCGGCCGAGCCTCGGCAGCCGCCCGGTGACCTGCGAGGCGGCCGAGGCGGTGGCGAGCGCGGAGAACGGCGCCAGGATCCAGGAGCCCACCGACAGCGGCGAGGTGGGCTTGAGGACGCGCAGCATGTGCGTGAAGCGCTCCGGACGGCCGAGGTCGTGGACCAGGGCGGCGACGCCGGCCGCCGACGCGGCGGCGGCGACCCACCGGCCCGTCCCGGCGAGCTCCCGACGTCCGGTCAGCTCCGCCACCGCCGCCATGGCCGCGGACGCACCGGCCGTTCCCCCGAGGAACAGATATCCCGGCACGTCCGGCACCTTCCAGGTGGGACGCTTCAGGATCGGCCGCCCGTAGTACGACCGGAACTCCGCGCGCGGAACCATGCGCTGCTCCCGCTCACCGCTCCCCGTCACGGCTTCCTCCTCTCCGTCGCCCGTCGCGGCTGCTCGCGGCCCGCCCTGCCGTTCAACGCCGTCGCCCGTGGAACGTGCCCCGCCCCACGAAGGACAGCGCCACGCTCACGGCCACACCGGCGGCGGCCGCGGCCGCGTGCCGCCACATCGACGGCAGGTCACGGGTGGTGACCACCGGGTCGGGCGGCAGCCCGTACACCTCGGGCTCGTCCAGCAGGAGGAAGAACGCGCCGTCACCGCCGACACCGTCCTGCGGATCCCGGCCGTACAGCCGTGCCTGGTCCACCCCGCGCTCGTGCAGCTCGGTCACCCGCCGGTCGGCCCGCTCGCGCAGTTCCTCCAGGCGGCCGAACTGGATGGAGTCGGTCGGGCACGCCTGGGCACAGGCCGGTTCCCGCCCCGCCCCCAACCGGTCGTAGCACAGCGTGCACTTGAAGGCCCGGCCGTCGCCCGGGCGTACGTCGATCACGCCGTACGGGCACGCCGGCACGCAGTATCCGCAGCCGTTGCAGATGTCCTCCTGCACCACCACGGTCCCGAACTCGGTGCGGAACAACGACCCGGTCGGGCAGACGTCCAGGCACGCGGCGTGGGTGCAGTGCTTGCACACGTCGCTGGACATCAGCCAGCGCACCCGGTCCTCCCCGGCATCCGCGTCGTGTCCGGGCGGACCCATCGCCGGCATGCCCAGATCGACGGGTGGCCGGTCCGGCGCCGCCTTCTGCTCGATCTTCTGCTCGATGAACGCCACGTGCCGCCAGTTGTCGGCGCTCAGCGCGCCCGTGTTGTCGAACGACTGCCCGAGCAGGTCGAGTTCCTCGGTCTCCGCCGGAAGCCGGTTCCACTCCTTGCACGCCACCTGGCACGCCTTGCAGCCGATGCAGACGGAGGTGTCTGTGAAGAACCCCATCCGGGGCGGGTGGGTGTCCGGGTAACCGGCGTCCGCGCTGGGGTCGGCCATCGGGCCGGACAGCCGGTTGTGGTCGGAAGTCATCGCTGCCCCTCTCCTGTGCCCGGCGGGGGGTCGTCGGGGAGGCCGGCGCGTCGCCGGTACGCCGCCACGTGGGCCGGCAGCGCCGGGCCCCGTGGTCGCCTGCCCGGCCGGATGTCGCAGGTCGCCGCCTTGGACTCCTGGATGCGCACGTTCGGGTCGAGCACCACGGACAGCAGTTCGTTCGCCGCGTCACCCGTGGACAGTCCCTCCGGGCCCCAGTGGTACGGCATCCCCACCTGGTGGATGGTGCGGCCTCGGACCCGCAGCGGTTTGATGCGATCGGTCACCAGCACTCTCGCCTCGACCGCCGCGCGGGCCGTGGTGATGGTCGCCCAGCCGAGGTGCTCCAGGCCGCGCTCCGCGGCGAGTTCGGGGGAGACCTCGCAGAAGAACTCGGGCTGCAGCTCGGACAGATAGGGCAGGGCACGGCTCATGCCGCCGGCCGTGTGATGCTCGGTGAGCCGGTAGGTGGTGAACGTGTACGGATACACCTCGCTGCCGGCCGGGTGGTACCGGTTCACCGGACGGTCGTAGGCCTGGAGCGCCGGGTTCGTCTGCTGCCCGTACAGCGGGTTGTCCACCGGCGACTCGTACGGCTCGTAGTGCGCGGGCAGCGGGCCGTCGGCCAGTCCGGCCGGCGCGAACAGCCAGGCCCGGCCGTCGCTCTGCATGATGAACGGGTCCGTGCCGGCCAGGGCGTCCTGGGCTCTCGCGCCCGGGGGCGGCCGGTAGTCGGGCGGCTTGTCCGCCTCGAAGTCCGGGACGTCCTCCCCGGTCCACCGGCCCTGCTGGGCGTCCCACCACACGTACCGCTTGCGCTCGCTCCACGGCCGCCCCTCGGGATCGGCGGACGCCCGGTTGTAGAGCATGCGGCGATTGGCCGGCCATGCCCAGCCCCAGTCGGGGGCGACTCGGCTCTGCTCGTCACGCGGCCGGCGGTTCGCCGCGTGGTTGTGCCCGTCGGCGCGGACCCCGCAGTAGATCCACACTCCGCAGGCGGTGGAGCCGTCGTCCCGGAGCTGGGCCGACGTCGACAGCGGCTGCGCGTCCGGCCCGTATCCGTTGATCTCGGCCAGCACGGCCTCGGCGCTCGGTTCGGCCAGCGGGCCGGACGTCGGGTAGTCCCAGGTGAGGTCGAGCAGGGGGCGGTCACGTGGGTCGGTGGACCCCGCGAGCCTCTCCCTGATGATGCGTCCGAGGTGGTGGTAGAACCACAGGTCGCTGCGGGCGTCCCCCGGCGGGTCGACCGCCGCGTGGTGCCACTGCAGCAGCCGTTGGGTGTTGGTGAAGCTGCCGTCCTTCTCCGTGTGCGCCGCGGCCGGCAGGAAGAACACCTCCGTCGGGATCTCCTCGGTGCGCAGCTCACCGGTCTCGATCTCCGGCCCGTCCTTCCAGAAGGTCGCGCTCTCGATCAGCCGCAGGTCCCGCACCACCAGCCAGTCGAGGTTCGCCAGGCCCAGCCGCTGCAGTTTGCTGTTGGCCGAACCGACCGCCGGGTTCTCCCCGACGAGGAAGTAGCCCTTGCACTCTCCCGAGAGCTGGTTCAGCACCGTCCGGTAGGTGCCGTGGTCGCCGGTCAGCCGGGGCAGCCAGTCGAAGCGGTAGTCGTTCTCCTCGGTGGCCGCGTCTCCCCACCACGCCTTGAGCAGACTCACCACGTACGCGCGCATGTTGCCCCAGAAGCCCGTCGTGCCGGCGTCCGCGGCGACGAACGCGTCCAGGTTCTGGTGCTGGTGGGCGTGCGGCATGGGGATGTAGCCGGGCAGCAGGTCGAACAGCGTGGGGACGTCCGTGGAGCCCTGGATGCTGGCGTGTCCGCGCAGGGCCAGGATGCCGCCTCCCGGACGCCCGATGTTGCCCAGCAGCGCCTGCAGGATGGACGCGGTGCGGATGTACTGCACCCCGACGGTGTGCTGGGTCCAGCCGACGGAGTAGCACAGCGCCGTGGTGCGCTCGCGGCCCGAGTTGGCGGTGATCGCGTCGGCCACCCGGGCGAACAGCTCACGGGAGACGCCGCAGACGTCCTCGACCAGCTCCGGCGTGTAGCGGGCGAAGTGCCGCTTGAGGACCTGGTAGACGCAGCGAGGGTGCCGCAGCGTCGGGTCCATGGCCGGCTTCCCGTCCAGGGCGGGGCCGCCGGCGCCGTACGACTCCGCGCGGGCGGTCTCGCGCAGCTCACGGCCTCCGTGCTGCCGGGCGGCCGCGCCCTGCTCGCCCTCGTCGCCCGCCGCCGTCCACCGGTCCCGGTCACCGGCCGCGGCCGAGGCCTGCGCGCCCTCGTACATCCAGCTGGTCGCCTCGTAGTGGTGGCTCTCCGGGTCGAAACCGGAGAACAGCCCGTCCAGGTCCTCGGTGTCGGCGAAGTCCTCCCGGAGGATCGCCGGCGCGTTGGTGTAGGCGACCACGTACTCGCGGAAGTCCTTGCCGTTGCTCAGCACATGGTTGATCAGGGCGCCGAGGAAGGCGATGTCCGTCCCGGCGCGCAGCGGCACGTGGACGTCCGCGAGCGCGCTGGTGCGGGTGAAGCGGGGGTCGACGTGGATGATCGTGGCACCCCGTTCCCTGGCCTCCATCACCCACTGGAAGCCGACCGGATGGCACTCGGCCATGTTGGAGCCCTGGATGAGGATGCAGTCGGCCTCGGCCAGGTCCTGCTGGAACGTCGTGGCTCCGCCACGGCCGAACGAGGTCCCCAGACCGGGAACCGTGGCGGAGTGTCAAATCCGCGCCTGGTTCTCGATCTGGATGGCGCCCAGCGCCGTGTAGAGCTTCTTCATCAGGTAGTTCTCTTCGTTGTCCAGCGTCGCTCCGCCGAGAGAGGCGATGCCGAGCGTGCGCCGGACGGGGACGCCGCGATGCGTGTCCTGCCAGGTCCGCCGACGGGTCTCGATGACCCGGTCGGCGATCATGTCCATGGCCCGGTCGAGCGGGATCCGCTCCCACCCCGTGCCGTGCGGCGGCCGGTGGAGGACGGCGCTGATCCGGCCGGGGCCGGTCACCAGCTGCTTGCTCGCCGCACCCTTGGGGCACAGCCGGCCGCGTGAGATCGGCGAGTCCGGGTCGCCCTCGATCTGGGTGACCTTCTCGTCCTGGACGTAGACCTTCTGCCCGCAGCCCACGGCGCAGTACGGGCACACGGACCGTACGACCCTGTCGGCCCGCTCGGTACGGGCGGACAGCCGCTCGGTACCGCGCGAACGTGCCGCGGTCCCTCTGCCCAGCGCATCGTCGCCGGTGAGCTGCCGGTACACCGGCCAGCCGTCGATCCACTGCCGCAGGCCCATGGCGATCTCCCGCCTCGCGCCCTTCCGCCGTCCCAGCCAACGTAACGCCGGGTCGGGTGGGGGGCATGTCGAGTCCCGTCGGCTGTCCCGGGAAAGCCGGCCCGCGCCGGTCGCGTCGGCCTCGGCACCCAGCACCGATCAGGCCTCGCCCCGGGCCGGGTGACCGTTCGGCGGCAGGGTACGCACGCGACGGGTGTCGTCGGGCAGCCGCTCGGTGGCACCGCGGCGGTCCAGCAGCTCCAGCAGCGGTACTGCGACCCGCCGAGTGGTCCGCAGCGCCTGCCGTGCCTGGCTCAGGGTGAACGGCTGGGGCAGTTCCGCGAGCACCTCGGCGGCCCGTGCCTCGCCGTCCGGAAGCAGGAAGACGCCGTCGGCCACTTTCAGCAGGCGGCCGGCGCGCACCGCGGCGGCCAGCTCCCGGGGACCCAGCCGCAGCTCCGCCATCCTGGCGGCGTCCGGCGCCGCGAACGGCGCATCGCGCAACTCGGCGGCCAGCGCGGCCACCGCCGCCTCGACGGGTCCGGGAAGCGCCGCAAGGCGGCCCGGCGCGCACACCCGCCCGCCCAGCACCGGCAGCGACGCGGCATCGGCGAGCCGTTCCACCACACCGGTGGTGGGCAGCCGCAACCGCTGCCGTACCGCCTCCACGGGCACCCCGGACTCCAGAGGGTGATCGCCGCCCCACTGGTCGACCACGGCACGCACGGCGGCGAGCAGCTCGCGCCACACGCTCGCGTGAACCCGTCGGCCGTCACCCACCGGCTCGCCGACCTCGGGCAACCCCATGGAGTGCAGTTCGCCCGCGGTCGTGAAGCGGCGCCGGAGCAGTATCGCCTCGGCCACCGCCCGGGGTGGGGCACCGGTCAGCGCGGCCAGCTCCACGGCACGCGACCGCGCGGCACCGCGCCAGCGCAGTTCGGGGGGCGTCACGTCGAGTACGTCGACACCGGCGGCGATGCGGTGGCGACCGGGGTCGCGCAGCAACGCGCGGTCGCCGACGCGCAGCGGCAGGGGCCGGGCCAGCCGCAGCCGGGCGCTGTCCGCTCCCAGCGGCCTGATACGGGCGGCGACGGATGCGGATCCCACGTGCAGCACGAGCTCGCGGGGAAGGTCGCGGCGTTCACCGACGTCACCGTCGCTGCTGTCGTCACTGACCTCACCGCCGTCGCCGCGCCGCCCGCGGCCGTCACGGTCGCCCTCGCCGCGCCACCCGCGCCCGTCACGGTCGCCGTCGCTGAAGCGCAGTGCGACGTCGACCTCGGCCGTCGTCAGCCACCTTCCCGGAGTGAGCAGCGCGTCGCCGCGGCCGATCGCATGGTGCTCGACGCCGCGCAGATTGACCGCCACCCGGGCCACGGCACGGACCTCGGGCGCGTTCCGGCCCAGCGCCTGCAGGCCGCGTACCCGCATCACCGCCCCGGTGGACGCCAGCTGAAGTTCCGCCCCCGCTCGCAGGGTGCCGGCCGGCAGCGTCCCGGTGACCACCGTGCCCGCTCCGACGACGCTGAACGAGCGGTCCACCCACAGCCGGACGTCGGCGTCCGGATCGGCGGGCGGGAGGGCTCCGACCAGCCGCGTCAGTCCGACACGCAGCCGGTCCAGGCCCTCGCCGGTGCGCCCGCTCACCGTCACCGAGTCGACCGGTCGCAGGCCGGCCGCCGTCATCCGGGCCAGTGCCTGTCGCCGGGCCGGTTCCGGGTCGGCCAGGTCGCAGCGGGTCACGGCGAGAAGCACGTGCCGCACGCCCAGCGCGTCGAGCGCCTCCAGATGCTCGGTCGACTGCGGCATCCACCCCTCGTCGGCGGCCACCACGAACAGCACGGCGGGGACGGGGCCGATTCCCGCGAGCATGTTGGGCACGAACCGCTCGTGGCCGGGGACGTCGACGAACGCCACCTCTGGTCCGCCCGGGAGGGTCGTCCAGGCGAAACCGAGGTCGATGGTCAGGCCGCGCCGGCGCTCCTGCTCCCAACGGTCCGGCTCCATCCCGGTGAGCTGCCTCACCAGCGTCGACTTGCCGTGATCGACATGACCGGCGGTGGCGATCACCTGCACGGCCGCTCACTCCCGTGGTCGTCCCCGCCGTCCGCGCTCCCGCCGCTCGCACCGCCTGTGTGTGATCGCCGCGCGGCGAGTACGGAATCCAGCACCGACTGCTCCTCCTCCGCCCGGATCGTGCGCAGGTCCAGCAGGCACCGTCCCCGCTCCAGCCGGCCGACGACCGGGACCACACCGGTGCGCAGCAGCGGGCCGTACCGCGCGGGCAGGCCGACGGCCGTGCTGGGCAGGGTCACCCCGGGCGCGCCGCCACCGCCCACGGCCGACTCCGTGCGCAGCACCTCCGCGGGTACTCCCTCGGCCCGCAGCCGTTCGGCCAGCCGGGTGGCGCGCTCCCGCACGGTGGTCTCGTCGGCGGCCAGGGCGGTGCGTACGGGCGGCTCCGGGCCGCGCAGCGTCGCCTCCAGCGCGGCCAGGGTCAGCTTGTCCACCCGGAGGGCCCGCGCCGCGGGGTGCCGTCGCAGTCGCTCGACCAGCCCTGCCTCCCCGAGCAGCAGCCCGGCCTGGGGACCGCCGAGCAGCTTGTCTCCGCTGGCCGTCACCAGCGCCGCTCCGGCGCGCAGAGCGGTGGCGGCGTCCGGCTCGTGGGGGAGCAACGGGTGCGGGGCGAGCAGGCCGGAGCCGATGTCCACGACCACCGGGGGTCCGAGCGCCGCAAGCTCGGCCACATCCGCCGCCGCGGTGAAACCGCTGATGTGGAAGTTGGACGCGTGAACCTTGAGCAGGAACGCGGTGTCGGGGCCGAGGGCCTCAGCGTAGTCCCGCGCATGGGTGCGATTCGTGGTGCCGACCTCGCGCAGCCGGGCCCCGGTGGACGCGAGCAGCTCCGGAATGCGGAACCCGTCGCCGATCTCGACCAGCTCGCCCCGGCTGATCACGATCTCCCGTCCGCGGGCCATCACCAGGGCGCACAGGAGCAGCGCTGCCGCGTTGTTGTTCACCACGTGCACCGCGCCGGCATCGGGTACGGCCTCGGCCAGCGCGGCGAGGGCCCCGCGTCCGCGGCGAGCCCGGCGGCCTTCCGCGAGGTCGAACTCGACGTCCGTGCATCCGGCCGCGGCCGTCACGGCGTCCCGGGCGGCATCCGACAGCGGCGCACGGCCGAGGTTCGTGTGCACCAGCACGCCGGTGGCGTTGATCACCGGCCGCAGGCCGCAGGCCCGCTCGGGCAGGTGGCCGACCACCGCGTCCACGACATCCTCCGGGGCGATCTCACCGTTCCTCGCGCGCCGCTGGGCCTCGGCGATCGCCGCTTTCACCAGGGGACGCCCCAGCATCCGTACCGCCGTGGCGATGCGCGGCTCGGCCAGCACGGAGTCGGTGCCGGGGATGCGCCGGCGCGGATCGCTCATGGCACCTCTCCTGCTCGCCGTGGCCCTCCTGCGCGGCCTGTGGCGGAGGCGGACGGGAATCGAACCCGCCAACGGCAGCTCCTGCCGTTCAACGGTTTTGAAGACCGGGCCGGTCACCAGGCCGGATACGCCTCCTCGCGCTGGCGGCCATCTTCGCAAAAGCCTCACACAAGCGCTAATGGGACATTTGCGGGATCATGGCCCATGTGACCTCATCGACGTCGCCCCGTGAAGCCGTCCGCCTCACCCAGTACGCGCACGGTGGTGGGTGTGCCTGCAAGATCCCGCCCGGTGAGCTGGAGGAGGTGCTGCGGGACCTCGGCGCCGCCGTCCCGGTCCGCGACCCCGTGGGCGAACTGCTGGTCGGGCTCGACGACGGTGACGACGCCTCGGTCGTCCGGCTGAACGACGGCACGGCCGTGCTGGCCACCACCGACTTCTTCACGCCCGTGGTCGACGACGCCTACGACTGGGGCCGGATCGCCGCGGCGAACGCACTGTCCGACGTGTACGCCACGGGTGGCCGTCCCCTGCTCGCCGTGAACCTGCTGGCCTGGCCGCGCGGGGTGCTCCCCCTCGAACTGGCCCGCGAGGTGCTGCGCGGCGGCCTGGTGACGGCCGCGGCCGCCGGCTGCCACGTCGCAGGCGGCCACAGCGTGGACGACCCCGAGCCCAAGTACGGCATGGCCGTCACCGGCCTGGTCGACCCCGGCCGTCTGCTGCGCAGCGACGCGGGCAAGCCGGGCGTGCCGCTGTCGCTGACCAAGCCGCTTGGCGTCGGCGTCCTGAACAGCAGGCACAAGGCCACCGGCGAGGTGTTCCCGCAGGCGGTCGAGGTCATGACACGGCTCAACCGGGAGGCGGCCGAGGCGGCGATCGCCTCCGGTGTCACCTGCGCGACGGACGTCACCGGGTTCGGGCTGCTCGGGCACGCCTACAAGCTCGCGCGGGCGAGCGGCGTCACGGCACTGATCGACGCGACCGCCGTGCCCTACCTCGACGGCGCCCGGCAGGCGCTGCGCGACGGATATGTCAGCGGGGGCACCCGCCGGAACCTGGAATGGGTACGCCCGCACAGCGACCTGCCGGCGGTGAGCGAGGACGAGGCACTGCTGCTGGCCGACGCGCAGACCTCCGGCGGGCTGCTGGTGGCCGGCGAGATCCCCGGCGCGCCCGTCGTGGGCGAGCTGCTGCCGCGCGGCGACCACGTGCTGGTGATCCGCTGACCCGGCCGCTGAGCCGGCCGCCGAGCCGGCGGGCGGGCCGGTTGGCGTGATCCCGTGGGGTGGGCGCGTGACAGACGCCCAACACGAAGCCCGCCGACCCGGGCTAGGCCCGGGCCGGCGGGCGGTGCCGCCACGGCAGAGCCACTGCGCTACTGCCCTGGGTGCAGGATGACCTTGGTGTAGCCCTCGACACGCTTGTCGAACTTGTCGTACGCCGTGGGTGCCTCCTCCAACGACACCTCATGGGAGACGACGAAGCTCGGCCGTGCGCGGCCCTGGATGATCAGGTCGCGCAGCTGCCGGTTGTAGCGCTTCACGTTGCACTGTCCGGTACCCAGACGCAGTCCCTTCTCGAAGAGCTTCCCGATCGCGACCATGAGCCGGCCCCGCTTGGCCTGCTCGTCCGGCGCCCCCGGGTCGGCCGGCACGTAGAGCCCGGGTATGCCGAGTGCTCCGGTCGGCCGCACGGTCTCGATGACCGAGTTCAGAACGGTCGCGGGTTCCTCGCGGTCCGTGCCCCCGGCCACGGCCTGGTACCCGACCGCGTCGATGCCCTTGTCCGTGCCTTCGCCGTCCGTCTGCTCCTTGATCTGCTCCACGGGGTTGCCCTCGGCGAAGTTGATCGGGATCGCGCCGATCTCCTCGGCCTTCTGCAGCCGCTCCAGCACCCGGTCGACGACGAACACCTTCGACGCACCGCGCAGCATGGCCGAATAGGCGGCCATCAGACCGACGGGGCCACCGCCGTACACCACGACACTCTCGCCCGGAGAGACCTGGGCGAGTTCGTTGCCGTGGTAACCGGTCGGGAAGATGTCGGCGAGCAGAACGAAATCGCGCTCGTTCTCGGTGCCTTCCGGCAGCGGCAGACAGTTGAAGTCGGCGTACGGTACGCGCACGTATTCGGCCTGACCACCGGTCCACGGCCCCATCGCCACATAGCCGTACGCGCCACCGGCGAATCCGGGATTCACGGTGAGGCAGAAGCCGGTGTAGTCCGCCACGCAGTTCTTGCAGAATCCGCAGGCGACGTTGAAGGGCATGACCACACGGTCGCCCTGCTTGATCGTCGTGACGCCCTCGCCGACCTCCTGGACGATGCCCATGTTCTCGTGGCCGAAGACGATGCCCGGCTCGGCGGCCGTACGACCCTCATACATGTGCAGGTCGGAGCCGCAGATCGCGGTGGACGTGACCCGTACGATCACGTCGTTCGGGTGCTGGAGCCGAGGCGTCTCGACTTCTTCCACCGCTACTTCGAATGGTCCCTTGTAGACAACGGCCTTCATACCGACACCTCCGTTGAGCGATATGTCCTCGCTGCCGGAGACAAACGGCCGTCAACCGAACGTAACCTGATGCGAACGGTCAGTGGAAACGGCGGAAAGAGCTGCGGCCGTTCGCCTCACGTGACCCAACTCTCATGCTCCCCCTATAGGAAGCACGGGACAAGCCGGGTATTTTCGAGTAATTATCCATTTCAACCTCGCGCCGAATCGGAGGACGAGCAAAGTGACTCAGCGCTTCGGGACCCTGCTCGTCCCTGTGCCCGGCGTGTCCGGCACCACGTACCCGCCCGGGACCCCTGTGACCATCAGCGGACGCGGGTCGACCGTCGACGCCTTCGTGGGCGGCGACTGGCTCCCGCTCGCCTGGTGGGAGTTCGCCGAGGGGCGTAACGAGGACGCCGTCGAGGGCTGACAGCGAGGGCGCCACAGCCCTCACGGCGATCGCCCCCCAGCGGTTCGGCGTACCGGCCCGCGCAGAGCCGGTGGGCACGGGCGGGCCCGGGGCCGCTATTCGACCGTTGTCCAGTCGAGGGTTCGCTCCACCGCCTTCTTCCATCCGGCGTAGCCCTCCGCGCGCTGCTCGTCGCTCCACTGCGGCTCCCACCGCTTGGACTCCTGCCAGTGACTGCGCAGTTCGTCCTCGCTCTCCCAGAACCCGGTGGCGAGCCCGGCGGCATAGGCGGCACCCAGCGCGGTGGTCTCGGCGACGACCGGGCGGCTGACCGGGACGCCGAGGATGTCGGCCTGCATCTGCATGCACAGATCATTGGCGGTCACCCCGCCGTCGACCCTGAGCACGTCCAGATGGACGCCCGAGTCGTGTTCCATGGCCTCCACCACGTCGCGGCTCTGGTAGCAGATGGCCTCCAGCGTGGCCCGTGCGATGTGGCCGCCGTGGTGGAAGCGGGACAGCCCGACCATCGCTCCTCGGGCGTCGGAACGCCAGTAGGGCGCGAAGAGGCCGGAGAAGGCCGGCACGAAGTACATGCCGCCGTTGTCCTCCACGGTCGCTGCCAGCTGTTCGCTCTCCGCCGCGCTTCGGATGATCTTCAGCTGGTCGCGCAGCCACTGCACGGCCGAGCCCGTCACGGCCATGGAGCCTTCCAGGGCGTAGACCGCCGGGCTGTCGCCGAGCTGGTACGCCACCGTGGTGAGCAGCCCGTGCCGGGAGTGCACCAGCTCCGTGCCCGTGTTGAGCACGAGGAAGTTGCCGGTGCCGTAGGTGTTCTTGGCCTCCCCGGGAGCGAAGCACACCTGGCCCACGGTGGCCGCCTGCTGGTCCCCCAGGACACCGGTGATGGGGATGGCGGCCCGCAGTGGCCGGGAGGTGCGCGCCTGGCCGTAGGCGTCGGCATGGGAGGAGGGATTGATGCGTGGCAGCATCGCTCGCGGGATGCCGAAGAAACCGAGCAGTTCGTCGTCCCAGTCGAGGGTTTCCAGGTTCATCAGCATGGTGCGGCTGGCGTTGGTCACATCGGTGGCGTGGGTTCCGCCATCCGGCCCGCCGGTCAGGTTCCACAGCACCCAGCAGTCGGTGTTGCCGAACAGCGCGTGGCCCGCCTCGGCGGCCTCGCGCAGGCCGTCGACGTTCTCCAGCATCCACTGGATCTTGCCGCCGGAGAAGTAGGTGGCCGGGGGGAGGCCCGCCTTCCGGCGAATGACGTCGCCGCGGCCGTCCCGCTCGAGCGCCGCCGCGATGGAGTCGGTGCGGGTGTCCTGCCAGACGATGGCGTTGTAGTACGGGCGGCCGGTCCTGGGGTCCCAGACCACGGTCGTCTCCCGCTGGTTGGTGATGCCGACCGCCGCCAGATCGGATGCCGACAGGTTGCGCTCCCGCATTGCGGTCTGCATCACGGTGTTGGTGCGTTCCCAGATCTCCACGGGGTCGTGCTCGACCCAGCCCGAGCGCGGAAGGATCTGGGCGTGCTCCAGTTGGTGCTTGGCCACTTCGTTGCCGTCGTGGTCGAAGATCATGAACCGAGTGCTGGTGGTTCCCTGGTCCACCGCGCCCACGAAGTCCGCCATGAGTTGCTTCCTCTCCGGAGAAAACCAGGGCTGCGCGCCGCTGGGCCGCTGGGCCGGTCAGCCCTCGGGGGCCGGGACGCGTCCCGGAGGCTCGGGTTCCGCCTTCGGCAGGAAGCGGCCGATGAGGAACTTGTAGAGGAACGCACCGAGCAGGCCACCGATCAGCGGTCCGAGGATCGGCACCCAGAAGTAGAGATTGCCGTACTGATCTCGCCACGCGCCGCCGTACCCGGTGATGAAGCTCGCCAGGCGCGGCCCGAAGTCACGTGCCGGGTTGATCGCGTATCCCGCGAGGGTGCCCCACGCCATGCCGATGGCGACCACGATGAGTCCCACGATGAACGGGGCCAGATTGGCACCCGGGGGATTGTTGAGCAGGTCCGTGACCGCCATGACCAGCAGCAGCAGAAGCGCCGTGCCGATGACCTGGTCACGGAACGCAGCCCACTCGTAGACCGGCAGGTTCGTGTTGCCGTTGGCGGGCAGGGTCGAGAAGACGCCCTGCGTCTTGATGGTGTGACCGGGATCGGCCTTCGCCAACGCCTCGGTGTAGTTCCATCGCACCAGCAGAGCGGCCACGAAGGCGCCCGCGGTCTGGGCGACGGCGTAGGGTGCCACCTTCTTCCACGGGAATCCCTTGAAGGCGGCGAGGGCGAGTGTCACTGCGGGGTTGATGTGGGCGCCGCTGATCCGCGCCGCCACATACACGCCGAGGGTCACGCCGAGCCCCCACCCCCAGGCGATGCTGTCGTGATCGCCCAGACCGCCCGGTGGAGTGGTGAGTGCTCCACCTGCGACCACTTGAGCGACCACACCGCAGCCGAACAAAATGAGCACCATCGTGCCGGCGAACTCCGCGAAGAGCTCCGCCACCAGTCCGGATGTGTCTTTGTTACGTGCCATGGAGTCCCGCTTCCCGCCGACTGAATCGGTAGCCGACTTGCCGGAAGTCCTTGCCCACATCGTAAGCCGATCAAGAGATCCCCGCCCCGCGAGACTTCCGCCCTCGCCTCACGCTGCCCGCAGTGCGGAAAAGGGACATCGCCCCGGGTGCCGTCGAACCGCGCGGCCACGGGGGCCGGCTGCCTCCGGAATTCCCGCCGATGGCGCTGAATCTCGTCGGGCTTTCGCCAACCCTGTGCTGATTCCACTGGCGAGTAATCAGATTGCTTCCGTCGAGCAGCGCTCCTTCAGCGCGCCGACACGCGGCGGGTGTGCCGGCTCTCCGGCGGCGCGCTTCCGTGCCACGGCCCAGACTGGATCCGTGCAGGGGGCACCGGTTTCCCATGTCGGCCGGCCGCAGTCGCTTGTGTCGCACGCTCGTGTCTCCGTATGTACGAGCGCACAGCGCCGAACGGGTGTCGGGAGCGTGAAACGGCGAACGTGAAACCGAAGGGAGAAAGCGCATGGACAGCCAGGGTGCGACCCCGCGGGTCGTGGTGGGCGTCGACGGCTCCCCTGGGACGTGCCGGGTGCTCGCGGTTGGTCCGCGCCGGCGGTCGACACGGAGTTCGACGAGGAGCAGGCCGAAAGGGCCTCGTCGAGGAGGTCCGAACCGTGCTCGGAGAGGCGGGTGCCGCTCGAGTCCATGAACGATTGGTCCGGGGAAATCCGGCAGAGGCCCTTCTGGACGAGGCGGAGGGAGCCGAGGTTCTGGTGGTTGGCAGCCGCGGGCGCGGTGGGTTCCGCCGGGCTCTGCTGGGCTCGGTCGGTCAGCAGTGCGCCCAGCACGCGACCTGCCCGGTGGTGATCGTCCGCCCGGGTGTCGACGTGGACAGCGCGACCTCCGAGGACCGTAACGCGGGCACCTGAACGAGCGGCCGACTGATCGCGATACATCAAGGGGCCGGGGGGTTCGGCGAACGTCAAGCCCGGACTCCGGCGTCATCACCGATGTCGGCCTGCGAGCCGAGCCGGACGGTCACGCCGCGCGATCCGCAAATGTCCGGGGCCGCCCGCCGTCGTAACGCGGAGTCGTGAAGCGGACCGTGGCGCCACGTCAGACATCGGTGCCGAGTGGCAGGGAGTCGACCTCGGCGTCACGCGCCGGGACCCATGTGTAGGATCCGCCCGCAAGTGGTTGAAGGCGCCACCTGCGATGGCAGTCAACTGCTCAACCACTCGGCAGCAGCGGCGAATTGCCCTGCGACGGGAATGGCGCGGCATATGACACGGGCCTATGGTGAATACATAACCCGCGATGCGCAGCGGCCCGGCGTGCGATGCGCAGATCACCTTCTTCACGTACCGGTCCCGTCACCGCTCAATATCTCGTGCCCGGGAGGCGCTGGGCCGGGGGCCCGGGAAAGTACGATCCGGTGGGTGCGGGATCAGCGGGCCTTGTTGCGCAGTTCCCGGGGGCTCACCCCGAAGCGCCGGCGGAAGGCCGTGCTCATGGCACTGCCCGAGGAGAAGCCCGAGGCGTACGCCAGATCCGTGATCGTCATGTGCCCGCAGTCCGCGCGCAGGAGACGCTCGCGGACCAGACGCAGGCGCTCCTCGCGGATCAGGTCGCGGGGCGTGGTGCCCACGTGCTGGAGCGCGAGCTGGATCTGGCGGAGGGACCAGCCGAGGGCGCGGGCCATCGAGGCACCGGACAGGTCGGGGTCGGCCGCGTGATCGCGTACGTAGCGGCGGACCATCGCCTCCACCTCGGTCAGATGGCCCGGGGCGTCGGGGCGGTCGTCGCCGCAGGCGAGCATGCACAGCAGTTCGACGACGCGGTCGCAGACGGCGTCGAACTGCGGGGCGGTGAGGTGGTCGCGCTCCTCGTTCAGGCTGCGCACCACGGAGTGCACCACGCGGCCCAGCCCCTTGGTCAGATCGAGCCCGGTGGCCAGCGGTGCCTTCCGGTTCAGCGGACCGTCGATCTCCTGGGCCGGGATCGACATGATGACACCGCGCAGGGACGCGCCGTGCAGGAGTTCGAAGGGCGCGCCGAGTGTGAAAAGGCTGCCGGTGCCCGGTGTCAGCCGCACCTCCTGGTCGTCCTGTCGCAGCCGCAGTTCGCCGGCGAGTGGTAGGAGGAGCCGGTAGTCGGGGTCGGGCCGCTGGCGGATCAGGCCCGGTGTGCGGACGTACTCGATCTGGTCGCTGTGCCACGTGACGACCTGGTAGCTGTCGCTGCGCTGCCGGATCATCTCGCCGCGGAAGACCTCGGCGCGGGCGTACCTGTAGTCCAGCCTGGTCTGGTACGCCGCGACGCGCTCACTCCAGAGGTCGGTCTGTTCGGTTGCCTCGACCTCGGCGGTCCTCGTCGTCTCCACGACGTAACTTCCCGTGGGCAACGCGTCCCCTTTGCTGCGACGTCTCTCGACGGCCTCGAGAGCGGCCCGGAACTCCCCGGTGTTCGACATCCGTTACTCGGCGCAGACTAGGGACCAGCAATCGGTTTCCGGAACTCGTCCCCGCTTCATTGGCCTACGCCACAGCCGAGCCGGTCGCGATGGGCAGGGCCCAAGAGCGCGCCTGCGTCCCGTGGCAACTTCTTTGCGCGCACGGACAAGTGCGGAAGCGGACGCGCCGCTACCGTCGTGCGCCCGTCGACCCGCCACCTGCTGTGAGGACTTGATGACGGAACACATACCGGAGGCGGTGTTCTGGGGCCTGGCCGTGGTCCTGGTCGCCGTCACCGTGCTGCTGGTGCGCGAACGCGGCATCACCGCTCGGCAGCGCAGACGGAACGCCGAGCTCACGGACGGCCTGCGGGCCCGGGACGAAGAGCTGCGGCACCTCGTCTCCGCCCGGCTGCCGGCCCTGGAGGACGCGGCCCACCAGCAGGTCCCGGCCGTCGGTCTGCTCGACACGCGGCTCGCCGACACGGAGTTCGCGAAGTGCCTCGACGCCGTCGTGGAGCGATTCGCCGGCGCGGTCGAGCACGCCCGGACGCGCGCCGACCAGTCGGCGAAGGCCGCCTTGAAGGCGTCGATGCGCTCCATCCAGGCCCTGGCCAACGAACAGCAGGTGTCCATCGCCGAGATGCAGGACCGGCACGACAACCCAGCCGTATTGAGCGACCTGCTCGAAATCGACCACGCCAACGCCCAGTTCGGCCGCCGTGCCCAGGCCATCGCCGTGCTGTGCGGCTCGTGGCCGGGCCGTCAGCGCGCCACCTCCGCGCTCGTCGAGGTTGTACGCGGCGCCACCTCCCGCATCCGCGACTACCGGCGCATCCGCATCAACGGCGACGTCGACATCGCCGTACGGAGCCGGGCGGTCGAACCGGTGGTGCTCGCGGTCGCCGAACTGCTCGACAACGCGGCACGTCACTCGCAGCCGGGCACGAACGTCGAGGTCACCGTCCAGACGGTGCACAACGGCGCCTGCGTGGTGATCGACGACGCCGGGGTCGGCATGGACGGCCGGGCGGCCGAGCACGCCGCCGAACTGCTCGCCGGTACACACCTGGTGGACATCACCCGGCTCGGCGATCCGCCCCGCTTCGGATTCGCCGTCATCGGGGCCCTCACCGAGCGCTACGGGTTCAGCGTCTCCGTCGACACGCTCTCTCCGTACGGCGGTGTACGCGCGGTGGTGTTCCTGCCGGCCGCCCTGCTCACGCACCTGGACGCCGCCACCCAGGCGCCCGTCCCGTCCGCCGAACCGCCCGCGCCCTCCGCCGCCGCGCCCATGCATCCCCCTGCGCAGACGCACTCGCCCGGCACGGCCCCCACCGCCGATCCGGACGCCCCCGCACCCGCACCCGCACCCGCCTCCGGTCCCGATCCCGCACCCGAACCCGAACCCGAACCCGCGGAGGCGACCACGCCGGGCGGCCTGCCCAGGCGCCGTCGCCGCTCCCCCCAGCAACCGGCCCCGCAGCCCGTACCGGCCGACGAGGTCGGTGGCCGCTCTGCCGAGGAGAACGCCCGGCGCATGGGCGCCTTCGCACGCGGCACCCGCTCCGGCAGGGCCGCCCGGCACACGCTCCACGACGACGAAGGGAACAGCCACGAATGACCGGGCCCACCAACAACACGTTGGGCTGGATGCTGGACGAGGTGCTGAAGGTTCCGCAGGCGCGTCACGCGATCCTGCTCTCCGCCGACGGCATGCTCCGCGCCTTCTCCAAGGACATCGACCGGGACGACGCCGAACGGCTGGCCGCGGGCCTGTCCGGCGTCCAGTCGATCAGCCGCAGCACGGCCGAGTTCTGCGGTACCCCGCACACCCCGTGGCGGCAGACCATGATCGAGTTCGCGCACGGCTACGTCTTCCTGGTCGCTGCCGGCGAGGGTGCCTACCTCGCGGTCTCCACCGGCGAGGACGTCGACATGGAGGCGGTCACCTACCGCATGCACAAACTCGTCGACCGGCTCGGCAAGGAGCTGACCAGCCCCGCCCGGCAGGACACCGGCAGCCCGGCATGACACCCCGGCGCCGCCCCGCAGACCGGCTGGTGCGGTCGTACGTCGTCACGGACGGCCGCGCCCACCCGACCCGCAACACCCTGGACCTGGTCACGCTGCTGATCGCGACCGACGATCTGCCGCTGACCGGACTCAACCCGGAAAAGCGCAGGCTCATGGAGCTGTGCCGGCCCGGAGCCCTGTCCGTCGCCGAGGTGGCCGGCCACCTGTCGCTGCCGGTCGGCGTGGCCAAAGTGCTGATCGCCGACCTCATGGACAGCGGCCACATCGTCACCCGCGCGCCGATCCCGGCCGCCCGGCCGACCGACGCCCGAATACTCCAGGAGGTGCTCGATGGACTCCGCGCCCGCCTCTGACGACGTCTACCTGCGGCCCAGTGTCCAGACGGCGGTCAAGCTGCTGATCGTGGGCCACTTCGCGGTCGGCAAGACCACCTTCGTCGGCACGCTCTCCGAGATCCGCCCCCTGCGCACCGAGGAGGTCATGACCGAGGCCGGCGCCCTCGTCGACGACCTGGCGGGCATGCGGGACAAGACGACCACCACGGTCGCCCTCGACTTCGGCCGGCTCACCCTCAACGACCACCTTGTGCTCTACCTCTTCGGCACGCCGGGCCAGCGGCGCTTCACCCGGCTGTGGCAGGACATGACGCGGGGCGCGCTCGGCGCACTGGTCCTCGCCGACACCCGCCGCCTCAGCCAGTCGTTCGAGGTCATGGGCGTTCTGGAGGAGCACGGACTGCCGTACGCGGTCGCCCTGAACCAGTTCCACGACGCCCCCGAGTACGAGCTGGACGAGGTGCGCGAGGCCCTCGACCTGCTGCCCGAAACCCCCCTCGTCCGCTGCGACGCCCGCGACCGGGTCTCGTCCACGCGGGCACTCATCCGTCTCGCCGAGTACCTCCTGACCCTCCCGCCCTCCCGGCTCCGCTCGAGCGACGGGACCCCCGACGGCCACCTGGAGCACGCGTGACCTCCGTACCACCCGTACCGCCGGTACCGTCTGTACCGCCGCCGGGCTGTCCCGCACACGAGTCCCTCTACGGCCCCGAGTTCGCCGCCGACCCGGCCTCCGTCTACCGGCGGCTGCGCGAAGTCGGCCCGATCGCGCCGGTCGAGCTGGCGCCCGGCGTGCGGGCCTCGCTCGTCGTCGGATACGACGCCGCCCTGCACGTGCTGCGCAGCACCGAGACGTTCTCCAAGGACCCACGCCGCTGGAAGGATCTCGCGGACGGCACCGTCCCCCTGGACAGCCCGGTCGTGCCGATGATGATGTACCGGCCGAACGCGCTGTGGACCGACGGCGCGGAACACCGCAGGCTGCGCGGCGCGATCACGGACAGCCTGGCCCGGGTGGACCCCGTGACCCTGCGCGGCTACGTCGAGGCGAGCGCGGACACGCTCATCGACCGCATCGCCCCGGCCGGGCGGGCCGATCTGCTCGGCGCGTACGCCCAGGTGCTTCCCCTGCTGGTGTTCAACCGTCTGTTCGGCTGCCCGGCCGACTACGGAGAGCGGCTGGTGCAGGGGATGTCCGGGATCTTCGACGGCGTGGACGCCGAGAAGGCGAACGAACTGCTCGCGACGACGCTGCTGGACCTCGTCACGCTGAAGCGCCGGCGGCCCGGTCCGGATGTGACGTCCTGGCTCATGGACCATCCCGCCGGGCTCACGGACGAGGAGATGGTGCACACCCTCGTCCTGCTCATGGGCGCGGGCACCGAGCCCCAGCAGAACCTGATCGCCAACAGCCTGCGGCTGCTGCTGTCCGACGACCGGTTCGCGGGCAGCCTCGCGGGCGGCAGTCTGCCGGTGGAGGACGCCCTCGACGAGGTGTTGTGGACCGACCCGCCCATGGCCAACTACGCCGTGCACTATCCGATCCACGACGTCGTGTACGAAGGGGTGCTGCTGCGGGCGGGGCATCCGCTCGTGGTCAGTCTCGCTGCGGCGAACACCGACCCGTCCCTGATGGCGGAGCAGCGTGCGGGAAACCGCGCCCACCTGGCGTGGAGCGCGGGCCCGCACAACTGCCCGGCACAGAGTCCGGCCCGGCTGATCGCGGCGGTCGCGGTGGAGAAGCTGCTCGACCGCCTTCCCGACGTCGAACTCGCCGTACCTGTCGAGGCGTTGACCTGGCGACCGGGCCCCTTCCACCGAGCGCTGGCCGCGCTGCCGGTGACGTTCCCGCCGGCCACCGTCACCCCGGCCACCGTCACCCCGTCCACCACCGGCGACGAGCCGCCCCTCGAGCGCACCGCGCCGACGCCCCGGCCGTCCGCGGTGCCCGAGGCCGGCCGCGTGCGGCGCGGACGGGCCGCCGTACGGCTGCTGGCGTGGTGGCGTGGCGAGTGATCAGGACAGGCGTACCGGAAGGGCGCGGTGGCCGTTGGAGATGAAGGAGTCGACGGGCTCCAACTCGTCCTGAGTGATGGCGAGTCGGAGTCCGGGGAAGCGGTCGAAGAGCGCCCGCAGCGCGATGCGGGCCTCCAGCCGCCCCAGCGGGGCGCCCAGGCAGAAGTGCACTCCGTGGCCGAAGGCCAGGTGCTCCTTGTCGACGCGGGTGACGTCGAAGCGGTCGGCGTCCTCGCCGTACTTCCCGGGGTGACGTCCGGCGGCCGCGTACGCGGCGAGGATGGCCTCGCCCTTGCCGATCACCACCCCGTCCGGGCCGTCGAACTCGCTCATCTTCAGGTCCTCGACGGCGTACCGCAGGGGCAGGCTGGCGACGGGCGCCTCCACGCGCAGCGCCTCCTCGACCACGTCCTCCCAGGAGACGCGGCCGGTGCGGACGTGGGCGAGTTGGTCCGGGTGGGTCAGGAGGAGATGGATGGCGTTGTCGATCAGGTTGACCGTGGTCTCGTGGCCGGCGCTGATCATGAGCACCAGGGTGTCGAGCAGCTCCTGCTCGCTCAGCCGGGTGTCGCCGTCGTCACGGGCCGCGATGAGCGCCGAGGTCAGGTCGTCGCCCGGCGACCGCCGCTTGAGGGCGACGAGTTCGCCCAGCGCCGCGTAGAAGCGTGCGTAGTTGTCGGTGACTTCCTCCGGGGTTGCGGAGGTGTGGAAGACGCCGTCCACGACGGCCCGTAGCTCCGCACCCTGTTCCTCGGGCAGGCCGAGGAGTTCGCTGATCACCTGGATCGGCAGCGGGTAGCAGAACTCCTCGCGCAGATCGACGACTTGGCCGTGCCGTCCGGCCGCCTCGACCCGGTCAAGCAGGGACGCGGTGATCTCCTCGACGCGGGGTCGGAGCGCCGTGGTGCGGCGTGCGGTGAACGCCTTGGAGACCAGGGCACGCAGCCGTTTGTGCTCGCCTCCGTAGGCGGTGAACATGTTCTGCACCGCCACCCAGGTGAACAGCGGCCATTCCGGGGTGATCTCGCCGTTGATCCACCGGGGCCAGTGCCGGCGCGGGTCCTTGGAGACGCGTGGGTCGGTGAGCAGGCGTTTGAGGAGGTCGGGACTGCTGACGGCCCAGGCCTGGACGCCGTCGGGCAGTTCGACGAGGGTCACCGGTCCGCGCTCGCGGATCCGGGCGGCCTCGCCGTGGATGTCGCTGCCGGTCGGGTCGATCACTAGGGGGTGGGGGTGTCCCATGGAAGCCTCCCAGGCGCTCGCACATCAATACGACCCGTGAAGCTACTTGGACGTAGCGTGCCCGGGCGAGGGCTGTCGGCGCGCGCTGCGCACGAGGACAACTTCCTTGCGCCCGGACGCAAGTCGGCGATTCGCCTCCGCCCTACGGTTCGGGGTGTCGGATCGGAGAGCCGGTGAGTGGGATGACAGTCGGCAGGACTCCCCGGTGGATGCGACCGGGCAGTGTCGAGGTGCGGACCATGGCCGCAGGTGGCTGGTGGGACGCCGTACGCGTACCGGTCGCCCTCGGGATCGACGCACTCCGCGACCTCGGAGACGAGACGGGGGCCGTGATCAGGGACGGCTTCAGCGAACGCCTGTACTGGCTGATACCTCCTGGTTCCGCCGCCGACTGGGAGCTCCCCCAGGTGCGTGTTCTGGGCCGCGGCTGTCACGTGGCGATCCCTCCGCTCCACCGCGTGACGCCCCCCGGCCTGTACTGGCAGGTCCCTCCGTCGCGCGACCACGAGTGGACGAGCACGCCCCGCCTGCACTCCGCCCTCCGCACGGCCCTCCTCCGCGAGAAGTCCCCCACCCTCTGACACCCGCCCCGGCCGATCCTGAGCCCGGCCGGGGTGGGCCTGGCTGTCGGCCACTACTTCGTGCGCAGCATCAGGGCGTGTCGGGTGTTGTCCCCGTAGACGCCGCTCTCGTCCCCGTGGATGCCGTACCGCTTCTGGAATCGGGCCACGGCCCGGCGGACTTCGGTGTCGTAGCGGCCGTTGACGGCGCCGCCGTCGTACAGGTGCGGGATCTGGAGCAGACGTACCTGCAACTCGTACACCCCATGTCCGCTGTCGCCCGGGCGCAGCACCCCGGTACCCGGAATCTCCAGGAGCGCTGAGTCGCCGGGAAGCGGCCGGTCCGGTTGCCCCACGGACCCGGGTGGTTCCTCCCGCACGGTGTACTCGTTGCCGAGCAGGGCGGAGGCGAGGAGCAATCCGCTCACGGCGCCCAGTCCCAGGCCTCCGGCGACACGGGTGGGCCGTCGGCCGATCAAGCGTCGACGCCCTCGGCTCCCTTCCGTCTCCGGTGGGGGCATGGCTTTGGTTCGCGCGCCGCGTGACCACAGCGGCTCGACCACGACTTCGTCCTGAGCCCGGCCCGGATGACCGGCGCGGGCGCTGACCGTGTCGCTGGGGTGACACTGCTGTCGTTCCAGCGAATGAAGGTCGGCCCGTGCGGCGTCCAGGGCGTCCAGAACGGCCTGGAAGGCATCCCGGATCTCTTGCGCGGGATCGCCCACAGGCCTGAGGGCCGGCTGTGGTTCGGTGTCGTGGAATCGCATCGGCAGTACTCCTCAGGCGACATCCGTGGACTGCTCCCCGCGTGGGCTCATCGGCTTCCTTGTGAAGCGATACGCACTCCGCGCAACGTTGTCTCAATCCGACCCTGCCCGGGACTACGACGGCGGCGCCGTGGTTGCCGACAAGGGGGCCCGTGCAAGGGCGCGTTGGGCCCCTGGGTCATTCGGCCGCGGCGAGAAGACGTGCCTCGTTCTCCTCGTACAACCGCCGGCTCTCCCGGCTGTCGGCGGCGCGGAGCCGGTGGTCCAGACGGCTGCCCAGCCAGCCCGCCAGGTAACCGAACGGGATGGAGACCAGTCCGGTGGACTCCATGGGGAACCAGTGGAAGTCGGCGTTCGGGAAGACGGCGGACGGCGTCCCCGAGACGGCCTCGGAAAAGACCATCAGCACAAGCGCGCAGGCCGCACCGCCGTAGAGGGTGGCGAGCAGGCCGGTGCGCGTGAATCCTCTCCAGAACAGGGAGTAGGTCAGGGCGGGGGCCACCGCGGATGCCCCGATGCAGATGGCCAGAGTGGTCAGTACGCCGACGTTCCAGTTCTGGACCAGGGCGGCGAGCCCGATGGCCACGGTTCCCACGGCCACGCTCGCCCACGCCGCCACCGCCATCTCCGTACGCGGCTCCGCCTGCCCCCGCCGCGCCGCATGGGCGAACAGGTCATGGGCGAGCGACGAGGCCGCGGCCAGGGTCATTCCCGCGACCGAGGACAGCAGGGTGATGAACACCATGCCCGCCACGGTCGAGTAGAGAATCGTCGTGCCCGCGGAGTCGGGGCTTCCGCCAAGCACCTGCGACAGCATGAGTACCGACGTCCTGCCGTGCGGGTCGGCGGCGGTGATGTGCTGCGCTCCCACCAGCGCCGCCGCACCCGTACCCATGACGATCACGAGCAGGCAGAACGTGGTGACCGTACCGACCGCCCACGACATGGAGCGACGTACGGCCGGCACGTCCTGCGCGGAGTACAGACGCATGGTGATGTGGGGCAGGCAGGCCACACCCAGGATGATGGTGAGCTGGAAACCGACGAAATCCAGTCGGTCGCCGGCCGAGGTTCCGAGCTGGAGGCCCTGCTCGAGGAAGGCGGCGCCCGTGCCGCTGCCGTGCTGGGCCGCCCTGAGCACCTCGCCCGGGCTCCAGTCGAAGCGGTTGAGGACCAGAGCGGCGACGATGATGCTGGTGCCGAGCAGGATGACGATCTTGATCATCTGCATGAGCGCGGTTCCCCTCATACCTCCGAGCGCCGCGTAAAGGATCATCAGGCTGCCGACCATGACGATGCACGCCGTCCTGGCGCCCACTCCGTGCGGGATGTCCAGGATGAAGGTGAGCAGCGACCCGGCCCCGGAGAGCTGGACGACCAGGAAGGGCAGGGTCGCCGAAAGCGTCACCACGCAGGCGGCGATACGGGGCGCCCGCCCGGGCATGTTGCGGGCCAGGACGTCGCCCATGGTGAACCTGCCGGCGTTGCGCAGGGGTTCTGCCATCAGGAACATCAGCAGCACCAGCGACAGGGCGGTGCTGACCGCGAGGACATAGCCGTCGTATCCGGCGAGCGCGACGATGCCCGTCGTGCTCAGCACCGTGGCTGCCGAGATGTAGTCGCCCGCGATGGCCAGGCCGTTCTTGAACGGGGTGAGCGAACGGTAGCCGGTGTAGAAGTTCGTCAGGTCGTCGCGGTCCGGTCCCGCCATCACGCACATCATCAGGGTGACGGTGGCCAGGGTGGCGAAGAGGACGAGGATGGTGGCCTGCGTCCCGGAGCTGAAGTCGTTCATCTCGCCACCCCCGTGTGCCGGCCGGTCGCCCGCTCCCTGACGGCGCGGGCCAACGGGTCCACCGAGCGTTGTGCGCTGCGTCCGTACCAGGAGACCGCCGCGAAGGTGACGACGAGCTGAAGGACCCCGAGGGCCATTCCCAGGCTCAGCTCCCCGGCGATCTTGGACCCCATCACGTCCGGTGCGTAGCAGGACAGCACCACGTACACCACGAAGGAGCCGAGCGCGGTGAGCGTGGAGACCCGGCGGAGCACGCGGTAGGCCGAGCGGAGGGCGGCGAGGTCGGCGCCGGCGCGGTGGGGCTCGTGCGCGTGCGGTTCCGGGGCCTGCCCGTACGACTCGTGTCGAGGGGCGCGGGCATACGGCTCGGTCCGCGGTTGCGGCCACTGCGGCGGTGTCGGCGGCGGGTACCGCTTGTCGTCGGGGAATGTCATGGGGTGGCCTTCCGGTGCGGCTCGGATCCGTGGTGGTGGCGTTGTGTGGTGGGGCGGCGGCGCGCACGATACCGACTGGTTGGAATGCCTGCTAAGACTGCTGAGCATCACGTTTTGAGCTCGGGGTTGCATCCGAAAGGCGGCGCCGCCTGACGGCTCGACGACCCCGAGAACCCTGGGAGCCCGACGGGGAGAGGTGGTTGTGGCCAATATCACGTGAGCAGGCGTACCTACTGGTCGGTATGGTCGCAGGGAGCCGCGACGACAGGAGGCGCGATGTCTGCGACCAACCGCCAGATCCGTCTGGCAGCCCGCCCCGTGGGCGAGGTCAAACCCGATGACTGGGAGCACTGTGCGGGGCCCGTCGACGAGCCGGGCCCGGGCCGGTTCGCGGGCCGCACGCGTGTCATCTCCCTGGACCCCGCGATGCGGGGCTGGCTGGACGACCGTCCCTCCTACCTGCCGCCGGTGGGCATCGGTGAGGTGATGCGTGCCGGATCGGTCATCGAGGTCACCGCATCGAACCACCCCGACTTCCAGCCGGGTGATCACGTGGTCGGAACGTTCGGCGTCCAGGAGTACGTGGTCTCCGACGGCAGAGGCGCCATGAAGATCGACACCTCCCTCGCCCCGCCCTCGACGTATCTCGGCGCGCTGGGCATGCCCGGTATGACCGCCTACTTCGGGCTGCTGGACGTCGGGGCGCTGAAGGACGGCGAGACCGTCGTTGTGTCGGGGGCGGCCGGCGCGGTCGGCACCATCGCGGGTCAGATCGCGAAGGCCAAGGGCTGCCGGGTCGTGGGCATCGCCGGAGGGCCGGAGAAGTGCGCGCTGCTCACCGAGGAACTGGGATTCGACGCGGCGATCGACTACCGCACCGAGGACGTCAAGAAGGCGTTGCGCCGACACGCCCCCGACGGCATCGACGTCTACTTCGACAACGTGGGAGGCGACATCCTCGACGCCGCCCTGACCCGGCTGGCGATGCACGCGCGCGTCGTGGTGTGCGGTGCGATCAGCCAGTACAACAACGCCACCGCGGTCAAGGGCCCCTCGAACTACCTCACGCTGCTGGTGCGCCGCGCCCGCATGGAGGGCTTCGTCGTCTTCGACTACGCGGGGCGCTACGCCGAGGCCGCCCAGGAGATCTCCGCCTGGATCGGCGCCGGCCGCATCAAGGTCAAGGAACACGTGGTCAGGGGGACCGTGGACGACTTCCCCGAGACGTTGCAGATGCTCTTCCGCGGCGAGAACGTCGGCAAGCTCGTCCTGGAGCTGGCATGACGGCCGCCGGGAGCGGGGCCGCGCTCCAGGACAAGGTGGCGATCGTCACCGGCGGTGCCAGCGGACTGGGCCGGGCCACGGCGCTGGCCCTGGCGAAGGCAGGGGCGCGCGTCGTGGTCGCGGACCTCGACGCGCGGGGCGGCCGCGAGGTGGCCGAGATGATCGGCGGCCGCTTCCGTGCCTGCGATGTCTCCGACCTCGAGGCCAACCGCGCGCTGGTGGACTTCGCCCAGCAGCAGTACGGCGGCGTCGACATCGCGTTCCTCAACGCTGGGGTGGCGACCGGATGCGGCGTCGACGAGGACTTCGACCTGGCGCGCTATCGCCGTGCGATGGGGGCGAACCTCGACGGCGTGGTGTTCGGCACCCATGCGGTGCTGCCGGCGCTGCGGGCCCGCGGCGGAGGGGCGATCGTGGCGACCGCGTCCCTGGCGGGCCTGGCGGCGGTGCCGCTGGATCCGCTGTATGCGGCCAACAAGCATGCGGTCGTGGGACTCGCACGCTCTCTGGGACCGGCTCTCGCGCGGGACAACGTGCGCTTCAACGCCGTCTGCCCGGGGTTCGCCGAGTCGCGGATCATCGACCACCTGCGTGACATGCTCGCCGAGCAGGAACTGCCGATCATCCCGGCTGAGGTCGTGGCGGACACGGTGCTGCGGATCGTCACCGGCGACGGCACGGGGGAGTGCTGGTTCGTCCAGGCCGGACGTGACCCGGAGCCGTTCCGTTTCCGTCATGTGCCTGGTCCGGGCAAGCCCGTCGGCATCTGAGAACGCTCACGGAAGTCTGTGTGGGCCACGCACTGCCGGTGTCACTGCTCGGCGGTTGCCATGGCGTCGGCGGCTGCCCCGAACCCACGGGTCCGGGGCAGCCGGGGCGCCGGGCAGGCTGACAGAGCCCCGGCGCCGCGCGGCACCGGGCTGCGCGGTGCCGCGCGTAGGTGCACTCCCCAGCGCGTCCGCCTGGCCGTCGAAGGTCCCGTGCCGCATCGTGGACGGTGCTGCTGACCTGCGCGAAGACCGCTTCACCTGCCCAACGCACTGAGAGGGCATGGCCACCGGTTCCAGCGGAGGAACCACGGGCGAAGGGGACAAGGGCCGGTCAGCCCAGATCGAGAAGACCGGCGTCGACGACGGCGCGGCCGAAGGGGCTCGCGAGTTCGGCCAGACGCTCACAGTCGGCGTCACCCAGGGTGGCGTAGGCGGGAAGGGCCAGACGGTCGGTGCGGTCCTCGATGTGCCGACGCAGCAACACGCCTTCCGGGCTGAGGGAATCGCCGTCGAGGAGACCTCGCTCGCGCAGGCGCTCGTGGGTGCCGGCCCACTCCTCCTCGGGCCATGCACGGCTCGCCTTGAGGAAGCCGACGGGAACCTCACCGGTCGCGGCGTGCAGAACCAGGGCCTCCAGGCCCCCGATGCCCTCGCTCAGCAGGCACGCGACATGGCCGTCTCCACGGAACTCCCGGAGCAGTGTCTGGGCATGCCACAGTTGCAGCACCGGCTCCTCCGGCCAGGGCAGTGCGGCATGAGCGGCGAACAGCGGGCGCCCCTGCGCGTGTTCGCAAGCCGCCTCGGCGGCCCGGCGGGTCAGCGCCAGCACCTCGTCCAAGCCGGGCAACTCGTGGATACCCGCCCGCCGCAGGGCTTCGGACGCCGCGGCGTACCGCGCGTCCAACACCTGCTGCGGCGTCGCTGCGTCCCAGGCTCCGTCGACCGCCTGCCGTACGACATCGGGGTTGAAGTTGTAGAAGGTCGAGATGACCAGCTCCGCGGATGCTCGGCCGAACGCGGCGCTCCGGGACGTGAAGTACCCGGCGCGTCCTCTCAGACCGAGGTCCGCGTACCGTCGCCTTCCCTCGGGGACGAAGTAGATCATGGCGTGTACGGGCTCGAGACGGCGCCAGGCCGTGCGCGCTGCCTTCATGGGGTCACCTCTTCGGAGAGTCGACGAACGGGGTATTCGCTGGACGGCGTACTCGCTGGACGGCGTATTCGCTGCCGGTTCAGTGGTCGCCGTGCGCTCGCAGGTGTTCGAGTAGGAGGCGGCTCAGCGTTTCGGGCGCCTCCTCGGGGATCCAGTGGCTGACGCCCTGGAGGGTCTCGAACCGGTACGGCCCGTTGACCCACCGCCCGGTCTCCCGTGCGGCTGCCGGGCCGAACGCGCTGTCCCCGGTGCTCCAGACGTACAGCGTGGGCACGTCGACGGCCCCGATCGCGCCGTCGGGGCGGCCGGCCCGGTACCAGTTCAGCGCCGCGGTGAGAGCCCCCGGCTGGGACAGGTGCCGTACGTAGGCCTCGGCGCTGTCCTGCGGGACCTTTCCGGCGAAGAAGCCGCGAACCTCTCGGGCGTCGTCGGCGAGCATGCGCTCCTCGGTCGCGGGTGTCGCGCGCCAGTCGATCATGTAGTGGGAGCGTGTGCGCTGGTCCTGGTCGGTGCGCAGGGTGGTGGCCAGAGCGCCGGGGTGCGGGGTCGAGACAACCGTCAGGGTGCGTACACGGCCGGGGTGGGCGTGCGCGGTCCACCAGGCCACCGCGCCTCCCCAGTCATGGCCGACCAGATCGAACGCCGCCCAGCCCAGTTCCTCGCTGATCGCGACCACGTCGTCGACGAGAAGGCCGATGCGATAGTCCTCGGGTCGCTGGGGGCGGGCGCCGGGGGAGTACCCACGCTGGTCGGGTGCCACCACCTGGTAACCGTGCGCCGCCAGCGCCGCGATCTGCCGTTGCCACACCAGCCCCGTCTGTGGGAAGCCATGCAGCAACAGCACCGGGCGACCGTCGGGCGGACCCGCCGCGATCGCGTCGAACACGCCCGCACCCGTGGTGATGCTCAGTTGGGTCACGATCCACCTCGCCATACCGACTGGTCGGTAGACTCCCTGTGGGGAGGGTGGGCTGTCAAGGTCAATGGTTGAACCTGACGCCGAATTCAACTATAACCGGTCGGGAGGCCGACTCCCGTCATCCCCGCGGCCATGGCTCGTTGTCATCGGTCACCTGAGGAGACGGTCAACGAGCCCTCATGGCGCCGCAGTTGGCGCAAGGCAGCGCCCGCCGACATCGATCCCGGCCCACGCCGCACGGATCTCCGGCCCCGAAGCTCAGGGACGAACCGAACCAGAAGAAGGCAGTGAGGCGACATGAGGGAAGCAGTCATCGTTTCGACGGCACGGACGCCGATCGGAAAGGCCTACCGCGGCGCGTTCAATGACACCCAGGCGCAGGAACTCGCCGCCCACGCCCTTTCGCACGCGGTGCAGCGCGCCGGGCTCGAGGGAGGTGAGGTCGAGGACGTGATCCTCGGCTGCGCCGTGCAGCAGGGGTCCTCGGGTTTCAATGTCGCGCGTCAGGCCGTTCTTCGTGCCGGACTTCCGGACACCGTCTCGGGGATGTCGATCGACCGGCAGTGCTCGTCGGGCCTGATGGCCATCGCGACGGCCGCCAAGCAGATCGTCGCCGACGGCATGCAGGTCGCTGTCGGCGGCGGTGTCGAGTCGATCTCCCTGGTGCAGAACGACCACATGAACACCCACCGCATGGCGGATCCCTGGCTGGTCGAGCACAAGCCGAGCATCTACCTGCCGATGCTGCACACGGCGGAGATCGTCGCCGAACGCTACGGCGTGAGCCGGGAACGGCAGGACGAGTTCGCGCTGGTGTCGCAGCAGCGCACCGCGGCGGCACAGGAGGCCGGCCGGTTCGACCGGGAGATCGTGGCGCTCACCAGCGTCAAGAAGGTTCTCGACAAGCAGTCCGGCGAGGTGCGGGACGAGGAGGTCACCCTGACCCGGGACGAGGGCAACCGCGCGTCGACCACGCTGGAGGGGCTGGCCGGGTTGGCTCCGGTGCTGCCGGACGGTCAGGTGAGCGCGCATTCCAGCGTCACGGCGGGCAACTCCTCGCAGTTGTCGGACGGGGCTTCGGCGTCGGTGCTGATGGAGTCGAAGGAGGCCGAGCGCCGCGGACTGGAGCCGCTGGGCGTCTACCGGGGTATGACCGTTGCCGGTTGCGGGCCGGACGAGATGGGCATCGGTCCGGTGTTCGCCATTCCGAAGCTGCTGAAGCAGCACAACCTCACCATCGACGACATCGGCCTGTGGGAACTCAACGAGGCGTTCGCTTCCCAGGCGCTGTACTGCCGGGACGAACTGCACATCGACCCGGAGCGGTTCAACGTCAATGGCGGCGCCATCTCGGTCGGTCATCCGTACGGAATGACCGGTGCCCGGCTCGTGGGGCACGCCCTCATCGAGGGCAAGCGCCGGGGCGTCCGGTACGTGGTGATCTCGATGTGCATCGGCGGCGGAATGGGCGCGGCCGGACTGTTCGAGGTCGCCTGACGTGGATATGTTGGCGAACGCGGTGGAAAAGACCCGAACCGCGGTCCTGGTGGACTTCGGCGGTGTCATCACCTCCAGTGTGCTGCGGGCCTTCACAGACTTCGGCGCCTCGCTCGGCGTCGACCCGCGCCTGCCGCTGGACCTCCTCGCCCGGGACCAGCCGTCACGCACCCTCCTGGCCGACCACGAGTGCGGCCGCATCGACGCCGAGGCCTTCGAGCGAGGATTCGCCGAACGTCTCCGTGTCCACGGCGCGGAGGTGTCGGCCGAGGGGCTCACGGCCCGGATGCAAGCGGGAATGTCGATCGACCAGGACATGCTCGCGCTGCTCGGCGAACTTCGAGCCGCCGGCCATCCCGTTGCGCTCGTGTCCAATTCGTTCGGAACCGGAACCTACGACGGCGTCGACCTCGCCGCTGTGGCCGATGCGATCGTCATCTCCGCCGAGGTCGGAATCCGCAAGCCCTCCCGACGGATCTACGCGATCGCATGTGAGCGCCTCGGCATCGACCCCGAGGAGGCAGTCATGATCGACGATCTGCAGCAGAACCTCGACGGAGCGGCACGGATCGGAATCGGGGGCGTACTGCACACCAGCGCCGCCGACACCCGCCGCCGGCTCGCCGAACGCTTCGGGATCACCGCCTGACCGATCGACCGACCGCCCAGCCACTTGCTCACATCCCGGGAGGCACTACCCATGACCAGCGTTTTCGATCCGGTCTGCCGCCACGCGGCCGCCACTCCCGACGCCATCGCACTGCGCGGCGCCACGGATCAGTGGACCTACCTCCAGCTGCGGGACGCGAGCGTGCGGTACGCGGGCGCCCTGGTCGCCGCAGGACTGTCCCCGGGGGACCGGGTGCTGCTCGCGGCGCCGTCGGTGCCCGAGTTCGTGGTGGCTTACCTCGGGATTCAGGCCGCGGGCTGTGTCGTGGTGCCGGTCAACACGATGTCCACCCAGGCCGAGGTCGAGTACGTTCTCGGCGACGCCGGATGCTCATTGGCGATCGCATGGCACGCCCTCGGCCCCGCCGTCGCGGAGGCGGCCGCGGCGCTCTCGGTGCCCTCGTGGACGCTGTCCCCGGGCGCGCCGGTCACCGCTGCCCCTGCTGACGTGGTCGACCGGGACCGCGACGAGACCGCCGCGATCCTGTACACCTCGGGAACCACGGGGCGGCCGAAGGGGGCCCAACTCAGCGTCGGGAACCTGCTGTCCGCCGGGGAGATCGGCGCCGAGTGCAGCCGGGCATCCAGCGCGGACCGCACCGGCACCGGACTCCCGCTGTTCCACGTGTTCGGCCAGGCATCGGTCATGATGGCGACCTTGACGGTGGGCGGCTCGATGTCGTTGCTGGCCCGATTCGACCCGGCGTCGATGCTGGAGATGCTGCGCCGCGACCGGCTCACGATCATGGCCGGCGTACCGACCATGTGGAACGCGATGCTGCACGCGGCCGGTGATGCGGATGCGGCGGACTTCGCCGGGCTCCGTGTCGCCGTCTCCGGCGGCGCGTCGCTGCCCGGGGAGATCGCCCGGGCCTTCGAGGCCCGCTTCGGCTGCACCATCCTCGAAGGGTATGGACTCACCGAGACCACCGCGTTCGCCACCTTCAACGACCTCGACCGCGGCGGCAAGACCGGGTACACCGGCAGGGCGGTGCCGCGGATGCAGGTTCAGGTGCGTGACGACCACGGCGAGGAGTGCCCGCCGGGTACCGTCGGCGAGGTCCACATCAAGGGGCCCACGGTGATGCGCGGCTACTGGAACCGCCCCGCGGACACCGCCGCGGCCATCTCGTCCGACGGCTGGTTCCGGACCGGCGACCTGGGCGAAACCGACACGGACGGCGACCTGCGCATCGTCGACCGTGTCAAGGACCTGATCATCCGCGGCGGTTACAACGTCTACCCCGGTGAGGTCGAGGAAGTTCTCTACGAGCACCCGGACATCGTCGAGGCGGCCGTGATCGGCGTTCCCGACGAGCACTACGGCGAGGAGGTCGCCGCGCTGATCGCCGCCCGGCCCGGTTCCGAGCTCGGTGCGGCCGAGGTGTCGAACTGGGCGCGAGAGCGGCTGTCCGCCTACAAGATCCCGCGCATCGTCCGGTTCGTCGACGCGCTGCCCAAGGGCCCGACCGGGAAGATCCTCAAGCGGTCCATCGACCGTACGGCCCTGGCCCGTGACACGGCGCCCGCCGACGTTGCCGCCCGACGCCACTGAGCCCCCGGCCCTTCGGCTTTGTGATTGTGGTGTCGGATTCAAGTACAGTTGCCCGGATGGAGACTACTGCGCGCGAGGAGACCGACGGCGAGCAGGCGCCGCCCATGGCACCCCTCTCGCACCTTCGTGAGCCACCCACGACGAAACGCGGAGCGCGGACACGGGCCGCTTTGGTGAAAGCCGCGCGGAAGGTGTTCGAACGGGACGGCTACCTCGACACGCGCCTGACCGACATCACCAAAGAGGCTCAGTGCGCCGCGGGATCCTTTTACACCTACTTCGCCAACAAGGAAGAGGTGCTTGCCGCCGTCCTCCTGGAGGCCCAGGAGGACATGATGCACCCCGGCATGGGCCGGGTGCAGGGTTCCGACGATCCCTATGCGGTACTCGAAGCGAGCAATCGCGCCTATCTCGAGGCGTACAAACGGAACGCGAAGCTGATGGGCCTGCTCGAGCAGGTCGCGCAAGTGGAGCCGGAGTTCCGCGAGTTCCGAAGCCGGCGCGCCGACGCGTTCATCCGCCGCAATGCCCGGGGCATCGCCGACCTGCAGGCGCGGGGTGTCGCAGACCGTGAAGTCGATCCGATGATGGCCTCCCGCGCGCTGTCGGGCATGGTCAGCGTCATGGCCTACAACGCCTTCGTGCTCGGCGAACGGCAAGAAGAAGGCACGCCCGTGGACTTCGAGGAGCTCTTGTCCACGGTCACCCGGCTCTGGGCGAACGCCCTACGGTTCCCCGGCCACCGCTGATCCGGCCGCTGATCCGCCTGTTCGGAAGCCGCTCAACCCCCTGGGGTTGGGCGGCTTTCTCCATGCGGCGCCGCGCACCCAACTATTGAACTTGACGTCGGATTCAATTATACAGGTCGCACGCATCGCACGCCCCGTCAACGGAGAGGGTTGCCGTGAACGTTGCACAAAGAGTCGCCATAGTCACCGGTGGTGGTGGCGGCATCGGCAGCGCGCTGGTCGCACGGCTCGCTCGCGAGGGTGCCCGTGTTGTCGTCGCAGACCTGGACGCTGACGCCGCGCGGGCGGTGTCGGAGGGAGTCAACGCCGACCATCCGGGAAGCACCGTCGGCGCCGGCGCGGACGTGTCGGACACCGAGCAGATCCAGCAGCTGGTCGACCTGGCGGAGAGCGCCTTCGGTCCGGTCGATCTCTACTTCGCGAACGCGGGCATCGCCGGCGCGCTCGGCCTCGACGCGAGCGAGCAGGACTGGGACCGCTCGCTCGACGTCAACCTGCGAGCCCACATCCGCGCGGCACAGCTGCTGGTACCGCGGTGGCTCGAGCGCGGCGAGGGCTACTTCGTCAGCACGGCTTCGGCGGCCGGACTGCTCACCCAGATCGGCTCCGCCACGTACGCCGTCACCAAGCACGCGGCCGTCGCCTTCGCCGAATGGCTGAGTGTCACCTACGGCGATCGCGGGGTCCGCGTGAGCTGTGTGTGCCCGATGGGGGTGAACACCAAGCTGCTGTCCTCCGGGGAGGACTCCGGCGACGCGCTGGGGCGAGCCGCGACGCGGGCCGTCACCTCCGCCGGAGACGTCCTGGAGCCGGCCGAAGTCGCCGACGCCGTCCTGGCCGCGATGCAGGACGAGCGCTTCCTGATCCTGCCGCACGAAGACGTTCTTGAGATGTACCGGCACAAGGGCTCGGACTACGACCGCTGGCTGCGCGGGATGCGCCGCTATCAGAGCTCCCTGCTGGCGCAGGCATGACCGGCGCGGCGGGCGAGCTCGTTCTCGCCAACACCGAGGGCCGGTGCTGGTGCTCACGTTCAACCGCCCCGCCAAGCTGAACGCCTGGACCGACGAACTCGAGGACCGCTATGTCGCGCTGCTCGACGCCGCCGAGGACCACCCGGAGCGATCAACGGGGGCGGAAGACCTCATGCTCCATGCCGTCCGCGGGTCCGAAGCCGTCGAGGGCGTGGCCAGTCATCTGGACGAACGCCCGCCCACCTTTCCCTCCCTACCCACCAGGAGTTCGAATGTCCCTGTTTGAGATGTCGGACCGCGCCAAGAAGTACCGGGCGGATCTGCTCGAGTTCATGGATGCGCACATCTATCCCGCCGAGGCGGTGTACCACGAGCAGATGCGCGCGTCGGGTGACCCGCACTTCCACCCGCCGATCCTCGAGGAGCTCAAGGCGGAGGCGCGCAGGCGTGGACTGTGGAACCTGTTCCACCCGCACCCGGAGTGGGGCCCCGGTCTGACGAACCTCGAATACGCGCCGCTGGCGGAGATCATGGGCCGCAGCCACATCGCCTCCGAGGCGTGCAACTGCAACGCTCCCGACACCGGCAACATGGAGGTGCTCACGCTGTTCGGCAGCGACGAGCACAAGGAGAAGTACCTCAAGCCCCTGCTCGACGGAACGATGGCCTCGGCCTTCGCGATGACCGAGCCGCGTGTCGCCAGCTCCGACGCCACCAACATCGAGCTGCGGATGGAGCGCGACGGCGACGCGTACGTGCTCAACGGCCGCAAGTGGTTCGCCTCGAACGCGATGCACAAGAACTGCAGGGTGCTCATCGTGATGGGCAAGACCGACCCGACGGCGGCCCCGCATCGCCAGCAGTCGATGATGGTCGTCCCGATCGACGCCCCCGGGGTCACCGTGCTCCGCAACCTCCCCGTGTTCGGGTACGCGGACCGCGAAGGCCATGCGGAGATCGTCTTCGAGAACGTCCGGGTGCCGGCCAAGGACCTGCTCAAGGGCGAGGGTGAGGGTTTCGCGATCAGCCAGGCCCGGCTCGGGCCCGGTCGTATCCACCACTGCATGCGGGCCATCGGCATGGCCGAGCGGGCGCTGGAACTGATGTGCCGGCGCGCACAGTCGCGGGTGACCTTCGGCAGTCCGGTCGCCGAGCGGTCCAACATCCAGGACTGGATCGCGGAAGCGCGTATCGACATCGAGATGATCCGCCTGCTCACGCTCAAGGCCGCGTATCTCATGGACACGGTCGGGAACAAGGAAGCGCGCACCGAGATCGCGGCCATCAAGGTGGCCGCCCCCAATATCGCGTTGAAGATCGTCGACCGCGCGATCCAGGTACACGGGGGAGCGGGAGTCACCGACGACTTCCCCCTGGCGATGATGTACGCGGGTCTGCGGACGTTGCGGCTGGCGGACGGTCCCGACGAGGTCCACAAGCGGGCCATCGCCAAGCAGGAACTGCGGCAGTACCGCGACGCGGCGACGACGGCGGTGAGCTGAGATGGCAGGACTCGATCTCACCGGTCGCACCGCCGTCGTCACCGGTGCCTCGCGCGGCATCGGACTGGCGATCGCCCAGGCCATCGCGGAGGCCGGCGGAAACGTCGTCCTGACCGCCCGGTCCCAGGAGGCGGCGGACGCCGCCGCGGCCCAGGTCAAGGGCACAGCGATCGGCGTCGGTGCGCACGCGGTCGACGAAGAGGCGGCCCGGCGCTGTGTGGATCTGACGCTCGAGCGCTTCGGCAGCCTGGACATCCTCGTCAACAACGCGGGGACCAACCCGGCCTACGGGCCGGTCATCGACCAGGACCACAGTCGGTTCGCGAAGACCTTCGACGTGAACCTGTGGGCGCCCGTCCTGTGGACGGGTCTGGCCACGCGGGCCTGGATGGGGGAGCACGGCGGGGCGGTCGTCAACACCGCGTCGGTGGGCGGCATGGCCGCCGAGGCGAACATCGGGCTGTACAACGCCTCGAAGGCCGCACTGATCCATCTCACCAGGCAACTGGCCCTGGAACTCTCGCCGAAGGTCCGCGTCAACGCGGTGGCACCGGGTCTGGTGCGCACGAAGCTGGCCGAGGCTCTGTGGAAGGAGCACGAGCAGGCCATGTCCGCCTCGATGGCACTGGGCCGTATAGGGGAGCCCTCCGACATCGCCTCCGCGGTCGCCTTCCTCGTCTCGGACGCCGCGAGCTGGATCACCGGCGAGACCATGCTGATCGACGGCGGGCAACTGCTCGGCGACGCGCTCCCGTTCAGGCAAGGAGCCGGTACCGGTGTCTAGCACGGACATCGTCGGAATCGACGCCGCGGCCGCGGGCCGCTGGTTCGCAACCCTCGGCGTCGACTTCACCGGGCCCTTGACCTTCGAGCGGATCGGGCTGGGCCAGTCGAATCTGACGTATCTCGTCCAGGATCAGGGCGGCCGCAGCTGGGTGCTGCGGCGCCCACCGCTGGGACGCCTGCTGGCGTCGGCCCACGACGTGGCCCGCGAGGCGCGGATTCTCACCGCCCTGCAGAGCACCGCCGTCCCGACCCCGCGGGTGCTCGGGCTGACCGATGATCCCGCCGTGACCGACGTCCCGCTGCTGCTCATGGAGTTCGTGGACGGCCAGGTCGTCGACAGCATGTCGATCGCGCGGTCGTTGACGCCCGAGCGCCGCCGGGCCATCGGATTGTCGTTGCCACGGACGCTGGCGAAGATCCATGCGGTCGATCTCGAGGCGACCGGGCTGACCGGTCTGGCCAGCCACAAGCCGTACGCACAGCGTCAGCTCAAGCGGTGGTCGGCCCAGTGGGAGAGGTCCAGGACCCGCGAGCTGCCCGCCCTGGAGGACCTCACCCGGCGCCTCGCCGCGTCCGTGCCGGAGCATCGCGAACTGACGCTCGTGCACGGCGACTTCCATCTGCGCAACGCCATCACCTCCCACGACAGCGGGGAGGCGAACGCGGTCCTCGACTGGGAGCTGTCGACGCTGGGCGATCCGTTGGCGGACATGGGCAGCCTGCTGGCCTACTGGCCGGCCAAGGGTGAGAACACCTCGGGCGACTTCGTCGCGACCGCTCTCGACGGCTTCCCGCCCCGCGAGGAACTCGTGGCGGCCTACTCGGCGGCGTCGGGACGCGACCTGACGGCGCTGGGCTACTGGCACGCGATGGGACTGTGGAAGGTCGCGATCATCGGGGAGGGCGTCATGCGCCGTGCGCTGGACGAGCCGCGGAACAAGGCCGCGTCCGGGACCCCGACCGCAGAGCGCATCGACGCACTGGTGGCGAAGGCTCACGAGGTCGCGGACACGGCAGGTATCTGAACCGTGTCTACACCTGGGTGATCGGCTTCCTCTCACCGGATTGGCTGTGGGACGAACTGTTCGCCATGCTGTCGTTCACCACCGTCCCGCGCAGGAACCTGCTGTCGTACACCTACAACAGCATGGGCGCGTTCCGGTACGGCGACCACATCGCCAAGATCCGCACCGTGCCGACGGCCGAGTCCCTGGCCTCCCTCGCCCACCAGATCGTGGACGTGCGCGCGGACAACGAGGCGTTCCGCCACACCCTGGTCGCCGAGGCCGCGGAACGGGACCACTCCTTCGAGCTCCAGGTGCAGCTCAACACCGATCTGGTGCGCATGCCGGTGGACAACACGTCCGTGAAGTGGCCCGAGGAACTCTCCCCCTGGGTGACCGTCGCCCGCGTGGACCTCCCGCGCCAGGACATCGGCGGGGACGACAACCTGGTGGCCGCCGACGCGACGTCGATCACACCGTGGCGCTCACGCGAGGAGCATCGGCCCATCGGCGAGATCCAGCGGGTGCGCCAGGAGGTGTACCGGCGCTCGTCCATCGAACGGCACCGCATCAACGGACAACAGCGGCGCGAACCGGCCGGCAGCGCCCAACTGCTCGGCTGACCGGCCCAGCCGCACCCGGCGGTCAAGAAGCCCTTGCCTCACTGTGATGACAGGGGTTGCTCGGCCCAGATGGTCTTTCCGTCGCGGCCGTAGCGGGTGCCCCACCGTTCGGACAGCTGGGCCACCAGGAACAGGCCACGTCCGCCCTCGTCGGTGCTCCGGGCCTGGCGCAGGTGGGGGGAGGTGCTGCTGGTGTCCGAGACCTCGCAGATGAGATGGCTGTGCCGGATCAGTCGCAGCAGTACCGGGCCGCCGGCGTACCGGTACGCGTTGGTGACCAGTTCGCTCACGATCAGTTCCGTCGCGAAGGCCACCTCCTCCAGCCCCCACTCGGTCAGCTGGTCCGTCACCAGCCCCCGGGCCCGACCGGCGGCAGTGGGGTCGGCCGGCAGCTCCCACGTGGCCACCTTCTCCGCGGCCAGCACCCGGGTGCGGCCCAGCAGCAGCGTCACGTCGTCGGCGGGCCGGTCGGGCAGCATCGCATCCTCCACCGCCTTGCACGTCTGCTCCAGGGAGCGGGCCGGACCGGCCAGTACGGTGCGCAGCAGTGTCAGGCCCTGGTCGATGTCCCGGTGGTCGGCCAGGAGCAGTCCATCGCTGCACAGGGCGAGCAGACTGCCCTCCTCCAGTTCGAGGTCGTCCGTCTCGAACGGCAGCCCGCCCACGCCCAGGGGTGGCCCGGCGGGGAGGTCGATCAGACGCATCCGGCCGTCCGGCCCCAGCACGGTCGGCGGCGGGTGTCCCGCGCGGGCCATGGCGCAGTGCCGGGAGACCGGATCGTAGATCGCGTACAGGCAGGTGGCGCCGACGATCTGGGCGGCGTTGTCGTCGGCCTGCCGCTGTTCGGTGGCCAGGTGGTCCACCAGATCGTCGAGCCGGGAGAGGACCTCGTCCGGAGCCAGGTCGAGATGGGCCAGGGTGTGCACGGCGGCACGCAGCCGTCCCATGGTCGCCGAGGCGTGCATGCCGTGCCCGACGACATCGCCGACGACCAGCGCGACGCGCAGTCCGGACAGCGGGATGACGTCGAACCAGTCGCCGCCGACACCGGTGGAGGCCTGGGCGGGCAGGTAGCGGTGGGCGGTCTCGACCGCCGGGTGCTCGGGCACCTCGCTCGGCAGCAGGCTGCGCTGCAGGGCCACGGCCGCCTGGTGCTGCTGGGTGTAGCGGCGGGCGTTGTCGATGCAGACCGCGGCCCGGGCGGCGAACTCCTCCGCCAGGGTGAGGTCGTCCTCCTCGAACGGCTCGGGCCGCTGCAACCGCCAGAAACAGACCAGGCCGAGCACCACCCCGCGCGCGGCCAGGGGCACCACCATCAGCGAGTGGACGCCCAGCGCCACCATCCTCTCGGCCCGCTCACGGTCGGCCAGGAGCCATCCGCGGTCGACCTCCAGGGTGGGCTGAATGACCGAACGCCGCTCGGCCAGGCACCGCGCCGGCGCGGTCTGTTCGGGGAAGGAGAACAGATGGTCCAGCGGGTACATCAGCCGCAGCGCCTCGGGCAGGACGCTGCGGACCGCCATCCGGCGCAGCGGGCCCACGGCATCCGGGGCGGGCTCCTCCCCACGGGCCACGGGTTCCAGCAGGTCCACCGAGAGCGCGTCGGCCAGCGCGGGAACCGCCGCCTCGGCCAGCTCACGCGCCGTCCTGGCCACATCCAGGGTGCTCCCGATCCTGGCGCCGGCCTCGTTGAGCAGTGCGAGGCGCCGACGGGCCCGGTGGCGGTCGGTGACATCCTCGACGATCTCGGTGACGCCGAGCACCCGGCCGGACGGGTCCTGCATCCGGAAGGCGGAGACGGAGACGAACAGTTCCTTCTGCGGGTCCCGTCGCAGTCGGCAGGGTTGCTCGGCGAAGATCACGGGCCGGCCCGTCTCCAGGACCGACCGGAGCCGCTCCTCGACCAGCTCCGCGTCCGGAGCGAGCAGGAAGTCGCCGGTGCGACGCCCGGGGTAGGCCTCGGCCGGCAGCCCGCCGAACCGTGCGATCGCCCGGTTCACCCGCAGCAGGCGCAGGTCCGGGTCGAGAACCGCGACACCGACCGGGGACCGGCGGAAGAAGCCGTCCAGCACGGCCCGGTCGACCTCCCACTGGACGACGTCCTCGGCGAGCGAGCCCACGAGCAGCCATTCGACGGTGGAGTCCAGCCGCTGCACCCTCCGGGCGCGGAACCCCACGTACATGCGGTGGCCCGAGCGATCCAGGACCGGCAGCAGCCCGAACCAGCCGCGCTCCCGTCGGCAGGCGGCGGCCGCCTCGGCGACAAGGGCCTCGTCACCGTCGGCGACCAGGACCTCGCGTATCGGCCGTCCCAGCACCTCGTCGGCCCGATGACCGAGCAGGCTCGTGGCCTGTTCGCTCCAGGCGACGATCCGCCCGTGGTCGTCGAGGACGGCGGACGCCGACTGGTGGATCGAGAACGGGTCCTCCGGGCTCTCGCTGAGCGTCGTCAGGGATGTGTCGTCCATCGTCCCATCAACCTCGCACCGTTCGAGGGACTCGCACTGCGGTGCGCCGGGGCGCTCCCACCCGTCCCGTGTGCCTGGGTCTGCGGCGGCTCATCCCCAGTATCGACCGCGCGGGCGCCGCGCGCTTCGTGGTACGGGCTTCGCGGGGCGTGACGGCCCACCTGGCCCGTGTCGGTGACGTCGTAGGCCATCGAGGCAGTGCTGTGGTGAGGAGCAGCGCCACGTCGTCGCGTGCCATCGCGTGCATGACGCGGGCCAGGAGGTCGTCGCAGACCTCGTCCAGGGGTGGCCGAGAAGCCGCAGCGCCTGGGCGAGTCCCCCTGTCCGGCGACGCCGGGGGACGCGCCCTGCAGCCGCGTCCCGGCCTGGCATGCCCACCGCCGGCAGCGGTACACCGCGCCGATGCTGCACACCGGGACATTGCGGCGACTGCCCCCGCCGATGGACGGCGGCGGGATTGCCGGCCACAGCGGGGAGCTCCACCTTGGTCGGTTCAGGGACGTCAAGGAGAGGAAAGCAGCTCCTCATGAGCGATCATGTGCACGTGCGACTCAGCCAGGGGCTGAGCGTGTCAGAAGACGGGGAACTGATCGAGATGCCGACGGCGGGGGGCCGGACCGCCCGACCCGGTCGTGATGCGCGCCCGCGCCCACGCAAGAAGTACTGGCACCGCCCGACCGGATGGCCTGTTTCCGTATGGCCTCGGCGCGGCGAGCAGTCGCGTCGCTGCGCAAGCGCGGCATCCGCCACGGCACCGCCCGCACAGGCATCGAGTCCGCCGAACGGCTGGAACGCAACGCCGAGCACTTCCTCGCCATCGTCGGCATGGCCGCAGCCCTCATGGTTGCCGCCGACTCACCCACTGAAACGACGTCTTCAACAGCGACGCCACTGGCGGGGTACGGGAGCTGGCTCCGGCGCTGGTGGTGTCGGGCACCGGGTCACAGCGACGAGAAACATGGCGACGATCCCGCCGGCCACCACGAACAGTGTCGTGCTGATTCCGTCTGCCGTCGCGATGCGCAGGCGTTCGCCGGTGAGGTCGTCGAGGCCGGCGGTCGCCACGAGGACGAGGATGGCGAGGCCGACTGCGGCACCGACGCCGGAGGCGGTGGATGCGATACCCGAGGCGATGCCTTGTTCTCGGTCTGCCACTCCGGTCGCGGCGGCGATGAACATGGTGGTGAACACCACGCCGTCACCGATGCCGAGCGCGACGAGTCCTGGGACCAGTTCGGCGTACGAGCCGTCCGGCGAGATAGCAACGCCGAGCAGCACAGCGCCGAGCGCCCCGACGGCGAGAGCAGCCACCAGCGTGCGCTTCAGCCCGTAGCGAGTCACGAACTGGCCGGCCGTCGTCGAGCCTGCCACCACGACCGCTGTGGGGATCAGGAACCCGGCGCCGGTTTGCAGGGCGTCGTAGCCGAGGATCTGTTGAAAGTAGATCGACAGGAAGTAGAGCACAGAGCCGAAGGTCGCCATGAACATGAAGGCGATGACGACGCCGGTGATGAGGTTCGGGTTCGACAGCAGCCGAGGGGGCATGAGCGGGTCAGGGCTGCGCCGCTCGATTACCGCGAATGCTCCGATCAGCAGCAGGCCGACCGCGGCGCTGATCAGAATGCCCGGCGAGAGCCAGCCCAGGTCGGGTCCTCGCACCAGCGCGAACAGGATCAAGGTGACACCCAGAGTGACGCTCAGCGCGCCAGGCAGATCGAACGTGCGGCCCTTCTCACGTTCACCGTCGGGCGGGATCAGCAGGAATGCGAGCAGCAAGGCCGGACCCGCCAGCGCCACATTGACCAAGAAGACAGCTTCCCAGCCGAAAGCCTGGGTCAGCACTCCGCCGAGCAGTACGCCGATCACCAGGCCGGCCGCACCTGCACCGCCCCAGATGCCCAGAGCGCGGTTGCGTGCCTGCCCCTCGGAGAACGTGGTGTTGATGAGTGCCAGCGTGGTGGGGAAGACCAAGGCTCCACCGAGTCCTTGAACCGCGCGTGCGGCGAGCAACATGCCCGGCCCGGTGGCGAGTCCGCCCGCCAGTGCCGCTCCGGCATACAGCGCAAGTCCGGTCGCCAGGATCCTGCGCCGCCCGAGCAGGTCCGCGGCGCGACCGCCGAACAGCAGGAAGCCGGCTGAGGCCACCGCGTAAGCGCTGATCACCGACTGAAGTGTTTGCGCTGAGTAGCCCAGATCGCGTGCGATGTCAGGCAGCGCCACCACGACGATGTACTGGTCCAGCGAGACGATCAGCATGGCGAACGACAGCAGCGCCAGTGTCGCGGTCTCTCGGTTCCAGCCGAGACTGCCGGGCGCTGATGAGGCATCCGTAGATCGCAAGGCAGCACTCCTGGTCGACCGGGCAAGCCGTCCCTACCCCGGCTAAGACCTTAAGACCGTGATCCCCAACCGGAGCTACAACACCCCGCCAGACGAGACGGCGTCCACCGACCTTGGATGCGTGATGTCGTGTCGTGACAGAGGCCGTGGGCGGAGCCAGGGTCACCCAGCCGGGCGTGATCGGTGGCGCGGCGCACAGCGCGGTGTTTGGCTGAGGTTTCCAGGGGCTGACGGGTCCCCTGTGAGGGCGTATGGGCGCAACATCGTGGTGGTAGGCGTCGGTGATCACGAGCCGAGCCAGTCGAGGAAGGCGCGGGGTGCCGCCGGGGGTCGGTGCCGCGAGATGTCCGGCGGGCACAGAACTCGGACCGGGCCCTCCTGGCCGTGATCACCGCCCGAAACCGAAAGGGATGAACCATGGATACCCCTACCCTCGAGCAGCTGAAGGCTGAGTACCGCAAGAGCGGTGCCAGGACGGGCATCAGGCTTGACGATGACGAGATGCGGGAGGTCATCTCACTGCTCCCACACCAGGGACCTGTGGTCGAAACTCCCGCCACGGAACTCCGCTACATCGAGGGTCTGCTGAGGCTTCCGCTTGATTCCATCGGCGCATTCTCGGTCATCCCCGCCTCCGGCCGGCCACGCTGTCCGTGCGGTCGCACACCGACCGCGCTGGACATCGTCGCCTACGCCGTCGACCACAGGGTGCACGACGAACAGCTCCTGCGCGACACCGTGATCGGCGTGTACAACGTATTCGAGTTCGCCGACGAGGGACGCACGGCGCCGTGCCACCGGTGCGGACGGGACTTCACGGCCAGGAGCTACTGGACCAACAGCTACCTGTATGCCTGACGCGGCCTGGCGGTGGTGGGGCACCCGCAGGGCAGCCATGAGAGAGGACTCCGTCGTCGTCGGGCATGACAGCAGTGCACAGAGGCATCTGTTCGCCCGCATATACCGACAGGAGTGCGGCAGCGCGGGCACTGGATATCCGGGCTGTCAGTTCCGGGAACTCGTCCTCGTCGGCGATGGTGCATCCAGGTCGGTGTGCAGCGGGTGGTGGTCCGAGTGCGGCGTCGGAGAAACCCGGTGCTCGAGCGAGCTGATACCTCGCAGGAAAATGTAGTCGAACTTGCTCTGCCAGTCGGTGGTCGGCTCGCACTTGCCGGTGGACGAGGGACGGCACTGGGGATCTGCGTCCGCGGCCAATGCCCACATCCCGGCGAGTTCGGCGGCGTCCGGCACAGCGTTGAAGTCGCCGAGAACGATCGCGCGGTCGTGCCGGGCGACGTCTGTGGCGAGTACGCGGGCCTGGTCTGCTCGGACTGCCTCTTGACGCCGTTCGGCGAGGTGCGTGTTGAAGACCCGGACGGGCTGGCCGCCCACTGTGGTGGTGACTGCCATGTACCCACGGTCTTCTGAACCGCCGTCGGGATATTCCACGTTGACGGGGTCCGTCATCGGTGCCGCCGAGAGAACCGCCTGGCCGTAGGCCCCCGGACTCCATGGCGCTCCACCGCAACGGCCCCAATTCCGAAGAACCGTTCCGTACTCGACGTGGTAATCCAGCCCGTGAAAGATCTCCAGATAGTCCCGGATCGCCTCGACGTCACGCACGCACGCTTCTTGGAGACCGACGACCTGGGGCGCATACGTGGCGATCTCCGCTGCCCGGTCCACGTTGCTCTGCTCGCAGGGGTTGCAGATGTTCCACGTCATGACCCGGTTCGGTACGACATCCCTTATGGCTTCGACGGGCCGTGACCCGGCGAAGGGGCCATCGCTTGGTGCACTGCGCCCGACGAGCACCATGCAGGCCACGATCAAGGTGCCCGCGAGCACACGCGTCCCTCTGCCGAGCACCATCGCCTCCTGAAGTGGATCCCCATGGCATCTGACGTCCCCATGCAAGAGGTTATGGGACGCAGTTGCCGGCAACACCTCCCGCACCCGGTCGCCGCGCTGCAGACCGAGCACTCCCTGTGGACGCGCGACCCGGAGGCCGAGCTGCTGCTGCGCGAACCCGGCATCGGCTTCGTGGTGCCCTACTCGCCGCTCGGCCACGGCTTCATGGGCGAGAACCTCCGGCTCAACCTGCGCATCGTCGACGACTGGCTGACCACCAGCGAGCCGGAAGCGCCCTCATCGGTGCGGAACAACACCCCTGCCAGGTCCTCGGTGGCGCTGCGCACCCGGCCGCCGTCGGGAGTGTCCCGTTCCGGGATCGCGGTGGCGGTGAGGCGCGATCGAAGCACCGCTGTCCTCACCGAACGGCCGTGAGTTGCAGGCCCCGCTCAACCGATGTCCGCCGGGGAAGTGTGAGCGGGATAGCCGACCTGGAAGCGGCGTACCCATAGTGGTCAGCGGCGCCTTGAACGCTCACGCGGCGTTACGGACTGCATGGGTATGTTCGAGGGGTCGGACAAAAGCGTGGGGCGACAGGCGGGCGGCCGACGGCATGTCCTACGGTTTCCGGAAGGTGCCCGGAGTTTTCCGGGCGTGCAGCCAGGGAGGTGGGGATGATGGCCGGGGAAGGCGCTCAGCGCAAGACAGGCACGCGGAGCCCGGAGGGGGCCCCGAAGGTGACGATCACCGAGATCGCGCGGGAGGCCGGGGTGTCCGTGCCGACCGTCTCACGGGTCGTCAACGGGCGCTCGGACGTTTCGCCCGCCACCCGTGCCCGGGTCGAGGACCTGCTGCACCGGCACGGCTACCGTCGCCGCCCGGCCGCGTCCGGCACCCGGGCGGTCCTGCTCGACCTCGTCTTCAACGATCTGGACAGCCCCTGGGCCGTCGAGATCATCAGGGGCGTCGAGGAGGTCGTGCACGAGGCCGGCGTGGGCGCGGTGGTCTCCGCCATCCACGACCGGGCGGGGTCCGCGCGGCAGTGGATGACCAATCTGCGGGCCCGCCCGTCCGATGGCGTGATCCTCGTGACCTCGGTGCTCGAGCCGGGCATCCACGACGAACTGCGCCGACTGGGTGTGCCGTTGGTGGTGATCGACCCGGCCGGTTCGCCGGCCACCGAGGCGCCGACCGTGGGCGCCACCAACTGGACGGGCGGGATGGCCGCGACCGAGCATCTGCTCCAGCTCGGACACCGCAGGATCGGGTTCATCGAGGGACCGCCCAGGCTGCTGTGCTCGCGCGCCCGGCTCGACGGCTACCGCGCGGCGCTCGACGTGGCCGGAGTGGCGGTCGACAACGCCCTGACCGTGCCCGGTGACTTCTACCACGAGTCCGGATTCATCGGCGCGGGACAGCTCTTGGACCTCGATGAACCGCCGACCGCGATCTTCGCGGCGAGCGACCAGATGGCACTCGGAGCGATCGAGGCGTTGCGGCGGCGCGGGCTTCGGGTGCCGGAGGACATGAGCATCGTCGGCTTCGACGACCTGCCTGAGGTGCGCTGGTGCGCGCCTCCGCTGACGACCGTTCGCCAACCCCTGTCCGACATGGGCAAGTTGGCCGCCAGGATGCTCCTCGACCTCGCGCGTGGCGTCGAGCCGGCCTCGCCGCGAGTGGAGCTGGCGACCGAGCTGGTGGTCCGCGCGAGCACCGCACCGCCACGCCGCGCATAGCGGAAGATACCGCTCCGGGGGTGTCAACGACCTTTTTTGTCAAGGCCGTTGACACCCCTCTTGCATGCCCGTAACTTCCATGGCCATCTCGCATAGTTATCGGAAATTTTCCGGAAGGTGTGCCATGTCAGCCTCCGCTCGAGCCGTCACTTCCGTCTTCGGCGCCTCGTCCTCCTCCTTGTCCCGCCGCCGGTTCCTGGGGACCGTCTCGGCGGCGGGCCTGGGGGCGGCCGGCCTGTCCGCCTGTTCGGACTCGGGGTCCTCCAGCACCGACAGCCAGGGTCGGACCATCGTGGAATGGTGGAATATCCAGACCACGGAGCCGTCGAAGAGTGTCTGGCCCGAGCGGGCGAAGGCGTTCGAGGCCGCGCACCCCGATGTGCGCATCAAGCTCGTGACGATGGAGAACGATGCCTACAAGTCGAAGATGACGGCGCTGACCAGTTCCGGAAAGTTGCCGGACATCTACCACACGTGGGGCGGCGGCGTTCTCAAGCAGCAGATCGACGCAGGCCTGGTGGAGGACCTCACGTCCTCCATCAGCTCCGTGATCGACACCCTCGTGCCGGCGTCGGTCAAGGCGTACCAGTTCGACGGGAAGACGTACGCCATGCCCTTCGACATCGGCGCCGTCGGGTTCTGGTACAACAAGGCCCTGTTCGCCGAGGCCGGGATCCAGGCACCGCCCGCCACCTGGGCCGACTACCTCGACACGGTCAAGAAGCTGAAGAGCGCCGGAATCACCCCCATCGCCCTCGCGGGCAAGGAGAAGTGGCCCGGCATGTACTACTGGGCGTACCTGGCCATGCGGATCGCCGGGATCGACGGCATGCAGGCGGCCGCCGACGCCAAGGACTTCACCGGCGACGACTTCGTCAAGGCGGGCGAGCACCTCAAGGAACTCGTCGCGCTCCAGCCGTTCCAGAAGGGCTTCCTCGGCGCCGCGTACTCCACGCCCACCGGCGAGGCGGCCGCGATGGGCAACGGCAAGGCGGCGATGGAGCTGATGGGCCAGTGGGCGCCCGTCGTCCAGGCCGACGCGGGCAAGGGCATCGGCAAGGACCTCGGGTTCTTCCCGTTCCCCGCCGTCGCCGGAGGCAAGGGCGCGCAGACCGACGTGTTCGGTGGAGGCGGCGGCTACGCGGTGCGCAAGGGCGCGCCCAAGGCCGCCGTGGACTTCCTGAAGTTCTTCATGTCGGCCGAGTCCGACCGCATTCTCGTGTCGAAGGGCTCGATGATGCCCGTCGTCGAGGACGCCACGAGCGCCCTGACCGATCCCAACCTCAAGCTCGTCTCCGACGCCCTCGGCAAGGCGACCGGCTTCCAGCTCTACCTCGACCAGGCGTACCCGCCCGCCGTCGGCCAGGAGATCAACGACTCGGTGGCCGCCCTGATCGCCGGATCCAAGTCGCCCGAACAGGTGGCCCGTTCGGTCACCCAGGTCGCGAAGAGCCAGTGACCGCCATGGCCTCCACGTACGTGAAGGACCCCGCGGCCGCCCCCGCTCCACCGAAGCAGCCGGACGCCGGGGCGGCGCGGTCGCGGGCCCGGCGGATCGTCGACTGGCTGACCGCCATCACCTTCACCCTGCCCGCCCTGCTCCTGTTCGGCGTGCTGGTGCTCGCCCCGATCCTGTACGCCCTGTACGTCAGCCTGTTCAACTGGGGCGGCTTCGGCTCCCCTTCGGACTACGTCGGTCTCGACAACTACGGCCGACTCCTGCGCGATCCGGTCTTCCTGGGCGACCTGTGGCGCGGGCTGCTGCTCGTGCTGTTCTCGGTGGGCGTGCAGCTGCCGTTCGCGCTCGGCATGGCCGTGCTGCTCAACCAGAAGCTGCGCGGCCGGGCCCTGTACCGGACCTTGTTCTTCGCCCCGTACGTCCTGTCCGAGGTCATCACCGGCGTCCTGTTCTCGATGATCTTCGCGCCGGAGGACGGGCTCGCCGACAACGTGCTCGGCTCGGTCGGCCTCGACGGCCTGGGCGGACTGTGGTTCGCCGACCAGGACCACGTACTGCCGACCCTGTTCCTCGTCATGACATGGAAGTACTTCGGCTTCCACATGATGCTGTACCTGGCCGGACTGCAGGGCATTCCCGCCGAATTGCACGAGGCGGCCCGCATCGACGGCGCGGGCCCCTGGCAGCGCTTCCGCCACATCACCCTGCCGTTGCTCGGACCGACGATCCGCATCAGCGTGTTCCTCTCCGTGATCGGCGCCATCCAGCTCTTCGACCTGGTGTGGGTGGTCACGCAGGGTGGCCCCGACCACCACTCCGAGACCATGGCCGTGACCATGTTCCAGTACGGCTTCAAGCGTTTCGAGATCGGCTACGCCAGCGCGATCAGCATCGGCATGTTTCTCATCAGCCTCGTCTTCGCCCTCGTCTACCAGCGCTCCGTGCTGCGTCGCGACACCGAAGGAGCCCTCACCACCATGCGAGCCTCCCGATGAGCGCGGGCACGCGCACAAGGCTGCGCTCCGCACCGCTGTACGTGATCGTGTGGCTGGTCGGCGTCGTCATGGTCACGCCGCTGCTGTACGCGTTCGTGTCCGGGTTCAAGTCCACCGATCAGCTCTCCCGCAACACCTTCGGCCTGCCCTCGCCGTGGGTGACGTCCAACTACACCGATGTGCTCGCCTCCGGCTCGTTCTGGCGCATGCTGGGCTCGTCCACGCTGATCGCGGTCGGCACGGCCGTACTGACCGTGGGCACCGCGGCCCTCGCCGCCTTCGCGCTGGCCCGATTCGCCTTCCGCGGCCGGGAGTTGCTCTTCACCCTGTTCACGGCGGGGCTGATGTTCCCGTTCGCCGTGGCGATCCTGCCGCTGTTCGTCCTGTTGCGCACCTTCGGGCTGCTCGACAACCCATGGGGCGTGATCCTGCCGCAGGCGGCGTTCGGCCTGCCCATGACCATCGTCATCCTGCGCGGCTTCTTCCGGGAGATCCCCGGAGAGCTCGAGGAGGCGGCCACCCTCGACGGCTGCTCGGCGTTCGGCTTCTTCTGGCGGATCCTGCTGCCCATGGCGCGGCCCGCCCTCGGCACCGTGTCGATCCTCGCCATCGTCGGAAGCTGGAACAACTTCCTTCTTCCGCTGCTGGTGTTCAGTGAACAGACCTGGTGGACGATCCCCATCGGCGTCCAGCAGTTCCAGGGCCAGTACGCCACCGACATCGCCCGCGTCTTCGCCTATCTCGTCCTCGCCATGGTGCCGGCCCTCGCCTTCTACGCCGTCGCCGAACGGCAGTTGATCGGCGGCATCACGATGGGCGCCACCAAGGGCTGAGTCCCCGCGCAGGCCAACCCCGTACCAGCACCACACCTGAGGAGTTCCATGGTCGAGTCATGGCAGGACACCACCCTGCCCGCCCACGTCCGGGCGGCGGACCTGCTTGCCCGGATGACCACCGAGGAGAAGACCGCCCAGCTGTCCAGCGTCTGGATCGGTGCCGACACCGAGGGGGCCGACGTCGCACCGGGCCAGCACACCTACGCGGCCCGCAGCGCCGCCCTCGACGCGCTCCTTCCCTACGGCCTGGGCCAGCTCACCCGGCCCTTCGGCACCGTTCCCGTCGACCCCGCCGAGGGCGCCGCCCGCCTCGCCGGACTGCAACGCCTGATCCGCGACGGCAACCGGTTCGCGCTGCCCGCGATCGCCCACGACGAGTGCCTGACCGGGTTCACCGCCTGGCAGGCCACCGTCTTCCCCACGCCGCTCGCCTGGGGCGCCACCTTCGACCCCGAGCTGATCACCGAGATGGCCCGGTCGATCGGTACGTCGATGCGCGCCGTCGGCGTTCACCAGGGCCTCGCCCCGGTCCTGGACGTCGTACGGGATCCGCGGTGGGGCCGCACCGAGGAGTGCATCGGCGAGGACCCGTACCTCGTCGGCACCATCGGCACCGCCTACGTGCGGGGCCTCGAGACCGCCGGGATCGTCGCCACGCTCAAGCACTTCGCCGGGTACTCGGCCTCGCGCGCCGCCCGTAACCACGCGCCCGCCTCGCTCGGCCCGCGCGAACTCGCCGACGTGATCCTGCCGCCGTTCGAGATGGCGGTGCGCGACGGCGGCGCCCGATCCGTGATGCCCGCCTACAACGACATCGACGGCCTTCCCGCCCACGCCCACACCCAGCTGCTCACCCGGCTCCTGCGCGAGGAGTGGGGGTTCACCGGCACCGTGGTCTCGGACTACTACGGCGTCTCGCTCCTTGAGGAAGCGCACCGGCTCGCCGACGGAGAGGACCAGTGCGCACGGATCGCTCTCGCGGCAGGGGTCGACGTGGAACTGCCGGCGGCCCGCTGCTTCAGCCTTGCGGACCCGCTCCCCGAGGACCTGCTCGACCGGGCCGCGCTGCGCGTCCTCACACAGAAGTGCGAACTCGGGCTGCTCGACCCCGACTGGGAGCCCGTCACGGGCGGGGAGCCCGTCGACCTCAACCCCCCGCACATGCGGGACCTGGCGCGGAAGGTCGCCGAGGAGTCGGTCGTCCTGCTCGCCAACGACTCCGGCGTGCTGCCGCTACGCGACGGCCTGCGCATCGCGCTGCTCGGCCCGCTCGCCGACGAGCAGGCCGCGATGCTGGGCTGCTACACGTTTCCCCGGCACGTGGGCGTGCACCATCCCGAACTGCCGACCGGGGTCGAGGTGCCGACGCTCGCCGAGGCGCTGCGCGCCGAACTGCCGGGCGCCGTGTTCGTCGACGATCCGGCGGCGGCCGAAGTCTGCCTGGCCGTGGTCGGGGACCGGTCGGGTCTGTTCGGGCGCGGCTCGTCGGGCGAGGGATGCGACGCGGAGGACTTGCGACTGCCCTACGGACAGGGAGAGGTGTTGGACGAGGCGCTGGCCTCCGGCGTGCCGGTTGTCATCGTCGTACTCAGCGGAAGGCCCTACGCGCTCGGCCGCTGGGCCGACCGGGCAGCCGCCGTGGTCCAGGCGTTCTTCCCCGGGCAGGAAGGCGGTGGCGCCGTCGCCGGCGTCCTGTCCGGGCGCGTGGAGCCGTCCGGACGGCTGCCGCTCGGCGTGCCGCGCACCCCCGGCGGCCAGCCCGCGCTCTACCTCGCCCCGCCGCTCGGCCGGCACGGCTTCCCCAGCACCGTGGACCCGACGCCCCTCTACCCCTTCGGGCACGGCCTGTCCTACACCACGTTCGCCTGGGACACCCCCCAGTGTGACGCCCCCGAACTGCCCACCGACGGCGAGACGACGCTGCGGCTCACCGTCCGCAATACCGGCGAGCGGCCCGGCACCGAGGTCGTCCAGCTCTACCTCCACGATCCCGTCGGCACCGTCGCCCGCCCCGAGCTCCGGCTCGTCGGCTACGTCCGCGTCACGCTCGAGGCCGGCGCGTCCGCCGAGGTCCACGCCACGTTCCCGGCCGACCTCGCCGCGTACACCGGCGCCGATGGCCGCCGCGCAGTCGAACCGGGCGCCCTGGAACTGCGCGTCGCGGCATCCAGTGAACACGTCCACCACACCGTGCCGCTCACCCTGACCGGCCCCGTACGCGAGGTCGGGCACGAGCGGCGGATGTGCTGCGAGCTTCGCGTGAAGTGACCCCACAAACCGGCTCCGCGCACAGCAACTGCACCGTACCGTTCCACAGTTGAGGAGATGCACCATGCGCACACCCGCACGCCGTTTCCGCGTCGGATCCGCCGCGCTCGCCGCGTCCGCGGCCCTGCTGCTCGGCCTCGCCGCAGCGCCCACCGCCCAGGCCGGCACCGACGGCGCGAAGGCGACGAAGACGCTGCACGAACTCGCCCGCGAGTCCGGTCGCTACTTCGGCGCCGCCGTCGACAACCCGGAGCTCGCCGACACGGAGTTCGCCGAGCTGCTCGGCACCGAGTTCGGCCAGACGACCCCTGGCAACGGCATGAAGTGGTACGCCACGGAACCCCAGCGCGGTGTCTTCGACTTCACCGCGGGCGACGAGATCGTGAACTACGCCCGCGCCAACGGCCTGAAGGTCCGCGGGCACACTCTGCTGTGGCACTCCCAGCTCCCGGACTGGCTCACCTCCGGCACCTGGACCGCCGACGAACTGCGCTCCATCCTGAAGAACCACATCACGAAGGTGGTGAAGCACTACAAGGGCAAGGTCTTCGCGTGGGACGTCGCCAACGAGATCATGAACGAGGACGGCACCTACCGCGAGAACATCTTCTACAAGACCCTCGGCCCCGGCTACATCGCCGACGCCCTGCGCTGGGCGCGCGCCGCCGACCCCAAGGTCAAGCTGTACCTCAACGACTACAACGTCGAGGCCCTCGGCCCGAAGTCCGATGCGTACTGCACCCTGATCAAGCGGCTCAAGGCGGACCGGGTCCCGATCGACGGGTTCGGCCTGCAGGGCCATCTCGCCCTGCAGTACGGGTTTCCCGGCGGCCTGAAGAAGAACCTGCAGCGCTTCGCCGACCTCGGCGTCGACGTCGCCATCACCGAACTCGACATCCGCATGATCCTTCCCACCGACGAGACCAAGCTCGCCGAACAGGCCGACTGGTACGGGCAGGTGACCGACGCTTGCCTGGCCGTACGGCGCTGTGTGGGCATCACACTGTGGGGCTACACGGACCGGCACTCGTGGATCCCCGCGGTCTTTCCCGGTGAGGGAGCGGCCCTGCCCTGGGACGAGAACCTGAGGCACAAGCCCGCCTACGACGCGATCCGCAACGCGCTCACGGCGGCCGGGTCGTAGGCGTCAGGGGCTGCTTCGCCCCGCCCGCCCGAACGTCACATGGGCCAGGTGCGTGCGTGGCAGGGCGCCGCCGCGGCCGTAGGTACGCTCGGCCTTGGCGCGGAAGTCGGGGTCGGTGACGAAGATCCAGGAGCGGTACTGCCACGGCTTGAGCCGTGAACGGGGGCGGTCGACCGGGCGCGGGCGGTCGGCCGGCCATACCCTCTTCGGTGAACCGGCCCCGCCAGGTCCGCACGGTGTCCACGTGCAGACCCGTCTCGCGGGCGATGCGCGCGTTGGAGCGGCCCCGTACTGCGTGGAGAGATCTCGACTACGGCGACAGGAGCACACCCGTGACAGGCGCGATGTCCTTCCTGCTCGAACGCCTGCACGCGGCCGGCCTGACCGACGTCGTCGCGGTCGAGCCAGCCACTGGAGGCCTCGCCGCGACCGCAGGGCTCGCGCGCCGCGGTGACGGCACGTCGGTGTTCGTCAAGGCGTTCGGCGAGCCGCCGTCGGACGACGCCTTCGCCGCGGAGGCCGAAGGGCTCACCGCGCTGCGCGAGGCGGGCGGCCTCGCCACGCCCGAGATCATCCTCGCGGACCGCGACCTGCTCGTGCTGTCCGTGCTGCAGCCCCGGCCGGCCACCGAGGCCTTCTGGGAGCAGCTCGCGCATGCGCTCGCCCACCTGCATACCACCACGCGGTACCCCCGATTCGGGTGGCACCGGGACAACTGGCTGGGCCGTCGTCGGCAGGTCAACACCTGGGATGACGACGGGTTCGAGTTCTTCGCCCAGCACCGTCTGCTGCGCTGGCTCGGCGAGCGGCGCGTCCAGGAGGCGCTTGACGCCCCGGACCGGGCGGCGCTGGAGCGGCTGTGCGACCGGCTGCCCGAGCTGCTGCCGGTCAGGCCCGCGTGCCTGACGCACGGCGACCTGTGGGCACTGAACGTCATGGCCACCCCCGACGGGCGGCCCGCGCTGATCGACCCGGCCGTGTCGTACGCGTGGGCCGAGGTCGACCTGGCCCACTTGTGGACCACGGCGCCGCCGCCCGAGGCGCATGTGTTCTTCGAGCTGTACGCCGAGCTGACCGGGCTCGACCGCGACTGGCGCGAACGGATGCCGATCCTCCAGCTACGCCAGCACCTGGCCGTGATCGCCCAGTTCGACCCCGACTGGGGCGCCGCCGACCTCGTGCGCGCCACGCTCGCCCCGTTCCGGCAGCGGCGCTGAGCGCAGGCCATAGCCTATTTGCTCGGGCTGCTGTCGAGTGTCGAGCACACCGCCTCGGCGGGAGTGCAGCGGCAGTACACCGGCACCGCGGGACGCATCGAAAACTCCCAGGTCGGCGTCTTCCTCGTCCTGGCCACCGACCCGGGGGGCGTTGATCGACCGTCGGCTCCATCTGCCGCCGCGAGGCCCGAATACCCGAGAAGGTGCAGTTCGCGCGACCAAGCCCCGTCTGGCCGGGGAGATGATCGCCGCCGCGGGGGAGGCGGACGGTGGTGAGTCAGTCGTGCCACCGGCCTGGCTATGAACCCACCCACCCCACCCTGAGAACCTCAGTGGCTGCGCTGACGTTGTCGCGTGACCTGGGCGGGGGGGGGGGGGGGGGGAGGGGGGGGAAGGGGGGGGGGGGGGGAAGGAGAGAAACGAAGAGAAAAATAAAAGAGAGAA
>NZ_JBVIED010000013.1:0-110261 GCF_055572035.1 Streptomyces sp. NPDC030838 | reverse complement strand
GGGGTTGTTTGGACAGCGGTCTGGGTGGGAACCCCCCCCCCCCCCCTGGGAAACCTTTGGTGTTTTGTTTTGTGTGTTGGCGTGCTTGGGGGGTTTTTTTTTCCCCCCCCCCCCCCCCCAGGCCTGGCTCCATAGCGGAGCCGGACTCGTGTCACGCCGTCAGCGCTGCAGTGTCAGCAGACCCGGACGGTAGGGCAGGAGGCCGTAGTCGACGCCGTCGGAGTTGGGGCTGCGTCCCTGGTAGAGCAACTGCAGGTTGCAGGGATCGACGGTCATGGTCTGATCTGCGCTGGTGCGGAGCAGTTCGCCATGGCTGATGTCGTTGGTCCAGGTCGCGCCGCTGTTGGCCTTGCCGGCGAAGGGGTTGCTCTCGGTCGCGGCCTGGGGTGTCCACGAGCCGTTCAGACTGGTGGCCGTGAACGAGCGGAAGTAGCGGCCCTGCGAGCCGATCGCCTCGACGATCATGAGGTAGCGGTTCTGGCCCTGCAGCTTGTAGACCTGCGGGGCTTCGAACAGGTTGTTCCTCGTATCGCTCATGACCACTGTCGAGGTCGAGCCGAAACTGCCCGGGAAGTTACCGATCGGCATGCTGGCCCGGTAGATCTTGCCGTTGTCACCGGCGAAGAACAGGTACATGTTCGTCCCGTCACCAATGAGTGTCTGGTCGATGGGTCCTGTTCCGGAGTCGCCGATGCTTCCGGAGAAGAGCACCTGCTCCGATGACCAGCCGTTCGGGTTGGTGGGGTCGCTCGACGTCCGGTAGGAGAAGGCGGTCCTACCCCACTGGTAGGCGAGCACCCAGATGTTCTTCGGCGCGAAGTAGAAGAGCGTGGGCGCGACCGTGGATGTCGACATCGTGTTCTGGCTGGCCGAGGCCATCTCCGACCAGTTGGTGAACAGGCTGAAGTTCATCGAACCCCAACGCGTCCCCGTGTCGTGCGTCGTCGCGTAGACGAGCTGCTTGCCGTTGTAGGGGGCGACCGTGAAGTCCTTGAGCGAGACCCACCCCGGCTTGGGCTGCGCCAGCGCGCCCGTCGACGACCAGCGGTAGGTCGACGGAAGATTGCACGTGCCGGGGTTGCCGGCGCCGACCTGGACGAGCTGCCACTGCTGGTTGGTGCCGCCCCAGTCGTCGTACTGGACGATGTTCGCGTTGTCGGCGGTGGAGCCGCCCTGTACTTCGAGGGCCTTGTTGCTGTGGCGGGCGATCAGCCTCACGTAGCCACCCGAGCTGTCGGCCAGCCGCCACTGCTGGTTGGTGGCGTTCAGGTCGGTCCACTGGACGATCGGGCCGCCGTTGGCGGTGGACGCGTTCTGGACGTCCAGCACCTTGCCGGAGTGGCGGGACTTGATGCGGTAGTAGCCGCCGCCGGCGTCGACGAACTGCCACTGCTGCTGGCTCTGATCGTTCCTGGTCCACTGGGTGATGCGCGCGCCGTCGTTGGTCGCCAGGTTGTAGACGTCCAGGGCCTTGCCGCTGTTGCGGTTGACCAGCACATACGAGGCGTTGGGGTCTACGGTCGCCGCGCTGGCGGGCTGGGCGCCGAGGAAGGTAGCCACGAGCAGCACGGGCGCAAGGACGGCGAGTAAGCGTCTTAGACGGACTGGGGACGGGCGGCGAAACCACATCAGAGGGCCTCCTTTGGGGGCGGGGGCGGGGTGACCCGATGAACCGGCGAGCGGACGTGCCGGGGGACAGGGCAATCTCGAAACTTTCGAAGAATTCCCGAATGCTTCGACGCCACAAGCTAGGAATGCGGGGCCCTCTGGTCAAGGCCTGTCGCCGATCTGTCCATAAACGGCGCCTCCTCTTTGGGAGACAAGCTGTCGCGCCGACCGGAACCACTCCGGAGTTTGCGGATGCGGCTCGCCAGGCCAAGGCGTCCGCGCGGGGCTGAGAGGCCAGGCAAGCAGCGTCCGCACACTCGTCCTGGCCCGGCCCTACGGCATCCGCCGACGGCGGCGCCGCGGTTCGCCTGCCGACTCGCCAGGATTCCGGAAAGTTCCGGGCGAGGAGCCGAAACTTCTTCTGCGGGGAGTATTGACGACCCATCGTCAATACCTCAATCATTCCCGTCTGAGAGACCGGCCCTAGTTCGAAATATCGAACCGCGTCGGCCCTGAGCAATCTGTGCTGCACGGCAGATCCGCGCACAGCTGCACGACGGATCCGCGCACCACAGCACCTGCGCCACCCCGTTTCGTTCCGGTGAGGTTCGCGCCAGCGCATCCTGGCTCTTCGCGCAGTTGGAGAGGTACGCGGCGCCGCGTGGCGGTCCCCCGGCAGAGCCGCGATGGAGTACCCCCATGCCTGTGTCGAAACACCGCCGCCGCCCGCCACCCGCCGGACGTGCGCTTCAGTCCTTCCGTGATTTCTACCTTGGAGGCACAGTCATGGGCTCCTACGCCCTTCCCAGACCCGCTGTCCGCCGGAAGATCCGCGGCCTGCTGTTGGCGCTGATCGTCGGCGTCCTCGGTATGGCCACCGCACTCGTCGCGCCGCCGCCCGCACACGCCGCCGAAAGCACGCTCGGCGCCGCGGCGGCGCAGAGCGGCCGCTACTTCGGCACCGCCATCGCCTCGGGCAGGCTGGGCGACTCGGCGTACACGACGATCGCGAACCGTGAGTTCAACTCGGTGACGGCCGAGAACGAGATGAAGATCGACGCCACCCAGCCGCAGCGGGGCCAGTTCAACTTCACCGCCGGTGACCGCGTCTACAACTGGGCGGTGCAGAACGGCAAGCAGGTGCGCGGCCACACCCTGGCCTGGCACTCCCAGCAGCCCGGCTGGATGCAGAGCCTCAGCGGCAGCGCGCTGCGCCAGGCGATGATCGACCACATCAAGGGCGTGATGGCTCACTACAAGGGCAAGATCGCCCAGTGGGACGTCGTGAACGAGGCCTTCGCCGACGGCAGTTCGGGAGCCCGCCGCGACTCCAACCTGCAACGCACCGGCAACGACTGGATCGAGGTCGCCTTCCGCACCGCGCGCGCCGCCGACCCGGCCGCCAAGCTCTGCTACAACGACTACAACGTCGAGAACTGGACCTGGGCCAAGACCCAGGCCATGTACGCCATGGTCCGCGACTTCAAGCAGCGCGGCGTGCCGATCGACTGCGTCGGCTTCCAGTCGCACTTCAACAGCGGCAGCCCCTACAACAGCAACTTCCGCACCACCCTGCAGAACTTCGCCGCCCTCGGCGTCGACGTGGCCATCACCGAACTCGACATCCAGGGCGCCCCGGCCTCGACCTACGCCAACGTGGTCAACGACTGCCTGGCCGTCCCGCGCTGCCTCGGCATCACCGTCTGGGGTGTGCGCGACACCGACTCCTGGCGATCGGAGCAGACACCGCTGCTGTTCAACGGCGACGGCAGCAAGAAGCCCGCCTACACCGCCGTTCTCAACGCGCTCAACGGCGGCACCTCCACGCCTCCTTCGGGTTCCGGGCAGATCAAGGGCGTCGGTTCGGGCCGCTGCCTGGATGTGCCCAACGCCAGCACCACTGACGGGACTCAGATCCAGCTGTGGGACTGCCACAGCGGCACCAACCAGCAGTGGACGCACACCGCCGCCGGTGAGCTGAGGGTCTACGGCAACAAGTGCCTGGACGCCGCCGGCACCGGCAACGGCGCCAGAATCCAGATCTACAGCTGCTGGGGCGGCGACAACCAGAAGTGGCGTCTGAACTCGGACGGATCCATCGTCGGCGTCCAGTCCGGCCTCTGCCTCGACGCCGCCGCAGCCGGCACGGCCAACGGCACCCTGATCCAGCTCTACACCTGCTCGAACGGCAGCAACCAACGCTGGACCCGCACCTGATGGGACCTGCCACAGACGAAAGGGTGAATCGATGAAGACCTACGGTGCGGCTTCCCCCGCCCCTCCACGACGACATCGCTGGTGGTCCCGGGTCGCCGCCGTGGTGGCGGCGACCCTCGCGATCGGCATGCTCGCCGCGGTGAATCCGGCGCCCGCCGAGGCGGCGACGGTGGACACGAATGCCTGGTACGTCCTGGTCAATCGCAACAGCGGCAAGGCGCTGGACGTCTCCGGCGCGTCCACCGCCGACGGCGCGCGGGTCAGCCAGTGGACGCGCAACGACGGAGCCCATCAGCAGTGGCAGTTCGTGGACTCCGGCGGCGGCTTCTACCGCCTCAAGGCCCGGCATTCGGGCAAGGTTCTCGACGTGGCCGGCGCCTCGACCGCAGACGGTGCCGCGATCCAGCAGTGGGCCGACCACAACGGGGCCAACCAGCAGTTCCGCCTGGCCGACTCCGACGCGGGCCACGTCCGGCTGATCAACCGCACCAGCGGCAAGGCCGTGGAGGTGCAGGGCGCCTCCACCGCCGACGGCGGCAACGTCGTCCAGTACACCGACTGGGGCGGCGCCAACCAGCAATGGCAGATGGTCAAGCTGTCGTCCGGTGGCGGCGGCGGATGCGGCAGCGCCCCGACTCTGGCGAGCGGTACGCACACGATTCAGAGCGGTGGCAAGAGCCGCAGCTTCATCCTCAGGGTTCCCGCCAACTACGACAACAGCCACCCTTACCGGCTGATCTTCGCGTTCCACTGGCGGGGCGGCACCGCCGGCGACGTCGCCTCGGGCGGAACGAGCGGGAGCGCCTGGTCCTACTACGGCCAACAGGAACAGTCGAACAACAGCGCGATCCTCGTCGCCCCCCAGGGCCTCGGCAACGGCTGGGCCAATTCGGGCGGTGAGGACATCACCTTCGTCGACGACATGATCCGGCGCATCGAGGGCGGCCTCTGTGTCAACCCGGCACAGCGTTTTGCCACGGGATTCAGCTGGGGCGGCGGTATGAGCTACGCACTCGCATGCAGCCGGGCGAACGTCTTCAGGGCCGTCGCGGTCATCTCCGGCGCCCAGATCAGCGGGTGCAGCGGCGGCACACAGCCCATCGCCTACTTCGGAATCCACGGCATCAGCGACTCCGTCCTCAACATCGCGCAAGGACGGTCCCTGCGCGACAGATTCGTCAGCAACAACGGCTGCGCTGCCCAGAGCCCGCGCGAGCCCGCACCGGGCAGCCGCACGCACATCACCACCACCTACTCGGGCTGCCGTGCCGGATACCCGGTCCAATGGGCCGCGTTCGACGGAGGCCACATACCCGGTCCGGTCGACGGCTCCCCCAACGAAAGCGGCGTCGCCACCTGGACCAAAGCAGAGATCTGGAGGTTCTTCGCACAGTTCCAGTGACACGCCCGCACCACGGAGTGGAGCCAGGACAATCCCGGCTCCACTCCGTCGACGGCTGTCCCAGATCGAAGGACGGCGCGCAGACCAGGCGCAGCCACGAGTGGTCGGCCCTGCAGCTCAGGGTGCGGCCCTGCCGGCCCCACACGTCCGGTCCGGTCGCCGTCACCTTGAACGACTGGGCCTCGGCTGCGTGTGCGTGCCGCATTCGGCCCTTGTCGTCGCGGTTGGACGGCGGCACGAACACCACCGGGGTCGTGGACGTGGTGGTGTCCTCGTACGTCGTGCCGGATGCCTCGGTGCCGGAGACGGTTAGCAGGACGGCGTCACCCGCGGGGACGGTCGTGGTGTATCCGGTGCCGAAGGAGCCGGCATTGGTGCCCGTCCTTTCTTGCCGGCGTCGGTGTAGATGCCGGCCTTCAGGCCCTTGCTGTGGATGCAGTCGGCGACGGCTTTCATACCGCCCGGCCAGAGGGACTCGTCGACGGCGATGGTCCCGTCGGCGTTGCGGTCGCCCTGCCACCAGCCGTCATCGAGGTTGGCGTACTGGTATCCGGCGGTGGCCATACCGGAGGAGACCAGCGTGTCGGTCTGCTGCTTGATGACGTCGAAGTCGATGCTGCTGGCGAAGCTGTTCCAGGACGCCCAGCCCATCCGGGGGTGGGGTCACGCCGGTCTGGGTGGTGCTGACCGCGGTCGGCTCGGATGCCAGCGGTGCCGACGGCTCATGATCCTCCAGGGCTGCCAAGCCGGCCACGGCCAGAGCGAGGGCCAGGATGCGCACCGTGATGCGTCCGGCCCGTCTTCGGGTGAAGACCTACGACATGAGGGCGTCTCCCGTGGTCAGTAGCCGACGCGGAAGGTCGCGTCCTGCCGGTCCGTGGTCGTGGAGATCGGGTCGATGCGCAGGGCGTAGTTGGAGTGGCGGATGTAGCGGGTCGGGTTGTTGTACGAGCGGAAGGACGCCCAGCTCGCGTCCGCGAGGCCCGCCGTGCGGTAGAAGGTGGCGTCGCCGGCGAACGTCGACGTGCCGTCGTTCACGTCCAGTTGGAGCGCGTAGTTGTAGTGCCGCAGATAGCGGGTGGGGTAGTTGACCGACCGGAAAGAGACCCCGGAGCTGTCGGCCAGACCCGGGACGAGGGTCCACAGGGAGTCCTTGTAGGGCTCGATCGGGTACTCGTCGATACGGCCCGCGTAGTTGGAGTGGCGGACGTAACGCGCCGGGAAGTTGTACGACTTGAGCCGGTTCCAGGTAGGGGAGCCCCACTTGGCGAGCAGGTTGTTGTACTCGGCCGTGGTGATCGTCGCGATGCCGCAGTGCTTGGAGTTGACCGGCTGGGTGTAGGTCTTCTGGTCGAGGGCCATCCAGGTGCCGGAGGCCAGGCTGCTGGACTGCCAGGCGTAGAAGACGCCGTTCGGCGTGTACGTGTCGCCCCACAGGTACCAAAGGCTGCTTGAGGCCAGGGACTTGACCAGCGTCGGTGCCTCGGTGCCGCCGTGTGCCACTCCGGTGCTGAACTCGGTGAAGCTGCCGGGGTTCAAGGAGGTGGATCGGGCACCCACCAGGGTCTGATTCTTCTTGAAGTAGAGGTAGTTGTAGCCGTTCACGCCCACGGCCATGTTGCCGTCGATGACGTCGTAACCGGGGTCGAAGAAGACCTGCGGGGAGGAGGCGGTCACGAAGTCGGTCGTGTAGTTGACCATGATCACGTTGTGGCCGCTGTCGTTGACCGAGGAGTAGATGACCGCGTACTGGCCCCGGCCCGCGTCCCAGAACGCCTCGGGTGCCCAGCTGTGGGTGGTCATGTCGTGCAGCTTGAGGCGCCGGTAGCCGGTGAAGGTGCGCAAGTCGGCGGAATCCCAGACGTGGATGTACTGGCTGTTGTAGCTCCAGTCGGTGCCCTTGAGGTCGGTGGCGAGGACGACGAACATGCCGTCCTGCTTGCGCATGAGGAACGGGTCGCGCAGACCCAGCGCACCGGCGGTGGGGGTGGCCACGGGGTTGTTCTGGTTCAGCGGTGTCCAGTTCAGCCCGTCCGGGCTGACGGCCAGGTGCAGGCCGTACTCGGTGCCGTCGCCGAGGTTGGTCGACTCGGTGAAGTAGCACATCACGTACGCCGAGTCGGCGGCGTACGCGGTGCCCGCGCCGAGGCTCAGCGTGCCGGTCACGGCCAGGGGAGTGGCGGTGGCCAGGCCGAGGAAGTGGCGACGAGAGGGAAGGGGACGGGAGGTCATCAGTGCTCCAGGGGTGTGAGGGGACCCTCAGGGCGACGAACAGCGGGCACGGGCGTGGCAGTTGGCCGATATATCGAACGCAGTTCGGTTAATCGGTCAGAAAGTAAGGGTGAGGCGGTTGCAGGTCAATGGTTCTGTCGTCTCTCGTTGGATTCTGTGTGGCTGAATCAGCTGGAGGCGTCCCCGCGCGGTGGTGACGCAGGCGATCCGGCGGCCGGGTGGGGGTCGTGGGCCGTGGGCCGTGCGAGGGCGGCTGGCGGCCGTGCGGCGGATCCTGCTCAAGAGTTCAACTGCATCTCCGCGTGCGCCGGTTGGCGCTGGCAGCCGCCCACGTCGGGTGACCGAAGCCGGGGACCAGGGCTGCGACCGGACCGGCCCCAGCCACCCCACAGTGCTACCCCAGGCCTCTGACGGGTGGCGTCCCTAACGTCTCGGCCATGACGGGAAACCACAAGGACAAGTCGATCACCAGGCGCCGCGCGATCGCGGTGACCGGAGGCACGGTCGCGGCGGGCGGGCTCGCCGTGGCCGGTTACCAGGCGGCCTTCGCCGACACCGCCACGACCGCGGCCGACGCCGCGGTGACAGCCACCACGACCGCCTCGGAGAGCGGCGGCAACTGCATGACGCTGATGTCGAGTGTCACCGAAGGCCCGTACTACCTCGACAACGCCCTGGTGAGAAAGGACATCACCGAGGGCAAGAGCGGCGTCCCGCTGACGCTGCGCCTCACGGTCGTGGACGCCACCGACGGCTGCACCCCGGTCTCCGGCGCGGCCGTGGAGATCTGGCACTGCGACGCCTGGGGCTACTACTCCGGTTACACGACGGCCAACCCAGGCGGCTCCGCGCCCGCCGAGAGCGAGGACGGCTCGACCGCGAACGACAACACGTACCTGCGCGGCTACCAGATCGCGAACGCCAACGGGGTCGTCAAGTTCGAGACGAGCTTCCCGGGCTGGTACACCCCGCGCACCTGCCACATCCACCTCAAGGTCCACACGGGCGGCCAGAAGGAGGACGGCACCTACGAGGGCGGCAAGGTCAACCACACCGGCCAGCTCTTCTTCGACGACGAGATCGCCCAGGAGATCTTCACGCTGGAGCCCTACGCGCGGCACTCCGGCAGCTACACCACCCTCGACAACGACATGGTGTACGACGGCGGTGGCGCCTCGAGCGGCCTGCTGACCCTCGAGCCGGTGAAGAAGGCCGACCCGTCCAAGGGCTACAAGGGCTTCCTCACCATTGGTATCGACCCCGACGCCGAGAACACCGGCGCGGGCAGCGGTGGCGGTGGCGGTGGTGGCGAGGGCGGTACCCCGCCGAGCGACGCCCCGACGGGTACCCCGCCGAGCGGAGCCCCGACGGGCACCCCGCCCAGCGGCGCCCCGTCGACCTCGGCCTCCTCGTAGGGGGTACGGCCGTGAGCAGCCGCGAGGACGAAGCACTGGCGTACGCTGCCGTGGCCGCGCTGACCGGGCAGCTGGCCCTTGTCCCCAAGCCGGGCCTGCCCGACCCGCGCGACCTCGGTGCCCGCGTCCCCCGCCGGGACCACCGCATGCTGCGCTGGTCGGCCAAAGCCCTCACGCCGGGTCTCGCCGCGATGGCGGCCGCCGCCCGCCGTACGGGCGAGCCGACGCCCGCCCTCCGTACGGAACTGGGCGCGATCGCCAGGTGCACCGAGCACTCGGTGCACCTCGCGGGCGGCGGGCACCGGGGCGCGCTGTGGGCGCTCGGCCTGCTGGTCGCCGCGGCCGCGCTCGACCCCCGGGCCGGCGCGCGGGACGTCACCGCGACCGCCAAGCGCATCGCCGCCCACACCGACAAGCGCGCCCCGCGCAGGCCCTCCCGGGGGTCGTCGGTGTCCGCCAAGTACGGCGCCGCCGGGGCACGCGGCGAGGCCCGGGCCGGATTCCCGCACGTACGGCGGGCGTTGGACGCGCTCGCCACGGCACGCGCGCGTGGCGCCACGGAGGAGCAGGCCCGCCTGGATGCCCTGCTCACCGTGATGTCCACCCTCCAGGACATCGAACTCCGTCTACTCCGCGGGCCCCAGCGGACTGCGGCACGTCCAGGCGGGCGCCCGCGGCGTCCGGGCAGCGGGCGGTACGGCCACCGAGGCGGGCGCTGAGGCCCTGGCCGCCCTGGATGCCGACGTGCACGCGCGCGCGTGGAGCCCGCGGGGGAGTGCGGGGCTGCTCGCGGGGGCGCTGTTCCTGGACGCGCTGCCCGTCAGCGCACGAGCTGTGGCCGCCTGAGCTCACGCTGCACTCGGGTGCCGGCGGCCCATCACGGCGGAACTCGGCGTGCAGGAGGGAAAGCCCACTCTGGTCGACCTGGCACCGACGACGCCGACACCAAGCCCGCACCAGCCACTGCAAACAGCGCGCCATTCCCGCCGGGCGCGGGTACCCCGCCGGTGCACGTCCACCGGCGGGGCGCCTCGGTGAGGGGTCAGGCTGCCAGCAGGTCGAGTTGGTTTGGGTGAGCATGCCCATCCGCCAGGGCAGGCGGAGGTAGTCGCCGCCGGCGCTAGGGTCCATGCCCTGGTAGAGGTACTGGAGACGGCACGGGTTGATGCTCAGGGTCTGGTCGTTGCTCGCGCGGATCAGTTCGCCGTGGCTGATGTCCTGGGTCCAGGCGCCGCCGGGGAAGGTGACGTTGGCCAGGCTGGTCTGGGCGCGGTAGATGTGGCCGTTGTCGTCGCTGAAGAACAGGTGGCAGTTGGCCGTGTCGCAGATGACCCAGAAGTCGATCCAGGTGCCGTCGCCCTTGTTCTGGGTGACGATCGGCGGCTCCTGGGAGATGAACGTGCGCGGCGCGGACCAGGAGCGCGGGTCGGCGGGGTTGGTGCTGGTGGAGTAGGCGGGCGGACCCGTCTGATAGACCATGTACCACAGGTTCTGCGGCGCGAAGTAGAACACCTGCGGGGCGGCCCGGTAGCCGGGGCCGATGGCCGAGGCCGTGTCGAGGTAGGTGTGCGGTGCGGAGGCGGCCTGGGGACCAGTCGGCGAAGTTGAACTGGACCAGTCCCCAGCCGGCCAGCGCCTGGGGGTGCTGGGCGTCGGGCTTCGGACCGGCCAGGACGCCGCTGGAGGACCACCGGAACGTCGACGGCAGCGAGCCGCCGGAGCCGCTGCCCACGCGGACCAGTTGCCACTGCTGGTTTGGCACCGCCCCAGTCGGTGTACTGCACGACTTTGGCGCCGTCCGCGGTGGAGGCGCCCTGGACCTCGACGGCCTTGCCGCTGTTGCGGTTGATCAGCCGGACGTAACCGTCGGGGGAATCGGCAAGCCGGAACTGCTGGTTGGACGTCCAGGACCTTGCCGGAGTGCTGGGCCTTGAGCCGGTAGCCGCACCGTGGCCATCAACGGGTGGGACGGAGCTGCCCCGGGCGAAGTCCGGAGCTTCTGACCCTGCGCTGGCACCCCCGCTACGACGCACCGTGCCCGGCCGCCGCACGTACGTCACGAGGGCTCGCGCCCAGCTCACGTCGGCAGGCCTTGTTGAAGGCCTGGAGATCGGCGATGCCCACGGCCGCGGCGATGGCGGTGATGGACAGCGTGGAGGACAACAGGAGGTGGCGGGCGCGCTGGAGGCGTCGATGGCGGATGTACGACACGACCGTGAGGCCCGTCTCGGCGCGGAACACGCGCGTCAGGTGCGTGTGGGAGATGCCGACCGCGCGAGCGATGTCCGGTACGGAGATCGAGCCGGCGAGGTGTTCCTCGATGTAGGCCTGCGCGGCCGCCAGCAAGGGGTGGTGGCGCCCGGCTTCCTCGTCCCTGTCGTTCCCCGGCAACTCCGCGATGCGCCACAGAGCGGCCCAGACCTCGGCGGTGGCTCGCGAGGGAGAGGTCGGCATGGCCGTGACGGCGTGCCGGAGCAGCTCGCCGAGGCGTGTGCTCTGGTCCGCCGCGTCCTGCATCACCGGGACCGTCCGCGCGGTTCCGCCGCCGTGCAGCCGCAGATGGACGTAGAAATGCTCCGACCTGCCCCGGTAGTGGAAGTGCACCTCCGTGTTCGGCGGCACCAGGCTCACGTGCCCGGGGCGTATGGGGTGGACCGACTGTCCGAGGGACAGAGCACCCTCGTAGTTGTAGAGGTGCAGCTGCCACAGGTCGGGCAGCCGGAAGACGTCGTGCGCGGTGGACACGCCGTGCACGCCGATCCCGGCAGCGACCACTGCGGGCGGCTCGTCGAGCCGTAGCGTTGTGAGCTTCACGAGGTCGGAAAATTACCAGCAGTGGACGATTACAGCCCACGACCAGGCGGCAGGCGGCCCGTACGTTCGTCGTATGCCAACCAGCAAGCAACTCCTGACATCGGTCCAGGTGGCGCGCTTCGTCGCACAGGGATTTCTGCGTCTGGACGGGGTGGTGCCGCAGGAGACCAATGAACGGGCCGTCGCCACCCTCACCGAGGGCCTGCCGGACGTGCCCTACGGCACTCCGCTGCGCGAGGCGTTCGCGCAGGACACCTTCATCCACGAGCTGCTCGCCCTTCCGGTCGTCGCCGGCGCGGTGGAGAGCCTGGTCGGCCCCGACCCGACCGTCGACCACCATGCCGTGCATGTGCGCGAGCCGCACGAGGGACAGGCACAGCCCCTCCACGGAGACGCGATCATCGACGTACGGCCGGACGCGTTCGACATCCAGCTCATGTACTACCCGCACGAGGTGACCCCCGAGATGGGCGGCACGCTCAGTGTGCCCGGCAGCCACCTGCGCAGGGTCAACGAGACGGACATCGGCCGCGTCCAGAACCTGCGCGGGCAGACGCGTCTGACCTGCCCGGCGGGCACGGTCGTCCTCGTGCACCACGGCATCTGGCACGGTGGCCGGCGCAACGACACCGGGCGCCGTCGCTATATGTACAAACTCCGCCTCAACCCGACTGTGCCGCAAGTGCGCCTGTGGGACACCTCCGACCTGCACGAACCGGCCGTGACGGCGGAACTCGGCACCCACTTCCCCTGGTACGAGCAGGCCACCGGCCGACTGGAGATCTACAACCGGGTCCTGCTGTGGCGGGCCCTGACCGGTGACCACTCGTTCGACATCGAGCACTGGGTCACGCGCGTCACCAACCGGCCGGCCCTGAGGAGTCACGCATGAGGCAGCAGGTTCTGGTCCTCTATCTGTCCACATCGGCCCTCGACTCCCATGTGGTGGGCTGGTCCCGGTACGACGGGACCGGCCGAACCCGTCCGACGACGGGTGACAGCGACGAGCCGCCCTACCCGACCGGGCTCGCCGCACTGCAGGACGGATGGCGCCTGTTCCAGGCCTCCCAACTGCTTCCTCCGCAGTCCGGCCACGAGTACGACGTCTCCTTTCTCAAGCACGAGTTCTTCTTCGAGAAGCTGGAGGACATCGCCGGCTCGTGACCGTGAACGGCGGCTTGTGGGGCGCCGGCCATGTGTCGGGGGACCGGCACGGCTCAGCGGTTGAACGTCAGTCGCGGTGCCGCGTTGCGGGCCAGGGTGTGGGCCTGGTCGGGCCACCAGGTGCCGGCGGGCGGGTCGACGATGCCGTACTCGGGGTCGATCGTGCCGCCGGTGTTGCGCGTGCAGCTGCCGTCGGACTCACCGGGGATCTTGATCCAAAGGTAGGCGTCGACGAGCGGGACGCCGGTGTCGGCGGTGGGGCGCGGGCCGAGGCCGCGGCCGGGCGCGTTGCACCAGATCTCCGGATCCCCGGTGTACTTGCCCGGTTCCGGGGTCCAGGCGCCCAGTCCGTTGCGGCTGGTATCGATCACGAAGTGACGCAGTTCGTCGGCCGGCGGAGCGCCCACGTGCTGGTCGAACCAGGCGTCGGTCCACCGCCAGGTGGTGGGGTCGGCCGAGGAGACGGCGTTGCCGGGGACGCCGTCGTTGGGCGCGGCGGACGAGTAGTACTGGCCGGCGCATGAGTCGGCGTCACCGCCTGCCTCGGTCGCGTACCACATGCACTTGGCGATCCAGGTGCCGTACCGGGCGTTGTGGTCGGTGGGGTGGGTGTTGGACACGTTCAGGGCGAAGCCGTCGCTGTGGCGGACCCCGGCGTTCAGCAGCCGCTGCGCCATGTCGCCGACGGGGCGCCACTGGACGTTGCCCGCGTCCAGATAGACGGCGGTGCGCGGCTTGGCCTTGAGCGTCTGGACGGCGTACTCGATGTCGGCGAGGCGGGCGGCCGTGAGTTCGCCGGTCGGGTCGACCGTGGGCCCGCATTCCCTGGGCAGGAGGGCCAGGCCGTCGGGTTCGACCACGACGACCGCCCTGTTGGTGCCTATGCCGGCGGCGAAGGCGTCGATCCACTTCCGGTATGCGGCGGAGGACGCGGCTCCGCCGCTGGAGTACTGCGAGCAGTCCCGGCCCGGAGCGTTGTAGGCGACCAGGACAGGGGTCCGGTTGACGGCCCGGGCCCGCTGGACGAGCCGGTTCACCTTCGCGCGTACCTCGTCGGGCGTGCCTTCGGTGAACCACTCGGCCTGCGGCCAGCTCGCGAGCCTGGCCATGTTCGTGGCGTTCTCGATGTCACCGTTCCCGAAGTCCACGAGCGCCTGCTTCGCGGCCTTGCTGTGCGGCTCCACGTAGAACTTCGTGGCCGGGTTGACCACGTCGTGCGTGGGTGCGGCCTGCGCCTGCGCCTGCGTCGCGAGGAGGGCGGCGCAGGCGGTGAGTGCCGCGACGACCGCGCCCGCGCGGTGCCGTGGGCTGCGTGATGGCATGACTGCTCCTGGTCGATGGTGGGTGTGGGAATCCCGCGGGGCTGTCGGCAGCCCGGGCGGGAAGCGTGAGCGGGGACCTGCGGGGGTGGGGTGGATGATGCCCGTGGCCCGCCGGCGGGGCAGGGAAGAAGCGGGCCACGGGAGTCCGGGGGTCAGTAGCCGTAGATCATCTTGTAGGCGACCTCGGGGAGGAACTGTCCGGCCGAGGTGCCGGTTCCGACGCCGCAGTTGCCGTCGGACTCGCCCGGCGTCTTGATCCACAGGAGCATCTCCGCGCCTCCGCCCAGCCGGGTCGGCGTGCCGATGCGGCGGCCCGCGGGGTTGCACCACTGGCCGTTGGAGCCGTTGCCGTTGCGGCTGGTGTCCACGACGAACGGCTTGGTGTAGCCGTAGCGGGCGCTCAGCTCACCGTTGACGGCGTTGCCGAAGGCGGTGTTCTCGGCCGTGGTGAAGTAGTTGGAGATGTTGAGCGAGAAGCCGTGAGCCTGTCGCAGGCCTGCTTCGTGCAGCCGCTGGGCCATGGTCGCGGGACTCACCCAGCCCGGGTTGCCGGCGTCCATATAGACCCAGGTGTTGGGGGCCTGGCGGCTGAACTCGGCGAGGGCGCCGGTGAGCATGCTCTGGCGTTCGCGGATCTGAGCCTGCGTCATGCAGCCGTAGTCCGCGAGGGAGTCCGGTTCGAGGACGACGATGGCCGGGCGGTTGGCGATCCCGCCGGCGAACTGGGCGATCCAGCTCGCGTAGGCGGACGGCGAGGCGGCACCGCCCGCCGAGTGCCCGCCGCAATAGTCGCGGTTGTAGATGTTGTAGGCGACGAGGAGGGGCAGCTTGTCCCGGGAGTCCGCGGCGCCCACGTACGCACCCGTCGCGGTGCCGATGGTGCCGCTCCAGGAGCCGAACCAGCGCGCCATCGGGGTGTTGGCGATGGCGGAGTTGATCGCGGGCGCCCGGCCGTCGCCGGGGTTGGCGGTGACCCACCGCTTGGCGCTGGAGTCGGGATCCACGTAGAACCCGCTGGTCATGGTGGTCGGGTCGGCCGCGTGGGCGGACGGTGCGGCGGCGAGCGCCAGCGGCAGAGCGAAGAGCGCTGCCATGACGGTGCGGAGTCTGCGGCGCATGACGGTACCTCGGTTTCCTGGCAGGGATGTGTCGCGCGCTCGTCCCGAGCGTGCGACGCGCTGAAGGAAGTGCGGTGGCACGAGTGGATTGGGAGCGCTCCCACTGGAAGCGCTTCCAGTACCACTGGGAAGTCCTGGGGTGTGATCGGTATGGTGTGGCGCGGTAGTTGAGCTGTCAAGGGTTCTCGCGTGCAAGGATGAAGCGATGGGAGAGGCGTTGGACTGGAAGCGCTTCCGGTTTTCGGTTTTGTGAGTGGTCCGCGGCGGGTGGCAGCGGCATGGGCCGAGGTGAGACGCTTCCCGTCCGGTCGAGTGGGAAGGGTTCATGGTTCATGGCAGAGGATGCGCCGCGTCGGCAGCCGACGCTCGACGAGGTGGCCGAACTCGCGGGCGTCTCCCGCTCCGTGGCCTCCCGCGCCCTCAACAACGCCCCACACGTCAGCCGTGCCAAGCGAGAGGCGGTCGAACAGGCCGTTCGGCGCCTTGGTTACGTACCCAACCCGACCGCCCGGGCTCTGGCCACCCGGCAGACAGGAGCGGCCGCCCTGGTCGTCTCGGGCGAGGATCCGTCGATCTTCGCCGACCCGTTCTTCGCCCAGGTGATCGTCGGGGCGTCGGCCGCGCTGGAGGAGGCCGAACTGTACCTGATGCTGTGCCTGGCCGCTTCCGACCGGGGCCGCAAGCGGGTGGAGGAGCTCCTCCGGTCCAACGGAGCCGACGGCGTCATGCTGATGGCGCTGCGCGAGAACGATCCACTGGCCCGGATGGCCGAGGACGCGGCGATGCCCGTCGTGTTCGGCGGACGCCCGGTCGGTGCGGCTCCCCGGTGGTTCGTGGACGTCGACAACGTCGGTGGGGCGCGAGAGGCGACCGAGTACCTGATCTCGCGCGGCCGGACGCGTGTGGCCACGATCTGCGGGCGGCTGGACACCGAGGTGGGGCGCGCCCGTTATCGCGGCTACCGGGACGCCATGCTGGCGGCCGGCCTCGATCCGTTTCCGCCGCAGGAGGGGGACTTCACCGAGCGCAGTGGAGCCGCCGCCATGGCCGCGCTGCTGGCGGAACATCCCGGCCTGGACGGGGTGTTCGCCGCCAACGACAACATGGGGGCAGGAGCACTGCGCACGTTGCGCGGGGCCGGCCGTACGGTCCCCGCCGACGTCGCCGTGGTCGGCTTCGACGACCTGACCGTCGCCGAGGTCGCCGATCCGCCGCTCACCACCGTTCATCAGCCCATACAGGCCGTCGGGCGGGAGATGGCGCGCATGCTCGTCGCGCTCGTCAGCGGGGAGGATCCCACCCCGCTGATCCTGCCCACCCGCCTGGTCGTCCGTTCCAGCGCCTGACGGCTGCGGAGGGCCTCCGGTCGCAGCCGGGAGCCCGCCGTCGGTCAGCAGGTCGAGTTGGTCTGGGTGAGGAGGCCGAGCCGCCACGGCAGGAGGTTGTAGTCGCCGCCCGCGTTGGGGTTCATGCCCTGGTAGAGGTACTGGAACCGGCAGGCGGGAATGGTGAGTGTCTGGTCGTAACCGGCACGGATCATCTCGCCGTGGCTGATGTCCCGGGTCCAGGCGCCGGACGGGAAGCTGACGTTGTTGGCCCGTGCGAACGGGTTGCTCTCGGACGCGGCCAGAGGTGTCCAGGAGCCGGCCAGGCTGGTCGAGGTCCAGGAGCGGAAGTAGCGCCGGCCGTCCGATCCGATGGCCTCGACGAGGAGCAGGTACTGGTTACTGCCCTGCACCTTGTAGACGTTGCCGGCTTCGAACAGGGCGTACTTGTTGGAGTCCTGGGCCGCGATGACGGTGTTGGTGAAGCCGCCCGGGAATTGCCCGACCGTCGTCTGCGAGCGGTAGAGGTGTCCGTTGTCGTCGGAGGAGAACAGGTAGCAGTTGGCGTTGTCGCAGATCACCCACATGTCGACCCAGTGGCCCTTGCCGATGTTCTGCCGGATGATGTCGGGCATCGACGAGTAGAAGTTGCGCGGCGCGCTCCACCCGTTCGGGTTGCTGATGTCGGGATTGGTGGAGTACGAGGCGTTGCCGGTCTGGTACACGAGGTACCACAGACGTTGCGGCGCGTAGTAGAAGACCTGCGGGGCGGCCCGGTACCCGGACCCGATGGCGCTCCGGTCCAGATAGTGGTGCGTGGCCGAGCCGGCCTGGGACCAGTCGCTGAAGTTGAGGTACACCAGGTTGTAGCCGGAGCGACTGGCGACGCTCGCGAACACGTGGTACTTGCCGTTGTAGTGGACGACCGTCGGGTCCTTGATCCCGGCGATGTCGTGGGTGGCGTCCGGCTTCGGTGAGATCAGCGGGCCGCTGGAGCTCCAGGAGAAGCGGGACGGCAGCGCGGCGGCTTCGGGGGCGCGGCGGGTGGCGGCGGGCGTGCCGCCCAGCGTCGTCAGCACCGCGTTGTACGCCGGCTTCTTGTTGCCGTAGCGGTCGAACAGCAGGGGGTTCTCGCCGCTGCGCCAGGAGTCGCTGTCGCGGATGCCCCAGACGGTGATGCCGGTGCAGCGTGCGACATTCATGCAGGCCCTGACGGTGTTCGCGTACGCGGTCGGCGACGCCTGCGCGATGTCCAGCTCGGTGATCTGGACGTCCACCCCGAGGCCTGCGAAGTTCGACAGCGTGGTCTGGAAACTGGCGGGCGGGCCGCCGGTGCCGAAGTGGGCCTGGAGGCCGACGCAGTCGATGGGCACGCCGCGCGCCTTGAAGTCGCGCACCATGCGGTAGACGCCCTGGGTCTTGGCGGCGTTCCAGTCCTCGATGTTGTAGTCGTTGTAGCAGAGCTTGGCCGCCGGATCGGCTGTCCGCGCCGTGCGGAACGCCTGCTCGATGAAGCCGCTGCCCAGTACGTCCCGGAAGACGGAGCTGCGGAGCTGGCCGCTGGTGCCGTCGGCGAAGGCCTCGTTGACCACGTCCCAGGAGTGGATGCGGCCCTTGTAGTGGTTCATCACCGTGGTGATGTGGTTGTTCATCACGCCGCGCAGTGTGTTCGCGTCCCTGATGGAGCTGACCCAGCTGGGCAGTTGGGAGTGCCAGACCAGGGTGTGGCCGCGTACGCGCTGGCCGCGGGACGCCGCGCGGTTGACGATCTGGTCCGCGGGGCCGAAGGTGAACGAGCCGCGGGTCCGCTCGGTGGCGTCCCACTTCATCTCGTTCTCGGGTGTGACCGAGTTGAACTCGCGGTCCAGGATGGTGGTGTACGTGCCGTCGCCCAGCCTTCCGGCGGCCACGGCGGTGCCGAAGTATCGCCCGGACTGGGCGGCTTGGGCGCCCAGGGTGGAAGCGCGGACGCCGTCGGGTGAGCCGGTCGCGGTGCCCGGTGTCACCAGGAAGCTCGCGGCCAGCAGGCCTAAGACCGTAGCCCGGCGCATGCCGAGCCGCTTCAGCGGGTTCATCGTTCTCCTTGCAGGCATGGGGGGTTGGGTGGTGCGGTCGGTGGATCGGCTCAGGGCGTGGACAGCTCGAACCGCGTGACGCGGACCGCGCCGCCGAGTGCTCGGGTGGCATGGTTGAAGAGGGCGAACCGGTAGCCCATGAAGAACCGCCAGTCGTTGCCCAGGGAGAAGTCGGGCCCGAGGCGGGTGAAGGTGGTGCCGTCGGTGCTGTAGGAGAAGGTCGCCGGACGTGCCGCGCCGGGGCGGATGTCCGCGGTCGCGCGCAGCCAGATGCGGTTGCCCGGAGCGGCCGCGCTCGCGAGCTCGTAGCCCGTGCCCGTGGTGTTCCAGTTGCTGTCCATGGTCAGTCCGCTGACCATCACCACCCGCGTGACGCCGCCGTCGCGCTTGAGACCGATCCACGCGGAGGAGTCCCGCAGCAGCGCAAGACCGGCCCGGTCGCCGTCCCGCATCGCCGAGTGGTCGAGCTGGACCGTGGCGGTGGAGGTGGGGCCCTGGATGCGGTGCGTGAGGGTGTTGCGGGCCCAGTACAGGTCGCCGGTGACGGCCGCGGTGCTCAGGGTCAGGCCGTTGCCGACCGCCCACTTGGTGTTGTCCGGGTTGTGGTTCCACTCCCATCTCGGCTTGAGGGTCGTGCCGTCGAAGGTGTCGACGCCGGTCATGGGGGTGACCTGGCGGGGAGGAGGGGGCACGGCGGGGCTGGGATACGAGGTGCCCCATGCGCCGTTCACCAGTTGCACGACGGGCCAGCCGTCCGAGGTCCAGCTGATTGGTGCGAGTACGGGCATCCGGCCGCCTGGATAGGCGTCGACGAAGGCCAGGTAGTACCAGGCGCCGCTCTGTGTCTGTACCAGCCCGCCCTGGTGCGGGACACCGCCGCCGGGGATGGGTCCGCGCAGGTCGAGGAGCACCTGGCGCATCGTGTACGGGCCGAACGGGCCGCCCGACGACTTGAGGATGTACTGGCCGTTGGCGGGGCGGGTCAGAAAGATGTAGTACTGCCCGTTGATCTTGTAGAAGCGGGCGCCCTCAAGGGTGCCGACACTCGACGGGGTTGTGAACACCGGCTGCGCGCGGACCTGGGTACGGCCGTCGGGCGACAGCTGGGCCACGCTGATCGTGGTGTTGCCGTACGCCACGTACAGGGTGTCGTCGCTGTCGACCAGCAGCCCCGCGTCGTAGTAGGGGGTGCTGATGGTGGTGAGTCTGCTCCACGGCCCCTCGACAGCGGTGGCGGTGTAGACGTAGGTCCGGGCGAAGTCGATCTGGCCGAGCCAGTAGAAGGTCCTGTTGCTCGGACGGTAGGCCAGTGACGACGCCCAAATCCCTCTGACATAGCCACGGGCACCGTTCAGGTCGTACTTGGCGCCGAAGTCGAGGGAGGGCACCGAGTGGCCGGCGATCTCCCAGTTCACCAGGTCGTACGAGCGCAGGACGGGCGCACCCGGGGAGTAGTGCATCGTCGACGCCGAGGCGTAGAAGGTGTTGCCGACCCGGATGACGTCGATGTCCGCGAAGTCCTGCCAGATCACCGGATTCGCGTACTGCGCGGCGGCCGCGCGGGAGGTCGCGGCCAGAGGCAGGATCGCGCCGGTGGCCAGGCCGGCGGCGGCCGCCAGCGCGCGACGACGGGTCAGCTGATGATGAGGGCATGACAGATCCATGGGCGGCGTACTCCTTGCGGTGCGGCTCGCGGGTTCGGGATATCGAACATGGATCGATTTGCCGAGCAGTCTGGAGGATAGGGGGGTGGTCGGTGTCGTCAATCCCTCTCGCGGAATTCGCGGCCGTCAGCGAAAGTTTCGATGGCTTTATTCCTGAGTCGGTGCACGTCACAAGCTGAATCAGTGGATGGTGTTGACATCCGCGACCATCCGTCTACCATCCGTGACTGCGTAAGTTTCCGAATGCTGTCCGAAATTTCGGACGTATTTTCTGTGTGGCGCCCTCCCAGAAAAGGAGCCCTTGGTGCCCAGACGATCAGGCGGACTGCTCCGCCTCCTCGCGGCCGCCGCGCTGACGGTCACCGCGTCCATCACGGCCTCGCCCCACCCCACCGCCTCCGCCGCGCCGGGCAGCCCGGCGCTCACCCCACCGCTGGGGTGGAACAGCTGGAACAGCTTCGGATGCGGGATCACCGAGGCCCAGGTCCGCCAGGCCGCCGACGCGATGGTGTCCTCGGGGATGCGGGACGCCGGATACCGGTACGTGGTGGTCGACGACTGCTGGTTCGACCCGCAGCGTGACGCACAGGGCAATCTGCGGGCCAACCCGACGAAGTTCCCGAGCGGAATGAAGGCGCTCGGGGACTACATCCACAGCAAGGGTCTGAAGTTCGGCATCTACCAGGCGCCCAACGAGCGCACGTGCGCCCAGGGCGTGGGCACCTACCCCGGTTCCACCGGCAGCAAGGGGCACGAGGCCCAGGACGCCGCCACGTTCGCCTCATGGGGCGTCGACTACCTCAAGTACGACTGGTGCTCCTCCAGTGGCACTCGTGACGAGCAGGTCGCGCGGTTCACGGTCATGCGCGACGCCCTGCGCGCCACCGGACGGCCGATCGTCTACAGCATCAACCCCAACAGCTTCCACGCCCCCACCGGCGCCACGTACAACTGGGGCGAGGTCGCCGACCTGTGGCGGACGACCGAGGACCTGCTCGACATCTGGCAGAACGGCAACACCAACAGCTATCCGATGGGCGTCGGCAACGTCCTGGACGTCACCGCGCCGCTGGCGGCACAGTCGGGTCCCGGACACTGGAACGACCCCGACATGCTGGTCGTCGGCCGTCCCGGGCTGTCGCTGACCGAGTCCCGCTCCCATTTCGCCCTGTGGGCGCTGATGGGTGCCCCGCTCATGGCCGGCAACGACATCCGCACCATGTCCGCCGACGTCAGCGCCATCCTGCGCAACTCACGCCTGCTGGCCGTGAACCAGGACTCCTTGGGCGCGGGTGGACGCAGGGTGCGCGACGACGGAAGCACCGAGGTGTTCGCCAAGCCCCTCGCGGACGGTTCGGTCGCGGTGGGCCTGTTCAACCGGGGCGAAAGCGCGGCGACGGTCACCACGACGGCCGCGCAGGTCGGCCTGACCGGCGGCCCGTTCACCCTCACAGACCTGTGGACCGGCGGCACGTCGAGCACGTCCGGGCAGATCTCGGCGAGCGTCCCCGCCCACGGCGTCGCCGTCTTCCGGGTGAACGGGGGCAGCCCGCTGGCCGCCACCACCTCACGTCTGCGGGGCAGCGCCTCCGGCCGCTGCGTGGACGTCGACAACGCCTCCACCGCCGCCGGGGCGACGGTACTGATCTGGGACTGCCACACGGCCGCCAACCAGCTGTGGACCACCTGGGCGGGCGGTGAGATCCGCGTCTACGGTGACAAGTGCCTGGACGCCTACAACCAGGGCACCACCAACGGCACCCGTGTCATCACCTGGCCCTGCAACGGCCAGGACAACCAGAAGTGGACCGTCGGCTCCGACGGCTCGATCCGCAACGCGCGCTCCGGGCTCTGCCTCGACGCCCAAGGGGCCGCCACCGGCAACGGGACCCCGCTGGTGCTGTGGACATGCAACGGTCAGTCCAACCAGAAGTGGTCCCGCGCGTGAGCGACCGCGGTGGGAGAAGGGAAGTTTCAGCCGCGCTCCAGGAGCGTCGGTCGGCATCGGCTTCCAGGCAACACACCGGCAGCAGTAGCCCGCCGAGCTCGTACGCCCTGAACGGCACCGCCTGCGGCTGAGCGCCGCGCCCGCCCGGGAGGCCCCCGGGCGGGCAGCGGTCTCGGCTCAGGACGTCGTGCCGGTCACCGTGCTGCCCGACTTGGTGATGTGGTACGTCGTCGTGGCGCCGCTCCAGAAATGGAAGGTGAGCTTCACGCGCGCGTTGTCCTTGACCGCGTCGAGGAAGGCGGGTGTCAGACGGATGGCCTTCTTGGCGTGGTCCGGCGCGAAGGCGGTGTTGAACTGCTGGTAGGGGGTCCAGCTGGTCGGGCCCGCGTTGCCGCCGTCGGCGTAGGTGGCCTCCATGGTCGCCAGCCTGTCACCCTTGAACTGCGTGGGGATGCGGAAGGACTCGGCCGTCCCGGTCGTGTCCGACTGCACCGGCGCGTCGTGAGTGATCACCTGGATCCGCCAGGGGACTCCCCGGGAGAACGTGGCCTCGAGTGTCGCGTTGACCCCGTAGGCGCGGTCGCCGACGAGCCGGGTGAGTGCGGCCGCCTTCAGCGTGAGGCGGTTGCCGGAGAGGGCGTAGTCCCTGCCCTTGACCAGCTTGGTGGCGCCCTGCTTCAGGGCCGTGAGGGTGGCGCCGTTCGGGTTCAGGGTGAGCGTACGGTCCTTCACGGGGCCGGACTTCGGCACGAAGACGCTGTCCGACGAGGCCGTCGCCGAGGGTGTCGTCCAGCTCGAACTGATCTGGCGGAACAGTCCCACGTCCTTCCACCGGAGCTTGCTCCGGTCGTAGAAGGAACCGTTGCTCCACAGGACGGCGGTGACCTTGTTGGTGCGGGCGGCGTGGCAGAGCGCCTCAAAGTACTTGAGCATCTCACCGCGCTGCACGGCGCCGGGACCGTGGTCGTAGCCGAGCAGCCCGTACTCTCCGAGCACGACGGGAATGTTCCGGGCGACGAAGGTGTCGCGCATCCGCTTTCCATGAGGCCGACGCTGAACAGTGCCGGGGCCGTCGCGCGGCGAGCGAAGTGGACACCGTCGAAGTAGTCGAGAGTGGCGAAGGCCGTCTCGAAGCGGTGCGGACTGTGCCAGCGCAGGTACTTGACGAGTTCCAGATACGGGCCCTCCCCGCTGGCCCGCGCCGCCTGCCGGAAATGGCACAGAAACGGAAGGTCCACCATCGCCGCCGCGACCCGGTCCGGGACGAGACCGGCGACCGCGAGGGCCAGTCCGCCGCCCTGGCTGCCGCCCGCCACGACGACCCGGCCGGCATCCAGTCCGGGCAGGTGCGCGATCGCGTCCACGGCGCGCACACAGTCCGTCATGAGGCGGCGGTAGTTAGTAGGTGTCGGGTGAGTCGATGCCGCGGGTCATCAAGCCTTCGGCCCATTGCGTGCCGTCGCCCTCATCGCGGTCCGGCGTGTCGTGGGCCCTGCCCACTGCTGTCGACGACGAGTTGGGCGTAACCGGCCGCGGACCACAGCAGGTGGTCGGTGGGCAGCCCGCGGCCGCCGCTGTAGCCGAGACAGGTGACGACGACCGGCAGTGGCGCTGCGGCCCCATGCGGGCGCAGCAGCCAGGCGGCCACCGGTTCGCCCCTCCATCCGGGGAAGCGCACGTCGTCCACGTCGACCATGCTCAACAGGTACTGCCCGGTGACCCGCTCGGCCTTCACCGCGCCGCCTCGGGCGCGGGCTTCGGCCAGGGTCTGCTGCCAGAAGGCGTCGAAGTCCTCCGGCACGGACACCTCAGGCCGGTACGCGAGGAGTTCGTCGGAATGTGGGCCGGACACAGTCATGGTCGTGCTTCGGATGGGGGCGGGACGCAGGGCCTCACAGAGGGGCCGTTGATCCACGCCTCTTGATTCACGGTGTCAGAATGGCGGCGGCAGCAGTCGAGGGATGGGGAAGGGCGACCGTGCCGGACAACCGATCGGGAACACCTTCGGCGGACGAACACCGTGAGCGGGGCGCGGGACCCGCATCGGTGACGATCGCGTACATCGCCGAGTCCGCGGGAGTCTCCGTTCCGACCGTGTCGAAGGTGCTCAACGGCCGTTCCGGGGTCTCGGACGAGACCCGCGCCCGCGTCGAGCAGTTGATCAACCAGTACGGTTACCGCAAGCCTCCCAAGAGCCGCAGCAATCTGGTCGAGCTCGTGTTCCGCGAGCTGGAGCACATGTGGTCCGTGGAGATCATCCGCGGTGTCGAGCGCGTGGCGCGGAAGAACCGTATAGGGGTGCTGGTGTCGGAGTTCGGACTTCCTGACGCCGAGAGCACCACCATCGACGACACGCTGGGGCGGCGGCCCCAGGCCGTCCTGTCGGTGGCCCAGCTCTCCGAGGCGGAGCGGGAGCAGTTGACTGCCAAAGGCATCCCCTTCGTCGTCTTCGACCCGATCGACGAACTGCCCGACGGCGTGCCCTTCGTGGGGGCCACGAACTGGAGAGGCGGTCAGGCGGCGACCCGGCACCTGGTCGATCTCGGCCACCGGCGGATCGCCATGATCAGCGGACCGGACCACGGCTTCTGCCGAGCGCGGCTGTCCGGTTATGTCTCCGCTCTGGTGGAGGCCGGCCTGCCGATGGATCACGATCTGGTGGTGAAGACGCAGCTCTCACGCGAGCACGGGTACGAGGCGGCGCGGGAGCTGCTGTCCCGCCCCGACCGTCCGACCGCCGTGTTCACCGCCAACGACATGCAGGCGCTCGGTGTCTACCAGGCGGCGCGCGAGCTGAACCTGCGGATCCCGTACGACCTGAGCGTGGTGGGCTTCGACGACGTACCCGCCGTGGCCTGGATGGACCCGCCCCTGACCACGGTCCATCAGCCGCTGGCCGAGATGGCGACGGCCGCCACCGAACTGGCCTTGGCGCTCGGCCGGGGTGAGGCGGTGCCGCAGGTGGGTCTGGAGATCGCGACCACCCTCGCCCTCCGCGAGAGCACGGCTCGGCCGAAGGAGGAGTGAGCCGGGGGGACCTGCCCCGGCCGCCCGGGGGAGCGAGCGGCCGGAGCCAGGGGGTACGTCAGGAGACGGTGCCGGTGACCGTGCTGCCGGACTTGGTGACCTGGTAGGTGACGGTGGCGCCGCTGTAGAAGTGGAAGGTCAGCGTCGCCGGTTCCCCGTCGCGCAGAGCGTTCAGGAATTCCGGGGTCAGCTTGATCGCTCCGTTCGGGTAGTCGGGCGAGAACGCCTTGTTGAACTCCTGGTACGGGGTCCAGCTGGTCTGTCCGGCGTTGCTGCCGTCGGCGTACGTGGCGTGCATGGTCGCCAGTACGTCACCCCGGTACTGGGCGGGGACGGTGAACGAGTCGGTCGTCCCAGTGGAGTTCGCCAGGACCGGCCTGTCGTGGGTGACCACGTCGATCTGCCACGGCTGTCCGCTGGAGAACCGCGCCTGGAGCGTGGCGTTGACGCCGTAGGCACGGTCCCCGGTGAGCCGGGTCAGGGCCGTGGCGGTGAGGGTGAGCCGGTCACCGGAGACGGTGTAGTCGCGCCCTGCGACCAGCCTGGTGCCGCCGTGCCACAGGCCGCGGAAGCTGGTGCCGTTGCGGTACAGGGTGAGCGACTTCGCAGTGATGGGGCTCGACTTGGGCACGAAGATCTTGTCGAAGGACATGGTTCCCGAGCGGGTGGTCCAGCTCGACTTGATCCACGCGTACAGGGCGGGGTCCCGCCACTGCAGGGTGGCGCGGTTGAGGTAGGCGAAGGGGTCCCACAGGGCGGTCGTGACGCCGGCGACGCGGGCCTTGTACCCGAGGTGCTCGAAGTACTTCAGCGCCTCGCCGCGCTCGACGCGGTCGGGATGATGGTGGTCCGGCCAGCTGAGCAGGCCGTACTCGCCGAGGTAGACGGGGATGCCCTTGGCGACGAACGTGTCGTGCATGCGGGAGAAGGCGTCGTCCAGGTCCTTCTGCGCGGCGGCGTCGTAATGGGTGCCGCCCGCGATGTTCACGCTGAACGGGTACCAGCTGTAGTAGTGCACGGTGGCGATCAGGTTGCTGTCGTCGAGCGCGTCGATCGTCCCGGCCAGGTTGTCCATGAGGGGCTGGGAAGGCGTGCAGTACTCCGTGGGCAGGACCAGCAGACGGTCCGCGTTGCCGCCGCCCGAGGAGCGGACGATGGAGTGGAAGGAGGTGTTCAGCTCGTTCAGGAACTGCTTCTTCTGCGCGTCCGTGGCGTTGTCGAACTGAGGCTCGTTGACGCTCTCGAAGAGCAGGGTGCGTGGCGCGTCCCGGAACCTGTCGGCGATCTGGGTCCACAGGGCGTTGTAGCGGGCGAGCACCTGGTCGTGGTCGGTGCTCATCTTGCTGATCCACTGCCAGGAGTCGTGGTGGATGTTGATGACGACGTACAGCCCCTCGGCGAGTGCCCAGTCGACTATCTGCTCGACCCGGTCCATCCACGCGGCGTCGATGGTGTAGGGGGCGGTGGCCGAGTGGTGGTCGGTCCAGGTCACCGGGATGCGGACGCTGCGGAAACCCTGCGCGCGGACGTGGGCGAGCAGTTCCCTGGTGGTCAGCGGGTTGCCCCAGGACGTCTCGTCCGGAATGGCGTCCAGGGTGTTGCCCAGGTTCCAGCTGGGCTGCATCGCCGCGACCGCGTCCATGGCGGAGGCCGGAACGGTGACCGCCGACGGTGACGCTTCCCTCGCGCCGTCGGACGCGGCCAGAGCGGTGCCGCCGGTCAGCCCCAGCAGGACGGCCAGCGTCAGCAGGAGGGCGGCCATGCGTCCTGGGCCGCGGCCGCGGTGACTTCGGCGTGGTGTGGCTTTCACGTGCTGTTCCCCTCTCGGTCGGTCGTGCGGGCGGGGCCGGCCGGTTCGTAGTCGAACCAGTCGAAGTGGACGGAGCCTTCCGCGGCGTACATCCCGATGACACGGCCGGTGAAGCCGCCGGCGACCTCCGTCGACAGATAGCGGCCGTCGAGTGCCGCCAGCTCGGTGCAGGCGCCGTCGGGCTGCTCGATGCCGAAGGAGACGAGGTCCGGTCCGGTGCACGGGCCATGCGCGGGCGGCGGATCGGTGATCGTGACGGCGAGGACCAGCGGCCCGGCGGGCACGGGTCGTTCGGCGACGACGCCGCGCAGGTCACCGACGCGCGCGATCACCCGCACGTGCGTGCCGGTCGCCTCGATCGCGTAGTGGTGCCGCTCGTCGAGCCGGACGGCAAGGCCGCCGCGCCCCTCGGAGGGGTCGACGAGCGTGCGTGCCCGGCAGGCGAGGTGCTGCTGGCGGCGGCCGGTGAACACCACGTCGGGCTCGTCCAGGGAGCCGCCCCGCGCGCGGAGCGTCAGCCATCCGGGGCGTTCCTTGGTGGTGCAGTGCTCGGCGGGACGGTCGCGCACCGAGATCCAGCACGGTCGCAGTTCGGTGAGGTCGAAGTCGTCCCGTTGTTCCTGGGCGGGGCCGGGGGAGAGGGGCCAGGGCAGCGCGGACGGGTCCGGGGCGACCTCGCCGACGACCGGCCAGCCGTCCACCCAGGTCACGGGTGCCAGGAAGGTCTCCCGGCCGAGCACGTGCCAGCCGGGCGTGCCGCCGCGCGGCCGTACCCCGAGCAGGACCATCCACCAGGAGCCGTCGGGACCCTGGACCAGGTCGGCGTGCCCGGTGTTCTGTACGGGGTGGTCCGTACCACGGTGGGTGAGGACAGGGTTGGCGGGGCACGGCTCGAACGGGCCGTTCGGGGTGGATGCGCGGGCGATCGACACGGCGTGGCCGCGTTCGGTGCCGCCCTCGGCGATGAGCAGGTACCAGTGGTCGCCGATCCGGTACAGGTGCGGCGCCTCCGGAGCCTTGGCGCCGGGCGCTCCGGACCAGAGCGGCCGCGGGGTCCCGTACGTCTGTCCGGTGGACGGGTCGATACGCAGCTGTGAGACTCCGGCGACGGTGCACCAGCAGATTCCGTTCTCGTCCCAGGCCAGGTCGGGATCGATGCCGGGCACGCCGGGCGCCGGGATCGGATCCGACCAGGGTCCGGCCGGGTCGGTCGCCGTGACGATCAGGTTGCCGCCGCCCTCGCTGGCGTTGGTGACGATCAGCCAGAAGCGTCCCTCGTGATACCGCAGGGTGGGGGCGTAGATGCCGCCGGAGGACGGCATGCCGGCCGGCAGCCGCAGCTGCTCCGGCCGGTCCAGGACGTTGCCGATCTGCGTCCAGTGCACCAGGTCGCGGCTGTGGAAGAGGGGTACGCCCGGGAAGTACTCGAAGCTGGAGCAGGCGAGGTAGTAGTCGTCGCCGACGCGGCAGATGCTCGGGTCGGGGTGGAAGCCGGGGATGGCGGGGTCGGCGGACGTGCTGTCCGCCTGGTGCTGGTGGGGCACCCTCGGGTGTCCTTTCGTCGGGTGAGCAGCCGGGGACGCGATCAGGGAGCGTCCCGCTGCGCGCGGGTGATGCGGAGCGGCGCCGCGGAGGGCGCGGTGGGCAGGGTCACGCCGGGGTGTGCAGGGCGAGGGCGGTCCACGGTCGCCTCGTGGACCAGCGCTCGAGCCTCGGGCCGCAGCTGCGGCAGGTGGCCGGAGAGGTGGACGCGGCCGAGGAGGGCGCTCGCCATGGTGAAGGCGACCTCGTCGAGGGCGGCGTCTGGTGGTCACGCCCTGGCCAGGACCGCACAGCCGCCGGGCGGCAGTTCGCTCGTCGTCGCGCCGGTGAGCAGGTCGTGGGCGGGCTCGGGCAGGGGCACGGTGTCCGTGGTGTGGTTGATGAGGACGTCCCAGCGGCGGCCGTCGGCGGCGTGCCGGGTGACGGCCTCGACACCGGAGGGCAGGCCGGGTACGTCCCGTTCGACACCGGCTTCCCTCAGCAGGCGGCCGACGAGGGCACCGTAGTCGGCGTCGTCCAGGCGGGTGGAGAGATACCAGCCCTGCCCGGCGCCGAAGCGGTGCCGGGTGAGCGCGGGGCAGTCCGAGAGCATGCCGTGGGTGTAGGCGGCGACGGTCTCCGCACCCTCGGTGCGCAGGGACTCGCTCCAGACCGTGGCCCGCGATCCGTCCGACAGGGCGATCCGTTCATCCGTCCGCAACGGCCGGTGCTCCTCGACGCGGATGCCCAGCGCCTCGCGCAGCGGTGCTGCCGGGTAGCCGCCGAGCCGGGCGTGCATGCGGTCGTCGACGTATCCGGTGGCGTGCTGGACGAGCAGCGTCCCGCCGCCCTCGACGTAACGGCGCAGGTTCCGCGCGCCCTTGTCGGACAGCAGGAACAGGGATGGGGCGATGACCAGCCGGTAGCGGCTCAACTCGTGCTCCGGGTGGGCGAAGTCGACCGTCACCCCCGCGTCCCACAGCGCGCGGTGCGCCTCGGCGAGCGGTCCGTGGTAGCCGAGGCGGGCGGAGGGCAGGCCGTCCGCTTCGAGCGCCCACATGGCGTCCGGGTCGTCGAGTACGGCCACCGCCGCGGTCACCGTGGACCCCGCCAGCTCGCCGAGCCGGGCGACCGCCTCGCCGGTGTACGTGACCTCGCGGAAGATGCGGCTGTCGGGACCGGCGTGCGGGAGCATCGCCGAGTGCCAGGTCTCGGCGCCGGCCCGGGACTGCCGCCACTGGAAGAAGAGGGCCCCTTCCGAACCGCGGGCGATGTGGCCGATGGTGTGGCGCAGGATCTCGCCGGGCTCCTTGCCGATCACCTGCTCGCCGTCGTAGACGGTGCTGGTGCCCTGCTCCATCAGCAGCCACGGGCGGCCGCCGGCCAGGGAGCGGGAGCGGTCGGCGTAGAAGGCGACGTGGGCCGCGGAGGCCAGGCCGGGCTCGGACGGATACTGGTCGGAGGTGACGACGTCGAGTTCGCGGGCGAAGGCCCACAGGTTCAGCCGCAGGTAGTAGGGCAGCATCAGGTTCGTCGTCACCGGGCGGTCGCTGTGCTCACGGATCGCGTCGCGCTGCTCGCAGTACGCGGCGATGATCTCGTCACCCCAGAAGCGGTGGAAGTCCAGAGTCTGGCCGGGGTTCTTGTGGTACTGCGTCGCGCGAGGCGGCAGCACCTGCTCCCAGGAGGTGTAGCGCTGGCTCCAGAACGCCGTTCCCCAGGCCTCGTTGAGGGCGTCCAGTGAGCCATGGCGGGCGCGCAGCCACACCCGGAACGCGGCGGCCGCCTGGTCGCACCAGCAGAGCGTGCCGTACTCGTTGTGCACATGCCACAACGTCACGGCGGGGTGGTCGCCGTACCGTTCGGCCAGCGCGGACGCGATACGGCGGGCCGCGCGGCGGTAGGCGGGCGAGGCGAGGCAGTAGGTGTCGCGGCTGCCGTGGGTGAGGCGGGTGCCGTCGGGCAGGACCGCCAGCGCGTCGGGATGGGCGAGGGTGAACCACGGGGGAGGGGAGGCGGTCGGGGTGGCGAGGTCGACGGCCACACCGTTCGCGTGGAGGCGGTCGATGTGCGCGTCCAGCCAAGCGAAGTCATAGCGCCCCTCCTCAGGTTCGAGCAGGGCCCAGGAGAACACGCCTACCGTGGCCAGGTTGACCCTGGCCCGGCGCATGAGGTCGTCGTCCTCCTTCCAGACCGGCTCGTCCCACTGCTCGGGGTTGTAGTCCCCGCCGAAGGCGAGGCCGCCCAGGCGGGTGGTGATGCGTTCTGCGGTCATGACGCTCCTAGCCCTTGATCGCGCCGGTGAGCACACGGCCATCTGCAGCCGCCCTTGCCCGGGGGGCCGGAGACCGTGGCGATCTGCTCGGTGGGGTAGCGCAGGAACCCGGGATCGGTGACCGCGCCGGCGCTGCCCGCGACCGGGGCGATGTCCGGCTCAACGGTGCCAGTGCGGCCGCCTCCGCGACCGTGGCTGCTGTGCTGACGAAGCTGCTGCGGTTCAACCCGTGTGTCATGGCGGCCCTTCTCGGAGAGGTATCGAAGCGCTTCACACAGCTGGGAAGCTAACGGACGTATTTCGTGCGAAACAAGGGCCTGAATGCAAGGAAAGTTTCCTCAGAAGGGGCCATTGACAGCCCGTCAGGGAAAATGGCAGCGTCGATGCGCTTCGACAAATCTGCGCTCGACCGTCGTCACATCTCTGCTCGACCGTCCCCCACGTCCGCCTGCAGAGGGATCCCTTTCGTGGCCTCTTCGTTCCCTTCCGCGCCCTTCCCCCGGCTGCCCAGCGGCTTCCGCTTCGGCGTGGCCACCTCCGCCTACCGGATCGAGGGCGCCCACGACGAGGACGGCCGGGGCCCGTCCATCTGGGACACCTTCAGCCACACTCCCGGCCGCACGTATGCGGGTGCCACCGGCGACACGGCCGCGGACCACTACCACCGCCACCGCGAGGACGTCGCGCTGCTGCGTGAACTGGGTGTCTACAGTTACCGCTTCCCGATCGCCTGGCCCCGCCTGCTGCCGAGGGGCGTCGGCCCGGTCAACAGCAAGGGGCTGGACTTCTACGACCGCCTCGCCGCATACGCGGCCCTCGCCGCCGACGGGTACGGCGACCGGGTGGAACGTCATCTCGTGCACGGACGGCCCGGGCGAGGTGGCCCGCTTCGACGTCCGCCGCGAGGGAGACCGCCTCCGTGTCACGACCGACAGCCCCTACCCATGGCGGCTGCGGATGGGGGCCCAGGCGGCACCGAGCACACCAACACCGCGGGGCAGGCGACGACCGACTTCCCCTACGAGGACTGAGCCCGCAGGGGCGTGGCCGCACTCACCGAAGGAGACCGGGATGAAGGGCTTGTTCATGGCATTCAGGACGTCGTGGCGGAGCCGGGGAAGGCGACCAGCGGTGCTCATCGCGGTGACCCTGTTACTGGCTGCGCTCCTGAGCGCGCTGGGGACCGCGGGGACGGCTCAGGCGGCCACCGTGGACACCAACGCCTGGTACGTACTGGTCAACCGCGCCAGCGGCAAGGCGCTCGACGTGTCCGGCGCGGACACGGCCAACGGCGCGGCCGTACAGCAGTACACCCGCCACGACGGAGCCAACCAGCGGTTCCAGTTCGTGGACTCGGGCGGCGGCTACTACCGGCTCAAGGCGCAGCACTCCGGCAAGGTTCTGGACGTCCACAACTACTCCACCGCCGACGGGGCCGACCTCGTGCAGTGGAGCGACCTCAACGGCACCAACCAGCAGTTCCGGCTTGCCGATTCACCGGACGGTTACGTCCGGCTGATCAACCGCAACAGCGGAAAGGCCGTCGAGGTCCAGGGCGCCTCCACCGCGGACGGCGCCAAAGTCGTGCAGTACACCGACTGGGGCGGTGCCAACCAGCAGTGGCGACTGGTCCGTGCCACGGGCGTGCCGGCACAGGTGCATACCGCGGGGCGGGTCAAGGACGCCGGAGACACGGTGCAGTACAGCTGGCCGGGCGTGTACTTCGAGGGCGTCGTCAGGGGCACCGGCGTGGGCATCGTGCTCGACGACTCGGCCGCCGACTACGACGTCCAGATCGACGGAGTCACCGTCACCACGCTCGTCACGCCCGGCGACACCACGCACTGGATCAACGGCCTGCAGGACCGTGAGCACACCGTCCGGCTCGTCAAGCGCAATGACAGCCCAGGGGACACCAGCACGTTCGGAGGCTTCGTGGCCGCGCCCGGCGGAGCCGTACTGGGCAAACCGAGGGCCCGCGACCGCCAGATCGAGTTCATCGGAGACTCCCTCACCGTGGGCTACGGCAACCTCTCGACCTCCCGCGACTGCACCTGGGAGCAGGTCAGGCGGACCACCAACACCGACGTGAGCTACGGCGCCCTCACCGCCCGGCGACTGAACGCCGACTACCAGATCAACGGCTACTCGGGCCTCGGCATGGTGCGCAACTACAACGGAGGCTCGCCGGATGTCACGTACCGCACCTACTACGACCGCGCCCTGCTGAACGTAGCCGGCGACGTCTGGCAGAACCCGGGCACCTGGCGCCCTCAGCTCGTGGTGGTCAACCTCGGCACCAACGACTTCTCGACCGCCGTCAATCCTGGCGAGCCGTGGACGCCCGACAGCCTCGCGGCCGCCTACCGCACCGCCTACGGCGACTTCCTCCAGAAGCTGCGCACGCGCTACGGGGCCACGACCACCATCGTGGCAGTCGGCGCCGGTCCGTACGCCGCCCATGTCCAGCAGGTGGTCAAGGCCCGCAACGACACCGGCGACAGCCGGGTCCGCTACTGGTTCCTCGACGACTCCGGGCTGGACTTCCAGGGCTGCCACTGGCACTACTCGGCGCACGACGACCGACTCATCGCCGACCGGCTCACATCGTTCATCGCAGGCCTGCCGATGGGCTGGTGAGACAGGGGTCCTGGCTCCGGGCCGGGGTGCGACGAACGGGCCGGCCACCCCGGCCCCACCTCATCGGGTGGACGCCTGGCGGAGCGGTCGACGACTCAGCGGCTTACAGGGGTCTCGCGGTCGATGCGTGACAGCTTCTCGGGGTTGCGCACGGCGTAGAGCCCAGTGATGAGGCCGTCGTCGATGCGCACCGCCAGGACGGTGTCGACCTTGCCGCCCAGCCGGAGAGTGAGCGCCGGGTAGCCATTGACCTGTGTCGGTTGCAGCAAGACCGCGGCGTCGATCCTGCCCAGCACGTGGGCCACCTTGTCGGCGCCCACGACTGGCGCCGGCGCGGCCTGTGCGATTCCGCCACCGTCAGTCAGCAAGACGACATCTGGCGCGATCATGTCGAGCAGGCGCTGCAGATCGCCCGTCTCGATTGCCCGTTGGAACGCCTCGAGCGCCCCGCGGGTCTCGGCCGGGGAAACGACCTCGCGCGGCCGGCGCTCAGCGACGTGTGCTCGCGCCCGGTGCGCGATCTGGCGGACCGCGGCCGGGCTCTTGTCGACGGCCTCCGCGATCTCGTCGTATCCCAGATCGAACACCTCGCGCAGCACGAACACTGCCCGCTCGACCGGGGCGAGCGTCTCCAGGACCAGCAGCATCGCCATCGAGACGCTGTCGGCCAGCTCGACATCCTCGGCCACGTCGGGCGCGGTCAGCAGCGGTTCGGGCAGCCAGGGGCCGACGTAGGACTCCTTGCGCCGGCGGAGCGTGCGCAGTCGGCTCAGCGCCTGTCGAGTGGTCATCTTGACCAGGTAGGCACGCTGATCCCGCACCGTGCGGAGGTCGACGCCCGCCCAGCGCAGCCACGTCTCCTGGAGGACGTCCTCGGCGTCGGCGGCGGAGCCGAGCATCTCGTAGGCGACGGTGAACAGCAGGTTGCGATGGGCGACGAACGCCTCGGTAGCGGAGTCCGTGTGGCCGTCCCGAGCGGGTGTCCCGGCTGTGTTCCCTGTCCGTCCGCTCATAGCCCGCTCCCGCTGTTCGCTCTCGACCGTGTCACGCACAAGACGCCGGCCCCAGCCGCTCTGTGACACCCACGATCGGTGGCCTACGTCACATCACCGCGCTGTCACAAGGATCGACCGGATGGCATCTCGTGTTCGTCAGGACGCCGCGAACGATCCGCGCGGCGAGCAACTCGACGAGTGAGGACGACATCATGGAACCCCGTTTCAACCTGTTCGACAGCCCGACCGCCGCCAAGGTCGCCAAGCGGTTCTACAACGCCTCGTTGCCCTTGGAACAGTCGACGCTGCCGAAGACCCTGAGGGAACTGGTGGAGCTGCGGGTCGGCCAGATCAACGGCTGCGGCTTCTGTGTTGACATCCATACCAAGGAGGCCGCGGCCGCCGGTGAGACCGCGCTTCGGCTCAACCTGGTCGCCGCCTGGCGCCATTCCACCGTGTTCACCGAGGCCGAGCGGGCCGCGCTGGCGCTCGCCGAGGAGGGCACCCGGCTCGGCGAGCACGGCGTGTCGGACGAGACCTGGGCCGAGGTACGCAAGCACTACGACGACGACCAGGTCGGCGCGCTGGTCTGCCTGGTCGCCCTGATCAACGCGGCCACCCGGATGAACGTGATCGTGCACAACCTGGGGGGTTCGTACGAGCCCGGCATGTTCGCCAGTATGTCGAGCTGATCGGCAGGCGAAACGCGGCCCGACCCAGGCTCGTTCGTTCCGGGTCGGGCCCGCGCATGTCCGGCTTGCAAGAGGCGCCCGGTCCAGCTCGCCGGCGCCGCCGGTCGGGGGTGGGTCCGGGGCGACCGGGATTTTGCACAGGTGGTCGAGGTCAGCAGTCGTTCCCCGCCGGCCGGCCCTCGATGCGGTCCGCCAGCCAGTCGACCGTCGCCGGGGCGGCGGCGTAGAAGGTGGCGATGTGGGTGGGCACCACGTAGGTGTCCCAGTCGACGGACGTGCCGAGTCCGCACAGCCGGTCCTTGAGCTCGGTGCCCGCCCGGTACGGGATCACGTCGTCCAGGCGCGAGTGGTAGAGCCGCACCGGCACCGCCGGACGGTGCTGCCCGGCCTGCTGCTCGGTGAGCCGGCCGCGCCAGTCGGCCCGCGCGAACGGGTCCTCGGTGGTCAACCGGTCCCAGCTGTGCATCCCGTACTTGGCGGCGATCTCCAGGGTGCAGTCATCGGAGATGTCGGCCAGGAGTTCGCGGCCGTGGTCGGTGAACAGCTCCTCCAGCGGGAGTTCGGGGTACGCGTGCTTCAGACCCACGGCGGCGGTCAGGCCGAAGCCGAAGGCCGGACTGCCGTCCACTCCCTGCGCGACCACCAGCAGGTCCGCGGCCGGCGCCCCGACCGAGGCGCCGCGCAGGTGCAACTCCGGTGCGTACTCGGGCTGGAGCTCGGCTGCCCAGCCGGCCGCCTGGCCCCCCTGCGAGTAGCCGGCGATGACGACCGGGGCGTCGGGCGTGATGCCCGTCTCGGGCAGCCGCTGGGCGGCGCGCACCGAGTCGAGCACGGCCTGGCCCTCGGCCCGTCCGTTGACGTAGCTGTGCCCGCCGGGGGTGCCGAGCCCCTGGTAGTCGGTGACGACCACGGCCCAGCCGCGGTCGAGCATCGACTTGATCACGACGCTCTCGTACTGGGTGCCGTCGGCCAGCGCCCGCGAGGGGGCGCATCTGTCGCCCAGACCGTGGGTGCCGATGGCGTGCGCGACCACCGGGCGTGGGCCCGGCCCCTTGTACGGCGCCTCGGGGACGAGCACGGTGCCGGAGACGGCGATCCGGCGGCCGTCGGCGTCTGCGGAGCCGTAGAGCAACTGCCAGGAGCGGACGTGCTGATCGATCAGGCCGGTCGGCTCGACCTGGAAATCGGCGGATCGGTACCGGATCACCTCGCCCGGCCCGATGGTGAGTTCACCGGGTGGTGGGGTGTAGAAGGCGTCGTGGAGGTCACCGCTGTCCACGCCGGCGGCGGGCGTGGCCGTCGCGATCACGGTGGCCAGCAGTGCGGCGAACGCGGGCATGACGGTGCGCAGGAATCTCATGGGTGTCCCTGGGTGGGTGAGGGCGACGAGGTCGTGCACCGATGATCGACCGCATGTACGCATGGGGTGATGGGGCGTCGGACAGAATGTGAAGCCCCATCGTGTGATCCACGACAATGACAAATGATGTTCGGCAATGTCGTAAGAATGGCTAGGATGCGGCTATGCCCGATAGCCCCGTCATCGCCTCCTCGACGGATCGACGAATCGGCTTACTGGCCACCGCGCTCAACGCGCGGCTGACCGAACTGAGCGAACGCGCCGTCGAACGGATCCTCGCGCCTTCCGGCACCATCGCCTACCACCAGCTGGTCCCGATCGAGGAGCTGCGCGGCTCCTGCCGTGCCCACCTGACCTTCACTCTGCGCACTCTGACAGGCCGCCACGGCGCCGCCCCGGCGACGGCCACCGCACTCCGCCGGGCCGGCCAGGGCGTCCCGCTGCCCGCCGTGATCGCCGCCTACCACGCGGGCGGCCGGATGCTGCTCGAGGAGCTCACCGCCGAAGCGCGCAACGCGGGCCACGGCGGACTGGAGGCGCTGCCCGACGGCGCGACCCGCCTGCTGGGGCTGATCGAGACAGGCACCCACGAGATCACCACCGCCTACCAGCACGCGCCGTCGGCCGTCGCCGGCCCGGCGGGCTCCCCGGCCCTCACCGCACTCTTCGACGGCACCGCCCACACCACAGAGGCGCTCTGGCAGGCCGCGGACGCCCTGCGCCTGCCGTACGACGGCCTGTTCGTGGTGCTGGTCGCCGATCCGCGGCCCGGACCGGCGCCGGAGATCGGCAACCGGCTCGCCGCCCACGGCATCGCCTCCGCCTGGAGTCACACCGCCGGCCTGCTGGCCGGGCTGGTCTCGGTCCGTGATCAGCGCACCCTGGGGCAGCTGCTGGTCGTGCTTCAGCGGTCGGCCACGCTTCGTTACGGGATGAGCCCGGCCTTCACCAACCTCGCCGACTGCGCCACCGGCCTGCGGCTGGCGCGGCTCGCCCTGGCCACCGCCGACCCGGCAGGCCCGCCCGTCGCCGGCTTCGACGACGGCCCGCTCGCCGGGCTCGTGGTGCACTCCCCGGACGTCGCCGCCCGGATGGCCCGCTCGGTCCTCGGCCCGCTCCTCGATCTCCCGGCCGAGCAGCGCACTGTCCTGATCGGCACGCTCGACGCCTGGTACGCGGCCTCCGGCTCCACGGAGGAGGCCGCGCAGGCCCTGCACTGCCACGCCAACACCGTCCGCCAACGGCTACGCCGAATCCGGCAGCTCACCGGGCGCGACGTCACCGACCCGGTCAGCACGGCCGAGTTGTACGCCGCGCTCCAGGCTCTCCGGGTGCTGCCGAGCTCAGTCCTGCGCTGACCGGCGCGTTCCTGACCCGGTGCGTGCGGACGAGTGGTCATGGGTCTTAGTGCTTTCTGCCGAGGCGTATTGCGCCAAGAGACCGATTCCCGCCCGCCCGGGCGCCCATAGCGTGAGCCGCATGAGCGACCCAGCGCACAAGACCACCCGCGAACGCGCGATGGACGTCGTCCGGGGCTACACGGACCGCGACCCCATCGCCGTTCGGGAGGCGTTGGCCAGTCTGGACGTACGCGGCTGGATAGAGGTGTACGCCGTCCTGAGTGGTCTGTTGCGCTCCACCATCAGCATCATGGAGCTGACCGGCAAGCAGTGGTCGGGAGTCGTGCACATGACGGCCGTGGGCGTCGTCGTTCTGGGCCTGGCGCTGTGGGGCAGGACCGGACTTCTCGATGTTCTCAAGGAGTTCCTCGCGACCGTCACCGCGCTCGTGAAGGATCGGCCTTCCGGCGTCTGACACGCTTACCGTGGCGTACGGGGATCAGACTCTCGCCGGCTTCGTCGTCGATGCCACCTGCCTGCGAAGCCGGCGAGACCACCAAGTCCCTTCGTCGACCGGGAGCGCATCGACGGACCGCGCTGAGCCCCCGCAGCGCGCCGATCGGCTTGCTATGTGCCGGGCTCGCTGAGGGAAGGGGAAGCCGACAGGTGCTGGTCGGCGGCCCACGAGGCGAGGATGCGCAGCCGCTCGTGGGTGGGGGAGCCCGGGGCGGCGGTCCAGACGGTCAGGTGCTGGTCGGGGTCGGTGTTGGCGGTGTAGGTGTCCCAGTCCAGGACGAGTTCGCCGACGACCGGGTGGTTGAGGGTCTTGGTGCCCACAGTGCGGGCGGCGACCTTGTGGTCGCCCCACCACTTGGCGAACTGCTTGTCCCGCGTGGACAGCTCACCGACCAGCTCGATCAGCCGGGGGTCATCGGGATATTTCGCGGCCTCCATCCGCAGCTGCGCCACGGCGATCTGCGCGGAGGCCTCCCAGTCGGCGTACAGGCTGCGCATCGCCGGATCGGTGAAGATGATCCGCGGGTAGTTGCGGTGCTTCTCCGGCAGGTGGGAGAAGTCGGTGACCAGCGCGGCAGCCAGCGCGTTCCAGGCCAGGACGTCCCCGCGGCGGCCCTGCACGATGGCCGGGGTGGCGGTGAGGTCGTCCAGGACGCGCTGCAGCTGCGGCTGGACCTTCTGCCTGCCGCGCCGCCGCGTGCGGGGCGTGGTCTTGCCCGCGAGCTGGAAGAGATAGCCGCGCTCGTCGTCGTCCAGATGGAGGACGCGAGCGAGTGTGTCCAGCACGGGAGCGGAGGCCTGAAGGCGGCCCTGTTCGAGCCGGGTGTAGTAGTCGGTGCTGATCGAGGCGAGCTGGGCGACCTCCTCGCGGCGCAGCCCTGCGACCCTGCGGGGCCCGCCCGTATCCGGCAGCCCGACCGTGCGCGGGCTCAGTTCGGAACGGCGTTTCTTGAGGAATTCTCCCAGCTCATTGAGGGGGATGCTGCTGGTCATGTTCCCCAGCATGGCATCGATCGCGCTCCGGGAAAGGGGGAGAGTTTCCTCCCAGGATGTTTCCTTCCGGGGATGGATCTCTCCGCTTTTCACGCCTGTGCCCGGGTGTGAGCCTCGTTGTCGAGCAGCCCGGAGCGCACCGCATTGCGCACTCGTGTTCGGGGCTGTCCTCCAGAACCGCACGCACCCAAGGAAGCGACCTCATGCGTGGAGCAGTGATTCATGCCTCCGGCGATATCCGTTTCGAGGAGCGTGACGATCCGAAGATCGTCCAGCCGACGGATGCGATCATCCGGACCGTGGTGACGTGTGTGTGCGGTTCGGACCTGTGGGCCTACCGCGGCACGGACCCGGTGGCCCCGCGCGGGCTATCAGTCGTCGTGTGTGAACCGCGAGTTCATGAGTACCTGCCAGGCCGAGTACGCGCGCATTCCCAACGCCCAGGGCGGAGTTCCTGCCCAGCCTGCTGGCGCTGTCCGACGTGATGGGCACCGGCTGGTACGCGGCCAGGGCCGCCGAGGTCAGGCCCGGTTCCACCGCCGTGGTCGTCGGTGACGGCGCGGTCGGCCTGTGCGGCGTGATCGCGGCCAGGGAGCTGGGCGCGGAGCGGATCATCGCGATGAGCCGGGACGAGAGCCGGTTCTGCCCGGCATGCCCTCGGCCGCGGCACCGTGCTGTTCGTCAACGGCGGCAACGCCGTACGCCCTCACCCTGAGCGGGCCGGCACCTCGATCGCCTTCGCCGGTGAGAGCGCCTACGCCCAGATGCTTACGGCTTCCGCCACTACGCCGAGCCCCTGCCCGAGTGACCCCCAGGGGGAGATCCTTGATTCCGGCCGCCATACCCGGTCTCGTCCGTGCCGTCCCGGCCGCCGCGCTGTTGCTGGCTGTGGCCGCGTGCACGCATGAGTCGCCGTCGTCCTCCGCCATGCCTCCGGCCACCTCCGTTCCCTCATCGCAGGGAACGTCATCAGTCCCGTCACCGACCACGACTTCTGGCAGGACAACCGCCATGAACATCCGCCTCACCGTCGACGGCCACCCCGTTTCGGCCACCCTGAATGACAGCGCCGCAGCCCGCGACTTCGCCGCTCTCCTCCCGCTCACGCTGAATCTGAGCGACTTCCACGAGACGGAGAGGATCGCCGACCTGCCCCGTCGGCTGTCCACCTCAGGTGCCCCGGACGGAGCCGAACCGAAGGCCGGTGACCTGGCCTACTACGCACCCTGGGGCAACCTGGCCATCTTCTACCGTGACTTCCCCTATTCCGAGGGACTGATCATCCTCGGCCACGTGACCGACGACGGCACCGACCGCCTTGCCAACGCCGACAAGATCACCATCGAAGCCGCCTCCTGACCGAGCCCGCCGCGCACTCGTCCGATCGAGGAGAGAACACGCGCGCCATGGGAGTCATGATCGGCGGGCTGGTCCTCGCGTGTGCGCCCGGCCTCGACCTGGTCACCGGCGTCGCGACCATCGGGCTCCTCCTGAATTCGGTCCCCGTGCTGCGCCTCCGGCGAGCTGAACTCCCGGGAGCGCGTCGAGGCCGCTGACACCTCGTACCTGGTGATGCAGGGCTGGGCGTACCGAGTCCTCGACGCGTCCCTCGTTCTCGGTCGAAGGCTAGAGGGCGCCCCGAGACCAGGGCCCGGTGATCGCGAAGGTGATGCCGGGGGTCTGGACGTTCACGAACAGCCAGTTGCCGTTCTTCGGTTCGAAGACCGAGCCGGCCCACTCCGAGCCCCGGTGGTCGGCCGCCGGGACGTTCTTGCCCGCGGTGCCGCCGCGCAGATCCACGCTGTTGGCGGCGAAGCGGAAGATCTCGCCCTGCGGGGTGAGGCCGTGGACGTACTCCGTGCCTCCGCCGTCCTCACAGAGCACCAGGCCGCCGCGCGGGCTGACACACATGTTGTCCGGCGCGTTGAGGACCTCGGCGCCGGGCGAGGCGAAGAGCACCCGGAACTCGTCGGTGGCCGGGTCGAGTTCGAAGACCTGGCCCTGGCGGGCGGGACCGCCGTCGGGGTGATGACGTAGATGCGGTCGTTGCCGTACCAGGCACCCTCCAGGCGGCTGAACACCGCGGCACCGTTCGCCTGCGCCTGGAGGCGCACCGTGTCCGTCAATGGGTCCACGTCCTCCACCGGCACCCAGGAGACGGTGCCGTAGGCCTTCTCGCCGTCGAGGCGGGTGTCGTACGACGCGCTGCCGATGCGCAGGGCCACCAGTCGGCCGCCCTTGGACAGGTCGCCCGGGACCGCGGGGATGAAGCGGTACAGCGAGGCGTCACCGCGGTCCTCGGTCTCGTAGACATAGCCCGTCGCCGGGTCGACGGCGATCGCCTCGTGGTTGAACCGGCCCATGGCCGTGTACGGCTCGGGGTTGCCCTTGCCCTCGGACGCCACCTCGAAGATGTAGCCGTGGCGCTTGCCGGCGGTCGTGGAGAAGGTTTCCTCGCAGGTCAGCCAGGTGTTCCATGGGGTGGGACCGCCGGCGCAGTTGCGGATGGTGCCACCGAGGCTGCCGTAGGACTCCAGCCACTGGCCGGCGTCGGGGTCGAAGACCAGGGTGGTGGTGCCGCCGCCGGCCTCCGGGTTGTAGGCGGGGGCGGTGAAGGCGGGCCCGGCGCCGCGCTCGTGGTTGCGGACGAGGTGGACCTTGTCGCCGTAGCGGAAGGCCGCCATGCCGTCGTGCGAACCCGGGGTGCGCACCCCGTCGTCCATGAGGTCGTTCGTCCACCCGTAGGAGATGTACTCGAACCCGCGCGGCAGCTGGAGCAGTTCCAGGCCGGTCGCCTGGTCCTTCACGGGGCTCAACGGGCCGTATCCGGCGTCGAATTCCAGCTTGACCGGTTCTTCAGCCGCCGCCGTGCGCGCGGCGAGTGCCTGGAAGGGGACGGACGCGGCCGCGGCCACCGCTGCTCCGCGCAGGAGGGTACGTCGTTCGAAACCAGGACCCGTGGTCGGTCTGCCGGAGGTCGTGCCTGTCATGGGAGTCCTCTCGATGCGGCGAACGGGAAGAACGGGGGGCGGCCGCCGTCACCCTAGGAGCGAATCCCTCGTCCGATGCCCAACGGGAAGTGAGCGTTGGGAGAACCTCTCGCAGCCTTGCCCGGCGTCACGCGAGTTCGTCGCCGCCCAGCCGGTAGCCCTGCCCCCGCACCGTGGTGATCCTGGAGGCGCCCAGCTTGCGGCGGAGGTAACGGACGTACACGTCGACGACGTTGGAACCCTCGGACGCCTCGTACCCCCAGACGTCGGAGAGCAGGTCCTCCCGGCTGAGCACACTGCCGGCGTTGCGCATGAGGTGTTCCAGCAGAGCGGCCTCCCGGGCACTGAGCTGGAGGATCCGGCCGTCGACATAGGCCTGGCGGGTGCGGGTCTCCAGGGCGATTCCGGCACGGCGCAGGACGGAGCTGTCGGTCTCGCGCAGGCGCAGACGCAGCCGGACCCGGGCGAGGAGTTCCTCGAAGCTGAAGGGTTTGGTCATGTAGTCGTCGGCGCCGCCCTCCAGGCCGTACACCGTGTCGGCGACGGTGTCCCGAGCCGTGAGGATGATGACGGGGAGGGCACTGGACGCCGCGCGGAGGCGGGTGACGACGGTGAAGCCGTCCTCGCCGGGGAGTCCGATGTCGAGGATCATGAGGTCGTATCGGCCGGACATGGCCGCGCGGCGGGCCGTCTCGCCGTGGGTGACGACGGTGGTGCGGAACCCGTGGGCGGTGAAGCGTTCCGAGAGGTAGGAGGCTATGTGGGCCTCGTCCTCGGCGATGAGTATGTGGCGGCGGCGCTGGTTGCTCTGGCTCATGGTCTCTGACGGCCGCCGTTCAGGGCGTGCGTGACGTACGGGATGCGCAGGGTGAAGGTCGCGCCCCGGCCCGGAGCGCTGTCCACCCGAACCTCGCCGTGGTGCGCCTCGGCTATGGCCTTGACGATGGCGAGTCCGAGGCCCGCTCCGGTCCGGCCCCGGCTCTCCTCGGCACGCGCGAAACGCTCGAAGATGCGTTGCTGGTCCGCGAGCCGGATGCCGGGGCCGGTGTCCTTGACCCACAGTTCGACCCTGTCGGACCCGGGCCGTCCGCCGATCCAGATCCGGCCGTGTTCCTCGGTGTGCTGAGCGGCGTTCTGGGCGAGTTGGATCATGGCCTGGGTGAGGAGCTGGCGGTCGGCGTGGAGGGTGTCGAGATGCGGGTACTCCACGAAGTCGAGAAGCCAGCGGCGTTCGGCGAGCGCGGCGGCTTTCACGTACACCTCCTCGATCAGTTCGGACAGCGAGATGTCCTCGGGGCGCAGCGCGTCCGGGCGGCGGGCCTTGGCCAGCATCAGCAGCTCCTCTGCCATGCGGTGCATGCGGTGCAGTTCGTCGGTGATCACCGCCACCGTCTGGGAGCGGTCCGCCGGGTCGTCGGGGAGGGTTTCCAACTGGCTGAGCACGATGGTGATCGGGGTGCGCAGTTCGTGGCCCACGTCGTTCATGAACTGACGCTTGGTGGTGAAAGCGTCGTCAAGGCGCTCGAGCATGTCGTTGAAGGTGCTCGCCAGTTGGCCGATCTCGTCCCTGTCGTGCACGGGGATGCGGCGGGTGATGTCCGACTCGTGGATCGAGCGGGCGGTGTCCCGCAGGACCCGCAGCGGAGCGACGATACGGCTGGCGAAGATCCAGCCGACGCAGGCGGAGAGCAGCAGGGCGCCCAGGCCGAGATAGATCTGGGTGCGGATCGACTCGTTGATGTGGTCGCGTTCCTGCTGCGTGAAGGTGGCGATGACGAGGACGCCCCGCGCGGAGTCGCCCGCCACCGTGACGGGCACGGCCACGAACCGCACGGAACCCGCCGCGCTCCTCGCGTCCCCGTAGGAGGGCGAGCGGACCGCGGCGGCCCTGCTCATCAGCCCATGGTCGGTGTCCAGGCGGGCCGGCGGCTCTTCGGCGGAGCGGCGGTACGGATCTCCGTCGACCAGGGTGATCAGCGTCTGGCCGTGCTCCGGTATATGAGCCCCCAGGTAGGAGACGAAGAGTGCACGGACTCCGCCGGGGGCCGGACCCGAACCGCCCGCGGTCTCGGTCGCGAAAGAGCGGAATGCCTCGAGGTCGTGGGCGAGTTCGCGGTCGACGCGTTCGTTCAGGCGAGCCGTGAGGATGAACGATTCCGCACCCGTGAGGCTCGCCAGAGTCAGCCCGACGAGCACCAGCATCCGCCCCAGCAGACGCACACGGATCGACCGGAGCGGGTGGCGCCCGGGCATGCCGACGGCCTGCTTCGGCGGTGCGGGCTCAGCCGTCCTCACCGGTGTCATCGTCGCTTCCGTCGTCGTCACCGTCATCGCCTGCCGGTGTGCTCGGGGCCGCCGGGGTGGCCGAGGCGGCGGGGCTGGGGGTGGGTGCCGGATCGTCGTCGGGCGTCGCCCCGGCGGGGACGGGGGGCTTCGGTGCCACGGGCTGCGCTTCGTCCGTCGTCTCGGGGGCCCTGTCCTCCGGCTGCTCCGCACCGGTGGGGGCGATGGCGTCCCTTTCGCCGTACTCGTCGGGAGTCCGTGTCGTCGCCCGGGGAGACGGTGGCCGGGTCCGCGTCCGTTCCGTCGCCCGGCTGTCCGCTGACGGTACGGAACCGGAACCGCGCGTGGGTCCGGGTCCGGTGCGGCCGACGACCACGGGCTCACCGAGATCCGGCGGCGGCGCCTGATGAGCACCGGTCACGGGGATTCCGACGAGCAGAATCGCGCCGGCGGCGAGAGCGGCGAGACGCTGGCTGCGGGTCACGCGGGTACGACCTCCTCGGTGTCCTGGGGTGAGGGCCTTCCGGCTTCGGACCCGGACTGAAGAGGTACCAGCGGAGTCCGGCGGCGGCCTGCTGGGCGCATGACCTGCGCCTGAACTTTGGGTGTGAGCGATGCGGCGACTGTGTGCGCGGGGGCGGCACCCGTACGGCACCGCCCCCGCGCCCCGCGCAGAGGACCGTTCAGACGGCCACTCAGACGGCCATGATGACCTTGGCCGACGCGGTGTCGGTCGTTCCGTGCCGCTCCGCCCAGTTCTCCAGGGCGGTACGGCAGGCGTGGTCGAGGTGGTGGACCCGGGAGAGGTCCAGCTCGACGGGGCGGTCCTGCGGGATCGCTTCCAGGGCGTCGAGGATCTTGGGCAGCCGCAGGAACGTCGCGTTGCCGCTCAGGTGGGCCTGCACGGGTCCCGCGCCCTTGTCGACGATCTCCAGCTTGACGTGGGACGCCTCCCAGGCCGTCTTGACCACAGCGAGCGCGAGGCCGATCAGTACGCCCTCGAACATGCTGATCGCGACGATCGACACCGCGGTGACGACGAGGATCACGGCCTCGCCGCGGTGCCCGCGCCAGAGGGCGGCGAGGCCCTTGACGGGGATCAGCTTGAAACCGGAGTGGACCAGGACGGCCGCGAGCGCCGGGATCGGGATGACACCCAGCGCGGCCGGGAGCAGGGCGGCGAACAACAGCAGCCAGGCGCCGTGCATCACCCGGGACGCCTTGGTCCGGGCACCCGCCTGGACGTTGGCCGCGCTGCGCACGATCACCGCGGTCATCGGCAGGGCGCCGAGCAGGCCGCAGACCGTGTTGCCCACGCCCTGGGCCATCAGCTCCTTGTCGTAGTGCGTGCGCGGACCGTCGTGCAGCCGGTCCACGGCCGCCGCGCTGAACAGGCTTTCCGCCGAGGCGATCAGCGTGAACGCCAGGATCGTGCTCACCACGCCGATGTCCGCCAGTTCCCCGAAGGCGGAGGGTGCGGGCGGCTGGATCACCGAGACGAGACCTTCCACCGTGACCTTGGTGACGGGGAGGCCGAGGCTCAGGGAGGCGAGGGTGGCGAGCGCGACGGCCGCGAGCGGTCCGGGCACGAGGCGGACCTTCTTCGGCAGCCTCGGCCACAGCAGCAGTACGGCGATCGTGCCCGCGCCCAGCAGCAGCGACGCGACGGCCGGGGCGGAGTCCAGCGAACCGGCGAGCATCCCCGGCAGCCCGGCGATCTTGTCGATGCCGGAGGACGGTGCCTTGCTGTGGGTCATCGCGTACAGCTGGCCGGCGATGAGCACCAGGCCGATCCCGGCGAGCATGCCCTCGACCACGGCGACGGAGATGGCCCGGAACCAGCGGCCCCACCGCAGCGCGCCCATGCCGAGCTGCAACAGGCCCGTGGCCAGCACGATCACACCGAGCGTGGCGAGCCCGTGCGCGTGCACGGCCTCGAAGACCAGCACGGTCAGCCCGGCGGCCGGGCCCGACACCTGGAGGCTGCTGCCCGGCAGCATGCCCGTGACGAGACCACCGACGATGCCGGTGACGATGCCGAGTTCGGCCGGCACTCCGGAGGCGACCGCCACGCCGACGCACAGCGGCAGGGCGACGAGGAACACGACGATGGAGGAGGCGAAGTCCTGCTTGAGGTAAGCGGTGTTCATCGGATGCCTCACAGCGTCTCGAAGGAGTCGGACTCGGTCCGGTACGCCAGCACGGCGCCGGTGTGGACCTCGTAGAACCAGGCGTGGACCCGCAGTCGCTCGTCGCGCAGGCGGGCCTCGACGCACGGGTACGACATCAGCCGGAGCATCTGCCCCAGCACGTGGTGCTGGACCGCCTCGGCGACCGCGGGGTCGTCCTGTGAGCCGGTCGGCTGCCGGGCGGCGTGGCCGAGCCAGTCGCGCACCGCCGGCACGGCCGACAGGTCGTCGCCGCGTACCAGCGCACCGACCGCGCCGCAGTGGGAGTGCCCGCACACCACGATGTCGCGGACCCCGAGCACCTCGACGGCGTACTCGATCGTCGCGGCCTCGGAGGTGGGGCCCGCGTCGTACGGCGGCACGATGTTCCCCGCCGTCCGCAGTTCGAAGAGCTCACCCGGGCGGGCACCGGTGATGAGCGAGGGGATGACGCGGGAGTCGGAGCAGGTGATGAAGAGGGCGTACGGCGACTGCCCTGCGGCGAGCCGGCCGAGGTCGGCGCCCTGGGTGCCGGCGAAGGTGCGTGCGTGAGCGATGAAGGGTTGCATGGAGGTCCCTCGTGAGGAGAGGTGGCGCTGGCAAGGGGGCGGCAGCGGCGCGGCGTTGAGCCACTGCCGTCGAACCGGTCGAGCCGTGGGGGGAGTCGTAGGGGCGAGAGGAACCGGCGGAACTAGTCGTCGCCGTCGTCGCCCGACCACGGGCCGGTGATGGCGAGGAGGATGCCGGGGTCCTGGATGTTGGCGAACAGCGTCCTGCCGTCGGCGGAGAAGGTGACGCCGGCGAACTCGCTGTACTCCGGGGCCTCCGGGGTGCCGACGTTCAGCTCGTTGCGGGCGATGGGGTAGGTCTGGCCGTCGGCGGTGGCGCCGAAGAGGTGGGAGACACCCTCGCCGTCCTCGGCGATCACCAGGCCGCCGAACGGGGAGACGGTGATGTTGTCGGGGCCGTCGTAGGGGCCCTCCTGGGAGGTGTCGGTGTTGACGGCCAGCAGCACCTTGAGGGTGATCGTGCCGCTGCGCGGGTCGTAGAACCACACCTGGCCGTCGTGCGGGGTGCCGGGACTCTCGGTGCGGGCGTAGCTGGAGACGAAGTACGCGCCGCCGTCGCCCCACCACATGCCCTCGAGCTTGCGGGAGCGGGTGATCTCACCGGCCAGGAACTGCTTGCGCACGGAGGTGGTACGGGCGTCCCGGTCAGGCACCTTCACCCAGTCCACGCGGTAGACGGTGCCGACCCGCGTGGCGCGGGAGAGGTCGTCGACGTACTGGCCCGCGGAGTCGAAGCACTTGAGTGCCTCCAGCACGCCCGCGTTGTCGGCCAGGGCCCGCAGCTTGCCGGGGCCGTGGGTGAAGCCGACCGGCGGGGTCCATCGGTAGAGCAGGCCGTTGGGCTTGGAGGCGTCCTCGGTGAGGTACAGGTGGCCGCGGTAGGGGTCGACCACGACCGCCTCGTGGGCGTAGCGGCCGAGGGCCTTGATGGGCTTGGGGTCGAGGTTGGCCGCGCTGCCGTGCCGGGGGTCGACCTCGAAGACGTAGCCGTGGTCCTTGGTCATGCCGTTGATGCCGGCCTTGTCCTCGGTCTCCTCGCAGGTGAGCCAGGTGCCCCAGGGGGTGACGCCGCCGGCGCAGTTGGTGGACGTACCGGCGATGGCGACCCATTCGCGCACCGAGTCGCCGGACACCTCGACGACCGTGCAGCCGCCGGCCGCCGCCGGGTCGTAGACCAGGCCGTCCAGATGCGGAACGGGGTGCTCGGCCACGCCCAGCGGGTCGTCGATCTCGTGGTTGTTCACCAGCACGGTCACGGCGTCGTCGTCATCGTCGTCGCCGGCCGCGAAGGCGCCGGTGCCGTCGTGGTTGCTCGGGGTGGTCTGGCCGGACTCCAGGGTCGTGACGCCGGTGCGGGTCAGGATCCGGTAGGAGAAGCCCTCGGGCAGGGCGAGGATGCCCTTGGGGTCCGGGACGAGCGGGCCATAGCCGACGCCGCCCGTCGCGGCCGTGTCGGCGACGGCTCCGGGCGCCGTGAGCAGCGCCTCCACACTGCCGATGAGCATGACCCCGGCACCGGCCAGCGCCGATCGGCTCAGCAATTCCCTGCGGTTCAGCGGCATCTCGTCTCCCGAGCGGAGTGGTGAGCGGAAGGCGGCCGCCCGTGGAGGACGGCGCTCCGCCATGCTGACCAGCCGGGACGAACCTCAGCGGAAGTCAAGGAGAAGTCATGAATGTGCGGTTCTCATGTTTCTCATCCGCGAGAGATACGTCCGCCTCCGCGTGACGCTCGCTCGCCGCCCCCTGGTCGTGGGGGCCGGATATCCTCCCGGGGTGACGCAGCAATCTCCGCCCGGTGAACGACGGTCCGCGAATGAGGGACCCAAGGCCGCCGCCCGCAACCGGGCCGCCCTCGTCGCCGCCGCCCGGGAGATCTACGCGGAGTCCGGCCTGCAGGCTCCGCTGTCCGCCGTCGCGCGGCGCGCCGGGGTCGGACAGGGTGTGTTGTACCGGCATTTCCCCGACCGGGCGGCCATGGCGATCGCCGTACTGGAGGAGAACGTCCGGCAGATCGAGCAGGCGGCTGCCGCGGACGACGCGGACGTCGCGCGGGTCCTCGGGGTGCTGACGTGGCACCAGACGGAGTCGGCTGCCTTCGTCGGTGTTCTGCACGCCGAGGGAGCGGGCGGCTCCGGCACCCCCGCCTATGCCCTGGCCCTGTCTCGGCGGGTTGAGCGAGCCCTGCGCCGGCATCTGCCGGACGGTCATCCGCTGGCTGCTCGGCCCGGGGATCTGATGCTCGCCGTCGCGATGGTGTCCGGTGCCGTCACCGGTTCCACCCGGGAGCAGCGGGAACGCCGTGCGCTGGCGGCCTGGCGGCTGCTCGGTGTCGAGGTGGGAACGGTTCGGCCCTTCGAGGGGTGAACGGCAGCGTCAGCCGCCGTTGGACTGGCGGATTCCCTCCGCCAGTGCGTCGAAGGCATACAGGTAGCCTCCGGCGGGGCCGCTGACGGTCATATAGGCCCTGGTCCCTCCGGGTGTGATGGCCACGTTGGTCGCCGATTCGAGGCCCTCGGCAGCGCGGGCGGGGACCTCGACGGTCGCCAGGCGTTCACCGTTCCTGCTGTACACGGCCATCGCCGGCCTGCCGTGCAGCCCCTGGTAGAGGTTGCCGTCGGCGTCCACGGCGATCGAGTCGGTCTGGGCGATCCCGCCGTCGACCCGGATCGCGGTATGCCGCGAGGCCACGCGGCCCTTGTCGTCCAGCAGCAGGTAGGAGATGCGGTTCTGGGTGAGCTCGCTGAGCCACAGCCCGCGGTAGTCCGCGTCGAAGGAGATGCCGTTGGACGCCGCCAGGCCGTCCGCCAGGACGGTGGCCTTCCGCCCGTCACGGTCGACGCGCACCACACGGCCGGTCGCCTTCCCTTCGGACAGGCCGCGTGAGTCGCTGATGTACAGGTTGCCGTCCTGGTCGAAGGCGAGGTCGTCGGGATTCATCGGCGCTCCCTCGATCTCGCCCGAGAAGAAGGTCCGCGGGTCGCTGCCGTCCGGGGCCAGGCTCATGATGTCGCCGTGGGCGAAGTCGGTCAGGTACAGGCGTCCGTCGTACGGGCTGAACTGGGCCGAGGTGTAAGCGCCGCGATCGTCGGTATGCAGCCGGCGCCAGGTCTTCTCGCGGACGTCGACGCGAAGCACCTTCGGTTCGCCGGCGGGTGCGGTGACGTCGACGACGAGCAGCTTGCCGTCCTCGTCGAACGTCGGCCCCTCCAGCAGGGTCATCCCGGTCTTCTCGTGCACCTCCGTCAGCCGCAGCACCTTCTGCGCGCGGATGGTCCTCTCGCCGCGGGCGTCGGCCGCCGTGTCCGCGGGGGAACCGGCCGCCTGCGTACCGCACCCGGTGAGGGCCAGCACGCCGATCGCGGCGAGCCCGGAGAGGGGCCGGATCGGGAGTCGTCGCATGACATCACTCTTCCTGTCCGAGGGGCCGAGGGTCCGAGGGTGTGCGGACGCAACCTCCGCCACCAACCGGACAGTATTGTCCGGTCCTTGTTACCGTAGTGCACGGCTGCTCAAGTCCGCTGATTTCCCGCGCAGTTCGCGGACGAGATGGCCCTACGGCAGCGAACCGGAAGGAACGAGGTCCCCCCACATGGCGAATTCGCACCAGTTGTCGGCCAAGGCGCTCGCCGACCTGCGGGAGCGTTACCGGATGGAACGGGAGCGGCGGGTACGGCCCGACGGCACCCGGCACTATCTCGGCGCCGCCGCCGAGTTCGGCTACTACGCCGAGGATCCGTACGCGGGGGAGCTGGCCGAGCGGGAGCCGCTGCGGGACCGGGTGGACGTCGCGGTTGTCGGGGGCGGCTTCGGCGGCATTCTCGCCGGGGCGCGGCTGCGCCGGCGGGGCGTCGAGCGCATCCGCGTCATCGAGACGGGAGGTGACTTCGGAGGGACCTGGTACTGGAACCGGTACCCGGGCATCCACTGCGACATCGAGGCGCACGTGTACCTGCCGCTGCTCGACGAGACGGGCTACATCCCGGAGTGGAAATACGCGCCCGGTGAGGAGATCCGCCGCCACGCGGTGCGGATCGCGGAGAAGTTCGACCTCTGTACCGACGCTCTGTTCTCCACCTCGGTCACGTCGTTGACCTGGGACGACACAACCGAGACGTGGGTCGTCACGACCGACCGGGGCGATGAGTTCCGGGCCACGTACGTCGTCACGGCCACCGGCACCTTGTCCGAGCTGAAGCTTCCCGGCATCCCAGGCATCGAGACTTTTCGGGGCCACACCTTCCACACGTCACGCTGGGACTACGGATGCACCGGCGGCACCCCGGACGGCGGCCTCTCCGGCCTGGCGGACAAACGGGTGGGCGTCGTGGGCACCGGCGCCACCGGCGTCCAGGTCGTGCCGAAGCTGGCCGAGGACGCCCGGCACCTCTACGTCTTCCAGCGCACTCCCTCCACAGTGGACGTGCGCGCCAACCGGCGCACCACCGCGCAGGACGTCGGCGCCGACCACGACGGCTGGGCGCGTGAGCGCCGCGACAACTTCCTGCGCATCGTCTCCGGCGAGACCGTGGAGGAGGACCTCGTGGCGGACCAGTGGACCGCCTCGGCGGGCCTGCTGGAGAAGCTCCTGCCGAGCTTCCGCCGCCACGGCGACCGGGCGGCCTTCGAAGCGGCCTACGAGGCCGCGGACGCCGCCAAGATGAACGAGATCCGCGACCGCGTCGAGCAGATCGTCGCCGACCCGGAGACGGCGGAGAAGCTCAAGCCCTGGTACCGGTACGCCTGCAAGCGCCCCACCTTCTCCGATCTGTACCTCCAGACGTTCAACCGCGACAACGTCACCCTGGTCGACACCGCGGACACCCACGGCATCGAGCGGATGACCGAGCGCGGCGTCGTGGTCGGCGGCACCGAGTACGAACTCGACTGCCTGATCTTCGCCACCGGCTTCTCCGTGGGCGTGTCCGGCATCTCCTCGGGCAGGCTGCCTGTCCGCGGCCGGGACGGCGTCCTGCTCCAGGACGCCTGGCGGAAACAGGGGCCGCGCACCCTGCACGGCTTCACCAGCAACGGCTTCCCCAACCTCATCCAGCTGGGCGGGGCGCAGAGCGCCGCCAGTGTCAACTTCACGCATGTGCTGGACGAACACGCCGTCCACGCGGCGGCCCTCATCGCCGCCGCCGAGGCCGAGGACGCCCTGATCGAACCGTCCCGCGCGGCCGAGGACGCCTGGATCACCGCTCTGGCCGAGGGCGCCGCCGACCACGAGTGGTTCCACGCGGAGTGCACCCCCGGCTACTACAACGCCGAAGGGCGCGGCCGGCCGAACGGCCCCATCGCCTACCCCCACGGTGCCTTCGCCTTCCACAACCTGCTCCGACGCTGGCGGACGGAGTCCCTGGGCGAGGTCCTGCGCACCAGAACCGTCGCCCGGAACTAGAGCGAGGCTGCTCACCCGTCGCGGCGGTGTACGCGGGCCTCCCAGGGGGCCAGCGTCAGCGTCGCCTCCAGGGGTGCGGCGTCCTGGACGTTGCCGATGACGAGGTCGGCGTGCTCCCAGTCGGCGGGGAGGCGGACCGGTGCCGGCTCGCTCGTGAAGTTGCCGAGGACGAGGAGCCGGGTGTCCTCGTAGCGCCGGGTGAAGGCGTACACGCGCTCGTCGTCCGGCAGCAGGGGGGTGAAGTCGCCGTGGGCCACGGCCGGTTCGGTGTGCCGTAGGGCGATCAGGCGGCGGTAGTAGTGGTACACGGATGTGCTGTCCGTGGTGGCCAGCCGGGCATTGATCTCCTTGTGGTTGGGGTGGACGGGGATCCAGGGCTCGCCGGTGGTGAAGCCGGCGTGGGGGGAGGCGTCCCACTGCATGGGGGTGCGGGCGTTGTCGCGGCTCATGGCGTGCAGCGCTTCGAGGACGCGTTCCGGGTCCTCGCCGTTCGCGACGGCGTGGGCGTAGTGGTTGAGTGACTCGATGTCCCGGTAGTCGTCGATCGAGGTGAACGCGACGTTGGTCATGCCGAGTTCCTCGCCCTGGTAGATGTAGGGCGTTCCGCGGTGCAGGTGCAGGACGGTCGCCAGCATGGTGGCCGACCGCACCCGGTGCCGCGGGCTGTCGTCGCCGAAGCGGGAGACGACGCGGGGCTGGTCGTGGTTGTTCCAGTAGAGGCTGTTCCAGCCGGTGCTGTTGAGACCTGCCTGCCAGCGACCGAGCGACGCCTTGAGGTCGCGCAGGCGCAGCGGCCGGACGTCGAACTTGCCGTTTCCCTGGTCGAGACCGACGTGTTCGAACTGGAAGACCATGTCGACCTCCGCGCGGGCGGGGTCGGTGAAGAGCCTGGCCTCCTCGACCGTCACCCCGGGCATCTCGCCGACGGTGAGGAGACGGTCCTCGTGGTCGGCGAAGACCTCGCGGTGCATCTCCTGGAGGAACTCGTGGATGCGGGGCCCGCAGACGAAGGACGGAGAGCCGTCGCCGTAGAGGCTGCCCTCGGGCACATGGCCGTCCGGCAGGGCGGGGTCCTTGGAGATGAAGTTGATGACGTCCATACGGAAGCCGTCGACGCCGCGGGCGAGCCACCAGCGCATCATGGCGTACACCGCCTGACGGACCTCGGGGTTCTCCCAGTTCAGGTCCGGCTGCTTGCGGGAGAAGAGGTGGAGGTAGTACTCGCCGCTGCGGGGGTCGTACTCCCACGCCGGTCCGGAGAAGGCGGAGCCCCAGTTGTTCGGTTCGGCTCCGGGGGTGCCGGGTTCCATGCCGGGGCGGGCGGGCCGCCACCAGTACCAGTCGCGCTTCGGGCTGTCGGGGCCGCTGCGGGCTTCGGCGAACCAGGGGTGCTCGTCGGAGGTGTGGTTGACCACCAGGTCCATGACCAGCTTCATGCCGCGGTCGTGGACAGCGGCCAGGAGTTCGTCGAAGTCCTTCAGCGTGCCGAAGACCGGGTCGATGTCCTGGTAGTCGCTGATGTCGTAGCCATTGTCGTCCTGCGGTGACGGGTGGACGGGGGACAGCCACAGGACGTCGACGCCGAGGTCGGCGAGGTAGTCCAGGCGGCCGGTGATGCCGGGCAGGTCACCGATGCCGTCACCGTTGCTGTCGGCGAAACTGCGGGGGTAGATCTGGTAGACGACGGCCGATGTCCACCAGGGGCGCGTCTCGGTCACTTGACGGAACCTCGCATCACTCCGGAGATCACCCAGCGCTGGGCGAAGACATACACGAGGAGAACCGGTGCCAGCGCCATCAGGTACGAGGCGAAGGCCACGGTGTAGTTGGTGTTGAACTGGCCTTGGAAGACGTACTGCGCGAGGGGCAGCGTCTGCGCGCCGGGGTCGGAGAGGACGACCAGCGGCAGCAGGAAGTCGTTCCAGGCCCACAGGCAGGTGAGGATGCCGACGGTGGCGTTCATCGGCATGAGCAGGGGGAAGATGATCCGCCAGAAGATCGTCCAGGTGCCGGCGCCGTCGGTGCGGGCCGCTTCCTCGATCTCGGTGGGTACCGACCGCAGGAAGCTGACGTACAGGAAGATGTTGAAGGCCAGCCCGTAGACGACGTACAGCAGGATCAGTCCGGCCTGGTTGTCCAGGCCCAGCAGAGCGGTCTGCTTGACGACCGGGAGCATGATGATCGGGAACGGGACGAACAGGGCCGACACGAAGTAGTAGTACAGCCCCTTGAAGAACCTGCGGTGCATGTTGCGGGCGATGGCGTAGGCGACCAGGGAGTTGGTCAGCAGCGTGAGCACCACCGCGCCCACCGTGATCAGGGCGCTGTTCATCAGCGCCGAAGGGAAGTTCGTCAGCTTCCAGGCGTCGGAGAAGTTGCTCCAGCGGATCTCCGTGGGCAGGCCGAACCCGGAGCCGCCCAGCTGGTCGGGGGTCTTCAGAGCGGTGACGACCGTGAAGTAGAGCGGAACGAGGACCGTCAGGGACAGTACGGCCATCAGGGCCGTCAGCCACCAGTTGACGCGCGGTCTGCTCGGCCGCGGGACGGACACGGTGCGGGGGACGGTGGCGGACATCAAAGGCTCCCCTCGCGGCGCTGGAGCACGCGCAGCTGGAAGATCGAGATCGCGATGATGCAGAGGAAGAAGACCACGGCGTTGGCCGTCTGGTAGGCGTACTCGCCGCCGTTGAGACCGCCGTTGTAGATGAGATACGCGACGGACGTCGTCGACGTTCCGGGACCGCCCTTGGTCAGGGCGGCGATGTGGTCGAAGACCTGGAGGAAGTTGCGCAGCGCCAGGACCATGTTGATGGTCACGAACGGTCCGATGAGCGGGAGGGTGACGGACCGGAACCGCTGCCAGGCGCCGGCGCCGTCCAGGGTGGCGGCCTCGTACAGTTCCTCGGGAACGGTCTGCAGCCCGGCCAGGAAGATGATGACGTTGAACGCCACGGCCTGCCACACGGCCAGTGTCACCACGCCCACCCAGGCCAGATCGGGGTCGGCGAGGATGCTGGTGCTCAGTGCCTCGACGCCCAGTCTGTCGGCGATGTAGGGCAGGGAGTCGGAGAAGAGGTAGTTGAAGACGTAGCCGACGATGAGGATCGCCAGCACGTTGGGGACGAAGAACACTCCGCGCAGGGTGTTGCGGAAGCGGATCCTGCCGTTGAGGCCCAGGGCGATGGCCAGCGCGATGAGGTTGGTCAGCACGGTGGCGACGACGGCGAACCGGAACGTGAAGACGTAGCTGTCCCAGATACGGCTGTCCTGGAAGAGGTTGAGGTAGTTCTTCAGCCCCACGAAGTCGTGGCGGCCGTAGCCCGCGTAGTCGGTGAGGCTGTAGTACATGCCCTGCAGCACCGGGAAGGTATGGAAGACCAGGAACAGGGCGAGCGCGGGGAGCACCATCAGGTAGTAGGCCCGGCCCGTGGACCGACGGGGGCCGGAGCGCGCCGGTTCGCCGGGCTCCGCGGGTGCGGGGCGCGGGGGAGCGGTGACCGCTGCCATTGTCTTTCCTCCTTCTGCGGCGGTCAGGACCGGCGCTCGATGACCTTCGTGTACTCGCTGTCGAGGGTCCGCAGGAACGCGTCCTGTCTGCCGTCGATGAGGAACTGCTGGGCTATCGCCTCGAGGTTGACGGCCCGCGGTATCCGGTGATCGACGAAGCCGGTGATCCGGCCGTCGGTGAGGTACGGCCGCAGCGGCCTGAGCGCGGGGTCGGAGGGCGCCGTGCCCTTCAGTGTGGGAATGGCGCTCTGCTCCTCGGCGTACGCGCTCACCACTTCGGGCCGCATCAGGTAGTTGATGAACGCCAGCGACTCCTCGCGGTGCCGGGGATCGCGGCCCATGGTGAGCGCCACGTCCACACCCGACACCAGGCGGGTCGCCGCGGGGTCGTCCCCGGCGGGGAGAGGGAACAACCCGATGTCGAACTCCGGCTTGAACGACTTGACGGGCGGCAGGGCGTAACTGCCCTGGATGTACATGGCCGCCTCGCCCCTGGCGAAGGCCTGGTTCGCGGCGTTGTAGTCGCGGGAGAACGTGTCCTTCTGGGTGTGGCGGTAGATCTCCGTGAGCTTCCGGGCGACCTCGGGGTACTCCTCGCTGAAGCTGGTACGGCCCTGGACGCGGGCGTCCCAGAAGTCGTCGGACGGGACGGCGTTGGCGGCGAGCTGGTTGAACGGCGGCATCGAGGTCCAGGCGTCCTTCAGGGCCCCGTAGAAGGGAGTGACTCCGGCCTCCTCGAAGGTCTTCGCCGCGTCGATGAACTCGTCCCAGGTGCCGGGGACCTCGACCCCGTGCTCGGCGAACAGGTCCTTGTTGTAGAGGACGCCGCTGGCGTTCGAGGCGAAGGGCAGCCCGTTGACCTCGCCCTCGCCCGCGGTGCCGAGGTCGTTCAGCACCTCCTTCACGCCGGGCAGGATCCCGTCCGCCACCTTCTCCCGGGAGAAGTCGTGGAACACCCCGGCCGAGGCCAGTTCGCCGAAGGTGCTGTTGCCGTTGAGGGTGATGACGTCGGGAACGTTGTCCTTCACCAGCCGGGCGCGGATGGCGGTGTCCGGTTCGGGGACGTGGTGCTGCTCCACCCGGATGCCCGGGTGCTCGGCCTCGAAGCCGGCGATGAGCCTGTCGAACGTCGCCACGGCCTCGGGCTTGAACTGGAAGAAGTCCAAGGTCACCGGTTCGTCCCCGGACGGGAACGGGGAGCCGCAGGCGCCGAGCAGCAGGGCGGCCAGGCAGGCGGACAGGGCGGCCCTGCCTCTTGCACGGATCATGGTTCTCTCCTGGTGGCGGAGCGGGTGCCGGGCGCGATGGCGGAACACCGGGCGCTCGCTCGCGATGACGGGTGGCCTCAGACGAGGACGGCCTCGATGAGGACCAGGCGCTCCGGGTACTGCGCGGGGGCCTGGATGCCGACGCTCCCCAGGACCCGGCCGGCCAGCTCCACCTTGTCGCCCTGCCACCAGGGCAGCGCATAGCCGGTAGGCCCTTCGGGGCGGTCACCGGGCGCCAGCGGCGACAGGCGGTACACCGCGTCGGGGTCGAGACCGGGCAGGCGCACGCGCCCGGGCGGGGACTGCACGCTGGTGGCCGTCTGCACCACCGCGTAGACGGCACGGGACCGGTCGGACGCGACGACACCGTGCAGCCACAGGGCCGGATCGTGGTGGTCGGCGCGTACGACGGTGCCCGAGTGCAGCAGGGGCCGCAGCCGCTTGTACGCCGCCACCCACTCCGCGAGGCGGGCGCGCTCCTCTGCGGAGGCGAGGGTGAGGTCCCACTCGATGCCGAAGTGGCCGAACAGGGCCGTTCCCGCACGGAAGTCGAGGATGTGGGCACGGCCGGTGGTGTGGGCGACCGGGGCGGAGACGTGCGAACCGAGAAGCTCGGGCGGGAGCAGCAGGCCGGTCCAGCGCTGGATCTGCTGGCGTTCCAGGGCGTCGATGCAGTCGCTGGCCCATACCCGGTCGGTGCGCTCCAGGATGCCCAGGTCCACGCGTCCGCCGCCGGAGGAGCAGGACTCGATCTCCAGGCCGGGGTGGCGGGCGCGCAGTTCGTCGATGAGCCGGTACACGGCGGCCGTCTGCACATGGACCCCGGCCGTCCCGCGCGGGCTGTGCCCGGCCTCGACCAGGTCCCGGTTGTGGTCCCACTTGATGTAGTCGATGCGGTACTCGGTGACCAGGGCGTCCAGGCGCTCCAGCAGGTACGCGTACGCCTCCGGGTGACCGAGGTCGAGGATCTGCTGATGACGGGCGGCCGGCGGGGTGCGCCCGCCCGTGGCCATGATCCACTCGGGATGGGCGCGGGCGAGGTCGGAGTCGGGGTTGACCATCTCCGGCTCGAACCAGAGACCGAACTGCATGCCCAGCGCGCGCACATGGTCCACCAGCGGATGCAGCCCGTCGGGCCAGACATCCTTGTCGACGTACCAGTCGCCGAGCCCGGCGGTGTCGTCCCGGCGGCCCCGGAACCACCCGTCGTCGAGGACGAAACGTTCCGCGCCCACCTCGGCCGCCGCGTCGGCGAGGGCCTTCAGCTTGTCCGCGTCGTGCCGGAAGTAGACGGCTTCCCAGGTGTTCAGGGTGACGGGCCGCGGCGACCGGGGGTGGTGCGCGCGGTCCCGCAGATAGCCGTGGAAGCGCCCGGCCAGCTCGTCGAGTCCCTGTCCGTACGACCCGTAGATCCACGGGGACGTGTAGGACTCGCCGCCGGCGAGCCGGACCTCGCCGGGCAGCAGGCTCTCGCCCCCGCCGATGAGGCCGACGCCTGCCGGGGTGCGCTCGGCCAGTGAGCGATGGTTGCCGCTCCACGCGACGTGCAGTCCCCACACCTCACCGGTGCGGAATCCGAAGCCGCTCTCGCCCGCCACGTGCACGAGCGTCGCGTCGATCCCGGTACGGCCGCGCCAGTTCTCCCGCAGATGGGTGCCGAGCGTGAACGCGTGCCGCTGCGGGGAACGTTCGCGCAGATGCCGGCCGGTGAGGTCGAGCAGCTCGGTGGCCTGGCCGGGCACGGGCAGGGTCAGGAGCAGGCCGTCCACGGTGTAGGGGCGTGCGCCGTCGTTGGTGAGGGTGGCCCGCTGGCGTACGAGACCCGACCGGGTGACCTCGATCTCCAGTGCCAGCGCGAGTTCCGCCTGGGTGTCGACGGCGTCCACGGCCAGGCGGTGCGCCACCGGGCCTTCGCCGGCGCCCGGTCGCACGGACCGGACGGTGAAGGCGGTGGAGAAGTCCTCCCCGTCCCGGTGCCCGGTGAGCCCGGCGGTGCCGAGCCACCCGGCGGACTGCTGCGGGAGCACGCTGACCGGCACCGGCTCGTCCAGCGAGCACGACATGACCTGCGCCGCGTCCGCCGTGCGGGCCAGGCCGGCCAGGGCATCGCCGGTGAGGTCACCGAGGTCCGCGCCCCAGTGGATGACCCGGGGGAGCAGTCCGCCGGAGCAGTCCAGGACGAGGCTCATGCCGACGGCGCGGAAGTGAAGGTGGTCGTCGTGAAGACGCTCGGCCATACGGGATTCCTTGAGAGGAGTGGGGACGCCCCGGCACCCGTCGGACGGGCGGGGAGGTCGGCGGGGAGGTGAGCCGTTCGACTCGCCATGAACTTTCGACGCGGAAGCATCGCCCCGTCAACCCCTCGGAAACACTCTCTTTTTTCGGGCGAAACGATGGAGGGCTTGCATCTGTCATTTCCATCTTGGAAGTAACGAGGGTGTGTGGAATGCTGAAGCCCACCTGGTGACAGTCACTACCCCGCGGAGGGCCACCCGGTGGATGCCACGTCAGCGCCGTCTCATCCGATGACCGGCGCCAGCCGCGCCGTCGCCCTGGAAGTGCTGCTGCGCGGGCCGGTCTCCCGCAGCGAGATTGCCCGCCGCCTGGACATGTCCGCCGGCAGCCTCACCCGCCTCGCCAAGCCGCTCGTCGACAACGGCCTGCTCGTCGAGGTGGACGCCGGTCCCGGTCACGATTCCGGGACGGTGCGCCGGACCCGGCCCCTGGACATCAATCCGGCCGCCCACCACTTCATCGGCGCCAAGGTGACCGGCGACGACGTCCACGCGGTCCTCACGACGATGCGTGCCGAGGTCGTCGCCTCCGCGCGCAGGTCTCTCCCCGGCCGTGACCCGGCTTCCGTCGTGGCGGCCGTCCGTGAACTGACCAGGGAGCTCACCGCCGGGGGACCGCCGATCAGCAGGGTCGGAGTCAGCCTCGGCGGGCGCGTCACACACCAGACGACCGTCACGGACGCGCCGTTCCTGGGGTGGTCCGAGGACGTCCCCCTCGGCGGCCTCCTCGCAGACGCCCTCGGTATCCCCGTCACCGTCGACAACGACCTGCTGGCGCTGACCCGGGCCGAGCACTGGTTCGGGGCCGCCCGAGGTCACGACCGCTTCGCGGTCATCACCATCGGCGCCGGCGTCGGCTACGGCCTGGTCATGCACGACACCGTCGTCGACAGTCCGGACGTCGGCGTCGGACTGCTGGGGCACTGCCCCCTCGACCCCATGGGCCCGCTCTGCCCCAGCGGGCACCGGGGCTGTGCCACGGCCATGCTGTCCGAGCCCTCCATCTGCGCCGCCGTCTCCGTCGGACTGCGCCGTGCGGTGACCTACGACGAGTGCCTGGACCTCGCCGCGGCCGGTGACCCGGTCGCCACACCCGTCATCACCGCGGCCGGACATGCCCTCGGCCGCCTCCTCGCGGCGGTCGCCAACTTCACGCTGGTGCGGAAGATCGTGCTCACGGGGGAAGGTGTGCGCCTGGCCGAAGTGGCCCGCACCGCTGTGGACGAGGGCGTACGAACCGACCGTGCCCCGAGCGCTGTCCCGGTCGAAGTGGACGTCCGGCACAGCGACTTCACCTACTGGGCCCGCGGCGCGGCGGCCACCGCCATCCAGGCCTACGTGCTCGGCGACATGCCGGCGACGGGCTGAGGCTTGCCTACCCCTTACTCAAGGCTGACACCACCAAGGGGAGGATAAAAGTCTCCCTCCCACAGGCAATGACCGCGGTGCAAGACTTCGCACGTGGACGGCCGCGGCAGTCAAGAACGCGGTCGACCAGGCCTGGGGCGACGACGCTCCCGCCGTGCCGCTCTGTACGGCCGATCCGTCCGTGATGCGAAGGCGACGTATGTCCACTGATCTCCCTGAATCCGCTGTCCCGCCATCCCCCGCCGGGTCCGGCGAGTCCCCCTCGGCGCCCACACGACGAACCTTCATCGCCACCAGTACCGCGGTCGGCGCTGCGGTCATCGCCGGCGGCGTGATCGGAGGTACGTACCTCTCCGGCTCGGAGGAGGCCTCCGCCGCGGAGAAGCCGCCGTCCAGTCGAGTCTCGCTGACGGTCAACGGCACCCGGCGGACGGTGACGGTCGACAACCGCACCTCGCTGCTGGACCTGCTGCGCGAGCACTTGGATCTCACCGGCTCCAAGAAGGGCTGCAACGCCGGGGCCTGCGGCGCGTGCACGGTGCTGGTCGACGGGCAGCGGGTGAACTCGTGCCTGACGCTGGCCGTGCGCCTGGACGGGGCCGAGGTCACCACCATCGAGGGGCTGGCCGACGGCGACCGGTTGCACCCGCTGCAGCAGGCGTTCATCGACGAGGACGCCTTCCAGTGCGGTTACTGCACCCCGGGCCAGATCATGTCCGGTGTGGGCTGCATCCAGGAGGGTCACACCGGTTCGCCGGAGGAGATCCGGGAGTGGATGAGCGGCAACATCTGCCGCTGCGGCTGCTACCCGAAGATCGTGCGCGCGGTCGAGCAGACCGCGGGCCGGAAGTGAGGGCCCGATGTACCCCTTCTCCTTCACCAAGGCGTCGGACACGCGTGAGGCCGTCTCCGCGGGCCGGCGCGGTGGCCGCTACATCGCCGGGGGCACCACGCTGGTCGACCTGATGCGGGAGACCGTCGAACGCCCCGAGACCCTGGTCGACATCTCCGACCTGCCGCTGCGCGAGGTCACCGTCACCGAGCGCGGCGGGCTGCGCATCGGCGCCCTGGTGCGCATGTCGGAGGCCGCCGCCCACCCCAAGGTGCGCACCCTCTACCCGGTCGTCTCCGAGGCACTGGAGCTCAGCGCCTCCGCCCAGTTGCGGAACATGGCCACCATCGGCGGCAACATCATGCAGCGCACCCGGTGCACGTACTTCCGTGACGTGACCGCGGACTGTAACAAGCGGGAGCCGGGCTCCGGTTGTGCGGCGCTCCAGGGCTTCAACCGCATGCACGCGATCCTCGGCACCTCCGACGCCTGCGTGGCCACCCACCCTTCGGATGTCGCCGTGGCGTTCGCGGCGCTGGAGGCGACGGTGCACCTGCTGGGCCCGGACGGTGAGCGTCGCGTGCCCTTCGCCGACTTCCTGCTGCGGCCCGGCAGCACCCCCGACCGTGAACAGGCCGTCTGGCAAGGCGAGTTGATCACGGCGGTGGAGATTCCCGCGCTTCCGCGTCCGCTCCGGTCCGGCTATCTGAAGGTGCGGGACCGTCAGTCGTACGAGTTCGCCCTGGGGTCGGCGGCCGTGGCACTGCACGTGCGCGGCGGGGTCATCCAGGAAGCGAAGGTCGCCGCAGGCGGTGTGGGCACGGTGCCGTGGAAGCTTCCCGCGGTCGAGAGGCACCTGATCGGGGAGCGCCCGTCGGAGGCGTTGTGGGCAGCCGCCGCCGAACGCGCGGCGGACGGTGCCCGTCCGCTGTCCCACAACCGCTTCAAGGTCGAGTTGCTGAAACGGACCGTCGAGCGTCAGCTGCGCATCGTAGGAGGTACGAAGTGAGTCCCCAGCCGCAGGCCGCCGTGGGTGCGCCGCTGTCGAGGGTGGACGGGCGGCTGAAGGTCACCGGTCAGGCGCTGTACGCCGCCGAGCACGACGTCAAGGGTGTCCTGCACGCGGTCATCGTCGACGCTTCCGTCGGCCGCGGTCGTATCACGTCCATCGACACTCGTGCGGCCGAAGCCCACGCGGGAGTGCTGACGGTGATCAGTCACCGTAACGCGCCGAGGCTGCCGTACCGCGACAACAGCGGGTCGAACAACCCGGCCGGCCGCAGGTTGAGAGTGTTCCAGGACGACCGGGTGCTCTTCCACGGTCAGCCGGTCGCCGTCGTCGTGGCCACCACCCTGGAGGCCGCGCAGCACGGCGCGAGCCTGGTCAAGGTCGAGTACGACGCCGAGCGGCCCTCGACCGACCTGTCCGAGGCCGAGCCGGGCGAGCCGACGAACTACGCGCGCGGCGATGTCGAGGCGGGGCTGCGTAACGCGGCTGTGCGGCTGGACCTGACCTACCACCTGGCGCGCAACCACCACAACCCGATGGAGCCGCACGCCACCATCGCCCGCTGGGACGGCAACCGGCTCACCGTGTGGGACAAGACCCAGTGGGTGATGGGCACGCGGGACGAACTCGCCGCGGTGTTCGATCTGCCCGCTGACTCGGTGCACGTGATGTCGCCGTTCGTCGGCGGCGGCTTCGGCAGCGGGCTGCGCTGCTGGCCGCACACGGTCGCCGCCGCCGTGGCCGCCCGCGAGACGGGTCGTCCGGTCAAGCTGGTGCTGAGCCGTAAGCAGATGTACTTCAGTGTCGGCTTCCGGCCCGCGTACGAGTACCGCCTGCGGCTGGGCAGCGACCGGCGGGGGCGCCTTTCCGCCATGGACCACGAGATGGACCACGAGACCTCGGCGTACGAGACGTTCCTCGAGGGCATCATGGATCCGGGCCGGATGCTGTACAGCATGCCCCACGTCCGCCAGGCGTACCGCACGGTGCCGCTGGATGTCAGCACCCCCATCTGGATGCGCGGCCCGGGCCCCGCGACGGCGTCGTACGTGATCGAGTCGGCGCTGGACGAACTCGCCGACCGGCTCGGTATCGATCCGATTGAGCTGCGCCGGCGCAACGAGCCGGAAGAGGACGAGTCGTCCGGCCTGCCGTGGTCCACCCGGCGGCTGCGTGAGTGCTACACCGTCGGTGCCCGTGAGTTCGGCTGGGACCGGCGGCCCAGCAGGCCGCGTTCGAGGCGGGAGGGCGACTGGCTGATCGGTATGGGTATGGCCGCGGGCGTCTACCACACCGCGCGTGCCGCTGCCGAAGCCCGGGTGCGACTGGACGCCGACGGCACGGCCGTGGTCGAGAGCGCCACCAGCGACATGGGGCCGGGTACCTACACCTCCCAGAGCCAGGTCGCCGCCGACGCGCTCGGGCTGACCATGCGCGCGGTGACGTTCCGGCTCGGTGACTCGCTCTACCCGCAGACCCCGCCGCACGGCGGCTCGATGACCATGGCGAGTGTCGGCTCGGCCGTCCTCGACGGATGCGATCGGGTCCGCCGACAGGCGATCGAGCTGGCGGTCGAGGACGAGGAGTCGCCGCTGTACGGCGTGGCCGCCGAGGACGTCGTGGTGCGCGGCGGCCGGCTGCACGTACGGAACAACACGGCTCGGGGCGAGACGTACCAGCGGCTGCTGACCCGCAACAATCGCACCCATATCCAGGCGCGGGGTTCCTACGCGCCGCCGTCGTCCGAGCGGCACTCCGCCCACGCCTACAACGCGACCTTCGCCGAGGTGGCCGTCGACGCGACGCTGGGCCTGGTGCGGGTGCGGCGGATCCTGGGCGTGTACGACGCGGGCCGCATCATCAGCCCCAAGCTCGCCGAGAGCCAGGCCCTCGGCGGCATGGTGGGCGGCATCGGCCAGGCGCTGCTGGAGCACACGGTCACCGACCACCGCGACGGGCGGATCGTGAACGCCGGCTTCGCCGACTACCTCGTGCCCGTCAACGCCGACGTCCCCGACCTCAAGGCCATCTACCTCGACGGCGAGGACCGGGAAGCCGACCCGCTCGGCGTCAAGGGCCTCGGCGAGGTCGTCATGGTCGGCGTGGCGCCGGCGATCGCCAACGCGGTCTTCAACGCCACCGGCCGCCGGGTGCGTGAACTGCCCATCACCGCCGAGGCACTGCTCTGACCGGTGCACCCCATACGGTCCGGCAGGCCGGCCGGCTACGCCTGTCTGCCGGACTCCCAGGGCCGCCGCCGCAACCGCCCCCCGTCGGCGCGGCGGCGGCCCGCCACCCCATTCCGACCACCAGGTCGCTCTGGAGACCTCATGCTGAACATCGCGGACACGCTGCACCGTTGGTGCCGCGAGGCACGTCCGTTCGCCCTGGCCACGGTCGTCGACGTCCGCGGCAGCGCCCCTCTGCCGGTCGGTACGTCGGTCGCGGTGGACGAGGACGGCAACGCGGTCGGCAGCATTTCCGGCGGCTGCGTCGAGGGCGCGGTCTACGAACTGTGCCGGCAAGTGCTCCAGGACCAGGGCGCGCCCCAGCGGGCGTGGTTCGGATACTCGGACGACGACGCCTTCGCCGTGGGCCTGACCTGTGGCGGAGAACTCGACGTCCTGGTGCAGCGCATCGACCCCGCGGCACAGCCGCACTGTGCCGAGGCCCTTGCCGAGGCGGTCAGTGGCCGGGCTGCTGCCGTGGCACAGGTCGTGGACGGCCCCGAGGAACTCCTTGGCCGGCTCGTCAGCGTTCTCGGTGACGGCCGAGTCGCCGGCGCGGATCCGGGCGGAGACGCGGGCCGCACCGTGGCGGACCAGACCAGGGCGCTACTGCGGGCCGGACGCACGACCCGCGTCACTCTCGGCGGGGATGCGGACACCTGCCCCGAGCGGCTGTCCGTCCTGGTCCACGTCGCCGCCACGCGCCCTCGCATGCTGATCTTCGGCGCCGTCGACTTCGCGGCCGCCCTCAGCGAGGCGGGCCGCTTCCTGGGCTACCGGGTCACCGTGTGCGACGCCCGGTCCGTGTTCGCCACGCCCGCACGCTTCCCGTACGCGGACGAGGTCGTCGTCGACTGGCCCCACCGCTACCTCGAAGGCACCGAGGTGGACGCCCGCACGGCCGTCTGCGTCCTCACCCACGACGCCAAGTTCGACATCCCCCTGCTGCGCCAAGCACTCGACCTGCCCGTCGGCTACGTCGGCGCGATGGGCTCCCGCCGCACCCACGAGGAACGCCTGCGCCTTCTGCGCGAGGCGGGCGTCACGGAAGAACAGCTGGCCCGGCTGCGCTCGCCGATCGGTCTCGACCTCGGTGCCCGCACCGCCGAGGAGACGGCCATCTCCATCACCGCGGAAATCATCGCCCACACCAACCACGCCAGTGGACACCCACTGTCCCGGACCACCGGCCCCATCCACCGGCCGACCGGACGCGTGGCCCTCACCGCGAATCGCGGTGGCCAGTAAGTCAGATGGCCGGCGACATCTACGTCGGCCATGGCTCCCTCACCGGCGACTGGCTCGCACCGCAGGCTCCGCCGACTCATCGACCTGGTCGCACCGCTCCGTTCACAGCTCAGTGCCGGTCTCCTCGGCCAGGGTCTCGAGGAGGCGGTTCTGGAAGGCCTCGTCGTGGACGGCGCGGTGCGGCTGCCTGCGCTGTCGGTGGTACCAGTAGCCGCCGGTGGTCAGGGCCTCCGGCTCGTCGCTGGTGGCGAGCCACTCCTGCGTCCGATGCCCGAGTTCCAGATCGTCCGGTGCGCCCGGACCGCCCATCTTGGTCGGCACCCAGCCCGGATCGACCGCGTTGCTCAGCACGCCGGGACGCAGGCGGGCCACCGCGGCGGTGAGCGTCGTGACGAACAGTTTGCTGTCCGCGTAGGAGCCGGGGCTCTCGCCGAGCCAGTCGACCCCCTGCACCGTCGGGCGCCCGCCGAAATGGGAACCGCTGCTCAGGTACACCAGTCGGCGCGGTGCCGGCAGCAGGGCCGTGAGCAGGTACGGGGCGATGATGTTGACCGGCATGACGGCTCGCCCGCTCCATACGCCGGCGTTGTGGATGACCGCGTCGAGCGGGTCGGCGTCGTTCAGTTCGGCGGCGATACGCCGTACGGCGTCACGCTCGCGGAAGTCACCGATGACGGCGTCCGCTCCGCGGTCGAGCAGCGGCCGCAGCACGGTCGCCCGCTGAGGGTTGCGGGCGTGCACCACGACCTGGTGTCCGGCGGACAGCAGTGCCTCCGCCGCGGCCCGGCCCAGGCCGTCCGTGGAACCGGTGACCAGAATGCGGCTCACCAGCGCACCGCCCCGTACCTCTGCTCGGCTGCTGTCCGCACGGCGGTCTCCTTTCAGGCGGTGGGGTGCCGCGCTGCCGGGCCGGCGTCTTCGGTGGCGGCCAGGGAGGCGAGCAGGCGCAGTCCCTCTTCTGAGGGGGAGCCGGGTTCGGCGGTGTAGATGGTCATGTGGAGTCCGGGTTCGGCGGCCAGGTCCAGGGACTCGTAGGCGAGGGTGAGGTCACCGACCGCGGGGTGGCGGAACCGCTTGGTTCCGGTCCCGTGGCGGCGCACGTTGTGGGCGCCCCAGCGGGCGCGGAACTCCTCGCTGCGGGTGGAAAGCTCCCCGATGAGGTCGTGCAGGTTCTTGTCGTGGGGATCGCGGCCGGCCTCGCGGCGCAGGTTGGCCACCGCCATGTCCCCGAAGAGCTCCCAGTCGGGGTAGAACCGGCGGGAGGCCGGGTCGAGGAAGTTGAAGCGGGCCAGGTTCCGCTGGTTGTCCGCGTTGGCGAACAGGTCGGTGTAGAAGGCGCGGGCGAGGGGGTTGGCGGCCAGGATGTCCAGGCGGCCGTTGCACACGACCGCCGGCCCCCTTGTGATCGCGTCGAGGGTCCATTGCAGGCTGCGGTGCGGGGTCCACTGCCGGGTGGTGGTGCGGCGCCGGGGGCGGGTGAGGGCGTCGGAGCCGTCGGCGACCTGGGCCAGGTCCAGGAGGTGGGCGCGTTCGGCGTCGTCCAGCCGCAGGGCGCGGGCGACGGCTTCGAGGACGGCCGGGGAGGCGCCGGCCAGGTTGCCGCGCTCCAGTTTCGCGTAGTACTCGACGCTCATGTCGGCCAGCGCGGCGACCTCGCTCCTGCGCAGCCCGGGCACGCGCCGCCGGGACCCGGCAGGCAGGCCGGCCTGCTCCGGGGTGATCTTCGCTCGCCGCGAGGTCAGGAACTCGCGGACCTCCTCGCGGTTGTCCATATCTCCGACCGTACGGCCTGCCGGCCGCGGAAGGGGTGTACTGCCAGTACACCTATCGCCGGTAACTCGCCGGCCGCCGGGATGTGCGGTTACCTGGAGCAGAGGCAGCCCTCGGGGCGGCGCCGCCGCCCCGAGGGGCCCCGGCCGGCAGCGTGCGAAGACAGCGGCACTCTGACGCCTCCCCGATGCGTGCCCGCAGCGGCCACGGCGCCCCGCGGGCCCCCAGGCCCCGCCTCTTCAACGAACGTGAGGATTTCCCCATGCGCGGAGCAGTGATCCACGCCCCCGGCGATGTGCGCTTCGAGACCCTGGACGACCCGAAGATCCTGAAGTCGACGGATGCGATCATCCGCACGGCCGTCACCTGTGTGTGCGGCTCCGACCTGTGGCCCTGGCGTGGCCTGGACGTGACCGACGAGGCGCACCCGATGGGGCACGAGTACGTCGGCTTCGTGGAGGAGGTCGGGCCTGAGGTCACCTCGGTCAAGCCCGGGCAGTTCGTCGTCGGCTCGTTCGCGACCTCGGACAACACCTGCGCCAACTGCCGCAACGGATGGCAGTCCAACTGCTTGAACCGCGAGTTCATGAGCACCTGCCAGGCCGAGTACGTGCGCATCCCGAACGCCCAGGGCACCCTGGTCGCCACCGAGGAGGTGCCGGACGAGGAGTTCTGGCCCGGCCTGCTCGCCGTCTCCGACGTCATGGGCACCGGCTGGTACGCCGCCGACGCCGCCGAGGTCGGGCCCGGCTCCACCGCCGTGGTCGTCGGTGACGGGGCGGTCGGCCTGTGCGCGGTGATCGCCGCGAAGGAGTTGGGCGCGGAGCGGATCATCGTCATGAGCCGCCACGAGACCCGCCAGCGGCTCGCCCGTGAGTTCGGCGCCACCGACATCGTCACCGAGCGCGGCGACGAGGGCGTCGCCCGGATCAAGGAGATGACCGGCGGCATCGGCGCCGACTCCGTCCTGGAGTGCGTCGGCACCGCCCAGGCCATGCGGCAGGCCCTGCACTCCACGCGCCCCGGCGGCAACGTCGGCTTCGTCGGCGTCCCCCACGAGGTGGCGATCGACGGCCAGGAGCTGTTCTACTCCCACGTCGGCCTGCGCGGCGGCCCCGCACCCGTGCGCCGCTACCTGCCCGACCTGATGGACCGCGTCCTGACCGGCCGTATCAACCCCGGCAAGGTCTTCGACCTCACCCTGCCCCTGGAGCAGGTCGCCGAGGGCTACCAGGCCATGGACGAACGCCGCGCCATCAAGACCCTCCTCAAGCCCTGATCCGGCGCCACGGTTCGTCCGGGACACGCCGCCGCCTCACGATCCCGGGGCCGAGCGCCCGGCCGTGCCACCAACCCTCGACGATCAGAGAGAAAGAAACGGCCTTGCAGATCACCCGAAGCTCGATCAACACCGTCAAGGGTCCCGCCGACTGGTTCACCGGCGACGTCTACATCGACGCGGTCGCCGCCGCGCCCGAGCCGTCCCGGGTCAGCGCCGCTCTGGTGCACTTCATGCCCGGTGCGCGCACCCACTGGCACCGCCACCCGCTCGGCCAGACCGTCTTCGTTACCGAGGGGATCGGTCTGTGCCGGCGCCGGGGCGGGCCGATCGAGGTCATCCGGCCCGGTGACCGGGTGTTGTTCGAGGCCGGCGAGGAGCACTGGCACGGCGCCGCGCCGAACCGGCTGATGGTCCACCTGGCCATCAACGAGAGCGACGCCGACCACGATGTCGTGCACTGGCTGAACCCCGTCACCGACGAGGAGTACGCCCTGGCCCCGGCCACCGACTGACGCCCGACCCGAACCAGCCACCCCCCTGAACGAGGAGCACCCGCGCATGCGCGTCAACGCTTACGCCGCCCCCGCCGCCGGCCGGCCCCTGGCGCCCACCACCATCGAGCGCCGTGACGTCGGCCCGAACGACGTCCTCATCGCCATCCAGTACGTCGGCATCTGCCACTCCGACATCCACACCGTCAACGGCGACTGGGGCCCCCAGCCCTTCCCCCTCGTCCCCGGCCACGAGATCGTCGGCACCGTCACCGAGGCCGGCGCCGATGTCACCAGGTACCGGGCCGGTGACCGCGTCGGCGTCGGCTGCATGGTCAACTCCTGCGGCGAGTGCGCCCACTGCCGAAACGGTGACGAGCAGTACTGCCTCAACGGCACGGTCTTCACCTACGCGAGCCCCGACCGCGACGGCACCACCACGCAGGGCGGCTACTCCACCCACGTCGTCGTGGACGCCGACTACGTCCTCTCCGTCCCCGCGAACCTCGATGCGGCCGCAGCCGCGCCGCTGCTGTGCGCGGGCATCACCACCTACGCCCCGCTGCGCAAGTGGGGCGCGGGGCCCGGCAAGAAGGTCGGGGTCGTCGGCCTCGGCGGCCTCGGTCACATGGCGGTCAAGATCGCCCACGCCATGGGCGCCGAGGTCACGGTGCTGTCGCAGTCGCTGAAGAAGAGGGAGGACGGGCTGCGGCTCGGCGCCGACCACTACCACGCGACCTCGGACCCGGACACCTTCACCGAACTCGCCGGACGGTTCGACCTCATCATCAACACCGTCAGCGCCGACATCGACACCAATGCCCACCTCGGCCTGCTGACCGTCGACGGCGCCCTGGTGAACGTCGGCGCCGCCCCTGGGCCGCTGAGCGTCAACGGGTTCCTGCTGGGCAGCGCGCGGCGCGTTCTCACCGGTTCGATGATCGGTGGCATCGCCCTGACCCAGGAGATGCTCGACTTCTGTGGCGAGCACGGCATCGGCGCCGACGTCGAGGTGATCTCCGCCGACCGGATCAACGAGGCCTACGAGCGCGTCCTGGCCTCCGACGTCCGGTACCGCTTCGTCATCGACACCGCCACTCTCGCCTGACCTCCTCAGCAGATCGTGTCGTGAGCCCGCCGTATGCCATGAGGCGCGCGGCGGGCTCACGGCGTTCACGAAGGCGCATGGGGTCCCAAGGCCGCGTGCCCGCTGCGGCGGCCAGCACGCGCCAGGCATGCACTGCCGGTACACCCCTCCACAGAAACTCCCTGACCGCCGCCGAACGCGGTTGTGTTGAGGACGGTCGAGGTCCCGCGGTGCCCACGTGCCGCTGGTGAACCCGTCTTCTCCCCTCCCCTGTTCGATTGGAGCTGTGTGACCACCCCCGTGATCCCGAGCGTGCCACGCGAGCGGACGGTCGGCCGCGCCCTGGCCGTCGTTCTCGCACTGCTGACCGTCTTCGGGCCCATCTCGATGGACCTGTACCTGCCGGTGCTGCCCGCGCTGACCGATGAGCTGCACGCGTCGACATCGGCCGCGCAGCTGACGGTCACCGCCTGTCTGCTCGGCCTGGCGTTCGGGCAGGTGGTCGCCGGGCCGCTGTCGGACCGGTTCGGCCGCCGCCGCCCCCTGCTGGCCGGCGCCGTCGCCTACATCGCCACCTCGGTGCTGTGCGCGTTCAGCCCGAGCGTCGAGTCGCTGGTCGCCGCCCGCTTCGTGCAGGGTCTGGCCGGAGCGGTGGGCATTGTGATCGCCCAGGCCGCCGGCCGTGACCTGTACTCCGGGGGCAGGCTGGTCCGCTACTACGGCCGTCTGACCGTGATCGGCGGGCTGGCCGCGATCATCGGGCCGGTCCTGGGTGGCCAGCTCGCCGCCTTCACCGACTGGCGCGGCATCTTCCTCTTCCTCGCGCTGCTCGGCGCGGTGATCCTCCTGGCGTGTCTCACCGTCTTCCGCGAGACTCTGCCGCCGCAGGAGCGCACCGGCGGCGGGCCGGCCCAGAGCGGACGTGACTTCCGCCGGCTGCTGTCCGACCGGCTCTTCCTCGGCGCCGTCCTGATCACCGGCTTCGTCAACGCGGCCCTGTTCGCCTACCTCAGCGGCGCCACCTACGTGCTGCAGGGCATCTACGGGCTCTCCCCGCAGGGCTACTCCTTCGCGTTCGGACTGAACTCCGCCGGTTTCATGGTGTTCGGCTTCGTCGCGGGACGGCTGTCGGAGCGGTGGTCGGAGAAGGGCACTCTCGTCCTGGGCCTGGCCATGACCCTGCTCGGTGCCGGCGGGGTCCTGGTCACCGCGGCGCTGCACCTGCCGTTGGCCGCGATGGTGCTGTCCCTGCTCACCATGGTCAGCGGCGTGGCCGCCACCACCCCGCCCTCCACCTCGCTCGCTCTCGCGCACTACCCCGAGATCGCGGGCACCGCCTCCTCGCTGCTCGGCATGGCGCGCTTCGCGTTCGGCGGGCTGGCGGCCCCTCTCGTCGGACTCGGCGGCGCCGGCACCGCCCTCCCGCTCGGCCTGGTCACCCTCGCCTGCGCCGCCCTCGCGGTGCTCGTCCACGCCCTCGCCGTCCGCCCCCACACCCGGGCGGCGCAGCACACCGTCGCCCGCGGGCGGATCGTCGACCGGGCGACGGCCACTTCCTGACCCGCCGGTCATCCGCGGTACGGCTGCGCATTCCTGCCGCGCCGCAAAGGAAAGGACACACAGCATGCAGTACGCACACCTGGGCCGCAGCGGTCTGAGTGCGCCGACGGCGTGCTGGCTCGCCCAGGGCGGCGGCCGACGGGAACGGATCGTGCTGGCGACCAAGGTCTACCAGCCGATGGGCACAGGCCCGAACGACAAGTACCTGTCCGCGTACAAGATCCGCAGGGCCGCGGAGGAGAGTCTGCGGCGGCTGCGGACCGACCACATCGACCTGTACCAGATGCACCACGTCGACCGGTCGACTCCGTGGGAGGAGATCTGGCAGGCGATGGAGCAGCTGGTGCGCGAGGGCAAGGCCACCTACATCGGCAGCAGCAACTTCGCCGGCTGGCAGATCGCGACCGCGCAGAACGCCGCCACCGCGCGCGACTTCATGGGCCTGGTCTCCGAGCAGAGCCTGTACAACCTCACCGCGCGCACCATCGAACTCGAGGTGATCCCGGCACTGCGCCACTACGGCATCGGGCTGATCCCGTGGAGCCCGCTGGGCGGCGGTCGCCGCATGACCCAGCAGGTGCAGCAGACCATCGAGCGGCACCGCCCCCAGCTGGAGGTGTCCGAGGACACGCTCCGCAAGCTGGACGAGATCTGGCCCGGCCCCGGCGGCGAGGCCCCGGAGGCCTACGGCTGGTAAAGGGGCAGCTTGCCCCCGTCGCCCTCGGGCGACCAAAACTCAGCGATCGACGTACGGGCCGGGCGCGCAGCGCGCCCGGGCCGTAACGCGTGTGAAGAACGCCGCCTGACCTGACCCCAGGTGAATCGGGGACGTCGAGGGTATTGGCAGTGCAATATCACACTACTACGTTACACATCACATGGCGCAGCTTCCCCAAGTGCCCCTGCGGCGGGGGAAGTTGTCGCCATGCCGCACCGCAGCTCTGCACGTCAGGTTCAACTCCCCACACCACAGGAGCACTCGGTGGCCACCCTCAGAGCCCTGCGCAGCCCTTTACTCGCCGTTCTGACAGCCCTCGCGTTGAGCGGCCCGGCGGCGCAGACCAGTCACGCGACCGCGTCCCCGCCCGCCTCTCCGGCGACGGGCCGGAACGCTGACGCCCCCTCGGTGTCGAACCCCCTGGACAGGGTCGACCGCCTCGCCGAGGCGCCCCGCACCCGCAGCCGGGCCGCTGCCGCACCCGGCGGCCTGTCGCACGGCCGCATTCCCGGGCCGCGTTCGACCAGCAAGCCGAAGGCCACGGCGCCTCCCGGCGGCACGGTCGGCGGCGCGTACGTGCCCTGCACGCTCGACGGCGTCACCGGACTGAGTCCCCGGCAGTTCACCGACTTCCTCGCCGATCCGGCCGTCACCGCCGATGGCTGCCTGCGCTCGCTCATCTGGACGTGGGACCGGCGCCTGGCCCCGGTCATGTCGGACGCACACGTCCAGACCGTCTCCCGTCGCATCAGCACGCTCGCCGCCGCACACGACGGCACCAACGGCAGTCATCTGCTCGAGATGTTCACCTACCTCCACGCCGTCGCCTACCACGACTTCTCGCGCGAGGAGATCGACATCACCGACCCGCCGACCGTGGACGCCGTGCGCCGCGCGGTCGACGCCTTCGGGTCCGCCGCCCACACCTTCGACGTGACCCGCACCAACGCGGAGTCCCTCCGCGAAGCGCTCTACGCGGCCAGTGCCCCCGGCCTGCGTCAGCACCAACTTCCGCTCGTGAAAAGGGTGCTGACGACCATGGACGCCGCGCACCCGGCCACCGCCAAGGACCCGTCCTGGGGCGGAAGCGCGCTCGCCGCGCTCTCCCTCAACTACCTGGGTGTCTATCCGGGCAACCAGGACACCGCCTTCCGTACCGCCGTCACCCGTGACGCCTCCTACCGGGCCGCCTTCAAAGCCTTCGCCGGCCACACCCACCTGAAGGAGACGGCCAACGCCTGGGTGGTGCGTGACGCCCTCGGCGAATACGGCCGATTCGGCCAGATCGACCCTCTGAAACGAGAGATCGTGGCGGATCTCGGTGTTCTGCTGCAGACCACCGTCCGGAACTTCGGCGACGGCAGCCAGCCCTGGGCCAAGGTGGTCACCTGGCTCATCGAGTTCGACGCCTGCAAGCCGTACGGGGTGTGCAGGGAGGACATCGAGCGGCGCATCTTCCCGCGTGCCTACTCCTACGACAGTGGCGCGCTGAAGGTCCGCACCGCCCTCGACAGGGCCACCGTCGACCAGCTCTACTACGCCAGCAAGCAGGTCAAGGCACAGTTCCACCGCGTGCTCGGCACCGACCAGCCGCTGGCCGGCGACCCCAACACCACACTGAACACTGTGCTGTACGCCTCCCGCGCCGACTACGAGACGTACCACCCGCTGCTCACCGGCATGGCCACCAACAACGGCGGCATCTACATCGAGAAGGGCGCGACCTTCTACACGTACCAGCGGCGGGTTCCCCAGGACTCCACGCTGACGCTGGAGGAACTGTTCCGGCACGAGTACACCCACTACCTCAACGGCAGATGGGCGGTGCCCGGGTTCTTCGGTGAAGGCCCCTGGTACGAGGGCGACCGGACCACGGCCATGGACGAGGGCACCGCCGAGTTCTTCGACGGCGCCACCCGCGACGACGGCGTCAAGGTCCGCAAGTCCCTGGTGCGCGGCATCATCGGGGACACGGCGGGCGGGCGACCGCGCATGACCGTGGACCAGCTGCTGCACGCCACCTACGACGGAGACGGCTTCCGCTTCTACAGCTACGCCGGCACCTTCTTCGAGTTCCTGTGGTCCGAACGCCCGTCCCTGATCAGGGAGATGTACGGCTACCTGCGGGCGGACGACCCCGAGGGCTTCGACGCCTGGCGCGACCGGCTGAGCGGCGACGCCGCACTGCAACGCGCCTACGACGCCTTCCTCGACGTCCAGATCGCCCACGTCGACGACCTGTTCGTGCCCGACACCCGCTACACGCCGGTCGGGGAGCTGGACGAGGCCTCGGCCGATGGTGTGCGGGCCTCCTTCGCCGCCACGACGTGGCTGACCCCCGTGTGCCGCTCCACCGACGCGCCGGAACGGCCCAGGTTCGTCTGCACGGGCCGTATCACCGCGAACCTGAGCCGCCCGGGCGACGCCGACCAGGTCTTCAAGGACATGAGCGAGAGCGTCGACTACTTCATCCTCGACCGGGCGAAGAAGGGCATCGACAACCTGGCCGACATGAACTGCTCCTTCGGCCCTGTGGACATCTGGCCCGGCCAGCCGGCGGGAACGGCGGACTACCGCTGTGAAGGCCCGCTGCGCGGCTGACCCCACCGGTTCGCCGGCACGGCCGCCCCGGGGGCACGGCTCATGACCTCGTCACGGTCACCGTGTCCCCGGAGCGGCCCGCCGCACGGACCTCGATGCGGACGCCGGTGGCCGGGTCGGTGAAGCTCTGGCCCGGACGGTGTGCGGCCATGTCCAGGGCGTGGCAACCGGACGGGGGAGGGGCGGCCGGGGTGGCGGGCATGACGCGGACCGGGCCCTCTCCGGTCCGGGTGGCCGAGTCGACCCGGTAGATCAGGACGCCCGTCGAGCAGGGCTCGGGGTCGTCGGCCCGGGCGCGGCGGGACTCGGCCACGTACGCCGTGGTCTCGCCGGTGCGGACCACCGCGATCTTGGTGCCGCCCGGCCGCTCAACGGGGGTCAGCCGAACGGTCCGTCGGCCCGGTGCGGCCAGGCAGTCGACCTGGCGGTCCCGGATCCAGCCGAGCTTCCAGGAGTGCCAGCCGAGGTACTGCGGGGCGTGGCCCGCGATGTTCCCCATGACGTCCCATCCGCCCACGTAGCGGTGGGTCTCACCGGTGAAGGCATACAGGTCGGGCAGCCCGAAGGTGTGAGCCGTCTCGTGAGCGACGACCTTGTGGCCCCAACGCCACATGTCCTGGCCGAAGGTGACGGCCCACTTCAGGCGGGTGCCATCGGCGGTGACGCCCGCCGTGTGCGGGTCATGGAGGTAGGTGGGCGAGAAGGAGATCGCCCGCGCGGCCTTCGCCGCGACGACATGGATCATGTCATAGCCGGAGAAGTCGGCGTACGGGTCGGCGGCCATGACCGCGTCACGCAGGTACCGCTCGTGGGCCTCGAAGGTCAGACCGCGTTCGAAGCCATAGGAGGTGGACGCCTCCGGCATGCGGATCCAGCGGGCCAGCGTGGTGATGTCCAGCCGGGCTCGGCCGTAGGAGGCCCTGCGCATCCAGTCGGCGGCGGGCGCGAGGTGGGCGGCGTACGGCTCGGTGGAGTCGGTGGCCTGGGCGTCGGGGAAATCCACGAACAGCGTGAGGACGCGCAGTCTGCCGGTGGACCGCTGGAACTGGACCCGGTCGGTGTCCAGGCCCTCGTCGGTCCAGCCCGTTCTGCCGGGGAGGGCGCAGTCGGCGGCGCGGGACGCCGGCTCGGGTGGAGAGCCGGGCTGTGCCCGCGCCGTGGTGGCGGGGGCGGAGAGACACATGGTCAGGGCGAGGGCCGCGGTGAGCGGCCGTAAGGCTGCCGGGAGGTTGGGCATGTCATCCCTTCCAGGTCAGGGGATCAGGCGTGGCCCTGGGGCATGTCCATCAGGCGGGCCGGCACCCGGTCGCCGGAGGCGGTGATGCCGTCGTGTTCCCACTCGTCGGTGACAGAGGTGCGCAGGGAGCCGACGTCCCGCGCGGTGCGCAGGGAGAGTCCGGCGTCCACGTACATGTCGTCGTGATGGACCGCAGCCGCAGGCCGACGGCCGGGCTCAGCGGGTCGTGCTTGGCTTCCGCCGGGCGACGGTGCTCGGCTTGCGTCCCGGCTGCTCCTCGTCCTTGCCCTCCGCCCACAGCGAGCGGACATGGCTGAGGTGGCGCTTCATGCACTTCTCGGCGCCCTTGGTGTCGCCCGCCAGCATCAGGTCGAGGAGTTCGAGGTGCTCCTCCGCCGACGGGATCAGCTGGTCACGCTCGTCCAGGGTGGTCAGTCCGTACAGGCGGGAGCGCTTGCGCAGATCGCCGACCGTCTCGACGAGGCGGTCGTTGCCGGAGAGCGCGAGCAGGGAGAGATGGAACTGGCGGTCGGCTTCCAGGTAACCGATCAGGTCGTGTTCGCGGGCGGCGCGCACGATCTCCTCGGCCGTGGGGCGCAGGGCCTCGAGGTCCTCCCGGGCAGCGGTGCGGGTGATCAGCCCGATGGTCGGGACCTCGATCAGGGTGCGGATCTCGGTGTACTGGTCGAGGTCGCGCTCGTTGACCTCGGTGACCCGGAAGCCCTTGTTGCGGACGGGCTCGACCAGACCCTCGCGGGCGAGGTCGAGCATCGCCTCGCGCACCGGGGTGGCGGAAATGCCGAAGTCCTCCGCGAGCCCGGGTGCGGAGTAGACCTCGCCGGGACGGAGTTCACCGGAGATCAGGGCCGCCCGGAGGGCATGGGCGACCTGGTCGCGCAGCCGCTCCCTGGTGGTGATGAGGTTGCGGTGCTTCAGGTGCCCCATGGTGTTCCCTGTCCCCTTGTCCTGCATACCCGGCTGGGTCCACAGAGTACAATGTCACGTTGTTTGTGCAGGTGCCAGGGTGTAAGTGCGTGCACGGAGGGACGGCGCCGCGGTCACAGCAGGAAGCCTCCTGGGAACGGGTCCTCCGGGTCGAGGAAGTACTGTGCGGTGCCGGTGACCCAGGCGCGGCCGGTGAAGGTCGGAACCACGGCCGGCACCCCGCCGACCTCCGTCTTGCCGATCAGACGGCCCGTGAACCGGGTACCGATGAAGGACTCGTTGACGAAGTCGCGGCCCAGCGGCAGCTCGCCGCGGGCGTAGAGCTGTGCCATGCGGGCCGAGGTGCCGGTTCCGCACGGCGAGCGGTCGAACCAGCCCGGATGGATCGCCATGGCGTGGCGCGAGTGGCGCGCGTTCGAACCCGGGGCGGCGAGATAGACGTGCTTGACACCGCCGATCTCCGGATGGTCCGGGTGGACGGGTCGGCCGGGGGAGTCGTTGACGGCCTTCATGATGGCGAGCCCCGCGGCGAGGAGGTCGGCCTTGCGGGAGCGGTCGAACGGCAGCCCGAGAGCGTCGAGTTCGACAAAGGCGTAGAAGTTCCCGCCGAAGGCGAGGTCGTAGGTCACCGTCCCGTACCCCGGCACCGACACCTTGCGGTCGAGTCCGACGCAGAACGCGGGCACGTTGGTGAGTGTGACGGCCTTCGCCGCACCGTCCTCGACCTGGACGTCGACACAGACCAGGCCGGCCGGGGTGTCGAGGCGGACCGTGGTGACGGGCTCGACGGCCGGCACCATACCCGTCTCGACGAGGACGGTGGCCACACCGATGGTGCCGTGCCCGCACATCGGAAGGCAGCCGGACACCTCGATGTAGAGCACGCCGTAGTCGGCGTCGGGGCGGGTCGGCGGCTGGAGGATCGCTCCGCTCATGGCGCCGTGGCCGCGCGGCTCGTACATCAGCAGCGTACGGAGGTGGTCCATGTGCTCGATGAAGTGCAGTCGGCGCTCGGCCATGGTGGTGCCGGGGATCACCCCGACGCCGCCGGTGATGACGCGGGTGGGCATGCCCTCGGTGTGCGAGTCGACGGCATGGAAGACATGACGAGTGCGCACGGAAAGCCCCTTTCGGTGGTCAGCGGTGCCCGTCGGCGACGGCCTTCTCGGTGGCGGCCCGCACCGCGGCCTCGGCGGCACCGGTGAGCGGCAGCCGCGGCGGTCGGGTGGGCCCGCCGTGGTGACCGACGATGTCCATGGAGACCTTGATCGCCTGCACGAACTCGGTCCTGGAGTCCCAGCGCAGCAACCCGTGCAGCGACCGGTAGAGGGGCAGCGCCCGCTCCAGGTCCCCGTCGACAGCGGCACGGTAGAGCTCGGCGCAGCTCGCGGGGAAGGCGTTCGGGTACCCGGCGATCCAGCCGACCGCCCCGGCGACGGCCAGTTCCAGGAGAACGTCGTCCGCCCCGATCAGCAGATCGAGCTCCGGAGCCAGTTCGGCGATCTCGTACGCCCTGCGCACATCGCCCGTGAACTCCTTGACCGCGACCACATGCCCCTCGGCGTGCAGCTCGGCGAGCAGCGCCGGCGTCAGGTCGACCTTGGTGTCGATCGGGTTGTTGTACGCGACGACGGGCACGCCGGCCTTCGCCACCTCGGCGTAGTGGGCGTGCACGGCGGCCGGGTCGGCACGGTAGGCGTTCGGCGGCAGCAGCAGCACGGAGCCGCAGCCGGCCTCGCCGGCCTGCTCGGCCCAGCGCAGCGCCTCGCCGCTGCCGTACGCGGAGACCCCGGGCATCACGCGCGCCCCGTCGCCCGCGGCCTCGACCGCCGTGCGGACCACGCGGGCCCGCTCCTCGGCGGTGAGGGTCTGGTACTCGCCCAGGGAGCCGTTCGGTACGACGCCGTCGCAGCCGTTGTCGATGAGCCACCGGACGTGCTCGGCGTAGGCGTCGTAGTCGACGGAGAGATCCTCGCGCAGGGGCAGCGCGGTGGCGACCATGATGCCGCGCCAGGGGCGGTCGGTGTCCCAGGTGATGGCGGTCATGCTGTCTCATCCTTCTGTGATGGGTGACATCTTTCGTCTGCGCCGTCCGATCCCGTGGGCGTCGGCGGCACGTCGAGCGAGGCCAGCACCCCGAGCGGCACGGGCACCGCGAGCGGTCGGCGTTCCTGGGACGGCGGTACGGACGCGCCGTCCCCGCCCGCCGCGAGGCAGGCCACCGCCGTACCGCACATCCGGCCCTGGCACCAGCCCATGCCCGCCCTGGTGAGCAGCTTGACGGTGCGGGCGTCGCGGGCGCCGTAGCCGGCGACCGCCTCACGGACGCGCCTCGCGGTGACCTCCTCGCAGCGGCAGACCTCGGTGTCGCCGTCGAGCCAGTCCGTCCAGCCGGGGCCGGGAGCATGGGCGGCGGCCATGGCGTCCGCGAAGGCGCGCAGCCGGTCCCGGCGCAGCCGAAGCTGCCGGGCGCGCGTGCTGCCGAGCAGCACGGGCCGGTCGTGCAGCCGCGCCGCCACCGCGAGGCCCGCCATCTCGCCTTCGACCCGCGCGAGGTGCGCGCCGCCGATCCCTCCGGTCTCCCCGGCCGCCCAGATGCCGGGCACCGAGGTCTCCTGGGAGGCGTCCAGGGCGAGGGCGCGCGTTCCGTCGGGTGCTGTACGGGTCGTACAGCCGAGCCCTGTCGCCAGCTCGATCTGCGGCACCAGTCCATGGCCCACGGCCAGGGCGTCGCAGGCGATCCGGCGGCCCGTCCCCGGGATGGGCCGCCAGTCCCGGTCGAGCCGGGAGACGGTCACCGCCCTCACCCGGTCGGTGCCGTGCACCTGGGTCACCGCGCTGCGCGGACGCAGCGGTACGCGATGGCGCAGCAGGGACGAGCCGTACACCAGCGCCTCGGCCAGCTTGCCCGGGTTGGCGGCGAGGGCGCGTGCCTGGCGGGCGTACCGGAGATAGCCGGACGCCTCGACCACCGCCGGCACCCGGGCCCCGGCCGCGGCGAGGGAGGCGGCGACCGCGAGCAGCAGGGGTCCGCTGCCGGCGACGACGATCCGTCTGCCGGGCAGCACCAGCCCGGACTTGAGCATGGCCTGGGCACCTCCGGCACCCACCACCCCGGGCAGGGCCCACCCGGGGAAGGGGAGCTGCCGCTCGTAGGCGCCGGTCGCCAGCAGTACGGCCCGAGCCCGGACAAGGACCGGGCGTGGTGTGTCGCCGTCGGCTCCGGCGAGGGCGTGTACGGCGAACAGGCCGTCGCTCTCGCGCGTCACCGTCCAGACGTGGTGCCCGCCCCGGTGATCGATGTCGCTCAGCTGCCGGCGCTCCCGCAGTTCGGCGAAGGAGGCCCAGTCGTGGTGCAGGGCCTCCGGCCGCGTGGCTCGCAGGCCCGGGGCCGGATGGCGGTAGAACTGTCCGCCGAACTGCTCGGAAGCATCCAGCAGCGTAACCGACAGCCCGTGGCGTGCCGCCGTGACGGCACCCGCGAGACCGGCGCAGCCGGCACCGATCACCGCGAGGTCGCAGGGGGTATGAGGGTCAGACGCCGAGCCCGGCATGGCCGTCTCCCTCCTGGGTCGTGATCACGTCGCCGGGGCGGGCGGGGACCAGACACGCCCGCCTGTTGGGCTTCCCGTTCACGGTGGCGAGGCAGTCGTAGCACTGTCCGATGCCGCAGAAGGCGCCGCGCGGGCGACCGCCGACGCGCGTGGTACGCCAGGCCAGGATGCCGGCGTTCCACAGCGCGGCGGCGATCGACTGCCCGTCCAGGGCGGTCACCGTCCGGCCGTCGAAGGTGATCTCGAACGGCGGGGCGGGCTGCGCCCCGACCAGTGCGGCGGGGGTACGGGCCACTGCGGGCCTCCTTTCGTGGAGGGCTGACGACAAGCGCCGGAGCGGGGGTGGTCGGTCAGGCCGCGGACGGGAAGCGGCCGGGGGCGAACGGTGTGACGTCCAGGGGTGGTTCAGCGCCCGTCAGAAAGCGGGCGATCAGCAGGCCCGTGGCCGGGGCGAGCCCGATGCCCGCGCCTTCGTGACCACAGGCGTGCAGCAGTCCTGGGACCCGGGGATCGGGACCGATCGCCGGAAGGTGGTCCGGCAGATACGGCCGGAACCCCGCGTACGTGCGGATCGCCCGCACCCGGGCCAGCACCGGGAAGAGCGCCGTGGCCTGGGCGGCAAGACGCCGGAGCGCCTCCGTCGACAGGGTGCGGTCGAAGCCGACCCGCTCCCGGCTGGCGCCGATCAGTACCGGGCCCGCCGGGGTGCCCTCGACCACGGCCGAGGTCTGGAGCGCCGCGGAGTCGCTCGCCACATCGGCGACGTAGTCCGCCGCGTACACCTTGTGGTGCACGACGCGCGGCAGCGGCTCGGTGACCAGGACGAAGCCGCGGCGGGGGAGGACGGGCAGGTCCACCCCCGCGAGCCGGGCCAGTTCACCGCCCCACGTCCCGGTCGCGTTCACCACATACGGCGCGTGGAGATCCCCGGCCGTGGTCCGTACGCCGCGCACCTCGCCGTGGGCGCCGGTGAGGATGCCGGTGACCTCCTCGCCCAGCCGGAGGCGCGCGCCCGAGGCACGCAGCAGATGGGCGGCGGCCAGGGCGGGCTGGACCTGGGCGTCCTGGGGATAGTGGAAGCCGCCTGCCAGGCCCGGAGCGAGGTGCGGCTCCAGGTCGTTCAAACGGTCGGCCGGGATCTCGTGCGCCGTGACGCCTGCCAGACGTTGCGCCGCGGCGAAGGTGCGCAGAGCGGGCATGCCCGCCGCGTCCGAGGCGACGACCAGGCCGCCCTTCGCCTCGTACTCGACCTGGGGCGGCAGCAGTTCGGCCAGCTTCTGCCACAACTGCGTGGACAGCAGGGCGAGTTCCAGCTCGGGGCCCGGCTCCTTGTCGGAGACCAGGAGATTTCCCTCGCCGGCCCCCGTGGTCCCGCCCGCGACGGGGCCGCGGTCGATCACGGTGACGGAGAGGCCGCAGCCCGCGGCGTAGTAGGCGCAGGCGGCACCGACCACTCCGGCGCCGACCACGACGAGATCCGGGGAGTTTCTCGTGGGCACGCAAGTAATATTTCACATTGCACTGCCCTTGCCAAGATCTCTCCGTGGCCGGCTTCCACCCGGACCTCGTGGCCGGCTTCCACCCAAGGCCTCGCGGCCGGCTTTCGCGCGGACCTCGCTCAGCCGTCGAGCAGTGCGCCCATCCACGCCTCGACCGCGTCGGGGGTGCGCGGCAGCGCGTGCGACATCAGTCGCGCCCCCTGCGCCGTGATCAGCAGATCGTCCTCGATCCGTACGCCGATGCCGCGCAGTTCGGGCGGCAGGGTCTCGTCATCGGGCTGGAGATAGAGCCCCGGCTCGACGGTGAGCACCTGCCCTTCCTCCAGTACGCCGTCCAGGTACGCCTCGGCGCGCGCCCGCGCGCAGTCGTGCACGTCCAGGCCGAGCATGTGCCCGCTGCTGCACAGGGTGTAGCGACGATGGAGGTCGCCCTCGGCACTCTTCAGTACGCCCCACTCGGCCAGCCCTTCCGCGATCACCCGCATGGCCGCCCGGTGGAAGTCGCGGAAGCTCGCGCCGGGCCTGAGCGCGGCGATGCCTGCCTCCTGAGCGGCGAGGACGAGTTCGTAGACCTGTCGCTGGACGGCGGAGAAGCGGCCGGAGAGGGGGAGTGTCCGGGTGATGTCGGCGGTGTAGAGGGTGTCGGTCTCCACGCCCGCGTCCAGCAGGAGCAGTTCGTCCGGGTTCAGCGGTCCGTCGTTGCGGATCCAGTGCAGGACGCAGGCGTGCGCTCCGGATGCCGCGATGGTCTCGTAGCCGGTGCCGTTGCCCTCCGCGCGGGCGCGCAACTGGAAGACGCCCTCGATCCATCGCTCACCCCGCGGGTGCGCGAGCGCGCGCGGCAGCGTCCGTACGACGTCCTCGAACCCCAAGGTGGTGTGGTCCACGGCCAGTTGCAGCTGGGTGATCTCCCAGGCGTCCTTCACCAGGCGCAACTCGCTCAGGACGGAAGCCAGTTCGCAGTCGTCCGACGCGTCGCGGCCCGGCGGCAGCTGTCCGTAGGCGTCCAGGTGTGCGCAGCGTATGCCGGTCATCCGCTCGGCCTCGTCCAGCTCGGGGCGCCGGCCCACCCAGAACTCCCCGTAGCGCCGGTCCCGGTAGAACTCCGTGCCGCTGCGCGGTGAGCGGGGCCGGATGTACAGCACCGCCTCGTGCCGGTGCGGACCGTCCGGCTCCAGCACCAGTACGTGGCCGGCCTGGTCCTCGCCGGTCAGGCCGGTGAGCCAGGCGTAGGCGCTGTGCGGACGGAAGCGGTAGTCGCAGTCGTTGGAGCGGACCTTGAGCTCTCCCGCCGGGATGATCAGCCGTTCGCCGGGGAAGCGTGCGGACAGTCTGGCCCGGTGCGTGGCCGCGGGGTCCGCCGCGGGCAGCCGGATGCCGGAGGGCAGGGGAGTGGCCGACCAGTCACCGGCCATGAAGCGTTCGAACTCCGGTGACACCGGCAGATCGTGACTCACGGTGCCGGGCGCTGCTGGGTCCTTCATCGGGCCTCCTCGGGCACAGGTGGATAACGCGGGTGCACACATCTTGCGCAGTACAATTTCACATTACTATTTTACCGGTCACATTTCAGCTGCATGCCGAGCCGTCTGCGGCTGCCCGACCGTGCGTGGAGTCACCCATGAAGATGCGCAGTTGCACCGCCCTCGCGCTCGTCGCGAGCCTGGCCATCGGAGCGGCCGGATGTTCCGGCGACCGGCCGTCGCGGTCCGACTCCGGCAAAAACCCCGCCGCCGAACTCGAGGGCCGGGTGATCGGCGGTACCCCCAAGAAGGGCGGCACCCTGACGGTTCTGTCCAACCAGGACTTCAGCCACCTCGATCCGGCCCGCAACTGGGTCATGAGCGACATGCTGTTCGGGACCCGGCTGCTCTACCGCACCCTCGTGACCTACAAGGCGTCCCCCGGCGCGGCGGGCGGCGAGCTCGTCCCCGACCTCGCCACCGACCTCGGCACTCCGTCCAACGGCGCCAGGACCTGGACCTTCACGCTGCGGCAGGGGATCACGTACGAGGACGGCACACCGGTGACCGCCCAGGACATCAAGTACAACGTCGAGCGCTCCTTCTCGCCCGACCTCCCCGGCGGCGCCGACTACGCCGCCCGCTACCTGGCCGGCGCCGAAGGGTACAAAGGCCCCGCCCACGGTCGGCACCTCGACTCCATCAAGACCCCGGACGACCGCACGATCGTCTTCGAACTGCGCAAGCCCTTCGCCGAGTTCCCCTACGCCACCGCTCTGCCGACGTTCGCACCCGTGCCGAAGTCCAGGGACACGGGCCCGAGGTACGACAACCGGCCGTTCTCCTCGGGCCCTTACAAGATCGCGCTCTACGCCCGCGGCAAGAAGCTCGTCCTGGTCCGCAACACCCACTGGTCCCCGGAGACCGACGCCGTGCGCAAGGCGTACCCGGACAAGCTGGTCGTGGTGATGGGCCTGAAGCCCAACCAGATCGACGACCGCATGATCGCCGCCCAGGGCGCCGACGCCTCCGCCGTCCCCTGGCAGGCGCTGCGCCCGGAGAGCGCGGCCAAGGTGCTGCCCAGGGCCGAGGTGAAGGAGCGGTTGCTCGCGGAGTCCACCAACTGCACCGACATGGTCCAGATGCACACGGGCCGCGCCCCGTTCGACAACGTGAAGGTCCGTCAGGCGGTGCAGTACGCCCTGGACAAGGAGTCGGTGCTCATCGCCTCGGGCGGCCCCGCCTTCAACGACCTGTCCACCGCGTACATGCCCGCCACCCTCTTCGGCGGCAAGCAGCCCGACATCCTGAAGGTCCCGGCCACCGGCGACGTGGACAAGGCCAAGGAGCTGCTGAAGCAAGCGGGCAAGCCGGGCGGCTTCTCCACCAGGATCACGGTGAGCGTCGGCGACAAGGGACGTGCCGAGGCGATCCAGCAGGCGCTGAGCCGTGTGGGCATCAAGGTCACCATCGAGACGGTCGACCCGTCCGCGTTCTACGCCACCATCGGCGACACCACGAACCGCACCGACCTGGTCTACACGGGCTGGTGCCCGGACTACCCCTCCGGCTCCACCTTCCTGCCGTTCGTCTTCGACGGCCGCTACATCAAGGAGAAGGGCAACTCCGGCAACCACTCCCTCTTCCGCGACGAGGCGACGATGCGGCGGATGGACGAGATCGCCGCGATGACCGACGTCGAACAGGCGGACAAGGCGTGGCGGCAGCTCGACGGGGAGATCCTGCGGAAGGCCCCGGCCGTCCCGGTGCTGATGCGCCGCTGGCCCCTGGTGCTCGGCACCAACATCGCGGGCGCGTACGGCCAGACTTCCTTCGGCGGACAGCTCGACTACGCCACGGTCGGGCTCAAGGACCCGGCCAGGAGCCAGAGCTGAGGCCCCGCCCCATGACCTCCCACAGCCTCGCAGCCCCGCAGGCGGTCGCCGCCCCTGTGGGCAGCAGTCCCTGGCAGCTCGCCCGCGAGGAGCTGCGCCGCCGCGCCTCCGTGAAGATCTCCCTCGGCATCGTCGCGGTCTTCCTCCTGATGGCGGCGGGCGCCCCGCTGCTGAGCGCGCTCGGCGGCTGGTCGCCCGAGGAGTTCGACCAGTCCGCCGTCGACCCCTACCTCGGTGGTCAGCCGATCGGTCCGCTCGGCGGCATCTCCGCCGACCACTGGCTGGGCGTCGAACCGGTCACCGGCCGCGATCTGTTCGCCCGCGTCGTGCACGGCGCCCAGGTGTCCCTGCTCATCGCCTTCGCCGCCACCGCGATCGTCGTCATCGCCGGCACGGCGGCCGGAATCGCGGCCGGCTACTTCGGCGGCCGCACCGACGCCGTGCTGTCCCGGCTGATGGACCTCACCATGTCCTTCCCCTCCCTGATCTTCATGATCGCGATGATGTCGGTGGCGAAGGACGTCAACCGGATCCTGCTGATGACCGCCGTCATCGGCCTGTTCGGCTGGCCCGGGGTCGCCCGCGTCGTCCGGGGCCAGACCCTCTCGCTCAAACACCGCGGGTACGTCGACGCCGCGCGCGTCGGCGGCTCCGGCCCCTGGCGGATCCTCAGCCGCGACATCCTCCCTGGTGTCCTGGGGCCGGTCATCGCCTACACCACGCTGATCATCCCCGGGATGATCGCCACCGAGGCGGCGCTGAGCTATCTCGGCGTCGGCGTCCGTCCGCCCACCCCCTCCTGGGGCCAGATGATCGCCGAGAGCGTCGCCTTCTACGACACGGACCCCATGTACTTCGTCATCCCCAGCACCTGCCTCTTCCTCACGGTGCTCGCGTTCACGCTGCTCGGCGACGCGCTGCGCGACATCCTCGACCCGAGAGGAAGCCGCACATGACCCTCTACCTCGGCCGCAGGCTGCTCGGCGTCGTCGGCGTCCTGATCGCCATCGCCGCCGTCACCTTCACCATCTTCTACGTCCTGCCCTCCGACCCCGCCGCCGCGGCCTGCGGCAAGTCCTGCAGCACCGAACGCCTGGCGGCGATCCGCACCCACATGGGGCTCGACCAGCCGCTGTGGCGGCAGTTCGCCGGCTTCGTCACCGGCATCTTCACCGGGCGCACCATGGGCAGCGGTCAGTACGCCCTGTACTGCGACTTCCCCTGCTTCGGCTACTCGTACGAGAACAGCGAGGCCGTATGGGACCTGCTGATGGACCGCCTGCCGGTCTCCGCCTCCCTCGCGCTCGGCGCCGCCGTCCTGTGGCTGCTGCTGGGCCTGAGCGCCGGCGTCGCCGCGGCCCTGCGCAAGGACACCCTCACCGACCGCGTTCTGATGGTCGGCGCCGTCGCCGCCGCCTCGCTGCCGGTGTACTTCACCTCGATGATGCTGATCTACGGCCTGATCCGGGTCGCGGGCCTGCTCCCGTACCCGCAGTACGTGCCCTTCGCCGACGACCCCGCCCACTGGGCGTCCAACCTGCTGCTGCCCTGGCTCGCGCTGGCCATCCTCTACGCCGCCATGTACGCGCGTCAGAGCCGCAGTTCGATGATCGAGACCATGGCGGAGCCGTACATCCGCACCGCCCGCGCCAAGGGCCTGCCACGCCGCACCGTCGTCGTCAAACACGGGCTGCGGGCCGGCATGACCCCTATCCTCACCATCTTCGGCATGGACCTGGGCGGGCTGCTCGCGGGCGCCGTCATCACCGAGTCCATCTTCGGACTGCCCGGAGTCGGCCGGCTCTTCTACGGCGCGCTCTCCACCGGTGACCAGCCGGTCATCCTCGGCGTCACCCTCCTGGCCGCCACCTTCATCGTCGTCGCCAACCTGGCCGTCGACCTGCTGTACGCCGTCGTCGACCCGCGAGTGAGGTTCTGATGACCGGTCCACAACCACTCCTGGACGTAACGGACCTGACGGTCACCTTCCGCACCGCACGCGGTCCGGTACGGGCCGTCGACTCGCTCGGCTTCACCGTGCGCCGCGGACAGACCCTCGGCATCGTCGGCGAGTCCGGCTCCGGCAAGTCCGTCACCTCCCTCGCCGTCATGGGCCTGCACCAGGGCGCCGAGGTCACCGGATCCATCGAGCTCGACGGAGAACAGCTGATCGGGCTCGGCGAGCGCGAGCTGGGCAGACTGCGCGGACGCCGGATGGCGATGATCTTCCAGGACCCGCTCTCCAGCCTCCACCCGTACTACACGGTCGGCGAGCAGATCGCCGAACACCACCGCGTCCACTTCGGCTCCGGCCGCTCCGCCGCCCGCAGACGCGCCGTGGACATGCTCGGCGAGGTCGGCATCCCGGAACCCGCCCGCCGGGCCGGCGAGTACCCGCACCAGTTCTCCGGCGGCATGCGGCAACGCGTGATGATCGCCATGGCCCTCGCCTGCGAGCCCGACCTGCTCATCGCCGACGAACCGACCACCGCCCTCGACGTCACCGTGCAGGCCCAGATCCTGGAACTGATCGCCCGTCTCCAGGCCGAACGGGGCCTCGCCGTCATCATGATCACGCACGATCTGGGCGTGGTCGCCCGCATCGCGCACGAGGTGCTGGTGATGTACGGAGGCCGCGCGGCCGAACACGCCCCGGTGGACGACCTGTTCGCCGCCCCGGCCCACCCCTACACCCAGGGCCTGCTCGACTCCCTGCCCCGCCTCGACGACAGCGACGAGGAACCTCTCCGGGCGATCCCCGGCAGCCCGCCCTCCCTCCTCACCCCCGCACCGGGATGCGCCTTCGCGCCGCGCTGCTCCCGCGTGGCAGCCGCGTCCGCGGACGCGCGCCGGCGCTGCGACGACGTCCGGCCCGGGCTCACCGCCGAGAGCGGCCACGCGGTGGCCTGCCACCTTCCCCTGCGACCGGCCACCACCGAGAACCAGCCCCGCGGAGACACACCATGACCACCCGCCAGCCCCTGCTCTCCGTACGGAACCTGACGATGACCTTCCCCGGCCGTCGCAGACACGCCGCGCCCGTACGGGCCGTCGACGACATCAGCCTGCACGTGTCGGCCGGTGAGACCCTCGGCCTGGTCGGGGAGTCCGGCTGCGGCAAGTCCACCACCGGCCGCGTGATCGTACGGCTGCTGGAGCCCACGGCCGGGTCCATCACCTTTGACGGCCACGACATCAGTCACCTGGGCCGGCGCGACCTGATGCCCCTGCGGCGGGACCTCCAGATGGTCTTCCAGGACCCGCACTCCTCGCTCAACCCGCGTCAGACGGTGGCCCGCATCATCTCCGAACCCCTGCTGGTGCGGGGCAGTTCGACCGTGGAGGCCCGCAAGCGGGCCGTGGAGCTGATGGAGCTCGTCGGGCTCATCCCCGAGCACGTCGACCGCTATCCGCACGAGTTCTCCGGCGGGCAGGCACAGCGCATCGGCATCGCCCGCGCCCTGGCGACCAGTCCCCGTCTGATCGTCGCCGACGAACCGGTCTCCGCGCTCGACGTCTCCGTACAGGCCCAGATCGTCAATCTGATGCAACGGCTGCAACGGGAGCTGTCGCTCGCCTACCTCTTCATCGCCCACGATCTGTCCGTGGTGAAGCGGGCCTGCGACCGGGTCGCGGTGATGTACCTGGGCCGCATCGTCGAAGTCGGGCCCAAGGAGCGGGTGTACGGCGCACCCGCCCACCCCTACACCCGGGCCCTGCTCTCCGCCGTGCCCCTGCCGGATCCCGCCGCCGAGCGCACCCGCGAGCGCATCACCCTCCTCGGCGACCCGCCGAGCCCTGCGGCACCGCCACCCGGCTGCACCTTCCACCCTCGCTGCCCCAAGGCCCAGCAGCTCTGCCGGACCGAGGCACCCCTGCTGCGGATCGCCGCGCCGGGAGAGACGCGGGAGGTGGCCTGCCACTTCCCGGAGACGCCTTGAGGAGACCCCGTCCTCATCCGGGGCCGGCGTCCATCACCCGGACCGCACGGAGCTGCAGACCGGCGCGGCGTCCGCGATGACCGTCAGTGGTTGTCGGGTATGGCCCAGGCGACGAGCTGGACGATCACACCGTTCGGGTCGGTGACCTGGAAGAGGCGCTCGCCCCACGGCTCTTCGCGCAGCGGCATGGTGATGGAGACGCCCTCGCGCTGCAGTCGCTCGTATTCGGCGTCCAGGTCGGCGACGGTGAACGCGAGGATCACACCCGCGGCGTGCTGGTCCCTGAAGCCCTCGGGCAGGACCTCGATGCCGCGCTGGAGAAAGATCACGTTGGCGGCGTCCTCTCGGGCCAGGGAGGCGAAGCCTTCGGCGGCCATGGCCTCCTGGAAACCGAAGTGCCTGGTCAGGAAGGCGGCGGAGGCGGGGACGTCGTCGACGGTGAGGGAGACGGCGGTGGAAGTGATCTTCATGGCTTCTCCTGGAGCTCGGGATCAAGCGATCTCTATACACTGTACTCTATACGACGTACAAAGTAGATGGGTTCACGGAGCAAAAAAACTCCCGGGCGAGAGGCGAGAGGATGGAGCGCATGGCCAAAGAACGAAGCGGGGCAGGCGACCCGGCCCGCACCCTGGAGCTGCTGTGGCGCGAGCCCGGACAGGGTGGCCCCCGGCGCGGCCCCAAGCAGGGCCTGACGGTCGACGCCGTTGTCCAGGCTGCTGTCGAGCTCGCGGACTCCGGTGGACTGGACGCCCTGACCATGCGCAGCGTCGCCCAGCGGCTGGGCGTCACGCCGATGACGCTCTACACATACGTCCCGGGCAAGGCGGAGCTGCTCGACCTCATGCTGGACGCCGTCTATCTCCAGATGCCGCGTACCGATCACACAGCCGCCCCGTGGCGTTCAAGGGTGGAGGCCGTCGCGCGCGAGAACCGCGACCTGTACAGGCGCCACCCCTGGGTGGCGACCCTGCCCACCACGCGCCCACCGCTCGGTCCCGGCCTCATGGCCAAGTACGAACACGAACTGGCCGCCTTCGACGGCCTCGGACTCGACGATGTCGAGATGGACGCGGCCCTCACCTTCCTGCTGGGCTTCGTCCAGTCCGTCGCCCGCGCCGACCTCGACACCCAGGCCGCCGCCCGCGACAGCGCCATGTCCGACGAGCAGTGGTGGGCGGCCAACGCGCCACTCCTGGCCAGGGTCTTCGATCCCGCCCGGTTCCCCCTCGCGGCCCGGGTCGGCAGCGCCGCGGGTGCGGCTCACCAGGGCGTGTACAACCCCGATCACGCCTTCGACTTCGGGCTGCGGCGCATCCTGGACGGCCTGGCCCACCTCATCGGGAGCCGGTCCCGATAGCAACCTCAGTCACTGCTCCGGTGCCGGGCGGCCGACTGGACGATGAGTGAGCGGAGTTCCTCCACGGCTCGGACGCGGGCCGCGGTCAGTTCGGGGGAGGACAGCACGGCGCTGGTGACGGGGACGGGGCGTGGCGTACGGCTGAAGTGCTCGTCGACGGCGGCGAGCAGGGCGGGGTGCCGGCCCCACTCGCCACCGATGACGATCAGCTGAGGGTCGGCGAGAGACACGGCCGCGGACAGGACGCCGACGACGGCCCGGGCCAGTGCGGCGCGGGTCCGCTTCGCCTGTTCGTCGTGACGGGCGAGAAGATCCTGAAGCGCCGGCACGTCGATGGCGGTGGAGGAGGGCCGTCGCAGGCCGAGGGCGGCGAAGACCTCGGTGAAGGCCATGGCCGAGCCGTCCGGGCCCGCCGTGCAGAGGTGTGCGATCTCGCCGACGAGACCCCGGTGCCCGCGCCGGACGCTGCCGTCGCCTACCACGGCGCAGCCGAGGCCCTCACCGAGGTGGAGATAGACGAAATCGTCGACGCCTTGCGCACACCCGGACCGGCGCTCCGCGCGGGCGGCCCAGTTGACGTCGTTGTCCACCAGGACGGGGCCGGTCACGCGGGACGCCAGGACGCCGGGAGGGTCGAGGTCGCCGACGAGGAAGGGGGCGTCCGGCAGATGGACGAGCCGACCGGTCTCGCGGTCCACCGGGTCGGCGGCGCTGATCACCGCGAGGCGTAGCGGGCCGGGGATCCGCTCGGCCAGTCGCCCCGCGGCCGAGGTCAGGGCCGTGGCGGCCACCTGGGGTCCCGCGCTCGCCTCCAGCGCGGTGCGGACCTCCCCGTGGACGCGGCCGAGGGCGTCGACCGCTTCGGCCACGACTCCGTGCGGGGTGATGCTCGCCACCAGTGCGGCGCCGAGCTGCGGTGCGAGGGCGTAGTACGAGCCGACGCGTCCGCGTCCGGTGGTGCGTTCGCCGGTGTCGACGACCAGACCGGCCTGGCCGAGGCGCTGCACGCTGTCGGAGATCGTCGGCTTGGAGATCCCGGTGTGCGCGGAGATCTCCGCCCTGGTCAGGCGCGGATGGGCCATGAGCGCGCGCAGCACGTTCTCGTCGGTCAGGGCGCGCAGCATCTCCAGCGACGGCTTCGGCGGGGTCATGCGGGCATTCTAGTAAGGACTCTTGCCTAAATCTGCCGTCCCTGCGTACCGTCGTTCTAGTAAGGAGTCCTCACCAAAGGAGCCGGGCGATGACGCTCGCAGCGGAAACCCACCACCTCCCCGCCCTGCCGCACTGGGAGCGGACCCCGTCCGATCTCACGGCCGCCATCCGTGAGATCAAGCCCGCGCTGCGCGCCCGTATCGAAGCCTCCGGCCGCACCGTCGAGGAGGTGTTCGCGGCCGTCGAGCAGCGCGTCGAGGCCCGTATCGCCGAGATCGAGGCCGACCGGGAGCGCGGCGAGGAGGTGTGGCCCGTCCTGGAGTACGACGCGATCGCCGGCGGAAGCGTGACGCCGGCCCAGATGGCCAAGCTCAAGAAGCGCGGCTGTCTCGTCGTACGCGGCCACTTCCCGCGCGAGCAGGCGCTGGCCTGGGACGCCGGCATCGTCGACTACGTCGAGCGCAACAGGTTCTTCGAGACGTACGCCGGACCCGGCGACGACTTCTTCGGCAGCGTCGGCTCCAAGCCCGAGATCTACCCCGTGTACTGGTCCCAGGCACAGATGCGGGCCCGCCAGTCCGAGCGCATGGCCACCGTCCAGTCCTTCCTCAACTCGTTCTGGAAGCACACCTCCGACGACGGCACCCGGTGGTTCGATCCCGACCGCGACGCGCTGTACCCCGACCGCATCCGCCGCCGCCCGCCGGGCACCGACTCCTCGGGCCTGGGCACCCACTGCGACCCCGGCACGCTGGACCTGTGGATGACCCGGGAGTACCAGCAGGCCTTCCGCCACCTCTTCGACGGCACCGCCGAGCAGTACGACCCCTGGGACGCCGCCCACCGCACCACCGGCCCCCAGTACCCCGGCTCCACCATGTGCTCCGCCTTCCGCACCTTCCAGGGCTGGACCGCGCTGTCGGACATGGACGCCGACCAGGGCGTGCTGCACACCGTGCCGATCCCGGAGATCATGGCCTACCTGCTGCTGCGCCCGCTGCTGCCGGACGTGCCCGAGGGCTCGATGTGCGGAGTGACCGTCAACCAGGTCTTCCCGGTCACCAAGCGCTGGCATCCGGCGCTCTACCGCGCCCTCACGCCGATCCCCGACGTGCGCGCGGGCGACTCGGTGTGGTGGCACTGCGACATGATCCACAGCGTCGCCCCGGTCACCGACCAGAAAGGCTGGGGCAACGTCATGTACATCCCGACAGCCCCGTGGTGCGCCCGCAACGAGCGCTACGCCACCGAGGTCCGCGAGGCGTTCGTCACCGGCTCCAGCCCGGGCGACTTCCCCGAGGAACACTACGAGCGTTCCTGGAGCGGCCGGTTCACGACCGACCAGCTCAACGACATCGGCCGCCGAGGCCTGGGTCTCGACTGAATGTCGTCCCGGAATGCCGTTGCCCAGGCAACAAATGCGACGCCATTGCCTGGAGGGGCACAATTGACGTAGCCGTACGTGCCGTCTCACGGCCTGGACCCGCGGAGGTCCTCATGCATCCCGCAGCTTTCGCCGGTGCCGCCTTCGGTCGTCTCGCGCACCACGCCGTCTCGGGGCTGGTCGGTGTGGCCCTGGTGCGGTCCGCCGGCAAGGCGGCTCCCAAGGCCAAACCGGCGACGCGCAAAGCGCTGGTCAGCGGTCTCGCCGGGGGGATCGTGGCCGCCCGGTGGCTCGGCTCCGCGGCGGAGGAGGCCCGGCTCAAGGCGGGGGACATGCTGGCCGAGGCCCGCTCCTCGCTCGGTGAGGAAGCGCCGCCTCCGTCGGCGGTCGACATCGGCGGCCACGACCACGACCACGAGCACTGATCATGGCCGATGTCCTGGTCCGCTCCGTAGCCGCGGGCCGCGCGCGGCTGATCGTGCCGTGGCTGAAGGCGCGGCCGGGCTGCGCGGGACTGGTCGACGAGCGGCTCGCCGAGCTGCCCGGCTTCCGCGCGCTGCGGATCTTCCCGCGCACGGGCAGCGTCGTCATCTGGGTGCAGCCCGACCGGCTGGACGTCGACCGGCTGGTCGACGCGCTCGAAGAGGCCCCTCCTCCCTCCGTACCGGAGAAGCGCAGCCGGTCCGTGCCCGACTCCTCCACCGGCGAGCTGGCCCGGCTGGTCGTGGGCGGGGTCGTACTCGCGGTGGTGGCCGTGCACCGGCTGGTGCTGCGCCGTTCACCATGGGTGACCGGCGGCCGGTCCGGCTTCCTCGGCGCCGTCACCCTCTTCAGCGGGCTCCCGTTCTTCCGGGGCGCGCTCCGCACGATGACGGGTCGTCAGCATCCGGGCACCGACACCCTCGTCACCGCCGCCACGGTCATCTCCCTGCTGCTGCGCGAGAACGTGGTCGCCCTGACCGTCCTGTGGCTGCTCAACATCGGCGAGTTCCTCCAGACGATCACCCTGCGCCGCACCCGCCGCGCCATCGAGGAACTGCTCAGCATCGGCGAGGAGCGGATCTGGCTGGTCCGTGAGGGCGTCGAGGTGGAGGTCGCGCTGGACGAGGTCGGACCCGACGACGTGGTGGCGGTCTACGAGCACCACAAGATCCCGGTCGACGGGACGGTCGTCTCCGGCGAGGCGCTGGTCGACCAGGCCGCGATCACCGGCGAGGCCCTGCCCGTCTACACCCGGGAAGGCGCGGAGGTGTACGCCGGCACCCTCGTCACCTCCGGTTCCCTCACCGTCCGCGCCACCTCGGTCGGCGGCGACACCACCGTCGGGCGGATCATCAGCCGGGTCGAGGAGGCCCAGGCCGACCGGGCCCCGATCCAGACCGTCGCCACCCGCTTCACCCGCCGCTTCGTCCCCGTGTCCCTGGCGCTCGCGACCGGGACGTACGCGCTCACCCGGGACGCCCGCCGGGCGATGACCATGCTGCTGGTCGCCTGCCCGTGCGCGGCCGGCCTGGCCACGCCCACCGCGATCAGCGCCGCCATCGGCAACGGCGCCCGCCACGGGACGCTCATCAAGGGCGGTACGCATCTGGAGGGCGTGGGCCGGGTCACCGCCGTCGTCTTCGACAAGACCGGCACCCTCACCTTCGGCCGCCCGCTCGTCACCAGTGTCGTCGCGTTCCACGAGCACTACACCGCGGACGACGTCCTCAGGCTCGCCGCCTCCGGCGAACTGCACGCCGTCCACCCGCTGGCCCAGGCCATCGTCACCCGCACCGAGGAACAGCATCTGCACATCCCCATCCACCAGGCGTGCGAGGTCGTCCTCGGCATGGGCATGCGCGCCGAACTCGACGGCACCCGCCTCCTCGTCGGCAGCCCCGCCCTGCTGCGCCGCCACGGACTCGAACTCACCCCGGTCGCCCAGGAGTGGGCCGCGCAGCTGCGCCGGCAGGGCGAGACCGTCATCTGCCTCGCCCACGACGAGGCTCTCATCGGCATGCTCGGCGTGTCCGACGCGGTACGCGCCGGAGCCGGCACGGTCGTCCAGCAGCTGCGCGACCTCGGTGTCCAGCGCATCATCCTGCTGACCGGCGACGCACCGGAGACCGCCCAGGCCGTCGCCGACGCCCTCGACATCGCCGAGGTGCACGCCCACGCGCTGCCCGAGGCCAAGCTCCAGCTGATCCGCGACCTCCAGGAGGAGGGCCACATGGTGGCCATGGTCGGCGACGGCACCAACGACGCCCCCGCTCTCGCGCTGGCCGACGTCGGCATCGCCATGGGCGAGCACTCCTCCCATGTCGCCCTGGAGACCGCCGACATCGCCCTCGCCGGCAACGACCTCCGCCAGGTCGCCGCCGTCGTCGAACTCAGCCGCCACACCCTGCGCGTCGTACGCCAGAACTACGGCCTCGCCATCGGCGTCAACCTCGCCGGCCTCCTCGCCGGCGCGGGCGGCTCCCTCAACCCCGTCGCCGCCGCCCTCCTGCACAACACCAGCAGCATCGCCGTCGTCGGCAACTCCGCCCGCCTGGTCAGCCACACCCCCCACCTGCCCAGCGAGCCCGCACAGAGGCTGCGCGTGGCTCCGCTGGAAGAGACCCGGCTGCGCTGACGTCCGTGCTGGCCTCCTGGGCAGCGGACCGGGATCACACGACGAGCGGCACTCAGCGCTCCAGCGTGAGGTAGGTGTCGGCGCCGGCGTCACCGAGAAGGCGTTCGAGCCGACCGCGACATGACCGTCACCCGGAAGGAAAATGAATGTGCCGGCGTGGTGAAGGCGGTGGGAACCGTGGTGCTGCCTCTGGTCGTGGGCGTCGATGGCTCCGAGGCCGGCCTCCGAGCGGTTGACTGGGCCGTGGATGAGGCGGTCCGTCATGGTCTGCCGCTGCGGATCGTCCATGCCTCGGTGTGGGAACGGTATGAGGGGGCCGCCCTCGCGGACACGCCAGGGGCTGATTCCGACCTGGTCACCGAGCATGCGCTCGCCGAGGGCGTCGTCGCTCGTGCGTCCGAGCGGGCCCGGAAACGCGGCCCGAGGCTCACCATCAGCACCGAGGTGGTGCCGGAGGAACCCGCTGCTGCCCTGCTGCGCGAGTCGCGCGCCGCCGCCGCCGTCGTGACGGGGGTACGGGGCAGGGGACCGATCCGGGAGCTGCTGCTGGGCTCGGTCAGCCTCGCCGTGGCGGCCCACGCCCACTGCCCGGTCGTCGTCGTACGCGGCAGCCCGCAGAACAGGGAGACGGCGAACGGCCGGATCGTCCTGGGCGTCGGGGGTCCCGCCACGGGCCCCGCCGCGGTCCGGTTCGCGGCCCGGGAGGCCGCGGTGCGCGGCTGCCTGCTGGAGGCCGTACGGGTCTGGCGCCGCCCGGCTCACAAGCCGGTCGCGCATCCACTGCTGGCCGGAGAACCCGCGCATCACCTGGAGGAGCAGGCTTCCGCCGTCCTCGACGACGTCCTGGCCACCGCGAGGGCCTTCACGGACGGGGACGGAGACTCCCGTCCCGTCGTCCACCGCGTGATCGTGGAGGGCTCCGTACGCCAGGAGCTCCTCGCCCGTTCGGCGGCGGCTGACCTCCTGGTCATCGGAGCCCACTCGCGCCACGGGCATCTCGGACCGCAGATCGGCCGGGTGGGACACGCGCTCCTGCACCACGCCCACTGCCCGGTCGCGGTGGTGCCACAGCGCGACTGATACGTCCCCCGGGCACGCCGGCGGGCCCTGGCCGGTCGTGCTCCGCGGCCGCAGGACAGGGAGGCAGACGGAGTGGTTGTCGGATGAGATTCCGGCTCCGAATGGGGGATAGGTTCACCCGACCCGGTGGGTGCCCCGAGACCTGCGTAGCGCGGGCGCGCACGCTCGCGTTGCCCGGGCATGGACAGCACTGAGGCAGCGGTGCAGCGCGTTCCCGGAGACGCTGCCGCGCCGCGGACATCCGCCGAAGGGCCCGGTGCCTACCGCGGCCATCCGCCGATCTACGCCCAACTGGTCGCGGAATGGAAGGCGCGAGGCCGCGCAGTCCCGGGGTACCGTGGCGCGCCCTGGGTCTTCGTCACCGTCGCCCCTCAGGGGAGTGGAACATGGCCCGTCCTCTCGTGGACGAGCGGGCATGTTCGGCTCGCGGAGGGCGCAGAGGACGCAGAGGGCGAGCCGCCGCAGGGGCGGCGTTATGGGGAGCCGGGAGCTGGGGCTGCCGTTCCCGTTCCGTGCGGCCTTCCTATTCGGTGACCTCTACGGCGGCCTTGGCTCGAGAAGGGCACAGGAAGCCCGGGTCACGTTCGCTGGTGCACGCGCTCGTCGGGGGGCGTGTGCCTGCATATTTCTGCCCCGCCGGTGCGCGGGCGCTCGCCCCAAACGGGGAATTGAGCCCCCACCATATGGCCGTTGCCCGCGGCAGCCGCTGGACTGGGCCATCCACCGATCATCCACGACCGTAAGGCGCGACAACAGCACACAGGTCATGCAGCTCAAGCGCCGAACGCGCAACCACTGAGCATCGGCACCCACAAGGAGGCTTTGATGGCACTGGCGCAATGGAAGAGGTCGATGGAGTGGCTGGCCGCTGCGTCGGACGACCCCCGCGCCTGCAAGGAGGAGTGGCAGAACGGCTGCACGGGAGTCACCCTGCTGGCCGCCGGCCGGTTCTGGGACGTCCTGGTCGTTCCCGAGGAGCTGGGGCTGCGTGTCGCCGGCATCCTGGACGACCTGCCGCTGATCCAGCCGGGTCCCTGCCTGCTGGACTCCCGCAATCACCACGTCGGCTTCTTCCTGCCGCCCGATCCGGCGGCGGTGTGGGTCGGCGCGGGGATGCGCTACCTCGGCAAGGGATCGTGGGTCGCGGCTCCCGCACCGCACTGCCGCTGGGGCTCCCTGCGCTGGCTCACCCCGCCGGACGGCACCGGCACCCTGACCATGCCCGAGATCCTGGAGCTCGCCCTCGAGCGTTCCGTGACCGAGCTGTCCCACATCCAGGGCCACCTGCCACCCAGGGCATACGGTCACGCGGCCGAACACCCGCGGCAGGGGGACGATGCGCATGAAGCCCTGACCCGGGCAGGCGCGGGGCAGAAGTTCTGACCGAGCCGAAGGCACTGAGCCGTCAATTTCCGCGTATCGGATGTACCGCTTCGGCCGTTGCGCCATGATCGCGGTGCGCTGGTTCGCCGGCGGGAGGGCAGACGTGACCCGACGCGGGGAGGCACGGCAGTGCGGGATGAGCTCCTGGGAGGCCGCTACCGGTTGGTGCGGCAGCTCGGCGAGGGCGGTATGGGGCAGGTGTGGGAGGCGCAGGACGAGGCGCTGGGCCGGCGCGTCGCGGTCAAGGTGATATCGCTGCTCGGCGGCGGTGGGAGCCACGGCACCGAGGCGCGCGCCAGGTTCCTTCGCGAGGCACGGATCACCGCCCGCCTGCAGCACCCCAACATCGTGACCATCCACGACGTCGGCGAGACGGGCACCGGGGACAGCAGGGTCCCCTTCCTGGTGATGGAGCTGGTCCGCGGCGAGGGCCTGGACGTGAAGCTGGGCCAGGGTGCCGTCGCCTTGCGGGACGCGGCCCGGTGGGGGGCGCAGATATGCGACGCGCTGGGAGAGGCCCACGACGCCGGGGTCATGCACCGGGACATCAAGCCCTCCAACGTCCTCATCACGCCGTCCGGATTCGTGAAGGTGCTGGATTTCGGTGTCGCGCGCGCAGCCGACCCCTACGTGACCGCGGACCGCCTCACCCAGACCGGCTTCATCGTGGGCACACCTCCGTACATGGCCCCCGAACAAGCACGTGGTTTCCCCGAACCGCGCAGCGATCTGTACGCGCTAGGCTGCCTGCTCTTCGAACTGCTCACGGGCCGGCTGCCGTTCCAGGCCCCCGACACCGTGGGCTACCTCTCGGCACACCTCACCCAGGACCCGCCCGCCCCCAGCTCCGTGTCCCCGGGCATCCCACCCGCCTGGGACGACCTCGTGCTGACCCTGCTGCACAAGGACCCCGACAAACGGTACGGCGACGCGGCCGACCTCGCCCGTGACCTGCGCCAACTCGACCAGGAACCAGGGCATACGCCACGGGGAGGCGGCCCCACCCCGCCCCCGACGACTCCGCTCCCGCCGATGGATCCCACCTCCGAGGCACGCAGCGCCGCGACCGCCGCCATCACCCTGGCGCTGCTGTGTCTGCCGGGGCTGCTGTCCATGATCGCCAGGACCGTCCAGTACGTCCTGGACCCCTCCGCGCCGACCGGGTTGATCGCGGTGAACATGGCGGTGGGCGTCGCGGAGGCGGTCGTGCTCGGCACGGGAGCGCTGCTCTTGTACAGGCAGAGGATGGCCGGCCGCTGGATGATCACGGCAGGCGCCGGCATAACGGCTCTGCACTGTCTGAGCGCCGGCGTGCAGTATCAGCTGGTGGGAGGGCCGCCGGCCGTCGAGATGATCGCCTACGTCGTCGGTCCTCTGACGGCCGCTTCGGCGATCGCCGCCGTGGCCATGGCCGTACGTCCGTCCACAGGCCGCTGGTGCCAAGGCGCACCGGAGGCAGGCCGGGGCGCGAGTCCAATCCTCCCCGCCCAACGGCCCTCCGCCAGAACCGCGACCGCCGTGGCGGCGCTGGTCTGCCTCATCACGGTTCCGGTCATCCCCGTCGCGACGGACCAGGCCTTCACCGCCGGCTCGCTCTCGGGCGACTCGCGAACAGTGCAGATGACATTGTTCGGCGTACAGACGGCCGTGCTCGCCATCGGCACGCTGCTTCTGCTCATGCGGAACACGGCCGGACGTTGGCTGATCGCGACGGGCGGCGTCGGCCTGGCCCTGCAAGCGGTGGACACCATGATCTTCTCCGACAGTGTGGGCTCCGCCCTGCGCGGGATCCTCCCTCTGGCCGCCGTCGTAGCCGCCCTCTCGGCCGCCCTGGCCGTGCTCCCGTCCGCCGACAGCCGACGTCGACAGCCACGCTAGGGGGCCCAGGCAACCGTGAGTGCACCAGCTGAATGACCACGGCGCGGTCACAATTCCTGTCAGGTTCGACCCGCAGCCTGTCGGTGGACCGTGCCGCGGGCCTCGTACTCCAGCATGCTCTCCAGGCCGAGCGCGGCGTCGACGCCCAGCTCGCGGCGCACCAGCCACAGGGCGAGGTCCAGGCCGGAGGTGACGCCTCCGGCGGTGACCAGGTCGCCGTCGTCGACGACCCGGGCGTTCTTCAGGAGCCCGCCCTGCTCTTCGAGGTCGTGTCGTGCCCGGTGGTGGGTGGTGCAGGGCCGGCCGCGGGTCAGGCCGGCGGCGGAGAGGAGCATCACCCCCGTGCACAGGCCGCTGATGGTGAGCCCGGGGCGCCGGGCCCCCGCCAGCGCCTGGGGGAGCGTCCCTCGCCGGATCTCGGCCCAGACCCCGGGATCCTCGCGGCGGGCGTACCCACCGCCGGGGACGACGAGGAGGTCGGCCTGCTCGGGTGCCCAGGCCTGGTCGACGCGGAGGGTGGTGCCGTAGGCGGCGGTGACGGTGCGGGGGCCGTCGAGGGCGACGTAACGCACGTCGACGGAGCGGTCGGTGAAGTGGTCGGAGGCGGCGAACACCTCGTAAGGGGCGGCAAAGTCGAGTTCCTCCACGCCGTCGAAGAGCACGACGTGCACGCGGAGGGCATCGTCGTCGCCTTGGCGGGAAGGGGGCGCGGCCGCGCTGTTCGTGGACATGCCGGCCGTGAGACCGGCGGCTCCGAGCGCGGTCCCGGTGCGCAGAAGGGTGCGTCGTTTCACAGGTCGTCTCCTTCTTCGAAGAGTCGGCGGGAGCGAGAGGAGTCAGAGGGTGTTGACCGTGCCGCGGCGTTCGTACTCCAGGACCTCCTCGGCGAGGACGGCCAGGTCAGGGCCGAAGAACCGCTCCAGGAGCCAGATGCCGAGGTCGATGCCGGAGGTGACGCCGCCACAGGTGACGAGGTCGCCGTCGTCGACGACCCGGCCGCCGACCACGCGTCCGCCCTCCCGGCGCAGCTCGTCCTGGGCGATGTGGTGGGTGGTGCAGCGCCGCCCGGCCGTCAGCCCGGCGGCGGAGAGCAGCATGGTGCCTGTGCACACCGCGCCGAGCACGAGGCCCTTCCTGGGGGCTGCCTTCAGGGCGCGGGGCAGAACGCCGCGCTGGATCTCCCGCTGAAGCGCGGATCCCTCGCCGTACCCCGCCCCGGGAACGATGATCACATCGGCCGAGCGGGGCGACCAGGCGTCCCGGCACAGGATCTCCATGCCGGCGGCCGTCCTCACCCGCCGGTCCTCGACGTGGACGAAGGACTGGACGACGAGTTCCTCCCCGGCGATGCCGAGCACCTCCACGTGACCGGCGAAGTCCTGCTCCTCGACACCGTCGTAGAGCACGGTGTGGACGCGCAGCGGGCGTCGGGCCCGGGCGGCGGTGGCTGTGGTCGGGGCGGCGCTCGCGAGTTGGGCGGGCATGAGGCTCTCCGTGTGGACGTGGCCGCGCGGTGTGCGGCGGCCGGCGGAAGCGAGAACGCGTTCAGTCTTCCGACGGCCGGTGATCGACGACACCGGCGCGCGTGCCCATGGTGCGCAAGATACGGCCAGCCCCTGAGGCCCAACCCACGGCTCACATACGGAAGGTGGCCCGGTAGGCGGACGGCGTGGTGCCGACCTGCCGTGTGAAGTGGTGACGAAGCGCCTCGACGGAGCCGAACCCGGTCTCGTCGGCCACCCGCGTCAGCGGCAGCGCCGTCGTCTCCAGCAGCTCCCTGGCACGCTGGACGCGCTGGGCGAGCAGCCAGCGCAGCGGTGTGGTGCCGGTCTGCGCCCGGAAGTGCCGGGACAGGCTGCGGCGGCTCATCATCGCGTGGGCGGCGATGTCGGCCAGGCTCAGCGGCTCGTTCAGCTTGCCGCGCATCCACTGCAAGGTGTCACCGAGGTCGGCGGCATCGCCGTCGGGCGACCGGTATTCGATGAACTGGGCCTGACCGCCGGTCCGTTGGGGCGGCATCACCAGCATGCGCGCGACCTCCGCGGCCACCGCCGCGCCGTGGTCGCGGCGGACGATGTGCAGGCACAGATCGAGGCCTGCGGCGATCCCGGCCGAGGTGAGCACCTGCCCCTCGTCGACGTAGAGCACCGACGGGTCCACGCGCGTACCGGGAAAGCGCTCGGCCAGCAGGTCGGCGAACCGCCAGTGGGTGGTCGCACGACGCCCCTCCAGCAGTCCGGCGTGGCCGAGGGCGAAGGCGCCGGTGCAGATCGAGGCGATACGGGCTCCGCGGGCCGCGGCCTCCTGTAACAGCCGGACGGCACGCGGATGCGGGACGCGGTCATGCGGGATGCCCGGCACGATGACGGTGGTCGCGTCCAGGGCGTCGTCCCAGCGGTACGGGGTGGAGATCCGGAACGGTTCCGCCGGACCGGCTGTCGCCGACAGCGCCCGGTCGGCGCAGACCCGCACCTCGTAGGCGGGTGCCCCGTCGAGGGCTGCGAGAGCGAACACCTGGCAGGGGATGGCCAGATCGAAGGCCGACACCCCGTCGAGCGCGAGAACCGCGATCACCTGCATACGGCCGGAGCCTACGCCACGCACTCTTACGACGTAGAGGCCGGGCAGCATCGGCTGGAGCCCTCGGTCATTCCCAGTCGCCGGGCCGTTCAGTGCCGGTCTCTCCTATGTGCGGTCGGTCTTCGACCGGCCAGGCGGCTCACTGGTCCGAATAGCGGATGTCCCCGATGGTCCACGCACTCACATCCTCCAGGGCGACGCGGTACATGCCCCCGGTGTCCGGGATACCGACGCTGCCCTGGAGGATCCGGGCGAGGTGGAAGTGGAGGTGGGTCGGACGGCCGGCGGACGGCGGCGAGTCGTCGCCGGTGCCGGGTGCGGTGAACACGCCCGAGAAATGCTGTAGGTCCGCCGAGTCCCGTAGCACCTCCGCCACGCGCTGCTTCCACAGGGCTTCGGGGGCGAGCCGTCCGGTGATGACGGCTCCGGGGACCACGACGGTCAGGGACATCCGACTGCTGTGCTGCGACTCCACCGCCTCGGCGATGCCGAGCAGCAGATCGTCAGGGTGCGACATGGCTGAGCAGCCTAACTCAGCGAGGCGCGCTCCGCGCCCCGCGGACCGCCGACGAGGGGAAAATCGGCCGTTCGGTCACGCATGCGGAACGAGCCGGGGCCCGCACTCCAAGAGTGCGGGCCCCGGCCATGTTCGGGTTCGCGTCAGCGTCAGGCGGGAACGATGTTCTCGGCCTGCGGGCCCTTCTGGCCCTGCGTGACGTCGAAGGTCACCTTCTGGCCCTCCTGAAGCTCGCGGAAGCCCGAGGTGGCGATGTTCGAGTAGTGGGCGAACACGTCAGCGCCGCCGCCGTCCTGCTCGATGAAGCCGAAGCCCTTTTCCGCGTTGAACCACTTCACGGTGCCAGATGCCATATTGAATCTCCCTTGGGGGGCAGTACCGGAATCCGCACCTTGCGAACTCCGGGTCGCTGCGATGATCACCCCTCCGGAGAGTTTTCGGTAACCAAAACTGCAACGGCTTTAACGTTAACACAGGTCACGCGGACAGGTCACGCGGAAAACCCACGTCTGAGAAATTCTCGTCCGACCCCGACCGATAATTCTGCAACGGCGGAACTAGATTTCCGCGCCGCCGCCCTCCAGCTTTCGCCGCATTTCCTCGTTCCGGCGGAGGGCGTCCTCGAGCTGGTCCTCCAGGGTGATGATGCGGCAGGCGGCCTCGACGGGAGTCCCCTGGCCGACGAGTTCACGGGCGCGGGCGGCGACGCGCAGTTGGCGGCGGGAGTAACGCCGGTGGCCGCCCTCCGACCGCAGGGGAGTGATCAGGCCGGCCTCGCCGACCGCCCGCAGGAAGGCGGGGGTGACACCGAGGATGTCGGCGGCTCGCCCCATGGTGTATGCCGGGTAGTCGTCATCGTCGAGGTTTCCGGCTGCGGGGGAGTTCTCGGCGGGCATGCGGCAACCCTAGCGTCCGGACGCGGACATCTGGTGCGGCGGGTACAGATTTCGGCGCGGCACGGCAGTGGCCTCCGGTCGGCACCAGGCCGGCCGGAGGCCACTGTTCCAGGAGGCGGTCAGCCTCAGACGTAGGGCATGAAGGTGGCTACGAACAGGTCCTCGTCGCGGCCTTCCGCCGCTTTCTCGAAGTCCTCACAGACCTCGGGTCGGTCGAGGCAGCCGAAATTCCCGTAGCTCTGCACCGTCACCCCGTATTTCGGCCGGTCTGCGGGCGTGTCCCCGGACAGGAGCAGCGGACCGGTACCGCCCGCACGGGTGCTCCAGCCCGCGGACCGAAGGGCCTCCTCGATGTCCTCGACGGGATCGCCGTCCGAGGAACCGTCCGAGGAAACGGAGAGGAGGGCGTAGGAGTCCTCCCAGTCGTTTCCGGGACTCGAAGCGTGCCCCTCGGCCACGATGCGCACCGGTCCGGAGGCGGCGGACCGCACCACGTCGGCCGGTACACCGGGCAGCTCCAGCCACGCGCGGACGACCATCCACGCGGTCACCAGCACGGCGGCGATGGCTGCCGCTCCGGCCAGGCGGAGCGCCCTTGTCCGTTGACGAATCATCCACAGTCCCTTGCGATGCTTGAGCAGAAACCGCCCGGATCCCCGAACTGGGCGGTCGGCAGCGACGAGATCCCGAACAGCTCGGACATAGACTGCCCGGTCCCGGACAGATATGCCATGTTCGCGTCGAACCGCGCCGACCTCCTCGACAGGATGGGGCTGGCCTGCACCAGAGGGTCACCCGGCACGCGCAGGCGGGCCGCCTGGTCGTCGCTGAGCGAGTATCCGATGTACGCCTGCTTGCTGTCGCTGCCCGAGCTGATGTCCAGCTTCAGCTTCAGCACGGCCACGGAGACGGCGAACTCCTCGTTCACGGACAGCGCCTGACGGATGGCGTCGAGCGAGGTGTCCTTGAAGTCGTCGTATCCGGCGTCCACCAGAATCTGCCGGGCGGTGGCCGACTTCATCTGCACGGGCCCGACACTCGGGTCCTTGCCGAAGAGACGCTCGGTCCATATGCCCAGAGCGGAGACCCCCGTCTTCGCCAGGTCCCCCGTCGCGCCCGGCCACGTCGTGTAGAACGGCTGCTCCTGCATGAGCAGGGCGACGACCAGCTTCTCGTCGACACCGTACTTCCGGGCGTAGGCGATGCCGTAGGCGACGGTCTGGCTGTTCAGCTTGTCCGCGTCCGCCTCGCTTCCGCCGTAACTGGGTGTGCCGGCGGCCGGGTCGAGATCGGCGGTGGACTTGACGTAGTCGACGTCCCAGCCTCCCGCGCTGTTCATCCGGCAGGTGTAGCCGGACTCGTTGCACTCGATCGGACGGTGCCCGTCGTACTCGACGAACGTGGACGGGTTGCCGCCGCCGAACGCGTAGCGGTTTCCGGTGAACGGGTCGGTGCCGAGGCCCATGTCGGCGAGGGCGCCGTTGTACATGTCCCGGGTGGTGAAGCGGTTCAGGCCCGGGTTGTAGTCGCGGAAGCCCATGTCGTAGGTGCCGGCCTGGGCGTCCCAGCGCTTGGAGTTGTAGCGGTACGGGTTGTAGGCCTCCTTGGTCGGGTCGGCCGCGTCCGGCTTGTCGATGCCCGTGAACTCCGTGTCGTCGTCGGAGCCGTAGGCGGTGTAGCCGTACGTCGCCTTGGTGTCGCCGTTCTTGTCCGTGAGGGTCTCGACGTCGGTGTGGCTGTTGTAGCCGTAGTAGCCGTCCTCGGTCGTGCCGTCGCTGTTGTGCTTGACCTGCGACAGCCGCTCGCCCCACGGGCTGTACTGGTAGGACTTGGTCAGCTCGCCGGCCACCTTCTCGTCCAGGACCTCACGGGACAGGCCCAGGTAGGCGAAGTCGGTGGTCTTGCCGTCCGTGGTCTTCGACGTGGTGCGGTCGAGCGGGTCGAAGGTGTACTTCGTCGTCTTCAGCGCCCCGTTGTCGTCCATCTTCTGGGACTCGATGACGTGGTCGAAGCCGTCGTACACGCTCCGCTCGACGATCTCGCCGCCCGATGTCACCGATTCCTGGCGGCCGAACGGGTCGTAGTTGTAGTTCGCCGTGACCCCGGACGTCGTGGCGGTCAGCAGCCGGTTGCGGTCGTAGCCGTACTCGGTGGTCCGGTTCTTGACCGTCTGCCGGATGACGTTGGCGTTGTCGTCGTGGACGTAGGTCTCCGTCCCGGCGCCGTTGCCGGTCTTCACCGCCTCCCGCAGCCGGTCGGCCGGGTCGTAGGTGTAGTTGGTGGTCGATTCGAGGTACGCCGCGTGGTTGTCGGCGTTCATCTTCTTCGCCACGTCCTGCGCCTTGTTGCCGTTGGGGTCGTAGGCGTAGGTGTGGGAGGAGACGAGGGTGCCGTTGGGCTTCTTCTCGGTCGTCGACTTCACGGCCGCGTCGAGGTAGTAGGTGTAGTCGACGGTGTTGCCGTTGGCCTTGGTCTCCTTCAGCTTCAGGCCGCGGTCGGTGTAGGTGTACGACGTCACCTTCGGCGAGGCGTCCGTGGCCGTCTTGCCGACCGAGACCGTCTTCACCAGTTCGCGCAGGTCGTAGGTGTACTTGGAGAACTGGTCGGGGTGGCTGATCGTCTCCGGCTGTCCGTTGGCGTCGTAGGTGTACGACGTGGACTTCTTCTCCTGGCCCGCGAGCGTCTCGGTGACCTTCTGGACCTGGTTGAGGCCGGTGTAGGCGACCGTGTAGGCGTCGATCTTCGCGGTCGACGAGGTGTCGTCGATCTTGGTCAGGTTGCCGTTGAGGTCGTACGTGTAGGCGAAGTCGTTCTTCTCCGTGTCGGCGGGGTCGCCTCCGGTGTCACGGACGAGCTTGACGCCGTCGGCGACGACCACTCCGCCGCTGTTCTGGAACAGCTGGAGCTTGGCCGCGTTGCCCTGCTTGAAGGCGTAGGCGCCGAGCGAGACCCAGGTGCCCTGGTTGGCGGTGGCGTTCTGGTCGATCGTCTTGTCGGCCGTGCCCGTGGAGTGGGTCACGGTGTACTTCGCCGCGGTCGCGGCGCCGGTCACCTTCGGGAACTTCACATACGCGGTGTACGTGCCGTCCTTGGGGATGTTCAGCGTCCAGGTGAAGGCGTCCGTGCCGGTGCCCGCCGCGTGGGTGCGGTGGTCGTAGCCGTGCTGGCCGGCGAGGGTCCCCTTCGTCCAGGTGCCGGTGGCGGAGGTGTTCTGGGTGTCGGAGTTGTCGACCAGGACGACCGACTTCCCGACCGGGACACCGTCGTCCGAACGGGCCTTGAGGGATCCATCCGGGTAGTACGACCACGTCATCGTGCGGTTCGAGGAGCCGCCCGCCGAGGTCAGGGTGCGCTTGGTCTGCTGCCCGAGCTGGTTGTAGTCGTAGGTGGTGGCGATGTCCCACGGGTCGGTGGAGGACTCGACCCAGCCGTTGTCGAAGTAGCTGTAGACGGTGTCGTTGCGGACCGTCTCACCCTCCGACGGCGGCAGCGAGGTCTTCGCCACCCGGCCGACCTTGTCGTACACGGTCTCCGTGTAGACGTTCGGGTCGTTGTGACGGGAGTCCGCCGGGTCGTACGGCTGGTACTGCTTGACCGGCCGGTTCAGCGCGTCGTACTCGGTACGGGCGGTGAACGCCGTGGTCGTGCCGGCCGCGACCGCGCGCGGGCTGATCACCTTGGTGACGTTGCCGACCTGGTCGTACTCGTACTTCGTCGACCGGGTCGTGGTGCCCTCGTAGGGGACCTTGATCTCGGTCCGCTTGCCGCGCTCGTCGTAGGTGACGGTCGTGGTGTTGTTCTCCGCGTCCGTCATCGACGTGATCAGCGAGTCCTTGTCGTAGCCCCGCTTGGTGGTCTTGCCGGCGGCGTCCGTGACGACGGTGACCCGGTGGTTCAGGTCGTAGGCCGTCTTGGTGGTGTAGTCGGTGGTGTCGGCGGTTGCGTTCTTCTTCGGGTCGATGACCGTGACGACGTTGCCGACCTCGTCGTACTCGTAACTGATCTTGTCGCCGGTCGCGTTGACCACCGAGACCAGCTCATAGATCTCGTTGTAGTGATGGGTGGTGACGTAGTCGGTCGTGTCCGTCGTCGTCGCCGTGCCCTTGGGCTCCGTCGTCGTCTTCAGGTTGCCGACCTTGTCGTAGGTGTACGTCGAGGTGCGCGGGTCGGTGAGGTTGTTCGCCGGCGCCGTCGCCGACGTGACCTGGTCCGCGTCGTCGTACACCGCCGTGGAGACCGCGCCGTTGGGCGCCGTCGCCTTGGTGATGTTGTCGTTGGCGTCGTACTCCGGCGCGGTCGTCGTGATCAGGGCACCCGAGTCCTGCTTCTTCGGCACCGTCTTGACCAGGGGACGCCCGTACACGTCGTACGTCTGGGTGGTCTTCTTGCCGTACGCGTCGATGACCTCGGTGACCTGGCCGCGCTCGTCGTAGACGAAATCGGTCGTGAAGGTCTTGGCGTCCGTGATCTTGGCGGGGTAGCCGGTGGGCCCGAAGGCGGAGAAGGTCGTCGGGTTGCCGTTGGCGTCGGTCGCCTTCGTCAGCCGGCCGTACGCGTCGTACTCGTACGACGTCGTGTAGTCGCCCGCGGTCGTGGTGGCCACGCCCTTGGGGTCGGTGACCGTCTTGAGATTGCCGTAGGTGTCGTAGCCGAACTGCCAGGCGCGGCCCTCCGGGGAGGTCTTGCGGAACAGGTCGGCGGAGTAGCCGTCGGCGCGGGTCTGGTACTCGTACTTC